>NZ_CP074572.1:0-1375802 GCF_018394335.1 Shewanella dokdonensis | reverse complement strand
CAATAAGTTAGAATCCAAAACCTCAACCAAGGAAGGAAATATGAATCGCAATATTATTTTTGCCGTTGCTGCGTTGATACTTACGAGTTGCGCTACTTCACATATGACAACTGGTGCAGATTTTGACGCGACTAAAGTGACAAGCATAGTGAAAGGCAAGACCAGCGCCGATGAATTACAAATCTTAATGGGACAGCCATTTACTAAAACGGTTATAGATGAAAACAGTGAGCGTTGGGGATACCTTTACACCGATGTAACCTCAAAAGCTAAGAGTTATGTATTTTCGGTGGATGTGAACACCACAGGCTTGCGTAAGCAATTAGACGTTTTGATTAAAGATGGTGTTGTAGTTAATTACTCTTACACGGAAGCTCCAATCGGCAGCCAACTTAAGACAAATTAACCTTCAAACTGGTGAGGTGCATGTGTAAAGGCTAGCACCTAACATCTGCTACACCATGGCCTTGTGAGTTTTCGGACGCATTAAGGCAGAATTTTCCGACATCACTAGCTGCCCATTTTCTGACATCGCTAAGGGAATTTTCGGACACCTTTAGCGCGAGTTTTCTTACTCGATAAAAAAGCTATTTTTGCTTGGCAAGTTTAGCTGTTAGTTTCGCTATTCGCTTTTCATTATCATCAGTCCATCCCTGCTTTAACGCCTTTTGTGACAGCTCAAGCGCACCTTGTAGATCACCTTCTTTTTCAAGAATGATAGCAAGTTGTTTGTAACCTGTATGTGAAGGCAGAATTTGAGGTTCATCATAATAGGGATGTGTCATACCCGTTAATTTATGAAGCCCTTTTAGTTCTTTCGGTTTTTCGGGATAACGAAATTTTTTGACTAATTTACTAGAAATAGATATCTGCAATAAGCAAAACTCTTTGGCCTTTTCATAATGAGCTTGATCATTCCGCAAACGGTAATGATATTTAATTAAACCAGCTAGGGCTAAGTGAATATCTATGTAATTTCGCTTAGTCAGGCTAAGAGCCTCTTTTACCGCTTGCTCGGTTTTGTTCCTGATGATGTCTTTCGCGTCATCCTTTGCCACACACGCTAAGACGTCCAGTAAACAGCATTTACCTGTTTCGCCATATTCCTTCCCTACCAGCTTTGCGTAGAGATAACGCTCACCTGTCGGGTAGCCCATTGGCTGATAGTCGCGGGATATTTGATCGCGTTGTTCAGTTGTTAGTGCTGTGTTCCACCATTCCTTTAGTTCGTACTTGTCGAGGATGTCCATATTAGGTTTCTAGTCGATGTGATTGACTAACTGTAAGGTATTTTTCTGGTGGGTAGGGAGATATTTTCTAATGTGAGTGAAAAAGCATGTGTGGGTTTAAATGTGGGTTCAAAATGCAAAAAAGCCAGTCGCAATGACTGGCCTTTTCTTTAAATACAATATGTTACTGATTCAATATCAGTTCATGCCGTATTTTTCAGTTTCTTGCGCAGGGTGCCGCGGTTGATACCCAGCATGTTGGCGGCACGAGTTTGGTTGCCACGGGTGTGCTGCATAATGATATCAAGCAGAGGGGCTTCGACTTCGCAAAGCACCATTTCATATACTTCTTGAGCTTCCTGACCATCCAGCTGCGAGAAGAAGTTGCTAACAGCGCGTTTTACGGCGTCGCGCAGCAGCTGTGGCTTGATGGTGCCGTTTGCGGTTTCAATTTTGCCTACGGTAAGCGGATGAGCTTCTGTGTGAGTTGTCTGATCAAACATTCGTTTCTGCTCTTATTTATCTAGTACACATTCATCAAAATAGTGTTCCACCATGGAGCACTGTTCGGCAGCGCTTTCCAGCTGATTAAACTCAGCCCGAAATTGGCGCTGTTCTTCCTGGTTCAGATACCAACCTATATGCTTTCTGGCGAAGCGAATGCCTTTATATTCGCCATATAAATCATACAGTTTGGACAAATGCTCCAGCATCACTTGACGCTTTTCAGCATTGTCTACAGGTGCCGGCAAACTGCCGGTGTCCAGGTAATGCTGGATCTCTTTAAAAATCCACGGTCGTCCCTGTGCGCCCCGGCCTACCATCAGAGCATCCACGCCAGTGTAATCCAGCACGAAGCGGGCTTTCTCCGGTGAGGTGATATCTCCGTTGGCGATAACCGGTATCGAGACATTCTGTTTGATTGCCTTGATGGTGTCGTATTCGGCTTCTCCCTTGTACAGGTCTTGCCTAGTACGGCCATGTACCGCTAAGGCGGTAATGCCACTCTCTTCAGCAATCTGGGCGATTTGAACACCATTCCTGTGTTCTGGGTCCCAACCCGTGCGAATCTTCAGCGTTACAGGTACATCCACTGCTGCTACCACCGCATCTAGGATACGTTGCACCAATTCCGGTGATTGCAGCAAGGCTGAGCCCGCGAGCTTCTTATTCACTTTTTTGCTGGGCAGCCCATGTTGATATCGATGATCTGGGCACCTTGCTCTACGTTGTAGCGGGCGGCCCAAGCCATGTCATCGGGATCTGCCCCGGCAATTTGTACCGAGCGTAGGCCTTCCTCGCCGGAATGGCTCATACGCTGGCGACTTTTGTCCGTATCCCATAACTCAGGATTGGACGAAAGCATCTCTGACACTGCCATGGCAGCACCATAACGGAGACAGAGATTACGGAAGGGCTGATCGGTGACACCTGCCATTGGTGCCACGATCAGCTGGTTTGTCAGTTGATAGGGGCCAATTTGCATTTCGCGGTTTCACCTAGCGCTTCAAAGGGGCGCCATAGTACGCCTTTTTGCTAGCCATGAAAAGGTCAATAAATAACCTAAAGCAAAACTTTTTTCTTGACTTTTAGATCCTTCGAAGTCAGTGCTGGCGTGCCTTGGCGGCCTATTACAGCGATTTGCGTACTCCTGTCAAGCGGCTCCAGTCTTCTTTGTGAGCAGCGGCGTCCATGGTAAACCACTCGCTGTAGATTTCGCGGAGTTCTTCGGCTTGTTCATTAAGCAAACCTGATAACGCTAGCTTGCCTCCAGGCTTAACCAGCGATGCAATTTGTGGTGCCAGTTCCCGCAGTGGCCCGGCGAGAATGTTGGCCACTAACACATCGGCTTGAATGCCTTGTGGCTGATCTTGCGGCAAGTACAGGCTAAGCCGGTCTATCACCTGATTGCGGGTGGCATTGTCGCGGGAGGCGTCGATGGCTTGATAATCGATATCGATACCAATAGCCGATTTAGCGCCGAGTTTCAGGGCGGCAACGGCGAGAATACCGGAGCCACAACCAAAGTCGATCACTTCCTTATCTTGCAGTTCCAGGCTGTCTAGCCATTGCAGACACAAGGCGGTGGTAGGGTGGGTGCCAGTACCAAAAGCTAGCCCTGGGTCAAGGATCACATTAACCGCATTCGGATCTGGGATCTCGCGCCAACTGGGGCAGATCCACAACCGTTGACCAAACTGGATGGGATGAAAGTTATCCATCCATTCCCGTACCCAGTCTTTGTCTTCGATCTGTTCGATTTTGTAGTTGAACTGTTGTTGCAGAAACGGCAGTTGCTGCAACTCGGCTACCACTGGCGTGAGGTCAGTACCGGCATCAAACAAGGCGACAACAACCGTGTCGGCCCACAATGGTGTTTCACCCAGTTTGGGTTCAAATATGGGCGTGTCTTTACCGTCTTCGAAGGTAATCGACACACTGCCGAGTTCCATCAGCAGGTCGCTCAGTGCTTCAGCATGTTCACTGTTGCTGTGGATACGTAGCTGGATCCAGGGCATGTAAGGCTTCTCTTTGGCTAGAAATAAACCCGCGTATTGTAAGGCAAGGGCTTGCCGCCTTGCTAGCCGATATCACGCAAGTTGGATGAAGTAAAAGTGAAACTGGCTTTCAAAAGTTGCCAATAAAATGCCTGAAATTGGTATCTGAGTTACGTTTTTGACTGATAAATTCAAATAAGCGTTTGATTATTATAGGTTAAATGGTCTTACCATTCACTGTGGCGATAATCCGTATTTGTGATGTATGTCTGATTGGTATTGCAGAATTATTGAACACGATCACGAAAGTCACTTGTCACTATTGGCCAGGCAAGCGGGTTGCGATATGTTGGTACGCTCACGGATCTGACCTTAAATAACTTTAATAACTATGTTAACTAAATATCGTATCAGTGAGAGATGGTTGGGGTATCCACAAAGCCATCGCTGGTCAGCCATCGCGGACATACTGCAGAGTGGCTCCGGCCTTATCTTAGGTTTGTTTCTGCTGGCACACCTGCATTTTGAATCCTCTATCTTGCTGGGCAAAGCGGCGTTTTATCGCGTGGCGAATGTGCTGGAAGGCGGTTGGTTTACCAGCAGCGGCCACGGCTCGTCGTTGCTGACGCAGACGTTTTCAGTGTTCATGTTGCTGGTGGTGATGGTACATGCGGCGACTGCACTCAGACGTTTCCCGGCACAGCGGCGGCAGTGGCAGGCACTGCGTAATCATAATCTTTTGCTCAACCACCAGGATACGCGCTTGTGGTTTTGGCAGATGGTGACTGGATTTTTGATGTTTTTCCTGGTGCCGATGCACTTGGTGACCATGATTACCAATCCTGAAATCGGCCCACATCTGTCTGCGGCGCGCGTTTGGCATGACAACTACTGGCTGGTTTATATCCTGTTGCTGCCCGCGGTGGTGGTTCACGCCATGCTCGGGCTCTATCGGCTGGCTCTCAAATGGGGCGTGAGTTTTCGTCGAGACGGGCTGCGGCTGCTGGCGAAGATCCTAATCGGTTATCTGCTGGTGTTGGGGCTTTGCAGCCTTACCGCTTACCTGTTGATTGGTAGTGGTCTTGCGACGCCTGTAACACCGTTTATTCCTTGATGATTTGACCTGACCGATGCTGTCTGCCGCAAATCGCGGCCGGGAGGATTTTTCCCAACAGCCACAAGATTACCCAGATTAGCGGGTGCTAACGGGATTAAAAATAAGCAGAGCGTGGGATTTCATTAATCCCGAAAGGAGAGAGTGTGAAACTCATTTATACCGATGCACTGGTGGTGGGCGCTGGACTGGCCGGGTTGCGGGTGGCGATTGAAGCCAAGCAACGCGGACTGGATACGCTGGTGCTGTCGTTAATTCCGCCGAAACGTTCGCACTCGGCTGCCGCGCAAGGGGCATGCAGGCGAGTCTGGGCAATACCGTTAAAGGCGATGGCGATAACGAAGACATTCATTTTCAGGACACAGTAAAAGGCTCTGACTGGGGCTGTGACCAAAACGTGGCTCGGATGTTCGCCCATTGTGCCCCCAAAGCGGTGCGGCAGATGGCGAACTGGGGCGTGCCCTGGACGCGAGTGACGGCGGGGCCGCGGCAGGTGGTAGTCAATGCCGAACGGGTAACGCTGGAAGAAGCCCAAGCGGCACACGGGTTAATTAACGCCCGTGATTTTGGCGGCACCAAAAAATGGCGCACCTGCTACACCGCCGATGGCACTGGCCATTCACTACTTTATGCGGTTGATAACAAAGCCATCTCGTTAGATGTGCCGGTGCATGAACGCATAGAAGCGCTGAAAATCATTCACGATGGCAAGCGCTGTTATGGGGTGATTGCTCGTTGCCTGATCACTGGGGAACTGCGAGCTTATATTGCCAAATGTACCACTATAGCCACCGGTGGTTATGGCCGTATCTATGAGGTTTCTACCAATGCGGTTATTTGCGAAGGGATAGGTCAGGCGTTGGCGCTGGAAACCGGTGTGGCCACGCTGGGCAATATGGAAGCGGTGCAGTTCCATCCCACCGCAATTGTACCGGTAGGCATCCTCACCACCGAAGGTTGCCGTGGCGATGGCGGTATTTTGCGTGACAAAAATGGTCACCGTTTTATGCCAGATTATGAGCCAGAGAAAAAGAGCTGGCCTCACGTGATGTGGTATCGCGCCGCATGACCGAACATATGCGCAAAGGCTTGGGAGTCGATAGTCCGTACGGCCCGCATCTGTGGCTGGATATCACTTTGCTTGGGCGTAAGCATGTGGAAACCAACCTGCGTGAAGTCAAAGAGATCTGTGAAAACTTCCTCGGTATCGATCCCGCCGATGAATGGATCCCGGTACGGCCAACACAGCACTATTCCATGGGCGGCATTCGTACTAAAGCCAGCGGTGAAAGTCCACAGCTCAAAGGGCTGTTCAGTGTGGGGAAGCCGCTTGCTGGGATATGCACGGCTTTAACCGCCTGGGGGCAATTCACTGGCAGAAACCGTGGTTGGCGGCATGATTATCGGCAGCTATGTTGCTGACTTCTGTGAGCAGGAGGAATTACAGCTGGACACCCGGTTAGTGGAACAGTTTGCTGGCGAACTGCAACAGGAGATCGACACGCTACTGGCCACCGACGAAGGCGAAGATGCCTTTGATTTGAAACTGCAAATGCAGCGCACCATGATGGATTATGTGGGCATCTTCCGTAATGGCCCAGAGCTGCAAACCGCGGTGGATGAATTGAAAGCACTGCTGGCACGCTCGCGGCATATTCGCCTCAAATGCAAAAAACGTCACGCCAATCCTGAACTCGCAGAAGCGCTGCGGGTGCGGCGTATGCTCAAGGTCGCACTCACCGTTGCTTGTGGTGCCTTAGCGCGCACCGAAAGCCGTGGCGCCCATGCCCGCGAAGATTACCCGCAACGTAACGATAAAGACTGGCTCAGCCGCACACTCTCCAGTTGGCCAGATGCCAATGCACTGGAACCGAGCCTGAGCTATGAAGCACTGGATGTGATGCAGATGGAGCTACCGCCAGGTTACCGCGGTTATGGTGCCGATAACGCGATTGCACACCCCGATACCGCCAAACGGCAGCAGCAAATCGCCGAGATCTTGCAGCAATTGGGCGACAATGCTTCCCGGCAACAAAAACAACAGGCGCTGATGCCGTTTGAGTTACCCGAGCATCTACAGCCACAAAATCAGCGTTTACATGAGCTTTTAGCCCGCGGAGAAAAATCATGAGCCGTAGTCTGACTTTCAGGATCTTTCGTTACGATCCGCAACTGCCTGGCGATGCCCCCAAAATGGTGGATTATCAGTTGGATGAAACCCCAGGGATGACGGTTTTTATTGCGCTGAATCGGCTGCGGGCGGAACAAGACCCGTCATTGCAGTTTGATTTTGTTTGTCGCGCTGGCATATGTGGCAGTTGTGCCATGGTGATCAATGGCTTGCCTACGCTGGCGTGCCGTACCTTAACCGCCAAATACCCGGAGGCAGTGATTACCCTGATGCCATTGCCGGGGTTTGAACTGATTGGCGACTTGTCGGTTAATACCGGTAAATTTATGCGTGAGTTGGCGGAGCGTTTGAAACTATGGCTGCACCCCAAAGCGCAGCAAGCCGATATTCACCATCTGGAACAACCGATGGAACCGGACGAAGCCGCCAAGTTGTACGAGCTGGAGCGCTGCGTTGAGTGCGGTGTCTGTGTTTCTGCCTGTGCCACTGCGCAGATGCGCGACACCTTTGTTGGTGCCGTGGGCATGATGAAAATCGCCCGCTTTGAGCTGGATAGCCGCGATGCCCGTACGGCAGATGACTTCTATCATGTGCTTGGCACTCAGGATGGCGTATTTGGTTGCATGACCTTGCTCGGTTGTCAGGACAACTGCCCCAAAGATCTGCCACACATGCAGCAGATTGCCTATCTGCGCCGCAAAATGGCCGGGACTCTGATTGCACTTAACCGTGCCTAATCGCGCAATAGGGTAACATGCCCGGTAATAGCGCTTAACTCAGCGGCTAACGTTGATAGCGTTGGCCGTTTTTTTATTCCATTGGCTAAATGGATTTCCGCCGTAACTCACTGATTGGCTAATTATCTACAGCCGCTGGTGTGCTGAGTTATGCCAGCGGCTGCGTTTAGACTGCCGTTTAGGCGGTTTCTCTTGCCGCTTGATGTTGCTGCAATTTTTTATATAAAGTGGAAAAGCCAATACCTAATTTGGCGGCGGCTAGCCGTTTATCACCTCCCACTGCCGTGACCACATTCGCCACGTATTCGCGCTCCACTTGGGCGAGTGACTTGAGGTGGTTACCGGACATATTATCGCCAAACGGTAACAGCAGTTCTGGCGGCAAGTCTTCAGCGTCAATCTGATTGTTGGGGCAAAGCACTACCGCCCGCTCCACCATATTTTGTAACTCGCGCACATTGCCAGGCCAAGCATAGTGCAACAGCATGGAGGCCACTTTGGTGCTAAAGCCGTTGATTTTTCGCTGCATCTGCTCGCAATACATGCGTAAAAAGAAGTTTGCGAGCGGCAGAATATCTTCACTGCGATGGCGCAGCGGTGGCACTTTTACCTCAATTACCTTTAAGCGGTAGTAAAGATCTTCGCGAAAGTTGCCGTTTTTCACCTCTTGCAGCAGATCACGGTTAGTGGCGGACAGTAAGCGCACATTGACGTGGCGGGCGCGGTTTTCACCAACGCGCCGTACTTCTTTTTCTTGCAATACCCGCAGCAGTTTGGCCTGAGTGGCTGGGCTGAGTTCGCCAACCTCATCTAAAAACAGCGTGCCGCCATTGGCTTCTTCAAACAGCCCAGGGCGATCTCGGTTGGCGTCGGTAAATGCCCCTTTTGCGTGCCCAAAGAGTTCTGATTCCAGCAAGGTTTCGGTGAGGGCGGCGCAGTTGATGGTGATAAACGGTGCTAATGAACGGCATGAGGCTTCGTGAATATAACGGCTGATGCGTTCCTTGCCGACACCGCTTTCGCCGGTAATCAATACTGAGGAATCGACTTGGGCAACACGTTTGGCCATATCGATGACCTTTTGCATCTCGGTGCTACGTACAAACATGCCGTGATGATCTTCATTCAATCGACTCAATAAGCCTAACTGACGTTGGCGTTGTTTCAGTTTGCGCTCGGTTTCGCGCAGTTTTTCTGAAACATCCCGCAGCATGATATCGGCGGAGCTCATGGCATAGAACTCCAGATAGGGCTTAATTTTGTCGCCCCATTTTTCTTTAAAGTTACCGCGAATGCGGCAGTATGGGTCGCCTTTGGCAACGCATTTATCTTCGATGAAGTAGACTTCACGGCCAAACTTAAATGATTCATAACCACTGGCGTAGCCCATTAACGTCCAGCAGGCAGGTTCGTCAGCTTTGCCATACAGCAGCCGATGCTGCTCGGCTTCATAGGAATCTTTGAGGATACATTCATAGAGCGGCTCATCGTCATTCCCATTGCTCATTTTCAGCTCGATGGTGTTCACTTCACCAAAGAGTCGATGCAGTAAGGCGCCACCATGGGATTGTTTGACGAGATCAGGAAATTCTTGAGACAGCATTTTGGCCGTGCACCAGCCATGGGCATAACCAAAACGCGTTAAAATGGCACAAGCACCATGAAACCCGAGTGTGTCGATCAGCTCTTTACGCAGCAATGCCAGCGAAGCGAGATCGAACACAATCACCCGTTGATCTAAAAAGTGCAGTGAATTGCTCTCATCAGACACGGTCAGCATCTCTTTCAAACTCAGTCCATCGTTTTCCATCGCCTCACTCCTCGCATAGAAGTGATTCTCTAATCAGAGAAAAATATTTCTCAGATTAGAGAATGCTCTATAAGTGAACCATTAAAAATACCATAAAACTCAAAGTGTTAATCGATTCTAATGGCTTGGCATAGGCGATGCTATGAGCCATACGACAGTTTTGTACAAACTGTGTTCAAGCGTAATAAATAACAAGGAGCATTGAGATGTCTGACAACAATGAACAACATGAACATGCAGGTGTATCTCGGCGGGACTTTATCAAAGGTTCCGTTGCTGCCGGAGCGGTATCTGTCGTGGGGATGGTGATGCCGGGACGTGCGCTAGCGGAAAATCAGCGGATTGGGGATCCGGTAACTGATGAACACAAATGGAGTTGGGAACAACCGCAAAAACCGATTAATGCGAGTGAAATCAAAGAGAAGATTAATGCCGATGTGCTGGTAATTGGCGCCGGGTTAGCCGGATTGGCAGCCGCGATTTCAGCCGCAGAACAGGGTGCTAATGTGCACCTTATTGAGAAAAACAACATCTGGGGCGCGCGCGGTGGTCACATTGCCGCCTTTAATAGCAAGCTCCATAAAGAACTGCATATCGACAACGATTATCGCCAAGTGATCCGCGACTGGATCGCATGGGCACAAGGTCGTCTGGACGAAAAATTGCTGTGGGAATATGCCCATCGTAGTGGCGCCGCTATGGACTGGATGATCGATATCACCCGTCGCCGTGGCCTAGATGTGGCAATGTGGGAAGGCTATTACAAAGGCCCGGACTACACCGAATATCCAGTGACACACTTTTTCTACAAGAAAGGTGCCGATATGACTTACGCCAACGGCCATGCCGAAGGTGTAGGTAACATAGTGTTAGTACCAGCCTTGGAAGCTGAAGCCAAAGATAAAGGCGTCAAAATCCATTATAAAACCCCATCTGTACAGATTTTGCGACAGGAGGGTGGCCCAGTGACTGGGGTGATTGCAGGTAACCCTGATCATTACATTCAATTCAACGCGCCGAACGTGATTATTGCCACCGGTGACTACGCTTCTAACCGTGAACTGATCCAACGCTACTCACCAGAAACATTACTGGCCGATGCGCAAATCTACTTCCCGAACAAATGTAATACCGGCGATGGTTTGATCCAGGCGATGCACGTGGGGGCGCGATGCAGAAACATGAGCCCCATGCCGCCGTTATTCACCTGGAAGCCGGTGCTGCCAGTTACGGCTTCCTGCATGTGAATGCCAATGGTCAGCGCTTCAAAAATGAAGACGTTAATACACAATCCAAAAGCTGTACAAAAGAGATGCAACCCGATGGTATCGCCTGGACTATCTACGACAGTCGTTGGGCTGACCAAGTGAAATCTCAGATTGATAACAATCTGGCCGGTGGCCTGTTCTATGGGCAAACCTTCCAACCCTGGGGCCAAGGTTTCAATAAAGAGATGGAAATTGACGTGCAGAAAGGACACATCAGACAGGGCAAAGTGCTCGTTGCCGATTCGCTTGATGAACTTGCGCAAAAAATGCACGTGCCAGCGGCGCAACTGAAAAAACTGTAGCACGTTACAACGAGTTGTATCGCCAACAGAACGATGTGGATTACGGCAAACGTAAGGAGCTGCTTACTGCCATTGATAAACCCCCATATTACGCTGGCAAGTTGATCAGCACAGTGCTGACCATGTGTGGTGGCTTGCGTACCGACAGCAGCTTATTGGTGAAAGATGCCAACGACCAACATATTCCTGGTTTGTATGTAGTGGGGGCAGCCCAAGGCGAATTCTTTGCCAACGACTACCCAACTATCTGCCCCGGAATTGGTCATGGCCGCTGCGTGACCTTTGGTCGCATGGCAGGGATCAAAGCCGCTGGTGGTGATATCGATAAGTTATTACCGTCACTGAAAGTCTAACTCACTGATAGCAATAGGAATGACGATGATCAACACGCAAGTTTGGTCGCTGTGCCGGTTGCTATGGGTGCCTCAAATCGCACCAGGCTGGGGCCGTTGCTTGCGTTGCATGTCATTTCTCCAACGGGGAGGCGTTATTGCCTCCCGGCTGGAAAATCCAACAATAAGGATGGTGAATTGTGAACAAAGCAAGCAAATGTCTCTGGACTATCGCGATTTGCAGTGCCTGTTGGCTGGCGGGAGGGGCGGCGCAGGCGGCCACTTCTGGCACACACTACGGCTTTGGTGGTGAAGGGGTGATGGCGGGAACCACACCGCCAATCGGCTTCACTTACCGAATGTACAACACTTGGTCTAACCCAACGACCATGAAAGATAATCGGGGCCACAAAATCAATAATGGCTTTAACCTTGATGTTTTTGCATCGGCGCATCGATTTGTCTATGTGACCGAGAGCAAGCTCTTTGGTGCTGATTACTTTTATGACGTAGTCATGCCCTTGGTGTCCAAAGATCTGGATATTAAGGCGACCGGATTTAGCGACAGCAAATCATTGTCGCTGGGTGACATGGTTATCGAACCATTGGCCTTGGGTTGGCACAAACCACGTTGGGATGGTGCCTTTGGGTTGGCGGTTATCGCCCCAACCGGCGAATATGACGCTGATATTCCTACTTCTCCGGGGTTGGGATACTGGTCTGGCATGTTGACCATAGGCGGCACTTACTACTTTGATTCCGCCCGTACTTGGACCATCAGTGCCTTGACTCGTACCATCATTAACAGTCGTCAACGCGACACTCATGTGCGTCCCGGCAGTGAGTTTGTGATGGAATATGGGCTTGGTAAAGAAGTACAAATGCGGGATGACTTGTTGGTGCGCGTGGGGATTGCGGGTGCTATTTATCGTCAGTTCAGCGACGACAGTAAAGATGGGGTGGATACCATCGCTTCTGAGCACAAACAGTCTAATGCCTTAGGGGTAGAACTTAACCTGTTTTACCTGCCAGCACAGTTCCAGGCCAATATCCGGGTATTGCGTGAGTTTGATGCAGAAAATACTACACAAGGCTCGCAGGCCGTGCTGACGTTAACTAAATCGTTTTAGTCGCCAGCTTTGAAGATAACTTTGCTCAAATTAGCAAGGGGCAGCGCCACTGGAGCTGCCCCTTGTTGCTGTTACCGCAGGTGGGTAATCCTCCGCCGTAATGGCTTGCTGTTAGCCATAGTTTTCGAACCTTGGGGAATTGCGGCCGCCTATCGCGGTATTTTCTTGCGCGGAGAATTGCCCGTTGCTTGGGATCTTCGTCAACCTCGCCGGGCTTTCCTGCTATAATGCCGCCTCGATTTTGATGGAGGCAACGATGGACGTATCTTCTTTACTTGATGGCCTGAATGAGAAACAGCGCGAAGCGGTCGCCGCCCCTTGTCGAGCATGTTGGTGCTGGCTGGGGCAGGCAGTGGCAAAACGCGGGTGTTAACTCATCGCATTGCATGGCTGATGCAGGTAGAGAACCAGAGC
This sequence comes from Shewanella dokdonensis, assembly GCF_018394335.1. Taxonomy (NCBI): domain Bacteria; kingdom Pseudomonadati; phylum Pseudomonadota; class Gammaproteobacteria; order Alteromonadales; family Shewanellaceae; genus Shewanella; species Shewanella dokdonensis. Next base: position 1,362,837 of record NZ_CP074572.1, on the reverse strand, counting down.
CCTTATTCGATTATGGCGGTGACCTTTACCAATAAGGCGGCCACTGAGATGCGTGAGCGTGTCGAGCGGCTTATTGGTCACAACATGAATCGGATGTGGATCGGCACATTTCATGGGCTGGCGCATCGGCTGTTACGTACCCATTGGCAAGAAGCCGCACTGCCACAGAATTTTCAGATCCTTGATGGCGAAGATCAGCACCGCTTGATCAAACGTATTATCAAGAGTCTTAATCTTGATGAAAAACAGTACCCACCGCGCATGGTGCAGGGCTATATCAATGGTAAAAAAGACGAGGGATTAAGACCGTCGGCCATTGATGCCGGGCCGTTCCCCTTGGAGCAAAAACTGCTGGAGCTGTACCGGGTTTATCAGGAGTCCTGCGACCGCGCCGGGTTGGTGGACTTTGCTGAAATTCTGCTGCGGGCACACGAGTTATGGCTTAATAAGCCGCATCTGCTGGAACACTATCAGGACAGGTTTCGCAATATTCTGGTGGATGAATTTCAAGACACCAACGCCATTCAATACGCCTGGATCCATGCTGGCAGGCGATAGCGGTCATGTGATGATTGTCGGCGACGATGATCAGTCGATTTATGGCTGGCGTGGGGCGCAGGTAGAAAACCTGCATCGTTTTCTGAAAGATTTTCCGCATGCCACCACTATTCGTCTGGAACAGAACTATCGCTCTACCGGCAATATTCTGAAAGCGGCTAATGAATTAATTGCCAATAACCCAGACCGTCTCGGTAAAGACCTGTGGACGGAAGATGCTGAAGGCGAGCCTATCTCCGTTTATTGCGCCTTTAATGAACTGGATGAAGCGCGTTTTATCATCGGGCGCATTGCGGATTGGCAAGATAAAGGCGGTAATTTAGCCGATTGTGCGATTCTTTACCGTTCCAACGCGCAGTCGCGGGTGCTGGAAGAGGCATTACTGCATAAAGGGCTGGCTTACCGTATTTATGGTGGGTTGCGCTTCTTCGAACGGCAAGAAATCAAAGATGCCATGGGCTACCTGCGCTTGATGACAAATCATGATGATGATGCGGCGTTTGAGCGGGTGGTGAATACGCCAACGCGAGGCATAGGTGACCGAACCCTGGAGATTATGCGCAGCACGGCACGCCAGCATCAACTGACGCTGTGGCAGGCAGCCGGACAGTTATTGGAGCAAAAAGTGCTCAGCGGTCGGGCGGCCACGGCGGTGCGCAGTTTTATGGATCTGATAGTCGCGCTGGCACACGATACCGACGAAATGGTCTTGTATCGCAAAACGGATCATGTGATCCAAGCCTCTGGCCTCAAAACCATGTATGAGCAGGAAAAGGGCGAGAAGGCACAAAGCCGGGTAGAGAACCTGGAAGAACTGGTCACGGCGGCGCGTACATTTGAAGTGCCAGAAGAGCTGCTGGACATGGGTGAACTCAACGCCTTTTTGTCTCATGCAGCGCTGGAAGCGGGTGATGGGCAAGCCGATGAACATACGGATGCGGTGCAGTTAATGACATTGCACTCAGCCAAGGGGCTGGAATTTCCGGTAGTGTTCATGGCCGGGGTCGAAGAAGGTATTTTCCCCAGCCAACTGACGTTGGAAGAAGGGGATCGGCTCGAAGAGGAACGCCGCTTATGTTATGTCGGCATGACCCGCGCCATGGCACAACTCTATATCACTTATGCTGAGTCTCGGCGAATTTATGGCCGCGAGAACTACGCCAGACCCTCGCGGTTTATTAAAGAGATCCCGCCACAGTGCATGCAGGAAGTACGGTTGAAGGCCCAGGTTTCCACCCCAGTGTTAAATACCCGTTTTAGCCGTAGTCAGCAGTTTGATGACAACGGATTTCATCATGGTCAGCGGGTCGTGCACGCCAAGTTTGGCCAAGGCACAGTTACCAACAGTGAAGGTAGTGGGGCCCAGGCCAGGGTTCAGGTAAATTTTGATGATTTTGGTAGTAAGTGGCTGGTAGTGGCCTACGCTAAGTTACAAACGGTGTAATACCGTGGCGGCTAAATGTCATTTTGTGGTGTAAATCACACTCTGACTGCGTCATAATGCATTGCTGTAGTGCAAAGACTGAGGGATTTGGAGAGAGCAGGCCCATGAATCTTAGGGAAAAATTCGACGCATATGCGCGTCTTGCTCGTATTGATCGTCCAATCGGCACATTTCTATTGTTGTGGCCGTGTCTGATGGCCTTATGGTTGGCGGCGGGTGGTTTACCCAGTGCCAAAGTGCTGGTGATCTTTATCCTCGGGGTATTCATCATGCGCGCCTGTGGCTGCATTATTAACGATTACGCCGATCGCCATCTCGATACCCATGTTGAACGCACCAAGTCGCGGCCATTAGCCAGCGGTGAAGTCTCGGTTAAAGAAGCGCTGCTGCTGTTTGTGGTGTTGGGGCTGGTGGCTTTTGCGCTGGTGCTGATGCTCAATCCCTTGGTGGTTAAACTGTCCTATATCGGCATGGTGCTTACCATCATTTATCCCTTTACCAAACGCTTTACCAATATGCCGCAGATGTTTCTCGGCGTTGTTTGGAGCTGGTCAATTCCTATGGCTTATGCTGCACAAACTGGTGCAGTGCCCGCTGAAGCTTGGTGGTTGTTTGCGGCAAACTGGTTCTGGACCATCGCTTACGACACCATGTATGCCATGGTGGATCGCGATGATGACCTAAAAGTCGGTATCAAATCTACGGCGATTCTGTTTGGTAAATATGATAGGCAAATCATCGGGTTATTCCAGTTGGCGGCGCTCACCTGTTTTATGACCGCAGGTTTTGTGGCGGATCGCGGCCTGATGTATCTGATCGGTTTGCTGGCCTTTATCGGTTTCAGCCTGTATCAACAGCGGTTGATCTTTGGCCGTGAACGCGCGCCTTGCCTGAAGGCTTTTCTCAACAACAACTGGGCGGGTATGGCGTTATTTTTGGCATTAGGCATGGATTACCTGATGGGCGTGGCTATCTAGTCACCAGCATCTCAATGCCCGATTTGCCCTCAAGCAGGAGGCACTGATGCAACTGTTCGACGTAAAGTGGCCGCTGGTGCAGGCGCCCATGGCGGGGGCTCAAGGCATCGAACTAGCGCTCGCGGTGGCAAGTGCGGGTGCCTTGGGGTCTTTGCCCTGCGCCATGTTAAATGCAACGCAGATCCAGCAAGCCGTGGCGCAGTTCCGCCAGCAAACCCAAGCCCCCATCAATCTCAATTTTTTCTGTCACACGCCACCCGAAGCACAACCACACAAGTTGCAGCAGTGGCAGCAACGGTTGCAACCTTACTATCAGGAACTGTCAGCAACGCCAGTGGATACGGTTGTTGAACGCCGCCCATTTGATGCCGCGATGGCGGCGGCAATTGCACCATTGCGGCCTGAGGTTGTCAGTTTTCATTTTGGTTTACCTGAGCCGTCACTATTGCAGCAGGTAAAATCTTGGGGCAGCAAAGTGATTGCCAGTGCCACTACCGTTGCCGAAGGTGTGTGGTTGCAGGCGCAGGGGTCGATGCGGTCATCGCTCAAGGATTGGAGGCCGGAGGTCATCGCGGCCATTTTCTCACTGATGAACTGTCGTTGCAGTCCGGTACGTTCGCGTTGTTACCACAATTGGCGGCGGCGCTCAATGTGCCAGTAATTGCTGCTGGCGGTATGGTGGATGCCACCACCATTGCTAGCGCGATGAAGCTTGGGGCTGCTGCGGTGCAGGTGGGAACGGCCTATCTGTTATGCCCCGAAACCACTATCAGCCAGCTACACCGTCAGGCATTAGTTGATCCACAACGCAACCAGCATACAGCGCTTACGCGGGTGTTTAGTGGCCGACCCGCCAGAGGGATTGTGAACCGGCTAATGCGGGAACAGGCGATGGCGGATATTCCAGATTTTCCGTTGGCCGCCAGTGCCATCGCCCCGCTGCGCAAGGCCGCTGAGCAGCAAGGCAACAGTGATTTCAGCCCCTTATGGTGTGGGCAAAATGCCAGTGGTTGCCGGGCGATTCCGGCGGCTGAACTGACCCGCCAGTTAGTGGCAGGATTGCCGCGCTAACCCTAGGTAATCGATTAACTGACCAAGGAACGCAGGTCTGCTGGACGATAATAAACCGACTTCAATACTTTGCCACGGCGTACCGTCTTGCCAGCCATGGCTACGTCTTTGGCACATTTGGCGATCAGATAATCGCCATTTCGGCTGCCGCTGATCTCGATCCCTTGCCGGGCATAATGGGCAATGGTTGCTTCTAGTTCCTGCTCGGTGCGACAGACCTTGCTCATATTGCTGCTATGCACTTCGTCCCAGCAGGGGACAAAATCGATACCGCGATTGTTGGCTACCTGCAATAACAGATCCACCAGATAGCTGATCTCCAGCCGTTGCTCCACGGCGGTTGCACCAAGGTGTACCAGTCGGCCCATCAAGACATAGACGCTGTCGACGATAGCATCGGCTTGCGCTACTTTATCTGCGGCTTCGGCCAGCTCTGTCAGTTCTTCACTGATTAACGAGGTATGCAGTTGATCTTGCTTGGCATCTAAGGACTCAGGCTCTGCCACTGGTAGGTCAAAGGTCAGGCGAAATTCGCAGATATCACGATAGAGTTTGTCGTACAGCGACTGGGTCAACAGGGTGAGCTTCATCTTCTGGTTCTCGTTAGGGCATGTTTGGCGATCATAAGGAATCGTCACGGTTAACGCAAAATGCTGCCAAAAAGTATTGCCGAATAATTCGGTGCTTTTTGTGGGTTTCCGCTACCATAAGCTTTTCTCTGAATGATGGACAGATGGATGCCAATTCAACGAATTAATCCCAGCAAGCTCTGGTCTGATGTCACGATTTATCATGGCATTGCCCACTTTGTCGAAGTGGCCGAGAGCGAACCTCTAGGTGATATCCGTGAACAAGTCAGTGCCATACTGGCGCAAGCGGACAACAAATTGCAGCTTATTGGCAGTGACCGTAGCCGCGTGTTAGCGGTGACCATTTATCTCACCGACTTTGCCAACGCCGCCGTATTAAATGAACTGTGGGAAGCCTGGTTTCCTGAAGGTTGTGCTCCCAGTCGCGTCTGTGTCAAAGCCGAATTGGCCGACCCGCAATACCTGTTGGAAATGGCGTTTGTGGCGGCGGCTGGCGAGCCTGGTTATGCCGAGGGGCGCTAACATGTTTATCGTATCGTTAACTTATACTTGTGAACTCAGTGAGATAGAAAAACACCTTGCGGCACATATCGCTTATCTGGAACAGCAGTATGCGGCGGGCCATTTCCTGGCTTCGGGTCGCAAAGTGCCGCGTACGGGTGGGGTGATTTTGGCGCAAGCGGATAGCCAGGAGCAGTTATGGCAGATTCTGGCTCTGGATCCGTTTAAACAGCAACAACTCGCGGAATATGAGATCATCGAATTTATTCCTACAAAAACCGCGGAGAGTCTCGCGTGTTGGCGACAGTAATCGGCGTTGTTTTGATGGAATAGGGCATATGCAGGGCTAACTTAGGCTGGACAGGGAGGAACAGGACTATGGCCAAATATCGTATTTTAAGCTTGGATGGTGGGGGCTGCGCGGCGTGATCAGCGCGCGCTTGTTGCAACGTCTCAATGAACAACCGTCAATCGCCGGTTGGTTAGCACAAGTCGATCTGCTGGCGGGCACTTCTACTGGCGGCATTTTAGCGCTAGGGCTGGCCGCTGGCCACTCGCCGCAAGAGATTGCCGAGCTATACCAGCAGCGAGGGGCTGAAATCTTTGATGACAGCATCTGGGACAATGTCCGCGATCTTGGCAGAACCATAGGTGCCGAATACGCCACCAAGCCGTTGCGGAAAGTGCTGACCGAGACCTTTGGTGAACTGCAACTGGGTGACCTGAGCCGTAAAGTCGCCATTCCTACCTTTGACCTAGATAATGGTGCTGCCGCCGCCCACCGCAGCTGGAAGCCAAAAATTTTTCATAACTTCAACGGCAGTGACTGTGATGCCGCGGTCAAGGTGGCCGATGTGGCCTTGTACACCAGCGCTGCCCCGACCTATTTCCCCTCAGCGGATGGTTACATCGACGGTGGTGTATACGCCAATAATCCGGCCATTGTGGCACTGGCTCAGGCCATTTCTCAACATAACCTACCGCAAGAGCGCGCCGCAATGGATGACATAGTGTTATTGTCGGTTGGCACCGGGGTCAGTCTCACCTATATCAAAGGTAAAACCTTGGACTGGGGCTATGCCCAGTGGATCAAACCGCTGATAAACATTCTGATGGACGGTGTTTCCGGTATTGCTGACTATCAGGCCCGGCAGTTGCTGGGAGAAAGTTACCAGCGGTTGCAGTTAGTGTTTGAGCATGGAGAAACTATTGCGTTGGATGCGGTAAACAAACTACCGCATATGCTACAACTGGCAGACAGTGCCGACATAGATGCTACCGTGGACTGGTTACAGCAACACTGGCTGACATAGAAATTGTGGTGTTGTATTCAGTCTTATTGAGGAAAAGTGCAGAGTATTAGCTAAGGTAAAACTATTTCAATTCTAGGAGTGATGTTGATGGCAGCGTTTAGGGTTTACGGTGATGCGCAATCTGGTAACTGTTATAAAGTGCAATTGTTGTGTGCCTTGTTGCACCTGGACTATGAATGGGTAGCGGTGGATATTCTGGCAGGTGATACTCGGGTTAGCTCATTTCTGGAGAAAAATCCTAACGGTAAAATCCCGTTACTGGAACTGAGCGACGGTCGTACTTTGTCTGAGTCTAACGCCATCATTAACTATCTGGCTCATGGCTCTGCGTTATTACCTTCCGAACCGTTTGCGCTGGCTAAAGTGCAACAGTGGCAGTTTTTTGAGCAGTACAGTCACGAACCCTATATTGCCGTTGCGCGTTTTATCGCTAAATATCTTGGCCTGCCAGCCGAGCGCCGCGCCGAATATGAAGCCAAGCAGAAAGGCGGGCACAAGGCGTTGGCGGTGATGGAGCAACAGTTGCAGCACAGCCAGTTTATTGCCGGTGACAGTTTGAGCACCGCCGATATCAGCTTGTTTGCCTATACCCATGTGGCCGATGAAGGCGGCTTTTCGTTGGAGCACTATCCAGCTATTGACGCCTGGATCGATCGCATCAAAGCATTAGCAGCTTTCCGACCTATGGGGGCATGAGTTAACGCTGCTAAAAACAGCAGTTGTTTGGTACTGAGTGATTGATGGCTCCAGCCGAGAGTCAGGGTGGCTTTCCCACACGGTTAAAAACAGTAGAATAGCCACTTTGTTAACGCTGGAGCTGTTCTCATGTACCAAGATTTTGCAGCAGAGTTGGCCTGGGCCAGCCTGCATATGACCCGTACCCGCGCCGCAGTCGCGGCTTTACCTGATCTACACGGTGTCAGGCTCGCCTGTAACATGCACCTCGACCTGAAAATGGCACCGCTGGTAGCTGGGCTGCTGAGCAAAGGTGCTGAAGTGTTTCTTACTACCTGTAACCCGACAACGGTGCAGGACGATGTGGTCAAATATCTGTGCGACAAAGGGGCAACGGCACATGCTTGGCGCGATATGAGCGATGCTGACTGGTCGGATTCTTTTGATAAAGCACTGGCTTGGCAACCTACCCACTTGTGCGAAATGGGGGCCGATCTGACCACCCGTCTGCATCAGTCTGCCACTGGCCCCAAGATAATTGCTGGGCTGGAAGCGACCGGCTCTGGCATTAATCGTCTGGGCGGTGTCCATCCGCGTTACCCTATTTTTAACTGGGATGACCTGCCGGTAAAAGAAGGATTGCACAATCGTCATATGGTGGGGCTGACAGCCTGGCACACATTCTTTCAGACCACCCATCTCACCTTGCATGAGAAAACCGTTATCGTCATCGGTTATGGCCTCGTTGGGCAAGGGGTCGCCGCAGCAGCCAAAGCCTACGGCGGTCAGGTACAAGTGGCCGAACTCAATCCCGCAAGAGCGTTACAAGCCAAATATGATGGCTGGCCGGTGGTAGATTTGGCGACAGCGGTAACGCAGGCCGATGTGGTTGCCACCGCTACCGGGGCTTATGGTGTGCTGAATGCCAAACATTTGCAGGCGATGAAAGACGGGGCATTTATTCTCAACGTTGGCCATGTTTCACAAGAAATTGATGTGCCTTTCCTGAAACAGCAGGCCCGTCACAGTCTGCCGATGCCTTATGTCGATGCCTATGAATTTGATGGCAAAACCTTATACCTGCTGGCGGATGGTTCGATGTTCAATCTCACTGCTGGTTATGGTGATAGCCTTAACGCCTTCGATGTTACGTTGGCGGTGATGGCGGCGGGTATCGGTCACATTGTTGGCGCGGGTGCCTCACATGCGGCGGGTTTGTATCTACTGCCGCAATCAGCTTGGATGCCTGTTCTGTAACTGATTGTTTACTGGCGTGATCTACAAATGTTGTGAATATAAAAGTGCGTGACCTGCCGCCAAAGTTTTGCCAAACTGAAGCGCAGCTTGACAGGTAGCGGTCAGCACTTGCAGTATCGCCGAAAACACTGATCTTGGATTTTGCCAGCGGAGGAATCACCATGAAGTTTACCCTGATTGCAGGTTTAACGCTTATGTATAGCAGTCTGGTGATCGCTGCTGATACGCCGCCGGATGAAGCCGCACTGGATAGTGGCAACTGCGCCCGTATCGATCAGCTATGGCAACAGGATGGTAAAACCGGTATCGGCCCGCTGTATCTGGGCATGGCGGCCACAGAAGCGGAGCAGAATGGTCATCTGCTATATGACAAAACCGCCAGCAACAGTTGTGCGGCGTATAGTGCCCGCTTTGTGCAGGATGACGGGGTGATTTTTGTGATGCTCGATAGTAGCCGACAGATCATCAGCTTAGGCACCGAAGCCGGTGATGAACAATGCGATGTTAACAGCCAGGCGGCGCAGGCGCGGACGATTTTCCCGCAGATGCATTATCTGCCGCCAGCAAACGCCATGGCCGCCGATGAAGCGCTTGATCCTGCCCCCATTATCGTATCGGTGACGACCCCAACGTCGCGAGGCTGGTATTGAAGAATAACGCTATCCAGTTGGATAACGGGCAGTGCAGTAACTGAGATGATGAGACAGAAAAGGCGCTATTAAGCGCCTTTTTTAACACGATTGAGCCTCAGTCTACCAAGCCATAGCGACTCTTGAGGATCTCAATAATCTCGGCTTTGGGGTTCGCTGATAGGGTAATGGGTTTGCCAGTGACTTTTTCGGCAACACCAATGTAGGTTTTGGAAACCGCCATCATCGCGTCTAACGGCAAGTCATTATCCCGCGCTAAGGCTTCACGCTCAGGCATGCGCTTTTTGTTCAGCAGAATGTCTGGGTCTGGGAAGTGGTGCAGCAGAAATTGCCGGAAGCCTTCTTTGGAGTTTTCCAGAATTTTGCCTTCTCGGTAGGCCGCACCTTCCCAAATTCGGGAAGAGTCAGGGGTACCGACTTCATCCATGTAGATCAGCTTGGAGTTGCCATTATTATCGGTGACATAGCCAAACTCAAACTTGGTATCAACAAAGATCTGGTCAATGTCGCTCAGTGCTTTGGAGATTACCGCAAAACCTTGTTTCAGCAGTTGCTCGTACAAGGCAATATCTTCAGGTTTTTCAAAACCAAATGCCTGCCAGTTGGCTTCTAGGTCGGCACGGCTGACGTTAACATCGTCCTGCTCTGGCACACCGGGAATGCCTTTCAAAATGCCTTTAGTTGATGGGGTGAGCAGCAACTCTGGCAATTTTTGATCTTTTTGCAGACCTTCTGGCAGGGTGATGCCGCAGAATTGCCGTTCACCTTTTTCGTAAGCGCGCCACATTGAGCCAGTAATGTACTGACGGATAATCGCTTCAACTTTGATGGGCCGGGCTTTCTGTACAATCCACACCAATGGATGCGGAATATCCAGAATATGACTATCCGCCAGCCCTTGTTGTTTAAACAGGCCGAACCAGTGGTTGGAGATGGCATTCAAGGCTGCGCCTTTGCCGGGGATCCCCTGCAACCCACCTTCACCATGAAAAATACAGTCGAAGGCAGAGATACGGTCGCTGATCACCATGATTGCCAGCGGCGTGTCGGCCGGTACTGGATAACCTTGTTCTTGGATTAACCGGGCACTGTCAGCCTCAGTTAACCAGTAAACACTACGGACTTTGCCACTATGCACCGGCTTGTCGGTACGGATAGGCAGGTCGTTATTAACGGCTAAAACGGAATCAGCAAGACCCATGACAGGAGTTCCTTTGATGATAGGGGTTGAGGTTTAGCCCGGCAGATATGGTGGTAATTATGGCCAGGCAGACACGGAGCGACAGCCGATATGGCATCAATGACATGCAGTGACCAAGCGATGGGAGCTGTTCCACTGGCAAACCGACCCGTGACAAAAGATGGCTTATTCTACCGCAGCCACGGTGATTTGCCACGGGTGACTTTTGTTGCAGATCACAACACAGCGTTCGCTGTTGCAAACATCTACAGCGCAACGCCATTCACGGTGGAGGTCACTCAGTCGCGGATTTGGCCCGCGCCGTTTACCAGATATTTCTCGGTGGTCAGTGATTCCAGCCCCATCGGCCCATAAGCATGCAGTTTGGTGGTGGCGATACCGATTTCGGCACCGAGTCCCAGCTCCGCCCCATCGCTGAAGCGGGAAGAGGCGTTAACCATCACCACCGAGGCATCGACCGCTTGTTGAAATTGCGCCGCGGCTTGCAGATCTTCGGTGCAGATCACTTCGGTGTGATGGCTACCGAAACGGGCGATATGATTCATGGCGCCATCGAGCGAATCCACCTGGCGGATAGCAATCTCCAGACCGAGATATTCTGCACCGAACTGCTCATCGGTAAGCACGGTTGGCTGTGCAAAATAAGCCGCAGAAGCCGCATCGCAATTGATCTTAACCCCTTTATCTTTCAAGGCTTGTGCAGCAATTGGCAGCCATACTGGCGCAATCTCTTTATGCACCAGTAATCCTTCCAGTGCGTTACACACACCGGTGCGCTGGGTTTTGCCATTGAGCAGCAAGTTCAGGGCTTTCTCCACATCGGCCGCACGGTCAACATATAGGTGGCAAACCCCTTTAAAATGCTGGATCACCGGAATTTTGCTGTTGTCGGTGACAAAGTTAATCAGCCCCTCACCGCCGCGAGGAATGACTAAATCGATGGTTTGTCGCTGTTGCAGTAATTCCAGCATTAACGCGCGGTCTGGATCGGGCACCACGGTAATCAGGGCTTCTGGCAGATTAAATAGCCGGAGCACCTGTTGCAGCACTGCGGCGATCGCCAGACTGGAGCCCAGAGCCTCTTTGCCGCCACGCAGGATCACCGCATTGCCGGATTTAAAACATAGCGCCCCGGCATCTGCCGTGACGTTGGGTCGTGCCTCATAAATCATACAAACCACGCCTAACGGCACCCGTAATTTGCTGACTTTGATGCCATTGGGGCGGGTGCCCAGTTCGCGCCTTAGCCCCACCGGGTCGGCAAGCTTGACTATGGTATCTATGCCATCGGCCATGGCGTTGATCCGCGCAGGCGTGAGTGTTAGTCGATCAAGCATCGCCTCGCTTAAACCGTTGGCTTTGGCCGCGTCTAAGTCTTTCAGGTTTGCTGCCAGAATCACCTCTTGATTGGCTCTAAGGGCGCTGCTCATGGCTTGCAACACTTGGTTTTTGCTGTCACTGTCCAGTATTGCCAATTGGCGTGAGGCGTTACGGGCGGCTTGCGCTAATTCCGTTATCAGACTCATGATTTTTCCTCCATCGGGTTGGCCTTTGGGGAAAGCAGGGCGATATCCTGTGGCGCAATAAGGTTGCGCTCGTGGGTAAAGCTGTCCATCAGCTTGGAATCATCCTGCTTGGCGATAAATTTCAATAATCGGCTGCTGTAGTTACTCCGGGCTTTTGCCAGCCGCGTGCCGTCATCGCTACGCAGTAAAATGGTGTCACCTTCTGAAAAATTGCCTTTAACATCTAGCACTTCGTCACTGGACAGGTTGGCGCAGTCCTCGGCGGAGTGTACTTCATCGGTGGCCGCAATAATGACTTCGCCCTGAGCACGTACCGTGTGAGTAAACCAGTGCAAGCGTTCTAGCATAGGTTTGTCGGAACCGCGGAACAGGGTGCCGGGATTCTTGCCTGCCAGCAGATCATTGAAGCTGGCTTCTTTGAACCCATTGACAATATAAGTATCTATACCGTGGGAAACGGCTTTTTCTGCCGCTTGGATCTTCGTCAGCATCCCGCCAGTGCCCACATCGCTGTGACTGCCGCCGGCCATGGCGTAGATGCTGCCATCAATTTTTGTCACCTCAGGAAGCAACTTGGCATCGGCGTTAAGATGCGGGTTTTTATCGTAAAGACCATCAATGTCGGAGCAGATCACCAAACTGCGAGCATCAGCCGCAGCGGCTACCATGGCTGACAGATTGTCGTTATCGCCCACTTTTAGGGCATCGGTGGTGACGGTATCGTTTTCATTAACAATGGGCAAAATATCGTGTTCCAGCAGGGTGCTGATGGTGTCGCGAATACTCAGGTAACGTTCGCGATCCCTAAGATCACCGTGGGTCAACAAAATCTGTGCTGTCGGGAAATCGAAGAATTTGTCCCAGGTCGCCATCATCTCCGTTTGCCCTGCGGCGGCCATGGCTTTTTCAGTGCCAACAGTGCTTCTGGGCTGGTGCTGTTGTCCCGAGCTCGCAGCGGAAAACGGTGCGCCCCGGCGGCGATAGAGCCGGAAGATACCAAGATGACCTGCAACCCTTTGGTGCGGCAGCGCACAATAAACTGGGCAATCGCCAGCAGGTAACGAGAACTACAGCCCTGTCGATCGGGTGCGATCAGGGCACTGCCGACTTTGAGCACGATACGTTGTTTGCTTTTAGCGTTCATAACGTCCTTGAATTGTCTGGCTGAAGTTAAGTGTTGGGCAGCGGTTCACTGCCCGGATGAAAGTGATAGAACTAACTGAGCTCCTGCAATTTCTCATTCGTCGCGTGAAAGGTTTTTTGCACCGCTTTAGAAGGGTCTTTACCGAAATGGCTCACCAGAATGATAGTGGCGGAACTGACTAAGAAGCCTGGCACTATTTCATAGATCACGCTGGAAAGGGTTTTACCGTCCGGTAAAACCGGTGCATAAATCCACACCAGTACAGTCACGGCGCCAGCGACAATGCTGGACACTGCCGCCGTGTGGTTCATCTTGTGCCAGAACAGGCTGAACAGCACTAACGGCCCGAACGCAGCGCCGAAACCTGCCCAGGCGTTGCTTACCAGATCCAAAATGCTGCTAGAGCGATCCATTGCTAGCAGGGTAGCAACGGCGGCTACCGCAAATACCCCAAAGCGGCCGATGTTAACCAGTTTTTTCTCGTCAATATCTTGATGGAATAGGGCGCGATACACATCTTCGGTCAGGGAGCTGGACGACACTAGCAACTGGCTGGAAATGGTACTCATGACTGCCGCCAAAATAGCGGCCAGCAGGAAGCCGGTGATCAGCGGGTGGAACAAAATCTGCGAAAATACGATAAAAATGGTTTCTGGGTCTTTTAGCTCTAGCCCAAATTTATGCACATAAGCGACACCTACCAGCCCAGTTGCCAACGCCCCAATAATGGTGACCAGCATCCAGCCCATACCTATGTTGCGAGCAAGTTTGATGTCTTTTACCGAACGGATCGCCATAAAGCGCACTATGATATGCGGCTGGCCGAAATAGCCGAGTCCCCATGCCAGACTCGAAACGATAGTCAGCAAACTGATGTGGCTCATAGAATCGGAGAGCGAAGCGATGGTGCTGCGGGCATTGAGCAACATATCTTGGGTGCTATCAAACTGTTCGTAGGCCACATAAGGCACCAGTACCAGTGCGACAAACATGATACAACCCTGGACAAAGTCGGTCATACTCACCGCGAGAAAGCCGCCCAACAAGGTATAAGCCACCACGACGCCGACAGTGACCAGCAGCCCTACTTGGTAATTCAGATGGAAGGCAGTTTCAAACAATTTGCCACCCGCCACCAAACCGGAAGAGGTATACAGGGTGAAAAACAGAATGATAACGGCGGCCGAAACCATCCGCACCGCACCGTTGTTCAAACCGAAACGCTTGCTGAAAAAGTCCGGTAAGGTGAGGGCATCATCGGCTTCTACGGTATAAACCCGCAAACGTGGGGCGACCAATAAATAGTTAAATAACGCGCCAATCAGCAGTCCTAGCGCTATCCAGATAGTATTGAATCCCTGCACAAACATTGCGCCGGGTAAGCCCATCAACATCCAGCCGCTCATATCGGAAGCGCCTGCCGACAGCGCGGTTACCTGAGGGCTGACTTTACGTCCTCCAAGAATGTAGCCAGAAATATCATCCGTGGAGTTGCGATAGGCAAACAGGCCTATCGCTAACATGACCAAAAAGTAGATGGCCAAAGCAATATAGGTTGAATTATCCATTGAGTGAATGCCTGTGTTTATTTGCCAATAGCTTGGTTGAATTTTTGTTTGCACATGGGGAAAAGGTAGGTCGCCAGTACCAGCCAGAAACAGCAGAGCTGTAGCAGGTAACGCGCATGTTCTTTCAGACTGATGTGGTGATGACTGTCAGCCTCCTGGGAGTTGTTGGCATTCATCGAAAGTTCTCCTTGTGTTACTGCGGTTTAACAACCGTGACGGAAAACTATTTGAGTACTAACCAAATAATTAATTAGTGTTCAAATAATTTTTATGAGGGCGCTATTATTCAATATCTGACAGTAATTATCAACTTTACCACATAGGTAGACGTTGGTTTTAATGCGGTTAACTTAATATAATTAATTGAAATTAAATATTTTAATTGATAATTAAAAGGTTTTGTTACATCGCAGTAAATACCAGGGTTATGGGACCAAAGAGCATAGTTCACCGTTACTTTTTGGTGAATAAATGCACAAAAAATTATTTTGAATTAAAAATAAATTTGGTGATTTTATCAGCGAATTTGTAAGAGTTGCCGCAGATCACAGTGTCATTAAAAATTCATTTTAATATATGTTTTTACGTATATATTAATATCCATATATGAAGGCGTCTCCGCTTTGAATTTGCTGGTGGCGTATTGCTCTATGGTGGAACTTTCAATGGAACCAAGCGTATTTTTCAAAGCGATGGCGGATGACACCCGTTTGTGTTGTTTGTTGCTGATCCAGCAACAGGGCGAGCTATGTGTATGTGAGCTGACAGCGGCGTTAGCACAGAGCCAACCCAAAGTATCTAGGCATCTGGCACAACTGCGTAATCAGGGGATCTTGCAGGATCGTCGTCAAGGTCAATGGGTGTTTTATCGCTTTGATGAGGCTCTGCCCAGTTGGTGCCGACAAGTCCTGGTGGCGACCTTGCAAGACAATCAAGCCATGCTGGCAGCACCAATTGAACGACTGCATGCGATGCACTGGCGCCCAGAACGTTGCTGCGCTGCGGCCGCTTGTGGTGATTGATTGTGTCCTAACCGTTATTGCTGCATGAGGTACTCAAATGTTCGCCATTTTCACTGCGTTAGCGGATTGGCTGGTTTACGGGGTATTGTCGCTGGCGCCTCAAAGCCGTCTGGGCGAAGCGCTGCATTTTTGTGGAAGACACCAGCAAGATTTTTGTGCTGTTGCTGTTGATGATTTATGTGATTGCCCTGTTACGGGCATCGCTCAATGTTGAAAAAGTTCGAGATTATCTCGCCGGTAAAAACCGCCTGACAGGTTATCTGTTCGGTTCCGCCTTTGGCGCGGTGACCCCTTTCTGTTCCTGTTCCAGTATTCCGGCATTTCTTGGTTTTACCTCGGCAGGTATTCCGGTGGGGATCACCATGGCGTTTCTCATCACCTCACCACTTATCAATGAAGTCGCGGTGTTGTTATTAGTGGGATTGCTGGGGTGGCAGTTCACGCTGATCTACGTGTTAGTGGGCATGTTGGTGGGCGTGGCTGCCGGGGCTTTTCTGGATGCGATTCATGCAGAACGCTGGTTACAGTCGTTCGCTGCTAAAGCGTTACAGCGTGGGCAACAGCAACAAGTTAGCTGCTGCGGTACGCCGCAAACACCACAGCAATTGAGCTGGCAAGCACGCCACGATTTTGCGGCGGCGGAAACCAAAGAGATTGTCGGCCGGGTTTGGAAATGGGTGTTCATCGGGGTTGGACTCGGTGCCGCGTTACACGGTTTTGTGCCTGACGGCTGGGTGGCAAACCATTTAGGTCAGGGGCAATGGTGGTCAGTACCGCTGGCGGTGTTCATCGGGGTGCCGCTGTATTCCAACGTGACGGGCATTGTGCCAGTGATGGAAAGCCTGCTGCAAAACGGTTTACCGATTGGCACCACGTTGGCGTTTTGTATGGCAACGGTTGCCGCCAGTTTCCCAGAATTTGTGTTGTTGAAACAGGTGATGCAGTGGCGTTTGTTAGCCAGTGTTTTTGGCATTTTACTGCTGGCATTCACCTTGATCGGTTGGTTATTTAATCTGCTAGGTCCGCTGCTTTAAGGAGCAAAATATGAAAAAGATCATTGTGTTAGGAAGTGGTTGTACTAAATGTGTCAAAACCGCAGAGCTGATTGCTGAAGTGGTGAAAGAACAAGGTGTTGCTGCTACCGTCAGCAAAGAAACCAACCCAGAAGTGATCATGGGTTACGGTGTGATGAGCACCCCGGCCGTGGTCATCGATGAACAGGTAGTGCACAGCGGTTCTATGCCACAGAAAGCACAGATTGAAGCTTGGTTGGCCAAATAAGGACGAGGATATCCGATGACGATCCGTGTAGGCATCAATGGCTTTGGCCGTATTGGTCGACTGGTATTACGTGCTGCCTGGGAATGGCCAGAACTGGAGTTTGTGCAGATCAACGATCCGGCTGGTAGTGCTGCCACCCTGGCGCATTTGCTGGAGTTTGATTCGGTGCACGGTCGCTGGCGGCGACAGATTAGCGCCAACGGCGAACAGTTACAGATTGATGGTAAAGTGATTGCGGTGAGCGCCAACAAGGCCATTGCCGATGGCGACTGGTCCGGCTGCGATGTGGTGATTGAAGCTTCTGGCAAAATGCGCAGTAAGGCGCTGCTGCAAGCTTATTTGCAACAAGGGGTGAAACGGGTCGTGGTTACTGCACCCGTCAAAGAGGAAGGTGTACTCAATGTGGTGATGGGGGTGAACCAGCAGTTATTTGATCCGGCATTGCACCCCATTGTCACGGCTGCTTCCTGTACCACTAACTGTCTGGCACCGGTAGTGAAAGTGATCCACGAAAAACTGGGGATCCGCCATGGCTCAATGACCACCATTCATGATTTAACCAATACCCAGACGATTCTTGATGCGCCGCATAAAGACTTGCGCCGTGCCCGTGCGTGTGGTGAGAGTCTGATCCCGACCACTACTGGCAGCGCCACGGCGATTACCCATATCTTCCCGGAACTCAAGGGCAAGCTGAATGGTCATGCGGTGAGGATCCCGCTAGCCAACGCCTCGTTGACCGATTGTGTGTTTGAACTGCAACGGCCAACGACTGAAGCTGAGGTGAATCGGTTACTGCGTGAAGCTGCGGACGGCGAACTGAAAGGCATTCTCGGTTATGAAGAACGGCCGTTGGTGTCAGTGGACTATCGTACCGATCCACGCTCCAGCATCATTGATGCCTTGTCGACTATGGTGATCAACGGTACCCAGTTGAAGTTGTATTGCTGGTACGACAATGAATGGGGCTATGCCAATCGTACCGCCGAACTGGCAGTGCTGGTCGGTCAGGCCGACAGTGGAGTCGCTCATTAATGGCTTCCGTGAGTCCGGCGCTGCGGCAGTATTTGATTATTACCGGTAATTATTGGGCGTTCACGCTGACAGATGGCGCACTACGCATGCTGGTAGTGCTGTATTTCAATGACTTGGGGTACAGCGCGCTGTCGATTGCCATGTTATTTCTGTTTTATGAGTTTTTTGGCGTTGTCACTAATCTGCTGGGAGGCTGGCTCGGTGCCAGAATCGGCCTCAATCGCACCATGAACCTAGGTCTTGGCATACAGATTATCGCGCTGGCGATGTTGCTGGTGCCAACGGCCTGGTTGACGGTGCCGTGGGTGATGGCGGCGCAGGCCATGTCTGGAATTGCCAAAGATCTCAATAAAATGAGTGCCAAGAGTGCGGTGAAAACGCTGGTCAGCGGCAATGATACGCAAGGTCGCTTGTACCGTTATGTGGCGTTACTGACCGGCTCGAAAAATACTCTGAAAGGTGTAGGTTTTTCCTCGGCGGCGCGCTACTGACGCTATTAGGTTTTGAAGGCGCAGTGCTGCTGATGGCACTGGGATTGCTGGTTGTCTGGCAGTTGTCACTGCTCCTCTTGCGTCAGGATTTAGGCAAGGCTAAAAATAAACCGAAATTTCGCGATATTTTTTCCAAAAGCCGCGCGGTGAATATCTTGTCTGCGGCGCGTTTATGTTTATTTGCTTCCCGCGATGTGTGGTTTGTGGTGGCCGTGCCCGTGTATTTAAGTGTGCATCTGGGCTGGGATAACTGGCTGGTGGGTTCCTTTCTCGCCAGTTGGGTAATGGCATATGGCATAGTGCAGGCACTGGCACCTATGCTTACCAGCGCGATGAAAGACGCTGCGGCAGTGCCTGGTCGTAGTGCCGCGGTAGGCTGGGTGGCATTACTCATGATGTTACCGGCAGGTATTGCCTTGGCGTTGCAGACCGGGACCGACCCTCATTGGTGGTTACTGGGCGGTTTGTGGCTGTTTGGGGCGGTGTTTGCGGTGAATTCCTCGTTGCACAGTTTTCTGATTGTGCACTATGCCAGTGAAGATGGGGTGTCGCTGGATGTCGGTTTTTACTATATGGCGAATGCCGCTGGGCGCTTGCTGGGCACAGTGCTTTCAGGCTTGTTGTATCAGCAATATGGGTTGAATGCCTGTTTGTGGTTCAGTAGTGGCTTGTTATTACTCACGTTTGCTATCTCGTTTGCCTTGCCAAAACAGTAAAAATGCCAGATGAAACAGGCTTTTTCTTGTAATAGCGCGTAGGATTAACTTAAAGGATAGCTGGCGGAGATGGCTTATGACTATGACGCTGCAATGCTTGGGAGCCACAGGAGAAGTAACGGGTTCCTGTCACCTACTGGAACTGAATGGTGCGCAGCTATTGCTGGATTGCGGTTTAATCCAGGGCGGTAAAAAAGACGAGCTGCGTAACCACGAACCTTTCGCATTTGACCCACATACTATTACGGCGGTGGTGCTCAGCCACGCGCACATTGACCATTCTGGTCGTCTGCCCTTATTGATGAAACGCGGTTATGACGGCCCCATTTATACTCAAAAAGCGACTGCGGAGCTATGTGCTTTTATGCTGCGCGATGCGGCATCGTTGCAACAGCGCCAGCTCGAAAGGGAAAATGAAAAGCGCTTAAAACAGGATCTGCCGCCATTGGTGCCGCTGTTTGATGAGCAAGATGTCGATATGGTCTTGCAGCATTTTGTACCACTGGAATACGGCGTACGTTTTGAACCTGTCCCCGGTATCAGCGTGTGCTTGAGTGATGCCGGACATATTCTTGGTTCAGCGATATTGGAGCTGTGGCTGGACGATGGTACCTGTCAGAAAAAACTGGTGTTCAGTGGCGATCTCGGGCGCGCCGGCATGCCAATTTTACGCGATCCTACCTTAATCGATGACGCGGATCTGGTGTTGATGGAAAGCACTTATGGCGACCGTTGTCACCGGAGTTGGCAGGCCACAATCGATGAGTTGAAGGCTATTTTTGCCAAGGCGCTCAGTGAAAGTCGCGGCAATATTCTAATCCCGGCCTTTTCAGTCGGGCGCGCGCAGGAGTTGCTGTACCTCTTCCACCTTTATGCTAAAGAGTGGGATCTCAGCCGTTGGCAAATCTGCCTCGACAGCCCCATGGCCATTGAGGCCACGAAAGTATATGTGCGTAATTATCCCTTGATGGATGAAGATTTCCGCCATTTTGTGCAGTTCAATCCTGGTAATCATCCATTACTCAGTAAGGTGCAGTTTATCCAGAGCACCGAAGAATCCAAGGCATTGAACCATATTCATCAGGGGCTGATTATCATTGCTGGCAGCGGCATGTGTAACGGTGGTCGCATTCGCAGCCATCTGGCACATAACCTGTTCCGTTCTGAGTGTGACATTATCATCTGTGGCTTCCAGGCGCGGGGAACTCCCGGGCGTTTGTTAGTCGATGGTGCCACTGAGTTAACTGTGCATGGTGAAAGTGTGCCAGTAAATGCGTTGATCCATACGGTTGGTGGATTGTCAGCCCATGCCGATCAGCAGGAGTTATTACGCTGGTATCGCCATTTCAACAATGCTCCGCCACTCTTACTGGTGCACGGCGAACCAACCGCACAGGAAACGCTGCAACAGGTATTGCGTGAGGAAGGCAATGCCGAGGTAGTCATTGTTAATCTGGCTGACAAGATGGATTTGACACAGTTGCCCCATTTAGCTTGGCTGAATTGAGGCGCAGCTTAGGTAAAATCTAAGACTCTGCGCGGATAGCGCTTGGCGATAGCCTAGTGTTTCGGCAAAATATAGCGGTTCGGCACAGTCGCTGTTCGCGAATCCTTCCCTGCAGTTGTGTCTCATGCGCGTTCCGGAGTCTTCCTTGTCTGCTAGTGCTGCCCGTTTGGGGCTGATATTTATGTCCACCACGGTCATATTTTGGGGGTAATGCCTATTGCCCTGAAATTGTCTGCGGAGTTTATCGATCCTGTTACCCTGACGTGGTTCCGCTTTGGTGTCGCATTTGTGGTTACGCTATTGCAGCAATGGTTGCTTGGTGGTTTGCAACAGTTTGCCCAGTTACGTCGACGAGATTGGTTGAAACTGGCGCTGGCGGCGCTGTTGCTTATCGGCAACTATGTGAGCTTTGTGTTTGCCTTGAAATATCTGGCCCCGGCACGGTGCAGCTCAATTTTCAGACCTCATCGTTTTTTCTGGCTTTAGGCGGCGTGCTATTTTTTGGTGAGCGTTTTTCGCGGATGCAGTTATTGTGTTTCTCTGCGCTTGCCATTGGCATGTTGTTGTTTTTCAATCCGTTCCTTAGCGGCGCCAGCGGTAGTGGCAAGATACTGATCGGGGTGGCCATTGTGCAGCTATCAGTGATCAGTTGGGTCAGTTATGCCTTGTTGCAGAAGTCATTGGGGCGTCGCTTGTCTCCGGCGAATGTGCTGCTGTTTATCTACGGTTTTGCTTTACCTGTGTTATTGCCTTTCAGTGATATCTCGCAGTTTTACCATATGCATACTGAACAGTGGTGGATTGCGATTTTCTGTGCGGTGAGCACCTTAGTGGCTTATGGCTGCTTTGGGCAGGCAATGAAATATTGGCCAGCCGCGCAAGTGGGCGCGTTGATGGCGCTGACACCCGTATTGAGCTTTGCCGCTACCGATCTGGTGGTGCAGTTAGGCTGGTGGCGTGACAGTTTTGCTGCAACCTCGCTGAATCTGTTATCACAAACGGGTGTGGTACTTATCGTGCTCTCCGTGATGTTGGTGCAATTGTTACCTCACTGGCAGCAACGCCAACGCCGTTGCCAGCAAAACTAACGCATACAAACATCGGCTTACAGAAGATGCCAGCACGGTTGACATTGGTTATTTCCAATTGTTAACCATTCGTTGTAACCTGAGGCTTCATTGTGCCTAGCCTTGGTTTATAAAAAACCTCGTTTGGCATGACATTTATAACAATAACAAAGACATGAGGTTTGGATGGAAGTCATAGTCTCGTTGGTCAATCAAATTAATTCACTGGTTTGGGGTGTGCCCATGCTGGTGATGATCCTCGGCGTAGGATTGTTTCTCTCGGTTGGTCTGAAATTAATGCCCGTGCTGAAGCTAGGTACTGGTTTTAAATTGCTTTGGTCGGGTCGTATTCCTGAAAAAGATGCCGATGTGAAAGGGCAGATCAGTCCCTTTAACGCTTTGATGACTTCGCTGTCAGCCACTATTGGTACCGGTAATATCGCGGGTGTGGCAACCGCCATTGCGGTGGGCGGCCCTGGTGCGTTGTTCTGGATGTGGTGTACCGCTCTGGTTGGTATGGCAACTAAGTTTTCTGAAGCCGTGCTGGCGGTGAAATACCGTGAAGAAGATGAACACGGCAACCATATCGGTGGGCCGATGTACTACATCAAGAATGGTCTGGGCAGTAAATGGACTTGGCTGGGCACTTTATTTGCCTTTTTCGGCGCTTTTGCTGGCTTTGGTATTGGTAATACGGTGCAGGCAAACTCTGTTGCTGACGCATTGTCTGCTAACTTTCACATTGCTCCCTGGATCACCGGGGTGGTGATGATGTTATTAGTCGGGGCAGTATTGATGGGCGGCATCAAACGCATTGCTGATGTTGCCGGCAAACTGGTACCGCTGATGACCATTTTTTACGTGGTGTCTGGCCTAGCGGTATTAGTGGTTTATATCGATGATATTCCTGCGGCGTTTGCGCTGGTGGTCAAAAGTGCTTTTACACCGGTAGCCGCGCAAGGCGGTTTCGCTGGGGCCGCGGTTTGGGCTGCTATCCGTTATGGGGTTGCCAGAGGGGTTTTTCCAACGAAGCCAGGCCTTGGTAGTGCGCCGATTGCGCATGCGGCCGCGCAGACCAATAACCCGGTCACGCAGGGGTTAGTGGCGATGCTCGGTACCTTTATTGATACCCTTGTTGTCTGTTCTATTACCGGCTTGGCCATTGTGGTTTCCGGTGCTTGGAGTTCAGGTGAAAACGGTGCTGCGCTGACATCTTATGCCTTCAGTCACGCCTTCCCTATTGGCAATTATGTGGTGGCGGTAGCCTTGGCCATATTTGCTTTTACCACCATTCTTGGCTGGAGTTTTTACAGCGAGAAATGTGTGCAGTTCTTGTTCGGTGTTAATGCCATCAAGCCGTTTCGTTTGATCTTTACGCTGGTGGTGCCTATTGGGGCGATTGCAAAACTGGAATTTATCTGGCTGCTGGCGGATACCCTCAATGCGATGATGGCATTGCCAAATCTGATCGCCTTGCTGCTGTTGAGCCCAGTAGTATTCCGCTTGACCCGCGAATATTTTACAAAGCAGAAAGCGTTGGCAGCAGAAAAATCAGTGTGAGTATTTATCTCATTAGAAAGGGCAGCGGCAGCTGCCCTTTTAACTTAATCAGCGATCAGTAAGAACCCGTCAGGGTTACGCCAGAATACGCTGAGTACCCCTTCAACATGATGTAAAAGGTTCCTGCACTTGGACGCCTGAAGCTACAACTTTCGGTGTTACCACTTCGATACGGACGACAATCATAGCTGCTACTGGTAGGTTCACTGCCGTATTTCACATACAGATCCACATCACCGCTGCCACCACTGGTAGAGATAGTCACCGTTTGAACTCCAGAAGGTACGGCAAACGTCCAGCGTTGTTCAGAACCGCTGGCACCTGAGATCCCGCTAACCGGTTGTCCGTTGAGCAGCTCACCAGTTGTGGCGGGTGGCGGGGTGGTGGTATTACAGCTTGCATCCACATCTACGCCAGCAAAAGCGGTCTCTACATCGCTGGCACTGTAGCCCAGATCTGTTGCTGCTTGCGACACCCCACACGCGGCATCATCAAAGCCAGAGTTAGCGTTCCAGTATAGCTGGTTGGCCTTTACAAAAACTTCAAAAGCCTTTTGCGTATCCCAGCCGCTGCTTGTTGCCAGCAGATAAAAGGCCCGGTTAAATACGCCGGAGCTATAATGGACATCCAGTCCACTGTAGTAATCGTTGGCACTGTCGATGGATATGCCGTCACGACTCGGCTGATCCATATAGCGCAGTGCACCGCTGCCCTTAAATATCTCGGCTCCGACCATCCAGTCGTTACTGCCTTTCATATAATATTCAGCAGCTTCACCGGCCATATCTGAGAAAGCTTCATTGATACCACCGCTTTCCCCGGAATAGATGAGACTTGAGTTCTGCTCAGTGAAGCCGTGAGATACTTCATGGGCAGAAACATCAAGACTGACCAATGGGTAGAAAGTGGTAGCGCCATCACCGAAAGTCATGCCAGTACCGTCCCAGAAGGCATTTTCATAGCTTCGGCCATAGTGCACACGCATTTCCAGCTTGAATGTCAGCGGTGACGTGTTGAACCAGTCAGAATACATATCAAAGATCACGCCACCGAAATAGTGCGCATCATTTTCGGCAGAGTAGGCGCCATTCACATAATTTTCCGGGTTATCAGGACACGTAAACTGCACTACGGTGCCGCTGCCGTTCGTGCGATTGTTCATATCCAGCGTTGTGACATTGGCGTTATCCATTTGGCAACTGTCATTGACCTGCAAATATCCATAGTCAGTACCGTAGAAGTATTCACCGGTCTTTTCATTGCCACCTGGACCTGTTGCCTGTTGGGCATAAGTCAGCTGTTGCCATTGTTTCAGGGGCTCACCACTGGTGGCATCAATGATGGTAAAAGGTCGGCTAGGTTGTGGCTCTGAAACAAACAAATCCACCAGATAAACCAGATGAGCTTGCTGGCTATCATCCAGCCAGATATAGAGCTTTGCCTGACTGCGTTGGGCACTCTGTAAATGGTTGGCTTTCAGCGCCAAGGCAATCGCTTGTTTGTCATTAAATGCTGGAGTGATATTCGCAACATCAGTATCTAACCCACTGACATATTTACCCGACAGGTTGGAGTAAACCCCCATTGGGCTGACATCAGCCGCCATCGACACACCGTAAACCTCTACGCCTTTATGGAACTGACGCATTCGTGCCTTGGTATGTTTGCCAACCTTGACCTTGTGCTCTTTAAAACTCTGACTGTCAGATAGTCCCAGTGCTTTAGCTGGGCTAACAGACGGCGCTAGCGACTGGGCGGCTGTTGCATCAGGCTTTAGGTGCACAATGGATGCGGCAAGTACAGTGGGGGCGAAGGTGGAGGCAGCTATCATGGCTGCTGTGAGTGTTGTCATTTTCATGTTTAAGGATCCTTCCTTATGGTTGTTGACACTGTTACTTTCTGTAACAGTTATTTATAAATAGTTAATATAGAGTTAAAACTCAATAAATTTATTGTTTAATATTAGTTTTTATTGATTCAAGAAGGTTTGTGACTTGAGAGTAGAGATAAAACCGTCAAAAAAACGCTTTTTGTCAAAATAACAATGTGTTGTGGCGATGGTTAACGGTATGTTTATCAGAAAATTGGATTGTCGATTTGTTAATAGCTTTCGAGATTGCACTATGGCTGCCTATTTTTGGTGCACTTGCTTGGATTTGAGTCATTCATAACTGAAACATGTTTTTTAATGCCTTGTTTTCAATGATTTTTATCCTTGGCATTAAAACTGCTTAAAATTCAGCAGGTTTTAAACACCGGGAGCGATTATGGCAAGTATGAGCTATCTCAGTGTCATTGAGCGTTATCATGAATATGAAACGCTGGTACATGAGCTGCTGGAGTCGATTCTGACCGGGATGTCGGATACGCAACTGTTTGATGATACAGGCAAAGCGATAAAGGTTTTTAGTGATGTCGCCGCGCGTTATCCGTTTGTGGAATTGATGTATCTGCTGGACAATTCTGGGCGACAGATCAGTCCCAACCTGGCGTTGATCAATCAACAGGTTAAGCTGTTATCTGTGGGGAGAGCCCTGACCGCAGTCAACGCCCTTATTACCTCAATGTTCGCGATAAAACTGGCACCCAGATTACCCAGCCTTATCTTTCCAATGCCTCTGGTCAACTATGCCTGTCGGCATCTTTGGCGCTGACGTTAGCATCCGGGAAGAAGGGGTATGTGGTGGTCGATATCAATCTCACCCGCTTGATTGAATTTATGATGGGAGACAGTACTCGCCGTAAAGTGACCCCATTATTTAAAGCCGTTTATGCCTTATTAGTGGCCGGGCTGTTTATTATTGTGGCGGTGTTGATGTCGATTGCTGCTCGGGATATCTGGCATCTGTTGATGCTGGGCGGCGATTTACAGCATGACTCACTTAAACCCTTCGGCATTATCATCTTCATTACGCTGGCGTTGGCGGTGTTTGATCTTGGTAAGACCATTCTCGAAGAGGAAGTGCTGATGCATAAAGATATCTTCAGGCACAGCTCTACGCGCCGTACGATTACTCGCTTTGTCTCTACGATTCTGATTGCCATCTCCATTGAAGCGCTGCTGACAATGTTTAAAGCATCATTGGGGGAAGTTGAATATATTCAAGGGGCTATCATGATGATGTTGGCCGTGGTCGGGTTATTGATTGCGCTGGGTTTGTACGTATACCTAGGGGCTAAAGCCGAGATGCTGTTAACTCAGCAAAACTATAATATGAAAGGAAAACAGGGCTAACGCCCTGTTTCAGTTAAAACTCTTCATCATCATCCAGTGCGAGCGCCTTACGCAGTTGTAGGCGCTCCAGATAATCTTCAAGACGGCGTTTTACCTCGCGTCTGTGTTTCAGCACGCGCTCCGCTTGGCGGTTTTTAGGATGGGTCATCGCTTCGATTTCTGCATCGTTGGGTACTAAGTCAACTATATGGGCCATAAAGAACTCCTGTATGACAGATATATGCGAAATTTCTAGCCAAAAAACATGCGGCTGCAAAGCAAAAAATATTCGTCAGAACTGCAAAATATTTTTGTTGCTCTCCGGCAATCGTTTCGTTCCCTTAGCCGCTAATTTAGCAATTGCGTGGTTGCTAAAGTGCGATCGCTGCAACAATTTGACACTATGCGTCAACACGCTATGACTGCCCGCCACGACTTGTCCGAGATCTTGATTTTTTCAATTAACTACCAGACTTCATCTGTTGACACTTGAAGGATGAGTTGCCTCGGATGGTAAAGGTTGCTGTCAGTTCTGATCCCCAAAAAATAGACCAGGAATTTCCTGAGTTTTCAATTCCGTTGTCATTGTGGTTAGTGATGGCATTTGCGTTGGTGTTTATTCTGGTTGGTGGTTATCTGTTCAATTTTTACATTGAGCAACGTGGGCAGGAGCGTTTTGAATTTCAAACACGGCTGCTGAAAAATGCTATCAGCGACAGGATGCGCACATACGAGCAGGTGTTGCGTGGTGGTCTGGGGCTCTTTATGTCTTCCAGCAATGTTACCCGAGAGGAGTGGCATCATTATGTGCTAAACGCCCGCTTGAACGAGTTCTATCCAGGCATTCAGGGCATGGGCTACAGCCAGTTTCTAACTGCTGCGCAGGTGGCACCAGAAGAGCAAGCCATTCGGAATGAGGGGTTTCTAGATTATCAAATTCACCCTGAAGGCCAACGGGAGCGGTATTTGGCGATTGTATACTTAGAACCATTCGACTGGCGTAATCGGCGGGCCTTTGGCTACGACATGTACTCTGAGCCAGTACGGCGCAAAGCGATAGACCGAGCGCTGGCTACCGGAGAAGCGGCCATTTCTGGGCGGATAACCTTAGTGCAGGAAACGGGTCAGGATCAACAAGCGGGATTTCTGATGTATCTGCCGCTGTTTAAGGAAAACCCCAATGGTCAGCGCCAGGCGCAAGGTATGGTCTATGCCCCGTTTCGCATGAATAATCTGATGGAGAACATTATTGGCGATCGTTTTTCGATGTTGCAGTTAGAGATTTACGATGGAACTGCAGCTGACGGAGCCGAGTTGATGTATCGCAGCAGCCCGCGCCCAGCGGCGATTTACCATAACAATGAAACATTGCTGGAGATTGGCGGGCACCAGTGGTTGCTGGTGACCCACAGCACTACTAGTTATGTCTCTGCCACTGAATCGTTGCAACGCGCATTGTTACTGGCATTTGGGGGCTCGTTTTGGATCTTGCTGTTTTATTTTCTGTATCACAACGCCAAGGCGCGTTTCAAAGAAAGCCAGTTAGCACAGGCATTACTAGAGAACGAAGAACGTTTCCGACTCGTGATTGAAGCATCACCTTCCGCGATGGTCATCGTTGACCATAACGGCGTGATGACGCTGGTGAATGCGCATGCCGAGCAGTTGTTTAAATACTCCCGCGATGAAATGCTTGGCCAAGGGATCAACATGTTGTTGCCAGCAGCACAGCACAGCCATCACAGTCACTATATGACGAAGTATTTTCAGCAGCCAATAGCCAAAAATATGTCCAGTCGTGACGATCTTTATGGCCAATGCAGTGATGGTTCGCTGGTGGCGGTTGAAGTTGGTCTGACTCCCGTCATGTTCAGCAATGGCCCGGCGGTTCTGGCCACCATTAACGATATTTCGCAGCGCAAGCAAGTTGAGCAGGAAAAGGCTCGCCATACTACCGAGTTGGAGCGGATTAACAGTGAGCTTGATAGTTTCGCTTATATTGCCTCCCATGACCTCAAATCACCGCTACGGGGCATTGAACAGCTGTCTGATTGGCTTTCGGAGGACTTAGCTGATAATGCGAGTGACACAGTGCAGAAGTATCTGCGCTTGATCCGCAGCCGGGTGCAACGGATGGAATTGCTGCTGGATGGACTGCTGACATTTTCCCGCATCGGTCGCGTCGATGCGCAACTGGTCATGACCGACACCCGCCAATTGGTCGATGAGGTCTTTTCGCTGGTCAATATGCAGCCCAGTTACCATTTGGAAATCGAAACTGAGCTACCGGAATTTGTCACTGCCAGAGTGCCGTTGGAGTTGGTATTTCGCAATCTGTTTAGCAACGCCATCAAACATCATGACAAAGACGGCGGCGTTATCTGTGTCAGTTGCCGCGAACAGCATGACCATTACTGCTTTTGCGTTGCGGATGATGGTCCCGGGATCCCGGAAGCATTTCATGACAAGGTGTTTGCCATTTTTCAGACGTTACGTCCACGTGATGAAGTGGAGGGCAGCGGTTTAGGATTATCACTGGTCAGAAAGTGTGTAGAAAGTTTTGGTGGCCGCATCTGGTTGGAGTCGGAAGGGCGTGGCAGTCGCTTCTGTTTTACTTGGCCGAAAACCCTCAAGGAGCAGCAATGACCGCGATGCCTTACAAAGAAGTCACCATACTGTTGGTTGATGACGATGATATCGACCATATGGCGGTGGTGCGGGCGATGAAGCAATTACGCTTGCTGAACCCGTTAGTACGCGCCAGAGACGGGCTGGAAGCGCTGCAGATGTTGCGACAGCAACAGGTCCATCGGCCTTACCTGATCCTGCTGGATCTCAATATGCCACGGATGAATGGTCTGGAATTCCTCGAACAGTTACGTCATGAAGCCGAACTGTCGTTGTCTGTTGTCTTTGTGTTGACCACCTCCTCGGCTGACGAAGACAAAGTGGCCGCGTATCAGCATCACGTCGCGGGTTACATAGTCAAGCATCATATCAAGGATGAATTTATCAGCATCTTTAACATGCTGGAAAACTACTGGCGGATAGTGGTGCTGCCGCCTGATGCAGGGTGAGTAGAATATGGAACTATTGCTGATTGATGACGATGAGATTGACAGAACCGCGATTATAAGAGCGTTGGCACAGTCAGATATCGGCTTTAATGTTGTCGAAGCTAACTGTGCCCAGGTCGGATTGGATTTAGTCCGTCTGCAGCGTTTTGACGGCATTATTCTCGATTATCGTCTGCCGGATGCTAACGGTTTGGAGCTATTACCCCAGTTACACTCCACTGCGGGCGACGCCACTGCGGTGGTGATGATTTCGCGCTATGAAGATGAAAATCTGGCAGATCGCTGCATTGAAATGGGGGCCCAGGATTTTTGCTCAAAGACGAAGTCAATACCCGGCGGCTGACCCGGGCGATTCGTCTAGCAAAACAGCGAGCCAGCATGAGCCGGGAGCTACAGAAGACCCACGAACGTTTGCGTAATCTAGCAGAGCATGATTCGCTCACTCACCTGCTAAATCGTTACGGCTTTGAGGTGAGTTTGAGTCGGGCGTTGGCAATGGCTCGGGAGCAAAATGCCGAACTGGCATTGATCCTGTTGGATCTGGATGATTTTAAAGGTGTTAATGATACTCATGGACACCAGATGGGCGATCGCCTGCTAGTGGACGTCGCCGCGCGTCTGCGTCAGGTGGTTCCTGATGATTGTCTGCTGGCAAGAGTTGGCGGTGATGAGTTTGTGGTGGTATTAAGCGGAAACCAGGTGTTACTCACCGCCGAACCGTTGGCCGCGGCTTTGTTACAAACACTGCAACCGGTATTTACTATCGATGAGCAGCCGTTATTTATCGGTGCTTGTGCGGGGATTGCCAGCTATGGCGCCTTAGCCTCCAACAGTTCTGGACTGCTGAAATGCGCCGACATCGCCCTCTATCGCGCTAAACAGCGTGGACGTAACCAACTGCAGTTATATTCGGAGGCGCTAGATTTAGCGGTACAACAGCGCCAGCATATTGCGACTGGGTTACGACAGGCGCTGGAGTTTGAGCAATTTCGGTTGTTCTATCAGGGAAAATTTAATGCCCATACGGGGGCTTTGGAAGGGATGGAAGCCTTACTGCGCTGGCAGCATCCGCAAGATGGGCTGATTGCGCCAGACTGCTTTTTGCCGGTTGCTGAAGAGTTGGGAATGATGGATGCGATTTGTGAATGGGTATTGCCCACTGCCTGTCGCCAGACCCAGCAATGGTTACAGCAGTTACCTGCTCACCAACGTTTGACCATTGCCGTCAATCTTTCAGCATCCCAGAAACTCCAAGATAAGCTATTGCAGCAGGTTGAAATGGCGTTGTGCAGTAGTGGCTTACCTGCAGAACTGCTGGAGTTGGAAATCACTGAAAACGCCCTGATTGAAAAACCGAGGGAATTAGCCGAAGTACTCGAAGACGTGGTGGCAATGGGGGTGACACTATCTCTAGATGATTTTGGTACTGGTTTTTCGTCATTGGAACATGTGAAGGATTTCCCCATTAAGGTACTAAAAATAGATAAAAGTTTTGTGTGGGGTATCGAGCAAGATGAACGGGCACGATGTTTACTGGCAGCACTGATCAATTTTGCCAGAGGTTTTAATGTATTGTCGGTTGCGGAAGGGATTGAAACAGCAAGCCAGGCACAGTTTTGTCGTGATCATGGTTGCCATCTGTTACAGGGTTACTTGTATGGCAAACCCATGCCTCCAGAGCAATTCTGGAGGCAATACCTCCAGCCACTTATTGCCGGCCAAGCTTGATTAAAGAACAAAACCCGCCATCCGTAGAACGGATGACGGGTTAGATTCAGGCACGGCTGAAAGTCTACAATGGATCATAACAGTGGCCATCCTGGCATCACCTTGATCCCTCAGTTATTATTGTTATTGCTTGTCGTTATTATTGTAATTTATTGATATTTATTAGAATTCAAATTCGTAGGTGTAGCCCAACACAAATTTCACGTCATCGTCAGGCAGGTCGGTATCTGCCAGTTTGAAGGAAATCGCGCCAATGCTGGTGTCTTTGGTTACTGAGATATTGTATTCAGAATAGTTATCGACACCGTACCAACTGGTGATCACATCCCCAGTAGAGTATGCGTAGTAAGCACCTAATGTGATGCTGTCGGCCAGAGGATAGCTAACGGCAATGTGATAATAGGCGTAATCCTTGTCATCCAGACCATCAGCAGCAACGTCATCGCCAGCGGTCACAAATTTAGCCGCGCCCACTTCTAACCATTTCCAGGTTAAATTCAGGTACAACTCACCGAAGTCAATGGAACCTTCAGCATCTGGATAACCATAATATAGATAACCCACATCATAGCTAAAGTCATCGTTGATGGAATTAGAAAAACCGCCATAAACGTCCATTTCATAACTGGTGTCGTCACCAAAGTCGACATTGGAACCCCAGGTACCCAGATAGAAGCCGGATTCATGGCTGTAATCTACGCCACCCTGTACCGCTGCACTATCGGCAGTTTGTGTAACGCCACGCCACAAATAGTTAGACGTTGCCCCAATATTTCCGGTCACAGTGGCCTGGCTCATGGGCGCAATCATCATTAAGCTTGCGAGCGCACTCAGTGACAGCAGTTTTTGTTTCATACTCATCCCCTTTTTCCCTTTTACAGTTGCCGGAGATCCGGAAAACGCGCCGGAACGTTGGCTTTTCATTGTGCTGATGTTATTCCTCGGAAAGATGAGCTAAAGCTGTGCCAAAAGTGAATAGTGAGTTTTTACAAAAACTTAACTAAATAGTGCCTTATATGTAAACAAACTGCTGCATTATTATGGGGCTGGTTGCACAAAAATAGTGCAACAACTGATGGCGGGTAGAAATAAAAACGCCTCATTGAAGAGGCGTTTGTTACTGAGCTAGGGAAATTCAACTAACACTGTCTTTGAGTGCCTTACCGGCTTTGAATTTGGGGACAGTGGCAGCGGCGATCTGAATTTCTTTACCCGTCAGTGGATTACGTCCAGTTCTAGCGGCGCGAGTGGATGTTTCAAAAGAGCCGAATCCCACGATAGATACTTTATCTCCGGCTTTTAGTGCTTCAGTTACTGCGGCTTCAAAAGACTTCAGTGCCAGGGCGGTTTCAGCTTTTGTCAGCTCAGATTTTTCAGCCATGCTGGCAATCAGTTCGGTTTTATTCATTTTTATACTCTCTTCTTTCCGTAGATATTGTTATAGCGCTGTTAACCTGCCACAAGGCACTACCTAATGAAAGTGAATTTTCCAAATTATCGGGTAAAACATCACTAAAAATTAATCGGCACCTCTCACATCAGTCAATCTCGCTCTGACACCGGGAGACAACGCTGTTATTGACGATAGCATAAGCTGTTAGTGATTGCGCATCTCTTCGCATACATATCCTTGGCGTCTGGAGTCAAAGCGGCAGCCACCACCACATTCCCAAGGGGCGTTTTCATATTTTGTTGACTGTGCTACCGCATATTCACGACATTGTTGGTAAGTAGCAAAGCCCTCTTTTTTCAAATAATTGGCTGAACCAAAACCGTGATGATAGACAAATGCTGTCCAGCCTTCCGGAATGGTGGACGATGAACTGCGACTGATCCAAAAACGGTCGCTGCTACCGCAACCAGCAAGCAGCAGGTGAAGACAATGGGGACAGATACTTTCACGGCAATCTCCCTTATGGATGGCCATTTTATTACTGTAAAAAATGATAAAGTTAACTTAGAGTGTGAACTAGGTGCTACATCCAATATCCAACTATTCAATGATGCTTAATGTCATTCTCACTACCTAATGGATCGCTATTCCCCTCGGAGATATTGCAGTCCGGTTGCCAACAAGGAGACAAAGATGAAAATTGGCTATCTGTTTTTCGCCAGTATACTCAGTATCATGAGTGCTGGCTGTGCCGTGGCTACGGAAGAAGCTGGTGATGTAGCGGCTAATCCGGTAACCACTGCTGGTAAGGTTAAAATCGAATGGCAAACTCCCAATAAGTATACCGACATTCGTACTGCAACTGAGGTTCAAAAACGCTACGAACAGCGCATGTTTGACGAACTCACCAAAGCATTGGATAAAGCCTCTGAAAAGGTTCTGAAAGATAAAGAAAAACTGGAACTGGTGGTGACCGATGTCGATCTTGCAGGAGATTTACGTCCGACATTTGGTCAGGCATCAACGAGCGATATCCGTATCATTAAAGATATTTATCCGCCACGAATTAACTTTTCTTACCGGGTCCTAGATGGTGAGCAGGTGATTATGGTGGGGTCTGAAAAGTTGCGAGATATGCGTTTTATGGACCGTATCAGCAATATCGATAACTCCAGCTTTAAGTACGAAAAAGCCTTACTGAAAGATTGGTTCGATAACACAGTTGCCCCCAAGCTCTAAGTCTTAGGCAATCTGTACTTGTGGGATCTGCAGCAGGCAAAATCCACTGTCGGTGAGTTTTGCCTGTTTTTTTGCCTGGGCACACAGATGGGACAGTTGTGCTTCACTGGCTCCCTCTGTGAGATGTGGCGGGATCAGGCCAACACTGAGGCTCATCAGCGGTTGCAAACACAGTTCTTGTTGACGGTTTCTGGCAAGAAATGATTGCTCGACCCAATGCTGAGCCGTAAAGAAACGCCGTTTGATAACGTCAAACTCCGCCAAGATCTGGCGGCTGTGTTCCACTATGGTGGCATCAGCTCCAATCATCACAAAATCATCGCCACCCACATGCCCAATGAAATGGCGACGGCCATGAAATCTCAGCAGATCAGCTACACAACGGATAACTTCATCGCCTTTGGCAAAACCATAAACATCGTTGTAGGCCTTGAAGTTGTTGAGATCTAGATACGCCAGATAAAACGGTTGCTGCTGTTGTCCCAGACGCAATAGTTCCTGTTGGATTGGCACATTACCAGGCAATTCAGTCAGTGGATTTGCGTGGCGCGCGGTTTGGATCCGCTGTTCCGTGAGCCGTTGCAGCAGATCGCGCGTGTGGCCGAGACCGCGAAATTTTCCCTGCTGCAAAATAATAAACTGCTGTGCCACATATTGGTTGTTATCTGCCGTCAATTGCTGGCTGACTGAGGATAACGGCTCACTGCCTTCGACCATCAGTACGCCGTCATCCATGATTTCTGTGATGGGATGGTTTTCATGCAATGCGCGCCCGTATGGGGTGGAAAACAGTTCCAGTAAACTCTGCCGGTATACCAGTCCCAGTGGAAAATTGTGTTCAATAATGGCAACAGCCTGCAAGGCCGGGCGATCCAACAGCAGTTGACTGAGTGTCTTCATCCGCGTATCGGGTGGCAACGAGATGGCGTCCTGACAGAGACAATCAGCCGTTTCGTTATAACGGGGTTGTTGCTGTGAGCGGAACGATGGAAACCAAGTATGTGGTTTCGTTGGCGGCTGAGGTTGTGGCTTGCCCAGCAAAAATCCCTGGCATAACTGGAGCCCCAGCCTTTGCAACACCGCCAGCTCCGCTTCGGTCTCTATCCCTTCCGCAATCACTTGGCAGGTAAGGCTTTGGCATAAGGTAACAATAGAGCGTACAAACTCCTGTTTTACCGGGAACTGATCAATGCGGTCGATAAAGTGACGGTCAATTTTAACGTAATCAGGTGCCAGTTCAGACCACAGTCTTAGGCCGGAATAGCCAGCACCAAGATCGTCTAACGCCACTTGAAATCCTTGATGGCGATAATAATCGAGGCAGCTTTTCAGCAGATCAATATCTTCTGCCGGATATTGTTCGGAAAGTTCAATGACAATGGCGGAGGGCGGCAATCCTAGTTGTTGTGCCAGTCTCAAGGTGTGGCCTTTCGGATGGCGCGGATCGAGCAACGCCATCGGACTGATGTTAACAAATAACTTGCCCGGTAATTGCTGTTGCTGAAATCGCTGCAAAGCTTGGGTGCGGCACAGGGTTTCCAGTTCAGATAAGCGGCCGTGCTGCTCTGCAACGCTGAACAGGCGAATAGGGGAATAAAGCGGGCTTTGCTCTGGCCCGCGGCTCAGCGCTTCAAAACCGTACATCCGGTTAGTGTCAATGTTGACGATGGGCTGAAAATGTATCGCTATGTCTGCCTGCCGGATTATCTGCTCCAGCAGTACTGCATGATCGGTATTCATCTGCTTGTATCGCATTCATCTGAACCGGTGCCGCAGCTTATGAATATTCCGTGACAAACAGATGACAACCAATCCGCCGCTGTCGATTTTGTGATCAACGGCTATTGGCGGCCCTGTTCTTTGAAGCGCGCCAGTGTTTGCAGCAAAATTGCCAGCTGCTTAACTAAATGTTCCAGTTGTTGCTGTGCGGGTGCTTTGTCTTGTTCTAGTTTCGCCACTAACTCTGCCAGCTCTTGCACATAGGGTAAAAAACGATTGCTTGAGGTGGTAAATCCCTGATCGTCAGTGAAAATTTTGGCAAATTTAGCGTGGCCTTGCTGTTTTAGTTGGTCAAGACTGTTATCGGCGTCAACCGCTTGCCGATAAGCTGTTTGCAGATTGGCCTTCAGTTGCGCTATGACCTTGGTGTATGGCATAACGAGAGTCCTTTAAAGAATTTGTGAAAATTATAAGGAAGCCTAATGGCATCAACAAGCCGTTGGAAAGGATTACTGTGGGTATTTGCCCTGTTTTTGAGCAAAGTAGCTGTTGCCGTACCAGCGCTAACCCCATTGTTTTACCAAGTGGACTACCAAGGGAAAACGGCTTGGATACTCGGCTCATTTCATGTTGGTAAAGCCGATTTCTATCCGCTGCCCGCCAGCATTCATCAGGCATTGGCGCAGTCTTCAGCATTGGTGCTGGAAGCGGATATTCAGGACCCACAAATGCCACAGTGGGTGCAACAGTATGGCATGCAGCCCATAAAAGCCGACAGTGAAACGCAGCAATTAGTGGATAATTACTGCCAGCCGTTGGGGATTTGTCAACAATTAGCGCAGTTTTCACCTTGGTTGCAGTCGGTACAGATCAGCATGTTACGTTTTGCGCGTATGGGGCTATCACCGCAGTTTGGTGTTGAGCAACAGTTACTGAGGTTAAAAGGCAGTAAGCCATTGCTGCAACTGGAAACCGCACAGGGACAATTGCAAATGTTGGCGTCCTTTGAACCGAAGATCCAATGGGCGATGGTGCGTGACAGTATTCAGGCACCAGATGTGGATATTCAGGCGTTAGTGGATGCCTGGCAGCGCGGCGACCGACAGACCATCGCCAGACTCATACAGCAGCAGATGCAGGCTCAAGGTGGGGAGCCAATGCTGGATAAAATGCTATGGCAGCGCAATCGCCAGATGTCGCAGCGTTTACAACAACTGTTACAGCAGCAGGCCAAACCGCTGTTTGTCGCGGTTGGCAGTGCGCACTTAGCCGGAGACTACAACTTGCTGGATTACTTGCAGCAAGCCGGTGCTAATGTGCGTGATTGCTGGCAGGTGTCGTGTGACATCAACACTGAGCAATCAGCGCTTTTGCCCCAGAAAATGGACATAGCGCCCCAGTGACAGATACGGTTCGCGCCGTGAGTATTCCAACTCTATGGCAATGAGCTGGCGCTCGTCATAGTTGTCTGGCAGACGTTTGTTCATGTAATCGTGAATAACCCGCACGCCAGAGGCACACAGTAGGGTGACCGACCAGTCATTGAACCATTGGCGAACGGTGGGGATCTCCAATGGATGTTCCGGGCTTAAGCGGTTTTTCTTTTTCGATTTAAGGCCATTGCGTACATAATCGAAATTACCCGCCGTTAATGCATGAAAGCGCATCGCTTCCTTGTTATAGAACATCAAGGAAAACAGACCACTAGGGCGTAACAACGTCAGTAGTTGGGCGAGCGTTTCTTTGGCATCCGCCAGCCACTCTGCCACCGCATGACATAGAATGAGGTCAAACTGCCCCAGTTCATCAGCATTAAGTTGCTGTATGGGCGCATGGATTAAGGTGATATCCACCGCTTCGGTTTCTGCATCAATCAACTGCTGAGCCTGTTGCAGCATGGCCTGAGAGATATCACATAGCACCACTTGATGCCCGAGTTTGGCCAGTTTCAGGCTAAAATAACCAAAGCCGCCGCCAGCATCCAACACTCGCAAGCGCCGCTGCCCCAGCAGCGGTAATTGCTCTTGTAAATCGCGCCAAAGCACGGCCATACGGATATCACCTTTGGTGGTACCATAGATATTGTGGGCAAACTTTTGCGCGAGTTTATCGAAATTCTTGTCCTGCACGGCGGAATAACTTAGGGTGTGGAAAGCGCTTAGTGTCTCATACTCCGGCTTGGTTAGCACAGTGTCAGCGGGTGATAACACAAATTCGGACTAAGACCTGAGCCAAAGTATGGTTATAATGTTCGCCTGTATCAATAGGAGTGGTAACCGTTGGTGATGGAATCCTGTCTGGAATTGCGGGCTATGCCCTCGTTGTTTTCCTTATATCGCAAGATTTTTTCGGGCGTAAACCTGGCTGGGATCAGCAACCTTTGCCGCATCTTCAAGTCAGTGCCAGACAAGTACAGTTGTCGGCAGAAAAAGTGGCTGAATACGCGGATGTTTGCGGTTTTGCGTTTGATGGCAAAACCTTACCGCCAACGTATCTGTATGTCGCAGCTTTCCGCCTGCATGCCACCATTTTTACCCATGAAGCCATTACCTTTCCGCTGCTCGGTTTGATCCACTTACGTAACCAGATCCGTTGCTATCGCAGTGTGGCGGTGGACGAGTTGCTGGATATTGACTGTGCTGTGGGGGAGAGCCGGGAGACTGACTCCGGGCTGGAATTTGAGCTATTGTCCAAAGTGTATCGTGGTGATGAGTTGGTGTGGGATGCCGTATCGACCTACCTGTACCGCATGGACAAACCAGGTCGCCGAGCCAGACCTCCGAAAGGTGCTGATATGGACTGGCAGGAACCGGTATTTTGGGACTTAGAGGAAGATCTGGGACGGCGTTATGCCAGAGCCTCTGGTGATTATAATCTGATCCACCTGCATCCACTGCTGTCTAAGCGCTTTGGTTTTGATCGGGTCTTGGTGCATGGAATGTGGTCCAAGGCGCGTTGTGTGGCAGAACTGATGCCACAGATTGGGCAGCGGCCGTTCACTATCGATGTCGCGTTTAAGTTACCGCTGTTTATGCCCGCTCGTGTCAGCTTTAATGCACAAACCTCTGCTAGCGGTATCTTGTTTGAATTGCGGGATCAAAAAGGGCGTCGACCGCACCTGGTGGGCAATATTACCTTTATGGATTAGTCCACGGGTAAACGGCTTTCTTTGATACGGATTCAGTATTTATTGTTCGAAACAGCGTGCGGCTTTTGTCGAGCCGATGATTGCTCTAGTATGCGCGCTCAATAATAAAATATCGTCTTAGCGCTGGACCCCCTACATGCTGTCAGATAGCGAAATTTCTCGTCAAAGCCCTCGGCGGCCAATTACCGAAGTTGCCCAATCATTAGGGCTAACGCCCCATGAATATCACACCCTAGGTGACGCCAAAGCCAAAGTACAACTACAGGTGTTGCCACGTCTGGCCGCAGCATCTTGCGGTAAGTTTATTGTGGTCACTGCGGTCAATCCAACCCCTCACGGTGAAGGCAAAACGGTTACCAGTATTGGCCTCACTCAGGCGCTGCATGCTCTCAATAAAAAAGTTTGTGCTTGTTTGCGTCAGCCCAGTATGGGGCCAGTGTTTGGGGTTAAAGGTGGTGCCGCCGGCGGCGGTTATGCGCAAGTCGTGCCGATGGAAGAACTTAACCTGCATCTTACCGGTGATATCCATGCTGTCAGCAGTGCGCATAATCTGGCGTCTGCCGCCTTGGATGCCAGGTTGCACCATGAAACTCGGCTTGGGGCCGCAGCGTTTGCACAGCAAAGTGGCTTAACGCCGTTGAATATTGATCCTGAGCGACTGCTCTGGCCGCGAGTGATGGATCATAACGATCGTGCTCTGCGGCAGATAACGGTCGGACAGGGGAGCAACAATGGCCCAGAACACAGCGCCTCGTTTGTAATTACGGCAGCATCGGAGTTGATGGCGGTGTTGGCGCTGAGTCGCGATTTGGCAGATATGCGCCGTCGTATTGGGCAACTGCTATTAGCCTTTGATAAAGACGGCCAAGCGGTGACCGCAGAAAGATTAGGTGTTGCCGGGGCGATGACGGCCATCATGCGTCAGGCCATTGAACCAACGCTGATGCAGACTCTTAACGGTGCCCCATGCCTGATCCATGCCGGGCCGTTTGCCAATATTGCTCATGGCAATTCATCTATTATTGCCGATGAGATCGCCTTGAAACTGGCGGATTATGTGGTGACGGAAGGCGGTTTCGGCTCTGATATGGGCTTTGAAAAATTCTGTAATATTAAAGTTCGTGCCTCTGGTCATGCGCCAGATTGTGCGGTACTGGTGGTTACTCTGCGGGCATTGAAAAGCCATGCACCAACACCACCACAGGATATTAGTGCGGTTGATTTCACCGCCTTGCAGCAGGGCTTTGCTAACTTAGCGTGGCATTTGAATAATGTGCGGCGTTATGGCGTACCCGTTGTGGTGGCTATCAATCGGTTCCCGCAGGATACGGAACAGGAACTTACTTGGCTGCAACAGGCGGCCATTAATGCTGGTGCCGCGGACTGTGTTGTCAGTGAAGCTTTTAGTCACGGCGCGCAAGGTGCGTTAGCCTTGGCTCAGGCAGTGTTGCAGGCGTTACAGCAACCCGCAGACTTTCATCCCCTGTATCATCCTGAGGCTGGTTTGCAAACCAGTTTAGCAACCTTGGCTGAACTGGGTTATGGCGCGGCGGGGGTATCGCTATCAGACAAAGCGCAGCAGCAGTTACAGCAGCTGCAGCAACTCGGTGCGGATAAATTGCCTGTGTGTATGGCTAAAACGCCGATGTCGATTAGCCATGATCCCGCATTAAAAGGGGTTCCTCGTGGTTTTGTGCTGCCCATCAATGAACTAAGACTCAATGCCGGCGCGGGGTTTGTCACTGCCTTGGCGGGCAATGTGATGACCATGCCTGGGTTGGGGCTTAATCCCGGTTATCTGCATATCGACATTGATGCTGAGGGCAATATTTGCGGTCTCTAATAAAATTGGCCTAACCGGATGATTTAACGTGTGGCTGCTGGTGGTTAAGCAAGCTATTGCCGTGATTGGCAACGCCATCTGGGTTGCGGTTTCACGGCATTCACACTTTGAAATACTTAATACCACTAATTTACGGTTTTTCCTGCCTTAGACGCTTGGCGACAAAACACTCTTGCATTATCGTGCTGGCTGTATCCGTCGTCTGCCAAGCTGCTATTTATGATAAAAACAATAACACTGCTATCACTCACCTTGCTACTTACTGGCACATTGACTGCCTGTCAGGAACAACATAAACCTGCGGCAACCGACCCTACCGTCGGGGTCGTGAAAGTGACCCAACAAGTACTGCCATTGACCCTTATGTTACAGGGGCGAACCGTGGCTTCGTTGAGCGCTGAGGTGAGGCCACAAGTGGGCGGTATTATTCAGCAGCGGCTGTTTACCGAAGGCGCCAAAGTTAATGCGGGTGACGTACTGTACCAGATAGATGCCGCCTCATATGCCGCCACTTATGCTAAAGCGGAGGCTGATTTACGTACGGCACTGGCAACGCAGGAAGCGGCAAGACTAAAAGATCAGCGTTATCAGGCATTGCTGCAAGACAAGAGCGTTTCCCATCAAGACGCTGAAGACGCTCATGCTGCGTTCATGGAAGCTGATGCCAGTGTCGCGGGTTACCAAGCGGCCTTACAAAGCGCCCGGATTGATTTAGAACGTACTAAAATTACCGCACCCATCAGCGGTTATATCGGCATCTCAAATGTCACGCCCGGTGCTTTGGTCAGTGCAGCTCAAACCACGGCGCTGACGACCATCAATACGCTGGATCCCATGAATGTTGACCTGAATGAATCCAGTAAGGATTTGCTGGAACTGCGCAAAATGTTGTCTCGCGCCGGGGTGGTTAAAGGCAATGCCAACGTCAGTTTGATTCTTGAAGATGGTTCCGAATACCCGTACGAGGGGCAACTGAAAGTCCGGGAAGTCTCGGTTGATCGTTCCACTGGTTCCGTAGTGCTACGGGCACAGTTTGCTAATCCTGATGATATTTTACTGCCCGGGATGTTTGTCCGCGCCAAACTGGCAGTGGCGGTTGATCAGCATGGCATCAAGGTGCCACAGCAAGGGATCTCCCGCGATAATCAGGGGCATGCCTACGCCTTGGTGGTGGACAAGGACGGCAAAATCGCTAAGAAGATGGTGACAACGGAACAGGCTATCGGCGATCAGTGGGTGATCTCTGGCGGGTTAGCGGCGGGCGATATGCTGGTGGTTGAAGGCTCCAATAAAGTCAGAGTCGGTCAGACCGTCAAGGCTGAAACTGTGGCGCTTGACACAACTGGCAAGGAAGGACGCTAAGTATGTTGGCGCGTTTTTTTATTGATCGTCCGGTATTCGCCTGGGTTATTGCCATCATTATCATGCTAACCGGGGTTTTTGCGATTGTATCGCTGCCAATTGCACAGTACCCAGATGTGGCCCCACCGACAATTAACATCTCTGCCAGTTACACCGGGGCTGATGCACAGACGGTAGAAAATAGTGTCACTCAAGTATTGGAACAACAGCTCACCGGGATTGATGGTTTGCTGTATTTCTCCTCTTCTTCCAGCTCAGGTCGGGCACAGATTTCGGTGGTCTTTGAGCAGGGCACAGATCCAGACACCGCACAGGTACAAGTACAGAATAAAGTACAGCAGGTAACCTCGCGTCTGCCAACGGC
This sequence comes from Shewanella dokdonensis, assembly GCF_018394335.1. NCBI lineage: Bacteria > Pseudomonadati > Pseudomonadota > Gammaproteobacteria > Alteromonadales > Shewanellaceae > Shewanella > Shewanella dokdonensis. The sequence continues at coordinate 1,320,596 of NZ_CP074572.1, read as the reverse complement.
GGTGCAATCTCAAGGGGTGACAGTTACCAAGTCCCAGACCGACTTTCTGATGGTGTTTTCCTTATATGATGCTACTGATAAGGCCAGTTCTTATGATGTTGCTGATTTCCTCGCCTCCAATATGCAGGATCCTATCGCTCGCCTTGAAGGGGTGGGTGATGTGCGGGTATTTGGCGCTCAGCACGCGATGCGGATCTGGCTAGACCCAGCAAAATTAGCGGCTTATGAGTTAATCCCTGCCGATATTACCAGTGCGCTCAGGGTGCAGAATGCCCAAGTGGCGGCCGGGAGTATTGGCGAATTGCCGACTGTGGATGGGCAGGAACTGAATGCTACGGTCACGGCGCAATCAATGTTGCAGACGCCTGAGCAGTTCCGCGAGATCATTGTTAAACACAACTACAATGGCGCGGATGTAAAGCTGAAGGATGTTGCTAGGGTCGAACTTGGTAGTGAAAGCTACAGTTTTCAGCCGCGGCTGAATGGTCATCCGGCATCCGGGATGGCCATCAATCTGGCACCAGGGGCCAATGCCCTGACCACGGCCACGCTGGTCAAAGACACCGTGGCGCGGATGGCCAGTACCTTCCCGGATGGCTATCAAGTAGCCTATCCGCGTGACAGCACGGATTTTATCCGGGTGTCTATTGAAGAAGTGGTGAAAACATTACTCGAAGCCGTGTTGCTGGTGGTGCTGGTGATGTGGATTTTTCTACAGAACTGGCGCGCCACCTTGATCCCAGCCATTGCCGTTCCTGTAGTGTTACTGGGGACATTCGGGGTATTGCAAGCCTTTGGTTATTCCATCAATACGCTGACAATGTTTGGGATGGTGTTGTCGATTGGCTTGCTGGTGGATGATGCCATTGTGGTGGTCGAAAACGTTGAGCGTCTGATGCGAGAAGAGAAACTCTCGCCACGTGCCGCCACCATCAAATCCATGCATGAGATCAGTTCGGCATTGATAGGGATCGCCGTGGTTTTGTCGGCAGTATTTCTACCAATGGCATTTTTGGCGGTTCCACCGGCGTTATTTACCGGCAATTTTCCATCACTATTGTGTCATCAATGATCCTGTCAGTGCTGGTCGCCTTAACGCTGAGTCCCACGCTATGTGCCAGCTTGTTAAAACCCTCGGCGCACGAGCATGAAGCCAAAGGATTGTTCATCTGGTTCAATCGCAATTTCGATCGTTTTAGTGCCAGCTATGGCCGTGGTGTCGCGCGGGTGCTACAGCGGCCACTGAGATGGATGCTGGTTTATGGGCTGATCATCGCGGCCTTAGCTGGGGCTATGTCACATCTGCCCGGTGGATTCTTACCAAACGAGGATCAGGGCATTTTGATGGTGCAGTACAACTTGCCAACCGGGGCATCGGTGAAGCGCACTCGCGCCGTTGCCAAGCAGATCCAGCATTATTTTATGACTGAGGAAAAAGACAACCTTAAGACGATTTTTACCATCTCAGGTTTTAGTTTTGGTGGTAGTGGGCAGAATGCGGGGATGGCATTCATTGCCTTGAAAAACTGGGATCAACGCCCCGGCGCACGCAACAGTGCCCAGGCGATTGCTGAGCGGGCCAGTCATTATTTTGCCTCTATTCGTGATGCCAGAGTTTTTGCTATGTCGCCGCCTCCGGTGCGTGGTCTTGGGCGTAGCAGTGGTTTCTCCTATCAACTGCTGGCAACTGTTGGCACCGATCGCGCACAACTGTCGCAATACCGCGATGTATTGCTCAACGCCGCAAGACAGGATCCATTACTGACCTCTATTCGCGAAGGCAGTCTCAGTGATACGCCGGAACTGAAAGTACACATTGATTCAGCCAAGGCCTCCGCGTTGGGGTTGAGTCTGTCGGATGTTAATAACACCCTCAGTACCGCTTGGGCTGGTAGTTACGTTAATGATTTTATTGATAAAAGCCGGGTGAAAAAAGTATATGTTCAGGGCGATGCGCCATATCGTTCACAACCGGATGATTTGCGTTACTGGTATGTCCGTGGCACTGACAGCCAAGGCCGTGTGGCGATGACACCGTTTTCAGCTTTCAGTGATGTTACCTGGGGCGCAGGGCCACAAAGTCTCAACCGCTTTAACGGTTATGCCTCATACGAGATCCAAGGGGCGGCTAATGGCATCAGTTCCGGTGAGGCGATGAATGAGATTGTGCGCCTAGCAGACGCTCTGCCAAGTGGCGCCACCACTTATGCCTGGAGTGGCTTGTCATATCAGGAACAGTTATCTGGCGGGCAGTCAACGCTGTTGTACAGCATCTCTATTCTGGTGGTATTTCTCTGTTTGGCGGCGTTATATGAGAGTTGGACTGTGCCGCTCTCTGTCATCATGGTGATCCCGCTTGGGGTCATTGGGGCGGCGCTGGCGGCAATGCTGCGCGGCTTGGAAAATGATATCTACTTTCAGGTGGCACTGCTGACGACCATTGGTTTGTCATCGAAAAACGCCATTTTGATCGTCGAGTTCGCTGAGGTGGCTTACGAGCGCGGGATGACAGCGCTAGATGCGGCGATGGAAGGCGCAAAACTCCGGCTAAGACCGATATTGATGACCTCTATGGCATTTATTTTTGGGACATTACCGCTGGCCGTGTCAACCGGAGCGGGGGCGGCCAGTCGTATGTCAATCGGTACCGGGATCGTTGGCGGCACGCTAACAGCAACTGTGCTGGCAATATTCTTAGTACCGCTGTTCTTCGTGTTGGTACGTAAACTGTTTCCTGCCCGTAGACCCGTACATGACGACTGATATAGCAAGCTGATGCTAACCAACTGCGGCGTATTTCTGTTAGAATGCGCTGTTTTTTATTGGTTTTAGAGTAACAGATGATCTGTCCAAATTGTGGCAAGGCCATAAAAGTTGAGGCAATTACCCAACAACGGGGTCGTGGTTTTTCGGCACAGATCCAGTGTCCGCATTGCCTGGTTTGGCTAGGCCGTACACCTTGGCTGTTAAAGGTCAAAATGGTGAGTTTTTATCTGCTGCTACTGTCAGGTATCACAGTATGGTTATGGCCGAACACGCGCCATCTGGGGATACCTGTGGTCATTTTGGTATTGATTACCCTGTTGATGTCGCATTTGATGGATCAGTTGAAGGTCACCGAGCGACCTTCCAAGGTGGACGACAGCGAGCAACGCCGCAAATATCGCTGATCAGTTAACTACCCGTTCTTGGGCTTCCAGAGAGTGTTCTACGTAATAGATGCCACCGAACACTACGCCTAAAAACAGGATGGCGAATAGAATGATCCCTATGTTATTACGGATAAAAGCCAGCATGATCCATTCCTCTGTATACTGATTTGCTCCCGAGTCTATTGCTAACGGCTTAAGGTCAACTTAACTACGGCTTAATCCTGATAATCGCTGTTTAATGCAGCTCGGGGCGCGGCACAATTCCTCTGATTTCCGTTGGTTACCATACGCTGTTATAACGAAGGCCTGCAATCATTAATTTTAGAGAGCACTGAATAACTAACACCATACATTCCTTACTGCTTGCGTTGTGAGTTGTCATTAGGGTGGTATACTGGCGCACCTTCCTGTGAGGAGCAAAAGCGTGCTGTTAGTGTTCAGAAGCTTAGTACTGGCGTTGCTGCTGGTATTGCTGTTCTGTTTTAGTATTGTATTGTGCCTGTTGCGGCCCATGCATAAAGATAATGTTTATGTATTGGCGCGTTGTTTTGCTGCCGTGACTCCATTGCTGGGATTGCGGGTGATCATCCGTCATAGCGAACGTAGCCAGTGCCAGCCCTGTGTTTTTCTCGCTAACCATCAAAATAATTTTGATCTGTTTACCTTATCAAAGGTGGTACCTAAGGGCACAGTGTCTCTTGGCAAAAAGAGCCTGTTGTGGATCCCCTTGTTCGGTATTATTTACTGGTTGTCAGGCAATATTCTGATTGATCGTAAGAATCGCACTCGGGCGGTTTCAACCTTGAACAAGGTCGCCCGCAAAATTAAGCAGAATAGACTATCACTGTGGGTGTTTCCGGAAGGTACTCGTAGCCGCGGTCGCGGGTTATTGCCATTTAAAATGGGCGCATTCCATACCGCAATAGCCACTGGGGTGCCGGTGGTGCCCATTATCGCCTCATGTCAGAGCCATATTCGCCTTAATCGCCGTAACAATGGTGTTGTGATCATTGAATTGCTTGAACCTGTCGCCACTGACAATGTCGCGCCGAACCAGCTCCGTGACTTTGCCGCTGACATTCACCAAAAGATGGCGGCTAAACTGGAACAGCTAAACCTTGAAGCGGCGCAACTGATGGCTGCACCATCACATCATCCTGAAGTATAATCAGCGCCAATGCCCCAACTGGAGATCAATAAATGAGTGTTCAACAACAACTGCAGGCTCAGCAGCAGGAAAATCGCGATATTGTGGAGTCACTGCTGAGTGACGGTTCTGATGCCGATGCTGAATACACCATTGAGCATCATTTTTCGTCCAGTGATTTTGATCGCTTGGAAAAAGCCGCTGTGGATGCGTTCAAATTGGGCTTTGAAGTGAATGATGCTGAAGAAGTGGAACTCGATGACGGTAGTGTACTGTTCTGTTTCGATGCCATCGCTTATCACTCACTGGATGTGGCTTTGCTGGATAAAGCCTGCGAGCAACTATTACAGTTAGCCAGCAAACATAAGGTTGACTATGATGGCTGGGGCACCTACTTCATGGGTGATGACGAAGATATAGAAGAAGATGAAGATCTTGATGATGAAGAAGAGTCTAGCTGGCGTCATTAAGTCTTGCTAAACAGATGTAAAAACACCGGGCTCATCCCGGTGTTTTGTTATGGGCTAGCGGTAACGTCTCAGTTGTAGCGTACCGGTTTTTCACCCATCACGACCGGAATATCCAGTGTTTTACCATCACGGATAATCTGTACGTCGACTTTGGTCCCTGGTTTGGTTTCGGCAATACGATCCATCAGCATGTCGACCCCAGTCACCTCTTCATGCTGATATTTGATGATAACATCACGTGGGCGCAGTCCTGCATGAAATGCCGGGCCACCTGAGTCCAGGCTGGTAATGAAGATGCCTTTCAAATCCGGCAGATTAAGGATCTGTGCGATCACTTGATTTACTGGTTCGCCAGAGATCCCTAGTGCACCACGGATCACCCGACCATCTTTGATCAGTTTGCCCATCACCTTGTATGCCAATTCAATCGGAATGGCAAAGTTGATACCGTGCCCGGCTTTATCATCATTGGTCAACTGATAAGCCGCAGTGTTAATACCGATAAGACTTCCCGTGGTATCGATCAGCGCGCCACCTGAGTTACCGGCGTTAATGGCGGCATCTGTTTGCAAAAAATCCAGATAGCGGCTACTCAAACCGCTGCGACCGGTAGCACTGATAATGCCCTGCGTGATGGTTTGGCCCAAGTTGTAGGGATTGCCAATGGCGAGCACTACATCACCAACCCGTGGCGCATGCTTGAGATTCACCGGCACTACTGGCAGGTTATCACCCTCAATTTTAAGTGCCGCAAGGTCGGTTTCTGGATCTAGCCCCACCACATCGGCACTGAATTTTCGGCCATCTTGCAGTGCCACCACAATTTCATCGGCCTTATTAATCACATGGTAGTTAGTGATAATGTAGCCCTGTTTACTCATTATCACCCCAGAACCCAGTCCCTGCAGCTTGCTGGAATTAAGCGGTTGTTCCTGATTGATGCTGAGACTGTAGATATTGACGACGGCTGGTGCGGCTTTGCGTACCGCTGACGAAAATGACAACTCACTGCCGCTGTTAAATTGCAGCAGATTACCATTGGGATCTGCAATAAAGCGGGTGAACACGATAAACACGGCAGCCATTACCAGGCCGAAGGTAACGGCTTTAGCGATATAGATCAGCGAGGATCTGAGCATTGTTAGTGGCGGTCCGTGATTGAGTAAAAAGGAAAAAGTCGAGCTAGACTAGCATGTTTTATACGGCATCGCTCGTTGATTAGTGTCCGATGTAGTAGCGTCTTTGGCGGTTAAAAAATGGAGCCGCAACCGCGACTCCATTGCCATTATGGTGAATTTATCCGCGTAACACTAGATACAGCAAGCTGTTACCACGACGGATCTTCAAGGCTACACCACCATCTTGATCCTTGAGGGCTGCTTTCAACTGTTTCAGGTTGTCGATACGAGAGCGGTTAACCCCAACAATCAGGTCATCTTTTTGCAGGCCGCTCATGGCCGCTGGAGAACCTTGGGCAATTGCGGTGATGGCCACCCCTTTATCGGTATTTTCGAGGGTTGCTCCGGCCAGCATTGGATGTACATCGCCAGCGGAGGCTTCTTTCATTTCACTCGCATTACCTAGGGTGACTTTAACGTCTTTCTGGTCACCGTCGCGGATGATCCCCAGTTTAACTTCGGTGCCAGCACCCATAGTGCCAATTTTTGCCCGCAACTCTTGGAAGGTTTTCACTGGACGGTCATTTAAACTAACGATAACGTCACCGGCTTTGATCCCGGCTTTTGCGGCTGGGCTATCGGCAACAACCTCATTGACGAACCCACCATGCTGCGATTTCAGACCAAAACCTTCTGCCAGTTTACTGTCCAAATCGCGGCCCATGACCCCGAGTACCCCACGGCGCACTTCGCCATGTTCAATAATCTGATTCACCAGGTTGTGTACCATGTTGGCTGGGATCGCAAAGCCAATACCCACATTGCCACCGTTTGGACCAACAATGGCGGTGTTGATGCCGATCAGTTCACCTTTGAGGTTCACCAATGCACCACCGGAGTTACCACTATTAATGGCGGCATCAGTTTGAATGAAGTTTTCCAGCATTTCTATGCCTAGGCCGCTCCGGCCCAGTGCGCTGACAATACCTGAAGTCACGGTTTGCCCAAGACCAAACGGGTTACCAATCGCCACGGCAAAGTCACCAACACGCAAGGAATCAGAGTCGGCAGGTTTAATGGCTGTCAAATTGTCAGCCTTGATCTGCAACAATGCCACATCAGATTCTTTGTCTGTGCCCAGCAATTTAGCGGTTACTTCACGGCCATCATGCAGACCTACTTTAATTTCGTCGGCACCATCAACCACATGGTTGTTGGTGACAATGTAACCTTTGTCCGCATCAATAATGACCCCAGAACCCAGGCCGCGGAAGGGTTGTTCCTGTACTTGCTCTTGTGGCGCATTGGGGCCAAAAAGTAGCGGAAAATATCTGGGACGCGTTGCCGTGACACATGGGTTCCAGATACGGCAACAGAGACTACCGCGGGGTTACTTTTTCCAGCATCGGGGCGAGACTAGGAATATTCTGCCCATCAACGGCTTGTGGAATGGATGCCTGTGACACCACAGGGTTTAACATCAGGCTTGCCCCCAACAGGGCCGCGGAAATCAGTGATAACTTGGTCTTCATCTATGTATTGCTCCTCATCCGGAATCATTCAGATGTTCTGCTCTGCCAGGTGGCGGCGAATTCGTTAAATGCTCTGTGAGCTATCGGTACTTAATCCGACTGAACAGGCTTTTGAAAAGTTCGAGTCATTAACAAAGATTAATTATCTGCGCTCACTGTATTGTCGTTAATAGAATAGTAAAACCTATTAAAAACATTGCGTTAATTTTTACTGGTTCTGGTACGTCTGTACCAACTTTGGCCTCGCATGTTAACATTTGGCTTCTTTTGAAAGGCCGTATATTTCACATAAGGCATAACGAGAAGATTTCAAGTGTCACAAATCACGCCATGGGAACATTATCAGCAGGATCTGGAACGAACCGATTTTAGTTATGATGCTGCTCAGGAACGCGCCGTAAGAGCTTTACAACGGGTTTACGATGTATTGCAAAAACCTGCCAAGGGTGGATGGCGGCGTTGGATAGGCCGCGGTAAGCCACAACCGGTTCAAGGGTTGTATCTGTGGGGCGGCGTCGGTCGTGGAAAGACCTATCTGATGGATATCTTTTTCGAATCACTACCGGATAGCCACAAATTACGTGCCCATTTTCATCATTTTATGGCACGTATTCATCAGGAATTGAATGAGCTGAAAGGGACTCGCGATCCGTTACTGGTGATAGCCGAGCGGATGGCAAAGCAATACCGGGTCATCTGCTTTGATGAGTTTTTTGTGTCTGATATTACCGATGCCATGCTGCTTGGCACTTTGTTTACCGCGCTCTTTGAAAAAGGGGTGCTGTTGGTGGCGACTTCCAACATCATTCCCGATGACCTCTATAAGAATGGGTTGCAGCGGGCACGTTTTTTACCGGCGATTGCCCAGATTAACCAGCATTGTCAGGTGCTGAATGTGGATTCCGGTATCGACTATCGTCTGCGTACTTTGGAGCAAGCTGAAATTTATCACTTTCCGCTGGATCAAAAAGCTGAAACCAATCTACAAAGTTACTTCCGCCAATTAACCGAGGGAGCGGAAATTAACACTGAGCCATTAGAGATCAGTGGTCGTCATATCCAGATTCAGCAACGTAGCAAAGGCGTATTGTTAGCGGATTTTCGCGCGCTGTGTGATGGCCCCCGCAGCCAGCGGGACTATATGACAGTGGCACATCAGTTTCATACAGTACTGCTGCGTGGCGTTGAACAGATGGGGTTGCAGCAGACCGGCGACGATATTCCCCGGCGTTTTCTGGCACTGGTGGATGAGTTTTATGAACGGCGGGTAAAATTGATTATTTCGGCAGCAGTACCGCTGTCGCAAATCTATACTGAAGGACAATTGAGCTTTGAATTTCGGCGTTGTCGTTCCCGGTTGATAGAAATGCAATCAAAAGAATATTTGGCACTGGAGCATCTGCCATAATTTTTTGGAAAAATATTACGTTGGCGGCAAAAAGCAGATGATTTTTAGTTCAGCTTTGTCTATAATCCTGCGCCTGCCCACGTTACTCCGTCCTTTGTTGGGCGGTTAAAGCCAACTACATGCTCGAAGGGGTATGGAACGGTATATAGTGTTGTCTGCATCCGCGGCAACATGTGACAGAATTTAACTTTGGGTTTTTGTAATAATGAAGACTTTTACTGCCAAGCCAGAAACTGTAGCTCGCGACTGGTATGTTGTTGATGCCGAAGGTAAGACTTTGGGCCGTATCGCCACTGAAATCGCTTTGCGTCTCCGTGGTAAACACAAGCCTGAATTTACTCCTCACGTAGATACTGGTGATTACATCATCGTGATCAACGCTGAGAAAGTTACCGTTACCGGTAACAAAGCTTTGGGTAAGACATACTACTCCCATTCCGGCTTCCCAGGTGGCATCAAGCAGATCAGCTTTGAGAAGCTGCAAGCTCATAAGCCAGAAATGATCATCGAGAAAGCGGTTAAAGGTATGCTGCCAAAAGGCCCATTGGGCCGTGCCATGTTCCGTAAACTGAAAGTTTACGCGGGCGCAGAGCACAACCACGCTGCACAACAACCTCAAGTTCTTGATATCTAAACGGGATTAAGCAAATGGCTGCAACTCAGTACTACGGCACTGGCCGTCGCAAAACTTCAACTGCCCGCGTATTTGCCAAAGCAGGCAGTGGTAATATCGTTGTTAACAAGCGTCCTCTGGATGTTTATTTCGGTCGTGAAACTGCCCGCATGGTAGTTCGTCAACCACTCGAACTGGTTGAAATGATCGATAAACTGGACCTGTATGTAACCGTTAAAGGCGGTGGCATTACTGGTCAAGCTGGCGCTATCCGTCACGGTATTACCCGTGCGCTGATGGAACTGGACGAAACTCTGCGTCCTACTCTGCGTGCCGCTGGTTTCGTTACCCGCGATGCTCGTCAGGTTGAACGTAAGAAAGTGGGTCTGCGTAAAGCACGTCGTAAACCACAGTTCTCTAAGCGTTAATATCGCTTTATGTGTTTGCAAAAACCCGGCATCAGCCGGGTTTTTTTATGGCAGAATAAAACCGATGGCTCAACAACTCAGGGCATAAACAATGGGATGGCATCTTTGGTTAACGGCATTGGGCATAGTGTTGTTGTTTGAAGGCTTAGGCCCTCTTTTATTCCCTAATCGTTGGCGCCAATATCTGCAACAGATAGCTGCAATGCCAGCAAGCAGCATGCAACGTCTGGGGGCAGGATTAGTGTTAACTGGCGCGGCAATACTGATTATTTTTTCGTAAACTCTTGCCCTTCACCGGTCAAAATCTGTTAGAATCCTGTTTTAACCGCAACCTTGCAGCAAACAATGGGCAAAAACGTAGTTGTTCTCGGCACTCAATGGGGTGACGAGGGAAAAGGTAAGATTGTCGACCTTCTGACAGAACAGGCAAAATACGTGGTTCGGTATCAGGGTGGCCATAACGCTGGTCATACACTGGTTATCGATGGTGAAAAAACCGTTCTTCATCTGATCCCATCTGGTATTCTCCGCGGTAACGTCAAGTGCGTCATCGCTAATGGTGTGGTGTTATCACCAGAAGCGCTGATGACAGAAATTAAAATGCTGAAGGATAAAGGCGTTCCTGTTGAAGAACGTCTGTTGTTGTCTGAAGCATGTCCGCTGATCCTGCCATTTCACTGTGCACTAGACGTTGCCCGTGAAAAAGCGCGCGGCAATAAAGCCATTGGTACCACTGGCCGTGGTATCGGTCCTGCGTATGAAGACAAAATTTCTCGTCGTGGACTGCGGTTGGGCGATTTGTTCAATCCTAAGCAGTTTGCTGAAAAGCTGAAAGAAGTCATGGAGTACCATAACTTCACTCTCACTGAATACTATAAATGTGAGCCGGTGGATTATGAGAAAACTCTAGAAGACTCTCTGGCGCTGGCGGATTATCTCAAGAGCATGTGTGTTGATGTCGCCGAGTTACTCGACAATGCGCGTAAAAATGGCGATTCCATCCTGTTTGAAGGTGCTCAGGGCACCATGCTGGATATTGACCATGGGACTTATCCATTTGTGACCTCCTCTAACACTACTGCTGGTGGCGTTGCTACTGGCAGTGGTTTGGGACCGCGTTACATTGATTATGTCTTGGGGATTATCAAAGCTTATTCTACTCGCGTAGGTGGCGGCCCATTCCCGACAGAACTGACCTGTGATATCGGTGAGCATCTGTCAATTAAAGGGCATGAATTTGGTGCTACTACCGGACGTAGACGTCGCCCAGGTTGGTTAGATGTGGTAGCTATGCGCCGTGCTATCCAAATCAACAGTTTAAGTGGCCTATGCCTGACTAAACTGGATGTGCTGGATGGGCTGAAAGAAGTCAAAATCTGTGTGGGTTATCAACTCCCAGATGGTACTGTCAGTAAGGTAACCCCTTTGGCAGCCGAAGGTTATGAGCTGGTAACGCCTGTGTACGAGACTTTACCCGGCTGGAGTGAAAGCACATTTGGGGCAACCTCGTTGGAGCAGTTGCCACCGGCGGCTATCAACTATATCAAGCGGATAGAAGCTTTACTGGAAACGCCGATAGATATTATCTCGACTGGGCCAGACCGTAACGAAACTATGATTCTGGTGAGTCCGTTCAAAGAGTAGTTACCCAAAAGGCCGCATAAGCGGCCTTTTTTACAATGTATGGACTTGCAGCACCCCTTCAGAATTGCGTTATACTGCCGATGATCCTTATGTCTTTCATTGTCTCGGAAAAGCTTTATGTTGCGACTGATATTGATGTTATCCCTGCTGATGGCGGCGCCTTTGATGGCAGAGCAAAAAGCGGTAGATATCTACTCACAGGCACAATTGCTGAAGATGATCCGCAGTCATACTTATCTGCAACAGATTAAATCTGATAACTGTCAGATTGTGCAGGATATTGAAGCTCATGCGGATGTATTGAAAGAACCACTGTACCAGTATCTGTGGGGCGAAATGCTTAATTACGGTGTTTGCGTCAAGGCCGATCCCGCCAGTGGTATACAGCAACTGCGGGCAGCCGCAGAACAGGGCAGTGCCGAGGCGATGGTTCGACTTGCTGAATATTATGCGCAAGGCAAGTTTTTGATGAAAGATAAACAGCGGGCAGTGCAGTACGTCTATCCCGCTGCTGCTAATGGTGATCTGCCCGCACAAATGATGCTGGTAAAACTATTTGGTGAAGGGTATGGCAGCCCTCGCGATTATATGATGGCTTATCATTGGCTATATAATCAGACATTTAATGATGCCAAAACCCAAGAACAGGCCAGTGTTTTACTGGCAAAACTAGCGGGCAAGCTACCCGCCAGTCAATTAGAACAAGCGAAAAAAGCCACGGTACACAGATGATGACTGGTGGTTAACTAACTGATGGAATTTGAATGATTAAAGATCCTCATTTTGAGAGAGAACAACAGAAATACGACAACCCCATTCCCAGTCGGGAATTTATTCTGGATTACCTGAAAAGTCAGCCTTCCCCCTGAACCGCGAACACATCGCCGCAGCACTGGATATTCATGATGAAGAACAGCAAGAAGCCTTGCGTCGTCGTCTGCGGGCCATGGAGCGTGATGGGCAGATAGTGTTTACTCGTGGTCAATGTTATGGGCTGCCTGAACGGATGGATTTAATTGCCGGGACTATCATAGGTCACAAAGACGGCTATGGTTTTTTCCACCCAGATGAAGCCGGAGAAGATCTCTATATTCATCATGGGGATATGCTCAAATATTTTCACGGTGACCGGGTATTAGCACAAAAAGCTGGCGGACGTGGTCGTACTGAAGCGCGGATTGTCCGCCTGTTAGAAGAACGCACTGCGCCTTTGGTTGGGCGGTTTCATCTGGATTGCGGTATGGGGTTTGTTATTGCTGATGACAAACGCATTACCCAAGAAATCTTGATTGATAATGCTGACCGCAATGGTGCCAGAGAAAACGATGTGGTGGTGGTTGAGCTAACCCGCCGCCCAGGCCGTTATGTGAAAGCGGCCGGTAAAATTACCGAAGTATTGGGTAAGGATATGGCGCCAGGCATGGAAATCGAAATTGCTTTACGCAATTACGATTTGCCCCACACTTGGTCGGCAGCCATCGAAAAACGGCTGCGTAAAATCCCGGATGAAGTCTTGGATAGCGATAAAACCGGACGTGTTGATTTGCGCCAGTTGCCGCTGGTCACTATCGACGGTGAAGATGCCCGTGACTTTGATGACGCCGTATATGCTGAACGTAAACGCGGTGGCGGTTGGCGGCTGTGGGTTGCGATTGCTGACGTGAGCTACTATGTACGCACCGAATCGGCGTTGGACACTGAGGCGCGCGCTCGTGGTAACTCGGTTTACTTCCCGTCACAAGTGATCCCCATGTTGCCAGAGAAGCTATCTAACGGCTTATGTTCACTCAATCCTGGGGTTGATCGCCTGTGTATGGTTGCCGAGATGACGATTGCTGCCAGCGGTAAATTGTCTGGCTATAAATTTTATCCGGCAGTGATGCACTCGCATGCCCGCTTCACTTACACCTTGGTCGCCGACATGCTGGAGACTGGTAACGTTCCCGAACAGTACCGCGAGTTGTATCCGCATTTGCAGGTGTTACAGCAACTTTATCAAACACTGGAGCAGCAACGGCAAGCGCGTGGTGCCATTGGCTTTGAGACCGAAGAAACCCAATTCATCTTCAATGAGCAGCGCAAGATAGACCGGATTGTGCCACGGGTGCGCAATGAGGCGCATAAGATCATTGAAGAGTGCATGATCATGGCCAATGTGGCGGCGGCTAAATTTGTCAAAAAATACAAAGGTCATACGCTTTACCGGGTACATGAAGCACCATCGGAGCAGAAGCTGACGCAGTTTAAGGAGTTTCTGGCTGAACGCGGTTTGAAACTCAATGGTGGATTGGAACCCCAACCCGCAGATTATCAAGCCTTGATGGAGCAGGTACATGAGCGTCCCGATGCACAGCTTATCCAAGTGATGTTGCTGCGCTCAATGCGCCAAGCTATTTATACCCCAGATAATGAAGGTCACTTTGGTTTAGCGCTGGAAGAATACGCGCATTTTACATCACCTATCCGCCGCTATCCTGACTTGGTGTTGCATCGCGTGATCCGTTATCTGTTAGCGAAAGCCGATGCGGAGGTGCAGGATAAGTGGACGCCAGATGGCGGTTACAATTATCAGTTGGAAGAACTGGATCTCCTCGGGGAAGAGTGCTCCAATACCGAGCGCCGCGCGGACGAAGCGACCCGCGATGTTGCCGATTGGCTCAAATGCGAGTTTATGCAGGATCATGTTGGCGACGTATTTGAAGCCGTGGTGGCTTCGGTCACAAGCTTTGGCTTGTTTGTGCGTCTGAAAGATCTGTTCATTGATGGGCTGGTGCATATCTCAACGCTAGGGAGCGATTACTATCAATATGATCCGTTGCGGCAGCGCCTTATCGGTGAGCATACCGGCAAAGTCTACCAGATTGGCGATCCTGTAACGGTCAAAGTGGCTGCGGTGAATCTTGACGATCGCCAGATTGAACTGTTGATGGTGGATGATATGGGGCAGCGCAATCGGGGCCGAAGCCGCAGTGCTAGTCGGCCATTGACCGCGCGCGAACGTGTCAACCGTGAAGGCGCCAAACTTGCGGCTAACAAAGGTCGTACGGGTAAAGATAAACGCAGTAAAAATATCGATAAGGTGGCCGCTAACAAGCCCGCTAATCCTGAAAAAGTAAGTCTGAAAAGAGTAAGGCTGTGAAACGGCCCAAGAGAAAGAAATAAAGCATGAAAAAACCGGAACTGGTGTTTGGCATCCATGCCGTAACCTCTTTATTTGAACATTCCCCTGAACGGGTGCTGGAAATGTGGCTGCTCAATGGCCGTCAGGATGAACGTATTCGGCCATTGTTGGCATTAGCGGATACTATCGGCATTAAACCGCAGATTGCTGCCCGTAAAACACTGGACGAGAAAGCAGAAAGCAGCCAACACCAGGGCATAGTGGTACGCGTTCGTCCGGCTAAAATACTGACCGAGAACGATCTAGAAGCGTTACTGGATAAGACCAACACGCCATTTCTGCTCATTCTGGATGGCGTAACAGATCCGCACAATTTGGGCGCCTGTTTGCGTAATGCCGATGCCGCCGGAGTACATGGTGTGATTGTGCCGAAAGATAATTCTGCTGGACTCACGGCGACTGTGAGTAAAGTTGCCTGTGGTGCCGCAGAAACTGTCCCCTTATTTCAAGTAACCAACCTTGCTCGCACCATGAAGCAGTTGCAGGAACGGGGCGTTTGGATTGCCGGTACTGCTGGCGAAGCGGATAGCACTTTGTATCAGGCTAATCTCAGTGGCCCCCTGGCGATTGCGATGGGGGCAGAGGGCAAAGGGTTACGTCGTTTAAGTCGCGAGAGCTGCGACACCCTGATTTCCATTCCCATGGCAGGCACGGTTTCCAGTCTTAATGTCTCAGTGGCAACGGGCATCTGTTTGTTTGAGGCTGTACGCCAACGGCAAGCCTGAGACAATGCTTTGTGAGAATAATAAGGGATGGTGAAAACCATCCCTTTGGCGTTATTGAAAGGTGTAAAGCAGGTTAAAGGTGGTAATGGTGTCTGTCTGCTGGCTACCTTCTGGCACGATTTCAGTATATTTAACGTAGAAACCGATTTTAAACGCCCAGTCCTGAAAGAGCGTGTTCTTATAGCCCATATCCAGTGTCACTGTGTTGTTGTTCTCGCCAATTTCGGCGGTCAGATCGGCATTGAACGTCGTATATTCGTGAATTTTTTGCTCAAATCTGGCGGCGGTACGTAAAATGACATCGGTTTCGGATGATGGGTCTGGTTCATCATCCGTTGCTATAGGTAAGTTATAACGATAGCCGGGGCCAACTTCTAAACTCAATTTGGTTCTGCCTGTGCTGACCGCATCAAAACCGTAACCACTGGAAATGGTATAAATGTCGGTGTAACTGCCGAATTTATCCCAGACAAATTCCCCACGGCCAAAAACATAGCCTTTTCTCAGCTTGTAGTTTGACTGTAATTGCAGGTCATACTTTTCGGCCGTGGTATTTTCGGAGTCAGCGGCATAATACGCCTTAAACGTCCCTTCTTGTGTGGCCTTACTGGTGTCATACACCATTTTGGTGCGACCGTTGAAACTGGTGGAGTCGGTATTGCCTGTATTGAGTTGAAAACCAGCTTCAATTTCAGCGGTAAAGTTATTGGGGGCTCACGATAATCTGGAGGGACGAGTGCCCAAGTCGGCGATGACAATAAGCTTAAAAGCGCCAGTAAAAATAATCTTGTCATTGTATTTGAGTCTTAGTGCTGTTACTGCTGCAAATCAGCGTCACATAATAACTGCTGACTGTCTACAGGCAAAGTTATTGCTTGAGTTTGTGTCCCCCTTTATGTACTATTTCGCGCCTAAATCAGTCACTTTATTCTCGTTCCTTGCCTTGTAGGGGTCTGACTGAGCCACAAAAAGGCTAAATAACCGTAAGGAGCAATAAATGCGTCATTACGAAATCGTATTTTTAGTTCACCCAGATCAGAGTGAACAGGTTCCTGGCATGATCGAACGCTACACTGGTGCTATCACCGCTGTAGGCGGCAAGATCCATCGCCTGGAAGACTGGGGCCGTCGCCAACTGGCATATCCTATTCAAGATTTGCACAAAGCTCACTATGTTCTGTTGAACGTAGAAACTACCGCTGAGTCTATCGAAGAACTGGAAACTGCTTTCCGTTTCAACGACGCTGTTCTGCGTAGCTTGGTTATGCGCACTAAAGCTGCCATCACCGAAGTTTCTCCAATGGCCAAAGCAAAAGATGAACGTGACTCACGTCGCGCGTCTAACAGCGATGATAGAGCTGCTGACGAAGATTCTGCTGAGATCGAAGAAGAAAACGCTGAAGAGAGCGCTGAGTAAGTTTTTCTGTGACCACCAACCACCTGGAATTATCCGGAAAGATCCTGCGTTGTCGGCGCTTTAAAAGCCCGGCTGGCATTGAACATACGGTAATTCAGTTGGAACACAGGTCGCAACGTTTTGAAGCTGAACTGCCAAGGAACGTGTACTGCGTGTTGCAAGTGGTATTGAGTGGAGAACGCTTTGATAGCGTTACAGATAAGCTGAAAGCGGGTGTGGATATCCAGGTCAGCGGCTTTCTGACTCTACAACAGAGTCGCAATGGCCAAAGTCGACTGGTGTTGCACGCCGAAAATGTCGAATTGAAAATTTAGGAGACTGTCAAAATGGCACGTTATTTCCGTCGTCGTAAATTCTGCCGTTTCACTGCCGAAGGTGTTACGGAGATCGATTACAAAGATATCGCTACGCTGAAAAACTATATCACCGAAAGCGGTAAGATTGTTCCCAGCCGTATTACCGGCACCAGCGCTAAATACCAGCGCCAGTTGGCTCGTGCTATCAAGCGCGCTCGTTATCTGTCTCTGCTGCCTTACACTGATCTGCATCAGTAAGCTGGCATTGATCCAAATCGAATTGAGAGGAATTGATAATGAACGTTATTCTGCTTGATAAAATTGCCAATTTGGGCAATCTGGGCGATCAGGTTTCTGTAAAAGCTGGTTATGCTCGTAACTACTTGCTGCCTCAGGGTAAAGCAGTTGTTGCAAACGATGAAAACGTAAAAGTTTTCGAAACTCGTCGTGCTGAACTGGAAGCTAAAGTGGCTGCTGAACTGGCAACTGCCAATGCTCGTGCTGAGAAGATTGTAGCGCTGGAAGCTGTGGTTATCGCTTCTAAAGCCGGTGATGAAGGCAAACTGTTCGGTTCTGTTGGTACTCGTGATATCGCAGATGCTGTAACTGCTGCCGGCGTGGAACTGGCTAAATCCGAAGTGCGTTTGCCACTGGGCGCTCTGCGTTCTACTGGTGACTTCGAAGTTGAAGTTCAGTTACATTCTGAAGTTAAAGCTGTTGTTAAAGTGACTATCGTCGCCGAAGCATAATGAGTCTTTAATGAAAAAACACCGCCATCAGGCGGTGTTTTTTTATGTGTTATTGAGATATTTTTACGGTTGTTTCATATGAAAGTTATAGGTCAGATTCATACCTGCTTATTTTGACTTTTGTTATGTCGGTTTGTTCTTTGCCCCTGTGTAGACAGTACTTTTGCAGTAAGCTGAGAGTCGTTACAATGGGCGGTCGAATAAGCAGGTTGCCACCAAATCAGAGCCGCTCGTTTGCTGAAGATCTGTGCTTAGTCCATCACATTTCTTTAAGATGGCGCTATTCATGAGAACTAACGTTTTTACATCTTCTAATCCAATATTGGAGATTTCCAGAGTTATGCCACAGCAAAGTGCTTTCAAAGTCAGAGGTGACAAGCGTAAAGAGGCGCAGGTTGATGCGTTGAAATTGCCACCCCATTCCATTGAAGCGGAGCAGTCGGTGCTGGGTGGGCTGATGTTGGAAGCCGAAGCGTGGGATAAAGTTGCTGAAGCATTGGTTAAAGAGGATTTCTATTCCCGGGCCCACAAGCTGATTTTCAGTGCGATGCAAAAACTGGTGGATGGCGGCCAGCCACTTGATTTAATCACGGTATCGGAACAGCTGGAACTGACTGATGAACTGGAAGATGCTGGCGGTTTTGCCTATTTGGGTGAGATAGCTAAAAACACGCCCAGTGCTGGCAATATCTTGTCTTATGCCGAGATTGTGCGTGAGCGTGCAGTGGTGCGTGAGATGATCCGCGTTGCCCATGAAATCGCTGACGCTGGCTACAATCCTGAGGGGCGGGATTCTGGCGCCTTGTTGGACTTGGCCGAGACCAAGGTTTTTAAGATTGCTGAGCAGCGTGCCAATAGCAATGAAGGTCCAGAAGGCATCAAAAGCATTCTTGAAAAAACCGTTGATAAGATTGAGCAGCTTTATAACAACCCGCATAACGGGGTGACGGGTGTATCTTCCGGTTTTGCAGATCTTGATGATAAAACCGCAGGTTTCCAGGCGGGTGATCTGATCATTGTTGCGGCGCGTCCTTCCATGGGAAAAACCACTTTTGCGATGAATCTGTGCGAATATGCCGCGCTTAATGAAGATAAACCAGTGTTGATTTTCAGCCTGGAAATGCCTTCCGAACAGATCATGATGCGTATGCTGGCCTCGCTTGGCCGCGTTGATCAAACCCGTATCCGTACCGGTAAGTTGGATGACGATGATTGGGCGCGCGTTTCTTCCACCATGGGGCTGATGCTGGAAAAAGGTAAAATGTTCATTGATGACAGTTCGGGATTGACGCCAACGGAAGTGCGCAGCCGTGCTCGTCGTGTCGCCCGTGAACACGGTGGGCTGTCAATGATTATGGTGGACTACTTGCAACTGATGCAGGTACCGGCCTTGGCCGATAACCGCACCTTGGAAATTGCCGAGATTTCCCGGTCTCTGAAGGCGCTGGCAAAAGAGCTGGAGATCCCAGTTATTGCGTTGTCACAGCTTAACCGTTCATTGGAGCAACGTTCAGATAAGCGCCCGGTTAACTCAGACTTGCGTGAATCTGGTTCTATTGAACAGGATGCCGACCTTATCATGTTCATCTATCGTGATGAGGTTTATCATGACGACTCACAGGATAAAGGTGTCGCTGAGATCATTATTGGTAAACAGCGTAACGGTCCTATCGGTAAGGTCAGATTGACTTTCCAAGGACAATTTTCCCGTTTTGATAACTATGCTGGACCGCAATTCGACGAGGATTAGACCTCCGTCCGGCCATTCCGGAGTGACTTTGGTCACTCCATACTCATAAGTTTATGAAGGTATTAATTGAAACCCTTTCCCAGAGCTGAAATCAGCAGTCAGGCGCTCAAACATAATCTGGAACGCCTTCGAGAAGTCGCTCCTCACAGTAAAGTGATTGCCGTCGTTAAAGCTAATGGCTATGGCCATGGCCTTTTGAATGTCGCGAATAGTGTTCCAGATGCTAATGGCTTTGGCTTGGCGCGACTGGAAGAGGCATTGGAAATGCGAAAGGGTGGCGTCAAAGCTAAGCTATTACTGCTAGAGGGTTTTTTCAGAAGCGAAGATTTACCTCTGTTGGTTGAGCATAATATTGATACCGCCGTGCATCATGAATCTCAGTTGCAGATGCTGGAGCAGGCGCATCTGGATAAACCGGTAACTGTGTGGATGAAGCTCGATACCGGAATGCATCGTTTAGGTTTTTCTCCTGCACAATTCCATGAGGTTTATCAGCGTTTGTTGCGTTGCCCTCAGGTTGCTAAACCGATTAATTTTATGACCCATTTTGCCTGTGCCGATGAGTTACAAAAGGACTATACCGCCAAGCAGCTCGCTATTTTCAATGAGCTGACACAAAATTTACCCGGCGAACGCACAACCGCAAATTCGGCGGGAACCTTGTTTTGGCCAGAGAGCCAGGCTGACTGGATCCGCCCGGGAATTGCCTTGTATGGCGTGTCTCCGGTGGATGGTGATCGTGGGGCTAAACATGGGTTGATACCGGCAATGACCTTGGTGTCGCAGTTAATTGCGGTAAGAGAACATAAAGCTGGTGATACCGTGGGTTACGGTGGTCACTGGCAGGCTAGCCGCGACACACGCCTAGGCGTGGTTGCTATTGGCTATGGTGATGGTTACCCCCGTAATGCACTACAAGGTACGCCTGTATGGATTAATGGCCGACGAGTCCCGATTGTTGGCCGGGTTTCCATGGATATGCTGACCGTTGACTTGGGCCCGAATGCCACCGATAAAGTGGGTGACGCTGCTGTTTTGTGGGGGCCGCAACTGCCAGTAGAAGAAGTTGCGGAAAAGATTGGTACATTCGCCTATGAACTCGTCACTAAGCTCACTCCCCGTGTTGCCGTCTGTTTAGACTGATGGATCCGCAAGCCCCTAGGGTGATGGTGTCGCACAGAACTCATCGTCCTAGGGGCTTTTTGTTGCCATCCATAATTCCCTGCTGCGTTATCCCGTCGATTTGTTACTAAGGTGCTTTTGCGCTGTATCACACTTTTTAAGTGTTCCACATTTTTTGCACAATATTTGTCGTTTGTTTGCAAAGTCTATTTCTAGATTGCTTGCAGTTGTCTTAACAGAAACCTGTATGGATATAACGCAATGCTCATCAAGACTATGACAATACTGCTGATGACTCTGCTCCTGGCGGCTTGTGCTTCTGGGAGTATGAACACTGCCGGGAAGAATGGTTCAGGTTCTAAAGTGTTACCACCCGCAGGAGAACCGGTACAACAGATGGATGATGCAGATCCTGATGATCCTTATTACGCCTTCATTGAACCTGGCGATGAAGCGGTGTCGGCAATTCCTACCGGCTCTATTTTCAATATCCAGCAAGCGCAAAGTATTTATGTGGAGCAAGCTCACTTCCGGGTCGGTGACATTATTTCGGTAAAGCTCGCTGAATCGACCAAAGCCAGTAAAAGCGGTAGCACGCAAATGAATAAAAGTACCGATTTTACTCTCGATCCCATTGGTGTGCCTGGCGGCAATCTGAAAATTGCCGGGAAAGAGGTTGACCTTGATCTCAGTCAACAGCAGAAATTTAAAGGTGATGGTAACTCAAGTCAGTCCAATGATTTTGAAGGGGAAATAACCGTTTCTGTGATGAAAGTGATGAAAAATAACACATTGTTGATCCGTGGCGATAAATGGCTACTCATCAACAACGGTAAAGAGTTTATCCGGTTAACGGGCATTATCCGCGCTAAAGATATTCTGCCAGACAATACCGTATCTTCGACCAAGATCGCTAATGCTAGGATTGAATATTCTGGCAATGGTGAATTGGCTAACAGTCAACGTTTAGGCTGGCTGACAGACAAGCTGAACAACCCAACCGTGTGGCCATTCTGATGCGCTGGTTATTGCTAATTACCATCCTGTGGCTGCTGACGGCATGTACTCATGAGCAATTAGTGCGTTATGAGCTGGTAGCCCCGATAATGCTCAAGTATTACAGGCGACAGGCTACGCGCCGATTGCCTCGCAAGTTGGCCCGAGCTACGAAGAAAAATTGATGCAGGCCATGGAAGCCTCGCGTTTGGATGCCTATCGGCGCTTAGCCGAGCAACTCTATGGGCAGCAATTGCGGGCCTATACCCGCATGACTGGTGAAACGACCAATCGCAAAACATTGGATGCCAAAGTCCAAGGGGTTGTTCGGGGAGCAAAAGTTGTCAGCCAAAGCGTGCAGGGGCTTTTTACACTACAGAGTTATCACTCGATCCCAAGGTGCTGGCAGATTTAGGTTCAGTCGAAAATAAACCGGTAGAGACGGAAAACAAATGGTGGTACTGAGAACGTTAATCCTGCTACTGCTGTTGCCTTGGCCGGTCACTGCTGCTTGGTATAAAGGTGAGGGTTCTGCGCCGATTATCAATGGTAATGCTGATTATGCCAAAGAACAGGCGGCCCGAGCCGCACTGAGAGATGCCATTCTGCAGGCTGGTGCTTCAGTGTCTCTGCTCAGTGAAGTGGATGAAGGCAGTCTCAATGGCAATACCTTTCAAGTGCGTGCCAATGGTCATGTTACCCAGATACAGAAGTTGGAAGAATACAGCAAGGATGATCGCGTTACGGTAACTTTACGTGCCGATATCTGGAATGACAACGCGTTATGTGAAAACCAACATCTCACCAGCAAGTCAATCATTATGGCGCCGCTGATCCTCACGGATCGTAATTATGCCGGGTATGGCGGGCTTAGTGACTTGCCGCAGGAAGTGTCCCAACGGTTGTTTGCTGAGTTTGATCAAGCCAAAGCCGATTTCCTAGCGAAAAGTCTGTTACAACACCCCTTAGCTATCAATCCAGATCGCATGTCAGCCCAAGATCAGCAACAACTGCAGTATCTGTCTGAGCAATCGCGGGCTCAGTATGTTGTTATGGGGCGGATTACTGACCTTGCTGTAGGCAAAGTAGATGGGGGGACTCAGTCATGACAAACTGGTGCGCGAATTTGGTATCAGCATGTATTTGATTGACGGTATTTCTGGGCTGACCATCATGAAAAAAGACTACCACACCCGCACTTACTGGCCTTTCCCCATCACCAAAAGGTCTTGCCCGCCAGCGAACAGCTATGGCAGTCAGATTACGGATTAGAAGTTACCCGATTGCTGAAAACCACGGTTGAAGACATGAGTGAGTTACTCAAATGTGCTCATCCTAAGGCCAGGATTTTGCGTGTCGGCAGCAACACATTAGAAGTCGCCATGGGCGGCCGCCAGGGGTGAAAATAGGGGATCTGTTCAAGCTGCAATATCAGTACAACTACATTGATGAGCAAGGCGTTAAGTACGCTAATTTCAGTGATGAACGGGTAGAGTTTGAAGTGGTAAAAGTTTATCCCGATCACAGCCAGTTGGTGCCGCTCAATAACGATATGCCATTCGGTATCCAAATTCGTGATGTTGTACAACTAGATAATTTCTGGAACTGAAAAACTATGAATATCAGTAGTTTTATCCCTTCTTGGTTCAACAGTACTTCTTCATCTGCGGCGACCACGACAGTATCGACTGACAGTGTTGATCTGTCTTCTGGACTGGACTCAATGTTCGGCCAGGTGATTGAAAACGCATTGGAAAAAGTCTCAGGAGAAGGGAATACCACAGCAGTAACCGCTAGCAGTGACAGTATGAGTTTGCTGGGGGCGGGGCTGGCTGATGGTTTACTGACATCGTTCTACCAATCAAAAATCAGTAACAGCCTGACACCAGCACCGGAGCAGGCGGTTGCGGCAAACACTACAGCGACTCCCGCAAACGCAGGTGTTACGGTCGGCACCGTAAAAACCAGCGACACCAATGATGATGGCGTATTAAAGCCATTTGCCGATGGTCAGCAGCTCAGTTTCAGCGACATTGTAGATGTCGTGAATCCACTGCAACATATTCCGCTCATTAACTACTATTACCGCGACCTGACCGGTGATGAAATAGGCTTTGTGCCTCAGCTCGTTGGCAGCACCATCTATGGCGGTACATTAGGCGCTATTGGTTCTTTGGTGGAAATGGGCGCTTCTAGTCTACTTGGCGAATCCCCTGTCAAATATGCACTCAGTGCTGTCTCTAGTGACTCAGATAGCTAATCAAGCAGCTTAATCTTGGCCTCAGGTCTATCAGGGGGCCATTCCGATGCAGTTGATGTATTCATCTTCATGTTTGCATGAGTAAATCGTTCAGAGATGGTGTCTGTTGGTTATTCGCTACAGGCGCTGCTTGTGGGGTTATTGAAATTCGAGGCGGCCAATTTCAGGTGGGTCCTTAGAGCGCGCAGATTGGTAAGTGGTTATTAATAGTTGCTGATGGTCATTAGTTAACTTGACATATAATAAGTATTACTTATCATCTTATCCCTAGTTTTATCAATGTAATCATCTCTGGGACTCGCATCATGCCGCAACAAAGTATTGGCTATCTAATGGTAGATATCATGCGTTTGCTACGCCGGGAGTTTCAGCAACGTTCAGAGTTAAGTTGTTTGACTCTAGCGCAGGCACGTGCCCTAAAGTGTGTCTCTATGAATGAGGGGATCCGCCAAGTTGAATTGGCTGAGATCTTGGAAATCAAGCCAATGACACTGGTGAGGGTTATCGATCAGTTAGTTGCCGCAGGTTTTTTGACCCGACAACGTGATCCTGCCGATCGCCGGGCACATTTAATCCATACCACGCCAGAGGCTAAACCTGTACAAGACAAGGTAATGCAAGCCTCTCAGGAGGTGTGGGAGCGTGCTCTGACGGGCTTATCGGAAGCGCAAATAGACAATTTCATGCTGGTTTTGCAATCCGTCCACAATAATTTATCAAAAGAATAATTAGGTATATTTATGTCCGCGGCAGACTCTACTCTCCAAGAAAATCCTCGTTCTGGTCGTAAGCTCAAACGCATTGTATTGCTATTTGTGGTTCCCGCATTGTTAATCATCAGCGCCTTAGCCATGTACTTGCATGGCGGGCGTTATGTGGAAACAGATAATGCTTATGTAAAAGCGGATAAAACATTGATAAGCAGTGAAATAGCAGGAAAAGTGATTAAGGTTTTGGTACGCGACAATCAACAGGTGAAGGCCGGTCAGTTACTGTTTCAACTTGACCCTAAACCGTATCAGATTGCGCTAGCGGAAGCGGAGGCTAACCTTAGTGATACCGTTAATTTACTGAAAGTGCTTAAAGCCAATGTGCAAACCAAACTGGCAAGTATTGCATTAGCCAAAAACCAATATCAGTACCTGCTGCGAGAGCAGCAACGCCAACAGAATTTGTTGAAGCAGCATTACATCTCGGATTCTGACTATGATGCTGCTAGACAGGATACCGAGCAGGAAAAACTACAGATTGAATCGCTGTATACGGAGTTAAAACTCGCGGCAGAAGGACTGGGTGGCGATGTGAATGCGCCAATAGAGCAGAATGCCAAGTATAAGAAAGCGCAAGCGTCCTTGGACAAAGCGCGCAATGATCTACAACACATAGATGTTTATGCGCCGTCTAGCGGTATTGTGACTAACGTATTGGAAAAAGGGGAATATGTGAATCCTGGCAGCAGCGCCATGATGCTGGTCGCCGATGATAATTTGTGGGTAGAAGCGAACTACACAGAAAAGGAACTGACCTATGTTCGCATTGGCCAGAATGTTGAAATTAATGTGGACTATCAACCCGATTACACTTGGCATGGCACTGTAAGCAGTCTCAGCCCGGCGACTGGCTCCGAGTTTTCAGTGATCCCGGCGCAGAATGCTACCGGTAACTGGGTGAAAATTAGTCAACGTTTGCCTATCCGTATTCATATTGAACCGCTGCCCGGTGCACCTAAATTAAGAGCCGGTCTCAGCGCTGTCGTTACTATTGATACGCAACATCAGCGCCATTTGGCCTTCTGATCCAAGCATTGGGTGCAATACTGATGGAAAACCCGGGCGTAAATCGCGGTCTAGTGACCTTATCCGTAATGCTTGCCACCATTATGCAGGCGCTTGATACCACTATCGCCAATGTGGCGCTGCCGCATATGCAAGGCGCGATGGGCGCAACCCAGGATCAGGTTTCCTGGGTGCTAACTTCCTATATCGTGGCGGCAGCAATCGCCATGCCCATGACGGGCTTTATCTCTGCCCGCATCGGCCGCAAAAATCTGTTTTTGTGGTCTGTGGTCGGATTTACTATCACTTCAGCTTTATGTGGTGCGGCACAAACGCTAGATCAGATAGTGATTTTCCGTTTGTTACAGGGAATATTTGGTGCCAGTCTGGTGCCGCTATCACAAGCGGTTTTATTGGATACCTATCCCACCGAACAGCATGGCTCTGCTATGGCAATGTGGGGCGTGGGCGTTATGGTGGGGCCGATTCTTGGGCCGTCTTTAGGTGGCTGGCTCACGGAATACTATAACTGGCGCTGGGTGTTTTATATCAATATCCCATTTGGTGTACTCGCTTGGTTAGGCATCGCTGCCTTTGTGAAAGAAACGCCATTAGATCCCAAACGTAAGTTTGACCTGTTTGGTTTTACGTTATTGGCCGTAGCAATTGGTAGCCTGCAACTGTTTCTTGATCGCGGTGAATCACAAAACTGGTTTGCCAGCATGGAGATTGTGGTAGAAGCCGCGTTGGCTGCGCTAACCATGTATATGTTTTTAGTGCACATGTTTACTGCTAAACATCCGTTTCTCGAACCGCAGATGTTCCGCGATCGTAACTTTGTCATCGGGTTACTGTTTATCTTTATTATTGGGATAGTCTTGTTAGCCACCATGGCATTATTGCCGCCCTATTTACAAAATCTGATGGGATACCCGGTAATTGATGTGGGGTTGCTACTGACTCCGCGAGGTTTTGGCACCATGGCGGGGATGATGTTGGTTGGGAAACTGGCGAATAAAGTAGATCTGCGCTACCTGATTGTGGTCGGCTTGTTGTTAATGATCTTGTCACTATGGCAAATGACCTGTTTTTCTGTAGAGGTGAGCCGTTGGGAGATTATTTACTCTGGCGTCATTCAGGGTTTTGGTATGGGGCTGGTCTTTGTGCCTTTGTCGACCATCAGTTTTTCAACGCTG
This sequence comes from Shewanella dokdonensis, assembly GCF_018394335.1. Classification (NCBI taxonomy): domain Bacteria; kingdom Pseudomonadati; phylum Pseudomonadota; class Gammaproteobacteria; order Alteromonadales; family Shewanellaceae; genus Shewanella; species Shewanella dokdonensis. Next base: position 1,293,617 of record NZ_CP074572.1, on the reverse strand, counting down.
GCTCCGCAGTACCGTAACGAAGGAACAGCCTTATACAGTCTGATACGTAATATTGGCAGCAGCATCGGTATTTCAGCGGTTACCACTTATTTGTCACAACGGGTGCAGATCAATCATGCGGCCTTTGCTGATTACATTACGCCATTTAACAAAGCGTTGCAGGAAGCAGTGCATGCCGGTGCTGTCAATATCACGACCACCAGCGGTTTGGTTAAGCTCAACAGTGATGTGACGTTTCAGGCTTCGGTGCTTGGCTACTTGCAAGATTTTCGCATCATGATGTTGCTGTGTGTGTTGATGCTGTTAATGATGGTGTTATTGAAGAAACCCAAAAAGCGAGCGCCGATCATTATTGAGCGCAAATCCTGAGGAAGGTCAGGGCAACCAGTGTGGCGTCAGCAGCTCAGCGGACTATGTAACGCATAACATAGTTTTCCGCCACAATATCGGGCATGGCAAGTGAGAAGAGACATGGCGTCAATGTTGTTTGAAATCCAGTTACTGCCGGATTATCCATACGAATGCTTGCAGGACACGGCTGCCCGGCCGGATAATTTGTCCCATTAAACATGAGCCCATTCTGGTAGTTTTATGGCACAGATATCCTTACAAGTGACCGACGATGGTTCCCACACATTATTTAATTCCGAGTTAAACGAAACCTACCATTCACACAGAGGTGCGATTGCTGAGTCTCGTTATGTCTTTATTGCCGCCGGGTTTGATGCGGCAATAGAGACGTTTAGCGAAGTGTCTATTTTTGAAGTAGGTTTTGGTACGGGTTTAAATGCCTTGCTGACATTAGGGCATTTTCAGCAACTTAATCAGCAACGGCAGGCTGACAATAAACCGTTGTTAACCGTGCGTTATGTCAGTGTTGAACCCTATCCATTAGCGCAGGACTTGCTCCATCACCTTAACTATAAGCAGTTGCTTGCACCATCTTATGCCCCGTTGTTTGACATGCTGCATGCTGCGCCTTGGGAACAGGCCAGTGAGTTGTTGCCTGGATTCTGGCTGACTAAATGTCACACGCGGTTGGAGCAAATTGCTTTATCTCCCCAGCAATTCAATCTGATCTATTTTGATGCCTTTGCTCCGAATAAACAGCCGGATGTTTGGCGTCAGGAGAATTTGGCGAAATGCTACCAACTGTTACAAGCTCAAGGATTGCTGGTGTCCTACTGTGCCAATGGCCAGTTTAAGCGCGATCTAAAAGCCGTTGGCTTTACGGTAAAAGCTTATCCTGGCGCGCTGGGCAAACGCGAGATGACGCGGGCGTGGCGTTGTTAGTTATTTGGGGGAGGTGACAGGAGCGAACCCTCAGAATGTGGTTGCATATTTTATTGTTTTTGGTGCGGTATATACGGATAAAACTTCCGATCCGCTCCTGTCATGACGGTTTACCACAAGCTCATCGTTGAGTTGGGTTGAATAAAAACGGCAGAGATAATCGGTAAAATCTATAATTCTTATTTTTATTAATGAGTTAGTCATCGTTGGGGGCGATATCGTAACTCTCACTTCTTAACTCTGCCTAAACCTGACTTATCATGGCGTTGCCCGATAAGTGACACAGGTTGACCCTGTGTGAATAAAAAACGACAAGAGTGAACCTAGAATTCGCGCATTATTTTTGTTATTTGCACATTTCTATCGTTGGGGGCGATAACAAATATTTTTTGTTCAGCCCACTCAGGTCGAAACCTTGGCAGACTGCGTCCTTGCAGTGCCACCAGTTAAATCCTGTAACTGGTATCGAATAAAAATGACAAGAATGAACCTAGAAAAGCGCAAAATTTGGGGAGCACACTTTTTCTATCGTTGGGGGCGATAACTGTTACTAGTTCAGTTCAAACTTGTCGAAACCGTTAGTTAAAATATTTGGCTTTCAGCTGCGACATCATGGACGATAAACCATAAATCCATGAGGTCGAGGGTTGGGTCCGTTGCTCACTTTGACGCACCCACATATACAAGGTTTTTGTCGGGAGTCCATATTGACGGGCAACATCAAATAGCAACCGCCCATGATGGGTGACTTCGATGATTGCCTGATGCCGAATGGTATCTGTCATTTCCATCTTCACCTCCAGAATTACCTCGTTATACTGCTGAAACCGCTATTCTATATCCCACTGGCTAACGCCAAGATGTTTATAGCTTTGCCAGTGTGCCCGACAGCTTTGGACAAAGTGATAAATGATTTTCATCGTTACCTCCTGCTGTGTCGGAATACTACTTTCTATATATGTAAGAACTGTGCCAATTTTTTTAATTTTTTTCTATTTTAAAATCATGTAGATATTAAATTTATGCAAAAAAATGAAAATTTGCACTAGTACCATGAATGTGCGTGATGCACCTATTTGGTGCGTGATATCCCAGCAGTGGTCGGTCTGAAAATGACAGAAACATGCGCGATGACTAACTGAATCGAGCCTGAATAAGCCGTGAATTATACAGTCCAGCATTCTCTGAGTCGTTGTCTTGCCGATATATGGTTATATACTGATGTCATTATTTTCACGGTGAGACAAAGGAGAACCCACCATGAACAAGGTTATGATGCCAATCACTTCTGCTGCACTGATGATGTTTCTGGCGGCTGGTTGTACAACTGTTAATCCTTATACCAACGAACAACAGACATCTAAGGCTACGAGTGGCGCTCTTATTGGCGCGGCGGCAGGGGCACTGGTTGGTGTTGCGACTTCCAGCAAGCATGACCGAGGCAAAGGCGCGTTGATTGGTGCAGCGTCTGGTGCCGCAGTTGGCGGCGGAGTTGGTTACTACATGGATGTGCAGGAAGCTAAGCTGCGTCAGCAGTTATCTGCATCAGGCGTTAGTGTGACCCGTTCTGGGGACAGTATTATCCTGAACATGCCAAATGAGATTACCTTCCAAGTCGATAAAACAGACTTGAGCGGTGGTGCTATGCAGGTGTTGGACAGTGTGGCACTGGTTGCCAAAGAATATCCTAAGACACAACTGAATATTATTGGTTATACCGACAGTACCGGGTCTGAATCTTATAATTTGCGTTTGTCTCAGGTTCGGGCTTCTTCGGTCGGTAGTTATTTGATCCAGAAAGGGGTTGCGGGTCAGCGCGTGGTTACTCAGGGTGCGGGTGAAAGCAATCCTATCGCCAGTAACAGCAGTGCCGCCGGAAGAGCACAAAACCGCCGGGTGGAAATTGTGTTAAGCCCATTAGCCCAATAATCAGTAGTTATTCTGCTCAGGCCGCATTTGCGGCCTTTTTTATGGTCAAAATGTCACCATTGATAACTTTCTTGGTTTACTTCTGTGAGTAGTACCACGTAACGACTTTGGTCCTATCCGGTGTTGCGTCGAGTTCTGCTGAAGTGACGGCGGTCTATGAAAACCGGAGAAACAACATGTTAAAGAGGATTTGCATGGCGGTGCTGTTATTGCCTTTAATGTCTCACGCCGCAGAGGTGCAGTTTCGGGCGGCGGGGAGCCTGAAAGCGGCAATGACAGATATTATCGAACAATATCAAACGATAAACGGTGTAAAGGTACAGGCGCAATTTGCGCCATCTGGGTTGTTGCGACAACGTATCGAAAATGGTGAGCAGGTTGCTGTATTTGCTTCGGCCAATATGAAACATCCAGAAGTGTTATCTCAGGCAGGTAAAGGCGGCCCAGTGGTAATGTTTGCTCGCAATCAGTTGTGTGCGCTGGCTCAGCCTGATGTTAAGTTAACCTCCAGCAACCTGTTGGACATGATGCTAAGGCCGGACGTCCGCCTAGGCACCTCGACTCCGAAAGCTGATCCGGCAGGTGATTACGCTTTTAAAGTCTTTGAGCGTGCAGAGGTTCTACGTCCTGGCAGTCAGGCTTTGCTATCGTCTAAAGCGTTACAGTTAACGGGTGGGCCACAAAGTGCTAAGGCACCGCAAGGACAAAATCCCTATGCCTGGGTGATGAGTCAGCAACAAGCGGATATCTTTTTAACCTATTGTACCAATGCGGTGTTGGCTAAAAAGCAGGTACCAAGGTTGCAGATTATCAATCTGCCAGCAGAATTGGCGGTAGGCGCCAATTACGGCATGTTGGTATTGGATAAGCAGCAGGTAGAGGCTTGGCAATTAGTGTTATTTATTTTATCGCCACAAGCCCAGGCGATTCTGGCTACTTATGGCTTTGAGGCGCCATTGGCATTGTAACGTTCAGGTTCTGGGACGCTGACTTTTTAGCGTCTCAGCAATAGTGAGACATAAGGGCATACCACTTTTCTTTAGTACTCAAAGGTTTGTTTACACGGTGCAGTATATTGATTGCGAACGCTGATGCTTACCCCAATTCACTGACTAGGCTGTTTTAGGGTTAACTTTTGTTGCTTCAGTATGAATAATCATGGCTCTATTGTTATCGGTAAGCGCTACCGAGTGTTTGATAAAGTGGTTATTGAGGTCTGTTGAGCGAGTTTTGTAAGGTGACTTGTGCTAACGATTGGTTCAATTAGCGATTGTCGCATCGGCGAAGGGATTAGCTTGCTAACTTGCTAAGGGACGGAAGGATTAACTGGCTTCGTCGAAGCGAGCATTGATCAGATTACAGATGGCTTCCATGGCGGGTTCTGCATCTGGGCCATCGGCGACCAGACGGATTTTTTGCCCATCCCCGTTTCTAACATCAGTAACCCTAGAACACTCGCGGCAGAAGCCTGTTTTTGACCTTGGATCAGGATGATATTGGCATCAAACGCGTTAGCAAGCACCGCCAGTTTGGTGGCAGCTCTGGCATGTAATCCCAGCTTGTTGAGAATGGTAATTTCCCGCTCAATTTTTGCCATGTTCAAGCTCCCGATGGCGTGCTTGAACTTTATGTTTACTGTTACTGAAGCGTTTAGCAAGTTGTTCCGCCACATAAACTGAACGATGCTGGCCGCCAGTACAGCCAATGGCCACCGTAAGATAACTGCGATTGTTACGCTCTAGATGTGGTAGCCAGGTATCCAGCAGGTTTTCTATTTGCCAGATAAATTTGTTGACTAGAGGCTGTCGATTGAGAAACTCTCGCACCGGCTCATCTAGCCCGGTAAGCGGCCTTAGTTGCGGTTCCCAGTGAGGATTTGGTAAGAAGCGCGCGTCAAATACAAAATCGGCCTCGGCAGGTAACCCATGCTTGAATCCAAAGGACTCAAAGTTAATCACCAGCTCTTTGGTCGCGCTACCCAGCAGAATTTCTCTGACGGTGTCACTCAGTTCATAGATATTCATGGTGGAAGTATCTATGTAGTGATCCATCAGTTGTGACAAAGGTGCCAGCAGTTCACCTTCCTGCTCAATCGCGTCTTTCAGCGAAATTTTACTTTTGGATAGCGGGTGTAAACGGCGGGTCTCACTGTAACGTTTTAATAGTACCTTGTCTGAGGCATTCAGAAAAAACTAATGACTTCTGTGCCCTGCGGTAGCCTACCTAGCTGGCCTTCGAGCACTTTTTCCTGGTTGGGCATGTTGCGCACATCAACACTGATGGCCACCAGCTCATTACTGCCCCGAAGATTTTCCAGTAAGTTGCCAATCATTGGCAAGGGCAGGTTGTCGACACAGTAATAGCCCATGTCTTCCAGTACTCGTAATGCTACAGATTTTCCTGAGCCAGAGCGGCCGGAGACTATGGCCAGTTTCATCCGGTGATCACCTGATACAGTTCTTCTTTGGTAGTCGCTTTGCGCAGTTGTTTAAGGATCTGTTTATCACTGAGTTTTTCAGCCATAGCAGACAAGGTGCTCAGATGTTGCTGGCATTGATCCGCTGGTACTATCAGGGCGAATAGAATATCCACCGGTTGGTTATCGATTGCATCGAAGGCAATTGGCTCATCGCATTTCACTAGCACCGCTATCGGCTCGGTGATATCCGGCATGCGGCCATGCGGAATGGCTATACCGTTGCCAATACCGGTACTTCCCATTTTTCTCTGGCCAATAGGCTCTCAAAAATGGCTTGGGACGACAGATTGTGATACTGGGCCGCGGCGAGTTCGCTGATGAGCTCCAATACCTTTTTCTTGCTGCCGGGTGTGGCGCAGACGGTACACTCCGGCCGCAGGACGGTACTAAGTTCCATCATGAGTATTTTGTCAGCTTTTCTTTGTATTTAATGACCTGACGATCCAATTTATCAATCAGTGCGTCAATGGCTGCGTACATGTCGGTGTGTTCTGCTGTGCCGTGCACTTCACCACCGTTCAGATGTAACTTGGCTTCAACTCTTTGTATGGCTTTTTCAACATTAAGTACGACATGCACATTATTGATCTGTTCGAAATGGCGTTCAAGTTTTGCAAATTTACTCTCCACGTAGCTACGCAACGAGTCGGTGATCTCAATGTGATGGCCTGCCAGGTTGATTTGCATAGGGGTGTCCTCCATAGGGGTACTGTGGAATTACAAACTCTTACGCTGATTTGACGGTGGGATCATCATGGCCTCGCGATATTTTGCGATAGTGCGCCTTGCTACGTTGATCCCCTGTTCCGCCAGCAACTGTGCCATTTTGCTGTCGCTGAGCGGTTTTTTCTGATTTTCTGCTGCTACTAACTTCTTGATAAATGCTCGGATTGCGGTAGAAGAACACTCACCGCCGTCATCGGTGCCCACATGGCTGGAAAAGAAGTATTTCAGTTCAAAAATGCCGCGTGGGGTATGCATATATTTTTGCGTAGTCACTCGGGAAATGGTGGACTCATGCATATCTACTGCTTCAGCGATGTCGTTGAGTACCATGGGTTTCATGGCTTCTTCACCATATTCAAAGAAGCCTTGTTGAAACTGCACGATGCAGTTAGCTACTTTCAACAGGGTATCATTGCGGCTTTCCAGGCTCTTGATAAACCATTTGGCTTCCTGCAAATGTCCGCGGATAAACTGGCTGTCAGACTGACTGCGAACACTGCGCGCCATGGCGGCATATTGCTGATTAATACTTAGCTTGGGCATACAGTCTGGGTTGAGTTCTACAACCCAGCGGCCATTCTTTTTCCAGACGCTGACATCTGGGATCACATACTCTTCGTCCTGTGGCTGTACGAGCAGCCCGGGGCGAGGATTGAGTGTCTGGATCAGGGCAATGGCGTCCCTGAGTTCTTCTTCTTTAAGGCGGGTTTTGCGCATCAAGGTGCGGTAATCTTTTGCCGCAATCAGATCAAGGTGGTGCTCCAGCAACATAATGGCATTACCCAGATGCGGGGTGTCATCACTGAACTGGGATAACTGGATCAGCAAGCATTCGCGCAGATCTCTGGCCGCCACTCCTACTGGGTCAAAGTGCTGGATGCGTTTCAGGACGGCTTCTACTTCGTCCAGCTCGATTTCCTGATTCCCCATCGCTTCCAGAATCTCTTCTGTGGTTTGGGTCAGATAGCCTTGATCGTCAATCGCTTCAATAATGGCGGTGGCAATGGCTGCATCGGTTTCTGAAAAGGGGTGAGGTTTTTTGCCATTCCAGATGTTCGTGCAATCCTTCCGAGGTTTCTCCTTGGAAAGGTGTGTCGTCATCGCGAATGGGCCCCGCTGAACTGGCTGGGGCGGCAGTAAAAACTTCGTCCCAGGTGGTATCCATTGGCAGTTCTTCCGGCAGCGCTTGACTGGTTAACGCCTCAGAGGTTTCAACGGTTGAGCTGTCTTCTTGCTGAGCGCTGGGTGTCGGCATTTCAAGCGCGTCATCCACGTCATTGTCTTCGTCGGTTAGCTGGTTGTCTTCATTGACTTCCAAGAGAGGATTGGCTTCCAGTGCCTGTTGGATCTCTTGTTGTAACTCCAGCGACGACAACTGTAGCAAGCGTATGGCCTGCTGCAGTTGTGGTGTCATGGTCAGCTGTTGACCCAGCTTTAACTGGAGTGACGTTTTCATGTTACCGCTTACCCCTATACATCCTATCGTGTAATAAAAAGCTCAGTAATTACAGCTAATAATAATTGAAATTGTATGCCCCAAAGTGGTTACTATAGCTTGAATTGCTCACCCAAGTACACTGCGCGGACCTGTTGATTATCAAGGATTTCAGCAGGAGTTCCTTCTGCAATCAATTGACCGTGACTCACGATGTAGGCGCGCTCACACACATCAAGCGTTTCACGCACGTTATGGTCAGTGATAAGTACACCTAGCCCTCGAGAGCGCAATTGTTCAATGATTTTTTTGATATCGATAACCGATATTGGATCAACCCCGGCGAAGGGTTCATCCAGCAAAATAAACTTTGGATCGGCGGCTAATGCTCTGGCAATTTCCACTCGGCGTCTTTCGCCGCCCGATAGTGACATCCCAAAACTGTCGCGGATGTGAGTGATATGGAACTCTTCAAGTAATTGTTCTAGCTGTTCTTCGCGGCCATCACGATCCAGATCTTTGCGGATCTGTAACACCGCCATGATGTTGTCTCGCACCGTGAGTTTGCGGAAAATACTGGCTTCCTGAGGTAAATAACCTATCCCTTTGCGGGCACGTAAGTGCATGGGATCCAGAGTCAACTCATCATTATCGATGAAGATCCGACCTTTATCGCTTTGAATGAGCCCAACCACCATGTAGAAAGTGGTGGTTTTGCCGCGCCGTTGGGGCCGAGCAAACCGACAATCTGTCCGGTCTTCACCGACAGACTGACGTCTTTCACGACCATTCTTTTTTTATAGCTTTTAGCGAGATTCTGGGCGGTCAGGGTATTGCTCATTGTTGCTCCTGCTTGGGTTCCTTTTTGGTCTCTTGCTGGTAATTTTCCGGCTGAATTACCGTGGTAACCCGATCTTCTCCCTGACCACTGCTGGTCGCTTGCAGTTGCTGGTTTTCCAGATCATAAATGATTTTTTCTGCGGTTGAGAGGCTGCCATCTTGCTCTACTCTGGCTTTACCGATAAGTGTCAGAATGCGCTTGTTGATGTTGTAGTGGATCTCGTTAGCGCTGGCATTGGCAATGCGGCCATCTTCTAATTTCTGGCGAAAGGTTGCTGGTGAACCTTTGGCTATCAACACGCGTTCACCGTCTTTATCGGTACCGGATGCGTTAAGTTCCTGGGCGGTAAGTTTCATCGAACCCTGTGTGACAATCACGTGTCCGCTATACACTACCTGCTTGTTTTTGATGTCGGCATCTTGAGAGTCAGCAGAGATCTTGACCTGCTGCAATAGGTCTTTATCTACTGCGGCCGCAGACAGACTGGCGAGACACAAGAGTGCACCGAAAAAAGCTTATTTGGTTTCATAGGTTCCTTTTACCTGACTAAGCAACTTTACCTGCTGAGCATTGAGGTCGGCGTATAGTCCAAGACCTGTAATATCAAAATCCTGCCCCTTGACCAGTATATTTTTGTCAGAGGTCATAATCATCTTGTTCAGATCCAGTTCTAGATAACTGGTGCTGATGGATTGTATGGGTTCTGTCGGGCTGATGGCGTCAATAATAACATTATTTTGCAGAACCACTTTGTTGCTGTGTTTGTCTAGCAGCCCTTGTTGTGCCGTCATGCGCCATTCTGTCTGGCCTTTATCGGGAAAAATCCAGTACACCGGGTCGCTAAAAACAGTACGATCATCCTGTTCGTAATGTTCCATGTGTTTGGCAGACACCTTGCTGGAAATCATGCCGTTTTCGTCGTAACTGACGCTGTGCAAATCATCAGCAATATAATCGGGCTGCACCACACCTGGCAGTCGTTGGTCGGCATCGGCGTTACGTTTATTCTGAACTTGCCAGTACAAGATCAGGGCGGCGGTAAAAAATGCAATGATTGCCAGCGTAACTCTGTTCATATACTCATGCCGTGTGCGGAATCGATTTTATCTTGGCTCAATAGTAGTAGATCAGCCAGTTCCCGCAGTGCGCCGTGACCACCACCAAGGTAAGTTACCAGATGTGCCAGTTGCCTCACTCTAGGGTGTCCGTCCGCAACACAGACGCTGAGTCCCACACGCTGCATCACGGGAAGATCCACCATATCATCCCCAATATAGGCTACCTGTCGTGGCTGTAACTGATAGTGTTGCAACAACCACTCAAAAGGGGCTAATTTGTTGTCAATTCCCTGAAATATATGGGGTATTCCCAATGCCGTCATACGCGTTTCCACAATCTGCGATTTGCGCCCAGTAATAACCGCAACCTGGATATTGGCGCTTAGCAAGGCTTTTATGCCATAACCATCGCGGGTATGGAATGCTTTGAGCTCTTCACCATGGTTTCCCAGATAGATGCGGCCATCGGAAAATACACCATCTACGTCGCAGATCAGTAACTGGATCTGGCTGGCCGCTTGCCATACTGGGTCTGCCACTGGTCCATAGAAACCGTCACGACTCATTACATGACTCCTGCATTGACCATATCCAGCATATTGAGGGCGCCTACCGGATGATTTTCAGCATCGACGACTATCAGCCCATTGATGCTGCGATCATCCATGACTTTCAGCGCTTCTGCCGCAAGAATATTGGCTTTAACCGTAATGCAGTTACGTGTCATTACCTCGGCAATACGGGTGGTTCGCAGATTGACATCGGCATCGATAACCCGTCGCAAATCGCCATCAGTGAAAATCCCTACCAGCTTGTTACTGGCGTCCACCACTGCGGTCATGCCAAGGCCTTTTTGGAGATTTCATACAGGGCATCGGTAATGCAGATATCATGATGTACCAGCGGAATATCCTGATCTTTGTGCATTAGATTATCGACTTTGAGCAACAGTTTACGGCCCAGTGCGCCACCTGGATGAGACAGGGCAAAATCGTCTTTGGTAAAGCCTTTGGCTTGCAGCAGCGCAATTGCAATGGCGTCACCCATCACCAAAGTTGCGGTAGTGCTGGATGTTGGTGCTAATCCCAGTGGACAGGCTTCTTCTGGGACTTTGATGCACAGGTGTAACTGTGCCAGTTTTGCCATAGTGGATTCAGGATTGCCCGTCATGCTGATCACCGGGATCCCTTGGCGTTTAATCACGGGCATTAATGTCAAAATTTCGTGAGATTCGCCGGAGTTGGAGATTGCCAGCACAATATCATTATGACTGATTACGCCAAGGTCTCCGTGGCTGGCTTCGCCGGGATGTACAAAGAAAGCCGGGGTGCCGGTACTGGCCAGTGTTGCGGAGATCTTATTGCCGATGTGGCCTGACTTGCCCATGCCCATTACGATGATTTTACCACTACAGCGGTAAATCATTTCGCAAGCTTCGGCAAACTCGGGAGAATCTACATACTGGTATAAATTGTCCAAAGCTTGCATTTCGATATCAATGACTTTGCGTCCCCAATTGCGCATCTGCTTTGCATCTGTCATGTCTTTCTCTCTTCCATCTGTTTGACGCTTACAACTGCGGCTCAAACAGGCTAACCTGGTAGCATATAAAGGCGAGCAATAAGGCGACGCCGTGCCACCGTTTAAGTGATTTATGTTTTCTGCCACTGAGCAGAACTAATACTGCCAATGCCGTGCTGGTTGCTAGTACCATGTAAAAATCTCGGCTGGCAGCGGCAGCATCTACCGCGCCCGGGGCAATCAATCCTGGGATTGCCAATACTGCTAAGATATTGAACAGGTTAGAGCCAACAATATTCCCTATTGCTAAATCGTCTTCTCGCCGCAGTATCCCCATAATACAGGCAGCTAACTCGGGTAAACTGGTACCCACAGCAATAATTGTTAGGCCGATCACTAGGTCTGACAGCCCGAAATACTGCGCGATACCCACAGCACCCGCCACCATCCAGTTAGCCGATAACGGCAGCAGCGTGATACCTACGATAATCCAGAACAATGCTTGCCAGGTAGCCACATCGTGCGGAATATCATGCTCGGTTTCATCAGCAAGACGATCCTTGGAACGGTTAGCGATGGCGTGCCCGATGAGGTATCCCATGAATCCAATAAACAGCACTAACAGGCCAATGGCTTCGGCCCGATTGAACTGCTGATCGTGCAAACAATAGCCAGCTACTAGCGTGGCAACCAGCATCAGTGGAATTTCCCGGAACAGGGTTTGGGAACTGACACGGATTGCGCCAAACAATGCAGTAATGCCGAGAATTAGCGAAATATTTGCAACATTGGAACCCAGAACATTACCTATTGCCGTATCTGGGTGGCCAGACAACGAGGCGGTAGCCGCCACAAACATCTCAGGTGCGGAACTCCCCATTGCGACAATCGTCAAACCAATCAACAATGGTGGAAGCCCCAGATTTCTGGCTAAAGCGCTTGATCCATATATAAATTTGTCAGCACTCCAGACCAGAAACAGCAAACCGGCCAAAAGCAAAAATATATTAAATAACATTGCACAATCGGTTTTCCCGGATTCTGCCGAGCATTGTCGCTGTATTTACCGCAAATTGAAAGGGTATAGCGCCCAACTCGGGATGCCTGTTGTGCCGGATAACCCGATTGCGTACAATTTATCGCTTATTGTTCACGGTCTGCCGTTCACCGGCAGCTGTTCAGTAACGGTTCAGATTGGCGTAACTAACATGATGTACAGCTACGATGTTTCAGGGGCGAAATGGTTAGCCAGGCGTAGTTGCTAGCAATCTGCATCTCCCCGCTAACTTAGGGTTACGCTTGCGATGGGATCGGTGATGAATCCCATTTATCTTTAATAGGAATATGAGAACTGGAATCAAACATGAGCCAAACCCAGACCGGATTGGTCGAAGTGAAGAATCTCAGTTTCAGCAGAGGCTCACGGGTACTCTATGACAAGATCAGCCTGAGCATTCCCAAAGGTAAGGTCACTGCCATTATGGGGCCGAGTGGGATTGGGAAAACGACCCTGCTGAAATTAATCGGTGGACAATTAGTCCCCGATAGCGGCGAAGTGCTGTTTGAGGGAAAGAATATCCATCAGCTCAAACGTAATGAGCTGTTTGAAGTGCGTAAACGCATGAGCATGTTATTCCAGAGCGGCGCATTGTTTACCGATATGAATGTGTTTGATAACACAGCGTTTGCTCTGCGTGAACACTCAGGTTTACCGGAAGCAATTATCCGCCGAATTGTGTTGATGAAACTGGAAGCTGTTGGCTTACGGGGTGCTGCGTCTTTGATGCCAAGCGAACTTTCTGGCGGGATGCAGCGGCGAGCGGCATTAGCGCGAGCTATTGCCCTTGAGCCAGAAATGGTGATGTATGATGAACCCTTTACTGGCCAAGATCCTATCTCCATGGGCGTGTTGGTGAAGCTGATCCGTGAATTGTCAGATGCCTTATCGTTGACATCCATTGTGGTTTCGCATGATGTCAGTGAAGTGTTAAGCATCGCTCATTACGTCTATATCATTGCTGACAAACGCATTATTGCCGAGGGCACACCAGATCAGCTACGAAATGCCGACAATCCACAACTGCGGCAGTTCCTAGACGGTGCGCCAGATGGCCCGGTACCGTTCCATTATCCGGCCATGGATTATCAGAAGGAGTTATTGGGTGCGTCTGACTGATTCTATTGCTGATCTCGGGCGTGATGCGCTGGGGTTGGTTGCTGGCTTGGGAAAAGCCGGTTTAATGTTATGGGGCGCTTTGGTGCAGTTGCCAAGGTTCCGTAAAGGTACGCCACTGTTGGTGAAGCAGATCTATGTGGTGGGTGTACAGTCAATGGTGATCATTCTGGTTTCCGGCCTGTTTATCGGCATGGTGCTGGCATTGCAGGGATACACCATCTTAGTCGATTTTGGTACTGAGCAGAGTCTTGGGCCTTTGGTCGCATTAAGTCTGCTTCGCGAACTCGGGCCCGTTGTGACCGCGTTGTTATTTGCGGGCCGCGCTGGTTCCGCACTTACTGCGGAACTGGGGTTGATGAAGAGTACCGAACAGCTATCGAGCTTAGAGATGATGGCCGTCGATCCGTTGCGGCAGGTCATTGCGCCACGTTTTTGGCAGGCTTTATCAGCATGCCCTTGCTGGCGCTGATGTTTACCGCTGTCGGTATCTATGGTGGATATCTGGTCGGCGTAGAGTGGAAGGGCATTGATAACGGGGCGTTCTGGTCAATCCTGCAAGCAGCAGTGGAATGGCGCCAAGATATTGTAAATTGCCTGATCAAGAGTTTTGTCTTCTCCTGGGTGGTAACTTGGATTGCGTTGTATCGTGGCTATCATCTGGTGCCCAATCCAGAAGGTATCAGCCGGGCAACAACTCAGACCGTAGTGCAATCAAGCCTGGCGGTTCTGGCACTGGACTTTTTGCTGACAGCCTTGATGTTCGGCAACTAATGGATAATGACTGTTTAACTTTGGTAACTGATTATGTTGACAAGAAAAATTGAATTCTTGGTGGGTATGTTTCTGGTGGCTGGACTGGCTGCATTTCTGGTGCTGGTCTACAAAGTTGCCAATGTCGAGGTACGTTCATCCAGTGATACCTACACGCTGACTGCTGAATTCAGCAACATTGGCGGCCTTAAAGTACGTTCTCCGGTGAAAGTCGGTGGCGTGGTGGTGGGCCGGGTCAGTGGTATTGCATTGGATCCGAAGAAAATGGAGCCAGTCGTTACGCTGACAATGGACAAAAATTACGACAAATTCCCGGAAACCAGCAGTTTGTCAGTATTGACCTCTGGTCTGCTGGGTGAGCAGTTCTTGGGATTAACGCCAGGGTTTGTCGATGATGACGTGGCAATTTTGAAAGATGGTGATCGGATTTACGATACTCATTCTGCTCTGGTACTGGAAGATCTTATCGGCCAGTTCCTGTATAGCGCGGGTTCAAAGGATAAAAAGTAAGGAGTCCCTTATGTTGAAAAAATTACTGAGTGTGGTGGCTAGCATCTGTTTGCTGCTGCCAGGAATGTCACAGGCTACGACTACGACAAAAGATTACAAAGACCCTTATGTCATGATTAAAGATGTGGCGGATCAAACATTTGCTCGTTTCAAACAGGATCAGGACAAGATTAATGCGCAGCCTGACTATTTGAAAACCATCGTCACTGAAGAACTGATGCCTTATGTTGACACCCGTTACGCTGCTTATAAGGTGCTTGGCCCTTATTTGCAGGAAACTACAAAAGAGCAACGTGATGATTTTGTCAGTGCTTTTACCGGTTATCTGGTGGCAACCTATGCTCAGGCTTTTACCGCATACACCAACCAGAAACTGCAATTTGATCCAGCGAGCGATTTTTCCAGTGACAGCATCGTCGATGTCGGCGTACAGATCATTGATAATGACCGTCCTCCCATCAAATTGGACTTCAAGGTGCGCCGTCTTAAAGATGATACCTGGAAAGCATTCGATATGGTGGCTGAAGGCGTAAGTCTGCTGAGTTCTAAACAGTCTGAAGTGACCGCTATGGTGCGTCAGAAAGGGATTGATGCCGTGATTGCGATGTTGCAAGACAAGGGCAATACCCATATCGACTTCAATGCCCCTAAAGGTAAGGATGCTCTGTGATAGAATTCAAGCAACTGGGTGACCGCTGCCAGTTGGTGGGGCGGCTGAGCCAGGATGATGTCAAACAGTTATGGGGGCAACGCACTCAACTGGTTGCGGCTGGCACTCGAACCTTGGATCTGCATGGGCTGGAATACAGTGACAGTGCCGGTATCGCTTTTCTGATGGAGTTGCTGAGTCAGCATCCAGCAGAATTGCACTTGAGCGCACCGTCAACCCAAGTTAAACGTTTGATAGACCTGTATGATTTGCAGGGATTTTTTACAGAATAAGCAACGCCTGACAAGGTATATTCGCTGATGGATACACAAGAGATCGAAACTGTTTTACGCAACGCACTCGCCCTTGCCGAAGTTTATGTCACGGTGGAAGGGACTCACTTCAAAATTGTTGCCGTTGGCGATTGCTTTGACGGGATGAGTAAAATTAAGCAACAGCAAGCTATTTATGCACCACTGATGGATCGGATTACCAGCGGTGAACTGCATGCCCTCAGTATCAAGACTTTTACCCCTGCACAGTGGCAGCGTGAAAAGATCTTCAATATGCCAGTGTAGAGAATCGATGTGGATAAATTAACTATTCAAGCAAGCGGCCCGCTTGCGGGTAATGTTGTTATTTCTGGCTCCAAGAACGCTGCTTTGCCTATCCTGATGGCCGGGGTACTGACTGACGAACCCGTCATTCTGTCCAATGTGCCAAGTCTCAGGGATGTGTCCACCAGTTGTAAGTTGCTGCGTTGTCTGGGTGCTGAAGTGGCAGAATTGCCCAATGGCGTGGTCCATATCAATGCCAAAGACATCAACGAGTTTTGTGCTCCTTATGATCTGGTAAAAACCATGCGTGCCTCCATTTTGGTGCTAGGGCCGCTGTTGGCGCGTTATGGAACCGCCGATGTGTCCTTGCCTGGCGGTTGTGCTATCGGGGCCAGACCAGTCAACCTGCATCTGCACGGCTTAGAGCTGATGGGCGCACATATTGAGGTACAAGAAGGGTACGTTAAAGCCAGAATCGATGGTCGCCTTAAAGGGGCGCATATCTTCATGGATATGGTCAGCGTTGGGGCAACTGAGAACCTACTGATGGCCGCCGCGCTGGCGGATGGCGAAACCATTATTGAAAACGCTGCTAGGGAACCGGAAGTGGTAGATCTGGCAAATTGCCTGATTGCAATGGGCGCGCGGATTGATGGCGCGGGTACTGCCACCGTCCGTATTCAAGGCGTGGAAAAACTGCATGGTTGTCACTATCGGGTGATGCCGGATCGCATTGAAACGGGCTCATTCCTGGTGGCGGCCGCCGTTACTCGTGGACGTATTCGTTGCTTGGATGCAGATCCCGCATCACTGGAAGCGGTCTTGGTAAAATTGCAGGAAGCGGGCGCTGAGATCACCGTGGGAAGTGACTGGATTGAATTGAATATGAAAGGTCAGCGTCCACGGGCAGTCAGTTTAAAAACCATGCCTTATCCTGGATTTCCCACAGATATGCAGGCACAGTTTTGCGTGCTCAATGCCTTAGCCGATGGCACTGGCACCATTACGGAAACCATCTTTGAAAACCGCTTTATGCATGTGCCTGAGCTAAACCGCATGGGTGCCAGCATGGAGCTGGAAGGTAATACCTGTATTATTCACGGACGTGAAACACTCAATGGTGCACAGGTCATGGCAACTGATCTGCGTGCATCTGCCAGCTTGGTTATCGCCGGGTTAGTGGCAGAGGGCACCACAGTGGTGGACCGAATCTATCACCTAGATCGCGGTTATGAGCACATTGAAGATAAATTCAGTGGCCTTGGTGGCAGCGTACAGCGTATCTCCTGAGCGCTCATTTAAGGAACACCGTTAAGTAGCGGTGTTCCTTGTCACTTAACTATCGGCCAGTATTATCTGATTTCTCCCGGCCATTTTGGCTTTCGCCAGTGCTTCATCGGCTTTGTCTAGCCAGCGGTCATAACCGTTACACTCCCCATCCAACGGGCAGATCCCCGCACTGATGCTAAATGTCAGTTGTTCTCCATTAAATAGCAATGGTGTCTGCGCCAGGCTGAACTGTAACCGTGCCACCAATTGTGATGCCTGCATGGCATCGCTGTGGTGCAATAACAGCGCAAAAGCATTAGCCCCATAGCGGCAAGCCATATCGGTATTACGCAGGTTACGGCTAATAAGATGTGCCAGATGTTGAATGGCTCTGTCACCCGCAATGTGTCCATGTTGGTCATTAATCGCTTTCAAGTGATCGATATCGACCAGTAACAGTGAGGTGGGTTCCTGATAACGGCTGAAGCGGGCAAACTCCTGTTGCACTAGCTCTTGCCAATGGCGCCGATTAAATAGCTGTGTCAGTTCATCGCGCTGGTTCAACTGTTGCAATTGCTCGTTGGCAGCGACAAGTTGCAGTTTATTGATGGCGATATCGGTAACATCATAGATGATCATGCTGATGTGGCTGGTGCCGCTGAGTGAACTCAATGGCAGCAGTGTGATGTTCTGATACATGAACTCAGCGCGACCAGTAATGGGACGGTAGTTATTGAATTTAAAGATATAAGGCCGTTGTTCCCAACTGATGAAGACGTTATTTTTTAATAAAAAACCTGCTCCATTTTTTGCCGCAGCCAATCGGCAGGAAGTTCTGGAAAACGTTGAAACAGGTTATTACCTTTCAGCTCATTAGGAGAGATACCACTGTGGTTCTCCATAAAGCCATTCCACAACTGAATATTGAAATTGCGGTCGAGCACTACTAGGCCTACTTCTATGGTCTGAACCATATCAATCAGCCAGTGCAGTTCATTCATCGGGTCAGCATCGTGAGTCATCGCAGTATCCGTTTCAGTTCATCAGGTAACCGAGTTTGAAGTTCATCGTTGGTAACGAGTCTTCGGTAAACAGCAGTAACAGATCGCACTGCACATTATGGCCTTCGATACGGTAGTTGATCTCCATTGCCAGCGTCCGCTTCCAACGTCCAGAATTATCGTGGATCAGGTCGTTGACCGTGCAATGGCGGCCAAGAACTACCGGATGCGATTGGCTGAAGTTCATGTCTAACTGTTCGGAGATGCCATTCAGAAATGCCCCTATCAAGACATTACCGGTATCAATCAATACTTCAATTTCGGTGTTGGTACTGTCAGGGTTTGCCATGCCCATCAGTTGTGCCATATCGGCGAAACTAGAGTCATGAAAAATCAACAGCGCTTCACCGGCGATACCCGCACCAATAAAGCCCTGACACAATGCAGAAACTTTAGCGCTGCTTTCTGTGGCTTTCAGGGCCATTGTCAGTTCGCTGACCTCTAACACATTGACGTTAGGAATTGGCAGCAGCACAAACACGTCCAGTAATTTGGCCAACAGATCTGCCGCCCGTCCCATGGCAACGTTGGCGACTTCCTGACAGGCGTCGCGCAGATCGACTTCAAGCAGTGGGCTATCGTCAACGGTTGGCGTATCAGCCATTGCCAGTGTCAGAATGCCATACTCTTCCAAAATATTGGTGATGGCATCTGCACTGACGGGTTTCTGGATGAAATCCAGCGCCCCCAAGGCTTTCACCCGCTGATGTGCTTGCAATTGAATATCGCCAGACACCACGATAATCATTGCCGGTAAATCTTGCTGCTGTACTGTATGCAGAACTTCGTAACCGTCCATTACGGGCATGTTCAAGTCGAGAAAGACAATTTCGCCCTTGCCCGCTCGAATAGCTTCTAGTCCTTCTACACCGTTGGTGGCATAAGTGATTTCGACGTCCCACTCCTTGGGCAGGGTACGCGCCATTTGCTTGCGTGCTAGCGCAGAGTCATCACATATCAGTACGGGAATGGTCATTCAGCGGCTCTCCGTGTTGTGTCCGGGAAAAACAGCGGCTTAATTATAGACTGCCAAAGGCATCTCAGTAGGCTCCGGTTAAGGAGACACTGCTTTCGTGGCATTTTCGTCAGTAGTGGCGACAACGCCACTGCCCATCTGATTTATCAGATGTAAACATACATCATAGGCCGTAGATTGGGTCGAATTTAATGCTAGCAGCCGTTGCCGGGAATGATAGCCCGGGTGGCTGTCATACACTTGCTGGCGCTGAGACTGGGTTGCTAATGAGGCACTGTTAGCATCGGGCGACTGCAAATCTAGCACTGCTAATGGCAAATCTGCCAACAGTTTTGGCAGTTGCGCGTTTGCGGCAACTTCCTCGGCATACGGGTTGATCAATACCAGTAGGTCAGGAGCCATTATATTGTTGTTTTTTAGTAAGTTAAGCACCAATGCTGCCGACGAACCGGCGGCAATCAGCAGTTTTTTACCGGCAAAGGCTTGGGCTGATGTTTGCAGCTGGGTTAACGCCTGCTGCAGATAAGCCTGCTGAGTTTGTTGCAGTTGCTGCCAAGCGTCATCGCTGCGCTTGCGGGTGCCGTTATTGCCACTATCTTGCACCTTGCCATCGCCGGCTTTGCTGATTTCGCTGGCCTCAGTGGTGAAATTGGGTTCCGCAGGTTGTGGTGGTGGCGTGAAGCTAATCGTGGTCCAGCCCAGCAGATTCAGTTGTTGTCGTAGATACTCCAGCAACCCTGGTGACATGGCATTCTCACCTGGTGCTGGAATGAAGATGGCACTGCCACGGTGTATGCGATACTGCCATTCGCGGGTCAGCACAGTGACTGGCTTACCCTCAATTTGTATCTGACTCGTCTGTTGTTCAGCGTCAGAGGTTGGTGTTGCCAGCACGGTAGTGGTGGTGAACAAGCCACAAGCAAACATCGATGGCAGCAGTACTCGGATAAACTTCAGCAACACAATATCCCGCCAGTAAAAAACTCATTATAAGTGCATTGTGGCCGAAACACAGTGCGGTGGTGCTTAAAAACAAGCCCGCATTTGCGGGCCTGTGTTATCAGACATGACTGACCAATACCAAGCGGATAGCGTCCAATCGCAGCTGGCAGTTGTCCAGATAGCCGTTCAGTTCGGCGATTTGCTGCCGTAAGAATAGCAGTTCCTCGTCGCGGATATTAGGATTGACAGTTTGCAGCGCTTCCAAACGTTCCAGTTCGGCATGCAGACTGGCTTCCATCTGTTGTCTGGCTTGTTGCAGTAGCGTTGCCATGGCGGCTTGGGCGTGTTGTTCACCTTTTGCCAACAGCGGATGCAGTAGCGGTTGTGAGGCATTCACCAGCTTGCTACCGATATGGCGGTTCACTGGACTTAACTGCCGATCCCACTGCTCATACGCCACTTTCGCTGCCAAGTCGTTGCCGTCTTTGTCTAGCAGCACCCGGATCGGGGTCGCGGGCAGATAGCGGAACAGCTGGCTGGCTTTCGGGGCAGAAGCATCGGCGATGTAAATCAGTTCCAGAAACAGTGTGCCGGCAGGTAACGCCTTGTTTTTCAACAACGCGACACAGGTGGTGCCAGTGTCTGAACCGGTGATCAGATCCAGCCCTGTCTGTACTAACGGATGTTCCTGAGTGATCAACGCAATATCATCTCGGGATAACGCGGTATTGCGCTCGAATGTCACGGTCACACCATCTTCTGGTAAGCCAGGGTAGGTGGGAAACATCATGTGTTCACTAGGACGCAAGACAATGGTGTGCTCACCTTTATCTTCTTGGTCGATACCAATGACATCCCATAAGCGGATAACGGCACCGATTAACTGAGTATCACTGTCCATTTCTGCCAGTTGCCAGGCCAGCGCCTTAGCGCGATCGCCACCGTTGGAGTTCAGTTCCAGCAGTTTATCGCGCCCTTGCTCCATCGCCAGTTTCAACTCTTTGTAACGGCTGCGGGTGTGATTCAACAAGTTGGTCATGGCTTCATCGTCTTCATGAACCAGCAACGGCAGCAGTTCTGCGGCAAACTCCTTGAACAGTATGTGACCCACCGGACAGGTTTGCTCAAAGGCATTCAGCCCTTGGTGATACCAATTCAGCAACCGCGACTGGGCACAGTCGTCAATATAGGGCAGATGAATATTCACATCGTGTTGCTGACCAATACGATCGAGACGGCCGATACGCTGCTCTAACAGATCGGGGTTAAGTGGCAGATCAAACAACACCAAGTGACTCGCAAACTGGAAGTTACGGCCTTCTGAGCCAATTTCTGAGCAGATCAATGCCTGCGCGCCCCCTCTTCTTGGGCAAAAAATGCCCCAGCCTTGTCCCGTTCAATGATGGACATGCCTTCGTGGAAGACGGTGGTGAGAATACCCTCGCGGGTTCGCAGCGCTTCTTCCAGACTCAAGGCGGTGGCGGCTTGGGCGGTAATGATCAGCACTTTCTTACTGCGATGGTTTTTAGAAAATCGATGAGCCAGTCAACGCGAGGATCAAATTTCCACCAGGCCGCGGATTGCTCATCAAACTGCTGATACAGTTTTTCGGGTGTTAACGCCAGTCGTGCCTGAGTTTCATCCGGCAGATTGCGATTCATCATCAGCGCTACCCGCATGGCGGTCTGATACTGCTCTGGCATCGGTTGTGGGTAGGCCTGGAAAATACGCTGTGGAAAGCCTTTAACCGAGGCGCGGCTGTTGCGGAACAACACTCGGCCAGTACCGTGACGATCTAGCAACTGTTGCAACAGTTCATCCCTAGCTTGTTGCTGTTGCTCTGGGGCAATGTTATCGGCTTGGATTAATTTGATGGCCGGAATGATATCTTTTTCGGCTAGCAGTTCGGTCAGCAGCGCAATCACATCATCCGGCAGCTTATGACCACTGGCGATGGCATCGGCGGCTTGAGCCACTTGCCGATAATCCTGTTCTTCCTTGATAAATGCCTGGTAGTCGTAAAAACGGTTAGGATCCAACAATCTTAATCTGGCGAAATGGCTTTCATGTCCCAGTTGATCCGGGGTCGCCGTCAGCAACATGACGCCCGGAATCACCTGTGCCAAGGCTTCTACAATCTGATAGGCGCGGCTGGGTTTATCGGCGGTCCACTCCAGATGGTGGGCTTCATCCACCACCAGCAGATCCCAATCAGCTTCCAGCGCTTGATCCAAACGGCGTTTTTGCTTTAGCAAATCCAGCGAACAGATCACCAATTGTTCGCTATAAAACGGATTATCGTGATCGGCAAAGGCTTCGACACAGCGTTCTTCATCAAACACGGCAAAGCGCAGGTTAAAGCGCCGCAACATCTCGACTAACCATTGATGTCGCAATGTGTCTGGCACCAGTATTAATACGCGTTCAGCGCGACCTGTCATCAACTGCTGGTGGATAATCAGGCCGGCTTCAATGGTTTTCCCAAGGCCCACTTCGTCTGCCAGCAAAACCCGAGGTGCATGGCGGCGGCCAACTTCTGCGGCAATCCATAACTGGTGTGGGATCAGCCCGACTCTAGGGCCTTGTAGTCCGAGCAATTCAGAGGTCGCCAGATGATGGCGCAAACGCTGTGCCTGATAACGTACCCCAAAGCGATCAAGGCGATCCAACTGGCCGGCAAACAACCGATCCTGGGGTTTGTTGAAGCGAATATTATGATCCAGCAGGGTTTCCCGTAGCGATACGGTGTCGCCGCTGTCGGCATTGGTACCGTGGTAGAGGATCAAGCCATCATGTTCTTCAACGGTCTGGATCTCTAGCGTCCAGCCTTCATGGCTTTTGACTTTATCACCAGGGTTGTAGATCACGCGGGTTAACGGCGCATCATGGCGGGAAAATATGCGGTTTTCTCCGGTTGCCGGAAACAGTAGGGTGACCATCCTGCCTTCCAACTGTACCACTGTGCCTAATCCTAGCTCCGATTCCGTATCACTGATCCAGCGTTGACCTAAAGCAAATGGCATTTTTAACTCTTTTCCTCGGTGCCTAGTAAAGGGCGCGTATGTTATACCAAAGCGATTATAATACCAATCCTGCCGGAGGCGGTGCTAATCGATAAATGGCTGTTTTTTCATCAATGTAAAATTACTGTTAAAAATCTTATGGCACAGCGATTGTCATCCCGCAGTAATGGTGACAGTATAAAAACTGAACCCGTCACCGGGGACGCTTTTCATTCACCCAATCACAGGAGCCTCTTATCTGATACAAGGCGTTACCCGCCAGACAAAACCACAAAGTCATAATGCAATGACGCTATGGAGGCGCTATGGAACAAGACGACAGAAAATTGTTTGTACTTGATACCAATGTTTTATTGCATGAACCCTTGGCGATTTACTCGTTTAAAGAGCACGACGTGATAGTTCCTATGACAGTGCTTGAAGAACTGGACCAGATAAAAGACCGCAAACGCGATGTTAGCCGCGATGCCAGAGTGGCTATCAGAGCCTTGGAAGACACCTTGGGCGGTGACATTACCCCGGAACAAATTATTAGCGGCGTGCCGCTACCTGCACGTGAAGGCCACGGCGATGCGACTGGCACTCTCGCCATCTTCCCCGACCATCAGATTGAGTTCACTATCGGCGCACTGCCGGGCGATAACAACGATAACCGCATCATCAATACCGCGCTGTACCTGCAAAAACTGCATCATCCTCGGCCCGTTGTGCTGGTAACCAAAGACATCAATATGCGTCTCAAGGCCAAAGGTGCCGGGATGTTGATGGTGGAGGATTATCGTACCGACCAGTTGATTGACGATATCCGTTTTCTATCAAAGGGCTTCCACGAGTTTGACGGCAACTTTTGGGAACATCTGGACCGAGTGGCGACAGAACGCCATGGGCGGCAGACAGTGCACGATGTGCCGCTGAAAGATCTGGGTGATGATATTTTCTATATGAATCAATATCTGTTGGATCAGGACTCCAACTTTTGTGGCCGCGTGGTTGGCCGTACTGAGTCTTCCTTGAGTGTGTTGGACCTTGGTCGCGAACGCTTGCTGAGTATGGAAGCCTGGGGCGTTCGTCCAAAAAATATTTATCAGGGCATGGCATTGCAGGCGTTGCTGGACCCGAGTATTGACTTGGTGATCCTTACTGGCCCGGCGGGTTGTGGTAAAACACTGCTGGCAATGGCGGCAGCATTAGAACTGGTGGTGGAACGCAATCAGTACGATAAAGTGATTGTGACCCGTAATACCCCAGAAATTGCCGAATCAATTGGCTTCTTGCCCGGCACCGAAGAGGAAAAAATGGCACCCTGGTTGGCAGCGATTACCGATACCCTGGAAGTGCTGCATAAACATGATGTTAACCCGGCTGGGTCGCTCAATTACATTATGGACAAAGCGAATATCCAATTTAAATCCATCAACTTTATGCGTGGTCGCTCTATTCAAAATTCCGTGGTATTGCTGGATGAATGTCAAAACCTGACCGCATCTCAAATCAAAACCATGATCACCCGTATGGGCGAAGGCACCAAACTTATCTGCTGCGGCAACTTAGCGCAGATTGACTCTAACTATCTCACCGCAGTGACTTCCGGTTTGACTTACATAGTGGAACGCTTCAAGCAATTTGAAGGCAGCGCCAATATTTACCTCAATGGCGTGGTGCGCTCACGGCTTGCTGAATTTGCTGAAGAACAGTTGTAAGCCTTTGTAATCCAGTGTAAGGCCTCTGCGGAGGCCTTTGTTTTCCTTGGTAAGCTGCTATCATAGTGACAGTTTTCCGTGCTGTTCCCTGTATACAGCCGTTGTGCAAGGGTTAGGATGAAACCGACAGAGCCTGAACTCCAGCTAAAATCGCCTATTCAGAAAAATTATAACCGTGCCGTGTTTTACACCTATATCGGGGTAATTGTATTGGCGCTGCTGACTGCCTGGGGGTTTTATGAGCGGCAGAAAAATGAGCAGATGCAACTGCGCGAAGAGCAGGTTGACCGCCATGTGATGCAGATTGACCTGCTGCTGGAGTCAAGTATTCGCGCCGTGAAGAGTTTGCGGGATATTGCGGTAGATCATCTGCGGCTGGCGGAACAGGTGCGTAAAGAACGTTTACCGCAGTACGAAAAATTTAACGAAAATAGTCAATATTTCACCTTAGAACCCACCTATGCCAAGAGTGGTGAACCCTTCACCAATATGGGGCGCATTACCGGCATTGGCGCTTTAGATGGCCGCAGCGATAAGTTCTATCAAGAACTGGAAATGCTGTTCGAGCTATCGCTGTCATTTCCGGTAGCGAAAGAAGCCGCTCCTAAGGCATCGGCCATCTATTACATCTCTAAACGGCGGATGATGTCTTATTACCCTTGGCCCGCAGATGATGTGCGTTTTCGCGATGAATTGCTGCACCGCAAACAGTTCCAACTGGCCACTCCAGAGATGAATCCGCAGCGTAGCGTGTTCTGGAGCGAAGCTTATGTCGATTCTGCGGGCAATGGTTTATTGACCACGCTCGGGGTACCGATTTATCTCGATGACGATTTTATCGGCTCGATTAACCTCGATATGACGTTGGCATCCTTAGCACGGCAAATTCGTCTGTATTTTAAAATGCCGGGAACGGTGATCCTGCTGGATCAGGGCAACAATATCTTGTCTCACAGCGATTTTGATACTTCCAGCATCAATCGCGTGTATCACATTAGCCAACGTATTCCGGCCGAGCTGCATTCGTTACCGGAATCTGAGCTGTTTGATGCCCATGAAGGGATGATCCGCAATGGCTATTACATCTACTCGGTAGCACTGCATAATGCGCCGTGGCGTTTGTTATATCTGCAGAATGTGGACGACATGTTCTCAGATTCTTTTGAAAAGCTGAAAGCCACTTTCTTCTTAGTGGTGCTGGCATTGTCGATTCTAGTCACCATAGTGCACTGGCAGACTCGCCGCTCGTTCGTCAGTCCGGCCTCGCGTTTACTCAACCACCTAGAAGCCTGCTCGCAAACGCCACAGGAACCACCTAGCAAGATCAACCATGACTGGTTGCCTTGGTTTCAGTTAGTGAGCCGAATTTTTGATGAAAACCAGCAGTACACCAAGCACTTGGCCGAGCAGAACAAACGCCTAGATAAATTGGTTGCGCGGCGTACTGAGCGTTTGCGGGAAGCGACAGAACGCCGTGAACAGGAGTTTGCCTTATTGCGTTCTTTGTTGGACTCAATTCCAGAAGCCATTGTCTTTAAAGATAAAGAAGGTAAATATCTGGGTTGCAACAAAGCCGCAGAGCGGGTGCTGGGATATACCGAGAGTGAAATGATCGGTTTGTCCGATCGTGACCTGACACCACCAGAGTTATCACAACGTATCCGCCATGAAGATGCCAAGGTCTTGCGGGAACGGACGCCGTTACGTTATCAGGAAAAAGTAGAACTGGCTGGGCGGCCGATACTGCTCGACACCTTGAAGTTACCTTTTTACAACCGCCGTGGTGAGTTGCAAGGGCTGATTGTGGTTTGGCGTGATGTCACCCGTGAATATGAATCTGCTGAGCAGTTACGCTTATCTGAAGAACGTTACCATTTGGCAATGGACGCGGTAGAAGATGGTTTGTGGGACTGGTATCTGGATTCAGAACAGATTATCTGCAACCCATCTTTCTATACGATGTTGGGCTACAAGGCCAACGAGTTCCCGGCATTGGTATCCACCATTGATGAACTGGCACATCCCGATGATCGGCTGCGAGTCCAAGAAACCCGCGCACAGTATTTGCGGCAACCCGTTGGAACCTATGATGTGGAATTCCGCATGCTGGGTAAGGGCGGCAATTATCATTGGGTACAGTCTCGCGGTCAGGTGGTGGAATTCACCAGCAAGGGTGAGCCTAAACGTATGTTGGGAACCAACAAGGACATTACCCGCCATAAGAATACCGAGCTGGCACTGCTGGAAGCCAAAAAGGATGCGGAGCTGGCTAACCTGTATAAGAGTGAGTTCCTGGCCAATATGAGCCACGAGATCCGCACGCCCATGAATGCCATTATCGGTATGTTACAGCTGGCACAACGTACCAATTTGACGCCGCAGCAACAGGATTATTTAGAGAAAGCCGGTTTCTCGGCGCAGTCATTGCTGCGGATCATCAATGATATTCTCGATTTCTCAAAAATTGAGGCCGGTAAGCTGGAGCTGGAAAAAGTATCCTTCCCGCTGGACAAGGTATTGGAGCATGCCTTGGATCTCAATGCGTTGAAGGCTCAAGAAAAGGGCATCGAGCTGCTGCTGTATGCCCCTGTGACCGCCGGGATGATCCTCAAGGGCGATCCGTTGCGTCTTGGCCAGGTACTGGTCAATCTGTTATCGAATGCAGTGAAGTTTACGACCGATGGCGAGATAGAACTTGGCTGCGAAGATGTGGGCGAGCGTGAACATCGGATGACGTTGAAATTCTGGGTGCGGGATACCGGTATTGGCATTGAAAAGACTAAGCAGGAACAACTGTTTGATGCTTTTGCGCAGGCGGATGGTTCCACTACCCGTAAATATGGCGGTACCGGTCTTGGGTTGTCTATCAGTAAACATTTGGTCTCCATGATGGGCGGCGATCTACAAGTGCAAAGTGAACCGGGTGTCGGCAGTATTTTTACCTTCACCGTCAGTTTTGAAATTGCCGAGGAAGCGCCAGTTGAACCGTTAACTGTACCAGAACGCCTCAATAATCTGCGTACCTTAGTGGTGGATGACAATCCTTCTGCACTACAGATTTACGCCTCGCAGTTACGTGATTTTCACTTCGATGTGGAAACTGCCGCCAGTGGCCCTGAAGCGTTGTTTAAGTTAGCGCAGCAACCTTTTGACCTGTTGCTGATCGACTGGAAAATGCCTGACATGGATGGCCGAGAGGTGCTGGTGGCTATGGATGAAATGGTCAGCAGTGGCAAACTCCACAAACGGCCAGTGGTGATCATGATGACCGCTTATGCGGCCGAGCCAATGGCTCAGGAACTCGGTAGTACCAAGGTGTTTGCCTTGCTGCAAAAACCGTTTAAGTCATCGGCGCTGTTCAACGAAATCGTGGCGGCATTTTGCGAAGCACCCGAACACAATGCCGTGCAAGAGCTGTCGGCAACTGAAAATGGTGAACAACGCGGATTGGTGTTGCTGGTGGAGGATAACCTTATCAACCAGCAGGTTGCCTGTGAACTGCTACGCAGTGGTGGTTACGATGTGGATGTGGCAGAAAACGGCAAGGTTGCGCTGGCAATGGTTGCTGAAAAGCACTATGACGCGGTGCTGATGGATATTCAGATGCCGGTCATGGACGGTTTAACCGCTACTCGGGAACTGCGTAAACAGTATTCTATGGCGCAACTGCCCATTATTGCCATGACGGCTCACGCTATGTCTGGCGATAAAGACAAGAGTCTGGACGCAGGCATGAACGCCCATATTACTAAGCCGATTATGCTCAATGAACTGTTCGAGACACTCAGCCACTGGATACACAAAGCTTGAGATAAGCAGATCAATCCCTTAACTTGGATAGCTTGGAAGCTAAACAACAATGGGGGATAGGTGGCATGAGGTTATTTTCGAGATGGCTGGGGTGTCTGTTATTTCTGGTGCCGTTGACCTTATCGGCCGCAGAGGATAGCGCCAGTGTGCTGCGCAACAGCCATAAAGCCGAAGGTTTTATCAACTTCTATTTCGACAATGACAGCGGCCAGCTGTATCTAGAAGCCAATCATCTCAATCGTCCCATGTTGTTGCTGACCAGTTTGCCACAAGGTGCTGGTTCTAATGATATTGGGCTTGACCGCGGGCAATTGGGCAATACCCGGATGGTACAACTGGAGCGGCAAGGGCCTTATGTGCTGCTGAAACAGCTCAATACCCGTTATCGCGCCGACAGTCACAACCCTTTTGAGCAGCGTGCCGTCGCCGATGCCTTTGCTGATTCGGTATTATGGCAAGGAAAACTCTTGCCAGGAAAGCGCCTGCTGGTACCACTCAACGAGCTGTTGCTGACAGATCTGCATGGCATTAGCCAACAGCTAAGCGCCACTGGGCAGGGGCATTACCATCTGGATCAAAGCCGTTCGGTGATCCTGCCTACCTCCGTTAAATCGTTTGAGCGCAACAGCGATGTGGACGTACAGCTGACATTTAGCGCCGATAAAGCCAGGCGCGCAAGTGGCCGATGTGACGCCAGACGGCCAATTCTTGTCGTTGCTGGTGCGTTTCTCTTTTATTGCCTTACCTGAGCCTGGATACCAACCACGAGCCTATACGCCAATGAGTGGTTATCTTGCTGACGAATATCGTGATTATGCCACGCCTATTGATCAGGTGATGACTAAACGACTATTGCTGCGCCATCGTCTGCAAAAAGTGCATCCTGGCCCAGCGCCAAGCGAAGTGGTCAAACCGATTGTGTATTATCTGGATCCTGGTGTGCCGGAACCGATACGTAGTGCCTTATTAGAAGGCGGGCGCTGGTGGCGTCAGGCCTTTGCCGCAGCGGGATTTCTTAATGCTTTCAAGATGGAAATGCTGCCAGATGATGCCGATCCACAGGATATCCGTTACAACGTGGTGCAGTGGGTACACCGTGCTACTCGTGGCTGGTCATATGGCGCGGTGGTGACTGATCCGCGCAGCGGTGAAATCATCAAAGGACAGGTGACCTTAGGCAGTTTGCGGGTGCGGCAGGATTTACTGATTGCCCGTGGGGTAACGGCGGGTTGGCGTGACCGAACTGCGGCAGATAAGGCGTCAATGGCATTGGCATTAGCGCGCATCCGTCAATTGGCGGCGCATGAGATTGGTCATACGCTCGGTCTTAGCCATAATTTTGCGGCGTCTACCAACGATAATGCCTCGGTGATGGATTATCCGCATCCCTATATTCGCTTGCAGGATGGACAGATAGATATCAGCGAGCCTTATCGGGAAGGCATTGGTGAGTGGGATAAGTTTGCCATCGCTTATGGCTACGGTGATTTTGGCGATCAAGCTGCAACCAGAACGGCGTTAGCAGGATTACTGCAACAAGCACAACAACAGGGATTACGCTATATCTCTGAAGCGGATTCGCGTCAGCCTTCAGCGGCTAATGCTTGGGCCAGTTTATGGGATCGCGGCGACGACCCGGTGGCAGAGCTGGAACGGTTGCAACAGGTGCGTAAATTGGCGTTGCAACAATTTTCAGCGGCGGCATTACTCAATGGACAACCGCTAGGAGAACTGGCCGATGCCTTGGTTCCCGTATATCTGCTAAACCGTTATCAGTTCAGGCCGCTGCCAAGTTTATTGGTGGCATTGATTACAATTATCAGGCTGATATGCACGGTGGTAGCTGGCATTTTATGGCACCAGAGATGCAGCTAAGAGCATTGCAAGCACTGTTGGCGGCGCTGGATAGTGACGCGTTATATCTGCCAACCAGTCTGTACGCCAGACTAGTCCCCAAAGCCGAGGATTATCAACGTAGCCGCGAAAGTTTTGTTTCATCGCTCGGGGTTGCCAACGATCCCCAAGCAATGGTTGAAGCACTCAGCCGCCATGTTGTCGGCTTGCTGTTGCAGAGCGAACGGCTTAACCGAATTGCACAACAGGCCAGCCGCGACAATGAACAGTTGTCGCTCAGCAAGTTACTCGATCAGTTAGCGGCTAAAACGCTGCTGGCAGATTTGCCTTCCGGTGATAAAGAAGCGGTGGCCATGCGGGTGAATGCGGTGGTGCTGGACGCAGTGCTGGATGCCTTGGAAAATCCAGCCACCAACCCAGAGGTGAGAGCGCAACTACGGGCCAAACTCGGCTTTTGGCAGCAACAGTTCAGTCGTAAGGAAAAACGGGTGACAGCCCTCGTGGCCGCGCACTATCAGCAGTTACTGCGGGTGCTTGAGCTACAGCAGCAACATCCCGGCACGCGCATGATCTTAACGCCGATAACCATGCCACCAGGTTCGCCCATTTAAATTAACTGCGCCTGGGATTGCGTGGATAAAAGCGTTCCGGGCGCCGTTGCAGGTGCGAGAATTCGCGGGTGTTCTTGTAAGGGAGTTTCATAAAACCCGAGACGCCTTGCCCTTGAATTTTGTCCACATGTAACAGAATACGGTCAAGGCAAGCACGAAACTGTGCTTGCTTACGTGGATTGAGTAGCCGCAGATAACTATGGATTTTTAAGTGAGTAGGCAGCGCTTCGAAAATAATACAGCCGGTGTGATGGATTAAGTTCAGCCGCTCCAGCTCTGCCATAATTTCCGCTGGCAACTCAAGGTTTTCATCTGGATCTTTCCCGTCCTCGAAATAAGAATGCAGGCGCGACTTATCTTCTAGGATGGGAACATCACCAATTTCAAAGGGTAACTGCTGCGCATCGGTGCAGTAAAACGGCGTGGCCGCGGAGCTGCGTTCCAGATGTAAAGTGTCTTTCGCATTGAAAAAGCAGGCTTTAAAGATGCCGATTTTGCTGATCCCTCGTGCCAGCGTCACCATATTGTTCACTGCTTGTAGCAGTGCCGGTTTAAGCGAAGCATCATACAGCGCCAGATTAGAGTCGATATATACGCCTTGTGCGCGCCAGTGAATGGCTAAGCCGCCGACAATTGGATATTGCCCCAAGCGCCCCACGGCGGCAATAAATCCTTTTTCGGTGTCACCCATTCCTGCCAGAAAATTGCGGTAGTATTTTTCTAACTGCACATCACTGGGAAAGGGTTCGGCAGAACCAATATCGCCTTGATGACTGCGTAAAAACGATTTGCGCGAACTATAGCTGACCGTTTCAACATCGCGCGGATGAGACTGTACCCACACCGGGATTTCTGCCAAAGGTTCAGCCGCAGCTACCGGTGGTAGCAGTAGATAATGGCTGTAGCGCATACTGCGCAGGAAATAATCCCCGCTCGCTGACGTAATTGGGGATCTTCACTGAGCATGCCCTCCAGTGTCCGCGCAAGTTCTTTGGGTAATCCCAGACTGGTCGGTGGAATAACCTTAGAACCAAAACGGCTGGCTTGACCGGAGGCTAATGCATACAGGGTGGCGGCGACCCCTTGCTCATCAAAGCGTGGATTAGATAGCGCGCCGTTCAGTTGTTCTTCACCGATGAAATACACATCACCCATTCTGGCGTTGGTATGCTGCTGATCGCAGGACATCAGTTCCATCACATTGGCACTTGCCGGTTGTCCATCAGCTTCTTGCTGCGCAAAGACTGCCGAGCCCCAATCAATCAGCGACAACTTGTCCTGCTGTGCATCGTATACCAGGTTTGAGGGCTTTATATCACCATGAACCAAAGGTCGACCACGTCGCAGATATAGCAGCAGATCGGCCAGTTGCCGGGCAATGCTGATAATTTCGTGTACTGGCAGTGCCCCTATTTGGCGACAACGTTGATCAAGATCCTGACCCGCGGCACGAGCCATCACCATGATGCCTTGGCGTCCAACCCGCTCAAATTTGATCAGTGCGGGAACATTGGGATGATGCACCTGCGACAAAACAAAGGCTTCTTCTTCCAGACGATCCTGTATGTGCTGTGGCAAGGTGATGCGGGAAAATTTGAACACATGTTCTTCACCGAAACGATTGCGTCCCGCAAAAACAAAACCATAGGCGCCTTTACCTATGAGTTCAGGTTCTTCATAGCCGAGTTTTATTAATTGCTGGCGACACAGGCGGATCCAAGCACGGTGTTTGCGGGCGTCATCTGCCCTCAGCAGGTAAACCGATTGCTCTTCTGAAATATAGAAGTGCTGTAATTCTGGTGCTTGCAACGGCCATCTCCCGCAGCGGTAAAACTGGGATTATCCGCCCATTAAAGCAACAGTCAAACCGTCGAACAAGCCTATATAAGCGAGATCTATATCAGATTTGTGTGTTCCTAACGCATCTGATTATCTGACACTTTGACATATATCAACTATAACGGAAACAGCAGGGGGTAACCTTTGTCCTATAGACATCTCTTTGCGGAGGCATTATGCCCGAGCCTGACAAGCGTGAATTGATTGCGCTTTTTGAATACGCCAGACCTAGAGTGATCCAGTCGATGGAACTGCGTCACTGTCCTCATTCCGGTTTTTATAATGCCGTTGATGAACAGTGTATCTTCTGCCATCAGGGGATGGAGTGTATCTGGATGAACCGTAACGACAGTCTAGTGTCATTGGAAGCAAAGTCAGTGGAGGAGCTGAAGCAACAGTTGCTGGTGGCGGTAGACTTTGTGGACGCCACTCTGACACCACATCATCTGTCACGACGTAAGTGTGAATGTGATAATTGCACTTGGTTGCGTAAGGTGGAAGAAACCCTGGCTAAGTTTTGAGGCATTCTGTTGCCACAGGGTTGAATTAGTGGGGATTGCCATAAAGAAGTCCTCTTTATGTCAACGTATTCCAGGATGGGACAAACAGCTAATAAAAAGGCGACCTGATGGTCGCCTTTTTGCATCCTTAACCAGGATTAGAAGTCGTAACGTACACCTACAGAGAATACGTTGTCGTCGTCTAGGTCAATCTTGGCACCGGCTTGTTTATAATCACCTTCATAGTGAGCATAGTGACCATACAGCAGTGTGGTTTTAGCCACTTTATAATCAGCACCCACGATGATGTTAGAAATGCTTACATCACTTACTGCGCGGGTGGCTTCAGTATCTGCCTTCATGTTAACACCAGAGATGTTTTTGAAGTAAGTACCGAAACCGCCATCATCATAGATGTATTCTGCTTTCAGGTTAACACCATTCAGGTTGTAAGAAACGTTAACCAGGTAAGTGTTACCATCGATATCGCTGTTGAGTACATTCTCAGACTGTTGATACAAAGCACCAACCTTGAATTGATCCAGTTTGACCTGACCAACTATACGGTAGGCATCAATACCGTTGATACCTTTATTATACGCTGCAGCAGCATAATAATTTTGTGCTTTAAAGCCTTTATCACCCAAAGTAGCGCTTACGGCATACTGGCTGCTACCATCACCACTAGTGGTGGTTTCGTTGTTGTCATCAAACTGATAGTTAGCATTGATGGTCAACAGATCAGCAATTTTTGGAGAATAGTAGAACACACCGTCTGCTACACGGCTCTGGGCTTGCAGCATACGGTCCATATCCGCGTTGGTGTTACCAAACAGGTCGATGCCACCTTCAGAGTTTTTGAACACGGTATCTTTACGGCCAAATACCAATGTACCGCCAACTGTTTTCACCCCAAAGAAAGTGTTACGAGAATTGAATACTGAGGAACTAGAAGTACCTTTGTTAGAAGTGTTTTCAAAGCCCCATTCAGCGTTGTACACAATTTCTATGCCATCAGCGATTTTTTCTGAACCTTTAACCCCTAACCAAGAGAAGTTATTTTCCAGATAAGTACCGCTTTCACCATAGTGAACTCCGCTGGTATCGCTTTGCAAAGTTGAGCTGTTTTCAGAGCTAGTTAACATCAGGTCGAAACGACCGTAGAAAGATGGACCATCAGCCAGTGCACCGAAAGAGGCGGCTGCCAGAACAGTAGCTACTGACGCAGAGATAAAACTTTTCTTCATGTATGTGCTCCCTAGAACCTAAGTTCTATTCCATTTAATTATGGTTTTGCTTTTCGTGTTCCTGGGCCAATCTCGGGCTTCCTGCTCAAGATAAAGCTGCGCAGATTTTTACAGTTTTAATTTGTTAATATTGTGGTGTTGATCACACTTTATGCCCTGGCACCATGGAACTTTTTCAAAAAAGTGAAAAAAACAACTGTTAGTGCTTAAAAAACAGCAGTGGTTCTTTTTAGCGTAACCTCCTGTGATGCAGGCAAAAACGTATCGGCCTGTCAGTATATCAGCCTGTATCTGTTTTTACCGTTCAACTAAAGGATGAATTAGTAATAGCCGATGTTTGAAAAAGTAAATTTTTTTAATGAATAAAATCTGAGTGTTAACAACAAGCTTGTGATACAGGCGAGACAAAGGCTACAAATTTATGGAACAATTGCAAAACTTAAGTGAGTTAATCTATTTAAAACGCAGTTTTGCTTTCTCAATTGCAAACTGCAGTCTCTGAGTCCAGGAATTTCATCTTGTCAGCAGCAATGATCGAATCAGATGCTTACCAATTACGGTTTGGTGGCATAGCCAGATTATATGGCGTTAAGGCATTACGGCTATTTTCTGAAGCCCATGTGATGATAATTGGTATTGGTGGGGTTGGTACTTGGGTGGCAGAGGCTCTGGCGCGTAGTGGCATAGGTAATATCAGTTTGATGGATCTGGATGATGTCTGTGTGACCAACAGCAATAGGCAGATCCATGCGCTGACCTCGACGGTTGGACAGTCAAAAATTAAAGTGATGGCGGCACGTATTAAGGAAATTAATCCCTTGTGTCAGGTCACCGAAATCGAAGATTTTATCGGTGCAGATAATCTGGCTGAATATCTGCCGCCGCCGGCACGGTGGATTTTGTGGTGGATTGTATTGATGCGGTAAAACCTAAAGCCGCCTTGATTGCTTGGTGTAAGCGCAACAAGATCGCGTTAGTGACCGTTGGTGGCGCTGGCGGACAACTCGATCCGACACTCGTCTCGGTGACTGATCTGGCCAAAACGATTCAGGATCCGTTACTCGCAAAGGTACGAAATCTACTGCGGCGCGAATATAACTTCAGTAAAAATCCGCAACGACGCTTTGGTGTCGAGGCGGTGTTCTCCAGTGAACAGCTAAAATATCCTCAGCCAGATGGCAGTGTTTGTAACACTAAAGAAGGGGTCAGTGGCAGTATGCGGATGGACTGTTCGGCGGGTTTTGGTGCGGTGACATCTGTGACCGGAACTTTTGGTTTTGTTGCGGCCAGTCGGGTATTGCTGAAGTTGGCGCAAAAGGCCTAACCCGGCTAAATCTAAAAATATGATCCAAATCTAATGTAATCAGATTGGTTGTGCTAGAATGCAGCCACTTTATTGCACTAGGGTTACAAAACTATGCAAGAAGCTCTGCTCTCCCGGTTTTTACGTTATGTGCAGTCGGATACTCAATCCGATCCTAACAATTCCACTATTCCCAGTTCTGTTGGTCAGCAAAGATTTGCCAGCGCATTAAAACAGGAATTGACGGAACTTGGCTTTAGTGATGTTTTTCTCAGTGATAGCTGTTGTCTTTATGCTCGTATCCCGGCAACAGTAGCCGATACCCCGGTAATCGGTTTTCTGGCGCACCTTGATACATCGCCAGATTTTAGTGGCACCGAGGTTAAGCCGCAGATTGTCAGTGATTACCAAGGACAGATTATTCCATTAGGTGCCACTGAGCAGTTATCTCCAGAACAATTCCCTGACTTGCTACATTATCTTGGTAAGACGCTGATCACCGCTGATGGCTCAACATTACTTGGTGCCGATGATAAAGCGGGGATCGCGGAAATTGTCACCGCGCTGCATTATTTATTAGAACACCCAGAAATTCCTCACGGGGAAATAGCTTTGTGCTTTACGCCAGATGAAGAGATTGGTCGTGGCGTGCGGGGCTTTGACGTGGCACGCTTTGCTGCACAGTGGGCTTACACTGTAGATGGTGGGGCGGTTGGCGAATTACAATTTGAGAACTTCAATGCAGCGACTGCCGTCATAACCGCCCACGGCAACACTTGCCACCCAGGCAGTGCTTTTGGGGTGATGGTCAATGCTATGACTATGGCCTGTCGCTTCCATGCCAAGATGCCGTTGAACGACACCCCGGAACATAGCTGTGGTTACGAAGGCTTTTTCCATTTGGTATCGATGGAAGGTACTACGGAACGCGCCAAATTGGTTTACCTGATCCGTGATTTCGACAAACAGCAGTTTGAGCAGCGTAAGCAATGGCTGCAAGATTTGGTTGAAAAATACAATGATGAGTTAACCAGTGGTAGCTTGGAAATTGCAATCACTGACAGCTACTTCAACATGAAAGAAGCAGTAATGCCCACACCGCATATTACCGATATTGCTTGTCGTGCCATGGAAATGGCCGGGGTTACGCCGGATATCAAACCTATACGTGGTGGTACGGATGGTGCGCAGTTGTCCTATCGCGGGTTGCCGTGCCCCAATTTATTTGCTGGCGGACATAATTTTCACGGTAAACATGAATTTGTCTGCTTAGAGTCAATGGTGAAGGCGGTAGAGGTCATCATCAATATCGCCAAGCTCACCACTCAGCGATACGATTAGCCACAACCCACCAGCGAGTCTTTTGCAAAAGCCGATGTGATGTCGGCTTTTTCTACCCTAAAAATCTAACAATGGCATTGGATTTGCTTATCCATCGCCACTGTTATGTTTTTGACACTGGGTATCTTCATGAAGCGATTTAGACTGGCATTGCCGAAAAAATCAGTATGGGTAGCCTACTGCTGAGGCTAGCGCTGTGGGGAATGGTGTTGAGCACCTTGCTACTGTTTATGCCATCACCCTTATTGCAGTTGATGAATCTCGATCAATGGGCGATTAATAATCGGCATTACGTCGGTCTAGGACTGTTATGTTCGTTGGCCTATATCGGGGCGCTGGTCGTCAATTTTCTGTTAGATGAAGCTATCAAATATCTGCAAGGCAAACGGGTGGACGATGCGATTGAAGAGAAAGTCCAGCTACTCGACCCGGCCGAACGGGCCTTATTGCGAGAATTTTTTCTGCAAGGCAGTTCAGTGTTAACCATGCCTAAGGATGATTTAGTGGTACAGAGTTTGTTACAAGCGCACATCCTTGCATGTATGGGTAATGAACGTCATTACGCGATCCAAGGGCCGACTGCTGACTTTAAAATCTCAATGAAAGCTCGCAAATATCTCAATCGCAAAATACTCAGATTACCGGCCGGGGAGCTAAGCAAAGAAGATATGCAGCACTTGATTAAAACCCGGCCACAGTTCATCAATAATTTGGCCCAAGTCCGCAAACACGCAGCTTAAGTTATCTCCGCTAAATATAAAAAGGGCAGCTCAATGCTGCCCAAATCACTTCTTTGTGTGTCACATTAGAAGAAATAAACTAAGTCTTGGCAGACTTTACTATCAGTACCCAAGACAGGTAACTGAGCAGTCCAACTGTGCCGAGCAGCACTAGTGTGGACAGTAAACCTAGGGGAGTTGTGAACATTACATCTATATCAAGTAATAGAGTCACCCACTTGCTCCTCTTATCGTAAAGTCAGCTAAAAAATAGCCAATCTGTGTCAACAGCAAACTGATCGTGATCAATAAATCACCGAAAATGTGGTTGTTAGCTGGACAGGCATGCGCAGTATCAGAGTTGGATCATATTTTTGACGATAGCGGTAATGCTCCTTGAATGTCGGTTTTTACGCTAATCGTCAGCAATAAAAATGCTTAGCGTTGTAAAAATAAGCACTCAGACGGCATTTTATAGTAAGAGGCATGAAAGCTCTTGCGATTGTATAAAGCACAGGTATAATGCCGTCCGTACCGCTGCTTACCTGTGTTCGTGGGTAGCATCGATAGCGACAAAGTTGTGCCAGAGTGGTGAAATCGGTAGACACAGGGGATTCAAAATCCCCCGCCCTTAAAAGCGTGACGGTTCGAGTCCGTCCTCTGGTACCATCTCCTAGCGAGATAATAGGCCGACGATAAGTCGGTTTTTTTGTCTCTGTTTCCAGCACTTATCCTTTCCTTGTTCCACAATATTCTGGGTACAACTGTACGCAGCATTCATCTTCCGATGTGCTGGTCGGCTCCAAACTTTGCAAGGGAATTAAGAATCTGCTATGACGTGCTTTTGAGTGTTTTGCTTGTCTAATTGGGTGTCACTTTAATAGTGAAAACGCCCATCTCCCAGTAGCTCAAAAAGTTGGGTTCCCACATCTCATACATGTCACGTCCTGCCCTGATAGGGAAGTACCCATACAAGGTCTGAAAAGCGGAGTAACTGAAGTCAAAATCAATGGCTTTGGTCAGCTCGGCAAAGTACCCGGTTCCCACGTAACAAAACTCCGTGATGTAACAGAGTCGCCAATGATCTCGGTGGTGCTCCAAACGGATCTCCACCGGATGAAATCCCCGTTTTCGGCACTGTAATCCTCATCACGGAAGTTGATGGTGACGCTGTAGCTATCAATATCTTTCACAAGTTCCGCTAACTTGGTGGCAAAGGTATCGGATACGGGTAAAGGGAGGTCGGTATTAATGGTGAGCATCTTCTTGTCCTTCATAAAAGGTAAGGGGAACGCAATGGTTCCCCCTCTCTATGGTCATGGTCTTGGTGTAGCGATGTGAGTTGTTACTTACCGGGCTTGGCAGTCTGTTTCTCGGTGGTGGTTTTATCTGTACTAGATTTCTCGTTAGCAGCCGTTGTGTCAGCGCTAGCCTTTTTGCCAATCTTGGGGGCTGGGGCGAGTAACTGCTCGTCCAGTTCGCCTTTCTCCACCGCATCAATCACTACCTTGATGACTTCCGGTAGCTTGGCCTTGTCACCGACATCAATAGCCGGACAGCCCTTTTGCAGCTCGACAGGTTTGTTGCTAATCCGCACCTCAAAGTAGTAGTGATTGTCGCTGTCATAGAACCATGGACGGACGATATAACGGCGACGGATTTTCTTGCGTTCACCCGTCTCGGCATCCTTTACTGAACGCTCCTTGTAGGCTTCAAACTCCCGCCCTTCAATCATGCACTCGGCCAGTGATAGTTGCTGCTCCAGCTTGTCGAGTAACTTCATACGTTTACCTAATACGGGTGGCTTAGGGGCAATTTCAGGGCGAGCGATAACCTTGAGCGAACTCAATACAGTAGTCATGGTGTGTTTCCTATGGTTGGGTGTTAACGGATAAATCCGATACGGGGTTTCCCTTGCTTACGACTGTTCTCAGCACCGAGTAAAGCGAGGGCTGTAGCGCGGTGGTCGCGCTTAGGTTCAAAGCGTTGGCGTCTTGCCAAGATGGCGAAGTCACCGGGGGTTAATTGGTTTAGGGTGTTTAGGGTGGAAATCTCAATATGGGTCAGACGCTTAATGCCAAAGACCTGCTTATATAGTGCTTGGCGTTGCTCACTAGTGAGATAGTCACACTCCAACTTGAAATCGAAACGGCGCATCACTGCACTATCAATACTGGCAAGGGCATTGGTGGCAGCAAACACGGGCATGGTATTGCACTCAAGCTGAGACAGTAGCTCGTTCACAAGCTGCACTTCATACTGCGCATGAGCGCTCTCGCGCTTGCTGAGCAGACTGTCGACTTCATCGATGAGCATCAGCTTCTGCTGCTTATCTGCTTCTCTGAACAGTCTAGCGACGTTCTGCTCGCTGTCTCCGACATACTTGCTGAGTACATCAGAGCATTTGATGTGCATCAGTTCATAACCGTGCGTTTCCGCTAAGTGATGTACCCATGCCGTCTTACCTGTACCGGGGGGACCACTGAGCATGACCCGAATGGGCATCGCCTGTTCCACGGCATGGTTAATCGAGGCCAGTATCTCGGCGGTTTGTTCGTTACTGGTTGCTTGCTCTTTTACTATTTTGAAGTTCACCAGACTGTCATCAAACACTAACTCGCCCTGGTACTTGGGTAATGGTGCGTCTTCCCCGCAAGCTTCTAAGGTTGCCTCAATCACTTCATCCAGTATGGCCTCGGCCTTGGTGCCTTTAAGCTTCAGTGTCGTTGCCACATGCACGGCATTGCCTACCATGGCCGGAGTGACATTGGGTTTCTCGGCCAGCAATAATCGATACTCATCCGATACCTTGAGCGATGTCAGCAATTGCTGACTCATGGCATAGGCAAAAGACTCTTCCGGTACTGGCACTTCCATGACCAGCTTAAAGCGGCGGATAAAGCTTGGCTCCAGCAACTCCGCATGGTTGGTTATCCAAATAGCGGGTACTGGGTTTTGCTCCAACACCCGCATCAATCCTTCCTTGGTGTAGTGTTCATCGGCCTGTACAAACAGGCTCTCACATTCATCCACCAGTAGCAGACTGCCACTGCTACCCGAGAGTAACCCTTGCAGCAAGTTCAGATACACCAGACGTTGTGAGGCCGGGTTACGAGAATGAAATGCTCCTACCAGTTTGCCTTCTTCCAAGCGCAGACTTTGCACTTCCAGCAAGCTACGCTGAACTGAATTTGCCAAGGTTCGGGCTAACTCGGTTTTCCCGGTTCCCGCTTTGCCATAGAGCAGGATATTGATACCGACAGTTGGCTGTTTGGTAATGGCAGATAGGTAGTTAGCCAGTAAGTCAGTGTTCACATGCCCAAATTGCGACAGGCTAAATTGGGCTTCCCGGCTCTGACAAATGAGCGGAGCCATCAACTGCTCAGCACTGGTAAGCGGCTGTTTCACCAGTATAGGTATCAGCGGTACGGGTAACTTCATCAGATAAGGGGTGACAAATGACACTTCCTCTATTAACTGACAGTTGGCAAGCTTATCCAGTTGCTTAATGATGTCCTCGCTATCAAGACCACTCTTGGCAACCAATACCCGCTCCAGTACGCCCTCGTCATCATCCAGTAGGACATCAGCAATGCCTTTCAGTCCGAGGTTAGCGTTCATCACAATCACGAATGCCACCACGGGTTGCATCTTTATCGGCAGTCCAAACAACTGACACAGGAACTTGGCATTGTGGGTCACGGTGTTGCTCGCAGTCGGTGCTCGGTCTTCGTTAGGAATAAGGGCTAATACGTCATCCAGTGAGTATTGCTTGTGACGCTCAACCTTCTCCCCGGTCATGGATTCCACCATTGAAGAAGAGAATTTTCCTTCTCTGGTAAAGGCAGCACATATCAGTGCTTCACCATAACGAGAGGCTAGATAGTGGCAGTATTGTGCACGCCATAAACGCGATTTGCTGCGTTTCAGCATGACGACCTCCCGCCACGACGTTTAGGCTCAGGAACATAATCCAGCGTCGTCGCCGCTTCCCGCATGAATGCATCACTGCGCTTGTCATAGATGGTGGTGGTACTGATGTCGGCATGCCCTGCCATCTGGCGCACGGTATTGATATCAACGTTCTGCTCCAGTAGTCGGGTAATAAAGGTGCGGCGCAGGTCATGAGGGGAAGCGCCTAACACACCAA
This sequence comes from Shewanella dokdonensis, assembly GCF_018394335.1. NCBI lineage: Bacteria > Pseudomonadati > Pseudomonadota > Gammaproteobacteria > Alteromonadales > Shewanellaceae > Shewanella > Shewanella dokdonensis. Next base: position 1,251,327 of record NZ_CP074572.1, on the reverse strand, counting down.
TCGCTGATAGCTTGTCTTTGACTAACCGATACAAGGTATCACTGCTGACAGGCTCATCCACTGCGAATTGCCCGGTGACAGTACACTTACAAATGAGATACCCGGCTTGGCGGCCACGCAGCTTGAGCCATGTAAGCACATGCTGCTCAACCCAAGGCAGGTAAAAACAGCACCCGGCTCTTGTTACCTTTCCCGGCCACGACTGTGATGGTTGAGGTGCTACTGTCATAGTCAGCCATGGTCAGTGCTGCTAACTCACTGCGTCTAAGCCCAGTGCCTAAGAACAGCGCAAAGATAGCCAGCGTTCGCAGACCATAGAGACCTCTGCGCTTACCCAATAGCTCAAACAACTGTGTCACCTGTGCAGCACTCAGTGGATTACCTTGATGCTCTCCATGCTTCATGTGCGTAATGCTGGCGATATGGGCAACCTGCTGCATATCGGCTTTACCCATCAATGCCGCGACTTTGACAATGCTCTTAATGGCGGTCATGGCGCGATTAATCGAACGTGCCGACCATTGCTCATGAATGAGTAATGCCCGTATCTGCATCGCTTGTTGATAGTCCACGCTGCTTAGGCGCATACCAATCACAGCGTCAGGCCAGTCCATCAGTCGGCCAATGCTGCGCATCTGCGACTCGATAGACCGCTTGCTGTTGGGCGCAAGGCGGCTCAAATACAGCGCATAAGGGGTCGCTGTAGTCATGTAAATAACTCCAGTAAGAAGATGAGTAAATTTGTTGCTAGATGATTGAAATAGAAGGGAATAGCGATACCACGCTATATAGCCATGGTATCACTATTTTGATGGAGTTTCAGCCAATGATTTTGACACGGTTTTAAGGTCGAAGGAAATTAAAGTATTTGCGCAGTATCAAACTCACTAAATATCCAATGTTGATTTGTGTTTCATTTCAAGTTTGCGGATTTTGGATTTCAGTTTGTCATTCTCACTGGTGAGGAACTCGTTTACTTCTTTTAATTCTTTGTTTACCGTACTGCGAATATTTTTTAGTTTTTCGAAGTTGTTAATTTTATTTCTCTTTAGCTCTTCCAGTATGGCGTGAATTATTTTATTTGTTTCGCCTTGATAGCCTTTTTTCATCTGTTAAGTTGTCTTTTGAATATCGTTCACTAGTGGCTGTATCATACCTTTTTAATTCATCCATTAGATCGTACATTTCTTTAGTATTATTTATGCCGTATGAATTAATGTTTTCAATTAATATTTTGAATACTTCGTTATCACTTATTTCCTTTGTTTTCTTTTCCTCTGGTGTGATGCCAATGAGTTTAAGTATATTTTCAAATGTTGAGTCTTTAATATAGAATTTTGTTCTTTCCGCATCTTTTGGAGTCTGTTTTATCTTTTGCGTCCATTTGCGCCAAATGTCTTTTAGCTCATTCTTGTGACTATTAAGTGCGTGTAAGACTGTTGGTTTGCTAATACTATTTTTATGATCTTTTAGTTTTATTAATAGCCCATCTATTTCTTTGTATAATTTATGTTTTTTCCCCATCATTGTTAATAAGTCATTTCCATATATTGTCCACTCTTCGGCGGTTCTATCTTTACGGTGTTTTCCCATATTATGATTTCCTTATGCATTATTTCGTCGGCTGAACTATTTGTCTTTAATCCGATAAATTACCATATGTCCACGTCAAAAATACTAACTGTCCATGCTAAAAAACACTCAATGTCCATGCTTTTTTAATTAGATGTTCATGCCATTTATTTGATATGTCCATCACCAATATTCTGTATGTCCATGATTAAAATATGATTAGGTTCACGCTGTTTAAATGACATGTCCACGCTATATAAATGGCATGTACACGCCGAAAAAATCAGTAACATATTGAAAATTCTCTACATCTAACTAAGGCGTGATGGATTTTCAGTGGTACATAGTCAAAGATGCGCTTTTGCCTAGGATTTATCAATCCTCAACGCAGAAATTGTTTTGTGTTACCTGCAATCGACTTTATGCTTTTAGCACTGCGAGCAGAGCTAACGTGATCGAGTAGAAGATGTACGATTTGCTAAATCGCAGTATCATTGTGATGCGCCGACAGATGCAAAATCTGTGGTATTAGTAGTCGCAGAGAAGTAATATCAAGACAAGGAAATGAGCTTAAATGTCAGATCAATATTCAATTTTATAGGTATTCAAGGATGAGTGATTCTAAGCTATCTAATAATCATTCCAATAGTTCTACTAGTGGTTTAGATGAAACCAACATTTTCGAAGAATTCGTTCCGAGTAAGATTTTTGATATAACAAGAAATAATAAATACCCATTAGTTCAGCCAGAACTCAACCGTAAAATTGCTAAGCTTACTAATCCTAAAACATTAAACTACACAACTAACATCGCAAAAATTATGAGTGTGCTGCGAGATAGAGAAATTGTTGAGTACCAACAAACTCTCATGGAAGCAGCAATCCATAACATCAGCGAAGATACAGTTGATATAGATTTTATACGTATAGGGTTGAATCTTTCCTCTACAGATATATATAAACTACTTGATGGCGAAAATGGCCTAATTCGGGTGAGAACCCAGAATAGGCAAGACCGCCTAATAGTTAAAAATATGAATATTGGTAATAAGAATGTTGGGTATAAGAAAAGTGATAAAAGACCTTATTTTACTCATAGATTCCAGATGTTCGCCGATCTCGACGAATATCGATATCTTGATATTTATATTGCTGATCCAGAATTCGAGAGAAATAAAGGCAGAGATTTAAAATATAACTGTGAAATAGAATATATCCCTACCCGTGTTTCCCGCGAATTAGCATCTTTTATGCTATACCAGCTTCAATCTGTATTAGAAATCCGCCGTTATAAGCAACTCATCGATAATGCTCTACTATTAGAGTTGCATACGGGGTACATCATGTATGGTGTATCCCAGCTCTTCGGCTTCCTGCTAACCAAGAATAACAAGGTTAAGGTCGGCGAAGTTTTCCCAAAAGAAGGGGACATGGCTGCTGAAACGACCTATGTTGGTAGCCGTGCTAGTGATCACCTAATTGGTTATGACAAAGTCCTTAAGGAAAATAAGAAATTTATCGAGGCAGCTGTATTAGGTTGGGATCTTATCGCTAAGAGATTAGACGGCATTGAAGATTGGTTCCCTAATCAGGTTTGTAGTCTCCGCCTTGAATCTCGCCGCAGATTCGAAAAAGACCCCTTCAAATTGGCTGATATCAGTCTTGTTCGCTCGTTATTAGAAGATGTCCGCCTAATACGGCCTAAACGGCTATTCGACCTTGATGATTCTGAGCTTGAGGCGTTGGTCATTGATAAAACAGTGAGGAATTGCAGAAACACGTTAGAGACCTTGAGACTAAAGAACCAAGAGCGCCGTGAACAAGGGAAAAGGGGGCGTTCTTCTCGATTCTTGTTGGGTAAACGGAAGATTGCAGCATCCGTTAGTCGCCGCTCTGAAATGCTACTAGAGGCAATTCGAACCCCAGTTAAAGAGTTGACTGATGTTACCGGAAACTACAGCGCAGCCAAATGTAAGGTGAGTGAACTCCTTCAGTCACGTATTAATAAGATTGCGAGTAAGAGCCATAAGATTTCAGCCATTATTGACGCTGAGGAAAGGGCTATATACGTAGAAGGATGTCCCGGCTCAGGTAAAACATCGTTAGTTGTAAAGCGTGTTGAGCATCTGTTAGCGGAGGGTATTGATGCAAGTGAAATCAGTGTGCTGGCTTTCACTAATGCTGCCGCTAAGGAGTTTGCGGAACGCTTAGATGAGAAGCTCCCTGATAACAACAGCATGTTCATTGGCACCTTTAGTAGTTGGTGCAATAAGCTGCTTAATTTTGAAAAAGATCAAAAGGTTCTCAGTGCTGAAGCAGCGTTAAAGATCATCGAAGACTTGGTACGGTCTAAAAGCAAGATCGTTAAAAGGCTTGATAGTGGGGAAGTTGCTCGCCGATGCCAGCTTATCTTCAACCACCAAGCTAACTTTGATGAGCCTATTCTAGAGCGCAGCATCAAGAAGGTGGCACCGGAACTAGTCGAGTACGCAGAGGATATTTCTGAGCTTCTGGAGCGCTATAAAGATTACAAAGAGGGAAAATTCAGGGACTTTAATGATCTTCTGGTGCAACTACGGCAACGTCTACGAGATGATGATTTCTGCCTGAGGGTGGCAGAACAGACTAAGCACCTGATCATCGATGAAATCCAAGATACCAATGAGATTCAATGGGATATCATAGAGATGCTATATCATCATGGTATTCAATTCTTCTGTGTGGGCGATCCGGCCCAATCCATGTATGGCTTCAGGGGCGCTAAGCATGAGTACCTCGACCAATTCACTAAGACGTTCAACAATCGTAAACGTTTTCAGTTAACTAAGAACTATCGGTCATCAGCTCCATTGGTCAGCTTGGCTAACGAAATTCGGCGTAAGATCAATTCTAAGTACAGTATTTCAGTTTCAGTCAATAAATCGGAAGAGGCTGATATTCCTCGCCTGAAAAACTGCGATAGACTGAAGGAAGCTGCTCAATGGTTGGTGCGAGACATCAAGGCTAGGCAATCAAGTGGTACCCAGTTCATCTTATGCCGTTATAACAAGCAAGTCTTGAGTGTTGAAAAAGCGCTCAAAAAGGCTGATATTGAGTACGGTGACGGTGAATCAATTCAGGTACTTACTTACCATAAGTGTAAAGGGTTAGAAGCCGAACATTGCTACGTGCTTGATCCGCAGTTTAGCAAAAGCAAGTTATCGAGCTACAAAGAAGAGCTGTGCAATGCTTACGTGGCACTCACTAGGGCTGAGAAAACCTTGACCATTCTGGCCTGTACCAGTGGTTCATCCGTGTATGGAAAGGATGATGAGACTGTTAAGCGCTCTGGCCGCAGCATATTCCTCGACCTGCCAGAGGATAAGTTAGAGTACATAGACTAGTAACGATTAGGGAATAATTGTCATGGGAAGACGATACAGACGCAGAAGCCACTCCAGCCAGATAATAGCTGACTCAGTCACTATCGGCAGCCGATTGCCTTGGTACGGTGCTTTCTTGTTTGGCCTAATCTCCTTCCTCATTTTCTACTACGCATTTCCCTACTGGCTTGAATCAAGGCTTAACGCAGCACAAGGCGCTGTTAGCTATCCGGGGCTGGAAGTAATGTATGGGCGAGGTATCCGTCTATTTCACTATCTTGGAATCGCTACCGGCGCTGTGGGGTTGTTTTTCAGTGTGAGGAACTACTTCCTCATGGGAACGATGGATCGTAGGCACAGAGGTATTGTGGCGCTTTTGGCTAGGCTAGTTGGTCGGCACTTGGATTAGGAGGACGGAGATACATGGCAATTTACTGCGATCCTAACTGCTATTCTTGCTGTGACCACTGTACCCACTTCTGTTGCCTTGTTGACAAAGAAGATCTAGATCTGAACATTGAATATGCGGGTGTTTGCACCTTGCATAGTATGCCTATGGATATCGATGAGCTGTGTGGCGACTTCTTTTGTAGGGCGGCGAAAGATAAGGGCATTGGATACTTCGGCATTGTGGGAGAACAAAGTAAAGGGCCTTATGTATTAGATGCCGAATTCTTTGCTGAGCATGAGCTGGAAGGGTGGATATTTAAGGCATAGGAGGCCAAATGGTGTTAATCAGGTGCAGAAAACGTTGTTGAGATATATTGGTTATCAGTGTTGTACTAAATAATCGATTCTAACTTAAATGAAATAAGGAATTTTCATGTTTGTAAAATCTATAGATATTAAGAATTTTAAAGGATTTTTTGGCGAAAATAACATAGAGTTCAATACTCCAGACGGAATTACTGAAGGTAGCGGACTTAATATATTTGTTGGTCAAAATAATGCGGGGAAGTCCACAGTATTTGAAGCGCTCGATTTCATAAAAGATAGCACCAAGAAAGACCCGGAATCATTAATTAACAAATCAGATTTAACAGCAATAATTGATGATTTTTCTGTAGAGGTTACTTATACTGGAAATATTGAGGATTCTGTTAATTCTCATGTTCAACAAAATAAAATTCAATCATTTTTGGGTTCTATATATGTGAACAACGGCAATAATTATTTAAAAGTCAAACGGAGCTGGCAAAGAGATACTCCAGATAATATTAAGAAAATCTACTTTTTTAACAATGAAGAACAAAATTACTATAATCCATCAGGAATAGATGCACCATTCAAAAAATTTTATGACAACAATTTTATTTGGGCTGACACTAATCCAAATGATGAATCAAAATTCGGTGCATCAACAATCTGCGGCTCACTTTTAAAAGAAATAGCTTCTAGTCATACTGATACTCCAGAATACCAAGCGTTTCAAAATAGTTATCATGGACTTTTTAATAATCCAGAATCTGAACTGAGAATCAAAATATCGGAAATAGAGAGATCAGTTCAAGATGTATTTTCAGAACAGTTTGGTGTAGCAAATATCTCGTTTTCATTTGATGAACTGCAAATAGAGAACTTTTTCAAAACGGCAAGCATTATTATTGATGATGGTGTTTCTGTTCCTATGAGTGAAAAAGGACATGGAATGCAACGAGCTGTAGCATTATCATTGCTTCAAGTTTATGCTGATATTACATCTACAGCTGCAAATGCAATAGTTTCAAAGCCATTTTATTTATTTATAGATGAACCAGAAATATGTTTGCACCCTACTGGTCAGAAAAAACTATTGGATGCACTGATGGTTATTTCAAAAACCAAGCAAGTATTTATTACTACACACTCACCTTTTATGCTTTCTACTCCTAAACTAAGAAATACGGGGCTTTTCATTTTTAAGAAAGTAGATAATCGAAATACTATATCTCAAGCTACTACAGAACCAATGTTTCCATGGAGTCCGTCTTGGGGAGAGATTAGCTATAGAGCATATGATTTACCCACAGTTGATTTACATAATGAACTCTATGGTTATTTACAAGAGAGAAATAGCTTGAACCGCATTCAGGATATGGACCAGTGGCTAAATGCTCAGGGTATGTTATCCAACAAGCTTTGGACGCAGGAACGGAATGGGAATCCACATCAGCCAACGCCCGTAACGTTACAGTCATTCATTCGGAACCACATACACCACCCTGAAAATATAACAATGCAAGCTAATAAGTATACAGAGGCTGAGCTGAAGCTCTCCATCGATCAGATGGTCAATCTTATAAACATTTGATAATACTAAAAATATCAATTCCCATAATGTCGGCCTACCTGAGAGCACTTAACTCTTAAGTAGGCTTGATCTATCAGAGGCATATAATTCAACTTCAAATGCAATGTAAACTAACTGTCTATCGGTAAAAGTAGTTCCGTCAACGCCAAAGTCGTTCAGGCTACTGGTTTCCCCAACTCAGTGACTATCGCGCGCCTAGATGACTCTGACGATCGCAGGACGATATTATGCTGAGATCAGTGATGCAATCTGCTCTATCGAGCAGACATAGCATTTCAATGAATGATCGTTGAAGTGTTGTCGTTCTGACTTAAATGCGTATTACGCTTGATCTAGAACTCAAATCTGACTAGTTATGCAGTTTTATGTGCATAACAGCATCTGAACAGCTGTTTGCAGTCGATTACTGCTGAAACAGCTCAAATATGCGCGTAAACACGCGATTTCTGCATGTTAATACATATTAAAATGCAGAAATAGTTACTTGTTCAAAACTCAGTTGTTATGTCGCTTAGATCTGGTTAAAGCATTGGTTGAGATAATGGTGATTCAGAGCTAGGAACCCGCTGTTGGATATGCTTTTTAAGTTATAATTGGTCAGAAATACCCGACCAATTATAACCCTATGTATAATTAGCTCACATCATGTATTTATTTCTTAATCTAAGTGCTTCTAAGTTAACGTATTTAGGGATTTCAATTTTAGACGGGATATTCTTTGAGTAGTATGGGTCATTACTAAGATACTTTGAAAGTGTGATATTTCCATTTTCATAAATTCTAATGTGACCTTTGTCATATAAAATATGAAGATCTGCTCTCAATATTATGCCATTAGAAAAGTGATCAGTGCCATTATTCTTAACTGGGATGATGTGGCATGCTTGTAATGATTCAGGAGTTTTTACTCCGGATAACAAACAAACACCACCCCTTCGAATATGACGTCTTTTCTGAATTTTGACTGACCCACTCTAGATAATATTTCAACTTGCCTTTTTTCTCTAGATGCATCTATAACTTTGGAAGAATTCTCTATGGAAATAATATCATCAATTAGACTATCTTGATCTTGAATCGATAACGTGTTTGAATGATATTCAGGAAGTGCGATTTTTAATAATGAATGAATACTATCTGCTTGTTCCTCATAAAGATAAAACTCTTGTGTAAAATTTTCTTTTTCTTCCTATCATCAGTTGAATCTCTTACTCCGAGATAACCATAATTATGAAGGAAAAGTAAAAATTCTCTCGCAATTCTATGATCATTATCTTTATCTAATGCTTTCCATGATTTACTAAATTTTTCTGGATGCTTTCTGTAGGTTATGATTCCTGTAGAAATATCTTCTGGAACGAATTTGTTTCCAGACATTGGAATCAAAACATTAACTAATTCCTCTGTCGTTATATAACCGTGTTCTTTTTTATTACAATAAAGTAAGTATATTGTTTCTAATATTATTTCAAGAGGTTTTATTTTTAGAGTATGTTTTTCCCAATCACTATAGACAGACTGTTTGTCAATATCTTTGTTAGGGAATTCTACACTTTTTATTACATACGATGAAAACTCATCTCGTGTAATTTTACCAGATGCATAAGCGTTCCCGAATTCTGAAAGCTTGATTCCTCCTTTTGTTGATTTAAGTAGACCTGTTATTTTCCAGTATTGACCAGAATTTCTAAATATATTACGTTTTTTGGTTCTAACTAAATTGGGGATTCTAACGTGTGACAATTCATTTTGAATTTTCATTAGTCCTTCGTGAATTTCCGGATCACTAGGAGATTTTCCTTGGTTTTCATACAATACCTTCAAACATCCATAATATACTTCTGGAATATTGATGTTTTCAGTAGGGGTTAAAGCGCCCCATCTCCATTTATATGTTTCAAATGGCTTTTGTATATTTGTATAATCCATTATTATTCCAACTGTTAGCAAAAGAACAGTTGGAATAATACCATCTTCAAGATGTGGTTGGTAAGAGTTTACTTCTTAGTTGGGAGAGGCTGTATTTTTTCAGCTTGGTTTAGCATTACACCCAAAGCAAAGCCAAGTTTTGGAGGCACAGCATTCGCTATCTGCCGATAGCCTGAGGTTTTCGAACCTACAAAGAAAAAATCATCGGGAAAGGATTGTACTGCAGCTGTTTCTCTTACAGTCATTCTTCTAGTGTTATTTGGGTGATGTAAGACGACAACACCTCCTTTTTCATCTCCTCTACCTGTTACGGTGGGAGCTGGTTTATTAGGGTCAATTACTCTATGTCCTAAATGACCGTTAAATCTCAGCTTGTAACTTGAACAGACATGATTCATCACATTAAGTTCTTCACTAGGTTCTGGGTAATGTGCTAGTGCTTGTCCAACAGTTATCCAATGAGGAAGTTTATCACCATCTTTACTGTGAGTTGTAGGAGGTGGAAAGATCACGTTAGTTGTAATATCTTTACGGACTCCAAAAATTATTACCCTCATGCGGGTTTGTGGTACACCGTAATCTGCACAATTTACTAACTTATAATCTACTGTGTATCCTAGTTCCTCAAAATCAGATACAACTTTTCTTATTACTCCTCCTTTATCTAGAGAAAGTATTCCTTTTACATTTTCTGCAATAAAATATTTTGGTTTTTTATCTCTTATAACTCTAACCATTTCTAAATATAGTTTATTTCTAGGATCATTTGTTTTTCTCGTCATATTTGCAACAGAAAATCCTTGGCATGGGAAGCCTCCAACAACTACATCGCAATTAGGTATTTCATTAGATGGAATAAGAGAAATATCACGTAAAACTACATGTTCTCCAATGTTAAATTTGTATGTTTTAACTGCATCTTCATACAAATCATTTGCCCAAATTATATTGTGTCCAGCTAATTTTAGTCCCAAATCTAATCCACCAGCTCCAGAAAATAATGATACAATATTCAATTTATTCACCAATTTTATTTTTTAAAGCTAAGGCCAGTTGTTCAGCAAATTTCACGGGTACAGCATTTCCAACTTGACGATAACATGATGTTAGGCTTCCAAAAAATTCGAAACTCTTTGGAAATGTCTGAATTGTAGCTGATTCTCTCACTGACATTCTTCGATGATTTTTGGGATGTTGAATGGCGCATACTCCTCCTTTTCCGTTACCTCTAGCTAGTATTGTCGGTGAAGGCTTTTCTGGATCTGTTTTTCTGTGGCCTGTGAAGTTTCTGTTTGTAATTTTATACTTCGAGTAATCATGATTTAGTAACCCATGATCGGCATCGTCAGCATCTGGTATGTCTTCTAAGGCTTTACTTATTGATACCCAAGGAAGCAACTGTTCTTTTTTTGCTTTACTTGGGGATGTGTGAGTCGCTATAGGAAAGTCATAATCTATATTTAGATCTTTTCTTACACCTACAATAATTACCCTTTTTCTTGACTGTGGGACCCCATAATCTGCTACATTAAACAGTTTTTTCTTGACCGAGTATCCTGCTAGTGAAAAATCATTTTCTATTTTTTTAATTGCTTCTCCTTTTGCTAAACTCAATATTCCACTGACATTTTCAGCGAAAAATAATTTTGGCTTTTTATCTTTTACAACACGAAGAAATTCAAGGTACAGTTTATTCCTTTCGTCGTCAGCAAATCGAAGAAGATTTGCCTGAGAAAATCCTTGGCAAGGAAAACCACCAATAATTATATCGGCTTCAGGGATTTCATTTGAATCTATATCCTCAATAGAACCACAAACAATATGTGAACCGATATTGTGTGTATACGTATTGCAAGCATCTTTATCAAAGTCATTTGCCCAGACAATATCAAACCCCGCATTTTTAAATCCGAGGTCTAGTCCTCCAGCGCCTGAAAATAGTGATATTACTTTAGGTTTTTTAATTTTCATCTTGCTTATTACTATTCTTAAATAAATAAAACGTGATTGCTTGTCTTACTAACCAAGCAATCGACACATCATTCTTTTCAGAAAGTTGTACTAATTCCTTATGTTGCTCTAGGGATAAGGATATAGATATTCTTGAGTCACACTTTCTTTTCATGCGTTATTCCATATTTGAAATTATACTTTCGAGCTGCACATTTCAGCTACTCACTGAGCTCCATTACGCTCCAGTAACGTACACTTTTTTTATAGATTTTCATCACCATTTTTCACCACTTATCACCAGAACTCGTCGAGATGAGTCAAATTTCACCATATTGTGATAGCTTTATTCTTACATCGTTGTCTTTTGGGCTGTATCGGGGGAAATATGTCAATGTAAAATTTTGATTTTTTAGTGAAGATAAGTATTGATTGAACAATTTATCTACTTGATAGGAATCTAAAAATTTTTGATTCTTTTTCAGCGGAGAAGACAATATTGCTATCTTGGTGGGTGAAAACCTCGGGGTCAGCTTCGGTTCCTTCATTTTCAGCAGTCATAATGACGTACCGCTCTTGTTCGTATTCTCTGTCCGCTGGTGATTTGTAGTCCACCCACAGTATCAAGTATTGGTCACCATCCTTGAACCAAAAGCTGGGACAAACGTCATTATGCCAGCTCCTATCATTGAGCATCGGGAACTGGCTTAGGTCAAGCCCAAGTTAAAGTGTTTTCAAAATTCTTGTTGGTAAAGTGCCATATGATGCTTACTTGGCTTGCTCTATGTCTCTAATAAACTCATTTGAAAGAATGTTTTTCGGGCTGAAGATTTCCGCGATAGACAAATAGAGTTCATCTTTGTATATGTCGTACAACACGCTGTCATGGGGTACGTAGGGTTGATAATGGTGGTCACCTAAGTCAATGTCCCACTGTGCATCATTGATGATGAAACTATCGTCATAGTTGACGGTAAAACTCATTTGTAAGATGGCTTGCTTGGTGAGGTCAACCATTTTAGTGTCGTCATTGTGTGTAACTAACCTATATACCTTACCTTCCTGTTGCTTGAAGGTGTTCAGTTTCATTTGGCAGTGATAGGTGACTGTCCGAGTGCCATTCTTAGCTTCGTGCGATTCCCATTTGATTGTGGCGCAAGGTGACCAATTATCAAAGGCTTGACCGATAGAGGTTTGTTCATACCCTTCCAAGTAACTGTCCTTGATGGTACTGGCGGTATCAGACTCATCAGATAAGTTGATGAGGAAGGCAAGCCCAAAAAAGCGACTAACGCAAGTATATACACCGACAAAACGCCCCACCATTTATCCATCCACTTGGGCAGCCAAGGCCACAGCGTTTCTTTGAAGCGGTAGTAGCGGTAATAGTCGTAGTTGACCTGCATGGCGAATGTTACGGTGTTGATAGCAACTATCAATCTATCGATGAATGCAGAGTCAGAAAACAACGCCCAAATCATGCCAATCGCAATGTTGACAATGGCTAATGCTAAGGTCAGATACAGTCCCTTTTTGAACATGCCCTTAGCGAAGTAATACAACGGACCAAAGAGTGCTCCCAAGAAATTAAACCGTAGTTTTCTTCGTTCCATCAGCGACCTCTGTCGTAATGCGTCAGAGCGTATAGCTTGCCGATACCCGACTTTATCCACACCAAGCTCATCAAAGCTGTTGAATATCATCTGCCACCCTTTACTTAGTGAAGAGTAGTCCTGGTGGGCAGTACGGGGTTTTGCATTATCGGAAGGGAGGATGTGTGGCGTTTTCAATGACTGGTTTCGCGTTCCCGTTGCGGGCTTGGCCTGTTGAACACGCTCTGGCGCTGACGGTTTTGCTGCTGGCTTTGTTTCAGGCAGTGCGGCTTCTTTTAGATAGGTGATTATCCCCACAGACAACAGCTTGGCATGAATAGCAGAGGCTTCACTGGCATTCAGGTGCTTTTTAATGCACAGCTCTTTGCCTGAGAGCAGCAAGTAAGCTTTGTCCTCGGGGAGCTTGAGATATCGCGCTAAGGCAATCGCAAGCTTTTGTGGTTCCTTGCCTTCAATGACTTCACCTTTAAAGATGATGTTAAACGTACCCATTAACTTCCTTCCTAGAGTTTCAGGACGAGCGCAGTGAGGGCATCTATTGGGATACCCTTGAACTCGTCGATTAAATGAGGACTATACTCCACAAAATGCGGATTATAATCCGTGGATAGTTCACAGGCAAATTCTCATAGTGACCCCTTGAATAGCAGGAGTCCTATGAACAACTTGGCCGTGAAAGTGGGTCTGTCTGTGCGGCAGATGCGCAAGCAGAAAGAACTCTCTCAGGACGAACTAGCCCTCAGAGCAGAGATTGACCGAAGCTATGTCGGTCGTATTGAACGTGCAGAGGCGAATATCACTCTGGATATGCTGTACAAAATTGCCGAGGTACTCGGCTGTGAAGCGATTGAGTTATTGCCTACCCGAGAAGAGTTGGACAACTAGATACACCCTAATTGCCGATAGCGTACCTGCCACTCTTTAAGCGTGTCAGCGAGATGCTGTTTGTGTTTATCACTCACCTTGGCTTTGGCCCGTTTTATAGTGGCTTTTCCAAGGTCAACGCCAGAGAGTTCTTTACTGAACATCTTCGGAATAACATGGCTGTAGTGCTGCTCAATCATGGCGATACTGGTGCCACATTGCTTTGCCAACACTTCCATGTTCACGCCCGCCAGTAACTGCCATGTGATGTAGGTATGGCGCAATGAGTAGAGCGTTCTCACTCCATGTGGAGACTCTTTTAAACCTGCTTCGGTCAGCGCCTTATCAAACGCTTTGCTGAGTTCCTTGGTATCACTGCCATCGGCCAACCGAAACAGTTTGTCATTTCGTTTGCGATTGGGGAACCGTTCTCTCAGCGTCTGAATACTGGAAAAGATTTCATCACGACAAACCACTTCCCGAGTACCCGTGTGTTTAACGGTTTTCCCTTTCCTGACGGTGATATAGAAAATGATATTGTGCTCATTAGTGTCGATTTGGATATCACCCCACGTTAAGCTTTCCATCTCGGTGCCGGGACGAATACCGGTATTGACCGCGAATTCCATATAATCCATTAACAGTTCACGGATTTGTCGGGTTTTTCTTTACGGCTGTTTTGTTCCAACTTCCACACCATATCAAAGGCTTTGTCGTATTCTTCTGGTGAGAAATGCGCTCGTCGTTGTGACTCAACACCTTTGGTTGATAGGGAAGGGACTTGGGCAGCCAGCATCCACTTACGTTCCACGGCTTCCTTGAACACTAACTGCATGGCAGCGTTATGGTTCAGTAGTGTCGACTTGGCAGGGTTACGACCGAGTTGCTCTGTTCGCCATATGTCGAATGCTCGCAGTTTCTCAACATCAATCGAGGTGATGTAAGTCCGGTCAAAAAAGGGAATATGGTACTTACGTAACACCTGAATGTAGGTCGTGTACTTTTCGACATCCTTACCATTGTCGATTGCCGCTTGCATGGTACTGATAGCCTTCTCTGCCACATCCCGGAAACGCTTGGAGCCCACCAGTAGGTTACGGTCGGCCATGAACTCGAATTCCATCTGGAGTCGATAAGCCATGGCAATAGCCTTCTTTTTCCTTTTGTTTGGTGGCTTTGGCAACCCATTTGCCTGCGACCTTAATCCGGGCATACCAACGTTCACTATTGTCCTGTTTGTAGACATACAATTCGTCAGTGATATCATGTCTTTCGAGCTGTTTACTCATGGTCTGCGTCTGATGTGAGTCATGCAAAGAATTTGCAAAGTGTTTATATGATGATGTAACTAGCTGAAAAATAATAGTGGTTTTAGACGCTACTTATTCAAAATCCCCCGCCCTTAAAAGCGTGACGGTTCGAGTCCGTCCTCTGGTACCATCTCCTAGCGAGATAACAGGCCGACGATAAGTCGGTTTTTTTGTGCCTGTTCCTAAGCGTTTTTCCAATTCTTACCGTGTACCCCCTCGGGGTTGTTCTCTTAATTAAGGCAGTAAATCGCTGCATTTCATCTGAATAAAGTGTGTTACAGCCACAGAGTTAACACATCGCTATTTTTAGTAACTCTCCAGTACTGGCATTAGATAATAAGTACGCCATTCATGGTTAAACATTGGCAGAAGAGCAACTGCGCATAAATAATATAGCCATAAAAATTAATCACGTATTACTAAGCTGTTGTGCAAAGGCAGAGATGTCAGAAACTGCGGAGTTAAATCCGTGGGGAAAATACCTTTTATAAGGTAAATAAAAATGTATTTAAGTTAACAATTAAATTACATTGGTACTGGTTAGCCGTTTTATGGCACTAACAGATCAATGTGCACCCGCACAATACCAAAGGTCTACACGACATTGGAGGTTATATGGATAAGTTAGCGTACCTACATAAGTATGCGAAACCACTCTCTTCATCGCTCCTATTAGCTCTCTTCTTGTTAATCACCCCAGTGCAAGCCGAAGAAAAAACAACCATGTCAGCAAAAGTGAGTATTGAGGATGTGGCATGGATCGCCGGACACTGGAAGAGTGCAGGCGAGGGGGTTGTTGCAGAGGAAACTTGGCTACCACCGTTAGGTGGCTCGATGACCGGCACCTTTCGAGAAGTGAAAAACGGGGAAGTTGAATTTTATGAGTTTATGACTATTTCAGAGCAGGGCGATAGTCTGTCATTAAAGATTAAACACTTTAATCCAGATCTTACAGGTTGGGAGGAAAAGGATAAATCCGTAGTGTTCTCGCTGGTCACGTTAGATGAAAATACCGCGCGCTTTGATGGGCTTGTGTTTGAAAAGATTGGTGCAGATGGACTACGGATATCGGTCAATGTCCGTGGTGATGATGGTAAGGTAGAAAAGCTTGTATTTGATTTCACCAAGTCTAGTGAATTCACCCGCTAATGTATGGTGTATCCGCTGCGGTAATGTCAATTTGTGGCGGATACACCATACCCTACATAGTGGTAAAAAAACCAGAATTACAGGAGCCGTTTTCACGTCTATCCTTATTGGCGTGAATGGACTTCCGCGCTATTGCGTGTATGACCACACCACATTCATATCTCTGGATCGCAGTCGCCCCCGTCTGAGATAACTCGCCGGCGTTCCTGTCGTGTTGCTCGCAATTTCCCCATAAGGGGAATGTTACCAAGCGATATTTTTAGTAGGATGACGACCAGCAACTAATACATATGGGTAAATTGGACGTAAATGAGTATTTCAGAAGCAGTTTCTCAACAGTGGCAAAAAGCTGAGTTAGCGGAATTAATTCAGAAACGTTTATGCTCAGTACCTGAGGTACAACAATTGTTAGTGGGCGCTACGTCGTTACAAACCGTGTGTAATCTCGCGGTGACCTTGGCTTTTACTGAGCAGCTATGGACAAAGGACGATTGGGATGACAACCAGCTGGTCGGGGTGTTTTTCTGTGCGTTCCGATTGCTATTTGTAAAGGCAACACAACAACAGTTAACGCAAGCAGAAGATCTGATTATCAGTTTTAGTCGTCGGCTGGCGACTTGGCTAGCGGGTGATAGTCTTGATGCGTTAGCCTACAAGCAAGTAACGCTTATGCAGCACTCAGCTGCGCAATTGAATGAATCGCGTCGTCAACAACGGCATGCAAATCGTAATATGCGTTGAGCATGTGATATCGACGTTCCCATAAAGGGAGAATATAAGATTTTGACGCTATAGTTACCTAATATGATTTTAAGCCTAATATTTTAGATTAATAATCAATTAGCTAATTACTAATATTCCGATTATGGCAAAATAATACCGCCACCTCTAAAAATTACCTTGATAGAATCAATGATCTCTTGAGATGACACCTTGTGGTTAGTAATTACTTGACGGTAAATATAACCGTCTACATAGTTAACTGCCATCTTTGCAATGAATTTACAATCTCCGATCTTTGCTTCTTGCCACTCAGATTCTGGGATAGAGGCAATGGAATCGGCCACGACTCTTCTTATTATTTCTAATTGTTTATATTCATCAAGAAGTAGCTTGCTTAATAATTTAACGTCATCGCACTTAACAATGATTTTTTAAATCTAAGTATATCGTCTGAATGTTCGAATATTTTAAAAAGTCAGACCATACACTTAGAATAGAACTAATATTGTTAGTTTTTTTCAAGTTTTGAATAAATAACTCTCTTTCAAGTAGAGTAAGATATCTATCCCGGATGGCAAACAAAACCTCAGTTTTGTTTTTAAAATGCCAATAGAATGCGCCTTTAGTCACGCCTGCTGCGGTGGCAATGTCTTCTAACGTCGCCTTAGAGACGCCTCGTTCACTAAATAATACTACTGCTGAGGTTAGCAAGGCATTTTTAGTTTTTTCAGCTTCAGCTTTGGTACGCCGTACCATCTCGCATCCTAATATTAGTAAATCACAGAATGCGAATGATAACAGATATTGATTATGTCCTCAAATTGCTTTATGTGCTTTTGTAATCACATTAAACAGCTAAAGCTAAAATTAAAGTCACTAAAATTAAAATGGCTAAAGTTAAAATTACTAATTTTTAAAAATTAGCCGATATTAATCTCATGTTAACTATATATTTTGCACTTCCTCACATTCACTTACATACCTAATGGTAGGTATATAAAGATCAAATTACCATCAGTAATGCGAAAGCACTCGTAAGAGTGGTAATCAACAATAAAAGGCAAAAAAATGCTTACCTTCAATGCACGATTGTTAATAGCAGCACTGATGACGTTTTGCTGTATCCCTTTATCGGGACAAGCCACTCCTTGGAGTGGTCTTGGGCAAGATGCCGTTATGAAAACGCTGACTGATAAATTTAATCAGGGTAATTACTCCACTAAAGGCGCAGACACGTGTCTTATGTGCCACAGAAAAAATGCCAAGGTCATGGAGATATTTAAGGGGGTCCATGGTGCAACTTCTGGCAAAAGCCCAATGGCTGGACTGCAGTGTGAGGCCTGTCATGGTCCAATGGGCAAGCACAACCTAGGTGGTAAGGAGCCAATGATCGACTTTGGCCCCGAGGCATCGACAACCGCAGAGGCACAGAACAGTGTTTGTCTCAGTTGTCATCAGGATGCCAAGCGTAAGAGTTGGCACTCTTCAGCACATAATCTTGAAAATATGAGCTGTACCAGCTGCCATCAGATACACGTAGCCAAAGATCCTATCTTGGAACCACAAGGAGAAAATGCTGTTTGTACTAAGTGTCATACGCAACAAAAGATGGAAATCAACCAACGTTCCAGCCATCCGCTGAAGTCAAATGAGATGAAGTGCAGTGATTGTCATAATCCTCACGGCTCTCAAACCGATGCAGATTTAAACCGAAACAATCTAAACGAGACTTGTTACAGCTGCCATGCCGAAAAGCGCGGGCCCAAACTGTGGGAACACGCACCTGTGACCGACAACTGCGACAACTGCCACTCTCCTCACGGCAGTATGAACGATAACTTGCTCAAAGTTCGTGCACCACTGCTTTGTCAGCAATGCCATAGCGGCAATGTTCATGCCTCCCGTCCTTATGGCGCTGAGGGCAACTCGGCTTTTACTGCCGGCGCAAGTTGCTTGAATTGCCACACTCAAGTGCACGGGTCTAATCATCCACAAGGGAAAGCGCTACAGCGCTAGGGGAGAGACTCATGAAACTCAATCTCATCACTTTGGCTATTGTGTTCGCCACAACCCCAGTAATGGCGGCAGATTTTAGTTTAACTAAAGCCAATACCAGCAAGGTTAACGTTAATACCTGGAAATGTAAGGGGTGTACAGATCCGTCAATGCTAAGCGGCGATGTTGCGGTTGGCATAGGTTACAGCAATATTGATGACGTTCATGCGGCAAACGTATTAGGACAGGAAGATACCGGGACTTTTGCGGCGGTTAATGGGCGGCTTTCCGTTAATAGCAACAGTGGCTGGCGAGTTGAAACTAACGCTAATAACCTTGGAATGAAAAATGGAGATGCAGGCATTAAGGTTACCAAAGACGACCTTAAACTGTATGCCAACTACGATCAGTTAAATTATCTCAAAAGTGATAAGACGTTAACTCCGTATTATTTCAGCCAAGATCAACTTATCTCTGCTACGCCTTATTCACCGGTTCTCGGTGTGGAACGCAACCGCTTCACCTTGGGTGCCGATGCCCAAACGGATATGTTGGGTTTGGCGTTAAATGGCGATCTGTCATTTCGCAGTGAAGAGAAATTGGGGCACAAACGTGTGTCTGTCGCCACACCTAGCCCGATTAATCTTGCCCAACCAATCGACAGCCGTACCAATGAGTTACTGGCATCATCAAGCTTGAGTGGGGATAACTGGTTAGCCGCTATCTCTTACCTCGGCAGTGTTTATAACAATCATGCCCAGGAAATTTACCACGAGACATACGGCAGTTTGTTGGCTCCAGATCCAGATAATGAAGCGCATCAACTCACTCTGTCAGGGAATATTCGTGGGCAACAGAGTGTGTTTGACGCGAGAGTCTCTGCCGGCCGTATGATCCAGGACAGTTCTCTCGTTAATGCTCAGATAAGTCCTATCCAGAGTTGGGATGGGCAGATCAACACCTTAGATGTCGACGCCAACTATATGCTAATGGCGAGCGATCGCCTGCGCATTCAGTTAGCGGGTCGTTACAGCGATCGGGATAACAAGAGTTCAAGTTTTGAATTCCCTCAGTACGACTTCAATGCAAAGACCGGTATTCTGTTCAACAATTTGGCATTAGACACTAAATCCACTCGCGGTAGTGCAAAATTCCAATATCGCCTTGCTAAAGATTATCGCATCGATGCGGGTTACCAATTTGACCGCAAAGAACGTAATTATAGCGATCGCGAAACCACGGATGAGCACCAACTGTGGGCCAAAGTAAAAATGACGGGGCTGGAGCTTTGGAAGATAGAGCTCAAGGGCGGCGTGAGTCGTCGTGATGGTAGCCGCTATCTGGCTAACGAATTCACCAACGTAGAAGAAAATCCGTTACTGCGTAAATACTACTTGGCCGACCGGGATCGTGTTGAAGCTGAGATGCGGTTATTCCATCAGCCGTTACCTTCGCTTTCTGTGGTCATGAACTTAAGGTTCGCCAATGACGATTACACCAATACCAAGATTGGTCTGACGGATGACCGTAACTATAGCTATCAGCTCAGCGTTAACTATTTAGTTAACAAGCAACTCTCTCTCTATAGCTTTGTAAGTCAAGAATGGATTGATGCCAATCAGTCCGGTGCCCAATGGAAAGCTGAAATCAACGACCGCTTTGTCTCTTTAGGTGGTGGCTTTGAGTACCAGGGGCTGCTACAGAACAAGCTTATCTTGGGGGCGATTATCTGTTTGCCAACAGTAATAGCGACTCAGATAACGCAGCCATAACCGACCAACAGGGCGACGACTACCAATATAACCACTCCGTAGGGGTATACGCGAAGTATCGGTTGAGCGATGCCAGCCAACTGCGTGTGGACTACCGCTATGAGCGTTATTACGACACTGACTACGCCAATGTCGCAGTGGATGCTGTAAATGGCCTAATCACCTTAGGTGAACTAGACCATAACTACAACGCCCATCAGCTAATGCTGAGCTATTCCATCTCCTTATGAACAGACTAGTGGAAGGGATGAACTCCTTCCCGAAAAATAAAAGAGGTAACTTATGGAAAGACGTGAATTTTTGAAAGCCAGCGCAGCGCTCGGCTGTGCGGCAACATTATCCGCTTGTGATTCAAGCTCAAGTGATGCCACACCAACACCTCCAGTCAAAGAACTCACTGAAGAAAAACTGAACTGGTCAGCATGTTGTGTGGACTGCGGTTCACACTGTCCGGTGCGGGTGTTTTCCAGAGATGGCGTGATCACCCGAATTGAGTCCAATTTCACCACCGACGATGTTTATGGTAACCATAACGTACGCACCGCTTGCGCGGTCGTTCATTACGTAAAAGAGTGTATGCCCCAGAACGGCTTAAATATCCAATGAAACGCGTGGGGCCTCGTGGCAGCGGTCAATTCGAGCGTATTAGCTGGGATGAAGCCTTAGACACAGTGGCCGAGCAGTTAAAACGTATCACCAGCCAATATGGTAATGAAGCTATTTATGCCTTAGGTGGTCCAGGGGCCATGTACAGCTTCTCCAACCGCGGCTGCTTGAACCGGTTACTGAATCTATCCGGTGGTTATCTCGGCGACTATGGCAACTTCAGTTTTGCCCAATATATCAAAGCCTGTAAATATACTTATGGCGCAGAGATAGACTATCTCTTTGGCTCATCTGTGGCTGAAATGGCTAATTCAGACCTGGTGTTAATGATTGGGCACAACCCGTCAGAATTGGGTATGAGTGGCTCTGGTCAAGGCTATGACTTTGTCAGACAGAAACAAAAAAATAACTTCAAAACCATTATCATCGACCCACGTTATACCGAATCTAGCCTAGGCAAAGAAGATCAATGGATCCCTATTCACCCAGGGACAGATGCCGCCTTAGTGGAAGCCATTGCCTATGTGTTGATCACCGAAAATCGCGTTAACCAAGCCTTCCTCAATGAATATTGCGTTGGCTACGACGAAAACACCATGCCCGATGGCGTGCCATATAGCGAAAGCTACAAGGCGTACATTCTCGACAATCCAGTCGCTGGCGATCTTACCCCCGGCGCCAACGCGAAAACGCCCGCTTGGGCGGCGCCAATTACCGGTATTCCAGAAAGCACTATCTGGGATCTGGCACACGATCTGGCAAATGCTCAAGCGCCCTTTGTACAGGTGGCTATGTCTATTGGCCGTCACTCCGCTGGCGAAAACAACGTGCGTACCGCGTTCATGCTGCCAATTCTACTGGGACAACTCGGACTGCCCGGCACTAACCATGGCGGTATTCCGATGTCAGCATCAATGAATGTCTTCAGCATGGAAAACCATGCCGAAGCGGGTGATGACGCCAACGCAGTGAAGAAACGCATCTCATTCTTCAAGTTCATCGAAGCGGTAGAAAACGGCAAAGATCTCACAGTGTTGAAAGATGGGGTGATTCTGCCTGACGAAGAGCTAGACGAAAATGGCGATGGCAAACTCGGCACCGACATTAAAGCCATTATTGCCTATGCCACTAACCGCCTGATTAACCAAAATGCAGACGTTAACTACTCAAGACAAGTGTTGGCCGACGACAGTAAATGCGAGTTCATTGTAGTGATTGATAACGTGATGAATGCCAGCGCCGAATTTGCTGACATCATCCTGCCCGATGTGACCTACGTTGAAACCGAAGATCTCGTTAACCAAGGTGCCGTGGCGGGTGATACCGCAACACTGGTACAGATGAGCACCTCGGTTGGGCCGATGTTTGAGAGCAAACCTCTGTACGAAATGTGCGTAGGCATAGCAAAACGTCTTGGTATTGAAGCGGAATTTACTAAAGGTAAATCTCATAAGCAGTGGTTAGATGAAGCTTATGCCGCCACACAGGCGATGAATCCAGGACTACCCGATAAAGACGTGATGTTAAAGCAAGGTATCTACCGTAAGTACCTGCCTAATGGCGCATATCTGTCCAACAAAGCGTTCCGTGCAGATCCCGTAGCCAACCCATTGCCAACACCGTCAGGCAAGATCGAAATCTACTCTGAGCGTCTTGCTTATCTGGCTAAACACTGGGAATTACCCGAAGGTGATGTTATTTCGGCTTTGCCAAAATATGTTGCTGCCTGGGATGGCTTTGAAGATGAAGCAACCCGTCATGACTACCCACTGCAACTCGGTGGCTACCACACCAAAGGCCGTGTGCACTCAAGCTATCACAATGTGCCTTGGCTAAGAGAAGCAGTGCAAGATGCGGTATGGATGAACCCGATTGATGCGGATCAGCGAGGCTTGAAAACGGGTGATCAAGTGAAAGTGTTCAACAGTCGCGGCACCATTGAAATCCCGGTCAAGGTGACACCACGGGTCATGCCAGGTGTGGCAGCTCTGGGCGAAGGTGCATGGCTCAAAATGGAAAATGGCATCGATAAAGGCGGCAATATCAATGTGTTGACTTCGCACCGTCCAACCCCTCTATCAAAGGGCAATGGTCAGCATAGCATTCGTGTCGAAATTCAAAGAGCCTAACGGAGTATAGATAATGACAAATAAAATTCAGTATGGGTTCTATTTTGATGCAACCCGTTGTACCGGCTGTAAAACCTGCCAGGTTTCTTGTAAAGATCGCAAAGATCTGCCTGTGGGCATCAACTGGCGTCGAGTGTATGAGTATGCGGGTGGACAATGGAACCAAAATGGCGATGGCACTGTAAGCCAAGATGTATTCGCCTATTACACATCGATCGGATGTAACCATTGTTCTGAACCCGCGTGTACTAAAGCTTGCCCCACCGGGGCCATGCATAAGCGACGCGAAGATGGCTTGGTGCTTATCGATGCCGAAATCTGTATTGGTTGTGGTAGCTGTGCTAGAGCATGTCCTTATGACGCACCACAAATCGATAACGATAAAGGCATCATGACCAAGTGTGATGGATGCTATGAACGCTTAGCCGAAGGGTTATTGCCTACTTGCGTAGAGTCCTGTCCACAGCGTGCGTTGGACTTTGGCGTTATCGATGAACTGCGAGCCAAATATCCAGACGCTATTGAGCCGAACATCGCGCCGTTACCATCAACAGAAATCACCCATCCGAATCTGATTATCAAGCCTAATCGCAATGCGAAACCCACTGGCGATAAGAGTGGTCAGATCCTGAACTGGGCGGAAGTGTAGTCCCTGCTATGGCCGACACAAGGTAAAAGTTGTGTCGGCCATATTTACTATTGTTTGAGAAGCTTATGACAAACTCAAAATTAGCGCGTATCAGCGAACTCCGCGCCATAGCGAGAATATTACATAACGTTTTTTTTTATGAGCCAACGACTGAAAATTTACATCTGCTAGAACAGATCATTATTACCGATGAATGGCCTCAATTAGCAAACAGCGAAGAGGCACAGCAAGGGCTGACATTGCTGCGAGCCTGGGCTACTTCTCCAGAGTCTCAAAAGGCATTAAAGCTGGAATTTGGCCGACTTTTTTACGGGCCACACGCCCCTACATCCGCACCATGGGGATCTGTTTATACCGATGAGCAGCATCTGCTTAATGGCGTAACAACCCAGGCATTAATGCGCTTTTTTACAGCCACAGGGATCAGTTTTCAGCTAGACAGCAATCAACCATTGGATCATGTCGGATTAATTTTTGCGGCATTAGATGTTTTGCTGGAAAGAATGGAACAAGATGAGACAAATACCCTAGTGAAACATCAGTTGATCGAACTGCTAGAGGTGCATCTGCAACCTTGGGTATCTTTATTTTTAGATTCGGTTATTGAGCACTCAAATACCGATTTATACAAAGGCTTTGCTTATATTTCAAAATCTTATATCGAAACGCTTAACTCTTTTTTAGCAGTCGCCTAAGCAAATGATTTTATTCTGTTGATCATGTATTAAATGGCTGCATTTAGTGCAGATGTTGCCATTTATCAGCATATGAGGCTAATCATTTCTATCAAGGAATCATCGTTCCTTAAATGATGCGCATATCACGACTAATGGAAAGCATTACCCGGCGTTTATCTGATAAGTTAACCGCCATTTGGCTGATGCGCGGCTGCCTTGAGATGAGCAATCTGTACCGTTTGTTATAGCGAGGCGAGCCATGATAGAAATCTTGCCTACCGCGGATAAATTGCGATGAATCTCCCCTTATCATGGTTAACCGCCGGTTCCTTGGTGACGTTGTTGCATGTATTCGTAAAGTTGATTTGCATCAGTGGATGGGCTGTTTTTCAAGGCATTAAAAACACTGCGTTGATCCGCGGGCATTTTATGCTGACCAAGCTTCTCTTTGGCGTGAATGTTATCAACGACGACCTGAAAGCCCACCACCGCCTTTAATAATTTATCCACATAAACAGCAGGCAGCAGCTGCGTATCATTGAGAATTTCAGCTTCATATTTATGGATTAGTTGATGAATGACTTCCAAAGTCTCCTTGTCTCCCAGCGTCTGGAATACGCCATAACATTGAACGGCAGCATAGTTCCACGTTGGAACCGCCGGGTTGGAAACATACCATTTAGGCGAGATGTATGAATGCGGTCCGTTGAACACCACCGAAACCCGTTTTCCACTTAATGCCTGCCATTGTGGATTTGCCCGCGACATATGCCCGAAAATTTTAGTATTTTCACCTTTAGATTCATACAGTAAGGGTAGATGGGTGACTTCTAAGTCGGGCGAAATTAACATGCCAAAACCGTAGGCATCAATGAGTGACGCGATAGCTTGTGGATCGGTTAATGCCATCGTTTGAGGTACATACATGCGTCTTACTACCTTCTGTTTATCCGCTTTAGCGCGAGCGCTTGAAATTCATCGCATAGCAAATACCGCGATAATGTTTTATAGCGCAACATTGACTGCAATTGCTACTCATAAAAACCGTATGAAATAACGCCGATTTAGTGTCAGAGCAAAACCGAGAAAATTTATCAATGATACTCGTCGCTCAAACACTCATGTTCTAGGCGCTATCTTGCCTTATCAGCCGTTTATTGGCTGAGCCAAAGATGTGTTTCCGCTTATGCCACTTTGAGGTACGGCAATTGATTGAGTGTGCATCTCCAGTTATTATGCAGTTTATGTAGTGATCAATACAATATGGAGTGAATATGAGTGAACTTGCTGGAAAATGTGCGCTGGTTACCGGAGCATCTCGTGGGATTGGTGCGGCAATTGCCATTACACTGGCGGAACGTGGCGCAGACGTGGTGATCACTTATCAGCACTCGGCAGCGGCAGCGAAAACCGTTGTTGGTACCATCGAAGCGCTGGGGCGGCGTGCCTTTGCGATCCAAGCTGACAGTGGCGATGCTATTGCAGTGGCTGCATCGGTTGATAAGGCGGCAACTTTGCTGGGCGGGCTGGATATTCTGGTGAACAATGCGGGTATCGGTCCATCAGGAATGCTGGTCGATATGCCTCTTGAGCAGATTAATGCGCTGCTGGATGTGAATATCCGTGGGGTGATTGTTGCATCTAAAGCCGCTATTCCACATTTGACTAACGGTGGTCGCATCATCTCCATCGGTTCTAGTGCCGCTGAGCGTGTTTCTGTTCCTGGCATGTCGGTTTATGCGGCCACCAAATCTGCGTTGTTAGCACTGACTCGTGGCTTGGCTCGCGAACTAGGGCCGCGTGGCATTACCGTAAATATTGTACATCCTGGCTCTACCGATACTGATCTGAACCCTGCTGAGGGGATTTTGCTGATGTGCAACGTGCACTGACTGCCCTCGGGCGTTTTGGTAAACCTGAAGATGTTGCTGCCGCAGTGGCCTTCCTCGCCAGCCCTGAAGCTGGGCAGATCACTGGAACCGGAATTGTGGTCGATGGTGGTGCCAACGCCTAACAATATGACGGGCGCGACTGCTGAGTTCTCTGATGATGGCGAAAACTGACTCTATTAGCTGCTACGGAACTTGCTCGGCACCAAGATGGCGACAGAGAATGTTTCCATGGTGCGTGTTCGTTCATCACTATGAGCCTTGCGTTGTCTGTGCCGCGATACAATTTTCGATGGCGAATGGAGGATAATGATCCTCAGGTGTTGATGATGTATCAGAACATGGGGCGCGTTGGCTAGCGGTAATAGCGTGCCAGCCAAACATTATCAGTGAGCCAAAATAAAGGCCAGTCAGTGAGTTGCTGACTGGCCTTGTTGTTAAGCCGCTACATCTTAATCCCGTTGCAATTTACTGCGATACAGCAGCAAGTAAATCGCAGGCAGCACAAACAGTGACAGGATGGGGGCGGTGATCATGCCGCCCACCATAGGTGCAGCAATCTTTTGCATCACTTCGTTACCTGAGCCGGCACCCCACATGATGGGCAGTAACCCAAAGAAGATGGTGGCAACTGTCATCGCTTTGGGACGAATACGCATGACTGCTCCTTCCATCAGGGCGGCTTTCAGGTCGCTAACGCTGTGGTACATATTGTGCTCTTGCCGATGTTTGATGGCGTTGTTGAGATAGACCAACATCACCACCCCAAACTCTGCGGCCACCCCTGCTAGTGCAATCATCCCCACCGCGACCGCGGCGGAGAAGTTGTATCCCAAGCCATACAGCACCCAGGTACTGCCCACCAGCGCAAAGGGCAGTGACAACATGATAATGGCCGCCTGTTGCGCCGACCCAAAGGTCATCATCAACAGAATGAAGATCACGGCTAACGCCATGGGCACCACTTGTTCCAGTTTGGCGGTGACGCGCTGCATATATTCATATTGGCCCGCAAAGCTATAGCTATAGCGCGGTGGCAGTTTGACATTGGCGGCGAGGATGGGTTTGACGGTATCAATATACTCACCAATGGAGGTGCCTTTGATATCGACAAACACCCACGAGATCAAGCGGCCATTCTCGCTTTTCAGTGAGGGCGCACCATCGGTGATCTCAATATCCGCCAGATTGCGCAGCGGCAGATAGTGACCCGATTTGGTGACGACCGGTAAATTCCGTAGCTTTTCAATGTTGTCACGGATATCGCGGGGATAACGCAGGTTGATGGGGTAACGCTCTGCCCCTTGCACGGATTCACCCACATCGGCCCCACCAATGGCGTAACGCACCACATCCTGGATGTCGCTGAGGGTCATGCCGTAGCGGGAAGCCACTTCCAGGTTCGGCGTGATATCGATGTAACGGCCGCCCCCACACGTTCGGCATAGGCGGAGCGGGTATGGGGTTGTTGCATCAAAATCGCTTCAATCTGCGCCCCAATACTTTGCAGCTCGTTAATGTCTGAACCGGTGATCTTAATCCCCACTGGGGTCTTGATCCCGGTTGACAGCATGTCGATACGGGTCTTGATCGGTTGCACCCAAGCGTTGGTGAGCCCCGGGATTTTCACTGTCTTTTGCAGCTGGTCAATCACATCTTCCAGTTTTATCCCCGGCCGCCATTCGTCCTTCGGTTTGAGCATGATGGTGGTTTCCAACATGGTCAGCGGTGCCGGGTCGGTGGCGGTTTCGGCGCGGCCGACTTTACCAAAGACCCGTTTGACTTCGGGAACGGTTTTGATCAACCGGTCGGTTTGCTGCAACAGCTCTGAGGCCTTGCCGGCACTGATCCCCGGTAAGGTGGTGGGCATGTACAGCAGATCGCCTTCTTCCAGATCGGGCATAAACTCGCTCCCCATGCGGGTCGCCGGATACCAAGCGCTGATGAGGGTCACAATGGCTAACACTAAGGTCAGTTTGGGAAACCGCAGCACTAACGACAGGAGCGGTTTGTAGCCGGCGATCAGCACGCGACTGATGGGGTTACTGGTCTCAGAGGGGATTTTGCCCCGAATAAACAGCCCCATCAGAATAGGCACTAAAGTGACTGACAAAATCGCCGCCGCGCCCATGGCAAAGGTTTTGGTGTAGGCCAACGGGGTAAACAAGCGGCCTTCTTGGTCTTCCAACGCAAACACCGGTACAAAGCTGAGGGTGATGATCAGCAGCGAGAAGAACAGCGCCGGGCCCACCTCTTTGGAGGATTCGGCCACAATGTGCCAGTGCTCGGTGATATTGGGGCGTCGGTCATGCTCATGTTGAAAATGCTCCAGATGCTTGTGCATGTTTTCAATCATCACAATCGCGCCGTCCACCACCGCACCGATGGCGATGGCAATGCCCCCAGACTCATGATGTTGGCATTGACACCCATGTGATTCATGACGATAAACGCCATCAGAATTGACATCGGCAAGGTGATCACCGCCACCAAGGTGGAGCGGGCGTGCATCAAAAACAGGAGGCAGACAATGCTGACTACCACCATCTCTTCAAGCACCTTATGCACCAGGTTTTCGACAGAGTTCTCAATCAGGGTCGAACGGTCATAGGTGGGGACGATTTCTACGCCCTTTGGCAGACCGGCTTTTAACTGCTCTAGTTTGGCTTTCACGGCTTTGATGGTGGAGAGGGCGTTTTCGCCATAACGCATGACGATAATGCCGCCCACGGTTTCGCCTTCGCCATTAAGCTCCACAATGCCGCGCCGGGCCGCCGGGCCTTTGCGGATGGTGGCCACATCGCGCAACAGCAGCGGGGTGCCGGAGGGGCTGGCGATGCCTAATGGAATTTCACCAAAGTCTTTCAGGGTTTGCCGATAGCCTTTGGCGCGCACCATGTATTCGGCTTCGGCCATTTCCACAACCGAGCCGCCCACTTCGCTGTTGGCCTTGGTAATCGCGGCTTTCACGCTGGCAATGTCCAGTTTGTAGATGGCCAGTTTATCCGGGTCGAGCACGATTTGGTAAGTTTGCTCCATGCCGCCCACGGTGGCGACTTCAGACACCCCCGGCACACTCTGCAATTCCAGTTTTAAGTACCAGTCTTGCAGACTCTTCAATTGTGACAAATCGAGGTTGCCGCTTTTGTCCACCAAGGCGTATTCAAATACCCAACCCACACCGGACGCGTCAGGCCCTAATGATGGCTGTACGCCCTCTGGCGGCGGCTGCCAAGCTGGCTCAGGTATTCCAGTACCCGAGACCGGGCCCAGTAGATATCGGTGCCATCTTCGAAAATCACATACACGTAAGAGTCACCGAACATCGAGAAACCGCGGACGGTTTTGGCTCCCGGTACGGCGAGCATGGCGGTGGAGAGCGGATAGGTGATTTGATCTTCCACCAATTTAGGGGCTTGGCCGGGATATGCGGTTTTAATAATCACCTGCACATCGGACAGATCTGGCAGGGCATCCAGCGGGGTTTGTTTCATGGCATGAATGCCCACCGCCATCACTATCACGGCCAGCACCAGCACCATCACGCGTTGGCGAATGGAGGCATCAATGATGGTCTTCAGCATTGTGTGCCTCCTGATGCTGATTGCTAAGACGCATTAAGCTGCCCTTGAGACTGGCTTCGGAATCCAGCAGGAATTGGCCGGAAAGCACCACGCTCTCGCCGTCATTGAGGCCACTTAAGATTTGCACCATGCCGCGGCTCATCATGCCCACATCCACCCGCCGAGCGGTAAAGCTGTGGTCGGGGGCTTGCACGATGACCCGGTTTTCTTTGCCGGTTTGGATCAACGCTTCTTGTGGGATAACCAAGGCATTTTCATTGGCACCGCCAAACAAGGAGACTTTGGCGAGCGTGTTAGGCCGCAGATGTTCCCCGTTATTGGGTAACACCACCCGCACGCGCAAGCTGCGAGTGACCGGGTCTAGTTCCGGATAGATATAATCGATTTTGCCCTGCAAGGCCTTGATGCCCATAGCAGGAATACTGACATCCGCCGGTTGTCCTACCGCCAGCCAGCTTTGTTCATTTTCAAAGACATCGGCGATGACCCATACCTTATCCAAATCGACCATGGACAAGATTTCGGTAGCGGGTTGCAGGTACATACCATCCCGGATATCCAGGTTTTTCACAAAGCCGCTGCTTTCAGCATAAAAAGGCACCCGATACTGGGTCTTGCCGGATTTCGCCAACTGTTGGATTTGCCCTTGGGTTAACCCCAGCAGTTCCAGACGTAAGCCCGCTTTGCGCAGCAACTCCTGATAACGTTCACTGTTGCCCGAGCGTTTGAGGGTGTCTTGGGCCAGCAGATAGTCATCCTGGGCATTCACCAACTCAGGCGAATAGATTTCATATAACAGCTGCCCTTTCTTGATTTCATCCCCAGACGACTGCACCGTGAGCTTCTCTATCCAGCCGCTCACCCGCGAGTGAATATGGGTGATTTGACTCTCGTCATAGCCGACTTCACCCACGGTATTGACCGAGCGCCACATGGTTTGCCGTGACGCCTTGGCGACCTTGAGCGCCAACGCTTGCTGTATCTGCCCTGAGACCTCGACCTTGACGGTATCTTGCTGACCGCCCATCTCCACCTTTTGCAGGGTCATACCACAGATAGGGCAAGTGCCGGGCGCATCCATCACAATCTGTGGGTGCATCGGGCAAACATATTTGATAGTGCCGCCATGTGAGCCTTGGGCCGTGTCGACCTGACTGAAGACTTTTTGGGTATTACTTGCCTGCTGAGCCGTCATCGGCTTATCCCCAGGCATGACCATGGCAGGTTGAGAGGCCGCGCCCGTAGGCGCGGTTATCTTAGGCTCAGCGGGTGACTGCTTAGGCTCAGTGGCGTCATCCTTGACCAGAAACATGCCGCAGATAGGGCAGCGACCCGGTTTGTCGCTGCGCTCTTGCGGATGCATCGGGCAATAATATGCGCCCTGAGCGGCAGCACTGGTTTGCTGCGCCGATTGTGGATGTTCATTGGTCAGCGCCTGCGCCTGTAAGCTCCATTGCGAGCCGGTTGCCAATACCAGACTCAGGACACAGGCCAACTGACGACGTTTGTGGTTATTGCTCATATGCCTCATCTCCACCCGCTGGCCGATTAGTGCTGGTGCATGTTCATATTTGACATGTCGTGCATGTCATGTTGAGTTTTATTGGTGTTTGTTGCTGGCTTACCTTGCATTGGCATGTTTTTCATGGTGTTTTTCCCTTGATTATCGGCAGGCACCATTTTCATGCCACATATAGGGCAGCTATCGCCTTTATGGCCAGTTTCTTCTGGGTGCATCGGGCAGTGATAAACCTCGGTTGCCGCCTGCTTATGTTGCTGGGTGGCGGGTTCGGCGGCATAGCTATAACCTGTTAAGCCTAAACCAAGGAAAGCAATAAAAAGCAATGTTGTTAATGATTTCATATCTGACTCCAATTACAGGTGAGCTTTCAATGATTGAGAGATCACCTAAAAATAATTAAAAAACCGTTTAGTTAAGTTCCGAGAATGAATTTGATACTCCGAGCTATTTAGTCGGTGATAAATTCAGTCGCGTCTTCATTGAAAGTGAGGCAGCGGCGTAGTGACGGCAGTCTCAGACACCTAACTGTCGGCCAGGAAACCGACAGCTAGTTTTATGTCTGTCACAAATGTCACCAGTCAATAGTCCCTATTGCAGAATCCCTTGCAGTCAGCGCGATGATGGTGGGTCGTGTCGGGAAGCACGTTTGCAACATGTTGCCCATCTTCGCATCAGGAGACTATTGGCTGTTAAGCGTGGCAAGTGGTGATATCAACACAACACCGAGCCTCAATAACTCCATTAGCGTTTCGCTGATAACAGATCCGCAATGACATCTGCCGCCAGGCTGTAAAGCAAGTCGGCGACTGTTGTCTTTATTGGTGTAGATATCCAAGTAAGGATGTTTCAGGTAGGTTTGTGCATCCGCGACATCATCCAGTGTTGGGGTAGTCAAGGCAACGTCCTTAGTGTCTACAGAGAACTGCAAATAAAGCGGCTGAGACTTAACCCAAGTGGCAGAGTCTTCGGCGGTGACACCTGAAAACAGGTCACGGTACTGTACCACCAGGACATGTGAGCCTTGGTTCAGTTGCAGTGTGTTATTGCTCTGGTCGCCAGAATGGCCATCCACACTCAGTATTTGCAGGTCATCAGGTACAAAGACTTGTGCTGCTTGAGTGAGTGGTGCCACAAACAGAGTAGACAAAGATAAGGCAGATGCAGCAATAGTTGCTAAAGTAGTTTTTGAGAACATAACCGTACTCCTAGAATTCTATAAACAATAGTTAGTTAGGCTTAAGCCTTTTAAAACAAGATGTTAAAAAGAATTATAGGAAATTAGGCGGTGGAGTCTGGACGCCAATAACAGCGGTTTGCACACTCCAGCTAGGACAAGAAATTTCTTGTGTCAGCATGGGTTGTGGTTGTGAAAAGGTGAGGGGAACGATGGCCGATGCCAAATTGGTGCAGTGATTGGCACAATTACCCATCTGACCACAGTTATCAGCGGCAGAATTGCAATATTTACAATCCATCTTACCCTGACAACAAGTCATGGTGGCATGCGATTCTGTGGTTTGGCTGTTGGCAAACATTTGCTGTGACATTGGCATAGCAGAAACCAGTCTTGGCGCTAGCGCCTGACTGATTAGCATCATTGCCAATGTTGTTATTAACAGCAAATTTCGCATCACAGAAATTTCGTCCTGTAGTTAAATTACAACGTGATGATGGCGCAATGTTATATAAGGTGCAAGCGATAAATCTTTAAATATTTTTGTTTATGATCAAGATCAATGATCAGTCGGTCTTACGGAACTTTATTCCGACGGTTGATGATGACGCAGCGCTTGTGCCGCCTGCGCCAGTAAAGCTTGTTGCAGTGCCACTGGGCCAAGTATTTGCACCTTAGTACCTAACGACAAGAGCCATGCCGCGAGTGAATGCCAATCATGACAATGCAGCTCAAGATGGCTGTGTTGCTCGCTAGAAGTGATAACCCTCAAACCGAGCCACCACTCGCGTTTAGCCTTATCAAGCAAGGTATTATCCAGCAGAATTTCTCCCTGCAATGTAGGTGACGGCATCTGTTTGGCAATATAGCGTTCCAGCGAAAAACTGGGCCGCGCTATAAACGTGGTGGTGGTCAGTTCCAGTGCTTTCATCCGGTCGACGCGAAAATCGCGGAATGCTTGGCGCGTGCGACACCAAGCGATGAGGTGCCAGCGTTGCAGATAAAACACCAATCCGTGAGCTTCCACTTCGCGGTGCTGGTAAGCTGTATCCAGATAGCGGCAATAGTCAAAGGTCAGGACCTGTTGCTGCACAATGGCTTGTTGCAGTAGCGATAGCTCCTCTTCACCACTGTTTGTGGCCGTAACTACCATGGTTTGGGGCAGCATATCCAAATAAGGTTGATTAACCCCAGAACTGACCGCGCGAATTTTGGCCAGCGCTGATTGCAGATGGCGTTGGGTCGTTTTGCCGCTGTGATGGGTCAATAACAAACCACCGGTTAGCAGCGCGCCAGCTTCTTCTGGACTGAAATTCACTGGCGGTAGATGGTAATCTGCCAGCAAGCGATAGCCTCGCCCGGCACTCATACTGACGGGTACCCCCGCATCGCCCAAGGCCGCTAGATCGCGATATACGGTACGCTCACTGAGACTAAAGTGCTCAGCCAACTGGCGAGCACTGCTGTAACGCCGCCCTTGAAGATAGAGGATCATGGCCAGCAAACGATCAACGCGGTTCACCCTGTTACCTCCAAGTTCGTTGTCTCACACTGTAGGCAGTGTACCACCGTCAATTACATAATCGACGCCGTGAATGGCGGCGGCTTCTGGCGAGGCTAAAAAGCCCACCAATGCGGCAACCTCTTCTGGGCGATTGGGACGGCCTAGGTCAATGCCACCAAGGCTGTCCATCAACTGTTGCCGAGTTTGTTCGAGAGTATTCCCGGCGTGGGCAGCTAAGCGTGCGACCAGCGCCTCTGCGGCCTGGGTGGCCGTATAACCAGGGCTGACGGCGTTAACCCGGATGCCCAACGGCCCCAGTTGTCGCGACAGTCCTTTGCTGTAATTGGTCAGTGCCGCTTTGGCGGCGGCATAAGCCAAGGTGGATTCATGTAATGGCATTTTGCTCTGAATCGAAGATACATGAATAATGGCTCCCTGTTGTCTTGGCAACAACAACGGCAGTAATAGCCGATCAAGACGTACCGCACTGAGCAGGTTCAAATTAAGCTCCTGTTGCCAGAGTGCATCGGTTAGGGCTAACACTCCGCCGCCGGGTGAGGTAGAACCACCCACAACATGCACTATCACCTCCAGTGAGTCCCAATGTGCCATCAGCGAATCAGCGACTTGCTGACATCCTTCAGTTGTTGCCAAATCTGCTGCAATAAAGTGCTGGCAATTATGTTGCGCAGGAATATGGCGGGCAACGCCAATGACCGCGGCATTACGCTGCGCAAAATAGTCCGCGATTGCTTGGCCAATCCCTTGTCCGGCACCTGTTACTAATACCCGCGTCTGTGTGTGAGTCATTAGCGGAACTCCATTTGAGTGATTAACTGCTGCGCTAGCGTAAATACTATGGTTAGCGTGAGTGGACTAGCACTGAACTCACCAGTCACGACGGTATCCACATACCACAGAGTTTGCTGTTGCCGCCAAGATATGCCGTGGCAGCGGTGCTGATAGCGTGCGATGCTTGCCTGTTGCCAGGCTTGGACGTTAGCTATGCCCTGGTGGGTTTCGCCTTCATCTTGTACTTGAATATCGGCGGCCATACATGTGTTGAATAACGACATATCCCGCTGATTTACCGCCTTAAAATACTGCTGAATCACCCTCGGTAGTGCGACCATACTGAGTCCTCCTATAGCGTTGATGGCAGCAGTTTACGGGGCGGCACTGACAACCCTATGTCAGTGCTTGAACAGCAGACATGATGTGATGGCGCATCATGTCTGTCTCAACTTCGAGATACGCCTGTTGGGCAGGACTAACCGGCACTAAGGTTGTTGCCAAAAAATGGCGCATGGTTTTCACCGAAGTCGTCTTGAATGGTGGGGCATTGTTACATGGATTGTGTGACATCACTCAGCGAGCGCTCAAGTGCAGGGGAAAGTGAAACTGTTGGCATCTGAGCCAATGCTTGACTCAGATGCTTCACTATTGGGATACCGCTTACCAGCGGAGCTCTGCCCCGATACCAATCACTCGTGGTGCGCCGGATATGGCATCGACATCATCACGCAGATATTGCACATAATCCTGATCGAACAAGTTGTTGGCAAACAGGTAGGTGCTCCAGTCGCCATTATCATAAGCGAGGCGTGTATTCACCAGCGTGCGTGATGACACCCGAGTGCGATCGAGTGCCATATCGGTATACACCTTGCTGCGGTAGTTGGCATTGAGGTTCCAACTGAGATGGTCGGTGAAATACACATTTA
The DNA here is from genome assembly GCF_018394335.1 of Shewanella dokdonensis. Taxonomy (NCBI): domain Bacteria; kingdom Pseudomonadati; phylum Pseudomonadota; class Gammaproteobacteria; order Alteromonadales; family Shewanellaceae; genus Shewanella; species Shewanella dokdonensis. The sequence continues at coordinate 1,215,340 of NZ_CP074572.1, read as the reverse complement.
CCCCGGCCGCGACAGTATGGTTGGGGGCGTAACTAAACTCCTCACCGGCATAACTGGTTGTTGTACCATTCATCACAGAGTCAAATTGGTCGAATTTGGTTCTCGAATAACTGTATGACAAGTACCCGTCGATATCTGCTGTTAGCTGTTGTTTGAAGGACATTTCTATCCCATACAGGTGCGCCTTTCCGGCATTGACCGTGTTGTAATCGTAACTGTTAAGACCAAAATTAGCCGTGACCTGTTTGTCCTTCCAGTTGACGTAATACAGGTTAGCGTTAAACACTCCATCAATAGACGGCAGAGATTGGCGCCAAGCCAGCTCATAGTTATCTGTATATTCAGGATCATAGGCGACGACGCTACTGCGGGCGATATTGAGACTGCTACCGCCTGAGCGGTAGGCCCGCTGGTAAGTGGCGGTAATGGACGTATCATCGTCAATATTGAAGCGGGCACCAATCTTGGGCAAGAAGGTATCTGTGGTCGTTGTTGTTTCCGGACTGCTGCCACTGGCTTGTGCTACTAAGCCCAATACGGCGCTGTTGATGCCACCTACTAATTGATACAACAGGCTGCCATCTGCACCAAATAGGGTCGGGTCGGGCAAAACCCCGGCAAAGCGGGAATCTGTATCCGAACTGAAACGGTATTGTTGGTGATCATAACGAAAGCCCGCTTGCAGACTCCAGCGACTATTCAAGCGATACTCCATATCAGCGAACAACGCTTGGTTTTCTGACGTGCTGTCATTAAGCGACAGATAGTCGACCGGAATTTGTGGCAAGGCGGCACCATAAAGTGTGGCGACTGTGCTGGCTGAACCGCTATCGAGACCGTATCCCTGTAACAATGTGGCGATAGTGGTTACCGGGGTATCCAGATTACTCAGTGTGCTGAGCAGGCTATGGTTATCATGTTTCGCGGCATAGAGCCCCAGCAGACCACTCAGGGCTTCGCCTTGATAATTGGCCCGTAGTTCTTGGGTGAAGACTTTGTAGTTGTTCGTCTGTGTCCCATAGTTACTGTCTGCTGCACGTAAGTCGACGTCATAGACACGATCCACATCAGATTTGCTGTAGGAGGTGACAGAAGAGAACTGCCAGTAGTCGTTTAACTGATAATTCACATTTAACGAGGCCAGATCTGTCACGGCATCGGAGCGATTTTCGCGGTTTGAGGTATTCACTCTGCCGGGAAGATCCAGTTGATTATAGGTAAACATATACGGGCCATCGCGATTATCCCGGGTATAACTGAGCAGTACCTTCAAGCCATCAACCGCTTTGGGTGTCCACAGCAGTTTACCTCTTAGCATCAGCGAATTGAGTTCATCTTCGGTGCCGCCTCGGGTGATGTTGTCGGTGAACCCTTCAAACAGGCGCTTGTCTGCGGCAAAACGGAATGCCAGTTCATCGTCAATCAGTGGCCCGCCAACGGCAATGGACATGCGTTTATCATCGGGATTGGACCATTGCAGCCGCGCTCGACCGCTCCAGTCCATAGTTGGATCTTCGGTTTTGATCACTACCGCGCCCGCTAGGGCATTTTCTCCCTGAATGGTGGATTGCGGCCCTCGTAGCACTTCTACCTGGGCTACGTCCCAGAGGTCGCTGGGGCCGGTATCACTGATCTGACTGGGCAGTGGCACATCATCCATGTAAATGGAGGCCAACGGGTTATCGGCACCCGATTCGCTGCTGATGCCGCGGATGGTAAAACCGCGGTTGCCGTACATCTGGGAAATATTAGGGGTTTTATTGAGAATGTCGTATAGCGACTGGATATTCTCCTGCTCCAGTTTCAGCGCGGTAGTGACATCCACGCTGGCTGCGGTATCTTGCATGGAACGGCGGTTTTTCTCCCCCATGACAGTAATTTTTTCGATATTGCCACTCTCATCGGCCAATGCCGCTTGGCTCGTGACCAAGGCGCTTAATATGGCGAGTGACAGCATGGTTTTAGTGCCAGACAGATATCCCATCGTTCCCCCTAAATTAATTTCTATCGTTAAAAAACAAAGTGTTGGAAATATTTTTTGTATTCAGTAGACAAAAACTGGCCGCCGCGATGACAAATGTCATCGCGTTTGGTGTGGTTGGAAATTAGCGTCGCTAGTGCGCGAGCCACTCAGTGGGGAGTGGCCAGGATGTCACTAAGATCTTGCCTTGCCAGGTTTCCAGCGTTAGCCACAAACGTGCACCATCATCGATGTGGTCGCTAGCAAGTGCATGCACATGCTGGCCGTAGCGCGAGCCATGCAGGATCCCCAGTTCGCCCTGCTGCATTTGAGACAAGGGCAACGCGGTGGTGCCTATGTTCATGTAGCCTTGGCGAATGTGGGCAAGATCGCCTTGTTTAAAGGTCACCATAAAATCTTTGATGTACTCACCATCGTGTTGATAGGGCTGAGCATCATCCAGTGGCGTGGGGATAACGCTGAACTCCCCGACAGTTGCTGCTGCCATCGCCGCGGGGAAACTGGGATGCAGGGAGCGGTAAAGGAAGTAGACTGGCAGTAATAATACAAGGCCGCTTAGCTTGAATTTGTTGCGGTTCCAGAAATTAGCGTTGAGTCTAGCCATTAGCAATGCTCCTCGACTTTCTTCCAGGACGTTTCTGCTGTGGTCGCCTTAGCCCTCACCAGACGTTGGCTCCAGATGATAAAACCAGTGATGGACATCCCAGTCAGCAAACTGCCAAACACAAACCAGACGAGTTTGCTCCAAAGTCCACCAAAAGTGCCGTAGTGCAGGGGATCGACAATATGCGTGATGGTTTGTAGCGTATTCATATCGGTCGGAGAGGAAGCCTGCATAATCTGCCCCTGCCAAGGATTGACCGCAACTTGATAGGAATAATCATCGAAAAAGATTTCGCCACCACTGCCATACAGGTGATAGTTATCGCGGTTGTGTTCCGGAAGTCCAATGTAGCTGGGGTTGAAATTAGGGTAGCGCTGCTTGGCTAAGTGCAGCGCCTGTTGCAGCGATACCGGAAACGCTGATGGCTCTGTGGTCGGCAGCAACTGTCCTGAAATTGTGGGCGCGTGCGGCTCCATTTCAATCCCCATGTGGTAAGTAATGCCCTGAATCAGATACCAAAAGCCGGTTAAGCTGATGATCAATATAAACCAGATTGACCAGACGCCAGCCAAACGGTGCAGGTCAGCCAACAGGGTTTTCTTGCCCTGTTTGGTCCGAATTCTCGGCGCAGAGAAGGCTTTCCAGAACTGCTTGTAAATCATCAATCCACTGATCAGCGAGCCCAACAGCACCAGACTCATGGCACTGACCAGGTAGTAACCTATGCTATAACCATGTTGCCAAGGAAATAGCAGCCAGCCATGTAGCGTGCGCATGAAACCGACAAAGGTCAGACCGGCGTTGACCTCTTGGATCTTACCGCTGTATTGATTCACATAAGCGATTGCCATCGGTTTATCATGGTCGCTGAATATCACAGCATTGATCAGATAAGCGTCCATCACCATGACTTGCGCTACCTCGGCGCCGGGATAAGCCTTTTCTACCACGGCGATAAGTTCTGCCGGGGTTTTAGCCGGTAAATTATCAGGATTACTCGCTCTGGCATTCGGGTTAACTAGCCAAGTGATTTCATGGCTGACAACCGCAATCGTGCCAGTGAGGCAGATAAAACAGAACAGTACCCAGATGGGGAGTGCACACCAACCGTGGAAAGAGAACCAGAATCTGTTTGAAAGCTTGTACATGCCATAACCCATTTACATAAGCAGATTTGCGAATATTATAGATATTGAGAATCATTATCAATATTGTAATTGAGCAGCAGTATGGTTTTTATTGAGGTTGGCGGGCAAGGTCACAAATCACGGCAGTTTGCGACCGAAACCATGACCCAATAAGCACTACTGCGGGGTTTTTGGGCGAATTGCGGCACGCTTATATTTTGGACACTGTTGGGGATATCAAGCGGGAGCACAAAACGAGGGAATCTCTGGTATAACGGCCTTTTCTACCCCGTACATAGGAGGTACCCTCATTCACATATGCTGATGACTACTTTGTTAGCGTTGGGTAGGGAATGAACTCCTTGTCATCACCAGGGATCAACGGCAATGTCATCTCCCGCCATTGCTGTTTGGCTTGTTCGATTCGTTCTTGACGACTAGATACAAAATTCCAATCGATATAGCGATGGCCGAGCGGGTCACCACCAATAATGGCAATTTGGCTATCTCGAGTGGCGGTTAGCCGCAGATTGGGGGTGGCATCAAGGACGGCCATATCGTGTTCGGCAATCACAGTGTCTTTGAGCGACACTTCACCATTGACCACATATAAACCCCGCTCGCTGGCTTCTGGCAGTGGCAGCGATTGCCCCTGTTGTAGTTGGGCTTCTACATACAAAGTGCTGCTGAAGGTTTTGACGGGCGAGGTAACCCCATAAGCGCTGCCAATCATCACCCGTAGCGGCACGCCATCCAGTACCCGTTGTGGTAAGGTGGCCGCAGGATAGTGATAGAAGGCTGGGGCGGTTTCTTCATCCTGCTCAGGCAATGCCAGCCACAGTTGTAAGCCATTCAATTGATGGGCGCTATTGTGAACCTCAGCCCTTTCCCGCTCGGAATGTACCATGCCACTGCCTGTCACCATCAAATTGATATCTCCTGGGCGTATTGCTTGCACACTACCAATGGAATCCCGGTGCAGGATCTCGCCATGAAACAGGTAAGTGACGGTCGCGATATTGATATGAGGATGAGGTCTGACATTTATGCCTGTTCCCGCAGCAAAGGTTGCTGGCCCCATATGATCGAAAAATATCCAAGGGCCAACCTGACGTACCTGCTGATTAGGCAGTGCCCGGCGGACACTGAAACCGCCGAGATCTTTGTCTTTCGGATGGATAATTTGCTGCACAGCGCCACATCCCTTATGGATGTCACATTGGCTGGCGGTGGTTTGCTGCAGATTGCTCATTTTACACTCCCTGTCGGTTGGATCAGTGTCGGCGGGTGCCTGAGTACCCCTCATATTAGCATCAAATGAATTTCTGTCAGTAAAGCTCAGTTTTGACTGTCAGGGTAATCTGCAATTGCCGAGCGACTCACTGCGATCGTAGCCGAGTAACTGCCTATGTCATCAACTGTTCAGCAGCGTCCTTAACAGTGATGCTCTCTGCGTTGAGCACTCAATAGCTTGAATGCGCCAGTCAAGGAGGCCTCAGTTAGCCATTAGGTGTCAGTACAAACGGTCTTAGCCGCAATTCGGCAGCAGTGCTTGGTTAAAGCGCAATAGGGATTGTTAGTCGTTGGCAGAGGACACTGCCGGGATTGCGTTGAAACTTGGGACTAACGGCAGTTTGTAGCTGACCGCTAATGGTAAGGCGCTAAGGTCATGATCATGAGCCCTAGTTGATGGGAAAAGTGCGTCAGCTGTATAACACCAGCGCAATAGCACCATAAGGGTCATTCAGTTTTTTAACGCGAATGTAACAAAAGCACTTTGCACGGTGAAAATCTTAGCGCAGAATCGGATTTTTCACCGATAAATGCCGTTTACTCCCACAGCTTGAGAGGTTCTTATGTCAGCATTTCAGCAAGTTACCGTGGCGAAAAAGCCAATATCTATTTTGATGGCAAAGTGACCAGCCGCCAGCTGACATTTGCCGATGGTTCAGTCAAAACCCTGGGCATCATGTTACCGGGGAATATCAGTTTGGCACTGATGCGCCAGAGCTGATGCAGATCCAGGCCGGAACGCTGGAAGTGCTGCTACCGGGTAGCGAACAGTGGTTAAGCGTGAGCGCTGGTGAACAGTTTGCGGTGCCGGGTAACAGCCGTTTCTCGCTAAAGGTGCACAGTGTGACCGATTATTGCTGTTCCTATCTGAAATAACCGGTTAGGCGCGCGAACCATTGCGGGTGCCAGCCGGGATTGACGCGTTGCGGGTCGCCAAAGAGGTGATTGAACCATGGCAGCAGAAACCGTCTGAATCACCAGTATTTAGTTGTAGCAAGGAGCTGTAATGTTAGATATCAGGGCGTTTACGGAGGCAGATTTCCCATCTGTCAGCGCCATTTATCAGCAGGGTATTGCAAGTGGTAAGGCGACATTTCAGGTCGCCAACAAAAGCTGGCAAGAATGGGACAGTTCCATGCTGCCGCAGTGTCGGCTGGTGGCCGTATCTGGCGACAAGGTGCTGGGGTGGGCGGCGCTGTCGGCCGTATCCAAGCGACCGGTATATGCGGGAGTTGCCGAAGTCAGCATCTATGTGGCTAATGAAGCCAAACAGCGTGGCGTGGGTTCAGCACTGATGAGTCGTCTTATCCATGACTCAGAGGCTGCTGGTTTCTGGACCTTGCAAGCCGGGATTTTCAGTGAAAACCTTGCCAGCATTGCGCTGCACCAAAAGTATGGCTTTAAACTGCTGGGGATCCGCGAAAAACTCGGGCAGCTGCATAGTGTCTGGCGTGACGTTGCCTTTATGGAACGTCGCAGTCAGCTTGTGGGCTTGCCCGCAAGCGTTGAACGGGCGGTGTAATCAGGCAAGTTTTCTAAATTAAGCCATAATAATATCAAAGAGATAAGCCTTGTGAGGCGCGCTATGAAAAAGGCTGTTTTGATCGTGGCCGCATTACTGGCGATTGCCTGGTTACTCACTGGGCTGTTTGTCTGGCGAGAAGCGCGGAATGAAGTGGTTTTTCTCTGTGGTAATTTTACCCCAGGCGTCAGTAAAACCTCGGTGCTCAAGCAACTGGCAACCGGCGAGTTTTTACGGCTGTCAGCCCAGCATATGACCAATGGCAGCCGTATTGTGGCCGACAGCCCTTATACGTTAGGACATTATCGCTGCGTGATTGAGTTTGACGCTAACGACAAGGTGCGTAGGGCTGGGCTTGAATAACGTCAGTTAGTGTTCTTCCGCACCAAAACATTCACTGTATGTCGAACATTCATCACAGCTGGGCGCACGACAGATATAGTCGCCACCCTGTTCACATAACTGTTTGTATAGAAAACGTTTCCAGCGCATATTGCGATCATTGGCGCGGAACAGTTGCGGAAAATACCAAGCAAACATGCGGCTCAGCCTGGGGCGCTCTGGCAATCCCAGATCTTTCCACAGATGGCGATTTCCTAAACAACCACAGGCAATAACTGCCGCGGCAGGTTCTACCAAATTGGCATCAGGGTTGGCATGTTCCAGTAACAGCGCCATCAGCTCCTGATATTCCTTGTGTCGCATATTGCGCAATTGTTGGCGCAGTTGTCGTAACGCGTGCTGATGCTGTTTGTTCAGGGTTTGACGCAGCACGCGGGTCTTGGCTGTTAGTGCCTCATAAGGAGCGTGTTCCAGCCCCAGCATTGGCGGTAATACGGTGTCCCCCGCAATGTATGACAACATGATGGGGAGCCAGAACAGCTCGATTTCATCTTCTTTAGTCATAATGATGCTCCAATCCCGGTGAGACTACCTCGTGGGTTAACCGCTATGTTCAATTCATTGACAATGGCTTCTTCAATGGGGCAGATGCTGGCGCACTGCGGGGCAGCATATTGCCCTTCACAGCCGCTGCAACGACGACGATGAATATGAAAGCGCCCGCTGCTATCTGGATCGGCATATACCGCCTGATTGGGACAAACGAGCTGGCAGGCGTGGCAACCAACGCACTTATCAGTAATGGCATACTTCATCGGCGTTCTCCGTGCTGGTCTGGCTAGCGAGTTTGGCGGCAATACTGTGGAGTGCTGCAACAATCGGTTGGAAGGCAAAATCGACATTGGGGGTAACGCCAAGCTGTTCCAGTGCCCGCCATGGGGTGATGCCCATTCTGGCGCACAACACTGTCTGGCAATCTGCTACTGCCTCAATAATCAGCTGTTTATCACTTTCATCATCGGGGCATGACTGTTGTCCCGCGCAGTATTGGGCAACCTGACGGGTTTCCAGAAAAATGAACTGCCGCTGCTGTGGATCAAAGCGATAGATTTCAAAGCGTTTGGCATGACCGAAGTGGGTTTGGATCAAGGTTTCTCCATTGCTCGCAACCGCCAGTTTATAGCCGCTAGGCGGTGGTGTTGCTTCGTCTTGCCCACAACCTGCCAAGGTGCCAACCGCATCGGCGCGGCACTGTTGGCAATGGGTCATCTGCGGTAGGTACTGCGATGATATGGCGCGAGCTGCTGCCAATTCCTCCGCGGTTGGGCCGCGTTGCCCGTTCAAACCAAAAAAGGTGCCGTGTTCGGCGGCAGAGATCAGCGGCATGATATTGTGCATCAGTGCCCCGCGTTGGCGTACGGCTTGGGCAACCTGCTCGATATGCTGCTCGTTCACTCCGGGAATTAAGACCGTATTTACTTTAACCAACATACCAACGGTAACTGCCGCTTCAAGCCCGAGCAGTTGATTGTGGATCAGGCGTGCGGCGGCCTCTCGGCCACGTAGGCGTTGATGTTGGTAATACACCCACGGGTAGATCTGCGCCCCAATCGCGGGATCAATACAGTTGATGGTGATGGTCAAGTGATGCACACCAACTGCCGCCAGTTCGGCCGCATAATCGGCCAGCATCAAACCGTTGGTGGAGATACACAACTGTGCCTGTGGATCTTCGGCACGAATTTTTTCAAGGTGGCAAAGGTCGCCTGTGGATTGGCCAACGCATCACCGGGGCCGGCGATACCGACCACTGTCAGATTCGGCGCGCGTTTCTTGATACTGCGGAACTGTCGCAGTGCGGCCTCACTGTCCAGCAACCGCGATACCACACCTGGGCGCGACTCGTTGCTACAGTCATACTTGCGGTTGCAGTAATGACATTGGATGTTGCAGGCGGGGGCCACCGGCAGGTGCATACGGGCGTATTGATGCGCCTGTTTAGAATAACAAGGGTGGGTGGCGATCTGCTGTTGGATCTCTTTGGGCAACAGGTGGCGTACTTGCGCTGATGCTGGATGGGTTAAATTTGACTGGTGCTCCATGACTTCCTCAGCAATAAGGTAAACACTGCAAGCACTGTTGCAAACACTGTTCCTGCTATTTATTCATTATTTATCAATATATTAAATTATATTGAGACTGTGGCTTGCCGGACAATTGTCACAAAAGTGACAACTGCACCGACAACCGCTTTTACAGCTGTTTCATCTCGATATTCATGATTTGAATGCGATAAGCGATTTGCCGTGGTGTCATGTTCAGCAACCGCGCCGCCTTGGCTTTTACCCAACCGGAACGTTCCAGTGCGTCAATCACCTGCTCGCGCTCATCCAGGCTCGGCTCCGCAGTGTTGTATTGATGGTGATTGGCGGCATGGGTTTTGGCTGGTTGCAGCAGTTGACTATCCAACTGACTGAAACTAATCAGTTCCGGAACAATAACGCCAGATTCGCTCAGCACCGATGCACGCTCTAGCGTGTTTTCTAGCTCACGCACGTTGCCGGGCCAGCTGTAGCCCATCATCATCCGCAGCGTGCTGTCGCTGAGTGACACCTGGCGCTGCTGCGCCATGCTAAGTTTTTTGGTGATGTGTTCTGCCAGTTCCGGCAGATCTTCGATACGCTCTCTGAGTGGTGGTAAATACATGGGCATGACGTTCAGCCGATAGTACAGATCTTCACGGAAATTGCCCTGGCTGACTTCCTCTTCCAGATTGCGGTTGGTGGCGGCAATAATGCGCACATTGACCGCAATAGTGGAGGTGCCACCAATTCGTTCAAACTCCTTTTCCTGCAATACCCGCAGTAGCTTGGCCTGAAATGCCGCACTGGTTTCACCAATTTCGTCGAGAAAAATCGTGCCGTTATGCGCCATCTCAAAGCGGCCTTTGCGCTGCTTTACCGCCCCGGTAAATGCGCCTTTTTCATGACCAAACAGTTCCGATTCCAGCAGGTTGTCTGGCAGTGCCGCGCAGTTGAGTTTGATAAATGGGTTGTTGGCGCGGGGCGAGTTGTAGTGAATGGCATTGGCCACCAGTTCTTTACCCGTGCCGGACTCACCACGGAGCAACACGGTTGAATCCCAGCGGGACACTAGCCGGATCTGCTCAAAGATCTGCCGCATGGTTTTGGTGTGGCCCACCAAGTTTTTGAAACTGTAATTGTTGCGTACTTTTCGGCGCAGGCCGTCCCGCTCATCCACCAGCTGTTTTTCTTTGGTTTCAACCTTGTAGGCTAATTGCACATTTTTAGCGATCAGGTTAGCAATCATCTCTAAAAACTTGGCGAGAGCCGTCAGTGAATCATCGCGGCATTGGGGCGGCTGGGCTGAGAGCGCGCCGATAACTTTATTGCTGCCATCTTTTAACGGCACACAAATATAGGGCTTTTCATAGTCGTACAGTGCCAGTTTGTCAGCAAAACGCTGGTCATTGCCCAACTGGCGGATAACGATGGAACTGCCGTGTTGCAGCACATCACCAACAATGCCTTCACCCACTTTGTAGTACACCTGTTTTTCATCGGTGAGCGGCCGGGGTAGCGGATTGTGAATTGACTTGATCAGTAAAATATCGCGTTCTTCGTCCAGAATGGTCAGCATGCCACACATCAGCCGACATTCATTGTGCAGGATTTTCAGCACATTGTTGGCCGATTCCGGGTAGTTGAGGCTGGTATTCAGTTCACTACTGATCTTGTACATGGCGGCCAGCAGTTGCCGCTCGAGATCAAACAGATTCAATTCAACAGCCATATGCAATCACCATGTGTGTTTGGGGAATGTCAGGCGAATACTGGCACCGCCAAGGCGGGCGCTGTCGCCAATACTGATGGTGGCTGAGTGCTCGTTGAGCACCTGTTGTACTATCGATAACCCGATACCACGACAACCGGAAATATGGCGTGGCTTGGTACTGTAAAATGGCTGAAAGATCTTCAGACGATCGTTTTCTGGCACGCCACAGCCACTGTCTTCAACGACGATGCAGATATCGCTGTCATCTTCGCTGGTGGTAATCAGCAGGGTGCGCTCCGCGGCTTTGGATGACTGGATAGCGTCAATGGCATTATCAATAAGCTGTTTCAGCGCCAACACCAACCTATGGGGCATTCCAGAAATTGACGGCAACACCGCCTGCAACTGTAATTCCAGATGGGTACAGCTAAGCAGCATCTCATCGGTACTGATAGCGGTAACATCACGGATCACCTGGTTCAGATTGACCGGCTGGAAGGCTTCATTGGCCCGCTCTGGGATCGCCTGTTTAATTTCATTCATGGCACTGACAGCGTTGATCATCGCTTCATCCATGGCGTTGAGCCCCGGGCAGGCATGGTTGGTCTTTTTGAGGATCTTGACTGCCGACTCCAGCATGTTGAATGGCCCTTGCAGTTGATGCAGGGTTGCCATCAGCGCTTCCTGCATGGCATGCACATATTTGTTGTCGCTTGCCATCAGTTTCACGGCGTTGATGCGGCGCTCCTCCACCAGCAGTTTTTCCTTGGTGCGATCGGCAATCGCCACCACGGTATAAAACTCATCGGCGGGGTGAAAATAAGCTTCTGCGGTAGTGTCGGTAACCGGAATTTTGGCCAAGGCATAATCGAACCAGCGCTCCCCTAGCGGGCCACGTTCTTCCATATGCACGCCTTTGTAACGGTTCTGGCGATTGCCAACAAAATGCTCAATGGCTTCGTGGCCATACTCCTGCCGCAGTCCTTGCGCCAGCAGTTCAATGGGTGACATCTGGATGCTGTCACTCAGGTGTTCAAAACGCCGGTTACTGAACAGTACATTGTGGTTATTGTCGATAAGCGCAATAGCGATAGGGGCAGAGTTCAGCACGGCCTGGAACATGGTGTACTGGTTTTTCTGGTGTGTTTGTAGCTTGTGGCTGTCGGTAATATCTTTGTGGATGGAGTAGTAACAGTGTTTGCCGCTGTTATCTTTAAAGGCCGAAATGGAGATTTCGGCAATATAGGGTTGGCCGTTTTTGCGTTTGTTAATCAGCTGTCCTTGCCAATGATCACCGCGGGTGATGGCTCCCCAGAGACTTTCGTAAACACTGCGCGGTGTGGCCTTGTAAGACAGCATAGAGCAGTTATTTCCCAGCAACTCCTCGCGACTGTAGCCAGTGACTTCCAGAAACGTATCATTCACCAACAGCAGATTGCCGCGATTATCAGTGATGCTGATAGCGACAGGGGCATTTTGCAGGATCTGCGCATAGGCATCTAGACCGAATGCCGGAGTGTCAATCTGGGGGACAACATTGTCTCTCTGTTCCATATCCACCTTCCCGAGCTTTGCCGTGGCTGCTTGTGTCGTACATTTGCGAGCAATCAGATAATGGTTTCTGCATAAATCAGACCATTGCAACATTTTGCTAACTTCTACAAAACGCTATTGATATCTATTTGTTTTGTATGTGATTGTTTGTTTTACAACAATCCATTTTTGCCACAATAAAATTGTTAGCTTTACGACAAAACCCCAGACGTTGCTGACAATAGCTGGCACGGGTTATTGCTGATAATTTCACCAAATAGGTGCAGCCTTGCTCTCTGTGGTGGCACCTTGACGGCTTTGACCCTTGGCGCGCTTTGCCCTAGACTTGGCCGCAGTTGGTATTTCATCGAAAGCTGAATAACAGGAGGTGGCGATGTATCGCAGTGGACGGCATTGGTTATGGGGCAGCATGCTGCTTTGCAGCTGTTTCGGGAATGTAGCTCAGGCGGCAGACAAACCCGCTTATGGCGCAGAGTTAGAAGGGTTCAATTATCCATGGCCCGTGGCGCAATATGCGTTTCAATCGCAGCAACAGTCGCTGCATATGGCCTACATGGATCTGCAACCAGCAAAAGCCAATGGTCATACAGTGGTGTTGCTACATGGTAAGAATTTTTGTGGCGCAACCTGGGAAGCCACAGCGCGCAGTCTCAGCGAGGCGGGCTATCGGGTGGTGATGCCGGATCAGATTGGTTTCTGTAAATCCAGCAAACCACGGGCCTACCAATACAGTTTTCAGCAACTGGCACAAAATACTCAGGCTTTGCTGGCCTCCTTGTCGATTGATAAGGCCATTATCATGGGGCATTCCACCGGCGGCATGCTCGCCACCCGTTATAGCTTGATGTATCCCAAGCAGACTGAACAACTGGTGCTGGTTAATCCTATCGGGCTGGAAGATTGGAAAGCCAAGGGCGTTCCTTATATCGGGGTTGATGGCTGGTATCAACGCGAGCTCAAAGTGACCGACGAACGTATCCGTAATTACGAACGTAACACTTATTATGCTGGCGAATGGCGACCCGCCTATGAAAAATGGGTACAGATGCTGGCGGGCATGTATCGCGGCCCGGGTAAGGAGATTGTTGCCTGGAACTCGGCGCTGCTGTACGACATGATTTATAGCCAGCCCGTCTATTATGAGTTGGCACAGATCCAGGTGCCAACCTTGTTGCTGATAGGCGAGAAAGACACCACCGCACCCGGAAAAGATCTGGCTTCTGCGGCCGATAGAGCCAAGCTCGGCAATTACCCGGTACTGGCACGGGAAGCCGCCGCACGTATTCCCGGTGCTGCCTTAGTGTTGTTCCCCGATTATGGACATGCGCCACAGATGCAAGCTCCCGCAGAGTTCCATCAAGCGTTACTGGCGCATCTATTACCCCACCAATAAAAAATCCACTAGCGCCCGTGTCAGTGCGGGCGTTTTCCTCGCCGTCTTTAAACCACATAACGTACTCGCAAGCTGTTCGTTTTAGCGCTGTTTTGTCGGCTTTGCGACAAACACAGCAACGCATTAGCATTGCTCGATTTTTACAGAAAACTTAATAAAAACATTTTGTTGACTAATGCCATTAGGGTTCAAAGACAGTGGCATAAGCGTTGCAAAATTCCCCGCATTGATTGCCAACGGGGAACCCAACCATGACCGATGGTTTACTGATTTTTCTCGGCGCCGCCTTTGTGAATAACGTGGTGTTGGCTAAATTTCTTGGCCTGTGTCCTTTCATGGGCGTCTCGAACAAAATCGACAGCGCTGTAGGTATGGGGCTGGCAACTACCTTTGTGCTGACGTTAGCGGCAGTGGTGAGCTGGCTACTTGAATTTGCGGTACTCAGACCGTTACATCTGGAATTTATGCGCATCATCGCCTTCATTCTGGTGATTGCCGCGGTGGTGCAACTGACCGAACTCTACGTTAAAAAAGCTTCCCGGCGCTATATCAGTCGCTGGGGGTCTTTCTGCCATTGATCACCACCAACTGTGCGGTGCTGGGGGTGGCACTGTTAAGCATTCAGCAACAGTTATCACTGCTACAGACCTTTATGTTCAGTTTCGGTTCTTCCATTGGTTTCATGGTGGTGCTGGTGCTGTTTGCCGGTTTACGGGCGCAGCTCAGCCTGAATCGCATCCCCGCAGCATTCAAGGGAAATCCCATTGCGTTTATTACCGCGGGACTATTGTCGATGGCCTTTATGGGCTTTGCCGGAATTGTCTGAGGAGGCCAGCAGATGATAAGCGTACTGTTTTTTGTGTTATTGGGGGCGATGTTAGGGGCGGCCTTGGGATATGCCTCGCAGGTGTTCAAAGTGGAGAGTAATCCGCTGGTGGAGCAGATAGAAGCATTGATGCCCGGCGGTCAGTGCGGCCAATGCGGTGAAGCCGGTTGTCGTCAGGCGGCGGAAGCTATGGTGCGGGGCGCGCTTAGTCCGGCGGGCTGCCCGCTTGGTGGCGCTAACCTGACACAGCAGGTCGCCGAACTGCTTGGCGTCTCGGTCACTATTGCCGACGCTGACATACAGTGGGTGGCGACAATTGACGAGTCACTGTGCTCTGGCTGTGGTCGCTGTTATAAAGCCTGTCCTTTTGATGCCATTGTGGGCGCGACCAAACAGATGCACACCGTTATTCGAGATGTGTGTACCGGCTGCAAACTTTGTACTCAGGTGTGTCCACAACAGTGCCTGACAACTGTGGCATTGCCGCCAGACAGCCGCAGCTGGTTTTGGCCTAAACCTCAAACGGCTGCGGCTTGAAGGAGGCATTATGTTGAAGTTTTTGCAGCGGCCATTTCGCGGAGGGATCCATCCCGACAGCAATAAATTGCTGACCTGTAATAACGGCATTGACCGGGAATTCTGGCCACGTAATGTCATGCTGTCATTACAGTTGCGCAATGGCGCCAAACTCAATGCGCTGGTGCAGCCGGGGGATAAGGTGTTTCGCGGCCAGAAAATCGCCGACAGCCATTCGGAGATGGTGGCACCGATCCACGCGCCAGTGAATGGCGTGGTGACCGGCATTGCCCAGCATTTTAATTCCCATCCATCGAAAGCCAAATGTGACACCATCATTATCCGCGCCAACAGTGACAGGCGTTGGGGGAGCGTGCGCCACAGGGCAGTTTCTATCAACTGTCTGCCGCAGAAATTATCAGCCGGGTGCGTGAAGCGGGCATTGTCGGTTTAGGTGGCGCTGGGTTTCCCACGGCGGCCAAGTTGCAGTTTGCCCGCAACGCGGCGGTGCACACCTTAGTGATCAACGGCGGTGAGTGTGAACCTTACCTTACCTGTGATGATGTGGCGATGCAGCATTATGCGGCGGAGATCGTTGCCGGGGTAAGGCTGATGTTGACGGCTTGTGGCGCCCAGCAGGCGATTATCGGCATTGAAGACAACAAGCCTAATGCGATTGCACAGTTGCGCTTGGCCGCTTCTGAGGATGAGCAGATCCAGGTTCGCAGTGTTCCCAGCATTTACCCTATGGGCTCGGAACGGCACCTGATTAAGTGCGTCACGGGCAAAACGGTTCCCGTTGGCAAACTCTCTAACTCGGTCGGTATTCTCACCCACAATATCGCCACTACCCGGGCAGTCTATCAGGCGGTACGTTTCCACCGACCACTGGTGAGTCGGGTGATCACGGTTTCTGGCCGCGGTATTGGCAGCCCGCGCAATGTGGAAGTGCCAATGGGCACCCCGGTGCATGAATTGCTGGCTTGGTGTGGTGGTATAAGTGACAGTACCGAACGCTTGTTATTTGGCGGCCCGATGATGGGGCAGGTGATTTCCTCGCCCTATATCCCAATTGATAAAACGGTTGGGGGATTTTGGCGCTGACAGCCGCTGAGGTGCGGCAGCGAACCCCTTCAGATTGCATTCGTTGTGGTCAATGTGTGCGCGCCTGTCCTATGGGGTTGATGCCGTTTCAGATGGCGGCGTTTAGCCGGATTTCCGATTTTACCGCGGCTGAAACGATTGGCATTCAGCATTGTCTTGGCTGTGGTGCTTGCAGTTACGTGTGTCCTTCCGCAATCCCTCTGGTGCAGTACTTTCTCCATGCCAAAGGGTCTCTCAATGCTAACCGCTTGAAAGCACAACGGGCCGCCAAAGCGAAAGAGCTGAATCAAATCCGCTTACAGCGACTCGCCGAAGAAGCGGCGGCTAAACAGGCAGCGAAAGCCGCCAAACGCCGAGAACGTCCCACCAGGGCAAGCCAACCGTTGCAGGAGCTGGAACATGATTGATTACGAACCCTCGTCAGGCCCGTTTGCCCATACGCGCAACAGTAGTGTGCGTATTATGTATACGGTGCTGCTCAGCTTGGTGCCAGCGCTGCTGTTTGCGGTCTATCAATTCGGTGTTGGCAGTTTGCGCACCGTGCTGGTGTGTTGTGTGGTCGCTGTGGTAACGGAATATGTTTGTCTGAAACTGCTGCAACGCCGCACTCGTGCCTGTATCGATGGTTCTGCGCTATTAACCGGTTTACTGCTGGCCATGAGTCTGCCATCCACCGTCCCCATGTGGTTGGCAGCCATGGGCAGCGCTTTTGCTATTGTGGTGGGCAAACAGATTTACGGTGGCCTAGGGCAAAACCTGTTCAATCCGGCAATGCTGGCGCGGGTGATGTTGCTGATCTGTTTTCCGGTGGAAATGACCAGTTGGGCGTTGCCAACGCCGCTGGATTTCAGCCACAACCTGATAACGGTTCCCGATGGTTGGCAGCAGTTTGATGGGGTCACGGCCGCTACCACGCTTTCTGGCCTTGCCAAGACGCCCGATAGCTTGTCATCGATGTTTCTGGGGAGCCAAGCCGGCAGTCTTGGAGAAACCAGCAGTCTATTAATCCTCGCGGGGGCTTACTGCTATTACAACGGCGCATTATCCACTGGGCGATCCCTGTGTCATTTCTCGTCGGGCTGGGATTACCGGCGCTGATAGGGCATTGGTTAGCTCCTGCCACTTTTTTATCTATGCCCACCCAGTTGTTTAGTGGCGGCGCCATGCTGGGCGCTTTTTATATTGCTACCGATCTCGTGACATCGCCCACCAGCGTTCGCGGTCAACTGTTATATGGCTTGGGGTGCGGGTTGTTGATTTGGTTGATCCGCAGTTTTGGCAATTATCCAGAAGGCGTGGCCTTTGCCGTATTGATCATGAATGCGGCCAGCCCACTTATCGACCATTACTTACGGCCAGCCATTTTCGGCAGCCGTTCATTGGCGGAGAAATAGCCATGCTGGCGGTCATTGAAAAATGGAAAGCGGGGATCCCCTACCAGAGCCTATTGCTGGCGAGTATTTGTGGTGTTGCCGCAGCACTATTATTGCTGACAGATAGCCTTACTAAACCGCTGATCGCACAGCGCTTAGAGGAAGATCAGAACGCCTTGCTGACGGAAGTACTCAACGGGGCGCCTTATGCCAATAAGGTGTTCAGCAATGCGCAACAGCTCCAGTTTGCAGGCAGCCACTATGAGATGTTTCCGGTGAAAAACGCCGCTGGCACTGTGACACATTACGTGGTGCGCGGTACTACCGAAGGTTACGGCGGCAGCATCAGTTTTCTGTTGGGGGTTGATAGCAATGGCGTTATCAGCGGTGTGCGTATCCTCAGCCATAGCGAGACCCCAGGACTTGGCGACAAGATTGAGCTGGCAAAAAGCCAGTGGATCCTCAGTTTTAATCAGCATTCTCTGCAAAATACCGCGCTGTGGGCAGTGAAAAAGGACGGCGGCAGTTTTGATCAATTTGCCGGGGCGACTATCACGCCGCGGGCCGTGGTCAATGGCGTCCATCACGCCATGCAGGCGTTGATGCAACAGTTACCGCAGGCGCATCCAGTCGAGGAGGCAACGCATGGCAAACAATGATTACTCACACATCACGGCAGATGGGCTGTGGCACAACAATATCATTCTGAAACAGAGTTTGGCCTTGTGCCCCTTGCTGGCGGTCACTGGCAGTGCCACTAATGGTCTGGGACTTGGGCTGGCGACTACAGTGGTGATGGTGGCTTCCAACATGCTGACATCCATGGCTAAAGGCATTATCAGTAAAGCGGTGCGGATCCCCGCTAACATCATCATCATCGCCTCCTTGGTGACCCTGATTGACGTCATGCTCAACGCTTGGTTACACCCGCTGCATAAAGTGCTGGGACTGTTCATTCCGCTCATCGTAACCAACTGCGCCATCTTGGGGCGGGTGGAATCTTTTGCCAGCAAAGCATCGGTACTGCCGGCCATGGTGGATGGGCTGGCGATGGGCTTGGGGTTCACCTGGGTGTTGACTGTCCTTGGTGGCATTCGCGAGATCATTGGCAGTGGCACTTTGTTTGCCAATGCTAGCCTGTTGCTCGGCCAACATTTTGCTTTTCTGGAAACCACGGTTATCCATGATTACCGCGGCTTGCTGCTGGTGATCCTGCCGCCAGGCGGCTTTTTGGTGTTAGGTGCGGTACTGGCGCTGAAACAGAAAACGTCACTGTGGTTGCAACAACGCAAGGCGGTAGCGGCCGCGGTCTCAGGCGGTGCATCATGAAAGTCAGTGTGGTATATGCCTTGCCACAGGAGCAAGTATGGTTGCCCGTGCAGTTAAGCGACGAGGCCACCTTAATGTCAGCTATCGAGGCTTCAGGCATTTTGGCGATGTTTCCGGCGATTAAATTGGATCGGCAGAAAGTTGGCATATTTGGCAAAATCACCGCGCTGGATGCGCCACTGAAAGATGGCGATCGGGTTGAGATCTATCGGGCAATTACCTGGCAACCGCCGCAAGATGCCGACGATGATGATGACGACGCGTAATTGTCAGCTTTGTGACAAATTGTTAGTGGCTGTGCTACAGATAATTATCTAACTAAATGAAATTCAATATGTTATAGCGGGAACGCGAATTGCACTGTTAGTGCTGAATCCATTTTTTGCAAGGGGCTAATCATGGCAAAAGTCGCAATTTTTTTGGAACAGATACCGGCAGTACCCGCAAGATCGCCAAGCAGATTGCAACACAACTGGGCGACGTGGCTGCCAAACCACTGAACATTAACCGGGTAGAAGATACCGCGGTTTTTGATGAATATGATGTGTTGATTTTTGGCACCCCAACGCTGGGCGACGGGCAATTGCCAGGGCTATCGGCTGAGTGCCAGGAAGCCAGTTGGGAAGAGTTCATGCCTAACTTTGATGAGCTTGATTTGTCCGGTAAGAAAGTTGCCTTGTTTGGGCTCGGCGATCAGGTGAACTACCCCGATGAATTTGTAGATGCGCTCGGTGAGCTTTATGACTGTGTCATCGCTTGTGGTGCCGAGGTTGTGGGGAGTTGGCCGGTTGATGGATACCAATTTAATCAGTCAGCGGCAGTGCTGGACGACCGTTTTGTCGGTCTGGTAATCGACAAAGATAATCAGGCGAGTCTCAGTGATGATCGCGTGGCCACTTGGGTCGCCCAGCTGCAAGCCGAATTAGCGTTGTAACTCAGTTCGCGGATTTAAGCTTTTTCATAAACAGCTTGAGTTGTGGGCCGATTTCGCTGAACAGTGGATGTTTGCGTTCGGCCGTGATCACTTCACCGAACAGTTTCAGACCGATGATAAAATTTTTAGTTTGTTCATCGCTGAAACCTAGGCGGCCATTAGCCCGTTCGAGAATCGCGAAAAAGTCATCGTGATTGGTGGCGTCAAAGCGCAGCGCTTGTACTGGGGTGTCACCATCCATTTTTTCAACGGTGATACGGTATTGATGTGGCATAAGTCGACTCCTGTTGCGATTTGGCACTGTGATAGTTTTGTTTTACCGGTTTAGTTGATAAAATCAATTAAATCCAAAATAGTTGATAAAGTCAACCAATGAATATTGATCAATCCCTGTTTGCCGTACTTGAATCGCACAAGGCGGCGCTGCAAAAGTTGTTTAACCGCGAGCTGCCCGGCATGTCATTGCTGTATTTCTGGGTGTTGAGACAAGTGGGCGCGGGTTATGGCATTACGCCACAATTGGTGGCGCAGAAACTGCACCGTGATAAAGCGCAGGTGACTCGTTTGGTCATGGATATGGAACAACAGGGGTTACTACAGAAATTGCCACACCCGCAGGATCGCCGCAGTATATTGCTGCAATTGACCGCTCAAGGCGGCACCTGTCTGGCGCAGGCCGAAGAACTGCAACGGCAAGTGGCCGAAAAAATGACCTCGGGTATTTCTGCAACTCAGCAGTCGTTGCTGGATGCGGCGTTACAACAAATGCGCGATAACCTGAATTCAGTCGAGTAAACTGCTGAGTGATGACGCTAAAAGTGACCAAGAAGTTACTGTCTGTCATGGAAAAAATGACCTTGCTCGCGGTGGCAGCATGACCCGTTTCTCATTATGTTAAAAGAGATGGCTTGCTTGTTGAATTTTTGAGCTTTTTAACCACAAAATAACTATATCGGTATCGGTGTGTTTCAGCCCTAGATTGACAAGGACAGGGTCAATGTCACTCAGCCGCAAGATGTTATTTGCTGTGCTGGCGGTGTTTGTCGCAGGCTTTTTTACGCTGCAGTACGCCACTTATATTTTTATCCAGCGAGAATCCGAAGAAGAGCTGTTGCAATCAGCTGAACGGATCCGCGCCTTGCTGATGGCGACTCGGCGGGTTTATCACCATCAGTTTCTCGAAAGCGGTCTGCCGTTAACGGATAAAACCTTAGGATTTCTGCCTGCGCATGCGCTGGGATTAATCTCCAAAGATATCCCCAATTGGGAAGATTCCGGTTTTTCATTCGACAATGTCTCCAATATTCCCCGTAATGCTGATCACCAAGCGGATGCCATTGAACAGGCCGCGCTTAGTTATTTTAAGCAACACCCGCAAGCGCAACGTCTGTTTGTGCCCTTCACCGATAAACAGGGGCGACAGTTTTATCATTATGCCCGGCCAATTTGGGTGGAACCCTATTGCTTGACCTGCCACGGTAGCAAGGCGTCTGCGCCAGCAACCATTCGGGCGCATTATGATGCGGCCTACAACTACCAGGTGGGCGATTTGCGCGGCATTGTCAGCATCAAAATTCCCGGTGCGATTGTGATGCAAAGAGTGCAGCACATTTTCTCCATGCAGTTTTGGTGGATTTTTTGCTCTAGCGTGTTACTGCTCCTGGTGATTTTCCTGTTGATCAAACGCAACGTCATCTGGCCAATTGCTAAATTAAACCAGGGCATTGAAAGCATGGGCGACCAAGCCCAGGTTGAGCAGTTGGAAGCATTACCCGGTGAATTTAGCCGTATTGGTCATGCTTTCAACCAGATGGTGGCTCGTATCAAAATGAAAGAAGCCGCGTTGAAGGAAAGTGAATCTAAGTTTCGCACCTTGGTTGAAGTGGCGCAGGACGGTGTGCTGCAAGCTAATCAGCGCGGTGAGGTGATCTTCTGCAACCGCGCGGCCGAATTGCTGTTCGGTTATCGTGAAGATGAGATGGTTGGCAAACCTTTAGCCAATTTGATCCCCAGCCGTTATCTGCCACAGCGATTCGCCAATGGTGGCTTAACCCTTGGCCGCTCAACGGCAGATGTGGGGCGCATCAGCGAAGTGGTCGGGATGCATCGCAATGGCCAACCACTGCAAATCGAGATGTCGCTAAGTAGCTGGCAGCAAGGAGGCGAAACCTATTTTGTGGCGGTAATGCGCGATATTACTGAACGCAAACAAGCGGAGGAACAGATCCGCACTCTGGCATTTTACGATCCTTTGACCGCATTGCCCAATCGCCGATTATTGCTGGAACGGCTGAAAATCGCCCGGACTAACAGTGCTCGCAATGGCCGCTATGATGCGATTCTGCTGCTGGATCTCGACAATTTCAAAATGCTCAATGACACACATGGGCACAGTGTAGGCGACCGGCTATTGGTTGAAGTCGCTAAGCGTATTCAACAGATATTGCCTAAACAGGACACGATGGCGCGCATCGGCGGCGATGAATTTGTCATTCTGTTGGAAGGTCTAGCGCCGGCAATGTGTGACGCGGTTACTGAGGCGACCACCATTGCAAATAATGTCCGTGAGCAATTATTAAAGCCATTTGATATCGATCTGTTGCTTAACGGCTACATGGCAACCGTCAGCATCGGGGTGACGGTTTTTTGTGGTGACGGCCTCTCCATCGATGAAATGTTGACGCAGGTGGATATGGCGCTCAACAAGGCTAAGGCCGGAGGTCGCAATAATATTCAGTTTTTTGATGCGACCATTCAGCAGGCCATATCGCGGCGCAGTCATATTGAGCATGGGCTGAAACAGGCCATTTCACGGCATGAATTACGCCTGTATTATCAGCCGCAGGTGGATAGCAACGGCACTATGTTTGGGGTGGAAGCGCTACTGCGCTGGCAAAAAGCCAATGGGGAACTGGTGTCTCCAGAGCAGTTTATTCCGGTGGCGGAAGAGTCTGGACTCATCAACGAAATAGGCTTGTGGGTGTTACAGCAAGCTTGTCGGCAACTCGTGAGTTGGCAGCAGTCATCTCAGACTCAGGCGTTGAGCATTGCTATCAATGTGAGTGCCCGGCAGTTTTTACGCAGCAATTATGCTGCCGAAGTGTTGTATGAACTGACGCAGTCTGGGGCGCGCGGGGAACGGTTAAAGCTGGAGCTGACAGAAAGCGCGGTATTGCAAGATGTGGATGCTGCCAAGCAAAAAATTCTGCAACTAAAAGCCGTTGGGGTGCAGTTTTCCCTGGATGATTTTGGAACCGGGTATTCCTCTCTGGCCTACTTGAAACAACTGCCGGTAGATCAGGTGAAGATTGACCGATCATTTGTAAAGGATGTAACGGATAACAGTGGGGATGCGGCTATTGTGGAGGCCATTCTTGGCATTTGCGACTCATTGGCGCTGGAAGCGATTGCCGAAGGGGTAGAAACCGCCACTCAGCGAGATTTTCTGTTACAGCATGGCTGCGGCAATTTTCAGGGATTTTTCTTCAGTAAACCGTTACCGATAGAGGAATTGATGGCAACTTTCTTTCCCCATTCCGACTGATAGCTGCTGTCGTCATGAATTACTGATGCGGCGGATGGGTATCCTTTGCCGATAGATAAATCCGCTGTGGCCGACCACAGCGGATTGCATATAACCACACATATTTTGAACAGCAAGAAGGCTTAGAGTGCTAAGGTGACTTTGACCCAGAACTTGTCACCCTCGGGGCGGTTCTCCGCATTCACTTCTTTTTGGTATCTCAGCTCCAAAGACCCCATTTGCCCATCGATTTTTACCGCCGGGCCAATAGCAAATACTTTGCCTTTGTAGCCATCCTGGTAAATTTCGCCGCCCACTTTATCATCGGTTGTCTGCTGATAATAATATCCAGCTAAGCCTAACGTGTAGTTCGCTACGTGGTAACCTAGGGCGTAATCGAAGTGAAATTCTTGACCAGATTTATAGTCGGTATCATCGTTTTTGGCGTTGATATCGTACATAAACTTGGCAGAAGCCTCGAAGCCATTATTCAGGTAAGTCGTCACAAATACTGGCGTTGTTACCCAATAGTTACGGCCGGGATTGGCAAAACGATACTGGTTATATTCGCCAGTGGGGGCCGTAAATTCCAGCGCTGCGGCAAAATGCCAGTGGGTAAAATGCCAGCCTAACATGATAGGCGCGATGGAAATATCGCCGAGGCCGCTAACACTGGAGTGGATATCGGCAGGGCCAGCTTGCAGCTCGCCACTGATGTGTACCAGTGGGATAGTGGTGTACATGCCGTAGTCGGCACCTAACAGCTGATAGTGTGTCATGTAGATGAAACGTGACACATCGGCGCTCGCCTGCAAATTAACGTTGGCACCACTGTTGTGACCATCGGCATCGTTCAAACGGTCAACCGTATAGTGGTTGAGAAAATTCTGATAGTACAGTCCCGCTGGCGGTAATGCTCCCGCCATATAGCCTTCGGCACCGTTAGGGTAAACGCCACCGCCACCTTCTGTGGCCAGCACGCTAGTGCTGAACAGGCCGGCCGTAAGCAGGGCACCGGCTAACGTTGTTAACTTAGTCATAGTGTCTCCGCTCATTTACCGATTTTGATATAGTCGAGTGCATTTTGGGCGGCCTTTCGACCAGAGTAGGTCGCAAAGCCAAAAGCGTGTCCAGAGGCCCATAAGGTGTAGGTATCTGAGTAGATGCCTCCCACATCATTACCACCGGCATACAGCCCCTTAATAGGGTTGTCATCGGTATTGACTACGGACATCTGGGTATTGATGCGCAGCCCGCCAACAGACGTGAAGTGGTAAGGCATCAGTTTCACGGCATACAAACGTCCGTGATTCAATGGGCGTGTCCACATGCGATCTTTATTGAAGGCTTCATCGTAATGGGTTGTCGCGGCCAGATTGTAGCTATCGTAAGCGTGTTTTAGATTGGCAACTGGCACATCAATCGCTTTGGCTAACTGTTCAATACTGGTGGCAGATTTAAAGCTCTCACTCTTGGCTGCCAGCGCATTTTTGATTTCGCTATCGATGTTTTTCAACTTGGTCATCACCGGAACCAACACGCCGACGCCGTTATCAACACCATCATTCTTGGCGTGTTGCAACTCGGCATCATCAAAAATGGCCCAAGCGTAATGGCCCTTTTGCCGGCCAATGGTGTTACCGGCATGGGCAAAACTGAAGGCCACGGTTTCATCGACAAAGCGGTTACCATGAGCATTGACCCACATGTTGGCTGGCTGCCAAGTCATGGTATAGATGTTACCCAGCGGAATAATGCCTTTCCCTTCGGTACCGGGATGCAGCATTAAGGTTTCGCCTTCATGGGCAGCGCCAATCTCACGCCCCATTTCGATGCCGTCACCGGTTTTATTTAGCGGCAGAGTCGGTTTGAAATCTTTTCCATCAAAATGGGTCCACTGGTCGATTTTTTCGGGCTGTTACCAAAACCGCCAGTACCGATAATGACCGCCTTGGCGTGAATGACAATGTCATTGCCTTTGTGATCTTTTGCTTTTACGCCAGTGACTTTGCCATTTTCATAGAGCAAGGTGTTGGCAGGCGTACGCATCAAGAACTGTACTCCGTCTTTTTGGGCATGTTCTTGCAGGGCGGTGACTAGTGCCGCGCCATGTACAAACTGCTCGCGGTTTTTGATCAGATGCCAGGTTTCCGGTTCTTTCGGGGAAATCTGCACCACTTCAAAATCCACCCCGTGCTTGTTTAACCAACGCAGATTGTCGGCAGACTCATCGACAAACTCCCGTTCGATAGCACCATCATTCTTGAAGTGGGAATACTCCATGATGTGTTCATAAGCTTGGTCTTTGGTGAGCGCGTAGGATTTAGCACGCTGATAGTCACTTTCAACGGCAAACAGCCCTTCGGCAAAATTAGAGCTTCCCCCAGGTAAGGATTTTTTCCACGACTATCACTTTGGCACCCGCTTCTGCCCCAGTGACGGCAGCCGATAAGCCCACTGCACCACCGCCGACTACTGCGATATCGGTTGTATATTCAATAGTTTTCCCGTAAGCAGTCTGGCAAGCGCCAGAATGCCCAGGGCAAATACGTTATTCAATGTTGCTTTCATATATGTCACCCTCAATAGCCCGGATTATTTGATTTTGCTGAACTTAGCGTCCCTGACGATAGGACCGTGGCAGTCCTGGCAGAAGTTGGTTAGTTGGGTATGGCTGGCGTGGCAACTGCTGCATTCCAGATTTTCAAAGTGCGGACTCATGTGGGGATTTTGCTGCATATCTTTGGTTTTATTTGCCAGCTCAGCATAGGAGCCATGGCAGGTCAGACAACTGCTGTTTTTTACCGCAGCTTGTGTATCTGCCCCGTGGCAATCCTGACATTTGACCCCATTTTTTAAATGGTAGGCTTGCCACTGGAACTCTTGTGCCTGCGCAATATTGCTGCCACTTAATATCAACAGCGACATGGAAAATGCGATAGTGATTAATTTCATCTTGGTTTACCCTCTTTAGGTGATGCAAAATGATTTGAAATAATAGTTATTTTGCAATGATTATTTTATTTTGTTTTATTTCAGTAACCAGATGCTTAATACCTAGGGTGTGCTAAGTAAAATTACCTAAGCTATTTTTAGTGTTTTTTATTTTTAAAAATAACAGTTATTTATATTGTTTAATTTTTTAATAAATTCTGAAATATAGGTAATATTACCTATTCAAATATGGGCATTGTCACTGAGCTTGAAAGTGAAATGTCTGCGGTAGATTTTAGATATGTGACTAGACTCCCAAATGTCAGTGACATCAGGCCAGACAGGGTTTTAATCACAAGCTAGAATGACAACATGGACAACGCTGAGATTGGGGGCGTATGAACATTCTTGCAGGTTTTTCTCACGAAGGGCTATTACAGGACCGATATAATAATTTATTGATATCGCATGAGCGTTACCGTGCGATGTTTGATAATATCCCGTTGGCATATATGTCTATGGATGAGAATGCCGCTATTATTGATTTTAATAATGCATTTTCAGAGTTGACTGGATATTCATACGAAGAGGTATATCGTAAACCATTTGCTTTCTTTTTATATGATAAAAAGGATGTGGAATACCATATCAATGTGACTTTCCCTCGATTTAAACGCAAGGGCTTGTCTCGTAATCAGCCGTGGAAATTAAAACACAAATCTGGGCGTGAAATATATGTCATTGTTCACGGGAATGTTCGCTACGATAACGACGGGCATTTTATTCAGACACATTGTCTGATAGTCGATGTTACGGAACAGCGCTTAGCCCGTGAAGAATGCCAGCGTGCCGAGTCTAAAGCGCAGTTAATTCTTGATGTTATCTCCGAGCGCGTGACATTTCATGATCGCGCCCACCATATTTTATGGGCGAACAAAAATGCCCGCAGTAACGCCACTAATGCGGGCATTCCAACCCAGCAATCTTGTGTAAATGAGCAGGATTCCTGCGATAAATGCCCGGTAAATCGCGTATTTAAAGACAGTAAGGCGGCCTTTGG
This sequence comes from Shewanella dokdonensis, assembly GCF_018394335.1. Classification (NCBI taxonomy): domain Bacteria; kingdom Pseudomonadati; phylum Pseudomonadota; class Gammaproteobacteria; order Alteromonadales; family Shewanellaceae; genus Shewanella; species Shewanella dokdonensis. The sequence goes on along the minus strand of NZ_CP074572.1, from coordinate 1,188,130 downwards.
CGAAGTACAGGTTCAAGGGCGGCTGTTGCAGGTCTCGGCCTATCCTGTTGTTGAAGACAATGGTGAACTCAGTGGGGTGGTGCAGGTTGCCCGTGACATTACTGAGCAGCGTAATCTGGAAATTGAGTTATTACGCCTCAGCACCAATGAGCGGCGGCGCATTGGTGGCGATTTGCACGATGGCGTTGGACAGGAGCTGACTGGCTTGTCATTTCTGGCCAGTGCCATGGCGAATCAGCTACAAGGTCGTGGCGATCCATTGAGCGAACTGGCCGACAAGATTGTCGAGACCGTTGGCCGGGCGCGGCAGCGAATGTATAACGTGCTGCAAGGCCTCAGCCATGTCCCTGAAGGGCCAGATGGCCTGACGAAAGCGCTATCATCATTGCAGCAATCGGTACAGGATCTCTATGACATTGACTGCTACTTTCAGCAGCCGCGCCATATTGCTTGATGATGATGTGATCAGCGCTCACTTATTCAATATTGCCAGTGAGGCGGTCAGCAATGCCATGAAGTACAGCCAGTGTTCGCAGCTGTTGATCGCGCTAGAGCAACAAGGGCATAGGCTATTGCTCAAGGTGCAGGATAACGGCTGTGGTATTGCCGATGCGGGGCAACGTCGTGGGGCGATGGGACTAAAGATCATGCAGTATCGCGCCACCATGATAGGCGGTGAATTAAAGGTCGAGACTGGCGCACAAGGGACTTGCATTAGTTGTGACGTGGCATTAACTGCCTCCCATAATGGAGCAAATCATGAACGTTGATACACTGAACATCATGCTGGTGGATGATCATGCTATTGTGCGTGAGGGCATCTCCCGCTTAATCGAACAGAGTCCAGATCTACGGGTGTGTGCTCAGGCCGAAAATGCCGAAACCGCCATGCAGCAATTGCAGTTGCAGCATGTCGATCTAGTGATTGTTGATCTGTCACTGGATCAACAAAATGGTTTGGAGTTGGTTAAAGCCATATTGCAGCACGATAATGGCATCACAGTGCTGGTGTTCTCCATGCATCAAGAAGATATCTATGCCGAACGGGCGTTGCGTGCTGGTGCCAAGGGTTATCTGATGAAAAGTGAGTCACCCGACACCCTAATTGTTGCCATCCGTAAACTGCAACAAGGGGCATTTTTCTGAGCGATCGCATGACCAAATCTTTATTAGGCGAAGCGATTCATCAGGGACGAAACCACAGAGTCACCTCATTTGGGATACAGTCGCTGACAGACAGAGAACTGGAAATTTTTACCATGGTCGGTAAGGGCAGTCCCAGTAAAGAGATTGCGGTCAATTTAGGCTTAAGCGTCAAAACCGTTGATGCCGTGCGGCAGAATATCAAAAACAAATTGGGATTCCAGAGTGCATCGCAGATGGTCAAGTTTGCCATCGAATATGCTAATGCCGGGTAGTTCGGTATCTGGCGAATGCTCAAGTGCTGAGTGTTGCCAGCCAGCGCTGAACGGCATAAGCTTTTTCACTCTTAGCGGTGAACACAGAGGTTTTTGATGGCGACTGCCAGAAGCGGATGGTGGCGTGGCTTACAACGTTGGTTATGGCGTTTGTTATGCCTGTGGTTGCTGGTTTCGTTGTTCTCTGTCCTGCTGTTGCGATTTGTGAACCCGCCATACTGGAGTTGGCGTTTAGCTCGTGCTATTGAGCCACCGGGTAAAATCACGCAGGTGCAACAGCAATGGCAACCGCTTTCTGCTATCTCCCGTCATTTGCAACTGGCGGTGATTGCCAGCGAAGACCAGCGTTTTCCTGAACACTTTGGCTTTGATTTTAAACAGATTGGCGATGCCATTGCCGATGCTCGCAAAGGCGATGGTTTACGCGGTGCTAGTACTATCAGCCAGCAAACGGCGAAAAATCTGTTTATGTGGCCTTCACGCAGTTTTGTGCGTAAAGGGCTGGAAGCCTGGTTTACCCTGTTAATCGAACTGTGCTGGGACAAACAGCGGATTTTGGAAGTCTATCTTAACGTGGTGGAATTTGGCCCCGGTATCTATGGTGCCGATGCCGCCGCTCACCATTATTTTCACAAACCCGCATCTAGGTTGAGTCGTTATGAGGCGGCGCTACTGGCCGCAATATTGCCGAATCCTTGGCATTACCGTATTGCACCACCTTCGGCTTATATGGCGGAACGTGCCGACTGGATCAGCACCCAAATGCGGCAGTTGGGGCAGATAACCTTGCAAAAGCTGGATTGAATTCACCTAGCGGATCCGCCTCTGCGTAAATCCGCTAGATGATAAGGGTTGGAATTACAGTCTAAAACGCGACACTTCCTGATGTAACGATTGTGCCAGCGCCGCAAGCTGTTGCGCTTGCTCGGTCGCATCCACTGCTTCATTGGATAGATTTTCAGACACTTCCCTGATGGATTCTGTATTGCGGTTTATCTCACCGGTAACCGATGTTTGTTCTTCGGCCGCGGTGGCTATCTGGCTTGCCATGTCCGAGATGCGGGTTATCGCATCGGAGATATGTGCCAAACTGGCACTGGCAACAGTGACATCTGACACGCTGGTTTCTGCTAAAGCGTAACTAGAATTCATCGACGCCACCGCCTTCGATGCGGTTTGCTGTAAGGTTTCTATCATGTCCTGAATTTCTTGGGTTGAGGCATGCGTTTTTTGCGATAACACCCGCACTTCATCTGCAACCACGGCAAATCCGCGCCCTTGTTCTCCGGCTCTGGCAGCTTCAATGGCGGCATTGAGTGCCAGCAGATTGGTCTGCTCAGCAATATTGCTGATAGTCAGCAAGATACTGTTGATGGTCTGGGATTGGTTGTTCAGCTCTTTGATGATGACACCTGCGTTTTCGACTTCGGTTGCCAGTCCATTGATAGACGAGTGACTTTTTAACACCTGTCCCTTACCTTCATCGGTTAGTAATACGGCTTCTTTGGCGGTATTGGCCGTCTGTTCAGCATTGCTGGCGATTTCTTCGGTGGCACTTGCCATTTCCGTTACTGCGGTGGCTACCATGGTGACTTCGTTCTGCTGCACAGAGATATTCTGACTGTTATTTTCTGCAGAGTTGGTGGTCATTTTCGCTTGTTCTTGGAGGCGTTCGGCAATATCTCGGGTTCTAGAAATCATGCCGTGGAGTCGGGCCACAAAGCGGTTGAACCCAACGGCTAGCTGGCCTATTTCATCACGTTCATTTTTTACTTTGATACTTACCGTTAAATCCCCTTCACCTTCAGAAATATTTTGCAGGGCGGTAGCGACATCTTCTAATTCTTTAAATTGCAGCTTAAATACCATATAGGTTGCTAAGGTGAAAATAACCAAAAAAATAACGCCAGTAATAATCATCTTCCACGCCAGACTTGCGGCTTCATTCATGATATCGCTTTTATTCATGACGAATGCCAATGCCCATTCGGTATTTGGCACGTTGACGACATATATTAGCTGCGCTGAACTATTAATTTTTTCTCATATAAAGCATCGGAATTTGCCATTGATTTCATTTCAGATGGGCTAAAGCTGTCATTAATTTCACGCATCTGTTTGCCGTTGAGTGACGCATCTGGATGGCTGATAATGGTTCCATCATGATCAAATAAAATGCCATAACCATTACCGGGCAGATGTAGTTTGCGCACGGCTTCGGTCAGCTCATCAATGGCAACATTGACTGTAGCTACTCCGTAGAATTCGCCGTTTTTCTTGACGGGGGCGGCAATCGTCACCACCATTTTTTTCATGGCGGCACTGACATAGGGTTTGGTCACAAACATTGCGTCTGCGTTTTTCACACCCTTGTACCAAGGCCGAACCCGAGGATCGAAGCCGGGGGTGACGATAGAAGGATCCTGACGGATCATATTGCCCTGTTCATCCCCCATAGATGTTAACCCAAACTGCATGGCTTGGTGGATTAGCACCAAGTAAGGCACCGGCGATTCATCCAAATGTTGCTCAAGTGTTTTGGCCAAGCTTTGCACGGCATTTTTTCGGTCAAGTATCCATTGTCCTTTATCTGCCGCAAAAGTATTGGAGAGTTCTTTTACTTCTCTTCTGGTATTTGATAATGAGGTATCACGAATGACATAAGAGGATAGTGCTACCATTAAAGTTAAGATAAGCATTATTGACAATACACAAAAAACAAGCAGTCTAGACTTTAATGTAAAATACATAACCATTGCCTTAATTAGAAATATTACAATAAATGAGAGATATTTATTGATGATCGCTAATTAGTCATTTCGTGCATATTTAAATATGTTGAATATTATTCGTTGATCACATAATTACTGGTTATTTAACTGGATTAATATGTATCGGCATATAATCTATAACATAGATATTTAATACTTATTTAATGAGAATGTGAAAATAATATTAATTATTAAAGTGGAATAATTAGCACTGGATAATTATTGCTGTATTTTTATGAGATGACGGCTTTATCAAGTTTGTGTAAAAAAGCCGGAGACAACCGCGGAGATGATCGATTGCCTCCGGGTGGGATTAACGGGTGACCATGTTACGTATCCGTTCGGCTTTTTCTTCTGAGGATTCCGTGGTTGGGGCCGGCACCTGCATGCCTCTTTGCACTGCCGGGCGGGCGGCAATGGCGGCTAACCAGCGTTGCAGATGGGGTAAGTCGGTAAGACTGATACCACTCCATTCATGGATATTAACCCACGGCCAAGTGGCAATGTCGGCAATACTATAAACATCACCCGCAAGGTATTGATGAGTGGCCAATTGGCTGTCCATTACTTCAAATAGGCGACGCCCTTCATTTTGATAACGCTCAATGGCTTCGGGGATCTTTTTCGGGAAGTAGCGGTAAAATACGTTTGCCTGACCCATCATGGGGCCAACACCGCCCATTTGAAACATCAGCCACTGGATCACTTGTGAGCGTGCTTTTGTCTCTGTTGGTAATAACTTGCCGGTTTTTTCTGCCAGATATAGCAAAATTGCGCCCGATTCAAACACGGCAAAATCATCATTGTCGCGATCGACAATGGCAGGAATACGGCCATTGGGATTGATCTTTAAAAATGCCGGCTGTTTTTGATCTTTGGCCGCCAAATCCAGCGCGTGAACCTGATAATCCAGCCCTAACTCTTCTAACGCAATCGAAACCTTGTGACCGTTAGGTGTGGCGGCGGTATACAACTCAATCATGGGAACTCCTTTACGGTTATAAGAACGCATCATGCTGCTGTAACGCCTGATACCAGTCGCTGATGTGCGGGTAGCTGCCAATAATGACTAACTGTAATTGGGCTTCGCAGAAGGTGATCAACACATAGGCACTGATATCGGCAACGGTCAGTTTCTTGCCAGCGATGTAGCGCTGCTGTTGCAGTTGTTGCTCTAGCAATGGCAAAAATTCGCTGACACGCTTTTTACTTTCTTCCCCCAACTGTTGATGCAGGTTTCCCGATCACGGTAAACACCGGAAAGATTGCGAAATGCCTGAAATGCTGGAATGAGTCCTTGCCATTCCACAATGCGGTTCCACATCTCTACTTGGGCTTTTTCTAACGCGGTTTGCCCAAACAGATATTGATGGTTCGTGGTGATTTCATCAAAGTAGCGGCAAATTGCCAGGCTTTCGCACAGGTGCGTTTCCGCATCAATCTCCAGCAATGGCACTTTCAAATTGACACTCATTTGCCGATAGGCTTCTGACAAGTTTTCCCCGCCGCGAATGTTCACCGTGACGCGTTCCACTTCAACACCAAGTGCTTTGAGAAAAATATTCACCCGGCGACAACTGGGGCTGGCAGCAACTTCATACAGCTTCATTAAGCGTGATCCTTTTTCGGAACGATCGTTTAGATTACACTCTAGATAATATCGGAACGATCAGTCAAGAATAACTTGAGGAAATGTTATGGCACGCAGTTGCTGTTTTGACCGCGAACAAAAACTGGAGCAAGCGATGCAGTTGTTCTGGGAGAAAGGTTTTGCCAACACCTCAGTAGCGGATTTGGTGCAGCGACTGGGCATTAACCGTTTCAGCCTGTACAACAGTTTTGGCGATAAACAGGCGTTATATGCGGCGGCGTTGCAGCGCTATTTTGCCAAAGTGACTCACGTGCATTTGCAACCGTTACAGCAGGATGATGCTGGATTACCACAGATTGAGTTGTTCTTGCGGCAGTTTGAACAGCGGCAGCAAGACAACCCTTTTGGCTGTTTTATTCAAAATGCCGTGGTTGAACACGCCGGAACCGATGCTAGGGTAGTGGCTCAAGGTGAGCAGTTATTTAGCCAGGTCAAAGCCGCGTTGCAGGCGGCGCTGACAAATGGTCAGCGGCGAGGAGAAATAAATCAGCAGATGACGGCAGATGCTTTAGCATCGTTGATTCTAGTGCAGATGCAGGGCATGCGGGTGCTGAGCAAAGCCCAGCGTTATCAAGACATCAGCAGTGCCGTGGATAGTCTGTTACAGATATTACGCAGTTAAATGCTTGCAAACGAGGCGGCTACAGCCGCCTTTGTTAGGTTGAATACTTATTATTGGGCTCCTGGTGGAGCAAATTTTGCCATCCACTCCTGCACTTGGTGGTACCAATAGAGGGAATTATTGGGTTTTAGGATCCAGTGGTTTTCATCTGGAAAATACAGCATGCGTGATTCCACACCACGACTTTGTAAGGTGCGGAACAGCTCAAATCCCTGCCCAACAGGCACGCGAAGATCTAGTTGTCCGTGGCTGACTAACGTTGGCGTATTGAAATTTGCGGCAAAGTAATGTGGCGAGATACTCTGATATAACGCGGGATTTTCCCAATATTGACCGAAGCGAGTACTGTGTACCGCAAAGTCTGATGCCATCTGTGAATACATATCGTAAACCGCAGCATGGATCAGCAACGCCTTGAATGGCTGTTGCGGCGTGCCAAGAATAATAGAACTCAGGTATCCCCCGTAACTGCCACCTCCAGCGACCATACGTTCACTGTCTATCCATGGTTGATTTTTAAACCAATCGGCGGCTTTCAGCACATCTTCCAATGATTTGCTTTTCCAGTCTGGGTTGATGGCATCGGCATAGGCTTGACCAAAACCACTGGAACCATGGAAATTAGGCCAGGCGGTAACATAGCCCCAGGAAGCAAAGGTCTGGGCGTTCCAGCGAAAGTGGAAACCGTCGCCGATGGCATTGTGTGGCCCACCATGGATCAGCAGAAACAATGGATACTTCTTACTGCGATCAAAACCGGGTGGATAATGTACCCACATCTGAATATCGTCACCGTTGTAGCCTTTATAAGTGACAGATTCATAACTACCAAGCTGCACATCTTTTAATACATCATCATTAAAGGTGTCCAAACGTGACATTTTGCCATTTTTGGGATTAATGCTAACTAACTGTGGCGGTTGCAGAAAGCTTTCATTGGTGGCAACCAACAACCCAGTATGACTCACTGACGGTAGGCTGAAATTAGTGTTATGTGTAATGGCACGATGCTTACCGCTTTGGGCATCAATGTAGTAGATACGATTGGTCGCGGCATCATCTATGCTGGCGTAAAAGCCTTTGCTATCAGGGGCCCAGCGGAATTGATTGATGGAGCGATCCCAGTTGTCAGTCAGACTGCGCAGTTTACGGCTGCGCATATCCAGTAATACCAGCCGCGCGGTGTCAGCGTAAAACCCAGGAATATGTTGTTGGCTAAAGGCCAGCGTTTTTCCATCAGGGCTGAACTGTGGGGCATCGTCAGCAGCTGGATTGTCCGGGGTAATATTCTCGGTGTTGTTGCTACCAATAGCTGCTAGGAACAGATCCAGCTTGGGATCGACACGGTTGGCTGAGCCATAACTGGAAAATGCTATCCATTTTTCATCGGCTGAAACATCGTAACTGCTGCGTCCTTGATTGGAGCGGAACAGCTCATGGTTTAATGGCTGAGTAATTGCCTCAACCTCGCCACCGGCAGCCGGGATACGAAATACATGCGCTTCACGGCGCTCATCCAGCCAGTGGTCAAAAGATGCATAGGGCAAGGCATTCCATTGATGGGCGCTGACTCTATTATCTTTATCGGCTTTCAACTGCTCTTTCATCTGTTCCCAGTTTTTGCCTGGAAAAATACTGCTGATGAAATATAGATGCTTGCCGACCCACTTGAGAGCAGAAACACCACTGGGGACTTCACTCAGTCGTTGCGCTTCACCAGGACGGTCCAACGGCAACAGGTATATTTGACCCGCTTCGTCATCATTGCGTTTGCTGATAAATGCCAACGTGTTGCCATCGGGGAAAATACAGGTTCACTGACTTTTATCCCGGCAATAGTTAATGGTCGTTGCTGTTGCTTATTCGCGGTAAACCACCATAGCTGGGTCGAACTTTTATCGGTTTTAACATCGTACTCCGTGACCGGGGCAACGATGTGATTGCCAGAAGGGGCGACCACGGGTGTCCCAATACGTTTAAGCTGCCACAGAACTTCCGCCGATAACGGTTTATTGGCTTCAGCCAGTGCTGACCCCATCGGCAGCAGTAGGCTGAGCAGAACTAACATGGTTTTTCTCACTCGCAGGCTCCTTGGAATAGTGAATGGCAGCTTAACTGCCAGTGATTTCCAGCGTTAACTATAGTCGCGAATGTTGAAAATAAACTGAGTGGTCAGGCGAGAGGCCTGGTATCAGCATGCTGATACCAATCAGTCCACGCGAGGGCTATCGGATTGGGGTTTACTCAGACTGGTGAAGTCCGGGCGCGGCAGACGATCTAATATGCGGTACAAATAGATAACCAGTACCGTTAGCGAGGCTGCAGTGACAAATAGCGCCGGGCCACCCCAGTGATCAAGAATGATCCCACCGCCCAGAGGAGCCAGTGCAAAGCCGAAATCATAGGCTGAGGCCGCGCCAAAATAGGCCCCACGCAGATGATCAGGTGCCAGTCTGTCGATGTGTACGTTCATGGTAGGAAACAGAATAGTTTCCCCTAGGCTGAGTACCACAATGGCACCAATCCAGCCCCAGAACAGCTCTATAGGATTTAGTGCCAGCCACAGCTGCGACACCAACAGCAATAGTAAGCCAATCTGAATGCGCCGTGTCAGTGGATAACTCGCTAACAATTTCAGTAGCAGAAACTGCGATGAAATAATGACACAGGCATTGGTAAAGATAATGCTTGAGATTAACGACAACAGTCCCGGAGCCTCTGCACGTGTCAGATACTGGACCAACGAGCTATCGGTTTGGGCATAAATAAACATGCAAAGAATATTTGCTAGGATCAGGCACTGCAGCAGTCTGTCGGCTAGCAGCACTTTCAGCGTCATTCCCATGCCGTATTTGGCCGTTGGCTGAGCATTATCAAGCTGAACAATGGGTCTTTGTTGCTGCCGTTTGAAGCCCCAATGCAGCATCAATATCAGTAAGGCAAAGGCGACCGCCGTAATATAAAAGCTGGATTGTTTTCCGGTCAAACCCATCCAGACCCCGGCCATAGGGCCGACAGCACAACCCGCGTTGACCATGAAATACAAAGACTGCATTGCCAGTTCTCGGGTCTGCGGTTCGGCGATGATATCGCCGATAGTCGCCGCCGTTAGTGGGCGCCATAGCGAGGTGGCTATGGCACAAAGCGTCATCACTACCACATAACCACTGACCGAATTTACCTGCGCCAATAGTGAAAAAGAGATGACATACAGCACCCCGGTGAAATACATCAGCCTGCGGCGGCCAAAGTGGTCAGAGAGCGAACTGCCAATAAAGCTGGTAAATACCGCAATTATCGCAGCATTTGACAGCACTAGGCCCACCTGTGTCGCGGTTAGCGCGAATTTTTCATATAAGATCACCGCCAAAAAAGGCCATACCATGAAATAGCTGCCACGGGTAAAGAATGACCCTAACAGCAGTACCCACATTAATGGGGGAAATTGCCGAAAGCGGGCAAAGGTAATATCGCTGTACACCTGTGTTGTTAAACCTGAAATGTTAATAAAATGAGCGAGCTTGGGATTGTAACTGTGCGATGTTTTTTTAGATAGTCAGTCAAAAATTTTTATGCTGGCATCTGTACTTTAATGGCATGGTGGCGGGGTGAGTGCGGCTTTGCTTATCGTTAATGAGGGTTTTTTGACAGCATTTCCAGCTGCCACCGTTTAAAAATTGTGACGGGATATTTACAGAGCGTTAATTATCACTTAATTTTTGCCCCCTAGTTTGGCCTGTCTGACTCTCAGCACAGCATGTAGTTAACCGTGCTAATTATGGATAAAACAAGGGAAGCGATGAAATATTTTCAATCACTGTTTACCGCTGCAATAGTGAGCGGCGCGATGATGTATCACGTCAATGCTCAGGCAGCTAACAGCACAATTGAAACCTCGGGTGATGTGGGATTAGTACTGGTTCCGGCACTGGCCTGGGGCATGAGCCAATGGAAGGATGATAGTGAAGGTCAGCAACAGTTTTACTGGTCGATGGGGAGCACATTACTGACCACCGAACTGCTTAAATATACCATCCATGAACGGCGCCCAGACGGCAACAGTAACGACAGCTTTCCTTCGGCGCATACTTCATTAACTTTTTCTGCGGCCACTTATATCCAGCAACGTTATGGCTGGAAAAGTGCTCTGCCATTTTATGCCGCAGCTAGTTATGTGGGGTGGACGCGGGTGCAATCGGATCGGCATTACACTAAGGATGTCGTTGCAGGTGCCTTGATCGGCTATCTTAACGCCCGTTACTTTACTGAGCCTTATCATGGTGTGCAGGTTTCTGCTTACGCGGAAGGTGGTAGTATCGGCTTGAACTTGCATATGGCATTCTAGATGGATCGTTTTTGTTAGCCGGAATATTGAGTGAAAAATCAGTCTTTCATCAAAAAGTTAGCATATGCCGTTGATGGTTTTGTCTATGCGGTAAAGCAGGAGCACAACATGCGCCGTCATCTGCTGGCGGCGTTGTTGGCAATCTTGGTATTTGTCTGGTTACAGCCCGCCGCATTGTGGTGGGCGCTCATTGTGCTGTGTATTGCTTTGGTGTGGTCGGCCGAGCTGATTAACTCGGCACTGGAAGCCTTAATTGATCATTTACATCCACAGCTGCACCCGCAGATAAAACATGTGAAAGACATGTTGGCCGCTATGGTGCTGGTGTTCAGCCTGGCGGCGCTGATCGTCGGGTTACTGGCAATGTACAGTACCTTGGATTAGCTGTCTTTCTATCAAGAAAGGGCACTATGATGTGCCCCTTTCTTCCTAAGTTATCATTTACGACCGCAGCCAATTTTACTCTGGGTCGTAGTCCAGCACTGGTGCCAGCCACTTTTCCACTTCGGCGATCGTCATCCCTTTGCGCTGGGCGTAATCCGCTACCTGATCGCGACCAATATTGGTGATACCAAAATAGCGTGACTGTGGATTGGCAAAATACCATCCCGATACGGCTGCGGTTGGATACATGGCGTAGCTTTCGGTGAGTCGCAGATCAATCCGTTGATCCGGTTGCAGCAGTTGCCACAACAAGCCTTTTTCGGTGTGATCCGGGCAAGCGGGGTAGCCAGGCGCTGGGCGGATGCCTTTGTACTTCTCACGGATGAGCGCATCGTTATTGAGGTCTTCATCAGCGGCATAACCCCAGAACTCCTTGCGCACGCGTTCATGTAGGCGTTCGGCAAAGGCTTCCGCCAGTCGGTCTGCCAGACATTTCAGCATAATAGCGCTGTAGTCATCGTGGGCGGCTTCAAATTTTGCCAAGTGTTTCTCAATGCCGTGACCCGTCGTGACGGCAAAGGCGCCCATATAGTCAGAAACACCGCTGTCTTTGGGGGCAACAAAATCTGCCAGACAGAAGTTATGATTACCCACACGTTCTAGCTGCATGCGTAAGTGATGGGTGGTCAGCAAGGTTTGTTGACGCGCTTCACTGTCGTACAGTTCGATATCGTCATCATTGATGCTATTGGCCGGGAATAAGCCAAATACTGCTTTGGCGGTGAGCCATTTTTCATCAATGATTTTATGCAGCATAGCTTTGCCATCGGCATAGACCTTACGGGCTTCTTCACCCACCACCATATCGTCCAGAATATCTGGGAAATGGCCGTGCAGTTCCCAAGCGCGGAAAAATGGCGTCCAGTCGATGCGGCCCAGCAGATCTTCTAATGGATAATCCTCAAATACCTGAATGCCCAATTGCTGTGGCTTCACGGGTGGATTGGCCTGCCAGTCGTGCTGCACTTTGTTGTCGCGGGCGGCAGGCAATGGCACCAGTGTCTTGCGTTTGGTCTGTGCCAGGCGTTTCTCGCGCATCACTTCGTATTCGGCGTAGATATCCGCGATGGTCTTAGCGCGGGTCTCGTCATTGATCAGTTTGCTCACCATAGGCACCGCGCGGGAAGCATCTGGAATGTAGATGGCGCCATGTGGATAGTGCGGGGCAATCTTGACCGCGGTATGAATTTTTGAGGTCGTCGCACCACCGATAATCGCCGGAATGGTCAGGCCTTCACGGGCGAAGGTTTTGACGTTATGCACCATCTCATCCAGACTGGGGGTAATAAGCCCCGACATACCGATAATATCGACCTGCTCTTTACGGGCGGTTTCGATGATCTGTTCTACTGGCACCATGACCCCGAGGTCTATTACCTCGTAACCATTACAGGCCAGTACCACACCGACGATATTTTTACCTATGTCGTGCACATCGCCTTTAACGGTGACCATCAAGACTTTACCGTTGCTGGAGCCTTGCACCTTTTCTGCTTCAATGAACGGATTCAGGTAGGCTACCGCTTTTTTCATCACTCGCGCCGATTTCACTACTTGCGGCAGGAACATCTTGCCGGCGCCAAACAGATCGCCGACCACATTCATGCCATCCATCAGTGGCCCTTCGATCACATCGAGTGGACGCGTCGCGGCTAGGCGGGCGGCTTCAGTGTCTTCATCGATAAATTCAGTAATGCCTTTGACCAGCGCATATTCCAGCCGTTTGTTCACTGGCCAGTGTCGCCACGCCTGATCTTCCTGCTTGCCAACACCGCTTTGGCCGCCACGGAATTTTTCGGCAATATCCAGTAGCTGTTCGGTATTGCTGGAGCCAGCAACTGGGCATGGCAGATTCAGCACTACCGCTTCGACGCGCTGCTTCAGAATGGGGTCAATATCATCGTAAATCGCCAACTGCCCGGCGTTGACTATGCCCATATCCATGCCCGCCTTGATGGCGTGATACAGAAACACCGCATGGATGGCTTCGCGCACCGGGTTGTTGCCGCGGAAGGAGAAGGACACGTTAGACACCCCGCCAGACACCATGGCGTGTGGCAAAGTGGCCTTGATATCTTTCACGGCATTGATGAAGTCCACCGCGTAGTTGTCGTGTTCTTCAATGCCGGTGGCGATGGCAAAGATATTCGGGTCGAAAATAATATCTTCTGGCGGAAAACCGACCTTATCGACCAATATGCGGTAGGCGCGGGTACAGATATTGATTTTGCGTGCGTGGGTATCGGCTTGGCCTTGTTCATCGAACGCCATGATGATTGCCGCTGCGCCATAACGTTTTACCAGTTGTGCATGTGCAATGAAGCTGGCTTCACCCTCTTTCAGCGAGATAGAGTTGACGATGCCTTTTCCCTGAATGCACTTTAATCCGGCTTCAATCACTTCCCATTTGGAGGAGTCGATCATCACTGGCACTTTGCTGATGTCGGGTTCAGAGGCGATAAGATTGAGAAACTTCTGCATCATCTCTACGCCGTCCAGCATGCCTTCATCCATGTTGACGTCGATGATCTGCGCGCCGCTTTCTACCTGTTCGCGAGCCACATCAAGCGCGGTTTCAAATTGTCCCTCTTTAATCAACCGTAAGAATTTAGCAGAGCCGGTGACGTTGGTGCGCTCTCCCACGTTAACAAACAGACTGTTGGTGTCTATGGTCAGCGGTTCCAGCCCGGCAAGACGGCAAGCAACGGGCAATTCGGGTAACTGCCGGGGTTGATGCTGACTGACGGCTTCACGGATGGCTTTAATGTGCGCCGGAGTTGTCCCACAACAACCACCGACTAAGTTAACCAGCCCTTCTTTGGCCCACTGACCGATGACTTCGGCCATCTGTGCCGGGGTTTCATCGTAACCGCCAAATTCGTTGGGCAGCCCCGCGTTGGGATGCACCGAAACAAAGGTTTCACTGATGCGTGCCAATTCTTCTACGTAGGGGCGTAATTCTTTCGGCCCAAGGGCGCAGTTAAGGCCAAATGATAACGGCTTGATGTGGCGCAATGAGTTGTAAAAAGCTTCAGTAGTCTGGCCGGTGAGGGTACGGCCGGAGGCATCGGTAATGGTGCCGGAAATCATCACTGGCAGTCGTACGCCAAGTTTTTCGAACACTTCATCAATGGCAAACAATGCCGCTTTGGCATTGAGGGTGTCGAAGATGGTTTCGACCATCAGTATGTCCGCGCCGCCTTTGATAAGCGCTTCAGTGGCTTGTATGTAAGCAGCCACTAACTCATCGAAATGGATATTGCGAAACCCTGGGTCATTGACATCGGGACTGATGGAACAGGTGCGATTCGTCGGGCCTAACACCCCGGCAACATAACGGGGTATTCCAGTCGCTGCCGCCACTTCATCGGCGGCTTCTCTGGCGAGTCTGGCGGCTTGTTCATTAATTTCGCTCACCAGCGCCTGCATGTCGTAATCTGCCATAGCGATGGTGGTGGCATTGAAACTGTTGGTTTCAATGATGTCGGCACCTGCTTGCAGATACTGGCGGTGAATCGACTTAATAATCTGCGGCTGAGTTAATACCAGCAGGTCATTGTTACCTTTGACGTCGCAATGCCAGTCGCGAAAACGTTCACCACGATAATCGGCTTCTTCCAACTTGAAGCTCTGGATCATAGTGCCCATGGCACCGTCGATAATCAAAATTCGCTGCGCCAGAGCATCGTGTATCTTGCGGCTCACAGCAGTGGCAGAAGTGTTAATCATTCGAAGCCTTAATTACCTGTTACTAAAATAAAAATTAACAAATACAAACTTTTAAAATTGAGTTATGATCCAGATCACATTACTGTGATTATGACAGTAAACAAGCATCATAGTATGGCTGCGGAATAACTACAGGGCTGTTTTGGATGTTTATACGTATAGACGTCCATAATAAGGATTCCAGCGTTCTGCGGCAAGGTGAAATTGTTGCCCCCAACCTGGGTAGTTAAATCGAAGGAACCATCATGTCCTGCTACAGAAAATTGACAGTATATCTGATGCGCCACGGCCGCTGTGCCGATGGCGATATTCTAAGAGGCCGTACCGATTCGCCATTGAGCGAGCAGGGACAGGAGCAGATGTGGAACGCTTGGCGTGAGCTGTGTAATCATCTGCCAGAAGGCAAGTTACGACTGTTGAGTTCACCGCTGCAACGTTGCAGCCTGTTTGCCGACAGCCTAGCCAGCGAGATGCCGGAATTTTTCGAAAGTCCATTAGCCACCGCTGACTGGTTGCAGGAACTGAATTTTGGTGAGTGGGACGGTAAGTCTTTGGCATCACTGCAAGCCGACTATCCTAAAGCCACCGCCGCTTATGGATGCGATCCGCTCAACCATACCCCGCCAAAAGCTGAAAGCGTGAATGAACTGTACCAGCGTATTAGTCGTGGCTGGAGTAGCTTGCTACAGGAACTGCTAAGCAGCCAGCAAGATAATGCCTTGTTGATCACTCATGGTGGCGTGATCCGGACGCTCATCAGCGAAATGATCAACCCAGGAAAACCGCCATTAAACGGTATCTTCAGCGGCCTAGAACTGCCTTACGGCGCACTGCTGAAAATTGAAGTGGATGCCCATGAAGTTGATGGTGACTGGGAATGCCTGCCAAAACTGCATTGGCAGTTATAAACATCGCCAGTTGTCTGCCTCTGCCACCGTCAGCGGATGACTGGCGGCAGAGCGCCATATACTGTTAGCCTATTGAGCCTGAAATAATCATGTTGGTGGAGGCGGCCCATGGAGCCGGCCCTAAAGGCTGATAATATTTGCTGGTCAGTAGCAGGCAAGCCGATATTGTCTGGTGTCAGCTTTAGCTTGCCCAAAGGGCAAGTGTTGGGACTCATAGGTCCTAACGGTGCTGGTAAGTCCAGTTTATTGCGATGTCTGTACCGCTATATTCAGCCCGATACTGGTAATATCCTGTTGCATGGTGATGCTATCGATGGCATGTCGCTGCAAACTTTTGCGCGTCAGGTGGCGGTGGTGCAGCAGGATATGCCTCTGGCGTCAGAGCTGAGTTTGCGGCAACTCGTCGCAACCGGTCTGACCCCTTATAAAAGACTTTTCGAGCGCAATTCGGCAGAGGATAATAATGCTGTTGACGCGGCATTGGCGCAGGTTGGTCTGCACCAGCAAGCGGAGGCAATGTTTCGACATCTGTCTGGTGGCGAAAAACAGCGGGCATTGATAGCTAGAGCAATCGTGCAAAAACCTGCGTTGCTATTGCTGGACGAGCCGACGAACCATCTGGATATTCGTTATCAGATCCAGATCCTCGAGCTTGTCAGAAGTCTTGGTGTGAGTGTTATTGCCTCTATCCATGATCTTAATTTGGCAGCGGCGATGTGTGATGAGTTGTTGTTATTGCATCAAGGGCGTGTGATTGCTGCCGGTGATGCGGCAACTGTGCTAACAGAGCAGCGTGTGAGCGAAGTTTTTGGTGTCTGTTGCCAAATAAGTCGGCATTCACAGACAGGCAAACCGCTGCTCCAGTATTTTTACGGTTATGCGCCGCCGACCGCCGATAAGACAGATGCTGTGCGGTGTGATAACGGAGTGAACTATGCCGCCAAGTAAACGCCCGCCATTGATGGGGGACAAGCGGTTACAGGGCTGCTGGTTAGTGGTGGTGTTGCTGCTGCTGATCACACCCTTGGCAGCAACTGCTTTTGGTGCCGCCGATAATATTGGCGTGCTGGAAGTCGCTCGGGTTTTAGGTCACAAAATTTCAGGCATGGGGCAAGTGTCTGAGATTGACCAACGGATTATCTGGGAGTTACGACTCCCACGAGTGTTACTGGCATTTGTTGCCGGTAGTGGTTTAGCCATGTGTGGTTTGGTGTTGCAAAGTGTGACCCGTAATCCGTTGGCTGACCCCTACTTGTTTGGTATCAGTGCGGGTGCTTCTTTTGGCGGTGTATTGGCCATGACATTACTGGGCGGCACTTGGCTGGCCTGGGTGTCATTACCATTAGGGGCCTTCGTCGGCGCGAGTTTGTCGGTATTGTTGGTTTTGGCAATGGCGGGGGACAGGCAGAACGTCAGGTCGAACGTTTGTTACTGTCTGGTGTGGCAGTGTCTTTTATGTTCGGTGCGTTTACCAGCTTGTTGTTGTATTTTTCTACACCACAGGCAACCGCATCCATGCTGTTCTGGACGCTGGGGAGTTTTGCCCGAGCGGACTGGCATAGTTTATGGGTGCCAGTAGTTGTGGTGCTGGTGGCACTGGTACTGATCGTCGGGTACCGACGACAGATCTTAGTCATGCTAAGCGGCGATGAGACCGCGCACACCTTGGGGGTTAGGGTGTTGCGGATGCGGCTAGGAATGTTGTTATTGTGTTCACTTATCACTGCCACACTGGTAGCTCAGTGTGGTGGTATTGGTTTTGTGGGGCTGATGGTGCCTCACCTGCTGCGTTTGCTGTTGCCGGGACGGTATTCAATGATGCTGACGGCGCTGGCAGGCGGGTTATTTATGGTATGGGTTGATGTGCTGGCGCGCAGTCTGTTACCCACCCAGGAACTTCCGGTCGGCATTATTACGTCGGCAATCGGCAGTGTGTTTTTTGGCTGTTCTGCATCAGCGCAGGCAGTATTAATTTAGATTAAGGTCAATCTATTATGTATTCGGTAACTCCCGTCAATCACGCATTTGATGAAGCTATCAAATCGCGGATACACCATAAAACTAAGTTACGTGGTTCACTCGGAAAACTGGAAGAAGTGGCGCTGAAGCTAGCACGCATCCAGTTTAAGTCCCCTGACGATAAACTTGCCATCAAAAAGCCGGTCATGCTGGTATTTGCTGCCGATCATGGTGTGGCTGATTTTGGTGTGTCAGTCGGTGACAGTGAACTCACCGCTGAAATGATCGAGAACTTTGTCAAAGGTGGGGCGGCTATTAACGTCTTCTGCCGCCAAAATGGCCTAGAACTGGAAGTGATTGACTGTGGTACTCGTCATCAGTTGGCATTACCGCAAGTGGTAAACCAGCGGTTAGGGGACGCCACTAAACCGATACATCAACAAGAAGCCATGTCCATTGAAACCGTCTTTGAAGGTTTCCGCATGGCAAAAGAACTGGTGAAACGCCATATCTATAACGGCAGTAACATGCTGGCTGTCGGAGAAATTGGCATAGGCAATACTACCTCCGCCTCCGCGGTGATGGCGGCACTTACCGGCATTCCTGTGGCAGAATGTACTGGCCGTGGCTCAGGCATTGATGAAGAAGCGCTGAAACACAAACGTATGATTGTGGAACGTGCGCTGCAACTTCACTATGCCAATCTGACCGATCCGGTGCGGGTACTGGCGTGCCTCGGTGGTTATGAAATCGTACAGATGACTGGTGCCATGCTGGCCGCTGCTGAGTTTGGTGTCCCAGTGGTGGTTGATGGCTTTACTTCCTCCGTTGCTGCATTGGCCGCAGTAAAATTGGCTCCAGGTGTACGCGAATATCTGATTTTTGCACATCAATCAGCCGTTTATGGGCACAAGCAATTACTGGCTCGTTTGGATGCGCACCCTATGCTGCATCTGAATCTGCGCCTAGGTGAAGGCTCTGGTGCTGCCTTGGCGATGCCTCTGTTGCACTCTGCGGTCAATTTCTACAATGAAATGGCCGCTGTAGACGGAGCTGATGCTGTTGATAGCAAAGGCTCAGGAGCAAATTAATGGGTAAATGGGCTTTCTGGCTGGAGCAGCTACGGCTGTTTGTGATTGCCGTTGGCTTTTTTACCCGAATTCCGTTACTGCGACGCATCAGTCCTGACAATGACACCATCAATCGCGCCAGCCGCTACTATGGGCTGGTGGGAACGCTGGTGGGCGGCCTGTCAGCGCTGGTGTTGTGGCTGTTGTCTATCTATCTGCCATTGTCGGTAGCCATCGTGTTGTCGATGATCACCAGTGTCTGGCTGACCGGCGGGTTTGATGAACATGGTCTGGCAGTCACGGCTGACAGTTTTGGTGCTGGCGACTCTGCCGGACAAAAACTGCAGATGATGAAAGAACGGCGTCTTGGCAGCTACGGGGTATTGGCGCTGGTGCTGGCACTGCTGCTGAAGTTTGAGTTGCTGATGGAACTGGCGCTGTACGATCCAACGCTGACCGCTTTGGCTTTGGTACTGGGACATACCCTCAGCCGGGTGACGTCCGCCAGCCTTATTTTTGGCGAAACCTGTGTTCATGAAGAGGGGCTAAGCCGCCATCCGGTGCAACGCCAGAGTATCAATGAACTGAGCTTCCTGCTGGTGACCGGTGTCGTTGTGATGCTGCTGTTTTCTCGCGGTCAACTGATCCCTTTAGTGATTGGCCTGCTACTGCTGCGTTTTATTCTGGCCCGGTGGTTCCGCCATCAGATTGATGGATACACAGGTGATACGTTAGGTGCCGGCCAACAGTTGGCCGAAGTGCTGGTATATATCATAGTGTTGGCCGGCTGGAATGCCGCCAGCCGCAGTTAACACATATTGCTCAGGATACGATAGTGACGGACAAAGATGATAATGCTCGCCACCAAGCGCGGCAGCAAAAGTTAAAACAGGCGGTCGATGCCAGAGTCGCAACGGCGACAGAAGAAAAAGGAATTCTGCTGGTACTGACCGGCAATGGTAAAGGTAAATCCACTTCTGGGTTTGGGACTGTGGCGCGTGCCGTGGGGCATGGTAAGAATGCCGCTGTGGTGCAGTTTATTAAGGGCAACTGGGAGTGTGGCGAGCGCAAATTGCTGGAAAATGCCGGCGTGCGCTTTGAGGTCATGGCCACCGGTTTTACCTGGGATACGCAAAATCGTGCCAGTGACACTGCCGCGGCAGAAAAAGCCTGGATGGTGGCCGAACAGTGGTTGCAAGACCCCGCCATTGATGTGCTGCTGTTAGATGAATTGACCTATATGTTGAGCTTCCATTATCTGGATTTGCAACGGGTGCTGAGAGCATTGACGAATCGACCACCACAACAACATGTGATTGTCACTGGTCGTAATTGCCATCGGCAGTTACTGGAAGTAGCTGATACCATCAGCGAAATCCATAATGTCAGACATGCCTTTGAGCATGGCATAAAAGCCCAGCCTGGATTTGACTACTGAATTTCTCAGTGAAGCATTGTCGTGCTGCAAAGTAGTGCAGCAATTTCACGAGTGAGCATTTTTAGTCGCGAATGCCACATCATCGGCTATCGGCAATGCTCTTGTGCACCATGGCAGCGACCAAAGTTGGCGATGGGTTAAAGGATGGTAGTCACACCATCCTTTTCTTTTATCTTGTCGCTAGATTCAGGCCAGGGCTTTATTGAGCGCTGACAGGAAAACATCGGATGTGACTGTCACATCTGGCGCAAAACGTGCCAGTACAGTGCCATCTTTGCCCACCAGAAATTTTTCAAAATTCCACAAGATGTCATCTTGGTGTTTCGGCGCTTGTCCCAGTTCTACAAGCTTGGCTTTGAGTTTTTCATCCGCGGTGGTAATTGCCTTAGGTTGTGACAGGATCAATGTCTTGTACAACGGATGGCGCTGCTCGCCATTGACCTCAAGCTTGGCAAACATCGGGAAAGTAACCTGATAGTTTAGGCTGCAAAATTGCTGAATTTCAGCTTCAGTGCCGGGTTCCTGTCCTAGAAATTGGTTGCAGGGAAAACCGAGGATCTCTAAACCTTCAGCCGCTTTTTCCTGGTAGAGCGCCTGCAACTGTTCATATTGCGGGGTTAAACCGCATTTAGAGGCGGTGTTAACAATCAGCAGCACTTTGCCGTGAAAATCCGCCAGCAGTTGATTCTCACCGGTAATGGTTTTGACCTGGATGTCATAAATACTCATGATACTTCCCTTGAATGATATTTGATCTGCATCACACTGCACCAGTTGATTGTTACCTGCAAGTCTGGATTGCTGTGGTCTGTTGCAACAATCATTCATGGTTCCCGCTAAAGCCGTTGAGGACTGCTAATGCTAGCTTCGCAGAGGCTGATAAACAGGGTAATCTTGAGCTTTATTATAAGCTATTGCTGATAAATCACTGGAGAACAACTTTGCCTGTAAATGGTTTAACCTGGCTGGTGGTATTGCAGTTGTTAGGCGCCATGCTGCACCACTGGCTACTGCCAAGTTTACCCGGCCCAATCATTGGGTTACTGATATTGTTTATCTGGCTGTTGTGTTATGGCCGCTTACCTAAATCATTGGAAGCCGCCGCGTCACCGTTATTGCAGTATCTCCCCTTGTTGCTGGTCGTGCCCTGTGTCGGCCTGATGAATAATCTGGACACTTTACAGTCCCAATGGTTGGTGATTGCCGGGTCACTATTTGGCGCCATGCTGATCACCATTCCTCTTAGCGGCTGGTTGATGCAATGGTTAATTCGTCGCCAACAACAAAAGCGAGGGCGCCATGATTGAATCATTGCTGGCGAGCCTGCAAGCATTAAAATCCACCCCAGAATTTGCGGTTGGCCTGACGCTGCTCGCCTTCCAACTGGCATTGCTGTTTTATCGCAAAAGCAAAATTGTGCTGCTGCAACCGGTAATTGTGGCGGTTACTATGGTGATTGCTGTGTTGCTATTGTTGGATGTGCCCTATCGTGACTATCAGTTGGCTGCCGAGCCTGTGGCATTTCTCATCGGTCCGGCAACAATAGCACTGGCAGTGCCTTTGTATAGTCAGCTCCGGCGCATTCGCCAGTTGTTTGGGCCGATCCTGATAACCCTTGTATGTGGTGGCAGCCTGACCGTTATACTGAGCGTGCTCTTTTGCTGGCTGCTAGGCGGTTCTGAGGTGTTGCAGATGAGTCTGGCTCCCCGTTCAGTCACTATGCCAATCGCTATTCTGGTGTCAGATAGTCTTGGCGGCAGCATGTCATTGACTGCGGCATTCGTGATGATTACCGGTGTTTTTGGCGCAGCGTTAGCTCCGTGGTTGTTTAAACTAGCCAGAGTGACAGAACCTGCGGCGAGAGGGCTGAGCTACGGTATTAATGCTCATGCCATCGGTACCGTTAGAGCGTTGGAAGAAGGCGAAGAATGCGGCGCGTTTTCTGCCTTGGGCATGAGCATCTTTGGTGTCTTGCTAGCGCTGTCGCTGCCTTGGTTGCTGTAGTGGTGAACCAAGGCAGCCCAGCCGCGGTTACACGTGAAAGTGCTGCATCTGCTGATTGAGGCGTTTGGACGATTCATACACTTCGCCACTGGCACTCGACGTATTTTGAGCATTTGCCAACACGTTATGGGAATGCTCACTGATGTTTTCCATATTGCGGTTGATATGGTCAATCACGGTACTTTGCTGTTCAGTGGCGGCAGCAATCTGAATCGAAATCCCTAACATGTCGTCCAGCAACACCACTATTTGATCCAGCGAGATCCCGGCCGCTGACGCTTTGGCGGCCGTGCTGTTAACCCGCTCGGAACTGAGATTGATCACTTCTACCGCATGTTGTACTCCCTGATTCAGCCGGTCGATCATACTCTGGATATTCTGGGTCGATTCCTGGGTCTTCATCGCTAAGGCCCTTACCTCATCGGCCACCACCGCGAAGCCGCGACCAGAGTCGCCGGCGCGTGCAGCCTCAATTGCGGCATTTAGCGCCAGCAGGTTAGTTTGGTCGGCGATGCCACCAATGACATCCAGTACCGAAATAATATTCTTACTCTCTTGCTCTAGTTGGGTGATGGTGCTGATGGCATTGTTCATGTCATCGACCAAGCCAGAAATCTGCTCAATGGTGCCGATGATCTGTTGATGTGACTGTTGCATCTCCTGCTGGGCATTGTGGGCCTTATCTGACGATTGCTGGGTTTGATGGGTGATCTCTTTAACGGCGCTGTTCATCTCGGATACTGCACTGACGGCATCTTCAATATAACGGAACTGTTCGGTAGCGCTGTTGCCTGTGGAGGATGATGCCTCAACCAGTGCCGCAGTATGTGCATGGATATTGCGGGTTTCATCGTTTACCTGGCGGATCAACTGCTGTAGATAATGGATGAAGCTATTAATGGCATTGATCAATTTACCTAGCTCATTATCCCCCATTGCGGGTAAACGTAAGGTCAGATCGCCGCCGGATTGACTTAGCTGAGCCATCTTGGCGGTAACGCCATCAATGGTGCCACTGATGGTTTTGGGAATGATCAGGGTAAACAGCACGCCGAAAATAATCGCCAGGCAAGCAATGCCAAGAATGATGTATAGCTGCTCTGTTTCTTGTTGCAATGTGGCGGCGGAGATCCGTTGCCGTTGGGCTGTCAGCTCTTCTTCAAACTGGTCATAAAAGCCACGCAAAGTGCTGAACAGCTGTTCGTGTGGACCCACTAACAGTTCATAAGCCTTATCGAAATCCTGCTGTTCTATAGCTTGCATGATCTGCTCTGTGAGTGTTTTCCACTCGTTATAGGCGCGTTCGAAATCTGCATTCCGCTCCGGATAGAGTTTCACCCTCAATGGATGCCATCGCTCGCGATTGCAGCATACGATCATAAGCCTGCTGTCGGTTTTCCAGCACTGTATCGCGACTTTTTTAACGGTAGCGTTATCCAGCTGTCGCTGCGCCTGTACTTTGTAATCACGCAATGCCACCGCAGCCTGATACAGGTCACGATCCGCATTGAGCACCAATTCAGACGCGGGTGCCAGATGATCAGTCAACATCCGGATTTTGTACACCATCTGTATGCTGTTATACCAACCCACTACTGCCAGCAACAGTATCAACAGCGTGAGCAACATAATCGGCGTTGCTATCTGTATTCTGATGGGTAAGTGATTGAAAAATTTCATCGCGAGATTCCTTCCCTGAAAATACACCTGCATTCGGTGACTTTAAGCATAGTCCATAAATCGCGTGGAACTTTTAAGCGCGGACAGTGACGGACGGCGGACACCAGAAACGGACAGGTGATTCAATTTAAATACAATAAAAACAGTGTGTTAAATGTTGGCCTGAAACTTGTTTAATCACAGTCAGACAACTATCGGGGAACGATATGATCAGAGATACCGCGGGCCAAGATGTAATACTGCAGCCGAAGTTTAAGTCCCGTTACGGCATATATGGCGCCATTGCGCTGATCCTAGTCGCGCTGATAGCGCTGTTAGTCCAGCGCTGGCAGTTGGCCGCCGCTACCGATATGACGGTGCCAAGAGCCTCAGTGCAGATTGCCACCGTATCTACTGGCGATGTGCAGCGGGATCTCAGTGTTCAGGGCAAGGTTGTGGCGGCTAACAGCCCCACGCTTTACAGCACCGCCCAGGGGATAGTGACCTATAAGGTGAAAGCTGGCGATAGGGTTAACAGTGGTCAGCTACTGGCTCAGTTGGACAGCCCTCAAACTACCTCACAGCTAAAACAGCAACAGGCAACCCTGGCACAGTTACAAGGCGAGTTAGAACAACACCGCATTAAAGCCAAGCGCGATCTGCTAGAAAAACAACAGGCGCAGGACTTGGCACAGGTGGATCTTAATGCCGCCAACCGCGAGTTACAGCGTAATGCCGATGCGCGGCAGGATAAGGTGATCAGTGATCGTGACTACCAACGCAGTAAGGACGAACTGGCGCGCGCCGAGGTGGTATTCAAACAGTCACAGGCCTCGCTGACATTAGCGCGGCAGTCTATCCGCTATGAAGAGGAAACCCTGGCACAACAGATCAAAGCACAGCAACTGCTGGTGGCCGAGTGGCAGCGGCAGGCCGATAACCTGCAGGTGTTGTCGCCGGTGGATGGCATGGTTGGGAGCCTCGCGGAAGCGCAGAAGGCTGCGGTGCCTGGCTTATCAGCCATTACTGACTGTTGTGGATCTATCCGGCTATGAAGTCGAGGTAATGGTGCCTGAAAGTTATGCCAACGATCTCGCGCTGAACATGCCGGTAGAGATCTCCTCTGATGGTCATCAGTATCCAGGGCAAATCGCTGCGATTAGTCCAGAAATCACCAATGGGCAGGTTGTGGCACGGTTAGGTTTCTCGGCAGAGACACCAGCACAGATCCGCCAGAACCAACGGCTTTCTGGCCGGATCTTACTCGAAAATCGCCAGCAGGTAATCCGGGTCGACCGTGGCAGTTTTGTGGACTCAGACAACGGCCGCAGCGTGTTTGTGGTCGAGGGCAATCAGGCCAGACGGGTGCCGTTAACACTGGGTGCTAGCGGTTTCAAATATGTCGAAATCACCAGCGGCGTTAAACCCGGACAGCAGGTGATAGTGTCTGATACCAGTCGTTTTAAAACGGCCGACAGCTTATTGCTGACCGATTGAGCTTGTTAAGGAGACTTCCCGACGTTGGCACAGGGAGTGTGCCGTATTTTTTACGCTGCGGCGCAATATGCCGCTAACTGAATTTTTGACGACCTGAACCACAGGGAGAACACCGCTATGCTGCAGATGGAAAACATCAGCAAGGTTTATCGTACCGAAACCGTCGCCACTCATGCCTTACGGGATTTTAATCTGCATGTGCATTCAGGCGAATTTGTCTCGGTGACCGGGCCATCCGGCGCAGGCAAAACCACTTTTTGAACATCGCCGGTTTGCTGGAGCAATTTGATAACGGCCGCTATCTGCTGGATGGTATCAGTGTTAGCGGCTTGTCTGACAGCGCCCGCTCCAAACTGAGAAATGAAAAAATAGGTTTTATCTTTCAGGGGTTTAATCTTATCCCTGATTTGAATGTGTATGACAATGTCGATGTGCCATTGCGCTACCGCGGTTTTGGTCGCAAGGAGCGGCAGCGGCGTATCGATAAAGCGCTGGAGCAAGTGGGCTTGGCCGCTCGTCACAAACACCTGCCTTCTCAGCTCAGTGGTGGTCAGCAGCAGCGTGCCGCTATTGCCAGAGCCTTAGCCGGCGAGCCCGCATTTCTGCTGGCGGACGAACCCACAGGTAATCTCGACTCAATTATGGCAAGGCAGGTGATGGAACTGTTGGAACAGATTAACAGCCAAGGAACCACCATCATCATGGTAACTCATGACCCGGATCTGGCGCGTCGCGCTCAGCGCAACATCCAGATAGTGGATGGTGAAGTCGCGGATTTTCACGGTTTTAACGCAACTGCGGCAGCGGTATAAGGAGCCATCATGCTGAGTTACTACCTGCAATTGGCTTGGCTCTCGGTGCGGCGCACCCCGGTGATGTCATTGCTGATGATCCTCACATTAGCGGTAGGCGTGGCAGTCTCCATGACCATGCTGACCTTGCAACACGTGATGTCCGCTAATGGCCTGGCTGCCAAAAACGATACCCTGTATGCCTTGCAGATTGATAATGCCTCGGCGGGGGACAGTGGCGCTACCAGCAGCAATAAGCTGAGCAACGGTTTGCCCTTCCTGCTGTCTTACCGCACTGTCACTGCTTTATTACGTTCAGGTATTCCGCCACATCAGGCGGCTATGCATCGTTGGGCGGCAGCATTGTCACTGGATAACAATCAGGTCCGGCCTAGCAAAGAACTGGTGCGGGTCACCAGTCGCGATTTCTTTGCGCTGTTTGGCGTGCCATTTCTCTATGGGCAAGTGTGGGATAACAGTGCCGATAACGATGCTCGTTATCAGGTGGTGATTGACCGCACCATGAACCAGCGCTTGTTTAATGGTGAAAATTCAGTTGGCCGCAGTTTGCAACTGGATGGTCGTCCTTACCAGGTGATTGGCGTGGTTGAGGATTTCAATCCAAAGCCCTCGGTGCAGGATCTGACGCAGGGTGCCTTTGGGGGAATGCCAGTATCTATCTACCCTTTGGCTTACATCGGGCATTGCGGATGATGCCTTATGGCAATATGACCTATTCATCCAGTCACCCACGACCACAGCAAGATGGCCCTTTAACGCCTGAGCAGCAGTACGAGCGCATCCTACAGGAGCGTTATTTCTGGTTGCAGTATTGGGTGGAATTACCAGACGCCGACACTAAGAATGCGTTTGTCAGTTATTTGCATAACTATTTTGATGAGCAGCGCAAAAGTGACTTTTTTGAGCGCGACTTTAAGTATGCGCTGTCTACGCCATCGCAATGGCTGGCGTTGAATCAGGTGGTTAGCAACGATACCCGGGTGATGACCTGGCTGGCATTGGTCTTTCTGGCGGTGTGTATTATCAACACCATCGCATTACTGTTAGCCAAACTACTAAAGCAGGCTCCAGAAACCGGCATACGTCGTGCTTTAGGGGCCAGCCGCAGTGCCATTTTTATTCAAAATCTGGTGGAAAGCGGTGTTATCGGTGGGCTTGGGGGCTTGTTAGGGATCGCACTGAGTCAGCTCGGCTTGGGGCTGATCCGCATGTTGGTTAGCCGTGAGGAAGCCGCAGTCGTTTACAGTGATGGTCTGACATTGTTGTTAACCATTGCACTGGCTGTACTGGCCAGCTTGATTGCCGGTTGTTACCCCGCTTGGCGTATCAGCACCACGTCTCCGGCTTACTACCTGAAAAATCAATAGGAGAGCACCATGTTTGAATTCGGCCCCATAGTGCGTACCCTGTGGCGCAATAAAACCGGTGCGATACTGATCATTATTCAGACCGCACTGACACTGGGCATTGTTGCCAATGCTACGTTTGTGGTTGAGCAACGGCGACAGATTATTGAGCGCCCAACCGGTATTGATGATCAACATCTGTTTGCGCTGCAGTTAGCGCCTTTGAGTGAAACCAACTTCAGCTATCAAGATGTACAGCGGGATCTACACGAGATCCGGCAGTTACCTGGCGTGATAGACGCCTCATTCGGTAATACTGCCCCACTGTCTAACTCTGGCAGCTCTAGTGACCTGAATAATGAAGAAGATCCCCAGAAACCGCTGTCGGCCATTGCCGATCTGTTCTCCACCGATAGTCACGGCCTCAATACGCTAGGGCTCACATTGCTCTCTGGGCGTTTTATTGACGATAGTGAAATTACCGCTAGTTCAACACTGGAGGATGGCGCTGATAGCATCAAGGCGGTAGTGCTGAGCCGTTCGTTAGCCGATAAGCTATTCGGTAAAGATGTGGATCCAACCGGTAAACTGCTTAACGGCTTGCCGGTGGTGGGGGTGGTGACGTCGGCAATGGTGTCCTATGTCAAACCCGGTTATGTTGATGGTGTGGCGTTTATCCCACGTTTTGCCACTAATTATCCGCCCAACTATGTGATTCGTTGTCAGCCGCAGCAATGTCAACAACTGATGGTTAAGGTGCCGGAATTACTGGAGAAACTCGATCCTAACCGGATAGTGCGTAATGTTCGCTCTATGGCTGAAAACAAATACGATTCATATCGGCGCGACCGCTCAATGGTGGTGATGATGACTGCCACCATTATTTTGGTCTCAGCGGTGACCGGTTTGGGAATTGTCGGGTTGACTTTGTTGTGGGTAAACCAGCGGCGGCGGCAGATAGGTATCCGCCGGGCACTTGGGGCAACACAGTTGGCCATCATCCGTTATTTTTTGCTGGAAAATGTTGTCATTACCGGCATTGGTATTGCTGTCGGCGTGATCATATCGCTGGTGATTAATCAGCTGATGGTGCAGCATTACAGTATGACCGCCTTGCCTGTGTCCTATCTGCTGAATGGCATGGGCGCTGTATGGTTACTCGGGATCTTGGCCGCATTGGTGCCAGCCTGGCGTACCATGCGGATTTCACCGGCATTGGCGACCCGTAATATCTAAGACAAGTGACTGAGCATGGATACCATTCTTATCATTGATGATAATCCGGCAGTATGTGAGGCCCTCTCCTTGCTGCTGGCCGTGCATGGCTTTAATGCCGAGACGGCCGCCACGCCGATAGCCGGGTTACAGCGGCTGGCGCGGCAGGATATTGCCTTGGTGATCCAAGATATGAATTTCAGTCGCGATCAGAGTAGTGGTGAAGAGGGGCGGCAGCTGTTTTATGCGATTCGGGAGCAGTATCCCGATCTGCCGCTGATCCTGTTGACCGCCTGGACCGAGTTGGAGATGGCGGTGGAACTGGTGAAAGCTGGCGCTGCCGATTATCTGGGCAAACCGTGGGACGATGCCAAACTGCTGGCAACAGTGACCAATCTGCTGGAACTGTCAGAGTTATCAAGGCGTCAGCGCCAGCAGCAGCAAGCGCTGGCAGAGCGGCGACAGCAACTGGCAAAACGTTTTGATCTCAGCGGTCTTATCTACCAGTCAGATGCCATGCAGCGGCTGGTGGAAACCGCGTTGCAGGTAGCTCGGGCAGATGTGCCGATATTGATCACCGGTGCCAATGGTGCCGGTAAGGAGAAGATTGCTGAGTTAATTCAGCACAACTCAGCCGTCAAGAGTGGCCCGTTTATTCGTGTCAATGCTGGCGCTCTGCCCGATGAGCTGATGGAAGCTGAACTGTTTGGGGCTGAACCTGGCGCTTATACCGGCCTTAACAAAACCCGTATTGGCCGTTTTGAGGCCGCCGATGGTGGCACCTTGTTTCTGGATGAAATTGGCAATCTGTCACTCTCTGGGCAGATGAAACTGTTGCGGGTATTGCAGACAGGGGAATTCGAACGTCTTGGTTCCTCTCAGACTCGTCGTTGCCGGGTGCGGTTGATTTCAGCCACTAACACTGACTTGCCCCAAGCTATCCGCAGCGGCGAATTTCGTGAAGATCTGTATTACCGTTTGAATGTGATTGAATTGCAATTACCGCCGTTGCACCAGCGACCTGATGATATTTTGCCGTTGGCCCGGCATTTTTTGCGGGGCCGAGCTTTGACCACTGAAGCGGTGCGGGCATTGGAAGCCTATAGCTGGCCCGGCAATGTGCGCGAATTGCAAAATACCTTGATCCGCGCTGATTTACTGGCTCAAGGAGAACAGATTACGTTGACAGACCTGGGTTTACCTGCCGCTGCGGGGTGGTGCCACGTGCGGCGTTTGAGCCTGATGCCACACAGATCCGCGAAATGTTAGCGAACACCAGTTCCTTGGCAGAAGCGGCGCGACAACTGGGCTTGTCACGGCAGGCGCTTTATCGGCGTATGGAAAAATACGGGATAGCTTCAGCTTGAGTATTGAAGGCAAACTCACATGGGTGCTGCTGCTGACGCTGTCGCTGATGGCGGCGGTGACAGGGCTATTGTTAACTTGGCACTGGCCGCTGATACTGGCCTTAGCCGCTGGCGGGCTAGCGGGGTTGCTGCTGGCTTTATATTTGGGGCGCTACATCACTCGCCGTATCAATTGTGGGTTACAGGCATTAACCACCGGACTGTTGAATTTTCAGGACCATGATTTTTCGGTGTCGCTGACACTCGATGGTCATGATGAATGGCGGGAACTGGCCGCCTTGTTTAATACGGCAACCGCGCGCTTACGCAAACAACGGGCACACATTTATCAACGTGAACTGTTACTGGATTCGGTATTACAAAATACCAGTTTGGCCATTGTGTTGACGGATGAACAGCGACGGGTGTTGTATGCCAATCTGGCTGCACGGCATTTGCTCGCCCAGGGTTCGCCGTTAGAGGGTAAGCGTTTGCCGGAGTTGGTTGGCGATCAGGACGAAATCGCCAAGCTGTTGCAGAAAGCAAAATCTGGGGTGTTTTCCATCAACCGCCAGCAACAACAGCAGATTTGGCATCTGAATTGTGCCGTTATGCGGATGAACGGCGTGCAACATCATCTGTATCAGTTCAAACCATTGACACAGGAATTAACGCGGGCGGAGATCCAGACCTGGAAAAAAGTGATCCGGGTGATCAGCCACGAGCTGAATAATTCACTGGCGCCCATCAGTTCCATGGCCCATTCCGGACAACGATTGCTACAGACAAATGCTGACCCCAAAGTCTTGGCGCGGATATTCGATACTATTAGTGAGCGCAGTGCCCATCTCAATACGTTTTTGCAGGAATATGCTGATTTCGCACGATTGCCGTTACCTCAGTGCAGTCAGTTTAACTGGCCGGATTTGCTCAATACTCTCCAGAGTTTACAGCCTTTCACCATTGTTGAACCGCTACCGGAAAACCCCGGGTGGGGCGATGCCCGGCAATTGGGCCAGGTGTTGCTCAATCTGTTAAAAAATGCCGCGGAGGCTGGTTCGGCCGCAGCAGATATTCTGTTGGAGTTGCGTATTACGCCCCATCGGCAGTGGCTAACGGTGAGTGATCGCGGTGAAGGCATGGCCGCTGAGGCATTGAGTCAGGCGCTACTCCCTTTTTACTCCACAAAAGCAGGGGGCACCGGATTGGGGCTGGCACTATGCCGGGAGATCATCGAAAACCATGGCGGACAACTGGCGATCAGTAATCGTGAAGACGGTGGGTTACAGGTGCGGTTTTGGCTGCCTTGTGTTGATACTGAAGATGAACGCTGAGTCTGCTTCGCATCACATTCTCGATAATGGGCTGAAAATTAGCTGTTAATTTCTAAAGTTACGCTAGCACATGGCCGCTGTTATGATAGACAGCAGTATTGCACTATGCCGTTAATGTTGTGGGGAATAACTAGCGGTAACTGATGGCTGCTTGCTTCTATGTCAGTTACTGTAATTGCCTCATTGTCTCATCTGCAAGGGAATATGCTTAGACAGACTCATGCCTGCATGACCGCAGTCTCTATCGCGGTTGCTATGTTTTCAAAAGTGTTAGTTGCGGTGATATCCAACCGTGACTGTTGCGCCGCTGATAAAATTTCCATACATCCCTTGCGGTTAATATTTATTCGTTATAATTGAGGCTAAATAGCTCAACCGGCACCACAGCTCACGATGGCCTGTAGTGTGATGACTGCCACAGTAAGAATTTCTAACTAATTCATACTTAAAGTGTTTTTCATTACTATAGGCAGCATCCATCAGTATGGATAACTACCTGCCAAAGGGACATTGCTATGACACTATTACACCGTTTATTGGATAACATTGCTGTTTCCCGCAAGCTGGGCGTGGGCTTCGGTTTAGTTGTGTTGCTAACGTTTGTTATGGCTTGGGTTGGCTACAGCGGTGTTGGAATGATGATCGACCGCAGTCATAAAGTGGCGGTGGCATCTGAGTTGAAGGATGTACTCTATCAACTCAAGGTTATCCGTCAGGACTTTATGCAAACGGGTAGCCAACAGCAGCTGTCGCAGTTTGATGAACTGATTGCCAAGGCTCACGAAGCACTACAACGTGAGGCAGCAACTTACGCCGATGTTACAGATCAACAGCATATTCGTGACGCCCAATCAGCCCTGGCTAAATATGAAAAAGGGTTTAATCAGATAAAGCAGTTGCAGACAGATAAAGCCGCACTACGTAAAGCTTGGGTGGCAATAGGTAATAATGTCATCGGTGATTTTTCTAAGTTAGAACAACATATTGGACAACAATCACAACTGGCAGATAGCTGGCAGCAGCGTTGAGTGCTGCCCGGATAAACCAACAGATTGCCATGATGCGTTACCACGTGCGTGGTTACGTATTTGAGCCAACGCAAAAGCATTTAGATGGTGCTAAGCAGCAGATTGCCGATATTCGGCGTCAAGGGCAGGCTTTAACCGTGGCGGCAACTGAGCAGGAACTACTCAACGGCGCATTGGCCGGGCTTAATGACTATGAAGCCAAACTTGATGGCTTGGTCAATATTGACCAGAGCATTAGCGATACCAAAGCCACGCTGGAGCTGGATGCGTCATCGCTACTCACCAATGTTACCAATTTGGTGGAGTCTCAATCAGCTAAGCGTTTGGCTGATGGAGACCGAGCCAAGCTACTGGTGCTTATTGTTGCGGTGTTGGCGCTTGTCTTGGGCGTTGGATGTTCGTTGCTCATCACCAAACAGATCATTGTGCCTTTGCAGCAAACCGTCAGTGCCGCGCGCCGCATCGCTGCTGGTGATTTGACACAGCATATCCGCAGCGAACGTAAAGATGAATTAGGCACATTGCTGCAGGCAATGGGGGAAATGAACGATACCCTCAAGGATGTCATGGGGCAGATTGATGGCAGCGTTGTGCAGCTTGCTAGCTCGGCAGAACAGCTATCTGCGGTATCGGAACAAAACAGTGCCGGTATGCAGAGTCAGCGTAGTGAAACCGATCAGGTCGCCGCGGCAATTAACGAAATGACCGCCTCGGTACAGGAAGTGGCTGGTAACGCGGAACAGGCGGCGCAAGCGGCAATGGAAGCGGATAACGTCACCGCCACTGGCAACAAGATGGTGTCAGAAGCCGTGCAGCACATTGAACGCCTATCTGCTGAAATCGCCAGTACCGCTGAAGCGATGACAGAGCTGAAAGCCGAAAGTGACAGCATTGGTTCGGTGTTGGATGTGATCAAAGCGGTTGCTGAACAGACTAACTTGTTAGCACTGAATGCCGCCATTGAAGCTGCGCGCGCTGGTGAAGCTGGTCGTGGATTTGCGGTGGTTGCCGACGAAGTCCGTAACCTTGCCAGCCGGACTCAGGCTTCCACTGAAGAAATTGAGAAACTGATTTCCAATCTGCAACACGGAACTCAGGAGTCAGTGCAGAAGATGGCGCGCAGCCGTGAACTTAGCGAAGAAGCGGTAGGCTTGTCTCGCAAGTCTGGCAGCATGCTGGACGATATTGCTCGCGCCGTGGCGAAAATTCAGGATATGAACCATCAGATTGCTGCGGCAGCGGAACAACAGAGCGCGGTGGCAGAAGATATTAATAAGAGCGTGGTGCGAGTGCGGGATATTGCGGAGCAGACGGCTCAGGCATCCGAAGAAACCGCGCAAGCCACCGAAGGTGTTGCTTCGCTCGGGTTACAGTTGAAGGGATTGCTCAGTCACTTCAAACTGTAATTTCTGCTGGCAGGCAAACTTTGGTTCATTGCCTGCCATCTGCCCCCATTCATCTACATTGATCTTTGCTCCATATCGCTATACTGTCCCCGCTCTTATCTTAAGAAGATTTATGCTGCTTTAATGCTGGTGGAAAAATAGCTATGAGATGGTGTTGCTTGGTGCTGCTGATGTTTTCAGTGTCAGCCGTGGCAGATGTTGCCAAACGTATTGTGGCGTTATCTCCGCATACGGTTGAATTACTGTATGCCATCGGTGCTGGTGACGCGATTGTTGCCACTACCGATTTTGCGGACTATCCAGAAGCCGCCAAACAGATCCCTCGTATCGGCGGCAATTATGGTATCCAACTCGACAAGCTGTTGGCCTATGCCCCAGATTTAGTGGTTGTGTGGGGGATGGTAATCAGGCTCAGGACATTGCCAAGATCCGCCAACTGGGACTGAAGCTGTACGTTAGCGAACCGCATACATTGCAGGATGTCGCTAAAGATTTACGGCAATTGGGCAAGCTTACCGGACATGAAGTTCAGGCTGAACAAGCCGCCGCAGCATATACAAAACAGCTGCAAACCATTCAACAGCAAAATGCCAGCAAAACCCCGATAAAAGTGTTTTATCAGTTGTGGTCAAATCCGTTGATGACAGTGGCAAAAGGCAGTTGGATGCAGCAATTGCTACCTGTGTGTCGTGCTGACAATGTGTTTGTTGATGCCGCCAATGCCTATCCACAAGTGAGTCTGGAAGCCGTGTTGTTACGTCAACCCCAAGTGATTATCAGAACCGCTGAAACGGGGAACGCTCAAGCACTGAACTGGCAACAGTGGCCAGAAATTCCCGCCGTTAAAAAGCAACAGATTTACACCATTGATGCCGACTTGTTGCAACGGCCAACCCCAGATTGCTACAGGGGTTAGCGCAATTATGTCAGATCTTAGACCAAGCTCGTGAGCGGCATTAATCATGGACGCCAGCAAAACGTTTTAGCTGGCGCTTAGAGTTCGTGAGTGATGGCGGGCTGATATGTGCTTCAAAGATTATCGATTTTGCTTTTTAGTTGGTAGCCTTCATCCGTCACTATGCTTTCTAGGGTGATCAGGCGCTGTTTCATCTCGTTCATCTCTTGGCGCATTTGGCTCAGTTCCTGCTCTGCGACAATTGCACCCTTATGTTCAAGATAAGTGTTGGCAAGCTTGTAGATAATGCCACACACAATAGCGACAACGGCTACTTCGAACGGTCCCATGGTTTACTCCCGACTAATTAAAACTGAAGTTAAGCAAAACAAATGCCACAAAAATAATCGATAAATATCAAATGGTTATTTTTAATATCCCGTAACAGATTGTGGATCTTCGCGATAATTTTGCGAATTTAACCATATTATTAACACCGCAAGAATATCTTAGAAACAACCTAAAGTCTGGTCAGCGCAACAAATATCTGAGTAGTAATTTTTGCCACCAACGGCGATAGGGTGGTTGCATCAATTTTGCTGGATTGAGTCGTCCTTTAGCTAATACAGTACGGGCATGGCTGAACTCCCGGAATCCTTCAACGCCGTGATAATGTCCCATCCCCGAAGAGCCAACGCCGCCAAACGGGGCATCATCCGCGGCCACGTGATAAAGCGAATCGTTAATACATACGCCTCCAGAATGGGTCTGCTGCAATAGCTGTTGCTGTAATTGTGGGTCAAATGTCAGCAGGTACAGCGCCAATGGTCTTGGCCTTTGTCGAATATAATCCAGAGCTTGCTCCACCGTTTGGTAACCGATGATGGGAAGTAGTGGACCAAAAATCTCCTGTTGCATAACGCTCATGTCATCAGTCACGCCCGTGAGCAAAATAGTGGGCCATTGGCGTTGTTGCTTGAAGTTTTCGAGGTCGCCCGATGCAGGAACACCTGTGGCACCTTTGGCTGTGGCATCGTCGAGCAGCCCTAGCAATCGTTGTTGGTGACGGTCATTGATAATAAAGCTGTAATCTGTGTTGTGAGCAAAATCGGGGTACATCTGCTGGAAGGCGGTTTGCCACTGCCGGACAAACTCGGCCACTTTGTGTTGTGGGCAGAGAATGTAATCCGGTGCGACACAAGTTTGCCCGGCATTGAGGGTTTTGCCATACAACAATCGTTCAACCGCTACCGCTAGCGGCATGTCATCGGCAATGATGGCGGGGGATTTTCCTCCCAATTCCAGTGTCACCGGGGTCAGATTGTTGGCGGCAGCTTGCATTACCGACTTGCCAATACTCGTTGCCCCAGTAAACAGCAGATGATCGAACGGTAGCGCCGCAAAAGCCGCCGCGATTTTGGCATCTCCTTCGATTACCGCTACCTGGGTTTCATCAAACGCCTGCGCCAGCAGTTGCCGCAAAATTTGGTTGGTTTGCGGTGTAAACTCCGACAGCTTCAACATGACCCGGTTACCGGCGGCCAAGGCACTGATCAGCGGGCTGAGTGATAGCATCACAGGAAAGTTCCAGGGAACGATAATGCCGCATACGCCTTTAGGTTGGTAGTGAACCTTGATGTTACTGGGCGCAAGCAACAGGCCGCTGTGACGTCGTTGTGGCCGCATCCAGCGGCGCAGGTTGCGCTGACAATACTTAAGATAATTGAGCACAGGTAACACGTCTGCCAGCAGACTGTCGTAGTCACTGCGATGACCAAAATCACGGCTCATGGCGCTCAGCAGTTGTGGGTAAGTGCTAAGTAACGCCCGCTTTAGCGCTTGCAATGTCGCGAGGCGCTGTGCCAGCTCAGGATCAGGCTGTGCCAGAAACGCCTGTTGTTGACGTTGTAGTAGTTGCGGTAACGCCTCAGTAATTGATGGTTCCATGATGCTGGCACTCGTAGCTGTCCCTGATAGTGTCATGCTAAGCCAGCATGGCCTTCCAGACAACTGCCTGACGATATTGATCATGATCACGGAAAAGCACGGATTCGCTTACTAGACTTATTTGTAAAGGAGTTGCAAAAATGATGCACAAGGAGTTCACTATGAATATGAAAGTACATGGAATTTCCATTGGTATTGAGAATCATGGCGGTGCTGATTTTGTGTTGTTTATCAAAGCTAGCGGTACGCTGACTCACGAGGATTACGAGCACATGGTTCCGCTATTGGAAGCTGCCATTGACGGGGTGATACAGCCACAAATTTTTGCTTTGCTGGATGTCACCGACATGGAGGGTTGGGAAGCCAGGGCGATGTGGGACGATCTGAAATTAGGGATCAAACATGGCCGGGAATTCAAGAAGATGGCTATCTTGGGTAGCCGTGGCTGGCATGAATGGATGGCGCGGATGGCTGATTGGTTTACGCCCTCTGCGGTGAAATTTTTGAAGATCGGCAGGAGGCCGTGGCTTGGTTACAGGCGTAAGTGGTAACCAGAAACTGGTTTGCAGAATGCAGGAGTCCATTCTGTAATCCTGCGATTTGATACTCTGGGAAGTCATTCCCGCAAGGAGGTCATGATGCGCGACAAAGATATCCTGTGGCCGACAGATTTTTCTGATACGGCATCGCATGCACTCAGATATGCTATTGATATGGCAAACCATTACCAAGTGGGATTACGTATTCTGCACGTAGTGGATCAGCCCGTTGCTGATGCCAGTTATCAATTGCTGATCGTGACACCGGAAGAGTTAGCACAGAGCATGGAAAAAGCGGCAGCAGACAGTATGCATAAGTTGCTGGCGCAGTTAGACACTTCCCTGCATGTGGAAACTATTATCCGTCGCGGTGATCCGGTGGAAGAAATTCTCACCGAAGCCAAAGATGCCGATGTCGGCATGATAGTGCTCGCAAGTCACGGGCGTAGTGGTTTGAGCCACTTCCTCAATACCAATGTGTCTGAGGAAATCGCCAATAAGTCTACCTGTCCGGTACTTGTGGTGAAATAGCGTTATGGACTGAGCCCAGAGGCAGAACTCTGGGTTCCATGAGCTAAGCGGCGATATTCACGAAATATTTCCGGTGCTTTGGTGGCACTGGTGGAGGTGTTTGCGGCTGTGAGCTAGCGCTTGCTGTCGCAATGTTAAGCTTGTGTCTTGATAGCCTTATCAATTAGTTTTACGTCATTAAATTTATAACAATATGTTGTTGCGGCCATTGGGGGCGCGCACGGCGGAACGAGTGTATGTTGCAACCTGAGCATGTCACCAAACAGCAAATCGCGTTTTTGCGGAAGCTTTATCTGGCCCATCTGATTGATGACCAGCAACACAATCTGTTGTCTTTGCAAAAACAGACAGGTATGCCGCGGCGTACCTTGCAAGATGCCATTGCGGCATTCAGCGATATCGGCATTAGCGTCGAATTTATTCAAGATGGCGGCCGCAATAATGCCGGACACTATCACATCAAAACCTGGGGGCCGATAAACAGTGCCTGGGTTGGCACCCACTTAACTCAGATAGAATTGATATTGCAGTTACCAAAGGCTTAAAGCAGCCAACTAGCGGTAAAAACTAACCAACTCAGTAACAGTAATAACCACGGCAGCCATGCTTTCGATGTGGAACTTGTCATTACCATTGTTGTTGGGTTAGCCGTTTCGGTCATCGGTGTTTTAGTGGCGCGCAGTTTTTTGGCCAGTTTATCGCGTTCTCTCGCTTTGGCTTTCTGTTGCTTCTTGTATTCGGCAATGCCTTTTTCAATCCCTTGGGCAATCAGCCGGGTTTGTTCTTTGGTCTGACCGGGTTTTTGGGTGGCTCGGGCGATCTGTAATGCCTGCTCCTGAGTTTCGGCAGACACGGGCGTTTTACTCGGCATATAACCTCCGATAATTCTGAATGGCACCTATTATACGGACATTTTCTTGCCTTGCTGGACGTCAGCGCAAATTCCCGCGACAATCCCAACAGGCTTTCTTTGTGAGATAACGCGTTTGTCCAACACTAAAATTCCCAGCGCTGCTGATGCCATCGCTAATAATCACTTGCCCTCAAACCATTCCTCCAAAGTCTTACCCTGGATTTTAAGCTTTTTGAAGCCCTATCGTTGGCGGGTGGTAACGGCCCTGGTCTGTTTGTTGATTGGCTCATTGGCCTGGCTATCTTTGGGGCAGGGCGTGCGGATGATGGTCGACCAAGGTTTTGCCGCTGGCAATCCGCATCGATTGAACCAGATTATTGTGTTTATTCTGGCCATTACCGCGGTGAGTGCGGCGGCGGTATTTTGCCGTTTTTATCTGATGACTTGGCTCGGCGAGAAAGTCAGTAACGACATCCGGCGTTTGGTTTATCAGCAACTACTGGGGCAGAGCCGAGACTTTTTGCCAAATTACGCACTGGCGAGGTGATTTCGCGCTTTACCGCTGACACCACGTTACTGCAAACCGTGGTCGGCTCAAGTCTGTCCATGGCGCTCCGCTCCTCGGTGACCGTTATCGGTGGTTTAGTGATGATGGGTATTACCAGTTGGAAGTTGACCGCACTGGTATTATTAGCCGTGCCTTTGGTGTTAGTGCCCGTGGGGATTCTCGGGCGAAAAGTGCGACGGTTAGCGCGTAGCAGTCAGGACAAGGTGGCCGATCTCGGTGCTTTTGTGGATGAAACCTTGCATGAGATCCATACGGTACAGTCTTATGGTCACGAGCCCAGTGATAAAACCCGTTTTGATCAGCATTTGGCGCAGGTGTTACAGGCCGCAAGCGGCCGTATCTATTATCGATCATTGCTGATTTCTGGTGTGATGCTGCTGAGTATCAGCGCCATCGTGTTTGTTACCTGGGTGGGCGCGCACGATGTGATGCAGGGACGGATCAGCGCCGGGCAACTTTCCGCTTTCATGTTTTATGCGGTGATGGTCGC
This sequence comes from Shewanella dokdonensis, assembly GCF_018394335.1. NCBI lineage: Bacteria > Pseudomonadati > Pseudomonadota > Gammaproteobacteria > Alteromonadales > Shewanellaceae > Shewanella > Shewanella dokdonensis. The sequence continues at coordinate 1,148,305 of NZ_CP074572.1, read as the reverse complement.
GGGCGCGGTAGCAACCATCAGCGAAGTGGTGGGGGATATCCAGCGCGCAGTCGGTGCCACTGAACGGCTGTTAGAATTAGCCAATTCGCCGGTAGCGATTACTGAGCCGCTGCATCCGCTACCGTTGCCACAACCGTTGCGCGGGGCATTGGCGGTGCATGACTTGCAATTTGCCTATGCGCAAGGCGATGCGGTATTGCAGCAGGTGAATTTTACGGTACAGCCGGGCGAGCGGGTGGCACTGGTGGGCCCTAGTGGCGCCGGTAAAACCACGTTATTTCAGTTGTTGCAGCGTTTTTATCTGCCGACATCAGGTGCTATCACCTTGGACGGCGTGGATATTTCACAGGTATCACTGGCACAGTTGCGGGCACAGTTTGCCTTGGTGCCGCAAGAGTCAGTGATCTTCGCCGACAGTGTGCTAGAAAATGTGCGTTATGGCCGCCCAGATGCAACCGAAGCAGAAGTGATTGCGGCTTGCCAAGCGGCGCATGCCGATGAGTTTATCCGCGAATTTGCTGACGGCTATCAGACCTATTTAGGCGAACGCGGCGTGCGTTTATCTGGTGGTCAGAAGCAGCGCATTTCTATTGCCAGAGCGATTTTGGCCGACCGTCCCTTGTTATTGCTTGATGAAGCCACCAGTGCACTGGATGCTGTTAGCGAAGTGATGGTGAAAAAGCCTTAGACAGGTTGATGGTGGGGCGCACCACCTTGGTGATTGCTCATCGGCTGGCAACGGTACTGAATGCCGATCGTATTTTAGTATTCGATAAGGGGCAGTTAGTGGCGAGTGGTACTCACCAACAGTTGTTGCAACAGAGTCCGCTTTATCGCGAATTTGCCAGTCTGCAACTGCTGGCTCCTGAGGCGTCGGCCAGTTAGTTCCGGCAGGTTCGGCTTTAAAGTCATCGGGTGAGTTATTTGGCCGTTTACGTATAAACTGTGCGGCGGTTTTAACTCCCATTATCGATGCCAGCAATAGAGTAATATTGATAGATGTTTCTAACTGACTATTTTAAAAAAGAAAATAATAGTATCGTCATCAGCAGAAAGCAGGCCAGTGACTTTGCCAAAGATATCGCGGGCGACTTTAACCCGCTGCACGATGAAAATGCCAAGCGTTTTTGTGTTCCGGGCGATCTGCTATTTGCCTTGGTGCTGGATAAATATGGCCTCAGCTGTAAGATGCAGTTCCGTTTTGAAGGCATGGTGAATGATGCGGTTGCACTGCATTTTCCCGATGCCAGCGATGAGCAGATAGGCATTGAAGATGAAAAAGGCAAGCGCTACCTCAAAGTTAGTCGCGCCGGTGAACAGCGTTATTGTGAACAGCAACTAGAAGCTTTTATTCGTAGCTATGTGGCGTTTTCTGGGCTTAATTTTGTGCATGTGCTGGTACCGCTGATGCAGGAATACCAGGTGATGATCAATCCCGAGCGGCCACTGGTCATCTATGAAACCATGAGTTTTGAACTGGATACCTTAGCGTTTGAAGAGATGACGCTGGAACTGGTGAACAAGCAGTTGCAGGTGGACGGCAAACGCGGTGATGTCTTGCTGGAATTTGCCTTGCTCAGTGGTGGTAAACAGGTCGGTACTGGCCGTAAGACCATGGTGCTGAGTGGGTTACGGCCTTATGAACAGGAAGCCATCAATCACATGATCGCTGAGTATCAACGTCGTAGCGAGGCTCGCCTGTAAGGTTTTTGTGCGCGTGAGTTACGCTGTTTTAAGCGATTGCCGATAGGCTTTAATTTTCGGCATCAGCACCTCTGCGCGTTGCAAACTTTCGCCACACCATACCTGCTGGCGATCGTAATATTCTGTAAATACAGGCGTAGTTTCTGGCAGGATCACCCAAGGTTGTTTTGTCGAGGTGAAAATATGAACATCCGGCGGCAGTAACTGCGGCTGGTCGAGCGTTCCCACTCGGATAAAACTCGTCAATGGGCCACTGCCTGCGTAGTGACTCCACAATGCCACATGACAGTGTGGACAGCGGGCAATCTGTTGTCCTTGTCCACTGGCCGATGGGGTATTGATCAGCTCGGGTTCGCCACTTAACAGTTCGACATGTTCTGTTTCCACCATGGCATTTATCGCAAACGCTGAGCCGGTTTCGCGTTGGCACCAACTACAGTGACAACAGTGTACTATCAACGGTTTACAGTTGAGGCGATAACGGATAAAACCGCAATCGCAACCTCCTTGCAGTGGATATGGCGTTGGCATGTGAGTTCCTTTAAGTCATCGTAGGCATAACACTGTGCAAAATAACACCATAGGCGGTTATCTAGTGCGATCTCAAGCTGGACTTTGGTACAAAGTTATTACGCTTTCCCGTTTTAGCGCTTCTGTGGCAAGCGGATTCAAAGGTAAGATAGACAAGATGATTGGTGATGAGAGAACACACATGCCCAGTAAAGATCCGCTGGCGCTGGATAATCAGCTCTGCTTTGCGCTGTATTCAGCATCGCTGACAATGACGCAACTGTATAAACCCCTGCTGGAACCATTAGGCCTGACTTACCCGCAGTACCTGGTGATGTTGATCCTGTGGCAAGAAGATAAATTAAATCTCAAGGATATCGGGGCGCAATTGGGGCAAAAATCAGGAGCATTAACCCCGGTGATCAAACGCTTGGAGCAGGAAGGACTCGTGCAGCGCCTGAAAGATCCAGTGGATGAGCGCGCACTGCGCATAGGCTTAACTGAGGCTGGGAGTGCTTTGCGGACACAAGCATTACATATCAATCAGTGCTTGTTTCAGGCATGCGCGATGGATCAATCTGAACTAGTTGAATTAAAAGATAAAATAATTTCCCTACGGGATAATCTGCAACAGCATTCAAAATAATGTTTGCGCGATAACAATTATTGCGATAACTTTATATCGTGAAGCCGGGTTGGCTATTTTTTTAAAACATATAGTTATCGCGATAATTAATTGGAGCAGATCTTATGAACATTCTCTATACCGCTCAAGCAACATCTACCGGTGGCCGTGACGGTCGCTCAGTTTCTTCCGATGAACACTTAAACATAAAGCTCAGCACTCCCAAAGCGTTAGGCGGCGCGGGTGGTGAGGGGACTAACCCGGAACAGCTATTTGCGGCAGGTTATTCCGCCTGTTTTATCGGCGCCATGAAATTTGTGGCCGCACAGGACCAACTCCGTTTGCCGCAGGAGCCGACTATTACGGCGCATGTCGGTATTGGCGCCAACCCACACGGTGTCGGCTTTGCCATTGATGTAGCACTACATATCAGCGTTGCCGGAATGGATAAAGCACAGTTGCAATCATTGGTGGAAAAAGCCCATCAGGTTTGTCCCTATTCCAATGCCACCCGTGGCAATATTCGTGTTGAACTGATCATCGAATAATCGGTTTTCTGTGTGCCCTAATCTCAGCGCTAGCCTGGGTTAGGGCATCTGTGTAACTGAGGTGCTGGCAATAACTCGCCAGTGAATTTCAATAAACATCCGTTAAATTCCCGATTAATTGAACGATATTGAGCAAGTGCTGTTCATTATCTATTAAATAAATAATGCCTTATTGCTATTTTGGGTGGGCTGCCATAGGGTTGGCTATCTGAGTTCATTGCCAGGAATAAGGAATGTATTATAAAAAACGCCTGTTGCAGGCTTCGCTGTTGGCTTTGTCCACTATTTCTCCTTTTGTTACAACACATCTATTAGCCGCCTCATTACCACCGGTTGAAGCCAAGAATGGCATGGTCGTGTCTTCGCAGCGCTTTGCCTCCGAAGCTGGGGTGGAAATTCTCAAAATGGGCGGCAATGCGGTAGATGCCGCGGTGGCTGTGGGCTACGCCCAAGCGGTGGTGAACTCCTGTTGTGGCAATATTGGTGGCGGTGGTTTTATGACACTGCATCTGGCGGATGGCTCTGATCATTTTATCGATTTCCGGGAAATGGCGCCGGCGGCAGCGACTGCCAAAATGTATCAAGACAAAGACGGAAACCTTATTCCGCATGCCAGCACGCTGGGCTGGGGTGCCGTTGGTGTGCCTGGTACGGTACGTGGTATGGAGCTAGCGTTGACTAAATATGGCTCAGGCAAGCTGACGCGGGCACAAATCATGGCGCCAGCAATCAAATTGGCACGGGAAGGTTTTATACTAACCCGAGGTGATACTGACGTTATCGACACCAGCCTTGAGAAAATGCGTGGCGATCAGCAAGCCGCTAAAATTTTCCTGCATGCAGACGGTTCTCCTCTGGAACCCGGTGACCGTCTGATACAGCCTGCTTTGGCCGATACGTTGCAAAAGATTGCTCAAAATGGCCCAGATGCTTTCTATAAAGGCGAGATCCCGCAGGCGGTAGCAAAAGCCGCTAAAGCCAATGGTGGTTATATCACTGCCAAGGATTTTGCCAACTACGTGGCGAAAGAACGCACGCCCGTGAAGTGTTCCTACCGTGGTTATGAGTTTATCTCGGCACCACCGCCAAGTTCAGGTGGCACAACCATGTGTCAGATCCTGAATATTCTTGAGGGTTACGATCTGAAGTCTATGGGTTATGGTTCTGCCGATGCCATCCATTTTACCGCTGAAGCAATGCGTCACGCGTTTGTTGACCGTAACAGCCTGTTAGGCGACCCAGATTTCGTTAAAATTCCGATGCAGAAACTGCTGAGCAAAGAATACGCGGCAGAAATCCGTAAAACCATTGACCCAGTGAACGCTACTCCTTCCAGCGCCATCGCCGCCGGGGTGCCACCCCATGAAAAACCACAAACCACCCATTATTCCGTGTTAGATAAGGCGGGTAATGCGGTGTCTACCACTTACACTATCAATGGCCGTTTTGGGGCTGGCGTTATGGCGCCTGGTGCGGGCTTCTGGCTGAATGATGAGATGGATGACTTCACCTCAAAAATTGGTGCAAAAAACATGTTCGGGCTGGTACAGGGTAAAGCTAACGCCATCGCTCCTGGGAAACGGCCGTTATCGTCCATGTCACCCACCATTATTACTAAAGATGGCAAAACCTTTATGGTGGTGGGTTCGCCCGGCGGTTCGCTGATTATTACCATCACACTGAATACTGTGCTGAACGTTATCGACTACGGCATGAATCTGCAGGAGGCGGTGAACGCGCCGCGCATTCATCAACAATGGTTGCCCGATGTGGTGCTGTATGAAACCCGTGGGATTTCACCCGATACGCTGAAAATCCTCAAAGCTCGGGGTTATACCATGGTTGAGAAAAAACCTTGGGGGCGGCAGAAGCCATTATGGTGGGGCTCCCCAGCATGGTGAAGGATGAGCAGCATTCCAATGTCAGTGACTCGTCGGTTTCTGGCAACGTCCGTGCTGGCTTTATTTATGGCGCTAATGATGCGCGTCGGCCGCAGGGAGCCGCTGTCGGCTATTGATCTCGGTTGTTTGAGCTTAGCCCGGACTGGTTCCGGGCTTTTTATGCGGCGAGGAAAATCGCGGCTACATTCGTGACAACTGTGGGCTATCACACTGTTCACTTGATATGCTTCAGCATAAGCTTATGGTGTTGTAAGCAAATAACCCAACGGATGGTGGCGGTATGACACAGGCATTCACGGCAGGCGATTTAAAAAAGCGTTGCGACAGCAGCAAAATGAAATCAATGATTTCACTATCTATACCGTGTTGGCAGCACTACAACAGGAAGATAAGAACAAGAAAATTTTGAAAAAATCGCGCGGGAAGAACAGCAGCATTACCACTTTTGGGTCGGTATTACCCAACGAGAATTGTCGCCACAGCATTGGCTGGTGATGTGGTATGTCTTGCTGGTAAAACTGCTTGGCACCTCCTTCGCATTGAAAAGTCTAGAGAAAAAGAGTGTGGTGCCGAGCAATTTTATAAAGAGTTATTCGATATCTACCCACAGGCGAAGACGATTTACCATCAGGAAATCAACCACGAATTAGAGCTGATAGACATGCTCCACGATAAAAAGCTGCTGTACACTGGCGCTATTGTCTTGGGGATGAATGATGCGCTGGTGGAATTGACCGGCACGCTCAGTGGTATTGCGCTGGCATTTGATAAAACGCTGGTGGTGGGGGCAACAGGCTTGATTATGGGCATTGCGGCGTCATTGTCGATGGCGGGGTCGGCTTATCTGGAATCAAAAGAAAACCCCAATCCGGATATCAGTGCACTGTCTTATTCGGCCTATACCGGCGTGTCTTATATCCTCACGACAGCCGTGCTGGTGTTGCCATTCTTTGTGTTGCAGTCGATGGTGGCGGCCTTAGCGCTGATGTTTGTTTTGGCTCTGATCGCCATCGTGCTGTACACCTTTTATATCTCGGTCGCCAAAGATCTCAGTTTTAAAAGCCGCGTGTTAGAGATGTCATCCATCACCTTCGGCGTTGCAATTATCTCGTTCTTTATCGGTTATGCGGTGAAGTATTTTCTTGGGGTTGAGATATAGCGCCAATCTTAATCGTTGCACTTAAACATGGCCGTAAAACAGGGCAAGATGCAGGCAATTTATCAAGATATGTGGCAACAGGCTACGGCGGCGATTGGCCGTGGGCAATATCAGACCGATGCATTAATCAACAATCCAGCAGACACCCGGCGTGGGGTTACCGTGCTGTCTTACTTGTCATCGAGTCAATCATTAGTGCATGAAATTAATGGTTTTTTACAAGGTGTTCTGGAACTTGAACCGCAGCAATACCGGCAACCCGTTACCGATATGCACCTGACCGTGTTGTCGATTATCTCTTGTATTGCGGGGCTGCGACTACAGGATCTCAATATTGCGGGTTATGGTGAGGTGTTGCAGCGGGCATTGGCTGAAACTACGCGTTTCGAGGTGATGTTCCGTGGCATTACCGCATCACCGAGCTGCATTTTATTGCAGGGCTTTGTGGCTGATGAACGGCAATTATCGGCGCTGCGTGAACGCTTACGGCAAGCGTATCGAGACTCCGGCTTGCCTTGTAGTATTGACAGTCGTTACAAAATCGCCACGGCTCATGCCACTTTGGTGCGCTTCAATGCGCCGTTGCAGCAACCACAGCGGTTGCTGGATTATCTGGCACAGTATCGTGACTATGACTTTGGTCGTCATGCGGTGACGCAACTGTCACTGGTATTCAATAATTGGTATCAACAGCAGCAACATACACGGCTGTTGGCTACCGTGCCGTTACGCTGAACATCACGCACCGCGGCACGCCATTATGTGATTGCAGAAGATTAAGGTGTTGCACCTTAAATCAGAGCAACACCACTTTACCTAACCATCAACCCTGTGTTGGATTGTGATTCCCTCGGCGAGAATTGTGACCACTGCGATTAGCCGCTGGGCGACCTTGCTGTTCCCCAGGCTTCCTCGGCTTCGGCTTATTCGCGGCAGGGCGTTGTTGTCCATCAGCGCTGGGTTTTCGGCGTGGCGCTTGGGCTCTTGCTGGGCGTTCAGCCGTAGTTTCACCAGCTTGCGCTTCCCTTGGCTGTTTGGGTTTCTTCGGCTTTTTAGGTTTTTCGGGCCATTGGCGCGCAAGTGGGTTTCTTGCAGCGGTTTGTTGGGGGCAAATTCCGCTAGCGTTTCCCGTGGAATATGCTTCCCAATTAGGTTCTCGATATCGGCTAGCTGTTTCTGTTCTTCGTCACATACCAGAGATACCGCATGTCCGGAGGCACCGGCGCGTCCGGTTCGGCCAATGCGATGCACATAGTCTTCAGGCACGTTAGGCAAGTCAAAATTCACCACTTGCGGCAGCAGGTCAATATCCAGTCCACGGGCGGCAATATCGGTCGCCACCAGCACTGTCACTGTGCCATTTTTAAAATCAGTCAAGGCGCGGGTGCGGGCGCCTTGGCTTTTGTTGCCGTGGATCGCTGCTGCGCTGATCTTGGCGGCATCTAACTGTTTCGCTAGACGGTTGGCACCATGTTTGGTCCGGGAAAATACCAGTACCTGTGACCATTGCTGCTGTTGGATAAGCTGAATAAGGAGTGCAGTTTTTTCGATTTATCCACGGCATACAGCGTCTGTGTTACCTGTTCAGCCGTGCTGTTGGGTGGGGTAACTGAAATCTCCGTAGGATTGGTTACCAGCCCTTTTGCCAGTGCCCGGATATCATCAGAGAATGTAGCGCTGAACAGCAGGTTTTGTCGTTTAGGCGGCAGCAATGCCAGAATTTTCTTGATGTCGTGAATAAAACCCATATCCAGCATGCGATCGGCTTCATCCAGTACCAGGATCTCCAAACGGTCAAATTTGACCGCATTTTGCTGATACAGATCCAGCAAACGTCCTGGAGTTGCCACCAGAATATCCACACCACGGCGTAATGCCAGCATCTGCGGATTAATGGAAACACCACCAAACACTACGGCACTGCGAAGATTGAGGTTTTTACCGTAATCACGCACATTGTCGGCAATCTGTGCCGCCAGTTCGCGGGTAGGCGTTAGGATCAGGGTGCGGATTTGATTGGCTTTCGGGCGTGAGCCACCACTCAACAAGTGCAAAATCGGTAAGGTAAATGCCGCGGTTTTGCCAGTCCCGGTCTGCGCAGCGGCCATCACATCGTTGCCTTGTAGGACAGCCGGAATAGCCTGTTGCTGGATGGGGGTTGGATCGTTATAACCCTGTTCAATAACCGCATTTAGGATTGGGGTGGATAAGCCAAGAGAGGCAAAACTCATGCAATAGTCTCGAATTAAGTGGCATGTAAGCCGAAAGCTGGAGCCATTTCAGGCGGGCGGCAAGTGTACAGCAAAAGCCATGGCAGTACCATGAGCAGAACAGAATTCATCCGCAGCTGTCGGCTTGCTGAACCAGATCACAGTTCGGGCTGCCAATGCCCCATAATTTGCAGTATCTTGAAGCTGTTGCAACTAAGGAATGCGGGCAATGACAGCGATTGATTTTATCGGCACTCAAGCACAGGCTCGGCGGGATAACGCTATCGGGCTGATCCGTAATGTGCAGCAGATGTCCGCCATTGCCACGCCTCGGCTTAACCACGGGCTGCTGAATCTAGCGCAACATGGCCGTATTGCCTTTCATTTCCATCCTGATCGTCTCGATTATCGCGGCTGGCCAGTGATTGCCGGTTTGCTGGCGGATGGCGAGTATCGCAGCCAGTTTGAAACCCGCGTTTCCAACGGTAAGTTGTCCCCGCAGCTCGGTGGTGCCCGGGATCACTGGGAAAATCAGCTATTCGGTCACTGTTATGTTGGGGCCAAGTTGCGGCCAAAATACGGCGCGCTGGATATTGGTTTACACCAGAGCGGCCCATCCGCACGTTTTGGCAGTTGTTATCTGTTATCAACGCCGGAACTGATGAGCCAATGTACTTTCTGTTATCTGGACTCCTGCCGCGAGCCGCGAGAAAAAGGCACGTTAGCCTGTTTTGAAGACGTATTCGCGGCGCTGTTCAACGAATCTTTTGAACGTGATGCGGCGTTGGGGGTAAACGCGCTGCGGCCACCCGCCTTGGTGGATTATCTGTGTGAAGAGTTGCCGCGAGGTGTGGATGCGCGGTTTTTGCGGCCGATGAGCCGAGACTTAGATCATTACATCGAAGCACAGTGCCACGGTGAATTATCGCTGGCGCAGGATATTGATGTGCTGGTGGCGGATCCTTCCTATAAAAATACTGCGATTGAAGTATTGATGCAGCGCTTGTGCGATCGCTACCAACTGCGTTTGTGCTGGCATCAAGGCTTTGTGATGGCTGCCGCTGAGGTTCCGGCAGATTTCCGTGGCGCTGCTATGCCACAACTGGCCGCCAAAGTCGCGCGGGATGGCTTGTTGACGCCAGCAATTCTCGGTGACGCGGAAGTCTCAGTGCGGCGTGAGCCAGAACGTTGGCGCGGGCTGGGAAATGAAGCCGAACTGCTGCAACAGTTCAAATTGTTGTGGCATGTGCTGGTGCGTTTTGGTGCTGTGGGTACCTAAACGCTTAAATCATTGTTGGCGGCAATCACACGGTACAATATTCCCGGTAAAAATCGCGGTTAGCTGGTTTATTCTGCCGGCAATGCCTGCGATACTTCCTAGCGAATTTACACCCATCGGTCAAGCCATGGAATGATAGCGTTGATGCCGATGATATTCCCTGTCTTTTGCTGTAATTAGTTTGGATATTCATGGATAAATCCCTGGAAAAACAACTGGCCGGATGGCTAAGGCTGCAAAAAGGGGCCTGTGGTCCCTATCTGAAACTTTCCATGACTCTCGGCGTTGCTAATGGTATGGCGTTGGTGGTTCAAGCCTGGTTATTGGCAACCATGCTGCAGGGGCTCATCATCGATAACCTGCCACGGCAGCAGTTTATTCCACACTTTATTGGCTTTGCGGTACTGATCTTGTTGCGTGGCATGCTGGCCTGGGGGCGAGAACGTGTAGGCTTTGCTGCCGGGCGGCGATTGCGTAGCACTTTGCGGGCTGCGGTGTTGGATAAACTCGGTCGTTTGGGTCCCGCTTGGGTCAATGGCAAGCCCGCCGGTGCTTGGGCCAGCATAGTGCTGGAGCAGATTGAGGATTTACAGGATTTTTACGGGCGCTATCTGCCACAAATGGCACTCGCTGGATTTATTCCGCTGCTCATTCTTTGCTGTACTTTCCCATTGAACTGGGCAGCAGGATTGATCCTGTTGACTACCGCGCCATTGATCCCGCTATTTATGATCTTGGTTGGCATGGGCGCTGCTGACGCTAACCGCAAAAATTTCAGTGCATTGCAGCAGTTGAGTGGGCATTTTATGGATCGCTTAAAGGCACTGGCAACGCTCAAGTTGTTTTATCGCGCGGCGGCGGAAGAAAAAGCCATTGCCAAAGCATCGGAAGATTTCCGGGAGCGCACCATGGCGGTGTTGCGCTTGGCGTTTCTCAGCTCGGCTGTGCTGGAATTTTTGCGGCAGTCTCCATTGCGGTGGTGGCGGTGTACTTTGGTTTCTCCTATTTGGGTGAGTTGAATTTTGGTCATTACGGTGTGACCATCAGTTTATTTACCGGCATGTTCATACTGATTATGGCGCCGGAATTTTATCAACCGCTGCGCGATCTTGGTACTCACTATCATGCCAAAGCCCAAGCGATAGGCGCGGCAGAATCGTTAATGGCACTGCTGGAGACTCCGGAACCCTTGAGTCAGGGGCATGAAGAGCTACCGGGCAACCTTGTCAGCATCGACGCGCAGGATCTGCAAGTGTTTAGCATGGATGGGCAGCTATTGGTGGGGCCGCTGAGTTTTTCCATGCGGGCGGGAGAGAAACTGGCATTGGTTGGCCCTAGTGGCGCAGGGAAAAGCAGTTTGCTCAATGCATTATTAGGCTTTTTACCTTATCAGGGCAGCCTCAAAGTTAACGGTGTTGAACTGCAACAGTTGGCCCCCGCCAGTTGGCGACAACAGTTGGCTTGGCTGGGACAAAATCCTCAGTTGTTCCATGGCTCGATTGCTGACAATGTGCGCTTGGGTCAGCCTGGGCTGGATGATGCGGCGATTTGGGCACTGTTGGAGCAAGCCAAAATTGCAGATTTTGTGCGAGCGCAGCCCGATGGCCTAGCGCATAGGGTGCAGGAATTCAGCGGCGGTCTGTCGGTGGGGCAGGCACAACGCATCGCGTTAGCACGGGCTTTGGCGCGTAACGCTGAGCTGTATTTGCTCGATGAACCCAGTGCTAGTCTCGATAGCCAAAATGAACAATGGGTATTAGCCGCGTTGTGGCAGTCCATGCAGCAACACACATGTCTGATGGTGACACATCGTTTGGATCAACTGGATCGTATGGATCGGATCTTAGTGTTGGATCATGGGCAACTGGTGCAGCAAGGAAGTTTTTCCGAGTTGGCTCAGCAGCCTGGCTTGCTGGCAAACATGCTGGCGCAACTGCCGTTAGCGCTGTCGTTGGATGATGTTGATGCGGCGGGAGGTGTACGGGCATGAAACTGTTATTACCCTTTTTGCAACTGTTCCGGCGCCAATGGCTGATGATGACGTTAGGACTGCTGCTGAGTCTATTAACGCTGATCGCGGGTATCGGTTTGCTATCCCTTTCGGGTTGGTTTCTGTCGGCTACAGCGGTAGCCGGGCTGGCAGGCGTGGGCATGAATTACTTTACGCCGGCCGGAGGCGTACGCATGTTTTCCATTATGCGTACCGCGAGCCGTTATGGCGATCGAGTGCTGACCCATGAAGCAACTTTCCGCATTCTTACCGAACTGCGCTGCTGGGCCTGGAAGTCGCTATTGCCGTTGAGCGAACGCAACCTGAGTGGTATGCGTCGTGGCGATCTGTTGAACCGCTTGGTGGCGGATATTGATACGTTGGATCATCTGTATCTGCGATTGCTGACGCCGCTCGCCAGTTACGCGTTAATGCTGTTGCTGCTGTTTGCATTTGTCGGCTGGTTTGATGTGCATTTGGCGTTGTTGCTGTGTGGTGGCTTGTTGCTGGCGGCCATTGTCTTGCCATCGCTGTTTTATCAGTTGGGGAAAATGCCGGGGCGACAGCTTATCGAACAGCGGCAACACTACCGGGTACGCTTGCTGGAATGGTTGTCAGGACAAGCGGAATTGACACTCTTTGCGGCGGCGGCTGATGCTCGGAAAACGTTGGCGCAAGTGGAACAGCATTGGCTAAATAGCCAGCAGCGCATGGCCACTATCAGCGGTTTGAGTCAGGGGCTGTTGATCCTGTTCCACGGTTGTTTGGTATTGCTGATGTTGTGGTATGCCGCCAGTGGTGTCGGCTCGGCGGTGCCACCAGGCCCCTTGTTGGCGTTAATGGTCTTTTGTGTGCTGTCTAGTTTTGAGCTGATGATGCCATTGGCCGGAGCCTTTCAACAGCTGTCTGCTACTATGCTGGCTGCCCGGCGAGTGGCAGATATTACCGAGCAGACACCCGACATCAGTTTCCCCGCCGTTAGCCTTGGCAAGGCTGCCAATGGTGAGTTATTGATCAGCGACTTAAGTTTCAGTTACCCGCAAGCATCACAGCCGGTGTTGCAACAGCTGTCATTAAAGATTGCCGCTGGCAGCAAAGTGGCGTTGCTGGGCAAAACGGGGTGTGGCAAATCCACCTTGCTGTCGTTAATCACCCGCCAATGGCAGTCGCAGCACGGCACAATCCAACTGGCGGGTAAAACGCTGGAAAGTTACGACGAACAGAGCCTGCGTGCGTCAATGACAGTTGTCAGTCAACGGGTGGCACTGCTCAGCGCCACCTTGCGCGATAATTTACAACTAGCACTGCCGGAAAAAGTCAGTGACGAGCGCTTGTCGCAGGTACTGCAACAGGTAGGCTTGGCAAATCTACTAGAGGATCAAGGCTTGAACGCCTGGATTGGCGAAGGTGGCCGGCAGTTATCCGGTGGTGAACAGCGGCGTATTGGTGTGGCCCGGGCATTGCTGCGGGATGCACCCTTGTTGTTGCTGGATGAGCCAACTGAAGGGTTGGATCGGCGTACTGAGCAGGAGATCTTACGGTTATTGCTGGCACATGCCCAGGGTAAAACCTTACTGATGATTAGCCACCGCTTGACCGGGATGGCCCAGATGGACGCCATTCATCTACTGGAAGATGGGCAGATTGTCGCCAGTGGTTCTCATGGGCAGTTGCTTAGTCATACTCCGGCCTATGCAAGGTTATACCAGCAATTGCGCGATTGACGCGCTAGCTTGATGACTAACCTATTTACCAAAGGATGTCGCTGACATCCTTTTTTATGCCTTATCACTGTTGACTGTCATATGGCTTGTTACCTAAAAATCGCGAATCGATCACAGAAGCATCTAGCACTATCTCCAATAATAAAGTTATTGGCATATGCTATTAATTTAGCGCTGTTGGCATAGACGGCGCAGCAAGTGGAGTAGAAAACGATGATTGTGATCCCTATGAGTCGCGGACATTTGTCTGGGCATTTTACTAAAGCGCAGCAACTGGCATTTTTCAGTGCAGAGGGGCAGTTGCTGCAACTGGTTGATAATCCAGCACTAGGGGGCAATTGTGCTGCTAAAAGTGCCATGCTTAATCTGATACAACAGCAGGGGCTCAGATTGTACTGGTGAATCAGATTGGTGAGCGCATGTTGGGTAAATTGCTGGATGCCGGGATCAGTGTCTGTCGTCCTCGGCAACGTAACGGCAGCTTACAGCAATTGCTGGATGATGCTCGCAACACGCATTTACGGCTGTTGGACACCAGTACGGCTAGGCCGTCGTTACAACACCAAAGTAAAGGTGGTTGTGGTGAAAGTTGTGGTTGTAGTGGGAGTGGCGGTTGTCATCATCATGCCACAACTACGGCACAAAGCACTTTGTGTCAGCCACAGCATAGTTGCAATGACGATGTGCATTTTAGCGGCTTTCGTCTGCAAAAATAGTTCACCATTCATTTCTTGAAGCGGGAGCTATTCTCGGTCAGTTGTTCCTTGTTGTTTGTTCTTGTCAGTACTTCTCTGTTGCTGGTGGCGGAAATGTGATTTTCCTCTTTCGCCCCGGCCTTTTTATCCATTTGCCGATCTTTCTGTGGTAACTTAACCTGTTTTTTACAGTTTGCCATACCGGCATGGCCGGAAGTCTGAAAAGGAAGATAACAATAATGAAAAGCAAACATTGGCTTGGCAACATTGGTGTGCAGGTAGTGATTGCCATGATCCTCGGTGCTGTCGTGGGCTGGGCCATGGGCAACAGCGCATCGGTATTTGCACCGCTAGGAACCCTATTTATTCACCTGATTAAAATGCTGGTGATCCCGTTAGTGCTGGTTGCCATCATTGCGGGTTCCTCTAGCCTAGGTAACACGCCGTCTGCGGGTAAAATCGGCCTAGGGACTTTTATCTTTTTCCTGGCCACCTCGGCATTGGCGGTGGCGTTAGCCTTGGTGCTTGGGCATCTGTTTGAGCCTGGATTGGGCACGGATATAACTGCCCATGCTAAAGCGTTTGAGCCGGTGACTGCCGAACAGGGGGCGCTACCTGGTGCGGTGGATACATTGCTTGGGATGATCCCTACCAATGTGTTTGAATCGCTAACCGGCGGCAATATCCTACAGATCCTAGTGTTTAGTATCTTCTTTGGCGTCGCCTTAACCAAGGTAAAAGGCAATGGGCCAAAGCAGGTGCAATCAGCACTGAATGCGGTACTGGAAGCCTTGGTGTGGATGATCACTAAAGTGATGCTGATTGCTCCGCTGGGGGTGTTCGGCTTGATGGCCGACGCGGTGGGGAGTTTCGGCTTTGATGCCATGAAAGTGGTGCTGAATCTGTTTTGGGTGTACATGCTGGGGATTGTGATTTATACCTTCCTGTTTTTCCCAGCGTTGGTGCAACTGATGTCGCCAGTCTCTGCGTTGAAATTCATTATGGTGATGAAGAAACCACAGGTGATGGCGTTATCCACGGCTTCTTCAATGGCGACACTGCCGGTCAACATGCAGACCTGTGAGCAGGATTTAAAAGTCAGTAATGCCACTACAGCATTTGTGCTACCGCTGGGAGCTACCATTAACATGAGTGGTAACGCGATTTATTATGGTCTGGTGGCGATTTTCTTTGCGCAGATGTACCACGTACCGTTAGATATGACCGCTTACGCCGCCATCATTCTTACATCCACTTTAGGGGCTGTTGGACAGGCGGGCGTTCCTGGGCCAACGTTCCTCGTGGTGGCGGTATTGCTGTCAGCGGGGATCCCCATTGATGGTTTGCCATTGTTGTTCGCGTTGGATCGAATTTTTGATATGACCCGTACTGCACTGAATATCACCGGGGATGCGGCGTGTGCTGTGATTATGGATAAGTACGCACCAGAGAAAGCTAAACCAGTCCTCATCGAAGATGCCGACTGAACCATCGTATTTCCGGACGGGACAAAGTTAAAAAAGGGGCTACCACAAGGTAGCCCCATTCAGTTTGTTACTTTGATTTACAGCGCATCACCCAACGACAATAAGGTGGCATTACCACCAATGGCGGTAATGTTGTTGGTACGGGTTTTCTCGGTCATAAAACGTGGCAGATAGTGTGGGCCACCGGCTTTAGGTCCAGTCCCTGACAGCCCTTGACCGCCAAATGGCTGCACGCCAACCACCGCGCCAATCTGGTTACGGTTGATATAGACGTTCCCGACATTGACCTTATCTGCGATCTCCAGTGCTTGGCCTTCGTTGCGACTATGGATCCCTAATGTCAGCCCAAATCCAGTGCTGTTGATATCGTCGATCACTTGCTGGAGCTCACTGGCTTTATAACGGATCACATGCAGAATTGGGCCGAAGTTTTCTTGCTCTAGCACCTTGATTGAGTTGATTTCTACTGCGGTTGGGGCAACAAAATGGCCGTGCTCAAAAGCTGTGGGTAAGGCGGCTTGTTTGAGCAGTTTGCCGACCTGTTTGAGGTGTTCAATGTGAGCATTGAGGTTGGCTTTAGCCGTTGCATCAATCACTGGCCCAATATCGGTTTTTAGTTCCCCAGGATGGCCGAGGGTCAGTTCATCCATTGCCCCTTTGAGGATCTCGATAACGCGTTCGGCAATGTCTTCTTGCACATAAAGCACTCGCAGCGCCGAACAGCGCTGACCGGCACTGGTGAAAGCGGATGCTACAACATCATTTACGACTTGTTCGGGCTGTGAGGTCGAATCCACTACCATGGCATTCTGACCACCAGTTTCGGCGATTAGCGGAATGATGGCACCATCGCGTGCAGCCAGTGTCCGGTTAATCGCCTTGGCGGTGGCAGTGGAACCCGTGAAGCAAACACCGCCAATGCGTGCATCAGCGGTCAAAGCCGCGCCAACATCGGCACCTTTGCCTGGCAGCAGTTGCAGTACGTTTACTGGAATGCCGGCCTGGTGCGCCAGTTGTACCGCGCGATAGCCAATAATCGAGGTCTGTTCCGCAGGCTTTGCCACTACGCTATTGCCAGCTGCCAGCGCGGCCGCAATCTGCCCTAAGAAAATGGCTAATGGGAAGTTCCACGGACTGATGCAGACAAAGACGCCGCGACCTTGCAGGAACAGTTCATTCAATTCGCCAGTCGGCCCAGGCAATAGCTCAGGTTTTGCCATCAGTTTTTTGGCTTGAAGTGCGTAATAACGGCAAAAATCTACGGCTTCGCGCACTTCATCAATACCATCTTGTAAGCTCTTGCCGGCTTCGCGGGTACATAAGGCAATCAGTTCTTCACGGTTTTCTTCCAGCAAGTCTGCCAGTTTTTGCAAGGTGGCTGCACGGGTTTCGACTGGCGTGCGACACCATTGTGGAAAAGCCGATACCGCATTTGTGATAGCTTGTTTAACGCTGGCGGCATCGGCCCATACTACTGTGCCCACTTGCTCTTGGGTGTTATAGGGGCTAACGACTGGCTGCGGGTTGCCGCCCAGGGTTTCTCCGCCCACTAGCGGCCCCATGCCATTGTTGCTGCTGGAAAGGTTCGAGTGCTTTGAAGAACGGCTCAGCTTCAGAAATGATATTCATATTCAGACCTTGGGAGTTCTTGCGCTCATTACCGTATATGTCAGCAGGCAGCGCGATATTATTATTAGCTAACGAGGCGTAATTGCGGGCGGTTACCAGCGGATGTGTTACTAGCGATTCGATAGGCGTTTTAGGATCTACCAGCTTATGCACGAAAGAGGAGTTAGCGCCGTTTTCCAGCAAGCGACGTACTAGATAAGGCAACAGATCTTTATGGGCGCCGATAGGTGCATAGATGCGTACCGGCCGCTGGCGGTTTTCAGCCAGCAGCGTATCGTACAGTTCCTGCCCCATGCCGTGCAGTCGCTGGAACTCAAACTGCCGCTCACCGGCCATATCGCTGATTGCGGCCACAGTTTGAGCATTGTGTGTGGCAAACTGTGGGTAGATGGCGCCTTCGGTGCGCTCTGACAACAGATAACGAGCGCAGGCTAAGTAAGAAAGATCGGTATTCACTTTACGGGTATACAGCGGATAACCGCGCTCACCGGCCTGTTGTGCCCATTTTAGCTCGCTATCCCAATAAGCCCCTTTTACTAGGCGCACGGGAATGATATCGCCTTGGGTCTTTGCCAGCTTGGTGATCCACAACAGTACCGGCAAGGTGCGCTTGGAATAGGCCTGTACTACCAGACCTAACAGTCCCCAACCTTTGGCGGCCTCTGATTGATATAACTGCTGGAACAGTTGCAGTGACAACTCCAATCGATCCACTTCTTCGGCATCAATGGAGATCCCCACATTCAGAGCCCGCGCTTGTTCTATCAGTTTGATGACAGTGGCGTACAACTCGCTCATCACTCGCGCTTTGTTCGCCACTTCATAGCGAGGATGCAGTGCCGACAGCTTGATAGAAATGGTGGGGCGGGGTGCATCGTTTTCATCATACTGTTGCGCGCCTAATTCACTGATTGCGTGGGAATAATCTGCGTAGTATTTGTGTGCGTCTTGCAGGGTAAGCGCCGCTTCGCCCAGCATGTCGTAGGAGTGGGTGTAGCCGAGTTTTCTTTTGGCTTCGCTGTTTTTCAGCGCTTCTTTGACGGTGCGCCCCAGCACAAACTGTTTGCCCATGATCTTCATCGCGGCATACATAGCTTGGCGGATCACCGGTTCGCCGAGACGGTTCACCAGTCGTTTCAGTAAGTGACTGGGCGTGCCATCAATATTACGATCCAGTTTAATGATTTTGCCGGTCAGCATTAATCCCCAGGTCGAGGCATTCACCAGCACTGAATCGCTCTTTGACAGATGCTGATCCCACTTGGCACCGGAGAGTTTGTCTTCAATCAAGGCGTCGGCAGTGTCACTGTCGGGAATGCGCAGCAAGGCTTCTGCCAGACACATCAGGATGATACCTTCCTGCGTTTCCAGACTGTATTGCTGTAAAAAAGCATCGATGCCGACCATCATGCCTTTTTTATCGTATTGCCGAACCTTGGTAACCAGGGCATGTGCGCGCTGGGTGATGCGTTCGATAGTGGCATCATCAGCAGGAATAAGTTTCAGCAGATCAGACAGATATTCTGCTTCGTCAACAATGTAGTTTTCACTGATAGCGGAAAAAAGATCATCGAGATTGGCATTATCATAATAGCCAGCCAGTACTTCACTCGCTTTAAACATAATTATCGCTTCCATCCAAGCCGGTTAGGCAGTTAAGGGCTGCGGAACATCTCAGACGCAAGGGGCGCTTATCGTTGTTGTATACCATTAAGAAGGCGCTTGCGCGCGCCGATTATACAAGCAAAGTGTGAGCCGTGGCACTGTCTGGAAATGAAATGTGACAATTGTTTGAAAATGTTGTTTATCACTTGCTATTAGTGCACAAATAAAAAGACCGCCGTTTGAATGCGGCGGTCTGTCAGAAAATTTGTACGCTTTACATCCAGCGGTCACGACGGCGACGCTGTGGCCGTGGCAGATAAACCAGGATCACCCCGAGGATCAGCCCGCCAGCAGCGATTAATCCGCCTTGCTGCCACATATGGAAGCGGGCATTGTCTTGCATGTTCTCTACCTGGGCGAGCGCTGCGTCTCTTGCGGCGCTGGCTTTCTGTAGCTCAGCTTCCGTTTTACTCAGCTTGCTCTGCAGATCATCGAGTTGCTCTGAGACGTTACTGCTTTGGTTAGACACCGACTGGAGCTTGGATTGTGCGGCTGCGAGCTGTGTTTCCATATCAGCCATGCGATATCGCATCGATACTTGTTGCTGCAACTTGTCGGTACGTATCCAGCCTTCACGGCCTTTGTGATCGACAATTTTGGAAAACTCACCTTCGGTTTCCGGCATCAGTGTGATTTTCTCTCCGGCCTCGATACTACCGATAATGCGGTACTGACTGCCTGGACCACCATGAATATAAATATAAATATTATCAGAGACATAGCGGGTCTGGCCTTCTGCCAGCAGTGAAGGGGAAAGGAGCAGGGCTCCGGTTAGCATCAGCACTCTCAGCACGGTGAATCTTCTCTGTCGCAAAATATTGTCAACATGCTATGGATTTGTGCTTGCCAATGCAAGAGGGAAGTCAGTTGACTTCCCTCTTATCTTGCTGATTTACCGTAGGTTGCACGGAATAAATCAGTTAAAAATACCTTTGATGGTAAAGAAGAACAGGATAGATAATCCCGCCCCCGCTGGTAAGGTCACCACCCAAGACACCACAATATTGCGTACAACCCCAATATTGATGGCAGCAATACCACGAGCCATACCAACGCCAAGCACTGCGCCAACCAGTGTTTGTGTGGTGGAGATTGGCAACCCTGTACCAGACGCAATCACTACAGTACTCGCGGCGGCCAGCTCGGCGGCAAAACCGCGGCTAGGGGTCAAATGTGTGATATTTTTCCCTATAGTTTGCATTACCCGTTTACCGAATATTGCCAACCCCAGCACGATACCTATGCCACCCAAAGGCAGGATCCACCAGATTAACGGTGATTTGGCACTGATAATACCACCACTATTGACCACGGATACTACCGCAGCCAACGGGCCAATGGCATTCGCCACATCGTTAGACCCGTGAGCAAATGCCATACAGCAAGCGGTCATCAGCATCAGAATCGCAAACACCTTTTCAACGTTATTAAAGTTGGTCTGTTTGCTCGGTGTACTGGAGAGTTTTAAACGGGTGATGGCAATTTTACCAGCGATACCTATAAGCACCGCAATCAGTATCGCCAGCATATAAGCCTCGCCAGTCGATACTTTCAAACCCACATGTTTCAGTCCCTTGGTAATGGTGACCAAGGACATCACAAAACCCGCAAAGGCCATATAAAAAGGCACAAAACGTTTGGCATTAGCCAGTGGGTTATCCGTATTGAAAATCAGTTTTTGAACGCTTTGGAAAATGCAGAAGGCGATAAAGCCTGAGATGGCGGGGGTGACAATCCAGGAACCTACGATACCGGTTACCTGACTCCAGGAAACCGCATCTGGTCCCACTCCCACCGCGGCAAATCCAATAATGGCACCAACGATGGAGTGGGTGGTCGACACCGGCCAACCCAGGGCCGACGCTGCCACCAGCCAGATCCCCGCGGCCAATAGCGAAGCTATCATGCCATAGACCAGCAATTCGGGGACTTCAGTAAAATAAGATGGGTCAATAATCCCGTTGCGTATGGTACTGGTCACTTCACCGCCAGCCAGATAGGCGCCGGCAAATTCGAAAATCATGGCAATCACAATTGCCTGTTTGATGGTAACGGCATTTGCCCCTACCGAAGTGCCCATTGCATTTGCAACATCGTTGGCTCCGATGCCCCAAGCCATCAGAAAGCCGAAAACGGCCGCGGTACCTATAAGCCAGGGGCCGCTAGTGATTAATACATCAACCATGCTGTATAACCTTGTATACCTTTTATTATTAGACGCGAGCCAGCATCAGCTCGAGGCGGGAACCCACACGCTCGGCAAGATCTGCCAGGTCTCCCACCCACTCAATAATTTTGTAGAGGAACATGACGTCGATGGGACTTAACTCCAACTCAATGGCGAATAACTGTCGACGCACCTGGATCTGCAACTCGTCAGTGTCTTCTTCCAACACATCGAGTTCACTGATCATCTTGGCTACCAGATCCACTTCTCGGCCACGGAATCCCGCTTCCAGCAGATCGTCCAGTTCGTTAATGGCTTCCTTTGCCAACGCTACTGCATCAAGACAACGTTGCAGATAAGCGAGGAAGGGGTTTGAATGACTTCAGGCACCAGTAGTTCACGGCCTATGATCCGGCCTGAAATATCTTTAGCTTTGTTAGCGATTTTGTCCTGTTGGGTTAATAGTTCCAGCAGATCAGTTCGTTCAACTGGCATAAACAAACCGCCGGGGAGGGTGAGACGTATTTCACGTTTCAGATTGTCAGCGTCTTTCTCTTCCTGACTAATTTTTTCCGGATGGCAACTGCACTGTCCCAATCCTTTGCGAACGTTGCTTCAAAAAAGGGACCAGCAGCGAAGCACAATCAAAAACCTTGTCAATGTGCTCTTGCAGCGGCTTGATCGGCGATTTTGCAAACACGCCTAAAATAGAGTTTACTGGCATAGCCGTTTACCTATTAGCTCATTCCACTATTGGAAACGCGGGCGAAATGGTACCTTAAGCGTCCGCGTATTGAAACTGTGTTTTCACTGAAAATATGACAGCTTTTATACAAATGGGCTATATATCACCCGGCGAAAAATACTAAGACAGTTTTATGACAGCAATATGACATTGCGACTTCATGATGACGCATAGATGAATTTTTCATGACAAAACAGGCCATTTTTCCAATGGAACATGACGGAAATCATACAGAAATTGAACTTAAACTGTTCATCCAACCACAGCATTTACAACCTCTAATTACCTTTCTTAATCAACTTCCTAGCAGCGACAACCAAGGTTGCCGCCAGTTGACTAACCGCTATTTTGATACGCCGGGGTTGGCACTGCGGCAGTTAGATATGGGGCTGCGGGTGCGTGGCTGTGATGGCAAATACGAACAGACCATCAAGACTGCCGGAAAAGTGGTTGGCGGCCTACATACCCGACCAGAATATAATATCGATATTAATGGCACCACGCCGGAGCTGGCGTTGTTTCCAGCAGAGATTTGGCCGCAGACGCAGGATATCTCTGCGTTGCAACAGCAATTGCACTGCTTGTTCAGTACGGATTTTCAGCGTTGTCGCTGGCTGATACAGGAAGCCGGTAGTCTCATTGAGGTGGCCTTAGATCAAGGGGTTATCGCCGCAGGCGAAAACCGAGAACCTTTGTGTGAATTGGAATTTGAACTGATTTCTGGTTCGGCGGTTGATCTGTTGCCTTTGGCACAGAAGGTAGCGCAACAGATCCCGGTGCGCTTGGGAAAAGCCAGTAAAGCACAACGTGGCTACCGCTTGGCACATAAGCGCGCTCCGTCGACACTCGATACACTGCAGTATATTGAGCTGCCCGCGGGGCGAGAACTTAAGGCTAGCCTGAGCGCTATGCTGGAAACGGCGCTGGAGCGGTGGCAGTTGCTGGAAGATATGCTGCAGCAACATGTACTTGATAGTGGTCAACAAGTGGCATTGTGGCAGCGTTTACGCGCTTGTATCCAGTTGTTGCATCTGTTACTGACACAATTTGCATTACATGACGAGGTCACTCGCAAGGGATTTGCCTGGTTAGCGCAGCAGCTAGCCTTTATCAATCAAGGCCGCTATCTGGCGTGCCTGTGCGCAGAATCGGCACCACTGGGTACATTGCCACATGCGGCAGAGATTAACGCCTCGGCACAGGTGGCGCTACAGCAATTGGATGTTGTCGGACAGCTACAAGTATTGTGGCAAGATTGTCGTTATGGCGAGCTGCAATTGGCGCTGGTACGCCTGTTATTGGGCTTGCAGCGCAATGAAGTTTCACTGGCTGGCACAGATGATTTAGCAGCGGTCGCGTACCAACTGCAGGAAAACGCCTGGCAACAGGTACAGTGCCGCATAGCGGGTAATGGCGCGGCGATAGCTGATTATCGCGCGTTAGCGGATGGGCTTGAGGACACGCTTTTACTTGGATTGGCATTCGGTCGTTTGTACCCCGATGCGGCGCGTGAGCAATATCTTGCGTTATGCACGCAACTTAGCGATGGCATAGTGCTGTTCAATGCTTATGCTAGTGCAGCACAATTGGTACCAGTGGCTGCCGCTGTGTTAGCGGATGAACAGCAAAGTTTGGCTGCCATGATTGCCCATTTGCAACTGACGGTCTTGCAGCAAGTGCCTTATTGGCATGGCGATGTGATGTAGTGCAGCGCTAAGTCATCGCCTTATTTTTGCGTTGGCTGTTGCAGCAGTTGTTGTTTGAGATCAGTGATCTCCTGCAACATCTGCTGCTGGTTCTGCTCCATCCGCTGTAGTACATCATCTAGCTGATGCTTGAGTTCTTGCCGTTGGTTTTCGAGGTTTTCCTGTTCGTCTGGTGCCACGAAGAGTGATGCCATATAACCAGAGATCACCCCGAAAAAACTCACCCCACAGAGAATTACCAGCCCCCGATCAGATGACCGACAGTCGTGACCGGATAAAAATCACCATAACCCACGGTAGAAATTGTCACTAGCGACCACCAGATGGCATCTTCTGCGGTTTTGATATTGGCGCTAGGTTCACCATTTTCCACGAGTAGCACCAATACCGAAGAAAACGCTACGATGGTAACCATCGCCAGTAACAGACTGGCCAGCGTGGTCTGGCGCCGCTGTTTTAACAGCGAGCCTAAAATTGAGCGGCTCATCCGCAGCAGCCGAATTACCCGTAAAATCTGGAATAATCGAGCAAAGCGTAAGGGTTCTATCGCGGGAATACTGGCGACAAAATCAATCCAGTGTTCTTTGAGAAACAATGGCTTGTTATCAGATCTTAGTAGACCAATGAAAAAATTAATCAGGAAGATGCAACAGATACTGGTGTCAAGCAAGAACAGTAGCTTACGGGTTTCCTTATCCATGGGCAGCAGCACCATGCACAGGATCAATACCACTGAAAACAGTGATAACAGCATCATCACCAGTTCAAACGGTGACAGCTGTATGTTGTTAGCCCAGCGTCCTTTCAATTTCATGGCAATCCCAGGGGAAATCTGTGCGGTAACAACAGGGTAGAAAAGTTACCGTGCCCTGTAAATGTATGAATTAAGACTTATCATCGACAAAGTTAACCAGATCTTCCAGCACTCGCCGTTTGATTTCTAGCTGGGATTCTGGCGGTAAACCGTACTTTTCTGCCAGTTGTACGTAATCTTCGGCGCTCAACGAAACGGTCAGACGTGGCCGTTTCGGCCTTTTAGCAACGCTGAGTCCGAGGATCATGCGGATTTGATCAGATGGGCTGACGCCCGTATCCAGTGCGGCTTTACGGATGGAGTACTGAAAGCGCTCATCCAGGTCAAACGCTACCTGTGTTGCTTTGGCAGCTTTTTGGTTTTGCAGCCATTTTTCTGGAAACGGGTGGTCTTTACTCATCTGGCACTACTCTCCTGGCCAATACTCTCGAATATCGGATAATGGGCGATAAAGGGTCAGCAACACATCGGTATCTCCATCTTGGTAGACTTCGATATCGATAGCTCGGCTTTCATCACCATCCAATAACTCGTAGGCTTCAAATGCGTCACCTGGGTTATTTTCCATAAATTGCGACGGTTTACCATGACGATAATCCTGTCGATGAAAATATCCAAATTGTGCAAAGGCAACCTGATGGTATTCATCTGCCAACCACTGAGCATACTGCTCGGTGGTCTCCGTGAGCGGTAAAGCGTGGAGTGTTGCTTTACCGGGTTCTTCAAAGATTTCGGCAAAAGCGTCCAGATCAAATAGGGCTTCTACTTGCGAACGAGGCAGTTTGATGGAAAATGCCAGCCAGGTTTCGTCATCCTGTTCCAGCCCCATATAAATGGCGTCACCCGAGTTGCCTTTCAGCACAAACTCGGGTTCTTGGCTATGTTCATATTCGTAGGTATTGACGGCTTCCACTCTGAATTGTTGCCCCCGCAACTGCGGGGGCAGGGCAAAACTATCATCCAGCGTGACCATATCACCTACGCGCAGCTCCATCGGCTGCGTGAGCTGACGTGTCACCGGTGCTTCTTTGCCGAACCACTTACCAATAAAGCTCATAAGTTATGAACCTTTTTTGGCTTTCAGGCGTTCCAGCACATCGTTAGCAGAGGTTTTCTGCTCACCGATACCGGCTTCTGCCAGCTTGGCTTTTAGCGATTTGTCGCTGTTTTCAGTTTCCAGCTCTTCTGCCGCTTTGATGCGATCATCAAACTGCTGCTGCCGCGCTTTAATGCGTTCCAGTGAATCTTTGGCATTGAGCAGTTTTGAGTTGCTGGAAGCAAAGGAGTCGGTGATAGACGCGGTTGCTTTCTGCACGCTTTCGGTGGTTTTCACCATAGACAACTGCCGCTGATAATCCGCCAACTGCCGTTCGGTTTTTTCACCAGATCTTTCAAACGCGCGGCATGGTCACTGAAGCTGGTATTGGCAGTCTGTTGTTCTTCTAACTGCTGTTCCAGTTCGGCAATCTTCTGTGCGACTTCTAATGCCAGCGCTTCATTGTTCTTTTCCAGCGCTTGTGTGGCATAACCTTCATGCTCGGCAATGGTGCGTTTCAAGCGTTCAATCTCGCGTGCTGCCTGCATCTCTTTGGCCATCACGTCAGTCAGTTCGCGCTTGGCTTTGGTCAGATGTTTTTCTGCGTCACGGATCTCTTGTTCAAAGATACGGGTGGCATTGGCATCTACGATGTTTTGGCCGATTTCGGTGGCACCGCCACGGAAGGCTGTCAGAATTTTATTCAAAATACCCATGAGTAGGCTCCTTATTTCAAATAGTCGGCCATTTCGTCGATCACTTCCAGACAGTTGTCTGACAGAACCGACAGCTCTTGCTCGATTTCCAGCATGCTGGCATCCAGCGACAGAGCACCAAATAATACGTATTTGTCATCAATCTTGGCGAAGGATGACAGTGGCATTGGAATGTTCAGTCCCAACATGGTTTCGAACATTTCAGTGCGTTTTTCCTGTACGACTTCTTCCTCACCCCAGAGGTAGCTGATGCACAGGATTTGATTCTCGGTTGCGGACACGAAAATCGGGATCTCTTCACGGCCTACCACGTTGACTTGCAAAACTTCCACATCCCCATCAATGGGATAACAATCAAACCGTTGCCCGGTTGAGCTGTTGTCGCCAAGTCCATTCAGGTGGTTGGCAATGGTGTGAATATTCATTATTGTCCTCGCTGACATATTATGTCCGTGATTAAAGATAACACTGAGACATATTATGTCAAGCATTATCTTGCGTTAAAAAGTCGCGACGCCCTGACTGTCGCTCCAGGCTTGCAGATGGTAATGATACAACTGCAATGAGCCTATGGTATTCGCCTTAACTTGGTCATTTTTACTGTAAAAATTTTTCGGAAATTCAAATGCCGCCCGAATCAGCCCCGGGGTTAACCAGCTGTCATCTATCGGCAGTGTTTGTAAAGTTTGTAGGCGACTGCGCGCATCTTTGCCACTGAGAGTGCCTATGGTCCAGCCCCACTCGCCAAAACTGGGCACATTGTGATGATACTGATCGACTTTGAAGTACCGCTAGCGCCAGGGTTTTACCAATAGAAATAAACGCTTTAGTGGCGTGATAAGGCGAAGTGGACTGAATTCCTATCGCCCCATCGGCACTGAGCAATTGTGCTAGCTTGCGATAAAACAGGTCGGAATACAGTTTGTTGAGATCCGGATGGGACGGGTCTGGCAGATCCACAATAATGGCATCGTATTTACGCCCTTGTTGCAACAGGGTATCAACGCCATTAAAGGCATCATTAAACAGCACCTGTACCCGCGGATCATTAAAGGCATTACCGTTTAAGGCCAATAACGCATGAGCCAGCCGTTTTGGCATCTCAGCTGGTGGCTGCTTAAACAGAGTGACCACTTCTTTATCGAGATCCAGCAGTGTCACTTGTTGTGGCTGCCATTTATAGATTTGTCGCAGCGCTAAGCCGTCACCGCCGCCAATCACTAGCACTTTGTCATGGCGGGCACTGGCCGCCAGTACCGGGTGTACTAAATAAGCATGGTAAATATGTTCGTCAATAGAGGAAAACTGTAGACGGCCGTTGATGTACATGGAATATACCGGCGGCAGATGGTTGCCCATTAACCGCTCAGTAAATGTCAGTTGTTGGAAGCGCGTGGCCCTGCTGTAGATAACATTATCTTTATACAGCAGGTTGTTAAACGATTGCTCCCAGATGGGGCCTTTAATTGCCAGCAGTAACAATAACCCCGTTGCCAGCAGGTGCCCGGCTAACAGCCAGTTGGCATGCAGGATCCGCTCACGGAAACGCAGAATAAACAGTAAGCCTGCCAGCAGGTTAAAGCCTGCGTGAGTGCCGCCGCTAACTGGGTATCGAGCGCCAGCATAAAGGCGACCCAAATGGCGGCGCCAATGCCAGCACCTATGTAATCGGCACCGTAAATAGTGCCAGCATTATGTAGTAGATGTTCATCGCTTAACGCCTGGCGTACTCGGGCGATCAGCGGGATTTCCATCCCGATCATCAAGCCCAGTAGCACACCCCACAGGTAAGGCAAATAGACTGAGATGGATTGAAACTTTCCGATAAATCCGCCGTTGGGGAGTTGGTCTGGCGGTAATTCCATGGTCTGGGCGATGAGTTTTGGCAGTTCGTGACCAAAACCGATGACAGCCGCGGTGATGAGTATGGCTAATGAGCCCAACAATGCCACACTCAGTTCCAGTCTGGCAAAGCCATCAAATGCTGATTTGATTTTACGGGCAGCAAAAGCACCAAATCCCATTGAGACGATCATCAGACCGATCATGGTGTAAATAGCCGCTTCCAGCGCGCCGAGAATACGCCCGGCGTAATGGGACAGCAGATATTCATAAATGAGACCACAGGCGGCGAGAATGCCCATAATCCCCAGTAGCAGTATATCGTCGAGCCGGGTCAGGCCGTTACGAGTGACTGTGGTGGTATCCGTTGTCACAATTTATGCCATCAATCCAGTTAGGATCAGCGCAACGGCAATACTGATGGCCATTTCCACCGATGCTAGGCCGATATTCAGTTGCTGCTCTACCTCTTCTGACAGATTGATTTTCGCCAGCACTAACCATTTCACCACTTTGGTCAACAGTGTCAGTACCAGCAGCATGATGATCGAAAACAGCAACCATCCCAACAGGTTACCTATATAGGCGGTCGGTGCATATTCCATAAAGTGGCTGGCAGCATTGAAACTCAGGCCCATGGCGATCATGGTACCAGCGTGGCGCAATGCTAAGGCGGTATTGCCCGCCACTAATGCCTGCTGTAACGACGCCCCTGATTACGGCGTGAATAGGCAATTTCCAGGCCGCGAGTCAGTAGAACCAGCATCAGTTGTGATACCACAAAAGCGCTGAAGATGGCGATGAAGGTGTTGAGCGTTAGGTCTTCTGCCCATAACAATACCGCGCGGATCACCAGCGCTGTTGCCATGGCAGCGGCGGCATCCACAATGGCGACTGAGATATTGCCTTGCAGCACTAGCGCATCTTTGTCGAACTGATTGAGGGCAATTTTGTCATGCAGAAAGCGTCCGAGTTTGATCAGCACTAATCCGCAGATGCCGTAGGCGCTCATACCAATGGCTTCTTGCAGGTAGCTGTGTGCGGCGGCACCGGTAATGGCACCGGTAAGGACAATACCTAGCGCTGCCACGGCTCCCGCCGTGCTGATCCCAAAGGCGAAATTATCACGCACGGCAAGTTCTTCGTTACTGTTGACCTTTACGCTCCAACCCTGCATGTAACGCATCAGTGCCAGCAGGATCACCGCAATCCCAAGGTCGATGGCAAGGATACCTGCCAGCTGTGATGTGATACCGAATTCCTGAAAGAGTGTCATCTTGATTCCTTTACTGTTGCTGTTTACTTACCGCGACTGATCCCACGGCTGGTGCGGAAACTTGAATTACGGAAACTGCTGTCTTTGGCATAATTAGAGCGGAACTTGCTACCACTCCCAATGCTACTGCTACTTTTGGGCGTACTGATGCTTTGCCGTGACAGTGCAGTTGAGCCGGTGCGCGATTTAGCGTAAGGGCTGTCGAAACGTTTTCCTTGTGAATCAAAGCGTTTTTTCGTGCGTTGATACAGCTGATCCTGACTCGTGGATTGTTTGGGTGAGGTGTAGCGGTAGCGGCCAACGTCATTGTAGTAACTGTAATCCCGCGTGCGGGACCAGTTATCGTAGTAGATAGGACGATTGAATAGATTGGAGAACATGGCATACATGCCATACCATTCCCAAAATGACGTGCCATTGGCACCGCTGGTCCAGTGACCATATGTTGGATTGCCCACCAATTGACTGCCTGGGCCGAAGTTTTCTGCATTGTTAGCCACGGTAGAGGTTTCTTTGCTGACGGCATTGACCCGTGCCAGCTTACCGTTAGACATATCGGCAACCACATTTACCTGATCGGACAGCATGTCGTTGTACTGGCTGGGATCGGTTGCCTGAAAGATATTCTTCAGCTCCTGCAACTGCTCATCCAACCCCGGAAAGTTACTGGCACTGCCAGCATCCGACAGTCGCTGTTTCAGAGAACTGAACATTGGGCCTTTGCTGCCACCGTCTTTGGCCATTTCGGTCATCAATGGTTGCAGATCGGGCCGCTCAGATGCGAGTATCCGAGTATATTGGGTTAACAGCATGGCGTTGCGTATCTGCCCATCGTCCAGTTGCTGTGATAATTTCTGTAGTCTTTGGCTGTCGAGTTGTTGCAACTGGGTTATCTGTTCTGGGCGGTCATCACCACAGGCGGTGAGAGACAACAACATGAGCACTGTAACAATACGGGTAAGTATCCCTGCCATGTTTTCTCCATCATTAGCTGTTCGGCCGGCGTTCTCGCGGAATTTGCCGGGAGCATAGGCCGAACCGTCAAGTTGGTGTAATCTGTTACGCAGGGTAATTTTATATGTTAACAATACCTTGCTGCAAAAATTACGGTTCGCTTGCGTGGGGCAAGCCACAATAGGTTATCTATAACACCTTTGACATAATATGTCGAACGAATTTCATATATTGGGAGCAATATGGGGACAACCACAGGCGATCTAAAGCCTTTTCATCCACTTCTCGAACAGGTTGCTGATAAACAACTGCAACAGTTGCAAAGCTGCTGGCCAGACTTAGAGACAGGGTTGACCCCGGAACAACGGCATGAATTACAGCGAGTATTGGGGCTGAGCGATTTTGTGGCAGAGCAACTATGCCGTCATCCAGAGTGGCTGACAGAGTTTTTTGCTGAAGACTTTGCCAAACCGGAGCGGCAGTTCTTTGGCGAGCAACTGCAGCAGTTGCTGCAAGGTGTTGCGGATGAAGAACAGGCAAAACAAGTCTTACGGCTTTACCGAAATAAACAGATGACCCGTCTGGCTTGGCGTGACTTTATGGGGCGCGCTTCGCTGGAGTCATCACTGCTGGATCTGTCGGTGCTGGCGGAAGCATTAATCATCGCCGCGCGTGACTGGCTATATGCTGAAATGTGTCGTGCTCATGGAACGCCTGCTGATAAGCAGGGTAATCCCCAACCGCTGATGATCCTTGGCATGGGAAAACTCGGTGGCCGCGAGCTGAATTTTTCCTCCGACATTGATTTGATTTTTACCTTCCCAGAACACGGCGAAACGCAAGGCGGCAGACGGACGCTGGATAATCAGCAGTTTTTTATCCGTATGGGACAACGGCTGGTGAATCTGCTCGGCCAAGTCACTACCGATGGTTTTGTGTTTCGGGTAGATATGCGTTTGCGACCTTATGGCGACAGCGGGCCATTAGTGGTCAGTTACAGTGCCTTGGAAGACTACTACCAAGAACAGGGGCGCGAGTGGGAACGCTATGCCATGGTGAAGGCGCGGGCGCTGGGGCCTTGGAATCGATTTTCTGACCAACTGCATGATCTGTTGCGTCCTTTTGTTTACCGACGTTACATCGATTTCTCGGCGATAGATTCACTGCGGCGGATGAAAGCGCTGATTGCCCAGGAAGTCAGACGTCGCCAGCTTACCGACAATATTAAGCTCGGGGCGGGAGGTATCCGCGAAGTCGAATTCGTGGTGCAGAGTTTTCAGTTGATCCGCGGCGGCCGAGAACCGGATCTGCGGGTACAGAATCTGTTTACCGCCATCAACACCCTCTACGATTTAGGGCAGATGGATTACCTCACCGTTGAGGAACTGCGACAGAATTATCGACTGCTGCGGCGCGTGGAAAATCTGTTACAGGCGATTGCCGATAAGCAGACACAGACATTGCCTGACAACCCACTGGATTGGCAGCGCTTGTGCTTTGCGTTAGACATAGCAGATGAAGCGCAACTGCGTGAGGCGATCAGTGCGGCAATGCGCAGCGTTCATCGGCATTTCCGGGCTGCCGTTGGCGGTGAAGAAAGCAGTGATGCCATCAATGATTGCTGGACCGTGCAGCTATGGAGTTGCCAGACGCCCGAGTTGGCTCAGACAATGCTGGCTGAACATGGTATTGAAGATGCGGATTTTGCGCCGCTGTTACGTCGTTGGTGTGAAAATATCAGTCATCGCACTATTGGCCCTAGAGGCCGAGAAACGCTTGATAAACTGATGCCAAAATTGCTGGAAGAGATTGGATTACAGCCCGTGCCTTCACAGGCATTGACTCCAGTCTTAGGGGTGCTGGAGCAGATTCTTACCCGCACCACTTACTTGGAATTATTGTACGAAAATCCCGGCGCACGGCAGCAGTTGATCAGTCTGTGCCTCGCCAGTCCGTGGATTGCCACTGAACTGGCACGTTTCCCGGTGCTGTTGGATGAACTTATCGATCCAGCACAGCTTTATAACACTACGTCACTGGATGATTACGCCAGCGAACTGCGCCAGTACCTGTTACGTATTCCCGAAGATGATATGGAGCAGCAGATGGAGGCCTTGCGACAGTTCAAACTGTCACAGCAGCTGAAGATTGCCGCGGCGGATGTTACCGGGGTACTACCGATAATGGAAGTCAGCGATCATCTGACTTTCCTGGCTGAAGCGATTATTGAACAAGTGGTACAGCAGGCTTGGCGCCAAGTAACGGCACGCCACGGCGCGCCCAAAGGGCTAGCGAGCGGGCAGACTGCCTTTGCGGTCGTCGGTTACGGTAAACTTGGCGGGATTGAACTAGGGTATGGTTCTGATCTGGATTTAGTTTTCTTGCATAACGGCCAGAGTGGCACTGTCACCGATGGTGAACGGCCGTTGGATGTTGGGCATTTCTACGTGAAATTGGCTCAAAGGATCCAGCACCTGTTTACTACCCGTACCATCTCCGGCACCTTGTATGATGTGGACTTGCGTTTACGGCCTTCCGGCGCCTCTGGACTGCTGGTTAGCAGTATTGAGGCATTTTCTGATTATCAGTTCAATGAAGCCTGGACCTGGGAACATCAGGCCTTGGTACGGGCGCGCTTTATCTATGGTGATAATAGTCTGGCACAGCGTTTTGTGGAGATCCGCAATCAGGTATTGCAGCAATCCAGGGCCCGTGCGCCATTAGTACAGGATGTGCGAGAAATGCGGCAGAAGATGCGCGAGCATCTGCTAAAAGCGCCCGCCGGAATGTTTGACCTGAAACAGAGTGTTGGCGGGATTACCGACATTGAGTTTATCGCGCAGTTTTTAGTGTTGGCGCATGCGCATGAATATCCAGAATTGTGCATGTGGTCAGACAATGTACGCATATTTGAAGTCCTGGCAGATTTGCAACTGTTGCCGACAATGACGGCACAACTGCTGACCCAAGTGTATTGTCAGTTACGTGATGATAACCACAGGTTGACCTTGGCGGGTAAAGCGGGGCAGCTACCGATAGCTGAGGTAGCACAACAGGCGCAGCAAGTCAGTGAGATTTATGAGCAGGTATTGCAGTTACCAACAGCGGACGATGCTACTGACCCCGCTGTTATCCAATAATGCACGTAATGGTCAAGGAAGCGCATGAATAGCCGTTCCCCCTATGAAACATTCCGCTGGCACTCAGAAATTTTTGATTGCTACAGCAATGATATCGAGCAATTTGAACATCAGTTGCAGCAGGAAACGAGTCGGCTCGGGTTAAAACCTAGAGTGCTTGGGCATATTGATGGCTGGCCGCTGCAACTGTGGCAGTCACCCTCCGCTAGAGCGGGGTTGCCATCGGTGCTGATCAGCAGTGGTTTTCATGGCGAAGAAGCCGCTGGCCCTTGGGGAATGTTGCATTTTTTGGCCGAATTGCCTGAAGCGTTATTTGCTAAAGTGAATCTGACCTTATTGCCGCTGGCTAATCCTACCGGTTTCAGTAAAGGGCATCGATTTAATCGCTTTGGTGAAAATCCCAATCGTGGTTATTTGTCTGTAGGCGATAACGCCTCAGCATCAGTCGAAGGCAAGTTACTGTTGGCCCATGCGCAGCTCCTGCAAGCGGCCAGCCGCGATGGCATTTTGACCTGTCATGAAGACGTGTTATCGCAGCAAACCTATCTGTATGCTTTTGAACCAAGGCAGCAGCCAGGCGCTTTTAGTCAGGAATTATTGGCCGCATTGGCCCACTATTTCCCCATCACAGATGCGGTGGCTATTGATGACTGTCCGGTACAAGACGGCATTATTTTCAACCACTTCGACAGTTCGTTTGAAGCCTGGTTGGTACGCAGTGGTGCTAAGAATGGTGCTTGTAGCGAAACCCCAGCTAAAGCCAATTTTGATCGGCGTATTCTTGCTAATAGTGCGGTGATGCAGCAGTTTATCAGTGCCTTAAGCGCATAAAAACGCCCGCATGTTGCGGGCGTTGAAGGAATTGTTGGCACTCAAGGGTTAATACGGATCGGGTTGCCGCTACGATCATCCAGTACCCGTTTCAAAACCTGTGAGTCAGTATCATGCTGGGCAATAAAACGGCTGATTTTAGGCGTCAGCTGCAATACAGTCGGCTCTGCCGAATTGAACTCGGCCTCAGTACGCGACAGCGGATTATGCACTTCTAACCAACGACTGCCATCTGGTTCCAGCGAGGTTTTAATGGGTTGGTTAACAAACTGCACCCGCGTACCCACTGGCACCGACTTAAATAGATGCTCGATATCTTCATTACGCAGACGCACGCAACCGTGGCTGACACGTAAGCCAATACCGAAACTGGCATTGGTGCCATGAATGGCATACAAACGGCCAACATAGAGCGCATATAACCCCATAGGATTATCCGGGCCAGCAGGCCAAACGGCGGGCAAGGTTTCCCCTTTGGCGGCATATTCTTTACGCATGGCTGCTGTTGGTGTCCAGGTCGGGCCGGCTTTCTTGCGTTGTACTTTAGTGACCCAGTTCTCGGGGGTATCTTTACCTAACTGACCAATGCCAATGGGTAATATTTCTACGCTATTACGCTCTTTGTGGTAGTAGTACAGGCGCATTTCTGCCACGTTGATAACGATGCCTTCCATCGGTGCATCTGGCAGGATCAGTTTGTGTGGGATTAACAGCGTACTGTGGGGTTGTGGTAAAAACGGGTCCACCCCAGGATTGGCTTCCAGCATGTTGGTGAGCCCTAGCTGGAAATCGGCAGCAATCCCCTCAAGGGTCATTTTTTTATCGGGGACAACATAATATTCATTGTGACCAATAAGACGGCTGCCATTCGCGGGCAGTTTATATTCAATGGCTACGGCATTGACACAAAATATCATCAGGCCCAGTGACAGGGCAGTACAAAACAAATTACGCATAGGACTTTTGGTTTCCACCTGCTGAATATGACTGCGGCTTTTTACAACCCGGAATTGGCATCCTTCCCTATTTGTCGTGGATTTTCAACCGGGAGAGGCATTTTAGTGAAATTCCAGTAGAAACCATAGAGGTTGTTGCAGATATTCTTTGTGGTGCCGTTGGCGCTTCGCTAAGGTGATGTTAGAGCACGCTAGAATGTCATTAATGGAAGCTAATGCCAGTATTTGCTAAAAAACGGTGAAAAATTACAATTTATTCAGCTATAAAGACAACAATCAACGATAAATAATGAAAAATCTTCAGAAAAATCTATTTTAATAACTGAAAGTTATGATTACTTCATGGTATAGTCTTCAACGTCATATGTAATGCAGCTTAACGTCATCAGGAGTGACTCTTAAGAGACTAAAATCAGCCAGAATGTACGGATAAAGGGGTAGTTTTGGACGCAAACACGATCAATAGTATTTTTCTCATCGGTGCTTTACTCACCGCGATCAGTGTCTTGGTCAGTCCGGTATCTTCGCGTCTGGGGATCCCTATTCTGGTGGTGTTTCTGGCAGTGGGCATTTTGGCTGGGGAAGATGGTCCTGGCGGCATAGTGTTTGATGATTACTCCACGGCTTACATGATCAGTAACCTAGCGTTAGCCGTTATTTTGTTAGATGGCGGTATGCGTACCCGCGTGGCCAGTTTCCGTGTGGCTTTGTGGCCAGCATTGTCACTGGCAACGATAGGGGTTGTCATCACTACCGGGCTGACGGGCATGTTGGCGGCGTGGCTGTTTCAGTTGCAACCATTGCAGGGGCTATTAGTTGGGGCCATTGTTGGCTCTACCGATGCGGCCGCCGTTTTCAGCCTGCTAAAAGGGCGCAGTATTAACGAACGTGTTGGGGCAACGCTCGAAATAGAGTCAGGTAGTAATGACCCCATGGCGGTGTTTCTGACTGTTACTCTTATCGCCATTCTTGCTAGCGTGAACAAAGCTGGGATCTCTGCGGGATTCTTGGCGCTGAGTTTTATCAAACAGTTTGGTTTTGGTGCGTTATTTGGATTCGGTGGCGGTTGGCTGATCTGGCGCACCGTAAATCGTACTCAACTGGCAGACGGTTTATATTCCATTCTAGTGCTGAGCGGCGGGCTCATTGTATACGCCATTTCAAATGCGCTTGGTGGTAGCGGTATCTTATCGATTTATCTGGTTGGATTATTTCTTGGTAATCGAGCAACTCGTGGGAAACATTCGATTCTCAACGTATTAGATGGCATGACTTGGTTGGCGCAGATTGGCATGTTCTTGGTGCTAGGGCTGTTGCTGACACCTTCACAACTGACAGATATCTGGTTGCCGGGACTGTTACTGGCTTTTGGCATGATTTTCATCGCCCGTCCCGTGGCGGTGTGGATCAGCCTGTGGCCGTTTCGCAGTTTCCAACCTCGGGAATTACATTTTATCTCCTGGGTCGGCTTACGGGGGCGGTGCCGATTATTCTGGCAGTATTCCCGATGATGGCGGGGCTGCCTAATGCGCAACTGTATTTTAATCTGGCATTTTTTGTGGTGTTGGTGTCTTTGTTACTGCAAGGCAGCACGCTGACATCTGCTGCTCGACTGGCCAAGATTGAATTACCGTCGAAGCCCGAACCTATATCCCGTTCAGGCATTGAAATATACCCAACTAGCGAATGGGAAATTTTTGTTTATCGGCTCAGTGCTAGTAAATGGTGTATTGGCGAGCCATTGCGACACTTGACCATGCCCAATGGCACCCGTATTGCGGCAGTTTTTCGGCAAAATGAACTGATGCATCCATCCGGCAGCACCCGCTTGGAAGCCGATGATATTCTGTGTGTACTGGCACAGGAGAAGGATCTTGGCCCATTAAGCCAACTGTTCAGTGAAGCTCCGCAGAAGAAAGATCTACCGCGTTTTTTTGGTGACTTTTTCATCGCTATGGAGGTGCAACTGGCGGATATGGCGCCTATTTATGGTTTCACGCTGGATGAAGCCCATATCGGCATGAGCGTGAACGATTTGGTGCGTGAGCAGTTGAGTAGTACGCCGGTGATTGGCGACCAATTCACTTGGCAGGGGATTGGCTGGATTGTGGCCGATGTGCAAGACGGGCAGGTGATGCGTATTGGTATCCGTTTGCCCACGCAAGAGCTTTAAGCGCAACGGCCCCTGGGTGTCGTTGCACGTGATTAATCTTGTGAATACAGCGATGGATCTGCCGGGTCTGGCCGAGTTTTGAAACGCCGGTGCAGCCACATGTACTGTGGAATATTACGGCCGATCAATTCTTCTATAATATGGTTGCCCCGAATTGCATCCTCTAGCTCATTTTCACCCGGGAAGTTTTCCAACGGCGCTTTAATTTCAATGGTATAGCCTGCATCGTCGGCGTTTCGCTCAACAAAGAAAGGCAACACTCTGGCTTTGCCCAGCTTGGCGAGTGTGGTGCCCCCGTAATTGTGGCGGCTTCTTTGACGGCAAAAAACGGAATAAATACCGCACTGGAGCGGCCAAAATCCTGATCGGCGGTGTACCAGATAACATCAGGATTACGCAAACAACGCACCATCTGGCGCAAATCGCGTTTAGGGATCAGTGCTTTATTCGAACGTAAGCGCCCGTGTACCTGTAAATACTCCATCAAGGGATTATTGTGTGGTCGGTACACGCCAACACCTGGGTTAAACTGGCCAAAGATACGCGCCCCCATTTCCAGCGGCAGACAATGCACGGCAAACAGGATCACACCCTGACCGGCATCCAGAGTCTGTTGCACATATTCTTGCCCTTTAATCTGCATATGCCGCTGGATGCGGGCGTCACTCCACCACCACGCATTAATCGTGTCAAAGATGGCTTTGCCAGTCTCTTCAAAATTACGCTGTAGTAACTGCTGCTGTTGTGCTGGGGATTTTTCCGGAAAACATAGCGCTAGGTTGCGTCTGGCGGTTGTCACCCGGCTACCCGCGAGTTTCATCGACAGTCGGCCAATCAGAGCGCCAAGCCGCATTTGCCAGCGCATGGGCAACATGCTGGTCAGTTTCGCCATGCCAATCCCGAACCAAAGTAACCAATATCTGGGATGCAATAAAGAAGCTGAAAACTGCGCTTTTTCTACCACGAGAACCCCAAGTCTTAGAAAAAATTAGTCGGTATTCTAACGCAATTTCTGCGGAAAATTAGGTACAATCGGCTTTATTTTGCCAAGACTTGGATAAGTTGCCGATGAAAGTGACACTGCCTCCTTTTGAGAAAGCGCGGGTGCTGGTTGTGGGCGATGTGATGTTGGATCGCTATTGGACTGGGCCAACTGGCCGCATCTCGCCGGAAGCTCCGGTGCCAGTAGTGAAGATTAATCAGTTGGAAGATCGACCCGGTGGTGCCGCTAACGTGGCGCTGAATATTGCCGCACTGGGTGGACAAGTTACCTTGTGTGGCATTGTTGGCACCGATGATGCCGCGACGGCGCTATCACACGGACTTAGAGCCCAGGGCGTGACCCCACAATGGTTGCAAGTAACCGATAAACCGACAATCACTAAACTGCGGGTGCTCAGCCGCAATCAGCAACTGATCCGGCTGGATTTTGAAGAGACTTTCAGCGCTCAGCAAAGTCAGCAATTATTGGCTGAAGCCACCGCGCAGTTGGATAACTGTGATGTGGTGATTCTGTCAGATTACGCCAAAGGTGCTATTGGTAATCCGCAACCGTTTATCCAGTTGGCGCGTGCCAAAGGGGTGAAAGTACTGGTCGATCCCAAAGGCAGTGATTTTTCCCGTTACCAGGGTGCCACATTAATCACCCCCAATATGAGTGAGTTTGAAGCTGTTGTTGGCCCCGTTGCTTCCGAGGCGGAACTTGTGAGCAAAGCTCGCCAACTGATAGCGACCCATCAATTGGATGCGATGTTGGTGACGCGCTCAGAACAGGGAATGACGCTTATCAGCAGTAACGGTGATGAGTTGCATATTCCGACTGTTGCTCGCGAAGTTTACGATGTTACCGGTGCTGGCGACACTGTTATTTCCGCCTTAGCCAGTGCTTTGGCGGCGGGGAGCGAGATGCCACAGGCTTGTGCCATTGCCAATACTGCTGCGGGGGTGGTGGTGGGTAAACTGGGCACTTCGACCGTCAGTCGCATTGAGCTTATTGAAGCGCTATCGCTACATCACGGCGAATCCGGCTTTGGTGTCGTCACGGAAGAACAACTCGCTTACGCGCTAGAACAAGCACGGTTGCGAGGTGAGCGAGTCGTGATGACAAATGGCTGTTTTGATATTTTGCATGCCGGACATGTCTCTTACCTGAAAGAAGCACGAGCCTTAGGTGACCGGCTGATTGTTGCGGTAAATGATGATGATTCCGTGCGCCGTCTCAAAGGTGAAGGCCGCCCGGTTAATAATATTAATCGCCGTATGGCCGTACTAGCAGGGCTGGCTGCCGTGGATTGGGTGGTGCCGTTCAGCGAAGATACGCCGCAACGGATTATCGCGCGCTTATTGCCTGACTTGTTAGTGAAGGGCGGTGACTATCGGGTTGATGAAATCGCCGGAGGCCAAGAAGTGATTGCCGCTGGCGGGAGTGTCAAAGTGCTGGGATTTGAAGACGGGATCTCTACCACTGCGATTATCCAGCGGATCATGGATAAACCATGATACTAGCCGGCTTGCTGACCGCCACACTGTTTTGGGCCGATGTTGGCCCCAAACAGGCATTGGTGTGTCCGCCAGCCGCGATAACTCAATGTCTGGCTGCTCTACCACCTAAAGTTCGTCAGCAATTGCCGATTGATAAAACACGTTACAGCGATGCTTTAGCCCTGCGGGCGGCAATGGCTATTCCTGTGGATGATCCCTCGGTTGCGGGGATTGTGCTGTGGGCACCGGAACAACTGGCTTCCAGTCAAAGTGCACTCTGGAATGGTCAAGTTTACCAATTGTCACTGCAACAGCAGCCATTGCTGACCTTGTGGCATGAATTAGGACATCTGGAGATAAAACGGTTACAAGGCCAGCTATTGCCAAAGCGTTTAACGGCGCTGGAATATGAGTGGTTAGCCGACTGTTATATGCTGTGGCGCAGTGTCCGTAGTAGCGGCAAGCTAACGTTGGCGTGGCAGCAGTATGACCGTCGCAATCTCGGGGTCATTTCAGACATTGATAACCTGTCACACTGGAGTTCGTTATATCTGCTCCCGGTATTGACACGTTATAACGCCTCACAAATTGCCGCGTTTCCGTCCTTTTCCGACTTTGTCGGAGATTTTTTCCGCAGATCCCGCGTTACGATAACGACACTATTGCGGAGTTTTCTAGCCTGTTGCAGCGGGTGTTTGGTGTTGGCAGCGTGCAGCCGTTACCCGATTATATGTTTTGGCGTCGTCCTGCTCTTGGCGCCATCTTGAAACCTACCTTGGTGCGTTTGATGGGCGCTGTTAATGCTGAGCATTGGTTACAGCAGCAACGTATGTTGCCACCAAATTCATCGACGGTTCAGGTAACTGAATCTGCCCTGAACAGATCTTAAAAACCCTGTCATCAAGCGGTCTTGGTGCAAGCCATGGGCAACTTCCTTTGGTAAGCTTCTGAAGGTTCACAGCAGACTTACATCAGAGGACAACGCACATGGCGAAGCGATCCAAGGCACAGACCGAACTTACCATTCAGCAGATCATGGATGAAGCATTCCGTCAGATTCTGACTATCGGCTTTGAAACCATGTCCTATTCCACCCTCGCCGATGCGTTGGGCATTAGCCGTACCGGCGTGAGCCACCATTTCCCCCGCAAGTTAGATTTTCTGCTGCGACTCAATGAGCGGATTGGTGAGCATTTCATTTCGGCGCTGGATTTCTCTAGTAATGAAGCATTGCAATATTCTTGGGAGCAGGCGATGACGCGGCCGGAACAGCAAGCCGTATTGCGGCTGTTTTTTAGTATTTGTGGCCGTATTGAAGATGAGATGCCAGAATTTATCGCCGTTGAGCAAGCATTGCAGCAGGCTGAGGCTGCGCTTGGTCTGGCGGGACGAGAACTGGTTCAGGAGTTGTTAGGGGCAAGTGCCTTGCAACTGTCTTCGGGAAATTCACTGGCAAAAGCGGCCTGAATATCGGCGTTTCGCTAAACTTGCCCACATTAGTGCAAATTTAGAAACGGTTGTCAGCATCTATCTGCCAGCCGTTTTTTAATCATTGCATCCCTAACAGAACCTGTGATAGTGTCAAGACATGTGAAAAACTGAGACATGGATCACATATGAGGCGGATACAGCAAGCGATCACCTTGTGGCTGGCCAGCGTAATGCTGACTCTGTCGCTAGCGGTTATTTCTGCGCCTCAAACGGCTATGGAGCGGCCGTTATTGCTGGCAGATCAGCAAACAATGTTGCAGGCGGTGTTACCGGATAACCCGCTACCGGCGTTGTTGCCGGAAAGCAGCTTTGAACCCATAGAGCCAGTTATTCCGCGCCACCGCACTAAATTAGCTTCCCCTCGCGTCAGTGCCAGCTTATTACCGCAATCTGAATATCAACATACACTGCTTAAGGATTCTATTTTCCCGCAGGCGCTTACCCGTGCGCCACCTGCTTTTGCCTGAATTTCATTAACGCATTTTTAATTTTGAATTTGAGCAGAGGTGTATCATGAAAACACTGCAAACTTATACTCTTAACACGCTGGAAATTAATGATAATAGCTTGGCTTTGCGTGAAGATTCCGCTGCGTCTGCGGCCTTGATGAATTTCAGCCATTCCACCCGGATGACCCTGCATGCTGATCTGCCAGTACCGGATGCTTACAAAATCATGGAAGCTG
The DNA here is from genome assembly GCF_018394335.1 of Shewanella dokdonensis. Classification (NCBI taxonomy): domain Bacteria; kingdom Pseudomonadati; phylum Pseudomonadota; class Gammaproteobacteria; order Alteromonadales; family Shewanellaceae; genus Shewanella; species Shewanella dokdonensis. The sequence continues at coordinate 1,106,166 of NZ_CP074572.1, read as the reverse complement.
AAAACTGTCAGATAAATTATGTCGTTAACGATCATCATGAATTATTGGGGATTGTCAGTCGTAACTGGCTCTCCAGCGATAATTTAATGAAATATACCGACAAGAGCCATGGGCCTTCCTTCTGGAGTGTGTTTGACTTGATGTTGCCCATCGCTGAACTGCCCGCCGTGAGTGAAGCGCAGTTGCAAGATTTCTCGGTGATTGATGTGCTGGAGACGTTTCGCAGTATCCAGCGTGATTTCCTACTGGTGCTGGATGCTAATGGCCAGATGCGGGGATTACTCAGTGCTGAAGATATTATCGCTCGTTTACAACATACGCCGACATTTCGTGATAAAGGTGGTGAAGTGTTAGCAATCTTACGCCAGTTACGTGAGAGTCACGGGCTGGAACCGTTGCAAGTTGTTAATAGTTAATCGTTAGCCATAATAAAAAACCGGTGCTTGCACCGGTTTTTTGTCAATTACGCGCTATTTACAGAGCGTTCAGAATCGCCGTAACAGATTCTTTGGCATCGCCGAACAGCATCTGGGTGTTGTCTTTGAAAAACAGCGGGTTCTGTACCCCAGCGTATCCGGTATTCATCGAGCGTTTAAAGGCAATAACATTTTGCGCTTTCCACACTTCCAGTACTGGCATTCCAGCAATCGGACTGCTTGGATCTTCTGCGGCGGCTGGGTTAACTGTGTCGTTGGCACCGATCACCAATACGGTATCTGTGTCTTCGAAATCATCGTTAATTTCATCCATTTCCAGCACGATATCATAGGGCACTTTAGCTTCCGCCAGCAGTACGTTCATATGGCCAGGCAGACGACCGGCAACCGGGTGAATACCAAAGCGAACTTTGACGCCCATTGCGCGCAGTTTCTGGGTGATTTCGGCCACTGGATATTGTGCTTGTGCCACCGCCATCCCATACCCGGGAGTGATGATAACTGAGCTGGAGTTTTTCAGCAGCTCGGCCACTTCTTCGGCGGTAGTTTCACGATATTCACCTAGTTCTTCGTCGCCGCTGCTGGTGGCACCATCAGTACCAAAACCGCCAGCGATTACCGAGATAAAGGAACGGTTCATGGCCTTACACATGATGTAAGACAGAATTGCCCCTGATGAACCTACCAATGCGCCGGTCACGATCAACAGATCGTTCGACAGCATGAAGCCTGCCGCAGCGGCGGCCCAGCCAGAGTAGGAGTTCAGCATTGAGACAACCACTGGCATATCGGCACCACCGATAGAGGCCACCAGATGCCAGCCGAAAGCTAAGGCAATTAGCGTCATCAACAAGACGGCAAAGGTGCTCCCACCAACATTTACAAAATACAGCAGCAGTGCAAAAGACACGACCACTGCTAGCAGATTCAGCTTGTGGCGTTGTGGCAGCATCAAGGGTTTGGAGGAGATAATGCCGCGCAGTTTGCCGAATGCCACGATAGAACCGGTGAAAGTTACCGCCCCGATAAAGATACCGAGGAAGATTTCAACCAAGTGGATATTGAGCATTGCCCCTGTTAGCTGGGCATGCTGTGCCGCTTTGGCCGCTTCTTTAAAGGCTTCGGTTGCTGCCGCTAACGTTGCTTGCAGATCCGAACCCGCAGTGACAACCACACTGGTGGTTGTGCTCGGATGCAGGTCGATAAAGCTGTTGAACCCGACCAGCACCGCCGCTAGCCCCACAAAAGAGTGCAGGATAGCCACCAATTCAGGCATTTGGGTCATTTCTACCTTAAGTGCCAGTCGCACGCCAATTGCGCCGCCGATCACCATCGCCAGAATGATCCACTGTACCCCAGTGGTTTCAGGGTTAAGGATTGTGGCAATCAAGGCGATCGCCATACCGCTGACCCCCAGAATATTGCCCTGTTTAGCGGTTTCCTGTTTGGAAAGTCCGGCCAAACTCAAAATAAAACACAGCGCTGCAATGATATAGGCCGCTGTTACCAGTCCTTGAGACACGATATCTTCCCCTTAACCTTTACGGAACATCTTCAGCATGCGCTGGGTGACCGTAAAGCCACCAAAGATGTTAATACTGGCGATCAGCACCGCAAAAAAGGCTAAGCCAGTGACTAGCGCTGAACCTTGACCAATTTGCAGCAATGCCCCTACCACGATAATGCCTGAGATAGCATTGGTGACCGACATCAGTGGTGTATGCAGTGAGTGGGTTACGTTCCACACCACGTAGTAACCAACGATGCAGGACAGCAGGAACACAGTGAAGTGCGATAAAAACTCTGGCGGAGCGACTGACGCTACCGCACCAAAGGCGATGGCACCCACGGCACCCAAGATATATTTCAGTTTTGATGGCGCTTTAGGCTCGGCAGCTTCTTTGGCAACCGCTTTCGCAGGTTGTTTTTGTGGTGCCGCAGAGACTGAAATTTTTGGCGGTGGGAAGGTGACTTCCCCAGCCTTGACCACTGTCATGTTACGCATCACGGTATCGTCAAAATCGATAACCGCATTGCCATCTTTTTCTTTGCACATCAGCTTCATCAGGTTCACCAAGTTGGTGCCATAAAGCTGTGAAGACTGCGCCGGTAAGCGGCCAGGAAGATCGGTATAACCGATAACTTTTACCCCATTAGCGGTGACGAACAATTCCCCAGGTTGAGTGTATTCACAGTTACCACCTGTGGCTGCGGCCATATCGACAATGATAGAACCCGGTTTCATGGTGTCGACCATGTCCTTGGTGATCAGTCGAGGCGCCGGGCGGCCAGGGATCAGCGCTGTGGTAATGATGATATCGACTTCTTTGGCTTGCTTGGCAAACAGTTCCATTTCAGCCTTAATGAACTCTTCGCTCATCACTTTGGCATAACCGTCAGAAGAGGCGCCATCTTCACCGCCGAAATCCAGTTTGAGGAATTCACCGCCCATCGACTCAATCTGTTCTGCCACTTCCAAACGGGTATCAAAAGCTCGGACGATTGCGCCTAACGAACCGGCTGCGCCGATGGCGGCCAGACCCGCAACCCCGGCACCGATAACCAGCACTTTTGCTGGCGGCACTTTGCCCGCAGCGGTGATTTGACCGGTAAAGAAACGGCCAAATTCATGGGCGGCTTCGACCACCGCCCGGTAACCACCGATATTGGCCATGGAAGACAGGGCATCCATGGATTGGGCCCGAGAAATACGTGGAACCATATCCATCGCCATCACATTGATGTTGCGTTTGGACAGTTTTTCCACCAATTCAGGGTTCTGTGCTGGCCAGATGAAGCTGACCAGTGTAGCCCCATCTTTCATTTTGGCGATTTCTTCATCTGTCGGTGCATTGACCTTGAAGATAAAATCCGCTTGCCACACGTCTGTTGCAACAGCAGCACCCGCAGCTTCAAAGGCTGCATCGGCAAAGCTGGACAGCGCCCCCGCGTCCGCTTCAACGATGACTTCGAAGCCGAGTTTTTTCAATTGCTCTACGGTGGCCGGGGTCGCGGCGACCCGGGTTTCACCGGGGAGAATTTCTCTCGGTATTCCAATTTGCATGACTGATTCCTGATGATTGGTAAATAAACACCTGCCCGCGGAGCTCCATTAGCAGCAGATAAAAATCTGTGTGTTCGGTGCCGACAATGCGCATACCAGCAAAAGGTAATGCAATGCCCGAAGCGCCTGAATACTAGACTACTCCATTTTTTGAGAACCGACAGTCTTCCTTTTGTTGCACAAATAGTGCTAGGGCATTGTCGCAACTCTTTGCCTGGAAACAAGCGCAGATTGCTCTGGCTAACACTTTCTGGGCTGACTGGCGCAAATAATTTGCACTAGAGCACATTTTTGTAACTTAACTGCGGTAAATCTCATATTCAAAAAAATATAAAAAATTAAATATTATTCTTTTTTGACTTTCTCCGTGACAGATAAGCTTGCCACTATCTGTTTGTCTTAAGGTTTGGCTGCATGTCTTTAAAAGAACTCTCACCACTGGCATCACCCTTGTCGGTTGCTCAGGTCGCTCAACTACAGCAATTTGCCAGCGAGTTAACACCGTTACAGCAGGCGTGGGTCAGTGGTTATCTCGCTGCCAGCGCTGGCGCTGCTTCACCTATATCTGCATCTGCGCAAACGCAGCCTGGTAATACCTTAACCATTCTGTACGGCAGTCAGACAGGCAATGGCCGCGGGATTGCCAGCCAATTGGCAGCGCAGGCGAGCGCGCAAGGTTATGCGGTAAACCTCAGTGCTATGGGAGACTATAACGCGCGTTCCCTCAAGCAAGAGCAGTTATTGGTGGTGATTGTCAGCACTCAAGGTGAAGGTGAGGCTCCTGACGATGCCATTGAATTACACAAGTTTTTGGCATCAAAGCGAGCACCAAAACTCGAACAGCTGCATTACGCCGTGCTGGCACTTGGCGATTCGTCCTATGAATTTTTCTGCCAGACAGGTAAAGATTTTGATGAACGTCTAGCGGCTTTGGGGGCTCAGTCGTTATTAGCGCGCGTTGATTGCGATGTGGATTATCAACAAGCCGCTGAACAATGGCAGCAGCAGTTGCTTGATGCGGTGCAGCCTCACTTACAATCATCAGCGCAAGTGGTGGCCATTGATAGTGCCAAACAGGCAAGTGCCGTCACCGTCTTTAGCAAACAGCAACCATACGAAGCGGAGATCCTGCTCAGCCAAAAAATCACTGGGCGTGACTCGATAAAAGATACCAGACACATCGAAATCGATTTGGGCGAATCGGGCATTCAGTATCAACCTGGCGATGCCCTTGGGGTGTATTTCAGCAACTATGCGGCATTAGTTGAGGAACTGCTCTCAAGCCTCCAGCTTGATGGGGAAACCACAGTTGTCATCCAGCAGCAAGAATATAACCTGCGTCAGGCACTGACCGAGGTGAAAGAGCTGACACAGTTGTATCCAGGACTGGTGCAATTCTGGGCCGAACACAGCGCAAGCGAAGAATTGCAAGCTATTGCTGCTGATCGCGAGCAAACCCGGGGATTTATCAAAAAGCATCAGTTAGCTGATCTGCAACGCTTGTATCCCATCACTCAGGTTGACGCTCAGCATCTTATCGATGTGCTGCGGCCGATCACCCCGCGCCTGTATTCCATCGCTTCCAGCCAGAGTGAAGTCGACACTGAAGTGCATCTGACCGTCGGGTTAGTTGCAGAGCTACGGGATGGCATTCCGCGTTATGGCGCCGCTTCTGGTTTTCTGGCACGCGCCCAAGAAGGGCAGAAACTGCGGGTCTATGTGGAAGCTAACAAACACTTCCGTTTGCCGGCAGCACCTGAGACACCTGTGATCATGATTGGCCCCGGTACTGGTGTGGCGCCGTTCCGCGCCTTTATGCAGGAACGGGCAGCCCAAGGGATAACCGCCGACAGCTGGCTATTCTTTGGCAATCCTCACTTTGAGCAGGATTTCCTCTATCAGACCGAGTGGCAACAGTACCTCAAGAATGGCCAGCTAAGCCGACTTTCTTTGGCTTTTTCCCGCGACCAGCAACAGAAAATTTATGTGCAACAACGGATCCGTGAACAAGGTGAAGCAGTGTGGCAGTGGCTGCAACGCGGGGCTCACCTGTATCTGTGTGGTGATGCCGAGCGCATGGCAAAGGATGTGCAGCAGGCATTATTGGATGTGGTGGTGACACACGGCGGTTTGGCCGTCGAAGCAGCCACAGAATATCTGGAAAATCTGCGGTTGCAGGGGCGTTTCCAAAAAGACGTTTACTGAGTGCTATGGTCAGCGCTGTGCTATTGGGCCGGCTGACATCAAAGAGAGTGAGTTATGAGCGAGCCAAAATTATCAGCCAATGAGCGTATTAAAAGTCACAGTCAGCATCTGCGCGGCACCATTAAGCAGGGATTAGCGACTGATGTTACCGGCGCTTTCAGCGAAGACGATCAGCAACTGATCAAATTCCACGGTTTCTACCAGCAGGATGACCGCGATCTGCGTAATGAGCGTAAAGAGCAGAAACTGGAGCCACTTTACAGCTTTATGTTGCGGGCCCGCGTTCCCGGTGGCGTGTGCACACCAGAACAATGGTTGGAGGTCGACCGTATTGCATCCGAGCTGACTACCTCCAATAGCATTCGTTTGACGACACGCCAGACCTTTCAGTATCACGGTATTCCCAAGCGCAATTTGAAAACCATTATTCAAGGGCTGGATCGTAAAGCGCTGGATTCCATTGCCGCCTGCGGTGATGTTAACCGTAACGTGATGTGTAATCCTAATCCGGTGCAATCCAAACTGCATCAGCAGGCTTATTACTGGGCTAAAAAGCTGTCGGACCATATGTTGCCGCACACCAAGGCCTATGCTGAGATCTGGTTGGATGACGAAAAACTGCTGAGTACCGAAACCGAAGCAGAACCGCTTTATGGTGACACCTATCTGCCACGTAAATTCAAAATGGCAGTGGCCGTGCCACCGGATAACGATGTGGATGTCTATACCAATGACTTTGGCCTGATTGCGATTGCCGAAAACGAGGAGCTGGTGGGGTTTAACTTAGTTGCTGGTGGCGGCATGGGGTCGACCCATGGTGAGGTGGAAACCTTCCCACGATTGGCCGATGATTTTGGTTTTATCCGCGCTGAAGACACCATTAAGTTTGCGGAAGCAGTAATGACTTTACAACGGGACTGGGGCAATCGCAGTAACCGTAAACGCGCACGCCTGAAATACACCATAGTCGATCGCGGTTTGGCGGCATTTAAAGCGGAAGTCGAAAACCGTGCGGGAGTTAAGTTTCAGCCCAAGCGTGAAGTGGTTATCGGCGATCGCGGCGATCGTTATGGCTGGGCCAAAGGTGTCGATAACCAATGGCATCTGACACTGTTTATCGAAGGCGGCCGCATCAAGGATCTCCCCGGAAAAATACTGCAAACCGGTTTGCGCGAGATTGCCAAAATCCATCAAGGGGATTTTCGCATGACCGCCAACCAGAACATTATCATCGCTGGGGTGGCCGATGCTGCCAAACAACAGATTGAAGACCTCGCCCGTCAACACGGTTTACTGGGAGAAGTGATCAGTGCCAGTCGTGGGCATTCCATCGCCTGCGTGGCGTTGCCAACCTGTCCGCTAGCGATGGCGGAAGCAGAACGTTATTTCCCGGAATTCATGGATAAAATTGAGGCACTGCAACAGAAACATGGGATTGCCGAGCAGCCGATTGTTGTGCGTATGACAGGTTGTCCTAATGGTTGTGCTCGCCCATTTGCCGCAGAAATTGGCTTGGTAGGCAAAGCGCCAGGCCGCTATAACCTGTATTTGGGCGCAAGTTTCGAGGGCACCCGGCTCAATAAAATGTATCGGGAAAATATTCAGGAAGCGGAAATATTAAGTCACCTCGATGAGTTATTTGCACGTTATGCCGTTGAACGCAATGCTGGCGAACACTTTGGCGATTTTGTGGTGCGTGCCGGGGTAATTAAGGCCGTATTGGATGCGGCTAGGGATTTCCATGACTGAGGTTAATTCACCGGTAACAGCGGTGCAGCTAACTGCGTTATTGCGAGCGGATGAAACTGAGCAGCAGCGGCAACTGGCGGCTATCAATCTTTTTCTTGGACAATTAACGCCCGTGCAGCGTGTTCAGTGGGCGTTAGACTATTTGCCTGGAAATCATGCGCTTTCCTCAAGTTTTGGCATCCAGGCTGCGGTCATGTTGCATCTGGTCAGTAGCATCAGTGCTGATGTGCCAGTGATCCTCACCGACACCGGTTATCTGTTTCCAGAAACCTATCAGTTTATTGATGAGCTGACTGACCGACTGCACTTAAATCTTAAGGTGTATCGCGCTGAATTGACCCCCGCCTGGCAAGAGGCGCGCTTTGGTAAACTGTGGGAAAAAGGGCTAGAGGGGCTTGAGTTTTATAATCGCATGAATAAAGTCGAGCCGATGAAACGGGCATTGGCAGAGTTGCAGGTGGGCACTTGGTTTGCGGGGTTGCGGCATAGCCAGGCATCTACCCGAGAAGCGCTGCCGCTGCTGGCGATTCATGGCAGTCACTACAAGCTGTTGCCAATCATTGAATGGAGCAATCGCGATGTGCACTATTACCTGCAACAGTACGAACTGCCGTACCACCCCTTGTGGTACCAAAATTACGTGTCAGTGGGAGATACCCATTCTAGCCAACCACTACAGCCCGGAATGAGCGAAGAAGAAACCCGTTTCAATGGCCTTAAACGGGAATGTGGCCTGCATTTTGAGATTTAACTTGTCATCGGCGTGTCACTAACCCGTGCTTTAATCGCCGAGTTGGTATGACCTTAGCCAGCGGCTGAAGCAACTGGGTCACAGGTACCGACGCATTCGCAACTATTGTTTCTGGGTTATACTTAACGCTTCCCATCGGGAAAATGTGGCATGCCATTCTGTATCCGATGCTGCTGTTTAGGCATCAGCCTTTGGCAGGCAGAGTCGTAGGAAGTCACTGGCGGTATGCCCGTCTTGGTAGTGATAACTGCCTAGGTTATTGCTCCGGGCTACTGCGGCTTTGATTGACTTGCTGGCGCGGGGATCAGAGCGTTTTCTGTCCCGGATTGCTTGGTATGCAGGCAATCCGGGACGCCCTCATTATTCTACCTTGGCCGTTGTTGTAAAATGTTGCCTCAGTGCCTGTAATAACTTCGGCCATGGCAGTGTCTGTGGCAATGCGAGTTGCAGATCGGGTGCGGTGCCTTGACCAGATAGCAGATTACCGTATTGATCGTACATCAGTGAGGCACTGATACTCACCGTCATTTCACTGGCTGGCAGTCTGAATTCATGTTTACGCCCCATATCACCTGAAGTGTGCTCACCAATCAGCAGTGTTTTACGCCAGCCTTTGGCGTAGTAGGCCAACCATTCGCATTCGTTGCGACATCCCGCACCGACTAGCAACACCAGTTGTTGGGTGGTGGCCGGGGCGACATCTTTCGGAGCAATTATTGGCGGGCGCGCATACCACTGGCTGAGTTCCGGCTGCTGTTGGCTGTTCAAGATGGCGCTGATGGGCGGAAATAGCTGGAAATGATTCAGTGGCACAAAGCCTAACGGGCTCAAAAAATCACTACGCAGTTGCGATGAGCGACGATAACGGGCATAGCCCATGGGTTGCGTTGCCGGATATTGCCGTCCTTTCGCAAGAAGTTGCAGTAACATGGGACTGAAACCACTGCTTTGCCGCATATCTAGGATCAGCGTTTTCGCCTGTAGTGCCTTTTGGAAATCCCGCTGTAGTTGCCGATCACTTTCCAGTCGGTTCAGATCGCCAAAACGGAATAATTCAGTTGCTGTATCTAACCATTGCCACTGGCTGATGGCTGGCGGACGTTTGCCTGTGAGGTTGTTTCTGACAGGGAGTTCAACATTCACAGCATCAATATTATCCCCAGTAAGCGTTAACGTAACGGTAGTTTTGTCGCGCAGCCCCAGTTCCTGTCGCAGAACCTGTAATTGCTGTAGCAGCGGGGCTAGCGGTTGCCTGGGCACTGCCATACTGCTGGCGGCCTGTAGCCACAGCCGTATGGGTAATCCATCGATGTGGCTCAGAAACGGGCGCGATAAATCCAATGGTTTTCCGTCATTATCCAGCGCCAACCACTGTTGTTGCATCTGTTGCAGTGATAACGGAAGTAATGCTGTGGCCATCGGCCATGCTGAAATGCTGGCGCCAGGATCATCCAGCAGGCACACCAGTTTACGTACTTCAGTATTAAAACGGTTAAGGGGAATGCTCTGTGGATAGCGCGCGCTGACTTGTTTAATGCGTTGTGATAACAACTTGAGTCTGTCGGGCTCTAACACGACAAAAGCTGAATAATCATTTAGTTGCTGCTGCAATACTTGCAGATCTAATACCATCTGCGCATGGGTCAATACTCCCTGCGGCAGCGGTTTTTGCAACACAAAACGTAATAGTTGCAGGCTGCTAATCAGCAGAACTAACAGAAACAGATAGACAATCTCTCTGAAGCCAGACCTCATCGCCATTGCAGCCTTGCTACCTCTTACAACAGATCATTAAGCGCGACACCTATGCCAATGCGTTCGGTGTGGGCGTTATAGTCAATCAGGCTCTCACCATAGCCATTGAAGTATTGGGCGTAGATCCGCAGATTTCCCAATATTGGGTAACTCCAGGTCAGTTGCACCGCACCTCGGTTGTTACTGGTTTTGAGGTTATTGCGTAACATCACGCTGAATCTGTGTTTCCCAGGGCCATATAGCCCGGTTAACTCAAAATTACCCAGATAATCATTAATATCTGGATTGTCATCGCCGTGGGGGTCGCCTACATATTGCTTGTCACTTTCGGGAATGCGCCACCAGACTTTCAGTGACAGTGCCATTGGCCCTTCATCAAACACCATGCTGCCGTATATGCGGTTCCAGCTGCGTGATAACAGCCCCGAGCGCCCGTTTGATTGATGAACCACACCGAATCCCCAAAAGGAGTTGGTAAAGTCGCCTATTTTCCAATCATTGTTAAACAACATGAACAGCTCTGGTTCATGATTGGTTTCTCTGAAAGGTGATGAGCTGTCCTTATTGTATACCTGCCACCAGGACTGGTTGGTATACGCAAAAAACAGATGACCATTGTCACCAAAAACGTTATAGGCCAGTGGGAACTTAAAACTGATCTGAAATTTTGCTTCTGCATGATCCAGGCTATAACCCTGCTGTTCCATCTCTTCAGCAAAAGGTTTGCGGTTAGGCGATGAACTATAAGTGACGGGCAGAAAATAGTTCACCTTATGCGGCATGATAACAAACGGGTTGTCAGAGGCTTTTAACTCCTGATCCACGCGTTGCTCGACTAACGAGCTGTGGTTTTCGTCAGTATCGGCAGCAAGCGATTGATAGCTGCACAGTGCGCTGCTGAGTCCCAGAAATGATGCGACGAAATATCGAAAATGCATGCGTCCTTGTCTCCTTGAAATCTATCAAAGTTAACTGCGCGTCAGCAGTGTAGCATTGAAAATAATTGGTTTAACAGTCGCTTGACATCAGATGCGGGTTGCACTCGGCACAAATGTTGCCAATCTGCTTTGCGTCATCCTCGATAGTCGATGCTTTAAATAACAATTAGATATAAAAACTAATAATTATATATTTAAGAAAGAATATTACAGCCGCTATATTGCCCTTAATTACACGTAGGGTGATAGATATGGCGTTATTACATCTGGCCGATACTCAGGCAAAGGGCACCGTTTATCTGGTGGGCGCAGGGCCTGGCGATCCAGAACTGTTGACTCTCAAAGCCTGGCGGCTCCTGAAAAATGCGGATGTGGTGCTTTATGATGCCCTGGTCAGCGAACAGATCCTGTCTTTGATCCCCGCATCGGCTGAAAAAATTGCGGTAGGTAAGCGTGCGGGGAGTCATAGCGCTTCGCAACAGCAGATCAATCGTTTGCTGGTGACGAAAGCCTATAGCCGCGCATGTGTGGTTCGTCTGAAAGGGGGCGATCCGTTTATTTTCGGCCGCGGTGGCGAGGAGTTGCAAGCATTAGCCGCTGCGGGTATCGCTTTTGAAGTGGTTCCTGGGATTACGGCCGCTAGCGGTGCGGCGGCATATGCGGGCTTTCCTCTGACACATCGCGATATGGCGCGTTCAGTCACGTTTATCACCGGCCATGGTCAGAACGCTGGCGCACCTATTGACTGGCAGCAGTACCGCCAGGCAGATATGACGCTGGTGGTCTATATGGGGATCCTCAATGCTGCGATTATCCAAGATGGTCTGTTAGCCGCAGGTCGTGCAGCCGATACGCCAGTAGCGCTGGTATCCTGTGCCAGTACCCCGCAGCAGCAGTGTTTTCACGGGACGTTAAGCGAGCTGGGGAGCTTAGTCAACGAGCCACAGCTGAAAATGCCGGCGCTGATAGTGATTGGTCAGGTGACGGCGCTTGCTTCCCAACTTAACTGGTTTGAAGCGGCGCAGATAACCCCGCCATCCGCGGTTGCACAGCGATAAGCTAGTCCGTTTAGTTGAGGTAAAAATCCTGCTGTAGCAGTGTTTTTAAGGCATCGACATAAGCTAAATCTTGTCGCGGCGGCACCAGTTGAGCGAGCTCTTCACCAATGGCAGTGAAGCGGTAGTAGCCAAATAGCAGATGGCTGTTTTTTGGTGTGACCGTCAATTGCTGTTGGGCTAACTGTAATGTAATGGCTTGTTTTATTGGTAATACACCTGTTTCAAATTCACTCTTGTGGATGAGCCCTGCGTCCATCAGTGTCAGCAAATTAGAGTACGGCAGACCGAATTGTGACAATCCCAGGTTCACTGCACTATTTTTGCGGAAATACTGCCCCAATCCTCCGGCCACCCGATAGCTGCCTAGCAGTTTGCCGCGGTGTTCATTATTGATTTTGACCGTCATCCCCAGCGCTTTCTCCATCAACTGGGCTTCTCGTAGGGTCAGTTGTTTCAGGGTGGTCAGTGTTCGCAAACTAAAGTTACCGGGATTGACGGTTTCACTGGCAAGGATCCTTCCCCAGAGATCTTGCATCTTGCGATTGTGGATCTGTTCTGCCATCTGAAAAAACTGATGAACCCAGTCGGGATCTAGCTCTGCGCCTGTCACATCCGAAGAGGAATAGCTCAGCGCCATAGCATAGATGTTTTCCAGATTTTGCTGATATTGTTGCTGCTGCTGTGCCAGTCGAAAACTGGCGCGCTGCCCTAAGGTCGCGCTGGCCGGATGATAGTTTTGCTCGGATGCCAGTCCCAGCAGACGCCCAAGCCGTAGCACTTTTTTACGGGCGGACATGTCCTGCACATTTTCTACCTGTGGGGCATCGTTAAGCGAACGGTTTTCTGCCATTGCATCATTTGGGAGTAAGTGAGCTATGGCCTACTATAAGCCGAAACTGCCGCTTATTGTCCAGCATCCTGCGGTAATTTGCGTGGCTTTTAATGCTAACGCATCACAAGTGCCAACCATTTTGTGAACTGCTTTTAATTAATGAGCATTGCTGCAAGTTGCTGCCGATGGTCGTGATCTTATTCATGAAATCTGTGACATTATCTCCTTACCATTATCTACAGTTAACGGATTGAACATACAGGTGTTAATGTGAACAAAACCCTTATTCTATTTTCCAGCGTACATGGACAGACCCGTAAAATATGTGATTTTATGGCTAAACGCCTGCAACAACAGGGACAGGACGTAACCCTCGCGGCCATTAGTGAAGCGCCGGAATTGGATGGGTTCGACCGTATTCTGATCGGGGCCAGTATCCGTCACGGCAAGCATAACTCGGCTATTTATGATTTTATTCGGCAGCACCAGGCACAGTTAGAGGCTAAGCCAAACGGTTTTTCTCGGTAAGTCTGGTGGCGCGTAAACCGGCGAAGAACACTCCTGAAACCAATCCATACATGCAGGCTTTCCTGGCAAAATCAGGTTGGCAGCCCAAATTATTGGCAGTGTTCGGTGGTAACTTAAATTATCAGGGATATGACGCGATGGACCGTAATATCATCCGCTTTATTATGTGGATAACTAAAGGGCCAACGGATCCTAATACCTGTGTGGAGTATACGGACTGGCAGAAAGTGGAAGCGTTTACCGATAAATTTGCCACAGCGGCTTAGGAGTTGGTAATGAAAAATCTATTTGCCTTGTATCAAAGGTTGCAACATCTGCTGCTGGCCTTGCTTTGTGTGTTTTTGCTGGCAGGAAGTGGTCAGTTAGCCATGCTGCGCGCTATTCCCGAACACGGTGGATTCTGGAATTTGAGCCATGTATGGCTCGGCCTCGTTTGCAGTTTTGTCGCGATTACCTTCTTTATTAACAATATGTTAGGGGGTAGTTGGCGGCAGTATTTCGGCGTGTTTGCGGGAAATTGGCAGCCGTTGTGGCGTGATATCAGTGGCTTAGGACATGGACGGCTCCCCGCCGCCGGTGGCGTGGGGCTTTTAGTCTGATTGAAGGGCTGACCATGGTGGCGCTACTGGCGGTTTGTTTCAGTGGTTGTTTGTGGTTTTTTGAACAGGGCAGCAAAGAGGCACTGTTCTGGCGCAGTTGGCACCACTCATTGATCTACGTCTTTGTTACCTTACTGATTTTGCATGTTGTCTGCGCTCTGAGCCACTTGCTTGATCTGATCCGCGATTGATTTTCCTGCCATCGTAACGGATTCAACTTTGTCAGTTTCGCATTGGTAAAGTTGAATCTTAATTATATGTTAAATTTGTTAATTTACTGCTGTGCTAGCCTTGTCTCGAATGCCATTTCTTACTGCTATTCGGTTGTTTTTCATTCAATATATTATTTTTTATGTTCTCTATATGAATAAATTTTCAACAATTTGGGTTGAGTAACATCCATTTTGAATGAATTTTCAACTTATAAAGACAACTTTATATAGTGTAACAATACATAAATAGTGATTTTATTAAATTTAATTCTATTTTTTGCTATTTTTTTTGATGATTTATTAGTTGATAAGGAGAAAGTAAATCACTCATCTCTATAAATGTTGCAAAATTGTTTTTTAAATGTGATTTTAAAAATTCAGGAAGATGGAATAGGGACGAATTCTGTCGAACGTTCCTGAAAAAACAAGATAAACAATAACATTGACAGAGAAGATGGAAGATGAAGAACTCAACCAAACGTGCACTGCAATTAAATGCGCTGAGTTTCTCAGTGCTAATAGCTTTGGGTTATCCAGTATATGCCGAGGAAGCGCCTGCGGCGGATAAAAAAGCTGGCGAGAGTGTAGAACGCATTGCAGTCGTCGGCTCACGGGCGGCTCCCCGTTCTGTTGGTGAGTCTCCTGTACCGGTAGATATTATCGGTAATGAAGAGTTCACTAAGAATGGTGCCACTGACATGAACGATTTGATGGGCAAAGTGGTGCCATCATACAACGTCAACGCGCAACCTATCAGTGACGCTGCAACCTTGGTGCGTCCCGCAAACATGCGTGGCCTCGCACCGGATCACACCTTGGTGTTGGTTAACGGCAAACGTCGTCACCGGGCTTCGGTTATCGCCTTCCAAGGCGCGGGTATTTCTGATGGTGCTCAAGGGCCCGATATCTCAGTTATCCCCGCTATTGCGTTGAAGCAAGTCGAAGTATTACGTGATGGTGCCGCCGCACAATATGGCTCGGATGCTATTGCCGGGGTGATTAACTTCCAGTTGAAAGACAGTGCCGAAGGCGGTGAACTCGAATTCCGCAGCGGCCAGTATTATAAAGGTGACGGTACGCTGTCGCAGGTGGCCGGTAACATTGGCTTGCCATTGAGTGCTAACGGTTTTGCTAATTTCAGTTTCCAATATCGTGCCCAGGATGATACCAGCCGTAGCGTACAGCGTGATGACGCCGCCGCATTGCAGACAGCGGGTAATACCGATATTCCCGATCCGGCTCAGGTTTGGGGCACGCCAGAAACTAAATCGGATCTGACCCTGTTCTTTAACTCTGGATTGGATCTGAATGATCACCAGAAAGCTTATATGTTTGGTAACTGGGCGCGCCGCAATGTTGAAGGTGGTTTCTTTTACCGTAACCCGGCGAACCGTTCCGGGGTGTATAGCAACGATGGTGGCGACACACCTTTGGTGGGCGACTTGACCGGTGACATGTCGGGTAATTGTAGTGGAATGACGCTTGCTGACGCGATGGCATCGGATAACTGTTTTGTGTTCAATGAAATGTTCCCCGGCGGTTTTACACCTCGCTTTGGTGGTATTGTCACCGACTCCTCGCTGGTCGCTGGTGTTAAAGGCGATATGAATAGCGATATAAGCTATGACTTTACTGTGTCTTATGGCCGTAATGAGTCAGATTTTTATATCAAGAACACCGTAAACGCATCCCTTGGCCCAGATACGCCAACCTCATTTGATCCCGGTAAGTATGTGGAGATGGAACGAGGTCTGAACTTGGATTTCGACTATCTCGGATTTGATACTTGGAGCTTAGCGGCCGGTTTGGAATATCGTCGTGAAACCTTCGAGATTTATAACGGCGATCCATACTCCTTTGAGATTGGCCCATTGGCTTCGCAGGGATTTGGTATTGGCTCTAACGGGTTCCCTGGGTTCAAACCTGAGGATTCTGGTAGTTGGAGCCGTGGTAACGCCGCCGTCTATCTGGATGTTGAAAAAGAGCTGAGTAACGATCTGCTGGTGACTGGTGCCGTACGTTATGAGCATTATGACGACTTTGGTTCAACTACCAATGGTAAGCTGAGTGCTATTTGGAGCGTTAACGAACACTTCTCGCTACGCGGTGCTGCCAGTACCGGGTTCCGGGCACCAACAGTGGGGCAGAATAACGTCCGTAACGTAACCACAGCATTCGGCCCTAACGGTTTGGAAGATCAGGCTACTTTGCCGCCAACTAACCCTATCTCAGTGCAGAAAGGTGGCAAACCGCTGGATCCCGAAAAATCCGTTAACATGTCGTTTGGTGGTGTGTATAACGCCAATAACTTCTTCCTGACCGTGGATTATTTCCATATCAAGTTGAAGGATCGTATTACCCAAACTTCACCACTGACACTCACGGATGAGGACAAAGCTGCTCTGATTTCTCAAGGGATTTTGGATGCTAGCAGTTTCTCGGCCGTACGTTATTTTACCAACGACTTCGACACCACCACGCAAGGTATTGATTTAGTTGCTACCTATACGCCGGAATGGCTGGATGGCAGCAGTTTCTCGCTGGCTTATAACTGGACTGAAACAACCGTGGATAAGTACAACCCAGACAACATCAGTGCCTCCAAGGTGAAAGCGCTGGAAGAGTCTTTGCCCCATCATAAAGGCTCTCTGACCTATAACCAGGAATTGACGGCTGATTTGCGTGCCATGGTACGACTCAACTACTACGGTTCTTACTGGGAAGATCATCTGGGATCTGACGGTGAATTACCTATCGATGTTGGCAGTGCCGTGACCTTTGATGCTGAGCTGGGATATGACATCAATGATGACTGGAATGTATCGGTGGGAGCGCAGAACCTGTTTGATACTTATCCAGATGATAACCCTTGGGCCGGTGTTGCTGGGGCTAAGTATCCGATCACTTCTCCCTATGGCTTTAATGGCGGCTTCTATTATGGACGCGTGACTTATCGCTTCTAAATCGGCTGCCACGGAGTATAAACCGACAGGTGCTGTGCTCCGTAGCCACTTTTTATCTTGTGACAGACCAGCTTGCTGGTCTGTTTTTTATGCTTTTAGGTAATACCTGTGTGTGGCTATGATAACTGGTATATAGTGTGCCGATATCAGTGGTTAGCGCGCTGTGACAACAGCAATATGGTGGGAGTGGTAGCATGAGTTGGAGTATGTGGCTGGGATTATTAGCGATCTGTTGTTTAGGCGCGGTTTCTCCAGGCCCCAGTTTGGCGATGGTTGTGCGCCATACCCTCGGTGGTGGTCGCGCGCAAGGAATTGCATGCGCCTGGGCTCATTCTATCGGGATTGGAACCTATGCCTTGATCACCTTGCTGGGATTGGCTGCGGTGTTGAAGCATTCCCCGATGTTGTTTAAGGCGATTGCGATTGCCGGTGCGTTATATCTGGCGTGGCTGGGCATTAAAGCCCTGAGAGCCAAAGGTGGTATGCAGCAGAAATTGGCGGCAGGTAAGTCATCAAGTGTGTTGGAGGCTGCCCGCGATGGCTTAGCGATTTCTTTACTGAACCCCAAAATCATGCTGTTTTTTATGGCACTGTTCAGTCAATTTGTGTTGGCCGCACAATACAGTTCCGGCAAGGGGTTGATTGTGCTCACTCCGGTCGTTGTTGACGGCCTTTGGTATACGTTCATTGCCTTTATGCTGTCACAACCGAAAATTCTCGATAGGCTGCGTAATAATGCCAGTGTGATCGATAAACTGACGGGTGGCGTTTTATTACTGTTGGCATTGCGGGTAGTCGTGTCGCTGTAACCGCAGTTAGATTAAGCAGTTTGTGGCGGTAGATGTTGTAGCAAATGGCTGCGCAGCGCTTTTATCAAGGATGTCAGTTGGCGGCGATCAGGTAAGAGCATATTGAGTGGCGCCGCTTCTCCCTGCCAGTCTGGGCACACCTGTATTAACTTCCCTTGGGCTAAGTCTGCGGCAATATCCAGTCGCGATTTGTAGGCGATCCCGCAGCCAGCAATGGCCCAGCGGTGCACCATATCACCATCATCAGCAATGCGATTGCCCTTAACATTGATACTGATAAATTCCTCTGCACGGGTAAATTGCCAGCGATCATGCACTGTATCGGCCAACATAAAACACAGGCAGTTGTGATGGTAAAGTTCTTGTGGCTGCATAGGTGCGCCATAACGGGCAATGTAGTCGGGTGAGGCACACAGTACCCGGTCATTGTCTGGACGTAATGGCAAGGCAATGAGCGCTGAGTCTGGCGGTTGACCATAACGGATCACTAAATCGACGGGTTGCCGATAAATGTTGGTCAAGTGATCGCTCATCTGTAATTTCAGTTCTACTTGGGGATGTGTAGCCATGAAGCAGTCGAGTAATGGCGCGAGCAGATTCCGCCCTAAGTCGGATGGTAACGACAAGTGCAGTTTCCCTTGTAGTGTCTCTCGACCACTACGTAACAGATTTTCTCCTAGCTCTAACTGTAACAACGCCTGTTCGCAATATTGCAGATAGTGCTCACCATCTTTGGTCAACCGCAGACTGCGGGTAGAGCGTATAAACAGCGGCGCGCCCAGTTGTTGCTCCAACCGCTTTATCGCCGCACTGGTGGCGGCCGGTGTCAGGTTCATGGCGCGGGCAACGCTAGACAGACTGCCTTGTCTGGCGGTTTCAACAAAAATTTGTAAATCCTGTAACGCGCGCAGCATCTTCGGCTTAATGGCTCCAGTGATCGTGAAGATTTATTTTCAAATAATATTTGAATCTATTATTAAATTTCAATGGTTTTTCCCAGGGTTGATGATCGTTACATTAGGCTGAATGCCGCTAATGACTAACCTTTATTAACGCGTTATAGCAGAGGGAATGATGATGAAAGCCGTGGGATATAAGCAACCACATGCGCTTGGCGCTAACGACAGGCTACAGGATATTGAATTGCCAGTACCAATCGCCAAGGGGCATGACTTACTGGTGGCGGTACAGGCTATTTCAGTGAATCCGGTCGATACCAAGATCCGCAGCCGCGTTGGGGGTGAGCAGGGTCAATATAAAGTCTTAGGGTGGGATGCGGTTGGCACAGTACAGCAGGTGGGCGAATTGGTCAGCAGTTATAAGCCTGGTGATCGAGTTTGGTATGCCGGAGATGTTTCGCGCCAAGGCAGTAACGCTGAATTGCAGTTGGTTGATGAGCGCATTGTGGGTATGGCACCAACCACAATCAGCAATGCAGAAGCGGCAGCATTACCGCTGACAGCATTGACCGCCTGGGAACTGCTATTCGATCGCTTAGGCTTACCTATGGCATCTGGCAAAGGTAAGGCCCTGTTGGTGATAGGTGCCGCTGGTGGTGTTGGCTCTATCCTGGTGCAGTTAGCGCGGCAGTTGACCGAGGTCACCGTGATTGCCACCGCTGGCCGACCACAATCTAAAGAATGGTTGATTGCTCTGGGGGCGCATCATGTGATTGATCATCATCAAGGGTTGAGCTCACAGCTTACATCCCTCGGGTTTGATGGTGTGCAATGGGTTGCGTCACTCAATAATACCGACGAGCACATCGAACAAATAGTCGCGTCGCTGTTACCACAGGGGCATTTGGGATTGATTGATGATCCAGAAGCTTTTGATGTGAAACTGCTGAAACGTAAGAGTTTGGCATTGCACTGGGAGTTTATGTACACCCGCTCGCTGTTTCAGACTGAGGACATGCGCCGCCAACAACAGATCCTCAATGAGCTGGCAAAATTGGTTGATGATGGCCGCTTGAAAACAACGGTGAATGAGCACTTTGGCGCCATTAACGCGGCGAACCTGCTCAAAGCCCATCAACTGTTAGAGTCACACCAAGCCAGAGGCAAAATAGTGTTAGAAGGTTTTTAGACTGTTGACCGGTAACAATGGGCCACGGCGGTGGCCCATTGTGCCGTCAACGGCGTAGGACTTAAGGACGAAACTGCTGTACGTCATTATTGCCATTATCATCTGCTGCCGCATTGGCAGGTGGGTTGGCAATGTGATCTTCCAGGTTATCATCCAACATTTCCCGGTACTCATTGGTAAACCACTCCAGCGCACTGCTCTTTTCTGTTTGTAGATCGCCAGATTTAACCGCCGCTTCAAAAGCGTTAAAGCGAGCCGCAGCAAAGCGTAATGCCGTTCCCACTTTGCCCAGATCTTCATGTTGCTGAGCCAGTTCGTTGGCGAGGGCGATAAACTGATCCGCTAGCTGAAAAATAGTCGTTTCATTGTTATTGGCTTGTGACATCGTATATTCGCTCTTGCTAATAATTAAGGCACCGATTTTACTCAAATCCGTTCAACCGCCAAGTAAAATCTGGCTTGTCAGTGGTAGATTATATCGCGGCCGTGGCGTTTTACTCAGATTTTGCGCCAAGTTTGCCGGTACTGTATTGCGCCTCTCCTTCACCGAAGCTCCAATCATCTCGGCTATTGTTAAAAAATGAGATCATCAGATCCTGTGGTGCAAGTGCGCATTGTTGTTGTAAGACTTCGCTTAGACGCCGCATAAACAGATGTTTCTGCTCAAGACTACGGGGACTGGTAAATACTCTTAGCACAATCACATTGTGGCTGCGTTGATAGCCCAGTCCTGTATCCTCAATCACCATCTGATAGTCTTTATGTTCATTAACTATCTGATATCTATCTCGTTCTGGTGCTGCAAACACCTCTAGTACCACCTGATGACTGCAATCTAGGATCTTGCGTACTTCTGCAGGCGCACGCCCCTCAAGCATATCGAATACCAGCAACGGCATAATATTGGCTCCTCACGATAATTTCAGTGGTCGATTGTAAGCGCGAAGGCGGCATTTTGCACTATGGCTCCCAGCACAAGGGAAATCTGCTTGTTTGAGATAGCATCCGCTTTTAAGCTGTGACGATTTTGCATGTTGGGGAATTTCATGAGTGATAGTTGGCCGAGTTTTATTGCAGAGGAACAGCAGCAGCCCTATTTTCAAAAACTGCAGGCTTTTTGGCACAGGAAAGAGATGCCGGCAAGGTGATTTTCCCCGCAGAAGCTGATGTCTTTCGCGCCTTTGAACTGACGCCGTTAGCGCAAGTCAGGGTCGTATTGTTAGGGCAAGATCCCTATCATGGGCAAGGCCAAGCTCATGGTTTATGTTTTTCAGTCAAGCCTGGGGTGCCGTTACCGCCATCGCTGAAAAATATCTACAAAGAACTCGCCAGTGATATCGATGGCTTTGACATTCCGCAAGACGGTTTTTTAGAACGCTGGGCACAACAAGGGATCTTGATGCTCAACACTGTGTTAACGGTAGAGCAGGGTAAGGCTCATTCTCACGCTAAGGCTGGCTGGGAAATATTTACCGATCACGTTTTGAGTCTGTTGAATCAACAGCATAAACCGATCATTTTTGTTTTATGGGGTGGTCACGCCATTAAAAAAGGCCAGTTGATCACCGCTGCGCAGCACCGGATCATCAGTGGGCCGCATCCGTCCCCTTTGTCGGCTTATCGTGGCTTTTTTGGTTGCCAGCATTTTTCGGCGGTCAATCAGCAGTTGCAGGCATGGGGCGAAGCCGCGATTGACTGGCAACCTTGAAGCCGAACCAAAATACTGAAACAATCAACGCCCGAATATATTGGGGCGAATAATCATGAAACCGATTCTGATTACCGGTGTTGGTCGCCGGCTGGGACTGGCGACCGCTAAAGCGTTATTGGCTGATGGTTGGCCGGTGATTGGCACCTATCGCAGCCACTATCCAGAACTCGATGAGTTACGTAGTCATGGCGCAATCTTATATCGTATCGACCTGCTGGAACCGCAGGCGCTGACCACCTTTATTGACTGGTTGCGGCAAGAATGCAAAGGGTTGCGCGCCATTGTGCATAATGCTTCCGACTGGCTTGCCGAAGACGCCGGCGTTCCTGTGGCCGATGTTTTCCAGCAGATGATGGCAATCCATGCTGGCGTGCCTTACCAGCTAAATTTGGCGTTGGCAGATTTACTTGATAGTGACGAAATCGGTGGCGCTGATATCATCCATGTAACTGATTATGTTGCACAAAAAGGTAGTGCCAAACATATCGCCTATGCTGCCAGCAAAGCGGCACTGGAAAATCTTACCCTATCTTTTGCGGCTAAATTGGCGCCTACCATCAAGGTGAATAGCATCGCCCCTGCCATGATGTTGTTTAATGAGTGGGATGATGCGGCCTATCGGGAAAAATCTTTGGCAAAAGCCTTGCTGCCCAAAGTCGGTGGCGATATGGAATTTGTCTCTGCGGTGCGTTATCTGCTGCACAGCCGTTATATGACCGGGAGCTGTTTGAATCTGGACGGTGGCCGGCCGTTAAAATAACTGACCAGCGTTCAATTCCTGATGGTGGCTAAGGTTTGAGCCATGCCGAATGTTAGCAAAGAATGTTAACAAAAATGCTGCCTTGTTATCGCTAATTTGCATGTTTAGTCTGTTCCCTTTATTGCAAAACTCCCAGTTACCAGCCCATCAACGCCTACAGGCATTGAGCTAAAAGCGCATCCTCTTCCGTCATCTCGTGTGGCGAGGGAATGATGCTGCTTACATCGTGATTACATTCACTATCCCTTGCAACAGACTGTCACTTTAAAAGTGGGTAATAATCAATGTTTGCAGGAAATATAATAATAAGAATTACAAAAGAATAACGCCAATCTGCCCTATCACGAATGATTGTTCTATTTATTGGTAATGTTTTGCCGTTTTAATGTGATTTTATTTCTTTATTTTAGAAATAAAATACCGGCATTAGTTCATTATCTGGAGGCTCTATGAAATATCAAGTGCGCTTGGTGACGATTGCTTTCTCACTCTTTTTCTTCATATCCAGTATCTTCTACTCTACCGAAAGCCGCGCTGATGTGGGGCAGGGTGCCGCTATCAACTATATTCACGGCGAAGGGGAACTTGACGGTATAAAGCTCGCTTATCAGGTTTATTTGGATACGCTACACGGCATCAGCCCAGATTTAGAGTTGGCGTTAGAAACCAGTGTCAATTTCTGGCGCTATGGCGAACAGCATAAACATGATACGGATTTTGTGGTGGCCGCATCCCCAATTTTGCGTTATCCGCTGTTTTATGGACGTTGGGTGGACACCTATCTTGAAGGTGGCATTGGGGTAGCATTTTTGGATAACACCTACTTTGCGGGCAAGGACGTGGGGTTACATTTTCAGTTTGAAGACCGGATTGGCTTGGCCTTTCGCTTTGGTGGCAAACGTCAACAGACACTGTCATTAACGTATCTGCACTACTCTAATGCAGGGATCAGTAAGCATAATCCAGGTATCGATTTGTTGAATCTGGCTTACAGTTGGCGTTTCTAATCATTGCCTGCTAGTTCTAGATAAAAGGGGCATTCGCGGATAATTGCGCTAAAATGCGGCTGTGCAGCTATTAGCGGCTTTGTTATACTCCGCCACCTCTTGTTTAGCAGGTTCTGAACCATGGTACAGATTTACACTCCGACGCTAACCTTACCTTCTGATAACACGCTTGAATTGCTCGCTCCGGCTAAAAATGCCGATTATGGTATTGCCGCTATTGGTCATGGTGCCGATGCGGTATATATCGGTGGGCCAGCATTTGGGGCTCGTGCTACTGCGGGTAATAGCGTGCAGGATATTGAACGTTTGTGCCGTTATGCTCACGGTTATGGTGCGCAAGTCTTTGTGGCACTAAATACCATTCTCAGCGATCAAGAGTTACAACAGGCAGATAAGCTGATCGGTGAACTCTATCAGGCGGGTGCCGATGCGCTGATTGTGCAGGATATGGGGATCTTACAGCTAGATTTACCGCCCATAGCCTTGCACGCTAGCACTCAAACCGACAACCGTACCCCGGAAAAAGTGGCATTTCTGGAACAGGTGGGATTTTCACAAGTGGTGCTGGCTCGGGAACTTAGTCTGGAACAGATCCAGGCGATTGCGGCTAAGGTTAAGACCCGCTTGGAATTTTTTATTCATGGGGCGCTTTGCGTCAGTTACTCTGGGCTGTGTAATCTGAGCCATGCTTATAGCAAACGCAGTGCTAATCGCGGTGAATGTTCTCAGATGTGTCGGCTACCGTGTAATCTGAAAACCCGTGATGGTGAGGTGCTGGCGGAAAACCAGCATTTGCTGTCGTTGAAAGACAACAACCAGACCGACAATCTGCAAGCATTAATTCAAGCGGGGATCCGTTCCTTCAAAATCGAAGGACGGCTAAAAGACCTGAGTTATGTGAAAAATGTCACCGCACATTACCGCCAGCAATTGGATGCCATTATGGCGCAGTTGCCAGCGTTACAACCCGCATCACATGGCCGTTGTGAATACACCTTTATTCCCAATCCTGACAAAAGTTTTAACCGCGGCAAAACGGATTACTTTGTTAATCAGCGGCATGGCGGCCTCAATGATTTTCGCACACCTAAGTATTTGGGGCAGAGCGCGGGGCGGGTTAGCCGTCTCGGCAAGGATTGGCTGGAGATCAATGTTGATGGTGCTGAGGCTGGGGCGCTGCATAATGGTGATGGTTTGTGTTATTTCACCATTGATTTTGCCAAAGCGCTGCATTCAGATGCCAAACTCAATGGCATTAGGGTGAATCGTGTTGAGGGTAACCGTATTTGGTTGGCCGGTACAGTGCCAAGCGATTTACGCTTAGGCGTTGAGCTGTTTCGTAATCTTGATCATGATTTTGAGAGTCTGCTCAGTAAGGAGTCAGCCAAACGGTTATTGGATGCTGATTTGCAGCTGTTTGATAGCGAAGATGGGCTCGGGCTGGCTATCAGCGACAGCTATGGCCATCGGGCCGAAGTCACGGTGAGTTGTGAACGGCAAGTCGCCAATGATCCGCAAAAAGCGCAACAGCACCTGTACAACAGCCTAGCCAAGTTGGGGGGACGCGCTATCGAGCCCGCAAAGTGGAGAGCACTACCGCTGAAGTTTGGTTTGTTCCTGCCGCACTGTTAAATGGTTTACGTCGAGATGCGGTGGCAGCCTTAGAGCAAGTACGCGAAGAGAATTACCAGCGGCCACAACCTTGGCCACGGGATCCCAATGCCGTATTCCCGCAAAAATTCCTCAGCTATCTGGGCAATGTGAACAACGCCAGCGCCAAAGCGTTCTATGAGCAGCATGGCGTGATTAAGATAGAACCTTCTTATGAGCAAAATCAGTTGCTTGAAGATACTCCACTGATGATCACCAAGCATTGCCTGCGTTACAGCTTCAACATGTGTCCCAAAGAACATCCAGAACTGAAAGCCGAGCCGATGCAGTTGGAAGTGGGTAATGACACCCTGAAGCTGGTATTTGACTGCTTAAAATGTGAGATGTTGGTCGTTGGTAATAACAAGTTATGAACGCCACATTTGTCATAAAAAGTTACATTTTTTAACGTTTTTTTGAAGCTAATCAAACAAGCGTTTAGCCTCGCCGCTTAAGCTAAAACTGATAAAGCGGACAAGTGGGAGGCTGACATGGCTAAAGCTATGTTTGAACACAGTGTTGTCATACTGCTGGGGATTGTTGCCCTAATTCTGGTGTCGATTAGCATTTCTGGTGAATATTCCACCCCTTATTGAAGTTACCTCGGTTAGCGTTGGCCGCCGGGATACTGGTCACTATGGGGGTTGGTATCTGGTCAGTACAACTTGGTGGCCGAGCCTTATGGGCCTTGCCGTTAACCTATGTGCTACTGTTGGCTCTGGGGGCTATGGTTGCCCCGTCATCTGTCGTGCTGATTATTGCTAAAGCCAGTATTTTGCTGTCAGTGTTTGTGGTGGGTATGTTGATTGCTGGCAATGTCAGGTTATCGACTCACGTAGCCGCTGCCTTGGTCGGTATGCTGGCATTTTCTCACGGTTACGCCTATGGCCACGCCAATCTGGGGTTTGTTGGTTGGCAACAGGGGTTTAGTTCTTACGATCTTCTGTCGATTTTGTTGCCGGGCCTTGCGGCTTCGTTGCTGATGAGTCTGTTGGGTGAAGCAACCTGCTCAACACTGGTAAAAACCCAGCACAAACCCATCACCTATAGTATCGGTGGCATTATGCTACTGGCTGGATTGTTGATGGTATTGATGGATTAAACGCGATTTGAGATGCGTGGAATTGGTCGGAGCGAGAGGATTCGAACCTCCGACCCCTGCCTCCCGAAGACAGTGCTCTACCAGGCTGAGCTACGCTCCGCTCCGACATTCCTGAGGTCACAGCGTGAGGATAACCGCCCCCGCCCTGCAACGCTGCGTATGATGCCACAAATTTTGCCTAAGTGTGATAGCCAAAATATCGTTTGCTGTAAATTTGAGCTGAATTTTTGCGAAATCTATTTGGAGAGATTTTTCATAGTGTTGGCAATGGCATACAAGCCGTTGCTGCGTGAAGGACTGAGTTGTCCTGCCAGTCCTAAGCGGGCGAAATATGCTTCCGCTGAAAAAGCGGCCAGTTCTGCCGAGGTAGCGTTATTGACAGCGGCGAGCAACAGGGCAATTAACCCTCGGACAATTCTGGCATCACTATCGGCCAGGTATAGATGCCGCTGTTGTTGTTGCAGATGATACAACCACACGGCACTTTCGCAGCCGCTGACTCGTGCGGTTTGTTGCTGCCATTGTGGTGGCAGTTGGGGTAACAGCTTGCCTGCTTGCATCAGTAAGCGGTATTTATCCTGCCAGTTAGTCGCGGCGGTAATGGCCTCCGCCGCTTGTTGTAACAATGGCTGTTGTTGTTGGCAGTTATCAAATAATTGCACGTCAGGTTGTGGCATCAGTTCCTCGGTTACTCGCCTGTGAGCATGGTGATAGTGGTTCGCATCGCTTTGATAAAACGCTCAATATCGTCAGCGTTGTTATAAACTCCCAGCGATGCGCGACAGCAACCTTTGAGTCCCAGCAACTGCATCAACGGCATAGCGCAGTGATGACCACAGCGGATGGCTACGCCTTGTTGGTCGAGCAATATCCCTACGTCCTGATGATGTTCGCCCGCAAGATTAAAGGCTAGTGCACCACTGTTGTCTGCATGGGCACCATAAAGGGTGATCCCTGGTAATGCTGCGAGTTGTTGCTGCAACTGCAACAGTAACTGTTGTTCCTGTTGTTGTACTTGGTCACGCTCAAGGCTGTTAAGAAAATCAATGGCCGCGCCTAGCCCTATTACTTCAGCAATCGGTGGCGTGCCGGCCTCCAGACGGAAGGGCAGCTCGCCAAACTCGGTATGAGCAAAACTTACGCTTTTGATCATTTCGCCGCCGGTCAGCATAGGCTCCAGGGTTTCTAATCGTGACTGGCGCCCCCACAGCACGCCAACCCCAGTCGGGCCATACATTTTATGGCCTGAAAACGCGTAAAAATCACAGCCGAGCAGCTGCACATCTACCGGTAAATGTCCAATGGCTTGCGCGCCGTCTACAACGCAGATAGCACCAGCCGCACGGATTTCCTGGGCCAAGGTTGGAATATCGTTGACGCTGCCAAGCACGTTAGAAACATGACTTAACGCAACCAGTTTGGTGGGCTGTTGCAATAACACCTTTAGGGCTTGATGATCCAGTCGCAACTCGTGGGTGAGCGGAATGGCAATGATCTCGGCACCACACCGTTGAGCCAACTGTTGCCATGGCACTAGGTTGGCATGATGGGCGGTACTATCCACCAAGATACGGTCACCGGGCTGCAACTGTTTACCAAGCCCATACGCTAATAGGTTCAGCGCTTCGGTGGTGCCATGGGTAAAAATCACCTCTTGTGGTTGTGGCGCATGAATAAATTGCTGCACTTTAAGACGTACCGCCTCAAAGGCGCTAGTGGCGGCGGCTGACAACTGATAACTGCCACGGTGAACATTGGCATTGTTGCGGCGATAATAGTCATCCATCGCTTGGATCACCCGCTCAGGTTTTTGGCTGGTGGCCGCATTATCGAGATAGCACAGCGGATAGCTGCCCATCATTTGCTGCAATAGCGGAAACTGCTGACGGATTATGGAGCTGCTCATTGGGTGGTTTATCTAAAATCAAAAGGCGCACAGATCTTCAAAGATTTGTGCGCCTAATGCAAGTTTGTTGCTCTGTTGTGGCTAAGGGCAGGGAATACGATATTGCAAACTGAGCGCTTCCAGTTCAGCCAATGCGGTTGCTGACAACGTCAGTTGTTGGCTGTCGATATTCTCCTGCAACTGCTGAGTTGTTGTCGCGCCAATGATATTGGCACCCACAAATGGCCGTGAATTTACCCAAGCTAGCGCCATCTGCGCCGGGCTCAATCCTAGCTTTCGCGCCAGTGTGACATAAGCTTCAGTGGCTTTGAGTGCTTGTTCGCTGCTGGTGTAACGGGAAAAACGTTTGAACAATGTCAGTCGTGCGCCCTCGGGCCATTGGTTATCGAGATATTTACCGCTGAGCGTACCAAACGCCAGTGGCGAGTATGCCAGTAATGGCAACTGTTCCCGATGGCTGATTTCACTCATGCCAATCTCAAAACTGCGGTTCAGCAGGTTGTAGGGGTTCTGCACGGTAATAATGCGCGGCATGCCGTGTTTATCTGCCAGTTGCAGATACTTCATCAGCCCCCAGGGGGTTTCGTTAGAAACGCCAATGTAGCGAACTTTGCCCAACCGGATCACTTCCGCCAAGGCTTCCAGTGTTTTCAGTATCGGCGTCTGTGACTCCTTCGGTTGCTGCTGGTAATAGAGTTCACCAAAGAAGTTGGTATTGCGGTGTGGCCAGTGGATCTGAAACAGATCTATGGTATCGATACCAAGACGTTGCAGCGAACAATCAACCGCAGCATGGATATTGTCCCAGTCCAAGGCCATGTTTTGCCGAATATAGTCACTTCGACCACCGGGTGCGGCAATTTTAGTGGCAATCACTAACTTGTCGCGGTTGCCACGGGATTTGAGATAATTACCGATAATGCGTTCGGTTTCTCCCTGAGTTTCCGGCATCGGCGGCACAGGGTACATTTCTGCGGTATCAATAAAATTGATACCTTCACCGATGGCCAGATCCAGTTGGGAAAAGGCTTCCGCCTGAGTGTTCTGCTGGCCCCAGGTCATGGTTCCTAAGCACAGCTTACTGACTTCCAGGTTGGAATTGGGAATACGCAAATACTCCATTGACTGCTCCCTTCGTTCCTGTTTACTTGCAAACTAGCAAGTTTTTCGCTGGCTGGACAGCCTATCTTGCCGTGTTGGCTGATTTTTATTCAAATGTCCAGCAGCATGGGGATTTCACAGGCATCATGGCCGGTATTACCCAGCGCGGATGCCAATGGTTTAAAGCCGAGTTTGTGGTACAACCGTAGTGCTTCCGGCAGCAGCGCTGTGGTTTCCAGATACATTTGCTGATAGCCAGCCGCTTTGGCTTGGGCGATACAGTATTGTGCCAGTTGTTTACCTAGCCCCAGCCCTCGAGATCTGGCTAGAAAGTACATCTTCTGTAGTTCGCAGATCTGTGGCTGACCTGTCACTTTACCTATGCCTGCGCCCCCGACCACCACGCCTTCAATCTCCAGTAACCAGTAACCGTATCCTGGCTGGCTATAAATGGCCGCCAAGTTATCCAGTGTTGGGTCGGCTACACTGTAGCCTTTGTCTGCGGTTAGCCCGTATTCGGCTGACACTTCACGGATGATGGCGGCAATAGTGGCATTGTCAGCGGTGGTCAGCGGTCGGAAAATCGTGTTGGTCATTATTTGCAGTTCTCTTAGCCCATAAGTCAGTAAAGTTCGGGAAAACGTAACGGCGCTGCTGCCATTACCAGCGCCGCGGTATAGGTACTTTCGCGGCTGGCATGGCCTTGCGTAAGTAAGCCGATAGCACCACCTGCCTGGCTTAACGTTGACGGTATTGAACATGCGATCCATGACATCCCCCAGTTCCTGCCCCTGTTCGAGCGCCTGATAAACCTTGGCGGGCAAGGGAAGATGGGCACTGCGATTGAGGCAAATGTGGTGGTTGTCAGCGATAACTACCCAAGCATAGGTATACGCCTGCGCCGCAACTAAGTCGACACCGCCTTCCATCGCCAGGTAATAATCAGCTTGGGCATGTTGCCGACACCAGTTGACGCGATTGAGGGCGCCTTGGCGGGTAGCTGCGTCAGTCATCGGCTGGTCAGCGACACCTGAAGGGGCTTTTATTCCGTCACAAATGATTTCAGCAGCAGGATGCAGTGTTGCCACAGCACTTTTGGCGGCATTGATTTTTACCGGGTTGGTAGACCCAACCACTATACGAATAACCGATTTCATAACTCTGGCTTTACGACTTCTTCAAACATTAGATAATGACTCTGTTCCATGCCTAGCGCATGGTAGGTCTGCTGTGCCCGTAGATTATCGTGTTCTACATAGAGGCGAAAACTGGCGGCGCCTCCTCTGCGGCGGCCAACTGTTTCACGGTTTGATACAGTTGCCGATAGAGGCCCTGACGCCGACAGGCGGGTGTAACATAGACGCTTTGGATCCAGTAATAGTTGGCGGCACGCCAGTCACTCCACTCGAATGTCACCATCAGCGATGCCACAATTTGCCCCTGCTGTTCCGCCACCAGATAAAAACCACGTTGGGGTTCCTCAATCATGGTGGTGACGCCGCGAGTGAGTATTGCCTCATCAAGTAACAGGCCTTCAGTTTCTTCAGCCATTGCCTGGTTAAAGGCGACCAGTGCCGCAATATCTTCGCTACGGCCCTTGCGGATATGCATAGGTTCTCTCATCAGATTGTTATTAGGGTGGTTGCACAATCTATCAGTGCACCCAAACCGGTGCAAATGGCTTTGCCAGCGTAGCTGCTTAGTCAGAAAATTTATTAGACTAAAGTCTAGTGCTGAATATAATGAAGCTGTTTTTTGAACAATCCCGGTCTCGGGTAATGTCGTCTCGTGCAGATCGGAGCAATATCATGGCACATTTATCATCTGACCCATCGGTTGTACGCCGCAGCAAAAATCGCATTCTGATCCATTTGCTGCATTTTGTGCTGACCATGCTAACGCTTGGCTTATGGGGGCCGCTATGGTGGTTGTATGCCAACCGTTGTTCAGTACAAGAAGAAGGATTTTTTCACCGTTTCGATAATGACTACTGGGACTACATCGTTGAGCGCGATGAACCGCCAGCGGCACTGCATCCTATCCGTTTTGATCTGGTCGATGAAATACGCTTTGACGCTTAAAACTCTGTAATCTCTTGCTCCCCATGTACGCAGTTACTTGGGGGCGCGTGTTAACCTCTTTGCCGTAAAGTCGCTTTATCTACAACCTGTGTATCTGACGATAACCGTTAGGTGGAAATTTTTTGCGCAGTGTAAATTATTTGTATATTGTATACAAAAATTAAAGATAAGGAACATTCAATGTCAGTATTTCAATGGAAGCAAGCTAGCGCACTGTTATGCTTGCTGCCGCTGTTGTTGCTGGGCAGTTGTGGTGATGCTCAACCGAAAACTCCGCCGTTAGTGGGCGTATGGTTGTTTGATGACACAGTTCCAGATTTTCCCGGTGTGCGCATGATAGAGATCTATGCCAGTGGCAAGGGTTATCAGGGCACAATGACAACCCGTTGGTACGGGCCTATGCCGATGAAGCAACTAAAAATCACCGGTGATAGTGCGACGTTTGAGATTTTCAACGGCAATGCTAGGGTTCCCGCGACCACTTGGCGGGCACGGTTGTTACAGGGCAAGCTACATGTTAACGGCGAGGTCTGGTATGGCAAACTGGATCATGATGCGGTGCGCGGCACTGCGGCGGATGTCGAGGCGCGACACTTCACTCTGACATCCCTGCCGGAATATGCCGAGCTGCCGCCAGATGGGCTGGCATTGACGCCGCCTATGGGCTGGAGTAGCTGGAATAAGTTTGCTGAGCATATTGACGATAAAACCGTGCGCGAAATTGCGGATGCAATGGTGAGTTCTGGCCTACGCGATGCGGGCTATGTGTATGTCAATATTGATGATGGCTGGCAGGGCACCCGGGCAGCCGATGGCTCGATTCAGGCCAACGAGCGCTTCCCAGACATGAAAGCCTTGGCCGATTATGTGCACAGCAAAGGCTTAAAGCTGGGGATCTACAGTTCGCCGGGGCCGAAAACCTGTGCTGGCTACGAAGGCAGTTACGGGCATGTGGCTCAGGATGCGCAAACCTATGCGAGCTGGGGAATTGACTATCTGAAGTACGATTTGTGTTCTGGTGAAGCCTTTTATCAGACCGGAGCCCAGATCCGGGCCAGTTATCAGGAGATGGGTCAGGCTTTGCGGGCCACTGGCCGTGCTATTGTCTACAGCCTCTGTGAGTATGGCCGCGCCGATGTTGGCAGTTGGGGGCGCAGTGTCGGCGGCCACTTATGGCGCACTACTGGCGATATTACTGATGAGTATGAGGTCATGGCGCGTCTTGGTTTTGAGCTTAATGGTAAGCCACAACATGCCGGAGCGGGCGGTTGGAATGACCCGGATATGCTGGAAGTTGGTAACGGTGGTATGACCCATGATGAATATCAGACTTATATGACCTTATGGGCGATGTCTGCCGCGCCATTGCTCATGGGGCATGATGTGCGACACATGTCTGCGGCAACGGTGGCATTACTGGAGAATCCCGAGGTGATCGCTATCGATCAAGATGTGCTGGGTGCTCAGGGGCAGTCAGTGCGTAAAGACGGCGATAGCGAAATCTGGCGCAAGCCACTAGCGGATGGCAGTGTTGCTGTGGCGTTATTCAATCGCGGTGCTCAGAGCAAAACCATGACGTTAACCGTTGCCGACAGTGGCTTGAGTGCTTGGCAAAGCGGACGTGACTTATGGCAACAGCAGGAGGTTATCCTTCAGCCCCAACTCACATTTACCGTTGCCGCGCATGGTAGCCAATTGCTACGGTTACAGGGCCAGCAATAGCCGATTCGCCACAGAGATAACAGACAGTTGGGCTAACCACCAACTGTCTGTGCTGCATTAATCTACAGCCGTTGACATAGATCATCCATTCAGCGGTGCGTTATGCTAGGCTGCGCATCATGGCTGTTTCCGGCCAGCAGAGAACATCCTCTTTCCCTAAGGTAAAAATAACATGTCTAATCATAAGCCTTCGCTGACCAGAGCACTCTGGCGCCGTTGGCAGCGTCTGCCATTGTGGCTGCAAATTCTGGCAGGAATGTCACTGGGTATTGTTGTCGGTCAGTTGTTGGGTGAACGCGCTGACTACCTCAAACCTATCGGCACTCTGTTTGTGAACACCATTAAAATGCTGATTGTGCCCTTGGTATTCTGCTCGCTGATCGTCGGTGTGACCTCCATGCAGGATACCAGCAAGATGGGGCGCATTGGCTTTAAATCATTTGCCTTCTATTTAGCCACCACCTCGATTGCCATCTCGTTAGGGTTGTTGGTTGGCGCTTTGATGGCGCCTGGCGCGGGTTTGCCATTAGCCGCACATGCAGTTGCGGCTGACAGTAAACCCGTTCCTTCGATTATGGAAACCCTGATCAACATAGTGCCAACCAACCCGGTGGCGGCACTGGCCGATGGGCAAATACTGCAAGTCATCGTGTTTGCGGTGGCACTCGGGGTAGCCTTAGTGCTGATTGGCGAGCACGGCAAACCGGCCATTCGGGTGTTTGAGAGCTTAGCCGAAGCCATGTATAAGCTGACCGACATGGTGATGAGACTGGCACCTTATGGGGTGTTTGGGTTAATGGCGTGGGTTTCCGGAAAATATGGCATGCAGATGCTCTTGCCATTGCTGAAAGTGATCGTGGCGGTATATCTGGGCTGCATATTGCACGTACTGGGGTTTTACAGCGTGGTGCTGAGTGTGTTTGCCCGCCTCAATCCGCTACAGTTCTTCAAGGGGTCAGCAACGCCCTGGCGGTGGCTTTTACCACCTCCAGTTCTGCCGGAACCTTGCCCGCCAGTATGAAGTGTGCCAGCGAATATCTCGGGGTTAATAAAAAGATTTCCAGCTTTGTGTTACCGCTGGGGGCGACCATCAATATGGATGGTACGGCGCTGTATCAAGGGGTGACCGCTCTGTTTGTGGCGCAGGCATTTGGAGTCGATCTCACTTGGGTTGACTATGCCACCATTGTGTTGACCGCAACCTTAGCGTCTATCGGTACGGCTGGGGTTCCGGGAGCGGGTTTAGTGATGCTGACACTGGTGCTAAATTCTGTCGGTTTACCCTTAGAAGGGGTGGCACTGATTGCCGGTATTGACCGAATTCTCGATATGGCGCGAACTGTTGTGAATGTGGCTGGCGACTTGGTGGCAACCACGGTAATTGCTAAATCTGAAGATGAGTTGGATCTGGAGCATTACAATGCCGATCTACAGCAAAGTGTGCGGATTGCAGAGCAAAACGCAGCAGCAGAACAACGCACCGACTGAACAATAAACTTGCAGCCGCTTAGTGGCGGCTCAAGGTGATCAGCACCATGCCACTCGGGTCGACAAGTTGCAGCGTACCGTTTTCAGTGATGGCTGTTGTCACCTGTGGCAGCAACTGCATGATCTGCTGCTCTTGTTGCATCAGTACATCAACGCAGGCTTTCATGGTGCTAGCCACGGGTTTGATTAGCAGTTGCTTGCCGTTCAGCACATAACTGCCAACGAAGTTGTTGCAGCTGTTATTGCCACTGAGCTTTCCATCGACGGCAAAGGTCAATTGTGCCGGGCTAAAATCAGCCACCGATTGGCCGCGGAGCTGTGTAATATGCCAACGACCCAACAAGGCGTTAGTGGTAACGGGTATCGCCGTCATTGATTGACAGGCACCGAGGGAGATTAGCGCCAGTGCTAACAAGGTTTTTTCAGCATTAAAGGATGTAGTCAGAGTGTCAGGCGAGACAGTTTGACGAGTTTCGCGGCGTAAATGAAGGACTACCGATAACTCTCGGCACAAAGGTTATGTTTCATCGGGCGATGTTAGCCAAAGGTAAACATCGCCCTATACATGTTAATCGTCGCGTTTGGGCAGGGATGACCGCAAGCCTGATTTGGCTTCATCCACCATGGCTACCAGTTTAGCGGTCGAATCGGGTGTGAAAAAACGATAACTGTAATCCAGTGACATTGGCAGTGGCGATTGGCCAAAGATTCGTTCCACCCGGCGTACGATATGTTCCAGATCCCGTTCCAGATCCACAAATACCAACAACACAAATTTGGTGTTGTCATAATGGGCCGCAATATCGGCGGCTCTGAGGGTGGTTAATAGCAGATTGGCTAACTCTTGGTGGCAACGTTTTAACATTTCATCATCAAAGTCACCCGTCGGCTCAAGTTCAAAGAAAATTACCCCACAGTGCGCACCAAAACGACGGCCGAGATTGAGTTGCCGCGGCGCCATCATGATAAAACCGTAATGGTTGAGCATGCCGGTGTTGGCATCCCGCATGGATAGCGCTTCAATCCGGTAGTTTTGGCACAGTAATGTCAGATCTTGCTGCAACAAGATCTGGAAGGGTTCTAACATCAATGGACTGACATGCTGGTTTTCATTGGCATGAGCATTGAGTACACACAAACAACCAAAGACCGAACCATCCGGCCAATGCACGGGACGCGAGAGAATACACAGCACACTGCGAAACTCGTCTGGATACTCATCTGAGGTGCCTTGCGTCAGATCCAGATTCAGCCCGTCAGGAGTGCTGTAGACCATGCGTTGCAGTAAGGTGGCTTCAGCATCAAAGGTTTTGCCTGGGGCAAACTGCATGCTGTTGTCGGCGGCACTGACAATCACTTCATAACCAGTATCGGTTTTTTGCAGTACAAACACCTTGTCAGCCTGATAATAGTGTTTCATCAGCTCACATTGATGCATCCACCGCACCAGGTTCAGGCCATGATTGTCATTTTCCAGTAAACTTATTCCAGGTTTAACCGATTCAGGCAGCATGGCCTTATCCTTTGTGAAGGTCAATTGGCATTAAGTGTGGAGTTGTTATAGATATTTTGCAACTTTGAGTAGGTGATGTTCCGATTATTGTCAATGTCTATGCAACAACAGTGTGTGGCAAAGGGGATATTGTCCGGTTCACCTCACTAGCGGCGCGTCAGTCGTGATAGCCAGATGATGAACAAGCGGTGAGGGTCGATGCCGAAATAAGCTCAAACCTCTTGCCAGAAAATTACGCGATTGACGGGCAGTGTTATAGGCGGATAGCGCAGGATTTGCTAGCCTTAAAGTATTGTTAATTGAGTGAGTAAAAAAGCGATGGAAACTCAGGAACTAGATACGCGGGAGTCGTTGCTTACGCTCAGCAAAACACTGAGATTATCTTCTTTTGATATGGCACGCTGGTTAGTGTCATTGCTGACATTACAGCAACAGAAATGTCGGGTAGTTGAAGCCAATGTGCAGGGGTTGGAAGGGCGGCGCTTTCTGGTACTGGCACTCGATAGCATTTTTGATTGTGGGCGTACCAATAATTACCACAGCCAGTTGGCGCTGGTGGCCGAAGAATCATGGGTGAAGGCTGCCGAAACGGTGAGTGTGACGCCATTGCCACCCCAACAGTTAGCTTTTATGTGTATGGAAAGTGCTCATTTCGATCACTGTTACTAAGCCTTCGGGCATAAAAAAACCGCCAACTGGCGGTTTTTTTAGAGCCAACGACTTACAATCCAGCGTCATCGCGTAACGCGTCAGCCTTATTGGTCTGTTCCCAAGGGAATTCGCTACGGCCAAAATGACCATAAGCAGCAGTCGCTTGGTAAATCGGCCGGGCCAGATTCAGCATTTCGGTCAAGCCATATGGTCGCAGATCAAAGTGACGGCGTACCAGCTCAATCAATTTTTCTTCTGGAAGGCGACCAGTACCAAAGGTTTCCACGCTGATCGAAGTAGGTTCAGCTACACCAATGGCATATGAAACCTGGATTTCGCAGCGATCGGCTAATCCTGCCGCCACTAAGTTTTTGGCAACATAACGGGCCGCATAAGCTGCGCTACGGTCAACTTTAGACGGATCTTTACCAGAGAAAGCACCGCCGCCATGACGTGCCATACCGCCGTAGGTATCAACGATAATCTTACGACCAGTCAAACCACAGTCACCCATAGGCCCACCAATAACAAAGCGGCCAGTTGGGTTGATGAAGAATTTGGTATTTTTGGTCAGCCATTGCTGTGGCAATATTGGCTTGATGATGGTTTCCATCACGCCTTCTTGCAACTCTTTCAGGCTGATTTCATCGCTATGCTGGGTCGACAGTACCACGGCATCAATCCCAACAATCTGGTCATCGTCATACACAAAGGTGACCTGAGATTTAGCATCTGGGCGTAACCA
Source organism: Shewanella dokdonensis (assembly GCF_018394335.1). Classification (NCBI taxonomy): domain Bacteria; kingdom Pseudomonadati; phylum Pseudomonadota; class Gammaproteobacteria; order Alteromonadales; family Shewanellaceae; genus Shewanella; species Shewanella dokdonensis. The sequence goes on along the minus strand of NZ_CP074572.1, from coordinate 1,068,741 downwards.
TGGCAACAGGCCTTGTTTACGCACCAGTGACTGACGTTTAACCAGCGCATGCGCGTAAGTGATGGGCGCAGGCATCAGCACATCAGTTTCGTTACTGGCATAACCGAACATCAACCCCTGATCACCGGCACCCTGTTCTTTCGGGTCTTTACGGTCAACCCCTTGATTGATATCAGGAGATTGTTTGCCGATAGCGCTGAGTACCGCGCAGGAGTTAGCATCAAATCCCATTTCAGAACTGGTATAACCGATTTCACGGACGGTGTTACGGGTCAGTTCTTCAATGTCCACCCAAGCAGAAGTGGTGATCTCACCACCTACCATCACCATGCCAGTTTTGACATAGGTTTCACAGGCGACGCGGGCCTTAGGGTCTTGGGTGATAATGGCGTCGAGCACCGCATCAGAAATCTGATCGGCGATTTTATCAGGATGTCCTTCTGACACAGATTCAGAAGTAAACAGGTGTCTTGCCATAGTCTGGAAAATCTCGCGATTAATGAAAAATCTTTAGCTGCTGCTACATCCGTATAGAAGCATCTACATCTAGACGTCTATTCTAATTTAATTTGGGTTTTATAAAACCCCTTTTGCTGATATTTGTGCGGTAAGCCCCATCGCTATCGTTAGGAATTATGGATTTCTTTATGAATATCAGCAATTTTTAGTTATTCATGGATAGCGATAACCGCAGCAGGTGTCTTGTCAACTTTACATCTAGCGCTTAAGCCCTCAGGTTGGCGCAAGAAATTCTTGCGGTTGCTACACAACTTGTGTTGCAGAGCACACGGCTAAAGCCGGAAATATATTTGCGTCAACCGCCCCACTGCGGGAAAATAACCGCCAATTTCCGCCCGACAAATCTCAAGACCCACTACGCAGGAGAAAGCATGTCTTCCCGTAAAGAACTCGCTAACGCTATTCGTGTGTTAAGTATGGATGCAGTGCAAAAAGCTAAATCCGGTCACCCAGGTGCCCCAATGGGCATGGCTGATATTGCAGAAGTCCTCTGGCGTGGGCATCTGCGGCACAATCCGCTTGATCCACAATGGGCTAACCGCGACCGTTTTGTGTTGTCCAACGGCCATGGTTCTATGCTGCTTTATTCACTGCTGCATCTGTCTGGTTATGATCTGAGCATTGACGATCTGAAACAGTTTCGCCAGTTACATTCTCGCACCCCAGGCCATCCTGAATACGGTTATGCGCCAGGTGTTGAAACTACCACCGGGCCTTTAGGGCAGGGCATCACCAATGCCGTGGGGATGGCGCTTGCCGAAAAAGTGTTGGCGGCGCAGTTCAACCGAGAAGGCCACGAGATTGTGGATCATCACACTTATGTGTTCATGGGTGATGGCTGTATGATGGAAGGTATCTCGCACGAAGCTTGTTCATTGGCCGGAACGCTGGGCTTAGGCAAGCTGATTGCCTTCTGGGATGACAACGGTATTTCAATTGACGGTCATGTGGAAGGCTGGTTCACTGACGACACCGCGAAGCGTTTGAAGCCTACGGCTGGCAGGTGATCCCGGCGGTGGATGGCCATAATGCGGCAGCGATTAACGCGGCTATCGAGCAGGCTAAAGCCGATCCACGACCATCGCTGATCTGCTGTAAAACCATCATCGGTTATGGTTCACCTAACAAATCAGGTTCTCATGACTGTCACGGCTCACCACTGGGCGATGCTGAAGTGGCAGCTTCTCGGGAATTTTTGGGCTGGCCGTATGCGCCGTTTGAAATCCCGGCCGAAATTTATAGCGCGTGGGATGCCAAAGCGGCAGGTAGCGCGGCAGAATCAGCTTGGGACAAACAGTTTGCAGCCTACGCTGCGGCATATCCTGAGCTGGCGGCTGAACTGAAACGCCGTGTCAGTGGCCAGTTGCCAGCCGATTTTGCGGCAGGCGCGCAGGCGTATATCGAACAGTTGCAGGCTAATCCTGCCAATATCGCCTCACGTAAGGCGTCGCAAAATGCGCTGGAAGCCTTCGGCAAATTACTGCCAGAATTCCTCGGCGGCAGTGCTGACTTAGCGCCTTCTAACCTGACCATGTATTCCGCTTCCAAGTCTATTAGCCGCGATGATGCGTCCGGTAACTATCTGCACTACGGGGTGCGTGAGTTCGGTATGTCGGCGATGATGAACGGTATCGCGCTGCATGGTGGCTTTGTGCCTTACGGTGCGACTTTCCTGATGTTTATGGAATATGCGCGTAATGCTCTACGTATGGCCGCGCTGATGAAACAGCGGGTGATTTTTGTGTATACCCACGACTCTATTGGTCTGGGGGAAGACGGCCCAACCCATCAGCCAGTTGAGCAAACGGCCACATTACGCCTGATGCCTAACATGAGCACTTGGCGGCCATGCGATCAGGTGGAATCGGCTATTGCCTGGAAATATGCTATCGAACGTCAGGATGGGCCAACCTCGCTGATTTTCTCCCGCCAGAATCTGACGCAGATGCCACGCACTGCGGTGCAACTGGCCGATGTGGCGAAAGGCGGTTATGTGCTGGTGGATTGTGATGGCACACCTGAACTTATCTTTATCGCCACCGGTTCCGAAGTGGAACTGGCGGTCAAAGCGCAGGCAGAACTGAGCGCCGCTGGACATAAGGTGCGAGTAGTTTCTATGCCTGCCACTGATGTGTTCGACAAACAGGATGCGGCCTATAAAGAAGCCGTATTACCCGCCGCTGTCAGCAAACGTGTAGCCGTTGAAGCGGGCATTGCCGATTACTGGTACAAGTATGTTGGTCTTAACGGCAAGATTGTCGGCATGACCACCTTTGGTGAGTCAGCGCCTGCGGGTCAGTTGTTTGCAGAGTTCGGCTTTACCGTTGATAACGTGGTGGCCACAGCGAAATCATTGCTGGCATGAACCACAACTGAACGGAAGGCTTGATGAGGTTTTGCTTCACTCGCCATTCATAACGGCCTGTCTTATGATAGGCCGTTGTTTTATCGCCCTGAAACCGAGGGATATGAATTACAGATGATCAGAGTTGCTATCAATGGTTATGGCCGCATTGGCCGCTCCGTGTTACGGGCCTTGTATGAATCCGGCAAGCGCCAACAGTTGCAGATTGTAGCGATTAACGAGTTGGCAAAACCCGAAGCCATGGTACACCTGACGAACTATGACACCACTCATGGTCGCTTCTCGCTCCGTGCCAGCTTGGAACAGGAGCAGATGCTGGTGGGGAATGACGCAATTACCCTATTACACCAAGCGGATGCTAGCCAATTGCCCTGGCAGGCGCTGGATGTGGATCTGGTGCTGGAATGTACTGGCGCACTGCATGACCGCGCCGCCTGTGCCACGCATTTGTTGGCGGGGGCGCGCAAGGTACTGATAAGTCACCCGGCGTCAGCGGATGTGGATGCCACTATTGTTTATGGCGTGAACGATGAACTGTTGACTCCAGAACATACCGTGGTGTCCAACGCTTCATGTACCACTAACTGTGTGATCCCGGTGATCTCGGAATTGGATCGTCACTTTGGCATTCGCAGCGGCGCGATTACCACCATTCACGCCTCCATGAACGATCAGCAAGTGATTGATGCCTATCACGATGACTTGCGGCGTACCCGTGCGGCCAGTCAGTCGATTATTCCGGTCGATACCAAGTTAGCGCGTGGGATTGAACGTATTTTGCCGCAGATGAAAGACAAGTTTGAAGCTATCTCAGTGCGGGTGCCAACCGTTAACGTCACGGCGATTGATGTGTCGTTGACCGTGGATAAACGAGTGAATATTGCCACCGTTAACCAAGTATTGCTCGATGCCACCCGTGGCCGTCTTGAAGGCATTCTGGGCTTTACCGATGAGCCTTTGGTATCATGCGACTTTAATCATGATCCGCGTTCCAGCGTGGTAGACGGTACGCAAACCCGAGTCAGTGATGGTCACCTGATCAAGCTGCTACTCTGGTGTGATAACGAATGGGGTTTTGCTAATCGGATGCTGGATACCGCGCTGGCGATGTTTCCGCCAGAGGCATAACTTTTGGGGTAGTGCTTGACCGCTACCAAGACAAGCGCAAATTTTTAGTTAGTATAGGAAGCATGAACATGGCGATTATCAAAATGTCAGATCTGGATCTGCAGGGAAAGCGTGTGCTTATCCGTGAAGATCTTAACGTGCCGGTTGCCGATGGGGTGGTCACCAGTGATGCACGTTTGCGTGCCTCTTTGCCCACTATCAAACTGGCACTGGAAAAAGGTGCGGCAGTGATGGTGATGTCTCATCTTGGACGGCCAACAGAAGGCGAATACAACGCAGAATTTTCGCTGCAACCAGTAGTGGATTATCTGGCTAAAGCGCTGGCTTGTCCGGTGCGATTAGTCACCGATTACCTAGACGGTGTTGAGGTCGCAGTGGGCGAAGTGCTGGTGTTTGAAAACGTCCGCTTCAACAAAGGTGAAAAGAAAAACGATGAAACGCTGTCGAAGAAAATGGCGGCGCTTTGTGATGTTTATGTGATGGATGCATTCGGTACTGCTCATCGCGCCCAGGCATCCACCCACGGTGTCGGTATGTTTGCGCCAGTGGCCTGTGCTGGCCCACTGCTCGCGGCCGAATTGGAAGCGCTGGCTAAGGCGATGGATAACCCGAAACGGCCGTTGGTTGCTATTGTCGGTGGCTCCAAAGTGTCCACCAAGCTGACGGTGCTGGAAAGCCTGTCCAAGATCGTTGATCAGTTAGTGGTGGGTGGCGGCATTGCCAATACCTTTATCGCGGCGGCGGGTCATAATGTCGGTAAGTCACTGTACGAAGCTGACTTGCTTGATGAAGCGAAACGGTTGGTCGCCAATGCGCAGCGTCGTGGTGGCGATATTCCCGTGCCAACCGATGTGGTGGTAGGCAAGGAATTCAGCGCCGATGCGGTTGCCACGTTAAAGGATGTGGCTGATGTTGCCGATGATGACATGATTTTTGATATCGGCCCCGACAGTGCTGAAGCATTGGCCGAGATCATCATGCAAGCGGGCACCATAGTATGGAACGGCCCGGTAGGCGTATTTGAATTTGACCAGTTCGGTGCTGGTACTCAACGCATTGCGGCGGCAATTGCCGCATCTCCAGCCTTTTCTATTGCTGGGGGGCGATACCCTGGCGGCAGTGGACAAATACCAGATTGCTGACAAGGTTTCCTATATTTCAACCGGTGGAGGTGCCTTCTTGGAATTCCTCGAAGGGAAAGAACTGCCAGCTGTGGCGATGTTACAGGCCCGTGGCAACTGAAATAAAAACACATCATAAGCTGTCGGCCATGACCGGCAGCGCTATCATACAGCTTATAGACAATCGGACCCGGGCAAGCGTATTGCCCAAGAATGGAGATAACAGATTATGGCCTTAATTTCCCTGCGCCAGTTGCTGGATCACGCCGCTGAACACAGCTATGGCGTACCAGCGTTTAACGTGAATAACCTGGAACAGATGCGCGCTATTATGCAGGCGGCGGAAGCCACTGACAGTCCGGTCATCGTGCAGGCTTCTGCCGGTGCTCGTAAATATGCCCGCCCACAATTCCTGAAATATCTGATGACTGCCGCACTGGAACAGTACCCCGATATCCCAGTGTGTATCCATCAGGATCACGGCACTCACCCAGACGTATGTCAGCGTTCTATCCAGTTGGGCATGTCTTCTGTGATGATGGACGGTTCACTGATGTCTGATGGGAAAACCCCAGCCACTTATGATTACAACGTGCATGTGACCCGCACAACGGTTGCCTTTGCCCACGCTTGTGGGGTGTCAGTGGAAGGTGAAATCGGTTGTCTTGGCAGTCTGGAAACCGGTACTGCCGGTGAAGAAGACGGCATTGGCGCTGAAGGTACCCTGAGCCATGATCAGATGCTGACCAGCCCAGATGAAGCGGCTCGGTTTGTGGCCGATACCCATGTGGATGCCTTGGCGATTGCCATCGGCACCAGCCACGGCGCTTACAAATTCAGCCGTAAACCTACTGGCGATGTTCTGCGTATCGACCGCATCAAAGAGATCCATGCCCGTATTCCTAACACCCATTTGGTGATGCACGGCTCTTCATCCGTACCGCAGAAATGGTTGCAGATCATCAACCAGTACGGTGGTGACATGCCAGAAACTTACGGTGTTCCAGTCGAAGAGATTGTAGAAGGCATCAAGCACGGCGTGCGCAAAGTGAATATCGATACTGACCTGCGCTTGGCATCAACTGGTGCCGTGCGTAAATTCCTAGCGGAAAATCCGCGGGAGTTCGACCCACGCAAATTCCTTAAAGCTTCTATGGAAGCTATGGCGGAAATCTGTGTGGAACGCTATGAAGCGTTTGGCTGTGCGGGTATGGGCTCTAAGATCAAGCCGCTGTCATTGCAGGCGATGTACAAGCGTTATCAGACTGGTGAGCTGGATCCACAAGTTAACCGCTGATAACTGCTTGTTAATGATAAAAAAGCCCGCATTTGCGGGTTTTTTTATGGCGCCGATAGCAGGTTAATTACTGCGGGGGCGCAGCATGATGATGACAATGGAAACCAGCGCTAGCACCATGCAATACCAAACATCGGCGACCGCCTGTAGTGGTGATATCTTGAAATTCGAGGCGATTAACAAGGCTTGCGCCCCATAAGGGATTAACCCCTGAATAATGCAGGCAAAAATATCCAGCACACTGGCCGCTCGTTTGGCACTGACAGCGTTTTGCTGCGCTAGCTCGCGGGCAATATCACCGTTGATCACGATCGACACAGTATTGTTGGCAACACAAGTGTTGGTGAAGGCTACCATTCCGGCCATCCCCAGCTCAGCCGCGCGGCTGGAGTTGTCACCACGATGGCGAGAAAAACGGCGGATTAAACCTTCAATGCGTTGATTGATAAACGCCAGCCCACCTTGCTGCTGCATCAGCGCCGCCAGCCCACCGACTAACATCGACAGTACAAAGATCTCCTGCATATTGCCAAAACCTTGGTAGATATCATTGCTGAACGTCACCAGGCTATAATCGCTGCTGTAGATGCCGACTCCGCCCGCAAACAGTATCCCTAATACCAACACCACGAACACATTCACGCCCGCCACGGCTAGCAGCAGAATACTGATATAAGGCAGCACTTTTATCACATCTATTTGCTGCATAGGAACCGTGGCATTGCCTTTTGAGGCCAAGGTAAACAGCACTAACGTGATGATGGCGGAGGGAATGGCGAAGATCAGGTTTTCACGGAATTTATCGCGCATATAGCACCCTTGGGTGCGGGTAGCTGCAATAGTGGTATCGGAAATAATCGATAGATTGTCACCAAAGAAAGCGCCGGACATTACCGCTCCGGCCATCAGTGTCAGGTCAATATTAGCTTCTTCGGCAATGCCCAGCGCTATCGGTGCCACTGCGGCAATAGTGCCCATGGAGGTGCCCATCGCGGTAGCAATAAAGGCGGCAATCACAAAAAGCCCGGTAGCAGCAGTTGTGACGGAATAAACTGTAGCCCCAGCGCCACCGTGGCATCCACACCCCCGTAGCCTTGGCAACCGAGGCAAAGGCGCCTGCCAGCAGATAAATCAGACACATAGCAATAATATTGCTGTGGCCAATCCCGGCCATAAAGGTATCCAGCGTCTGATTTAATTGCTGCTTAGACAGCAGCACGGCCAATACAATTGCTGGCAAAATGGCTACCGGGCTTGGCAACTGGTAAAACGCCATCGCTACGCCATTGGCTTGAAAATACAGCCCGGCACCAACAAACAGTAGCAAAAACAACAATAACGGTAATAGCGCTATTGCTGATGGTGCAACTGTAGACTTAGTGTTTGTAGTCAAAATCTTCTTCTCAGTGTTTGCATGCCGCTGTGCAATCACAGCGGTTTAAATGTGGCGAGTGACTGCACTTTTCATGGCAGTGATTGGCGCAGCATAGGGTATCAGTCGGGGACTGTCAATTTAGCCATCTAGATGTTTTTACTTCTATATATGATATTTTGCTGAGTGAGCTGTTTACCAACAGTGCTTACACTGACAATCCCATCGGCAATGGGTAGAATAAGCAGCAGTTGTCACGCGCAGGAACGGCTTTATGCACATACATATTTTAGGAATTTGCGGCACCTTTATGGGCGGGTTAGCCATACTGGCGCGCGCCATGGGCCACAAGGTGACTGGCGCTGATGCCAATGTTTACCCACCGATGAGCACCCAACTGGAACAGCAAGAAATTGCGTTGATCCAAGGGTTTGAACCGTCACAGCTGCAACCTGCACCGGATTTAGTGGTGATTGGCAATGCCATGAGCCGTGGTAATCCGTGCGTGGAGGCGGTGCTGGAACAGGGGCTGAAATACACCTCTGGCCCACAGTTTTTGCACGATTACATTCTGCCGGGACGTTGGGTGCTGGCGGTTTCTGGAACCCATGGCAAAACATCTACCTCCAGTATGTTGGCGTGGATTTTGGAATCCTGCGGTTATCAGCCAGGTTTCCTTATTGGCGGTATACCGCGTAATTTCGGCGTATCGGCGCGTTTGGGTGATTCCCCATTTTTTGTGGTGGAAGCTGACGAATATGACAGCGCTTTCTTTGATAAACGTTCCAAATTTGTGCATTACCAGCCGCGAACCTTGGTGATCAACAATCTGGAATATGATCATGCGGATATTTTCGAAGACTTACATGCCATCCAGAAGCAGTTTCAGCATCTGTTGCGCATCGTTCCCGGCAATGGCCGGGTGATTTGGCCGCAAGACAGTAACGCCGTGGCCGAAGTTGTAGCTCAAGGATGTTGGAGTGAGCAGGAAACTATCAGTCACAGCGCTGACCAGGGCGACTGGCAGGTGCAGCCATTGGCTGAAGATGGACACCGTTTTGAGCTGCATCTGGCCGGGCAATCGCAAGGGGTGCTGGAATGGTCATTGCTCGGTAAACACAATATGGAAAACGCTTTAATGGCGGTGGCGGCGGCCCGGCATGTTGGCGTAAAACCGGCCGATGCCATTGCGGCTCTGGCGGCGTTTATTCCGCCTAAAAGGCGACTGGAGCTGATTGGCAATATCCATGGAGTTCAGGTATTTGATGATTTTGCACATCATCCAACGGCGATTGCCACCACCTTGCAGGGCTTACGGGCGAAAGTGGGCAAGGGGCATATCACGGTAGTGCTGGAGCCTCGTTCCAACACCATGAAAAGCGGCGTGCATAAGGCGACCTTAGCGGGATCTATGCACGATGCTGATAATGCCGTGCTGTATCAGGCAGAAAATATCCGTTGGGACATCGCCGCCGCAATGGACCATGCCAGTATCCCAGTCACTGTGCTGTATAGCATTGACGATGTGGTGCTCAAGGTGGCGGCAGAAGCTAACCCTGGCGACACCATAGTGATCATGAGTAATGGTGGCTTTGGTGGTATTCATGGCAAATTGTTGACGGCACTCGATGCCAAATTTAATGCGGAGGCGCAGCGATGAAGAGCATCAGTCTGGCGTGGACCGGTGCTTCTGGTGCTCCGTATGGGCTAAAGCTGTTGCAGTGCTTGCTGCAAGCGGATTATCAAGTGTTCCTGATGATTTCCAGCGCCGCCCGCGTGGTGTTGGCGCAGGAGTTGGACATTAAGCTCAGCGCCGCGCCAGATAAAGCGACTGAACAGCTGCGTGCCATCATGCCAGCAAGCGGAACGTTGCGAGTATTGGGTAAGGATGAATGGTTTTCACCGCCGGCATCGGGTTCTGCTGCGCCAAAGCAGATGGTGATCTGCCCATGCTCCACGGGTACCTTAGCGGCAGTCGCAACGGGGATGAGCAACAATCTGTTGGAACGAGCCGCCGATGTGGTATTGAAAGAACGCGGCCAACTGTTGCTGGTGCCAAGAGAAACACCGTTCAATGCTATCCATCTGCAACACATGTTGAGCTTGACGCAACTGGGCGCGGTTATTCTGCCAGCCGCGCCAGGTTTTTATCACCATCCCAAATCGGTTCAGGATCTGGTAGACTTCGTCGTCGCCCGGATCCTCGACCATCTGGGTATTGCACATTCATTAACGAGCCGCTGGGGCTATGACACGCCGGTTAGCGGTGGCATCGAAGACTGAGATATCTATGAAACACACCATCGAAATGATGATCTCCGCGGAAGAGATAAATAGTAAACTGGATGAACTGGCGGCGCGCATCAACGTCCATTACCAGGATACCGACAAGCTGCTGATGGTGGGCTTGCTTAAAGGGTCGGTGATATTTATGGCAGACCTGTGCCGCCGTATCAAAGGCCATGTGGAGATCGACTTTATGTCAGTGTCCAGCTATGGCAACACCATGACCAGCTCCCGCGATGTAAAAATCCTCAAAGATGTGCAGTCCGACATCGCCGGGCGCCATGTTCTGATTGTGGAAGACCTGATCGACTCCGGTAATACCCTTAATAAAGTGCGTGAAATGCTGCGTTTGCGCGATCCTAAAAGCTTGGCGTTGTGCACCTTGCTGGATAAACCTGATCGTCGTGAAGTTGATGTGCCGGTAGATTTTGTCGGCTTTACCATTCCCGATGAATTTGTGGTAGGTTATGGCATCGATTATGCGGAGCAATACCGCAATCTCCCTTATATCGCTCGGGTTATTCCCCAGGAATAAAACTGCGTTTAGCGGTTTTTATAGACAATCTGACTCCCGCAATCGCGGGAGTTTTGTTTTATTCAACAGAGGACCCAACAGATGACAGCAGGTGTGGCGCTGGCGCTGGAAAACCTTAAAAGACCTACAAGGGCGGCGTTGAGGCCGTCAAAGGCATCAATCTTGCGGTGCAGCAGGGCGATTTTTTCGCCTTGCTTGGCCCCAATGGTGCCGGTAAATCAACCACCATCGGCATTATCAGTTCGCTGGTACATAAAACCAGTGGCAAGGTTGCGGTGTTTGGGCACGATCTGGATAAAGAGCTGGAGCTGGCCAAACTGTGTATTGGTTTGGTGCCGCAGGAGTTCAACTTCAACCAGTTTGAAACGGTATTACAGATAGTGGTGAACCAGGCGGGCTACTATGGCGTGCCGCGTGCCGAAGCCCATGTGCGGGCACAAAAGTATCTGACGCAGTTGGATCTGTGGCAAAAACGCCACGCTAAGGCGCGGGAACTCTCCGGCGGCATGAAGCGGCGGCTGATGATTGCTCGGGCGCTGATGCATGAACCGCAGTTGTTAATTCTTGATGAACCAACCGCGGGAGTGGATATCGAGTTACGCCGCTCCATGTGGGAGTTCCTGCAACGTATTAACCAGCAGGGCGTCACTATCATCTTAACCACCCATTATCTGGAAGAGGCTGAAATGCTCTGCCGTAACATCGGCATTATCGATAACGGCGTGTTAGTGGAATGCACCAGCATGAAAGCCTTGCTGGCCAAACTGGATATGGAAACCTTTGTGCTGGATCTTAAACAGCCACAACCGCAATTACCTGCGTTGGCGGGCATCCAGGCACGGCTTATCGACCCTAATACGCTAGAGGTGGATGTCGCTAAGTCCAATAGCCTCAACAGCGTTTTTGCGGCGCTGACTGAGCAGGAGATTGATGTACTGTCGATGCGTAACAAAACCAATCGGCTAGAAGAACTCTTTGTAGAATTGGTGGAACGGGATAAAGGAGCCAGCGCATGAGAGGCCTGTATTTTATTGCCTTCAAAAGCATTGTCATTAAAGAGATCACCCGTTTTACCCGTATCTGGATCCAGACGCTATTGCCACCGGCAATCACCATGACCTTGTACTTTCTGATTTTTGGCAGTCTGGTGGGCAGTCGGATTGGTGAAATGGGCGGCGTATCTTATATGGAGTTTATTGCCCCTGGGCTGATCATGATGTCGGTGATCACTAACTCCTATTCCAATGTGGCTTCGTCCTTTTTCAGTGCTAAATTTCAGCGCAATCTGGAAGAATTGCTGGTCGCGCCAGTGCCGCATTATGTGATGATCGCAGGCTATATTGCTGGTGGGGTAGCCCGTGGTCTGTTGGTGGGCCTCATTGTTACCCTAGTGGCAATGTTCTTTGTGGATCTGCATCTACAACATCCACTGTTGGTGGTGATTACGGTATTTCTGACCTCGGTGCTGTTTGCACTGGGCGGGCTCATTAATGCGGTTTTTGCCCGTAACTTTGACGATATCAGTATTATTCCCACCTTTGTGCTGACGCCGTTGACCTATTTGGGCGGGGTGTTTTATTCGCTGTCGCTGTTACCGGATTTTTGGCGAGGGGTGTCGGCATTGAATCCTATCGTTTACATGATCAATGTGTTCCGCTACGGCTTTCTTGGTTTTGCGGATATCAGTATTGGGTTCTCGATGACTGTGATTATCGGTTTCTGCGTCGGCTTATGGTTGCTGGCATACTATCTGGTATCGCGTGGCATTGGTTTGCGCACCTGATATCTCTGGCTCAGGGACGAGCCTTATTCCGCCAGTTGTAATTTGTATTCTTGTAGCCGTGTTAGCTGTTGCTGGTTATTTTGCTGTAAGCCGTCGTAATGCTGGTTGATTTTACGCTGCTTTTGTAAAAACGCCGGGGCTGAGGCGGCAACATGTTCCCAATAACTCTCTCGTTGCAGTTTTTGTAGCTCTCCGGTGCGCAATATTTCTAGGTAGCTGTGTTCCTGCTGTAACCGATAAATTTCGGTTTCGAGCCAACGCCGCAACTGTGCTTCGGTGAGATCTTTGCGTGCCAGGATCTTGAGCAGCGGATCATTATTGGGCGCCTGAGATGCGGTTTCAGTGGCGAGTCCGTAATGGTATTCGAGTTGATGCTGGGTGTAATCGGGTGGGCAGGGTTGCTGACTGAAAATCACTTGCTCTTGGGTCGTACATTTATAAATGAGCTTACTGTCGGCCGCATTTACTCCGATGCTAGCGCACAACAATAAGCCAAATAAACCCCACCGATAAGTTGCTAGCATTGTCGCGTCAGCCAAATTTACAATGTTAATAAGCATGACGCAATTTGTTGCAATAGGCCAGTTTTTGGCGGTAGCACAGATGGGGTGAAGGGACGCGTTTCCACCAGTTGCAGTCAAGGTGCCGCAACTGGTGGCACTGTGTTAACGATTAAACACCAGATTGTCGATCAGGCGGGCTTTGCCAAGATAGACTGCGGCAAGGAGTACTAATTCCTTGTCTTGTGCTGTTGCTGGCGCCAATGTCTGTGCTTGGCGGAGTTCAAGATAATCTGGGGTTAATCCTGCGGCCTGGAGCGCTGCTTTAGCGCTGTCGATGGCACTATCAACCGGATTGCCAGCCTTGATAGCCTCAGCCAGATCATCTAAGGTCCTTTTCAGCGCTGGCGCTTTGGCGCGCTCTTCTGCGGTGAGATAACCATTACGGCTACTCAGCGCTAGGCCGGAAGATTCCCGCACGGTATCAACGCCCATCACTTCCACTGGCAGTGACAAGTCTTCAACCATAGTGCGGATAATCTGCAACTGCTGGTAGTCTTTGCGGCCAAACAAGGCAATATCGGGTTGGACTATGTTGAACAGTTTACACACAATTGTTGCGGCACCGCGGAAGTGGCCGGGACGGGTTGCGCCACACAGCTGTGCTGAGATCCCAGGCACTTCAACAAACGTTTGCACGGAAAGGCCGCGAGGATAGATGATCTCCGGCGTTGGCAAAAATAGCAATTCGCAGCCAGCTTCTACTAGTTTCTGCTGGTCGGCTTCCAATGTTCTTGGATAGCCGTCGAGATCTTCATTCGGCCCGAACTGCATCGGGTTGACGAAGATTGAGGCAACGACATGATCAGCGCGGCGTTTGCCTTCGGTGATCAAACTGATATGGCCCGCGTGCAGGTTCCCCATGGTGGGCACAAAGGCAACACTTTCACCTTTGTTTTTCCAGGTTTTAATCCGGGCACGGATTTCCTCTATCTTAGCGGTTGTTAACATTTACGTAATGATCCAAAAGGTGTTCAGTTGAATGTATGCTCAGCAGCGGGGAATTGTCCCTGCTGTACTTCCTCAATATAGGCGCTGATTGCCGCGCGGATATCGCCAGTTTGCTTCAGGTAATTTTTGGAGAACTTAGGAATATAGCCGGAAGAAATACCCAGCACATCGTGCATTACCAGAATTTGTCCATCGGTGTCTTTGCCTGCACCAATACCAATCACCGGGATTTGCACGGCTTCGGTCACGGCTTTTGCCAGCGTTGCCGGGATGCATTCCAGCACCAGTAACTGTGCTCCGGCGGCTTCAAAGCCCTTTGCTTCGTCAAGAATGCGCTTAGCGTTATCTTCGTCGCGCCCCTGAATCTTAAAACCGCCAAACACGTGCACGGATTGTGGGGTCAGGCCGATATGCGCACATACCGGAATACCGCGTTCAGTGAGCATTCGCACGGTAGGCATCAACCAGTGGCCGCCTTCGAGTTTTACCATGGCGGCACCCGCTTGCATCACTTTGGCACAATTGGTCAACGCCTGTTCTGGTGTGGCGTAAGCCATAAATGGCAAATCGGCTACCAGCAATGCCCGACTGATGCCACGGCGAACGCAACGGGTGTGGTAACACATATCTTCCAGGGTAACGGGTAAGGTATCGTCTTGCCCTTGCAGCACCATACCCAGAGAATCGCCAACCAGCACAACGTCAATGCCTTGTTCATCAAAGGCTTTGGCAAAGCTGGCATCATAAGCGGTGAGTGAGGCAAATTTTTTGCCTTCCTGTTTGTATTTGAGCAGCGTGGCGATAGTGACTTTGGACATAAGCTTATCTTCCAAACACGTGGGTGAACTGAGTTATATGCCATCCGCCAACATCTGGCAATGGCTTGTGACGTTGGTTCAGGTGGGGGCAATGGTTGCACCGCACGCTGCATGTCAGCGTCGATCAAATCGCTGATTAATGTACCACATGGCAGCTGTAAGCGGGGGAAAGTTCTGCTAAAGGTATCAGCACAAATGCCCGTTGTTGCATACCGTAATGCGGCACTTGCAGGCGGGGTAAATCGATGATCTGTGTGCCATATAGCAGCAGGTCTAAATCCAGTGTGCGCGGCCCCCAACGCACCTCTCGGGTTCGTCCTTGTGCTACCTCTATGGCTTGTAAGGCATCCAGCAGCGCGATAGGTGCTAGGTCAGTGTCAAAACTGGCAACGGCATTAAGATATTCCGGCTGTGGCACATCGCCCATAGGCGCGCTGCGATAGTAGGTTGACACCCGCAAGCTATGCCCGCTGGCCAATTCAGCCAGCGCAGCTGTTGCCTGATCCAACTGTTGTTTGGGCTCGGCTAGATTGGCACCTAATGCCACATAGACCCGTGGCATTTTATTCTGCTGCCTCTGGGCTATTTTCCGCTTTGCGGCGCGGCCGACGGCGACGTTGGCTGGCATTACGATTACGTTGGTTGCCTTTATTGCCTCCGCTTGCCAGTTCACGGCGCTGTTCATCATCAGCATCCACAAACTGTTGCCACCAGGCAGCTAGTTTGGCGAGGTTACCGCCTTCGGCATTGGCGCGCATCAATAGCAAGTCATAGGCGGCGCGGAACTTAGGATGTTCCAGCAGCTTGAAGGCGCGGCCCCCTTAGAACGTTCAAAACGCAGCTGTAATTGCCAGATATCGCGAGCCGGAGTGCTAAAGCGTCGTGGAATACTGATGCTCTGGCACTGTTGTTCCAGCACATCGCCCATGGCGGCATAAAAGGCATCATAGCTTGTTAAACCGCTTTCTGAGGCAATATCCTGAGCCCGCGATTGCAACGGATACCACAACAGCGCGGCAAAGAAATAAGCCGGTGTCACCGGTTTATCTTCGTTGATGCGGGCGTCAGTGTTATGCATCACTTCGGTCAGCATTCGCATTGCGGGCCCTTTCGGATCGTCTCGCAGTTGCGCTTCCACCAAGGGAAATAACGGCTCAAACAACTGATATTCGCGCATTAGTCGCAGGTTTTGCCCGGCTTTTCCAGCAAAAAACAGCTTCAGTATCTCTTCATACATGCGCGCTGCCGGAATATCTTTCAGCAGTCCTGCCAGATTTTTGATGGGAGCGGCGGTATGCGCTTCAATCTGCATCCCCAATTTGCCGGCAAAGCGCACGGCGCGCAGCATCCGCACTGGATCTTCGCGGTAGCGGGTTTCTGGATCGCCAATCAGCCGCAGGGTACGGTTTTTGAGGTCATGCAAACCACCACCATAACTGCGGATACTGTAATCTTCGATGCTGTAATACAAGGCGTTGACGGTGAAATCTCGGCGTTCTGCATCTTGATCGATATCACCGTAAACATTGTCACGCAGCAGTCGACCCGCGGCATTAACCTTGGAGATGGCCTCGTTGCTTTCACCGTGATGACCGCGGAAGGTGGCGACTTCGATAACGTCGCGGCCAAAGACAATATGCGCCAAGCGGAAACGACGCCCTACTAATCGGCAATTACGAAACAGTTTTTTGATGTCTTCCGGGGTGGCATTGGTGACCACGTCAAAATCTTTTGGCTCTAGTCCCAGCAACAGATCGCGTACACCACCACCCACCAGATAGGCCTGATAGCCAGATTTATGCAGGCGGTAGAGCACTTTCAGCGCATTGTCGCTGATCTGCTTGCGAGAGATGCTATGACCATCGCGGGGGATGATCTCTAGGCTTAGTGTGGTGTCTGTATCGGCTTCTTCAGGAAGTTTGGCAGCTGGGCCATCGTCAAACAACTGCTTACAGAACTGTGTGATACGGCGAAAAATAGGGCACCTCTGAAATCTGATCACAAAGTTGGGGAACAAAACTGGCGGCTATCATATACCAATTAGCGGGGGATGAGTATATCGGTTGCCGATGAGGATCTCGGTTTGTCTGGGGATCTGCTGTAGATCGAACTGTGCCACCGCTTGTGCCAGCATGCGGTTGGGCGTGTCATCTGTGACTGGCGCTTGTCCGAGAAAGGCCAATGCCTGTTGTAAGGCTATATGCGGCTGCTTTTTATCCAGCGCCTCGGCATGGTTCTGTTTCGAGAGTTTAAAGCCGGGTTTGAGTGTCGCCAGCGGTAGGTGCATAAATTGTGGCAAGGGCAAATTGAGTTGCCGGTATAAACTGAGCTGGCGGCAACTGGCTTCTAACAGGTCGGCACCACGCACTATTTCGGTCACCCCCTGATAAGCATCATCCAGCACCACCGCCAGTTGATACGCATACAGGCCATCGCTGCGTTGAATCGCAAAATCTTCGCTAGCAAAGTCGGCATCCACCTGAATGTTGCCCAGCAGCAGATCATCAAAGCTGGCTATCTGCTGCCGGTTATATATCCGCACTGCGCCTTCATTGAGTGCTAACCGCCGACAGTGACCATTGTAGAGCCCGTGCATCTGCTCCTGAATGGTTTTGCGGCTGCATTGGCAAAAATAGGCATCGCCCTGCGCCAGTAATTGATCGATACAGGCTTGATAAGCATTGAAGCGCTGGCTCTGGTACAACACCTTATCGTCCCAATGCAATCCGTAGATCTCCAGTGTGCGACGAATATCGTCAGCCGCACCTTCTACTTCTCGTGGCGGATCAATATCTTCAATACGTAGCAACCATTTACCGTGACAGGACTTAGCACGCAGAAAACTACCGAGAGCGGCAATCAGAGAACCAAAATGCAGGGGGCCAGAGGGGAGGGCGCAAAGCGTCCGACGTAGACCGGGCTGGTGGTGATATTCATATCTTGAGCAACGGCAACATCAACGCGGGGTACAATACCCCGCGGTTAGGGCAGGGATTAGCCTGCCATCTGTTTTTCTTTGATTTCAGCGAGTGTCTTGCAGTCGATACACAGATCAGCCGTAGGACGAGCTTCCAGACGGCGGATACCGATCTCAACCCCACAAGATTCGCAAAAGCCGAAATCATCGTCTTCGATCTTCTTCAGCGTCTTCTCAATTTTCTTGATCAGTTTACGCTCACGATCACGGGCTCGCAGCTCGAGACTGAACTCTTCTTCCTGCGCGGCTCTGTCCACTGGATCAGGAAAGTTAGCCGCTTCGTCCTGCATGTGCGTTACGGTACGATCAACTTCGTGACGCAGCTGTTTACGCCAGGCTTCCAGAATGGCTCTGAAGTGAGCCAACTGTTGAGGGTTCATGTATTCCTCACCAGGTTGTTCCTGATAAGGACTCAGACCAGCGATAGCGAGTACACCAAGTGTTTTAGTGCCTTCAGGCATAACGCATCTCCTGTTTCAATTTGCGTCATAGGGCGTTTTTGCGAACGGCCGCTATCTATAGCAGAATCTATTTACCTAGGCAAACATTTCCAAAAATCGGTGATCATATATTTGAATATGTCTGCTAATTTCCTTTAGAGCAAACTTTTACGTTATTTTTCCTGTTTTCCTTCCAGGAAGGGCAAGCGCTTTTCTACCTGAAACACCTCTGGACTCAGGGCTGTGGCATAAACCAGTACTTCAACGCCATGCGCTACTGCCTGTACAAGTAAATCCGCATAATCTGGGTCAATATGCCGCGCTGCGGCCACCTTTTGATGCCTGTATGCTGGACGAGGAACATTAACACTCCCCGTTGACCTTTTTCCACTACTGCCATCAATTCTCGCAGATGTTTTTGTCCGCGAGTGGTGACTGCGTCTGGAAAATAACCACAATCCCCTTCTAGCAGCGTGGTGTTCTTGACTTCCACATAACAGTCAGGCAGCTCACCATCACTCAGAAAGATGTCAATACGACTATTTTCTACACCGTAACGCACTTCTCGGCGCAAGGATTGATAGCCCTGTAGTTCAGCAATCACCCCTTGACGGATACCTTCTTCAACCAGTGCGTTAGCGCGGCCAGTATTAACGCCGATCAACTGTCCTTGCGGATTTTGCATCAGCTCCCAGGTGCCAGGGTATTTACGCTTGGCATTGTCAGACAGCGAATACCACACAGGTTCTCCCGGAAACTGGCAATTCTTCATTGAACCTGTGTTGGGACAATGCAAGGTCGTTTCACTACCATCGGCCAACTGTACATCAGCTAAAAACCGCTTATAGCGTTGCAACAAGACTGCCGATTGCAACGGTGGGTTGAACTTCATATCGCTAACCCCTCTACCACAGCCTAAAGATAGAAACGCCACAGCCTAGCAGGGTTTATGCTTTCTCACAAATACCGCTATCGGGATAACTTTAGCGCCTTGGCACAATGCTATACACTGATAGCCACAGGTATCTGCTGATACCAACTGTTAAAAGGAAAAGTTATGGATCAGGTAATGAAGGTGGTGCTGACCGATCAGGCTGCTGCTGCCGTATGGGGCAAGACTGAGTTGAGTTTTGCTGGAGATAGCGCATTGATCCACCTGCCGGCAGAGATGCCGTTACGGGGTGTGCAGAAAGCCGCCCGTAAACTGCGTAATCAGGGGTGAGTAACGTCAAGCTGGAAGGGCAACTGTGGGACATCAATAGCCAATGGGCCTTTCATCAAGGATTTGTGACTGCCAAAGGCGGTCATGTTATTCATTGGAGTGGCAGCGAACAAGAGCAGCAGGAACTGCAACTACGCGCTGCTTGCAGCCAGTTTGCGCGGCAGCTTATCAACGAAACACCCGAAAATCTGTCGCCAGTGAAACTGGCGCTGGCCGCGGCGGCATGGTTACAGCAGTTAGGCGGTGCCCGTATCAGCTATCGGATCATTGAAGGTGAAGAACTACTGGCACAGCAATGGGCTGGCATTTACGCCGTAGGGCGTGGCAGTGAGCGCGCCCCAGCCATGTTGGAGCTGGACTACAATCCGGCAGGTGCGGATGCACCCGTGGCGGCGGCGTTGGTTGGTAAAGGGATCACTTTTGATTCTGGTGGTTACAGCCTGAAAAGTTCTCAAGGCATGCTGGGGATGAAAGCTGACATGGGCGGTGCCGCGACTGTTGCCGCAGCGTTGGGGCTGGCTATTCAGCGTGGCCTCAATAAACGGGTAAAACTCTTCCTGTGCTGTGCCGAAAACTTAGTGAGTGGTCATGCCTATAAGCTCGGCGACATTATCACCTACAAGAACGGTACTACGGTTGAAGTGGTCAACACCGATGCTGAAGGCCGACTGGTGCTGGCGGATGGTTTGCAAGCGGCCACTGAAGCGAAAGCCGGACTGATCATTGATGCTGCGACACTCACTGGCGCGGCGGTTATGGCGGTTAGCAGCAATTACAACGCTATTTTTTCACCACAGAAAGCCATGTTGCAGTTTGCCGAAGAAAAAGCGCAAAGCGTGGCGGAACATGTCTGGCCATTGCCGTTAGAGCCTTGGCATAAAGAGATGTGTCCTTCGGCCTACGCTGACACCGCCAACAGTCGGCCGGTCAAAGGTGGTGGTGCCGGTGGCGCCTCTAACGCCGCCGCGTTTTTATGGCGTTTTGTCGGTAAAGATATCCCTTGGCTGCATATCGATCTGGCCGCCGCATTTGAAGATGATGCCGGTTCATTATGGGCCGCAGGTGCAACCACACACGGCATGTTAACCATTGCCGAAATGCTTATGGATTAAAGCCTGTACGGCAGCACGGGCCGCCTAGATGGCGGCCTTTTTTATCAACAGAATGAGCATGGGAGAATAGATGCCGATACGTGCCGCTAACGAGCATGATGCTGAAGCGTTATGGGAACTGCGTCATCAGGCGATTGTGGTCGGTTGTCGGGGTCATTATTCACCAGCGGTGCTATCACGCTGGAGCGAAGGCGTGATGCCGCCAGGCTTTGAACAGATGGTATCGGGGGCATTCTACTTACTAGAACAGCATGACGAGATACTGGCATGTGGCATGCTGGATATCCCAAACCGTAAAATCGAGGCGCTGTTTGTCAGGCCTAATACCATGGGAAAAGGCTATGGCCGCTTGATGTTGCAGCATCTGGAGCAACTGGCCGTTACCTGCAATATCCGCCAATTGTCGCTGGAGTCTTCACTGAATGCGGTGCTTTTTTACCAGCGCTGCGGTTGGCAATCATTGGGACATAGTCGTTATCACTCACCCAAAGGGATTATCTTGGATTGTGTGTTGATGGCGAAAACCCTGTAGCGGTATCTATTACGGTAACGGCCAACGTTGCAAAACTCGATATTCTACCCCTGATGTGCTGCTGAGCGAGTGATAAAGATTTAAGGTCGTTGGAGTCAATTGCAGCGCTGTAGGCGGCAGCGATTGGGGCAGATGCTTGGCTTTCCTCAACAAAGTGATGTGTGGCCGGTAACTGTGCTCTTTAGGGGCCAAACCGAGTTGTTCAGATAAATTGGCCGCCGCATTTGCCAGCGTTAGCAGCGGTTCATCTGCCTCACCTGTCAGACATAAAATCTGCGGTTTCGACCACAGTGCTAGTTTATCCAACATGACAGTAAATCGCCGCAGCGGCAATTGTGGCACCTGCTGTAATAATGGTTGCTTGATGGTGGCTGGTGTCTGCCCGAGAAACACCAGCGTCATATGTAGGTTGCTTGCCTTCACCATTCGCGCGCCGATACAAGCGTTTAAGCAGGTTTGCTGTAACACGCCTAACGCTTGCTGTTGTTGCTTTTCAAGGGAAAACCCCAAAAATAAGCGCTGGTTAACGTCGTTCAAACAGGCTCCTTTTATCGTGCTCTGCGGTAGGTGTACCAGGCATTTATGCCACCAACGCTCATAAGTAGAATCGATAATAACGCTAGCGTTAATGTAATGGCGGAATAGCCATGGGATGACATGGCAGCATACACACTGCCAGCAAATGCAGTGCCTAATGCAAAGCAACCTTGTTGGATTGTCACCAGTGCGCTGCTTGCCTCGCCGGCATGCTGTTTGTCGACACTTACCAGCGTAATTCGAAAAGCGCTGGTTAACATAAGGGCATTGCCTAATCCTACCGCGCCAGTGCCACACCATAACTGATAATAGGATAATTCCTGCGGGTTATTTTGAATCAACATGATGGTGATGCTAAAACCTACCACAGTGAACAGCGCGCCGATGAGATAGCTAGTGGTATCTCCCAGCTTATTGCTCAGTGGCTTACTCAGGAGTGAGCCTAGGAAAAACAGCATTCCAAGAGCAATAAAGGTGTTGCCTGATTGACGGGGTGAAAACCCAAAAGCATTTTGCAGACATAAGGCCGTGACAAATAAATAACCAGGATAGGTAAAGGTCACGGTTGCTTCACTGATAAAACCATGCACCACAAGCGGTTTCTTGAATAAAGACGGTGGCAATATGGGAAAGCGGCCAGACTTTTCCTGCGCGCTTTCAAATCGCCATAGCAAGTATGCAGACGGTAACACCCCTATGATAAGCCACCACAAATACGGCCACTCACGCCCTAAAGTCACGGGAACGAGTAACAATGACAAACTGCTTACAAACCAGCAGATACCACCGATATCCATCGGTTGTGCTGTTTCTGCTTGCGTCTCAGGAATTACGCGGCTTCCTACCAGCAGAATGAGAACACACAAAGGGATGTTGATAAAAAGGCCACTCTCCAGCTTAAATCCCACAAATTAGCGGAAACTAACCAGCCGCCCAGAACCTGCCCAATCACCACTGCTAATCCGGCCACGGCGGTATAAATTCCTACGGCACGCCGATGGGGTTCTCCCTCCAGCGTGGCATGAATCGTCGCCAAAATTTGCGGTAACAACAGGGCGGCAAAGACCCCTTGAAACCAGCGCCCCAGCAGCATTGACATGAGCCCCGTGGCTATACCACACACGGCAGATGCGATGCAAAAGCCAGCAACGCCGATGAGAAAAACTTTTTGCGGCCATAGCGATTGCCTAGCCGTGCCCCAGTTGTTATCAGCGCAGCAAAACTCAAACCATACAGCGACACAATTAAGACCAACCCCGCGGCGTTGGTATGTAGACTTTGCCCCATAACTTCTAAGGCAACATTTACAATAGAAAAGTCTATTTGTGGTAATAATTGCCCGATGACCAGCGCCATTAATCCGGTTACGGATAGTGTATTATGTTGCGGTGTCCTGCTCATGAATTGATATCCACTTTTCTTAATCAATGAAAAATGGACATTATGGGAAGGGCTAAAACGTGTGAAAGTAACACGTTAGACACGTATAAATTGTATAGGGCAAACATGGTCGATAATCAGAGATTGATAGGCGAGTTTCTGCGGGCTAAACGAGAACAGATTGCTCCTGCTATGGTTGGTTTACCCCAGCCTAAGCGCTCCAGAACTCGCGGACTACGACGCGAAGATGTGGCTGAACTGAGCGGTATTAGTACCGTTTGGTATAGCAAAATTGAACGAGGGCAAGCCGCGGGGATCTCCTCAAGTGTTGTCTGCCCTGAGTCAGGCTTTACAGCTTAACCCGTCAGAGCATGAATATCTGAGTAATTTATGTTCACTACGCAATCCATGTGCTCACAAAGTTTGCCAACAACTGGTGCCAGAAACAAAGCAACTGATGCGGCAGTTAACGCCGCTACCGGCATTATTGATTAATGCTCGCCTTGATATTATTGCCACCAATGAAGCGTTTGATGTGATGGCCGGGCTGGCGGTGGCGCAACTCCCGCGCAAGAAAGAAATTATCTGTACTTAACGATGAATCACAAGCTGTGGCAACAAATGGTAAGTATTCAGACCGAGGCACAACTTAACCAACAGATTAAGCGGATGGCCGGATTCTTGCGCGACTCCTTGGCTAAATATCCTGCCGATGAGGCGTTAAAGAAAAAGTTGAGTATTTTCGCGCAAGCTCTGCCGTCTTTGAAAGTGCGTGGACTGGCAATAATGTGCTAGCACCGGAAGACCTTTGCTTTACTCATCAGCACGCCCTACTTGGCCCTATCACATTGATAAAAAAGATCTGGTGGAATTTTAGTGGCGACAGCAGTAGCCGTTTAAATCTTTACCATCCACAAACTGAACATGATTTCCAGCGCTTAGCGAAGCTGTTTCAATAACCAATTACTTGGCTGTTACTGTTGTTATGCATCATAAGGAGCTAGGGTGAGTAGAACTATATTTTTCTTCGTGAAAGTATTTGATAAGCAAGAATATGCTGAAGATTTCATAAAAGGAAAATTATTCGCAAATAGGCTTTCTTTTTTTAGAAAATATGAAGAAAACGAATCAGCTAATCGTGGTGATAGACACGAAGGTGTTGTTGGCTGGCATCAACCTGATCAAATACGGCTAGAAATCAATGGCAGAGTTATCACCGATCTTGCTGGTCCAGTAATGACTCAGATGAACTGGCATGATTACCTAAATGTCTTTTGTATTTATGCAGCTCATAGTGGTGAGTTCGACAAGATTTCTGAAGAAACGATAGAAGATTTTAAGGAACAAATCTCAATTCCTGAAGAATGTGAGAAACTTGGCGAGTACGCCGTCATAGTCACCAATGTAACTAAATTTATTGAGCGTGTTAAAGCAGCAGTAAGTTCCAATAATTATGGGCTTAATGCTGGGTTGGTTGAGTATTACGACCCTACTAGCTTCAATGGCTCTTTCTCAGAAGTTGAATCTATTTTTAGAAAGCGAGATGAATACAAGCACCAAAAAGAATATAGATTTTCATTTGATACAGGTGTTGCAGGAACTGACCCTCTGATATTAAACATTGGTGACATTAGTGATATTACGATGCAGTGTAAGGTGTCCGACATTAATGCACAATTGGAAGTAAAACTGCTGAGTGGTAAAAATGTATAACAAACGCAACCACGCGGAACAATTTGGATAATGCTCGTAACTGCCGCTACCTGTTGCGGTTAGCCAGATGCGTTGAAAATCGGTACACTGTCGCCAGTTTTTTATCGGCAGAAAAGTAAATTTGGACGCGTTACCCATCAACAGCCTACTGCCAGAATTGCGGCAAGCGCTGGCATCCGTAAATCGGATTATTCTACAAGCACCAACCGGTGCGGGGAAGTCTACGGCACTACCGTTGGCGCTGCTCGACTGGCCGGAAATTAACGGTCGGATATTGATGCTGGAGCCTCGGCGTGTGGCGGCGCGCAGTATTGCGGCATATCTGGCGCGTTGTCGGCAGCAGCCGCTGGGGCAAACGGTAGGGTATCGGGTTCGCGGTGAAACACATGTTAGCCGTAATACCAAGCTGGAGATCATCACTGAAGGTATTTTGACCAGGATGATCCAGCAAGATCCCACGCTTGACGGTGTGGCCATGGTGATCTTTGATGAGATCCACGAACGCCATCTCACCACTGATTTGGGGCTGGCACTGGCACTGGAAGTGCAAACTTCTGTCAGAGATGATCTTAAAATTCTAGCCATGTCGGCGACTTTGCAAGGCGTGCCATTGGCACAGTTGCTGCCGGATGCTTGCACGTTAACGAGCGAAGGTCGGAGCTTCCCTATCACCATCGGTTACCGGGCGGTATCTGGTCATCAGCAAGAACGCAGTGCTTTGCCAGCATGGCTTAGCCATATGGGCAAAACCATTGTCGCCATGTTCAATGGCACTGATGTGCCTGAACTCAATGACGTGCAGCGTTTGGGGTCGATGCTGGCATTTCTGCCTGGACGCGCCGAGATCCTCAAGTTACAGGAGTATCTCACTGCGCGTTTGCCTGACGATATACAGCTTTATCTGATGTATGGTGATTTACCTGCGGCGTTGCAAGATGCGGCTATTGCGCCGCCAATGGCTGGAAAGCGCAAACTGGTACTGTCGACTAATGTGGCAGAGTCCAGCCTTACCATCGAAGGGATCACTATGGTGGTGGACAGTGGCTATCGGCGTCAGGCGAGTTTTAATCCGCGTACGGGGGTGACCCGGCTGGGACTAAAACGGATCAGTCAGGCATCGGCGCAGCAACGTGCCGGGCGCGCCGGGCGAGTAGCCGCGGGATTCTGTATGCGTTTGTGGTCGCAGGAAGAACAGGGGCGCTTAGCCGCGGCGGATGATCCAGAAATTCTCACCGGTGAGCTGCTCCCTATGGTCTTCGAAGCGGCGAATTGGGGAGTGAAATCCTTAGCGCAATTGCCTTTGTTGACACCGGCGAATGAGGCGAATGAGGCCGTTGCCTGGGAACTGTTGCAGGCATTGGAATTGGTTGATGCCCAGCACAAATTGACCGAGCATGGACGTGCCGCTTACCAATTTGGTGCCACATCGCCACGTTTAGCCCATATGGTGGTGAAGGCGAGTGCTCTGGTGGCCGATAATGCCGATAAACAGTTACTGGGTCTTGCTTGTCTATTGGCGGCCTTATTGGAAGCTCGCAGTCGCGGTTCTGGGTGCGATGTGCTGGATCAATTACCGCAACTGCTGCGAGGGCCTGAAGTCAAACAGGCCAAACAATGGTTGCGTCGTTGTCAGTTAGCCGAAGAGCCTGCCAGTTATCTCAAGGCGGTCAATTATCATGATGTGGCATTGCTGTTGGCACTAGCGTTTCCAGATAGAATTGCTAAGGCGCGTGGCGCCGCCGGGTTCGTTTTGGCTAATGGCACCGGCGTGACTCTGGAACGCGATGCTGCGCTAGCGAGTGCTGATTGGCTGGTCGTTGCCGATTTTCAAGAACAGGAAGGACGTAGCAGCGGCCGGGTTTATCTGGCAACAATGCTGCCCGCCGCACTGCTAGATAATGAATTGGCATTTCTTTGTCAGTGGCAGGACGAAGCGGGATGGGATGACAGTAAAGGCCGCTTTCTGGCGGAGCGGCAACGCCGTTTAGGCAAGCTGATTTTAAAACGCGAACCACTGCCACAATTAGATAATGCACTTAAGTGCAAAGCCTTGCTGGCACTGATCAGGCAGCGTAGCCTCAGCCTGTTAAATATGGATGATCGCGTCAGACAGTTACAGTTCAGGTTGCGGCTTGCACAATCGACAGATCCAACCCAGTTCCCCGAGATGAGTGACACGGCGCTATTAACATCGCTTGAGCAATGGTTAGCACCGTATCTGGACGATGTATCGCAACTCAAACAATTGGCAACTTTGGATATTTATTCGCTGCTACTGAATTGTTTATCTTGGCAGGCGCGGCAGCAATTGGATGAGTGGTTACCCACGCATTGGCCGATGGCAACCGGTACTCGGGCGCCAATCCGCTATGACGAAAGTGGCCGGGCATTATTAAGTGTGCGGCTGCAAGAAGCGTTAGGCATGTCTGACAGTCCGCGGTTACTGCAAGGTAAACTGGTGATCACCATGGAGCTGTTGTCTCCGGCGCACAGACCTTTGGCGCTGACAGCCGATCTTGCCAGTTTCTGGCAAGGGCCGTACACCGAAGTCAAAAAAGAGATGCGCGGTCGTTACCCTAAACACTTATGGCCGGATGATCCCGCCAATACCTTGCCGACCAAATATACCAAGAAAAGAACGGAGGCTAAGCCGTCCTGATGTGGAATTATCATGACAACTGCGAAAAATAATCGAAAAAGTAGTGCTAAAAACGGCAAAGCCGCCACCAAAGCCAAGAACGCGGGTGGATTTTGGCGGCAGTTATGGTCTTTTGCTTGGAAGTTGGCACTGGTTACTGCGGCGGTGCTGGCGGTGTACTGCATCTATTTAGATCAGATTATTGCCCGTAAATTTGAAGGCCAGAAGTGGTATCTGCCCGCGCAGATCTTCAGTCGCTCAATGGCGCTTTATCCCGGCGCGCCGGTGAGCCACTCGCAGTTTATCGATGAACTCAAACTGTTGGGTTACCGCAAGGTGGCTAACCCGCGGCAGATTGGTGAGTTTTCGGCATCTTCTACTCGAGTCGAACTGTGGCGCCGACCGTTTTTACATCCCGAAGGGCAGCAACCCGCACAACAAGTGATGGTGAGCTTTGACAGCAATGGCGTGGCCGCGGTTGATCGTTTGAGCGATCGTCGACAACTCGCGGTGTTCCACCTAGAGCCCGTGCTACTGGATCGTATCGTTACCGGCGATGGTGAAGACCGATTATTTGTGCCGACGAAAGAGATCCCGCAATCTGTGGTGGACGGTTTGCTGCTCACCGAAGATCGCAGTTTTTACGAACATTATGGTATTAATCCGCTGGCGATTGTGCGGGCGGCGATGGTTAATCTCAGTGCCGGTCGCACGGTGCAAGGTGGTTCAACCCTAACGCAACAGCTAGCCAAGAACTTCTTTTTGACCAGTGAACGTTCGCTCATTCGCAAGATCCGTGAAGCGCTGATGGCGGTCATCATTGATGCACGCTACAGCAAACAGGAGATCCTCGAAGCTTATCTGAACGAAGTTTACATGGGGCAGGACCATAACCGGGCAATCCACGGCATGGGGCTGGCTTCGCAGTTTTATTTTGGGCGGCCCATCGGGGAGCTAACCTTGGCGCAGCAAGCGCTGTTAGTGGCGGAGATCAAAGGCCCATCCTATTACAATCCCTGGCGTTATCCGCAGCGGGCTCAGGAGCGGCGTGATCTGGTGCTACGGCTGATGATGGAAGGCAATAAAATCAGCGTAGAACAGTATAAAGTTGCGGCGGCTTCTCCTTTGGGATTGCGTAATGGCGCCCGTCCGGTGCATCAAAAACTGCCAGCATTTTTTGCGCGGGTGAAACAGGAACTGCGTGAGCGTTATGGTGATGCCTTGCTCAAGCAATCTGGGATTAAGGTGTATACCACACTTGATCCATTGGCACAGGAAGCCGCAGAAAAAGCGGTGAGTGCCACTATCAAGTCTCTGGACAGTAAAAATACTGGGTTACAGGCGGGAATGGTGGTCACCGAACGTTATACCTACGGTATTGCGGCCATGGTGGGCGATCGTAATCCTGGATATGACGGTTTCGACCGTGCTGAAGAGATCCGGCGGCCAATTGGTTCATTAGTAAAACCCTTTGTTTATGCCACGGCACTAGCTCAGGGCAATAACTATAATTTGCTGACACCGCTGAAAGATGAACCCATTACCCTGAAAAATGAACAGGGTAAAACCTGGTCACCCAAAAATGATGATCGTCAGTTCAGTGGGCAAGTTTCCTTGCTGACGGCACTGACAAAGTCCATGAATGTGCCAACGGTGAATCTGGGCATGGCTGTCGGCCTGGATGCGGTCGCAACCACCTTGCAGCAAGCGGGGTGGTCTGAGTCGGTGGCGGCTTACCCGTCGATGTTACTGGGAGCGGTCAACGGTTCACCACTGATGGTGGCTCAGGTGTATCAAACGCTGGCAAATAATGGTCATTATCGGCAACTGTATGCGGTCACCGCCGTGCTGGATAAAGATAACCAGCCGTTGCAAGTCAGCCATCTGCCACAGACAGAAGCCATTGATCCGGCGGTAAACTACCTAGTGCAGTACGCCTTGACTCAGGTAGTGCAAACCGGCACTGCGGCCAAACTTGGGGCAGCGTTCCCCGGTGTTAAACTCGCGGGTAAAACTGGTACCAGTAACGATCAACGCGATTCTTGGTTTGCTGGTTTTGATGAACGTAACGTGGCCGCTATCTGGGTTGGTCGGGACGATAATGGTAAAACTGGGTTATATGGCAGCAGTGGTGCCATGGCTATTTATCGTAGTTTCCTTAATTATCGCGCCCCGTTGTCATTAAGGTTACCGCCTGTAAGCGGGGTTGTTCAGGGGTATTTTGATCGAGATACCGGCGCGGCTAAACAGCGTGATTGTAGTGATGTGGTGGCGGCGCCAGCTCTAGTTGATAGCTATCATCCGGCGGCTAATTGTGGTGAGCCACGTCCTTGGTGGCAACGGATGTTTGGTGGGTAAATCAGTATTGTCTGGATATGACAAGGGCCACATCAAGTGGCCCTTGGTATTGCTAGCAATCACTATACTCGGCGACGAGTCAGCGCTGCCAATCCGCACAGTGCGATAAATACCCAGCCGACACTGCCACCTGATTTTTCTCATCTTTTTCAGTTGCCAGATAGTTGATGAGATCGACAAGTTCTTTGATGTTGTGCATTTCAGATAAGTTAATCATGTACTTATCATTAACGACAAAGGTCGGTACGCTATCGATCCGGTAATCGTTCTGCTGTTTCCGCCATAATTTGATGGTGTCATTGACGGCACTGCTGTCGGCCACTTCATCATATTTCGCTGCATCGACTCCGGCTTTGGCAAAAATCGCTTTGATATCATCCCGACTGTTGATAGTCGATTGATGTTGGTGACCGGCTTGGCTGTGGTCATCATCGCCCTGGATAGCGCCAAACATCTGGTTCGCCAGCTGTTTTTCCAGCCCCAGTTGCTCC
The DNA here is from genome assembly GCF_018394335.1 of Shewanella dokdonensis. Lineage (NCBI taxonomy): Bacteria > Pseudomonadati > Pseudomonadota > Gammaproteobacteria > Alteromonadales > Shewanellaceae > Shewanella > Shewanella dokdonensis. The sequence goes on along the minus strand of NZ_CP074572.1, from coordinate 1,038,606 downwards.
ATAACGGCGAGGGACTTCATCACTTCTGTGCCGAGGGCACTGTTCATAAAGTCGACATGCTTGCTTTCGAATGCCACATCTGGTTTGAGGTTGGTTTTAATGAACGGCAGGTATTTCTGCGACATCTGGTAACAGTGTGGACAATAGAAAGAGAAGAACTCACTTACGTTGGGCGTTGCACTGCCTTTATCGGCAATCTGGGTGTAGTGTTTACCTTCAATGAAATCCGCAGCCTGAGCGGAGAGAGACGCCACGGAAATTACCACTGCGGCCAGAATGGGCTTGAGCAAAATAGACTCCTTAATTCGCTGTTGAATATCGTCAGAACTGCTGGTGTCGAGCTTAGGCTGACACACTTAATTATCGCTTAATTTACTGATGCAGCGTGTAAACTGACCACTAAGATGTGAGACAGCTCATGCTCAACTACCGCGTAACACTTGCCAGGCTTCACAGACTTCGCGAAATCTTGCCGCATCACCATCGGGCCTATCAGGATGCCAACGTAACGCCAGTTTGCGCCATTGGCGGCGGATATCACGTTCGCTGGCAGTGTTGTCGAGTTCCATGACCTGTAATGCTTCCAGGTAGGCCAATCGCTCTGGCACTGCACCAATATATTGCTGATAAGAGTGCCAGAATGACGCCAGCATCTCTTTGACGACATTGGCGCAGGTGTCGTAATTGCGCCAGTCTAGGTAATAATCTCGCAATGACTGATCCTGAAGTTGCAACCTGCGTGGATTTGCTGGCGCAATACGAAACAGCTTGATCTCCATCGATTGCACTTGCAGCCACTGCTGCGGCAAGAGCATTTCCTGCAATTCGTAGAGTGCATTCATCAACAGAAAATTACGTTTGAACAGATCTTTTTCAGGATTGTCATCAAGCTGGCTCATCAATCCCCGTTGTTGTAACTCTGCGGCAAGATGATGCACTTTCCAGCTGTGTATCGAGGCTTTCAGCAGTGTCATCAATGGCCATATCAACGGGTTGTCTTCATGATGGCGGCAAATATCTGAAGCGTCATCGGCAGGTGGGGGATAGCAGGTCTGGCAAGCAGCATAGCGTCATTCTTCCTGAACTGGCGATAAAACCTACTATGCCACAGCTCGCTCACGGAGCAAGCTAAAAGTGCCCAGAAATAGCAGGGAACAGCCGTATGCTGTTCCCTTAAGTCACTTAAATTTCGTTGATAACCTCATGCTGCGGCAAGCGAGACTTAGGCAGTTTGGCATTAAAGTCGCTGGCATCACTGTAGCCTAGCGCCACAATAACGCTGGCGTTAAGTCCTTGCTCACGCAGCCCCAGTACTTTATTAAGGGTGGTCGCGTCAAATCCTTCTATCGGTGTGGCGCCTATCTCTAAGACGCTAGCACCCAGCAGTAAAGTTCCCAGCGCCAGATAGGTTTGCTTTTCCATCCAGTGTTGCAGATCTTTTTGTTCATAACGGTGCATATTGACGAAAAATTTGCGGCCATTTTGCAGTGCTTGTCTGGCAGCTTCATCAGGGATCCTGCCATCCTGTTGTTCCTGGTCAGCCAGATGCTCCAAGTATTCATCGGTGATGTAATTGCGAGTACACAACACCACCACGTGAGAAGCATTCAGGATTTTCGGTGTATTAAAGGCATAGTTGACAGTAGCTTCAGCGACTTTAGCCTTTCCTTCAGCGGTCGCGGCAATAACAAAATGCCATGGCTGGGAGTTGACCGAAGAAGGTGCAAACTGCAACAGGGTTTTTAGCTGATCAATTTTTTCTTGGGGAATTTTTTTGTTGGGATCCAGCGCCTTGCTGGTGTAGCGGCGCTTAACAATAGTTGTTAAATCAGTCATTTCTTGTTCCTGTATTACACTAAACCGCGACCTTGCATTCTACGATGTCGCCATTGTTTTACAATGATAAAAGTGGTCTGGCGGCACGGCTTACCAAGGCGGTTAATTTTTTGCAGATACTTTTGCTGCATTTCACAAAAGAAACTGCATAAAGCAAGGCGGTAACCGCTAAATTGGTATAAAATGCGCGCCCAAAACCGGAAACCGTCTTTTCAATACACCACGGGTGACAGACAACTGTTGTGACGCACAGTTGGGGCGGCTGGGAATTGGCATGTTACATGATGGGGTCGTTGCAATGATCGAAAAACGCTATATCACCGCACAGGAATTACTGGAAGATTCATTCCGCCTGGCAGCTCAGGTTTATAACAGTGGCTTTCGCCCGCAGTTTATTGTGGGGATCTGGCGCGGTGGTGCTCCAATCGGTATTGCGGTACAGGAATATTTTGATTTCAAAAAAGTCGAAACCGATCATATCGCCGTTCGCACCTCTTCATACTATGGCATCGGCAACGATAAGCAGAGTAAAGAGATCAAAGTGCATGGTTTGCACTACATCATGGAAAATGCCAATGCTGATGATGCATTGCTGATTGTCGATGATGTATTTGACTCCGGTCGTAGCGTATATGCCTTGAAAGAAAAACTGTCACAGATGATGCGCCTGAACCTGCCTCGGGAGATCCGTATCGCTTGTCCTTATTACAAACCCAAAAATACTATGGTGCCGATGAAGCCGGATTACTACATCCATTCTTCTGATGAATGGCTAGTGTTTCCGCACGAAGTCTCTGGGCTGACACCAGAAGAGCTGAGCGAAGGTAAAAGCGACCTGCGTAATATTCATGAGTTGTTTATATAACTAAGGCGTGCGGCTGACCAGCAATGGCTGGTGTCGAACGTTGTAAATAAGCAATGTTTGGCTTAAATTATAATTAAAACAGTGTATTAGCTATATTTTATGACGCTGCCATTACGATGGCAGCGAACATAAGATCCCTCTTCGACTCACCCATGTTATGTCGCCTTGTTGCGTGATTCAGGCTTATGTGGGCGTTGTCCTCGTGCCGTTGGATCTATCCTAGATTACCGAGCATTAGCATACTGCAACGTCTAAGCCGGCTGTGTGTCACTCAACTTGCGTGTTGGCAAGCATACGGCCAATCCATTTATTCAAAGATCTGCGCGGTGGCAGACATGCCCATAGACCACGCTGACCGCGCGCAGTGTGGTCGATTGCGCGCCCTAAGTCTTTAGAGCTTTTCCCGTTGGACGTATTCGCGCACAGTTTCTGGCTTGATTGCTGGATAACGACTGTTTGCAATTGCTTTCAGCTTGCCTTTACCGCCGAATGAACCGCGATAGTACATCAGCGGCAACCAAGCGTAGAAGTTGCCTGGTTCAGCTTGTCGCTTACGGGCAATCTCTTGGTCGAGATCGTCCAAGCTGCCCTTGTTTACGATTGTGAGCGATTTTCCTGACGCGTCTTCATAGGCTTTGACCAGTTCATTGAAGCTCAATGTCTCGCCAGCGACTTCCAACACCTTTGGCAATGGCGCTTCGTCAACCGCTGCCTCCGCAGTGAAGCGCGCGGTATCCCAATAGGTGGTGACATCCGTGACTGCATCAGCGTCGCCCCAGAGCAACGCTTGCCCCTTTTGCAAATCGAATGCCCCGAGGAAACCAAAAACAATCCGTTTATCAAGGAATGCGCCATTCAGTATATGAACCACCTCAACCTCTCCGCGTTCACTATCTGCTATCTTGGCAAACTCACGGCGTTCATCGGTGTTGGGGTTGTCACCATCATCGAGGCCAAAAATATTGTAGGAAAAGCTGGACGGGATAAATCTGCGAACTCCGGCCTGGCGGGCAGCGTGTAGCAAACGGGTCTGTGCACCAACGATGATATCGTTGCCACCATTTAAGGCTGAGACCAGGAAAAGGCACCAGACAGTGCTGATGCCAGTTGTTCGCTGCTGCTTTGTTCAAGGTCAATTGCCACAATCTCGGCACCTTTGTCCTTCAAGGCCGCGAGCTTTTCTACACTCTGTGGCCGAGTTAATATGCGTACTTGCACGTTTGGTTTGTTTAGCAGAGCATTGGCAATATCTTCGCCGAGCACTCCGGATGCGCCAGCCACAACTACAATCTTCTCAGTCATTTCGGTTCCTTATGGTTGCCTCAAGTTCATCGTAGCCGACCAAACATCGAAGCGGCTTAACGCTCTGACGTGCCTTGCATGCGGCAACAGTGATGCAAGCCAAAATTGGCGACAGGTGTCGATTTTTGCATTATAATCGACACTTGTCGGATTGCAACTGTGATAAAAATTGTCTTTGAGTTTCAGGAGGCGGCGTGCCAACGAAAAAAGTGCTCCCAACGATATGCCTGTTTGCGATGTTCGAGTTGAGCGAACCCGCGCCCGTCTAGCAGAAGCCGTGCTGGCTCTGGCCGCTGAACGCGATATCAACAGTGTCTCGGTTGCTGAGTTAACACGATGCGCGGGCGTGAACCGTGGCACATTCTACGACCATGCTCAGTCACCGGCGGCGCTGTTGACGCATGTGCTTGCGAGCGAGTTAGATGAAGTTCGTCGTATAGGCATGGACAGATTACGCCAGGATGGCTTACTGCTGCGTCACTTAACGCGCAGCACACTGCAAGGCATTTTCCAGCATGTGTTAAAGCATGAACAGATTTATGCGGGCCCAAGTCATTCAACTTCTGTGTACGCACTACGAATAGTGCTGGCCGAGCATATTGAACAGTCCACACGTCTGATTTTAAGTGGTGGTTTTGCTATCCCACCAATGATGGATCCACATACTCTGCCGCTATTTGCTTCTTATTTGGCTCATGGTGTTGCTGGCGCGGTGGAAGCCTGGTTACGGATCCCGGCACCCCGGGATGAAGAGATGTTGTTGGCAGTCATCGAAGCTATGTATCCGGCGTGGTTGGCACCAGAACATGCGCCAGCGCCAAGCTTGGACAATGCGTGACTTATGCCATAAATGGTGATTGCACCTTTGCGTCAATACGCCTATGTGAACGGCAGCAGACTGTGCTAATTGGGCAATAAAAAGGGCACTTTAATCGTGCCCTAATGGTTTGCCTGAGCGGTTACAAATCGCGGAATTTCTGCCGTAGCGCCTCATCTCTATCCACCACAATGGCTTCTAATGTCACCACGCGCTGTTTTAGATCTGCCACTTCCTGTTGTAACGCTTCGAGTTGATGCGAGTCCTGTTGTTGTCGCCCGTTGTAGTCCTTAACCAGGGTAACAACAAAGTAACCAATAACGATGATAGCAATCAGCGAAATTAAGCCCATTTCAGTCTCCTTTAACTCGTTAAAGAACGCTGACCATAGCCGCATGGTCAGCGTTTTCGTTAGCGAGTAATTTTCTCAGCAACCACCACACAACGTTGTTCTTCCTGTAACAGTTCTTTCAGTGTCCGCATGGTGATTACCGACAAGGTCGGATTATCTTTTACCGCTTGTTGCAGGCGGTTGACGGAACTGTGGTTACATTCTGTTGGGATCATGGTTGGTGCATAAGTGCGCATAAATACTGGCCCTTTGCTCTGATCCATTTGTGCCAGCGTATCGAGCCGTTCTTCAGCCGTTGCCGCATTTAAGCGTTGTTGCTCTGCTGGATACAGATTGGCCATGGCGATGCGCAATTTCGGGAAGGCTTCACCACTCTGATTTTGGATCCGGCCAAGCCATTCCCGTTTGATGTCTGCTTCTGGACGGATCACGGTTGCAGCGAGTGCAGCTTTAATGCCGGTATCGCTATTATCTTTGGCCGCTTCCTGTTTAAGCAGGGCTTTGCTACCTGGATAATCATAACGATTCAGTTGCCGTACTATGTACCAGCGGGTGTCTTGATCCAGCGTAATCCCATCAAGTTTGGCTTGTCCGCTGAGCAATTTTTCCAAGTGTGTTAGCGCTTCTGTATCACGGGCAAAATCGATGTAGGCATTAAACCAGCGGCGTTGCAGGTCGCTATTCCCTGCGGTTTCCATGGTCAACCGCAGGCTCATTTGGGCCAGTGCACGTGTGACTTTGTCACGATAATCGGCATGCAGCGGCGCCATCTGTGCTAACCAATGCTGGCTGGTGTGTAATGTCCGCAGGATCTGACCAATCAGTGTGTAATCCTGCTCTTTCGGCAAGTTCACAAAGACAGTATCGAGATAGTCGTTCAGCGGCAGATTGCCAGCCATAACACTGTCCCACAAACTTTGCCATAACATGGCGCGCAGCAAGGGGTCGCTAACCCCGGCGAGGTGGTCGCGCGCGGTAGCAAAGGATCTGTCATCCAGTTTTACTTTGACAAATCCCCAGTCGTCATAGTTGGGATACACCAGATCCGGGCATTGTTCCCCAATCAGTGCGGGGACTTGGGTGCTGGCCCCCTGATAGGTTACGGCCACGGTTTTGCTCAGTGTTAACTGCTGATGCTGTTTGTGCAGTAGTGCTATCTGCACTTTTTGCTCGCGCAGTGTTGCTTGTCCGGTAACGGCGGGAGCTTGAGTCAAGGTAAAGTTGCTGATGCTACCGTTGCTACACTGGAAACTGGCTTCAAGGCTATTCACCCCCGCAGTGTACAGCCAGTCCTGAGTCCATTGGCTTAAATCACGGTGAGCGGCCTTCGCTAAGCTGCCAATGAAATCGTCCAAGGTGGCATTTTGCCAGGCATAAGTATGTAAATACTCGCTAACGCCTTTACGGAACACCTCTTCGCCTAACAGATGACGCAGCTGTTTTAGCACTGAGGCCCCTTTGGAATAGGTGATGGCATCAATGTTATCGAAAGCGTTACCCGTAGTTGGAACTGGCACTTCAATTGGGTGGGTGGTGACGCGGCTGTCCTTGTCATAGGCATTTTGCTTCCCACCGGCATAAAAACTGCGCCAAGCATAATCAAACTCGGTAGCGTTAGCGGTAGCCAGCGTACCCATGAATGAGGCAAAACTTTCGTTAAGCCATAAGCCGTTCCACCACTTCATGGTCACCAGATCGCCAAACCATTGGTGTGCCATTTCATGCAGGATCACGCCGGCCAGCATCTGCTGCTGATCCTTGGTCATTTTAGCTTTGTAAAGGAAACGCCCCTCTGCAAAAGTGATGGCACCAGCGTTTTCCATCGCGCCGTACAGGAAGTCAGGTACTAACACCTGATCGTACTTTTTGAACGGGTATTTTACGCCAAAATAGTTCTCAAAAAATTTCAACCCTGCTGAGGTATAACGGAACCAGTCCTGCGGATAAACCTGTGAGGCCACTGATTGGCGGGCAAACAGGCGCATGGGGTAGGGACCGCTCTTGTCGTCTTGCCACATGTGGTACGGGCCAGCATGTAGTGAGAAGTTGTACGGACTCAACTTAGGGCTTACTGGAAAATGCCAAACACGGAAATTGCCATCATTGACGATGTTTTCTTCTCGGGTGGCACTGATCACTTGCCAGTCTGCGGGGGCACGAACAGTAAGCTTGTAGGTGGCCTTGATATCCGGTTGGTCGAACACGGCAAACATCTGTTGTGCCGCGGCGGGCTCAAAATGGGAGTACAGATAAACTTTGCCATCGACCGGATCAACAAAACGGTGCAGCCCTTCACCGTTAGTGGAATGCTTACGGGTAAAGCTGACTTTCACCAGATTATCGCCTTTTAGCAATAACTTGGGATTCAGGCTCAGGTACAGGCCGTTGTAGTTTGGATACAGCACATGCCCATTGATCTCTAACCGTTGAATATTGGCTTTGTTGAGATCCAATGTTAGAGGATTGCTGTTATCCGCCAAGGTGAAATGGATGGTGGTCTGATTGGCAAAGCTGTCGCTGCCATCGAGCTTAAAATCCAGATCATAACTGACATTGCTGACTCTGGCTGAGCGTGCCATTGCTTGTGCTTGTGTCAGATAGGGGAGTTATCCCGCGAGGGAACTTGGGTGTTATTGGTGCTGCCAGGCACTGAGTGCGGCGGTGGCCAGCACTATCATGCCAAACTGCTTAATCCGCATAAGCGACTTCACTGTTGATTCCTTGCTATTTTGTTGTGTTTGTCTTGAAGGTGGCTTTTCGAGCCAGCGTTATAACTTACGTCAAATACTGTTAAATACCAAAACAGAAGTGTTACAAAAAAGCCGCCAGTCGGCGGCTTCATTGGCAGTTTCGGCTTACAGTCCGAGGAACGATTTGCTACGGGTCTTGCGGATCTCTTTCTCGTCTGACCATTCGATCAGCCCGGTTTCCAGATCCATCAGCCGCATGGTCATCTTGTAATAGACGTCTTTAGTGCTGCCATCCTGCTTAACTATGCTGGATAAGTTGCCGTAAAGCATATATTGCGCGCCGATCTGACGACCAAACTTGATGGCGGTAGAAGGATCGACCATGCCCGCATTATTCTGATAATCCAGTTGTTTGCGAACTGAATCGACTTTGGTCATATCGATAAAGCGGAATTTACCGGAGCGCAGTAATTTGTTACTGATGGAATCGGTGACCGATTCGGTATCGATATGTTCTGAAGTTTTATTCTTGATGGAATCCACAAAAATAATGGGCCGACTGTTGGCGGTGAGTGCCACTACCGATGGGAAGGTCATCATGCTGTCTACCATCTTGTCGGTAATCGCTTGCAGATCGGTAGAGCCGAAATTCTCGTTGACGGTTTCCACTTCGGTGGCATCACCATATTCCACCTTGGATTGACAGGCGGAGAGCCCAATAGCCATCGCCATCAGTATAAGCAACTTAAAGTGTTTCATAGTCCGTTCCATTTCCATGTTGTCAAATCAATCTAGTATAAAAACGCGTCACATTGCCAGTATCTATTACCCAAACCAGCGTAGTTTTACCACGCTGAACCTGAATCTCTGTCGTACCGTGCAGCAGATTTATCTGATAAGTGCCGGCATTTACATAGCTGTGGGCTATCTGTGCCGCTGCGGGCAGGGTTAACCAACTGCGGCGATCAGCCTGTTCTGTTACCACGTTGAAAATCTGCATCAGAACACTGCCAACCGTCTGACCATTACGACCTTCCGCTTGCCGTGCGAGTTCAGATTTAGCGTAAACTCGGGCGACTTGCCGCGCCAACAACCAAGGTAATTGTTCTTTCAATGCCGTCATCGCCAGTGCGCCGATATTGACTACGGGCGCGGTAACTAAAGGCGTTCCCAGGCCGTTAATGGTATCACCACTGGGCGAGAGATAATTGCCTCGATAGGTTGGCAGCGAGATAGTTTGCCAATTGCCATTGATAGTAAAGGGCACGCCAAAACTGTCTTTGTAAGGCACAAATCCCTGCTCCACAATAAACACCACTTTCCCCTGGTTGGCAGCGGGGTGTTGGGCTTCCCCAACGCTGGCGGAACTCATCGTACTGTGGCATCTGTAAGGCTTTGGCGAGCCTGACTAAATCCTGTTGGATATAGGGGTTTTCTGGTGCTAGCTGCGCCGCTTTACGGTAGTCGATAAAGGCATCGTTAGCTTCGCCCAGCAGTTCGTGCAGCAGTCCAGTGACATAATAGCTGTAGGCACTGAGAAATGAGCTGGTCAGATTTCCCGATGCCTGGCTGAGACGCGCCATCTCGGCACTTACGGTACCGTTTTCCATCTGCTGCACCGTTTTGCTGGAGGCTTCATAGCGCTGTTGTTCTAACTGTTGCAGTTCGTTGCTGCGGCGAACTTCTACTAAGGCTCCAGCCGTATCGCCGCTGAACAGGTAATTGAGCGCTTGATACTGATGCACCAAAATGCGCTCATAACCTGGGCCGCGATAAGGGATGACGTTATCATTGACTAGCAGGCTGCTACCTTTAGCGCCAACATCTGACAGACTTATCTGTGCCTGAGCGTCATATTTTTCATAGTCGTTTACGGCCGCCTGATAAAAATCCTTACTGGCCGTGAAATCGCCCGCTATTTGTGCCACCCGACCGGCTTCTTCCGCGTAAAGTAAGCCATCTCGACTGCTGATACCGTCTGCCAGTTTGTTGATAGTGGCTTTGGGCTCGGCAGAATTAAGGGCTTTTTGGTTTCTGCCAGTTGGCTCGGATAGGCAATCAGTACGCTGTTATAGGCACAACCTTGTAGTAACAAGAGTAAGAGTAACCATGGCCAGCAGCGAAAACGGCGCAATCTCACTGTTGTGTCTCCTGCTGCAATGCCAGTCTTTCTCGGAGGGTAATGCCATTAAGATGGTCAAATTCATGCTGAAAGATGCGGGCGATAAATCCCGTTAGTTGCTCCTGGCACCACTCTCCGGTCAAATCCTGATAGCGCACTTCCAGTGCCTGATGTCGCAGAATGCTGCAGCGCTCGCCTGGAAGTGATAGACAGCCTTCATCACCGTCGACCATCTCAGTCGAGCAGCGCAACACTTGCGGGTTGATCACCACTTGTGGTGGCATCACTGGCGCATCTGGGTAACGTGGGTTGGGATTAGAAGCCATGATGAATAACTGCACACTGCGGTTAACCTGAGGTGCTGCAATCCCGACACCGTTAGCGGCTTTCATGGTTTGCAGCATCTCGTCAGCCAACGCGCGCAACGCATCGTCGAACACAGTTACAGGTGCGGCTGTCTGCGTCAATACTGCCTGTCCATGGGTCATTATGGTCAGCATCCGTTATCCCTCAGTTTCTGGTGACAAGCGCTGCCCGCATTAATAATGCGGTGGCGGCGTTTCTTCACCTTGGGTCGCAATATTGCTTGGTTCAATGACTTTCAGTTTGGAAATGATCAATTGTAACTGGAATTGCTGTTCCGCTACGACTTTATTTAGGGCGATAACCTCTTGATTCAGCTCTTCCAGTGTGATCTCCTGAAATGCCAATTTGGTTTCCAGTTCTTCGATCCTGTTCGCCGTTTGTTGCATTTTCTACCTCTGTTCCGGTATTTGCCAGCGCTCCAGTAAGCTGGTGCTGCTGAGACTCTGGACACTATTTCCCTGCCATTGTGACACAGAGTAAACCACCGCGCTCTGTGGCAGTGGCTTGTTCGGTAAAGAAACCTGCCAGCTGGCGATTTTTTTGCCAGTGGCAGTCTGCCATAGCTGTAGTTCTCTGGCGGGGGTGCCAGTCAGCAAACGCGTGTTGTTTTGGATAAAGCGGGCGCTGGAAAAGTTCATCTGTCGGGTGGTAATTTTCAATTTACTGATGGTTTTGCCACTGAGACCGTCGCGGATCCAAGCATCCCCCGTGCTGTCTGACATAAACAGCAGCCGACCGTCGGGACTCATGGTGACGTTTAGCACTCGCGATGGCAACTGCCACTGTTGTTGAATCTGGGCGTTCCCTGTATGCCACAGCAGCACTTTGGCGGCGTTGTCTGCCGTTAACGCCAAACTGCCGTCGGCCGAGATGGCAACGCTGTTGACCTTTTCATGATGCCCCAGAAATTTTATCAGCACCTGATGCTGCGGATTGAGCGCCATAACGCTGCCATCGGCTAGCCCCGCCAGGAACTGACCATTGTTAGCAACTGCAACCGCTTGTGCCGTGACGGGTAACGACCACCAGCCGAGGGCGCTGCCATCTGCCGTACGCCACAGCGCTACCGAATCATTGCTCATGGTAATGGCATACTGATTGTTGGGAGAGATGTCGGTGGCAATCACGTCATTGTTCTGGCTGCCTTGGATCCAGTGATAACGTGGTTGGGGCTGGTTAACATCCCAGAAGAAGATGCCATCCTTATTACTGAGCAGGGCATACTGACCATCCTGAGACAGGCTGGCACTGTAACTGGGCTCCGTTAGCAGCGTTTTACTGCTGAGTGGCGACGGTGAACAGCTCACCAATATTGCCCCCAGCAGCAATGCCGAACAAATTTGCAACAAACGGTAAAAATCCATGAACTAGTCCTGCCGTTAATGGTCTGTTTTCCGTGAACCATGTATCGTTGCAGCAATCATCTAGCTGCCGTTATGCTCGCTTTGTAAGTTATCGGCAACTGGTATAAAGTGAGTCGCTCTAACTATTTTAGGTTAATTGTAACCAACTGAAGATCCCGAGGAAGCTTTTCATGAGACCATTTTACAAATTTTCATTGGTAGCGCTGGCTGTGATTGGGCTGGCGGCTTGTAACCAGGAACAGAAAACCGCCGCAAGTGATACCAATGTACAACTGAACACTGATACTCAGAAAGAAGCATACAGTGTCGGGGCTTCCATCGGGCGTTACATGGCTGGTCATATCAAGGAACAGGAAGAACTCGGGATCCCGGTTGATCGTGAGCTGATTGTTGCAGGGTTTAAACAGGGGCTGGCGGGCAATATTCAGCTCAAGGATGATGAAATGCAAAAAATCCTTGAAGCGCTGGATAAGAAAGTAAATGACAAGCGCCAGACCAAAGCCAAAGAAGTGTCAGACAAGAATCTGCAAGATGGTCAGCACTATCTGGAGCAAAACAAGAGCAAAGCCGGGGTGAAGACCACTGAATCTGGCCTGCAATATGAAGTGCTGCAAGAAGGCACAGGTGCCAAGCCAAAAGCAGAAGATACTGTCAAAGTGAAATACAAAGGTATGCTGCTTGATGGTACCGAGTTTGACAGCACAGATAAGCATGGTGGCGAACCTATCGAATTTCCGCTAAACCGCGTTATCCCCGGCTGGACTGAAGGTGTACAACTGATGTCTGTGGGCGCTAAATATCGTTTCGTGATCCCCGCTGCCCTAGCTTATGGTGACCGCGATATGGGCACTATTCCTGCCAACTCCACCTTGATTTTTGAAGTGGAATTGTTGGGCGTTACACCCGCTGCTGATGCCGAAAAGCCAGCCGCTGATGCGACCAAATAAAATTACCGTTTGAATGAGAAAAGGGACGCTTGTCGTCCCTTTTCTGTTCCTGTACTGCGTCCGTGGCACTAGCCACAAAGTTACAACCAGCGGAAACGATAGAACAACCACAGTTGCAACCCCACCAACAACAGCAGAAAACCACAAAATGCCGCAAATGCCCAGTGGCTATCAGCGCCAGGAATCCCGGCAATATTGACCCCTAGCAAGCCTGTGAGAAACCCCAACGGCAGGAAAATCGCACTGATTAAGGCCAGAAAATACAACCGCTGATTCAGCGCCTCGGTTTGCCGATTTTGCAGTTCTTCCTGTGCCACGGTGGCACGTTCACGGATGGAATCGAGGTCTTCAATACCACGCATCAGCGTATCGCTGATCTCGCCAAAGCGCCGTTTCTGGCTGTCATCAAACAAGTTGGCCGGGTCATTGAGCAACTTGATATAAGCTTCCCGTTGCGGTGCCAGATAGCGGCGCAAGACGACCGTTTGGCGCCTGAGTTCTGCCACATCGACTCTTAACTCCCGGCCTTCACCGGATACCAGCAACTCTTCCATATCGGCCAACTTGTCTTCTAGCTGGTCGATAAAATCGATTTTACGATCGGTCAGCCGATCGCACAGTGACAGCAGAAAATCACCACTGTTTTGCGGCCCACCGCCATCGCTAATGGCTTGTTGGATTTCTTTAACCGACAACAATTCACGACTACAGGTACTGATGATCCTTTGCTGATCAATATACAAACGGATTGACACCATGTCTTCTGGGTCCGCACCTGGATTAAGGTTTATGCCCCGCAGCGCCAGTAATAGGCCGTTGCCCGCTCGGACAATGCGTGGACGGGTATCTTGTACTAGCAAGGCGTCAGTTTCTAATGGTGGCAGTTTGCAGATGTTTTTCAGCCAGTGACGTGTTTTTTTATGCTTGTAGTCAAAATGCAGCCACAACAAACCGTCCTGAGGTTGCCAATTGCCAGCTTGTTCCAGTGTCAGGTGTTGGCTGGCGTTCGTGCCGTTGAGCAGTAAACCGCTGATGAGTCCTTCTGCCATGGAAACTCCTAATCTCTGTTGATAATCAAAAACTAACGCAGTTAGGCCAGAAAAAGAAGTGTTGGCGCAAGGATTGAACAGCATTCCTGTGGTGGCTGAGTTAAAATTAACGGTGAAAATTCATTTGCGTGAGAAAATCCATGGAATACGAATTTCGGCGCAATCCCATTACCGGTCTGCCGTTGGCCCGTTTCAGTATGGAACATGAAGTCCTTGGGCGCTGGTTTTCAGAGGAATTGGCAGAAGACAAAACGCTGTGCGAACAGTTAACTACCGCTATTGTGGCATTGCAGCAGGGGAAATTGCAGGAATGGCGCTGGATTGGCCACGATCTGACACTGGAAATGGACGCTGAGCAGGTTCGGGTATTCGCCAATGTTTTAGGCTATGACGTTCCCAGCGATAGTGCCGAAGAGGGGTTATCGTTTTACGATGCGGAATCGGCGGCAGATTGCGGATTAGAAGATTTTCAGGCCGTATTACAGAGTTGGTGTGACTATCTCGCTGGCCGCTAAGCCGTTGGTCTGTTGAGTGGGTGACAGCAAAGCCAACGTTTTGTGGTTGGCTTTATGCGTGCCCTCTTGACGTTAGCGGTTTAGGTAACGTACGGCTATTTCGGTGCGTGATTTGGCGTTGGCTTTGCGCAGCAGGTTTTTGACGTGCACCTTGACGGTTCCTTCACTGATATGCAGCACTTCAGATAACATGCGGTTGCTCAGCCCTTCGGCCAAATGTTGTAGTAGTTGCAACTCACGCGGGGTGAGGGCTTCAATCCAGTCCTCTTCGTTGCTGCTATTCATCTCCAGCATAAATTCTGCGACTTCACTGCTTATCACCCGTTGCCCAGACATGGCTTTTTTCAACTGTTCTAACAACAGATCGGGTTCGGTATCTTTGAGCAGATAGCCATCGGCACCAGCTTTCAGTAAGCGCACCACATCCTGTTTGGCATCCGATACCGTCAGAATCACAATCCGCGAAGTCACGTCTTCCTGTCTGAGGGCGTTGAGTGTGTCCAGCCCCGACATCCCTTTCATGTTGAGATCGAGCAATATGATGTCAGGTTCATTGTCAACGATTGCCGACAATGCATCTATGCCGCTACCAGCCTCGCCAAACAGGGTAAAGTCACCGTCTGACTCTAGCAGTTGGCAAATGCCTCGACGCAACAAGGGGTGATCATCGACCACCAACACAGAATAGGGTTTAGTCATTGTCTGACTCCAGTTGGGGCGGAAATATCAAGGTGACGGAAGTACCGCCAGCATGGTTGCTGGAAAAACTTACTTCACCTGAAAGGCGGCTGGCGCGCTCATGCATGATCCCTATGCCAAAATGCTGATCTCGCTCCTTGAGATGATTGATGCCAATACCATCGTCACTGATTTCAATTTGCACCATATTATCGGCATTTCTTTCACACGAAACTTTGATTTGGCTGGCATTTGCATGTTTGATGGCATTCAGTGTGGCTTCGCGCGTCAATTGTAGAATATGAATATGCTGGTGGGCGGCCAGTAGCTGTGATGGCAGTTTGTAGTCTAAGACAATACGCGTTGAGGTTTGCGATTTTAACTGCTCCAGCATGGCCTCCAAGGCGTTGCGTAGATTGGGTTCTTTGACCGTCAGCCGAAAAGTAGACAGCAGTTCCCGCAGTTGCAGATAAGCGGTGCTGACACCGTCATTGAGTTCGTTCAGTTGTTTATCGACTTTATCGGTGCGGCAACTGGCGTTGAGACTTTTACGTAGCAGGCTGATCTGGATCTTTAAAAACGACAGTAGTTGTCCTAGCGAGTCGTGAAGCTCACGGGCAATGACCGCACGTTCTTCCAGCAACGCCAGCTGTTGCCGTTCTTCACTGGCATTGTGGATGATGATGGAGCGCGCCAACATGATGGCAAAATTTTCAAACAGTACAGCGTTCAACGCCCTTGGTGATATCACTTCCAGATAGCCCAGCCGCTTGCCTTCAAATTTCACCTCAAAGTGGGTGGCGGGTTGGTTTTGTGGCCATTCGTCATCAGCCGAGATGATATCCATCTCTTCGTCATCTTGTTGAATGATCAGGCGTACATGACAAAGCTTTTCATAGTTCCTTAATTTTATTAATGATTTTCGCATTAAATCGGTATTAAGCGTACCCGAATTAAGCATGATCAAATTGTCATAGAGAAACGTCAGCTCATTATTGGCTTTGGTCAGTGCTAAGGTTTTTTCTTGTACTTGTGATTCTAGCCCACCATACAAGGCTGCCAGTTCCTTCACCGTGTAGTGCAAGGCTTCAGATAAGGCACTTAACTCCACATATTCGGTATCAGGCAAGGTGACATTGAAATCTCCTTTGGCGATGGTGTTGGCCGACTCCATCATCTGCCTTAACGGTACTGCCACCTTGCGACGCATAAAGCGGACAGTGATAAAGGCGATTACCAGCATCAAGCCGAGCCCAATGATCTGGCTGAGCACCAGCAAACGTAATTTGAACGCTGCATGGTGTTCCATCTCTGAAACCAACATATCGATGGTGTCGACAAAATCCTTTACCGATGCAGCATAGTCCCGGGAGTTTTCTTGCTGGGCGTACGTTTTCATCACTTGCCACTTACGGATCACCAATTGGTATTGTTGTTTTAGTGCTTTGGGGGATGACCAGTCCATAGAGCGTGTGAGTGCATCTGAATGAAGCGTTGTCTCGAACTCCTGGATCTTAGTTTCAACCTGATGGCTACCCGCATTGGCATAAAATAACAATCGATAACTTTGCATACGCAAAGAACCGGAGGCATTGATGGCTTTGGCATCCCCTAAACTGTAGCTAAGGCTAATGATGGCAAATGTTGCAAGACCACTGGACAGTAGGATCAACAGCAACATCAGCCAAAAAATGGAGGCGGTAAGGCTGCCGCGTTTCATCAGAGTTACTCCAATCTCAGCTGATTTCGCAAAAGTATAAGCGTTTCAGCAACTACGAATGACAAGAGCTTAACAGAGCAACTCGCTAAATCCATATAACGGACGCTATATAACGCATGGCTGTTTTAGCATTAAATAAATTTACTTAACAAAAACTTAAAAATGTGACCCACATCTACTTTACATTTTGATCTGGCGCATATTTGCCGCCCAATATCTCCTTAGAGGTATTTTTAAGGAAGCTTTTTGTGGCTAATTTCACTACGAAATGTCGTGGCTTTGGCCCATACAATAAAATGACTCGGAGATAAGATGGTGAACAATTTCAGCAAAAAATCTGTTGCACTCGGTGTACTGGTTGCTGCTTCTGCCATGGTTGCAGGCGCTTTCGCCAGTGATAAAACTGAGCCGCGCAACGATATCTACAAAGATAAATTTAGTAAGCAATACAACAGCTGGCATGACACAGCCAAGAGCACTGAGAACACGGATTTACTGGCGGCAGATCCTAATCTGGTGATTCTGTGGGCAGGCTATGGTTTTGCCAAAGATTACAATGCACCGCGTGGCCACATGTATGCGGTGACTGATGTGCGCAGCACTTTGCGTACGGGTGCGCCGCGTACTGCCGAAGACGGTCCCATGCCCATGGCTTGTTGGAGCTGTAAGAGTCCAGATGTTCCTAGAGTCATCGAAGAACAAGGGGAATCTGGTTATTTTACTGGGAAGTGGTTCAAAGGCGGGGCAGAGATCACTAACACTATTGGTTGCTCTGACTGCCATGAAAAAGGCTCTCCAAAACTGCGTGTGAGTCGTCCATTTGCGGAGCGAGCATTTGAGACTATCGGCAAGCCCTTCGATAAAGCTTCACATGCTGACAAGCAGTCTATGGTGTGTGGTCAGTGTCATGTGGAGTATTACTTCGAAAAAGTGGATGGCCGCAAAGGTTTTGTTAAGTTTCCATGGGATGACGGTATGACCGTTGAAAAGATGGAAGCCTATTATGACAAGATCGATTTTGCCGACTGGACCAATAAAATTTCTAAAACGCCAATGCTGAAAGCACAGCATCCAGGCTATGAAACTTGGTCTTTGAGCGTACATGGGCAAAATAATGTTTCTTGTGTTGATTGCCATATGCCAAAAGTAACCAATGCTGAAGGCAAGCGTTTTACCGATCATAAAGTAGGTAATCCATTTGATCGTTTTGAAGAAACCTGTGCTCGTTGCCATAGCGCCAGCAAAGAAGTGATGCTGGGACAGTACGAAGCAGGCAAGAAGAAAGTAAAAGAACTGAAAGCTAAAGCCGAAGAGCAGTTAGTGCATGCTCACTTTGAAGCGGGTGCGGCTTGGGCTGCTGGTGCCTCTGCTGATGAGATGAAACCTATCCTAACCGATATCCGTCATGCACAGTGGCGTTGGGATTACGCTATCGCCTCTCATGGTGTGTATGCGCATAATCCTACCGAAGCGTTACGCATCCTGGGCTCCTCTGTTGAGATTGCCGGTAATGCGCGGATTAAACTGGCGCAGTTGCTAACCGCCAAAGGTGTTAAGCAACCAGTGGCGATTCCTGATATTTCCACCAAAGCTAAAGCTCAAGCTGCCGTTGGCCTGGATATGACTAAGCTGGTGTCTGAGAAAGAAGCCTTTAAGAAAGAAGTATTACCCGTATGGGATGCTGAAGCGAAAAACGCGAAGCGACATACAAGTAACTATCTTAGCGTTTAATGACAATAAAAATCCCTGCATTCACTATGCGGGGATTTTTTTAGAAGGCTATTTAATCAATGACAGCAACTGTCGAAAACGCTCGCCAGAAGCTTGCTGCTGTAACTCAAACAACAATGATTCTGTTTGGGTGAGCCAAGCGCCACGTTGTTGCATCATCTGTAACCCCAATACTCGATTTTCTGGGCTGCGAGAGTCTACGGCATCGGCAATAACATGTACGTCTAACCCTTCGTTTAACAGATCGCAGCAAGTCTGATAGACACAAATATGTGTTTCAATACCTGCGAGAAGCACTTGGCGACGACCACTGGATTGTAACTGTTGCCGAAAACTATCGCATTGCCAGCCACTGAAGTGTTGTTTAGCAATGGGTTGGGTGTATTGCTGGAGAATGGTGGCGAGTTCAGCACTGGTGGCGCCGAGTTTGTCTGGCAGTTGCTCTAGCCATAACACGGGTATATCAAACAGCGGCATGGCTTGCGCTAGGATCTGCAAGCGTTGGTGTAGCTGTGTTGTCTGCGACATGATGCGGGCAAGCTTACCCTGCACATCCACAACCACTAAAATGGTTTCTGTGCTTTGCAACATAACTCCCTCCGTAACAAATAATCCCTGACAAATTAACCTGTTCCGGCACAGTTACCAATAAGGCCAAAGTCGATTCGTGAACGCCTCAAAATTGTGCATTCATGAAATCATTGAACCATTTTGGTGCATTTACGCTGGCAGAAATCTAGCAGGTTTTATCTAAGTTATTATAAAACAAAAATTTAACATCTTGGCCTGATGATTGAATTGCACAAACCAACATCACACACAAAAAAGGCGATTTGGGAGGTCTGGATGAAATTAGTCAGCGCAATCATCAAGCCATTTAAGCTTGATGATGTCCGCGAGGCCATTGCGGGCATTGGCATTGAAGGTATGACAGTCACTGAAGTGAAAGGGTTTGGGCGTCAGAAAGGTCATACTGAGCTTTACCGCGGAGCGGAATATCAGGTGGATTTTTTACCAAAAGTGAAACTGGAAATTGCCACCAAAGAAGAGAACCTTGATCACCTGCTGGAGGCTATTACCAATGCGGCTCACACCGGCAAAATTGGTGATGGCAAGATCTTTGTCACTGATCTAGAACAGGTCATCCGTATCCGTACTGGCGAAACTGATAACGAAGCGCTTTAAAGGGGAAAACGATGGAAGAATTAACCAAATTGGGGACTTCAGTGTCAGAGCTGCGCTTTGCACTTGATACGTTCTATTTTTTGATATCCGGTGCGCTCGTTATGTGGATGGCGGCCGGTTTTGCGATGCTTGAAGCTGGGCTTGTCAGAGCAAAAAATACCACGGAAATTCTGACAAAAAACGTGGTGTTATATGCTATCTCTTGCGTGACTTACCTGTTGGTAGGTTATTACATTATGTATGTGGATAATGCCGAAGGTGGCTGGTTACCAAGTTTTGGCGCCTTGATCGGTACTCAAGCGTCAGATGCTACCCATTCATTAGAATCTGATTTCTTCTTCCAGGTAGTGTTTGTTGCAACCGCCATGTCAATTGTCTCTGGTGCCGTTGCTGAGCGCATGAAACTGTGGGCTTTCCTGATATTCAGTGTGGTGATGACGGCCTTTATCTACCCTGTTGAAGGTTATTGGACTTGGGGCGCAGGTTTTCTGTCTGCCGCTGGTTTTTCTGATTTTGCGGGTTCTGGTATCGTCCATTTGGCCGGTGCATCGGCAGCGCTTGCGGGTGTACTGTTACTCGGTGCCCGTAAAGGTAAATATGCAGCAGATGGTTCAGTGAATCCTATTCCAGGTTGTAACTTGCCTCTTGCAACCTTAGGTACCTTTATTCTGTGGATGGGCTGGTTTGGCTTTAACGGCGGTTCTCAGCTAATGGTTTCTGATGCTGAAAATGCTACCGCTGTCGGCAAAGTGTTTGTCAACACTAACTCAGCCGCCGCTTTTGGTGCTGTAGCCGCTTTGATTGTGTGTAAGATGGTTTGGGGTAAGGCTGATTTAACCATGATCCTTAATGGTGCACTGGCTGGCTTAGTGGCGATTACTGCCGATCCTTTACACCCATCACTGGTTATGGCTGGGATCATCGGTTTAGTGGCTGGTGCTCTGGTGGTCTTCTCTATTGTTGCCTTTGATCGCGTTAAGATTGACGATCCCGTTGGGGCTACTTCGGTACACGGTGTCTGTGGTTTGTTTGGTGTGTTGATGGTGCCTGTGTCCAACCCAGATGCCACATTTAGTGCTCAGTTATTGGGTGCCGCTTGTATCTTTGGTTGGGTGTTCATCGCTTCTTTGGTGGTGTGGGCTATTCTGAAAGCCACCATGGGGATCCGCGTCACCGAAGAAGAAGAATACAATGGTGTGGATGCCGCAGACTGCGGGGTAGATGCATACCCAGAGTTTGTGACTGTCAAAAACGCCTGATAATCTCGGTATATAATGAAACAGGGTCCTGCTTGACCCTGTTTTTTTATGGGCGGAGGTAATTATGAAATGGTGCGGGTTAGTGGTGTTACTTTGGTCTGTAAGTGTTAATGCTGGACAGGTGATTGTCAGGGATGCCAGTGAACCTTTTGATGCATTTGCTGTAAGGGATAAATTAATGCAGCAACATGAATGGCAGGAGCAGCTCCGTAACCAACAACAACTGAAGATCTTGCAGGAACTGCCTTTAGGTTGTTTGCAACTGAGTACGCCTTACGTACATTTTCAATGTGGCTCATCCTGGTATCGGCCATATTCATATCAAGGGCATCAACTGTATATTGCGATTCCCCATCCATCGCGGTGATTTCATTTAACCACAGGCAATGCAGTAAAAGCTGATGTAAGCTTATATAAACCTCTTTATGGAGGAACTGTATGTCGGTGGTCTTACAGCGTCTTACCGTGATGATTAGCTTGCTGGCTGGCATTGGTGCCTGCACGGCGGTTCCTGAGCAGTCTGTGGATGCGCCGTCTCTGTGGCAGGATCAGTATTTTCTGCCAGTATCCGATATCCCTGAACCCACTTCTATTTTTGCGTTACCGCCGGCAGTAGTACGCGATGTCAGGTTTGATTTCCAGCACCAATCCGTGGCACAACGCCTATCAGCTCAGCAGTGGCTGGCTAAATATCTGAGTGCTGCCGAGGGCGGATTCCGCTATCAAGACAATGATACTCGTATAGCAGCTGATACCTTTTATCAGCGCCATGGTAATTGTATGTCATTGGTCATACTGACCGCAGCACTGGCAAAAATATTGGATGTTCATGTGATTTTTCAAAGCGTGAAGGTTGCACCTGTTTGGGATCAGCAGGGCAATTTCAATCTATTGAATGGTCATATTAATGTCAGACTAAAAGCGGCAAGCGACAGCAATGTTTATCAGGCATCGGCAGCCGATCTGTTGGTAGATTTTGTGCCGACAGAAACTCTTCGAGCGTACCAAACAGACAAAATTGATGAATCTATGGTGCAGGCAATGTTTTTCAATAACCTAGCTGCTGAAGCAATGGTCAATAACCAGTGGCACCGGGCTTATGCGATGTTGAAAGTTAGTTTGTCTTTGCAGCCGCAATTTATTGCAGCGTTAAATAATCTGGCGATACTTTACCGTAATAACCATCAGTTGCCCATGACCGAGCGCGTTTACCGATATGCATTGCAGTTGCAACCACAGAATCTGACGACACTTTATAACTTTGCGGTATTGTTGGATATGCAAGGACGTTGGGATGAGTGGATTGCGGTGCATCGGATCCTTGAACTAGAGCGTATCCGCAATCCTTATTACTACTATGGCATGGCGCAGCAGGCGTATCGTGAGCAGCGATTTACTGATGCCATCCGCTGGTATCAGTTAGCGATTGAGAAGGCCGATTACCGACATGAGTTTTATTTTGGACTATCTCGTAGCTACTGGGCATTAGGAGAACGAAAGCAGGCGCTTAACAGCCTGAAGAAGGCATTACAGTTGAGCCGCGATGATAATTGGACACTGAGATATCAGGCAAAACTCAACGCCCTGCGGCAGCATTGAATTCGGCTCTTCTCTCTACGCTAGTTTTGCTGGCGAAAGCTAATTGCATCGCGGCGGCATAAAGGCTAGATTTGTTCCTTTCCCCTAAATACTAACTAGCTGGAGCTAAAGAGATACTATGTCGTACCAGAATGATGATGTCAGGATTAAAGAGGTTAAACAATTATTACCCCCTATCGCTATTCTGGAACGATTTCCCGCTACTGATAATGCCTCTGTCACCGTATTTAATGCTCGGCACAGTATCCATAAGATGCTGCGGGCAGAAGATGATCGTTTGTTAGTGGTCATTGGCCCTTGCTCTATTCATGATCCAGATGCCGCAATCGACTATGGCAAACGTCTGCTAGCGCTCAGAGAGCGTTATAAGGCGCAGCTAGAGGTGGTGATGCGGGTGTATTTTGAAAAACCACGAACCACAGTAGGTTGGAAAGGCTTGATCAACGATCCTTATATGGACAAAAGTTTCCAACTTAATGATGGTTTGCGTAAAGCGCGCAAGTTGCTGCTAGAACTAAATGATAGTGGAATGCCAACTGCCGGAGAATTTCTGGATATGATAACGCCACAATATGTGGCTGACCTCATGTGCTGGGGCGCAATAGGGGCAAGAACTACCGAGTCTCAGGTACACAGAGAACTCGCCTCGGGTTTATCTTGCCCAGTAGGGTTTAAAAATGGCACAGACGGCAATATCAAAATCGCCATTGACGCTATTGGTGCTGCGAGTGCCTCCCACTATTTCTTGTCGGTAACCAAATTCGGTCATTCTGCGATTGTCTCTACCAAAGGGAATGAAGATTGCCACATTATTTTGCGTGGTGGTAAAGAGCCAAACTATGATGCGCAATCCGTTGCTGCGACTAAAGAAAAACTGCAAAAAGCCGGATTACCCTGCAATATAATGATCGATATCAGTCACGCCAACTCCCGTAAGGATTTTAGACGGCAGATGCTGGTGGCGGAGGAAGTTGGTCAACAGTTGCGTCAAGGTGAGCAGAGTATTTTTGGCTTAATGGTTGAAAGTAACTTGGTTGAAGGTAATCAAGCGTTAAAAATCGGTCAGCCGTTGCGCTATGGTCAGAGTATTACCGATGCCTGTATTGGCTGGGACGACACTGAAAAGTTGTTAGCAACGCTCAATGACTGTGTGTTGGAACGACGGCAGGCAAACTGAAAAAATACAAATTAACCCCAAAAGGCACTATCGGTGCCTTTTTTGGTTTTCTCACCATGCGTTATGGGGGCATGACTATTTTAGTAGTTGTTGCAGGTACTCATTGGCTTTCGCCAGACTACCAAAAGAGGCAATGAGATTATTACGGCCTTTCTCCTGAATTTCAGGATTTCCGGATTCGACCATCATCCATACCCAAGTCTGGATGAGCGGAAGTGGTGGATACTGAGTTTTTGAATCCATAGCGCTTAGGTCCTTTTTACTTAATTGTCTAATGGAACATCAACAAAAGGGCCCACAATCCAAGTGGTAATATGACATCCTGAAAGTTGCTATAGCGTATCAAATTCTGTTGCCAGAGATAACAAAATTAACGCTAATACTTTGTTTAAAAATGTAAAAGTAGTTGTTGCCAGCAAAGATTTCGTTTGCATCCGCTGCCGCTAGTTAATTGTATTGGCGAAATATGACAATTAGGGGATAAATCTCTGAATTCATCTGCCTTGCTTGCATCTCTTTTGTGTTAAATAACTTGCGACAATTCAGTACTGATTCAGCAAGCCGATTGCATACTGACGCTGCAGTTTACTTAATCTATCAGGAGGTGATGCTATGGAGAACATTGCACTGCTGGTAAACCTTGAAGGCACCAAAAAAGAGTAACCACAGATTGGCGTAGCCTAGCGGCAACACTGCAACAACGTGGTGTTGGTGAATGTGCGTTACAGCAGTTACATACGGAATTACGGGCTGGGCTTATCGTTTCCACCCGTGGATTGACATTGTGCATGAAAGCACAGCCTAAACCACGTTGTGAACTAGGATGGGGTGCCATCAATCCGTCTCAAATGGCAGTTGAACAGCCTCAACTAGCTAACTTTTAAAGATAATAGGGAAGTTTACGATATTACTTGGAGGCAGACTCACGGGTTTGCCAACCATCACACAGGATACTGACACAACCATCTTGCTCAGTAATAGGCTTAAGCCCCGTGATTTTACCACCGCGGTAGCACAGCATCTCGCCTTCGATTTCAATCAACCGACTACAATTCTGGCAGCTTAAAGAAGCATTCTTGCTACAGTCGGAAGGCGCTGGGATCCGGCTGACATAAGTGGTCTTCACTTTAAACTCTCCCATTGTGGAACCGTCAATACATCGTTGTGCAGCATACTAACATTTTTTGTGAGCTGGCGCACAATCTAACTTAGGTAATAATTTTTATTTAGGCAATGCCTAATTTAGTGATTGCATATTTTAGTCTAGCTCATGGCAAACATTAGCGCCAACATGATGACTCGTGAGTCACGGTTTTACCGTTATTATTGCCTGGCTGGCAGCATAGGTTTTTAAGACATTAGCAAATGAAGTTTAAAGCGATATAAATTTAAGGTTGTGCAAAAAATGGCCGATAATTAACTGATGGTATATTGCGAGAGGAAAGGAAGATGGAGATCCGCAATCATGGTTCCTTGGTATCGGAAGTTGCTAAAGACAAAGATGCGCTAGTTGATGGCAATCATGGCAAAGCCGTGTCGGAGGTCGCCAGTAACAAAAGTGTGCAGCATGTTAGCCGACAACTAATGAATCAAGCGATTCTTTCGGCACAAGAACAAGTGACTATCAGTAGTGGTGATAAACCGATGCAGCTATTGTACCGGACCGCCATTGATGCCATTAACCAAGAACTGCAGGCCTCCGGAGATATGGCATTTCAGCCACTGCAACAGCAGGATCAGGTAGATTATTCTCCTGAAGCCACTGCGGGGCGAATAGTCGATTTTGCTACCAAATTTTTTGCTACCTACCAGCAGCAAAACACCGCTCAGAGTCCAGAAGATCAGCTTAATGGCTTTATGGATATTATCGGTGGCGCCATTGATAAAGGCTTCGCAGAAGCCCGGAATATTCTGGATAAGCTACATGTGCTTGACGGCGACATTGCCAATGGTGTGAATGCCACTTACCGCCATGTGCAACAAGGTTTACAGGCATTTCGTGACAGTTTCTCGGCTGACGAATAATCGTCACTGTAGTGACAATTACAAGATTTTTACTCTGCCAAACCCCTTTAACATAAGGGGTTTTTGTTATGTGTGGTGTAGCGTATGCTTAATTGGTCAGATGTATTTTATATGGAGGGCATATGTGGCAAGTTGGCAAGGTAATCGACCGAACTGACTGGAGCGAACGACTCTTCAGCCTGAAAATTGCTGTGGACGTTGGCCCTTATCTGGCGGGCCAGTTCATCAAACTGGCAATGCAACTGCAGGATAAGCGAGTGGCCAGAGCCTATTCCATTATTAATCCTCCAGGCAGCAATTACATTGAAGTTTTAGCCGTGGCAGTACCTGATGGGCAGCTATCTCCGGCATTACATTTGCTACAGCCTGGAGATGCTGTTGATGTGAGTGTGCCCGCTAGTGGATTTCTGACATTGAATGAACTTCCCCGCGGAGAATTACAGGGAAGGCATTTATGGATGCTGGCGACAGGAACTGCAGTAGGGCCTTTTCTGGCGATACTGGATACCGCCGAGCCTTGGCAAAGGTTTGAAAAAATTGTGTTGGTATACGGTGCCAGACAAGCTGACGAACTGGCATATTGTGCCAAGTTACAAACTATGGCGCACGAGCGGTCACAGTTCTGTTTCTTACCCGCCATTACCCGGGAAATCCGCCCGGGAATGTTACACTGCCGTATTCCTGATGGATTAACGTCAGGCGTGATTGAGCAACAAGCGGGGATAGCCATTTCGGCTACCGATTCTCAGGTCATGCTGTGTGGTAATCCTGGCATGATCCGCGATAGCATCACAGTGCTTACAGACAAGGGCTTGCGTAAAAATCTACGGCGGGCCCCAGGTCAGATCACGACGGAAAAGTACTGGTAAGGGAGTATTCCAGCACATATGCGCTCGGCGATACCTCTGGTGCTTATAAGCCATCAGCAACCAGCGCTATTTTAGTGGCGGCTGTGTAGGTATCGTTGAGTTTAAGGGCATTACAAAAGGCTGTAGGCCGAGTTAGCACTAGCTAACAACACGCACCAGTTGCACAGGATGCTCAGCCGCAATGGGATGATGCTCGTATTGCTATAGCAGTGCTAGTCATCTATGGCGAAAGTGTTGTCAGCATGACTAGGGTAACGAATGATTTTATTGCCGTTTTTGACCATTAAAACTGAGCCAATCGTTTCCATGTAAGTCTTCATTGCGTCGCCCCGTGGTTTTGTGTCGTCGTTCTTCCTCTCCAAACGTGCCATATAGATCGGTAACTATGCCAATTTTTACGCGACGGTCACTGTCATTGGCGCGGCGGTCTTCATGGTGAATATATCGACACTTGCAGTCGGGATTATCACATGTCTCAAGGGGAGACTCGAGGCATCTTGCGGGAGAAAACGCTTATTTGCCAAGGTTGATGCGGCGTTGCAAGGAATCTTCAAGCATTCAATACTGACTGCATGAAACGGTGATACCGCCGGTGTACCAACTTTTTGTCGGGTAGTTTTATGTTGTTTGTTGGGAAGCCAACGATGCCGAAAAAGGTAGCCAAGGAGCAGCACCGCTAGCAGCAAAGCACTTTCTAACATGACATTCTTCCTAGACAGATCTTTATGACAGTAAGTGTAGCTTAAATGTTAAAAATATCGTTTGGGCGTGCTATTGGTAGCGGAACCTTGCATAAGATAATTGTTTCAATACATTGCTCTCTATGAATATTTTTTCACAGTTGTGTTACGTTTAGTCCATTAAACATTATCTTGATAACTGCCATATGAACTTCCGAAACTTCCCTGTTGTTTTGCAATGTCGTGCTTTTGTCTTGTTTACCGCGATAAGCGCCGCGGTTGTCATTCCTGCTCATGTTTTTGCGTATGACCGAATAACCGGCAAGGCATTCGCTAGTCGCTCTGAGGTCTATGCCACCCATGGGATGGCGGCAACCAGCCAACCGTTGGCGACTCAGGTGGCATTGGACGTGCTGAAGCGCGGGGAAGTGCCGTTGATGCCGCTATTGCGGCGGATGCGATGTTGGGGCTGGTGGAACCGACTGGTGCAGGTGTTGGTGGGGATCTGTTTGCCATTGTCTGGAGTGCCAAAGACAAGAAGTTATACGGATTGAATGCGTCGGGTCGTAGCCCTAAATCGCTGACATTGGCAATGCTGAAAGCCAAAGGGCTGGATTATCTGCCGCCATATGGTCCGTTACCCGTGTCTGTCCCAGGCGCAGTGGATGGTTGGTATCAGTTACACAGTAAGTTTGGCAAGCTGCCAATGGCAGATAATCTGGCGCCTGCTATTCGCTATGCCAGAGAGGGATTTCCAGTTTCGGAACTGATCGCTTTTTATATGCAGCTTAGTGGTAAGAGACTCGGCAAGTTCCCAGGATTTAAAGCGACATATATGCCGAATGGTAAGATGCCTGAGGTCGGTGAAATCTTTAAAAATCCCGCACTCGCAAATACTTATGAAAAGATTGCCAAAGGCGGTCGCGATGAATTTTATAAAGGTAGTATTGCGCGCAGTATTGCCGCGTATATGAAGGCTCAGGGCGGTTATCTCAGTTATGAGGATCTGGCTTCTCACCATAGTGATTGGGTTCAGCCAGTATCGGCCAATTATCGTGGTTATGATGTCTGGGAATTACCGCCTAATGGGCAGGGGATTGCAGCACTGCAAATTCTTAAGACCATGGAGCCTTTTAATCTGCGTGCGATGGGCCAGACTAGCCCCGAATATGTGCACTTATTTGTTGAAGCCAAGAAGCTGGCTTTTGCTGACAGAGCAAAGTTTTATGCCGATCTGGGGTTTAATGATATTCCGGTTAAACAGCTTATCTCGCAGGACTATAACTACCAACGTGCAACGTTAATCGACCCAAATAAAGCCGCCAAAAGTGTTGAACCGGGAAATCCTAATCTGCTGCATGGGGATACTGTTTATCTGACAACCGCCGATCAGGATGGCAACATGGTGTCACTGATCCAGAGTAATTATCGCGGTATGGGCTCTGGTATGACACCGCCCGATTTGGGCTTTGTGTTGCAGGACCGCGGTCAACTGTTTGATTTAACGCCTGGCCGTTACAATAGCTATGCCCCAGGGAAACGACCTTTTCACACAATCATTCCTGCCTTTGTCACAAAAGATGGCAAGCCTTGGCTCAGTTTTGGGGTGATGGGCGGAGCGACTCAGCCACAGATGCATGCACAGATCCTGATCAATATTATCGATTTTGGCATGAATTTGCAGGAGGCTGGTGATGCTCCCAGAATTCTGCACACCGGCTCTACACAACCTACTGGCGAACAGATGCAGGATGGGGGTTATGTGAGCCTTGAATCCGGTTTTCCAATGGAAACCCGCCGAGAGCTGAGTAAGAAAGGCCATATTTTACAGGACTCATTAGGCGCATTTGGCGGTTACCAGGCAATCGCTCGAGATCCGCTGACGGGTGTCTATCGTGGTGCTTCTGAAAGCCGTAAAGATGGGCAAGTGGCAGGTTATTGATGCCTTGGATCTCAAAACCCCTTGTTTCAGTGTAAATTTTGGCTCAAGTAACAGATAATAGTGCCGAATACTGTTTAAGCTGATAAGGGATCTTTAGATGGATACATTGGATATGCCCCGCGAACAATTGGGTATCTGTGCTGAAGGCAATTTGCATGCAGTTTATTTGATGTTCAATGCCAAT
The DNA here is from genome assembly GCF_018394335.1 of Shewanella dokdonensis. NCBI lineage: Bacteria > Pseudomonadati > Pseudomonadota > Gammaproteobacteria > Alteromonadales > Shewanellaceae > Shewanella > Shewanella dokdonensis. The sequence goes on along the minus strand of NZ_CP074572.1, from coordinate 1,009,332 downwards.
GATGGTGTTGAGGCGCAGATGCGACCATGTCTGGCCAATATTGCCCAGTATATATATGAATTGGCAGATCAATATGCCGATAGTGCGTTTAACGGATTTGTCGCGGTTGGTGCCAATTATTGGGACGCCCTATACCCAGATGCCCGTCCAGCTGAATTGCGCCCTTTCCCGGCAATGGAAAGCGGCAATCGTGACGCCCCCGCAATCGAGTATGATCTTTTTCCACCTGCGTTGCGACCGCATGGATATCCTTCACCTTGTAGCCAATGAGGTGTATGGCATGCTGGAAGGGCTAGCTGAACTGGAAGATGAAGAAAGAGGCTTTCGGTTTATGGATGCCCGTGATTTAACGGGATTTGTGGATGGTACCGAAAACCCTAAAGGCCGTAATAGACAACAGGTTGCATTAGTTGATGAGCAGGACCCTGAGTTCAGAGGGGGTAGCTATATCCACGTGCAGAAATATGTGCACAACTTGCGCAAGTGGCAGCGGTTACCGACTAAAAAGCAGGAAGACATTATTGGGCGTACCAAACAGGACAATGTTGAATACGAGTCAGAGGATAAACCGTTAACCGCGCATATTAAACGGGTAAACCTTAAAGATGAAAATGGTCAATCAATGGAGATCCTCAGACAAAGTTTGCCCTTCGGAAACGTTAGACAACAAGGATTGATGTTTATCTCTACCTGTAAGACACCGGAACATTTTGAGAAGATGCTGCATAGCATGATCTTTGGTGATGGAGCAGGTAATCATGACCATTTAATGCATTTCACCCAAGCCGTTACCGGGTCTTCCTTTTTGCACCATCGTTGGATTTTATTACTCAGTTCAGCGAATAACTTGCTTTAAAAAGTAAAAACGCACCTTTACGAGAGGCGCGTTTTTATTTTTTTATGCGTTCAATCTGCATAATTAAAAAGAGATTTGACTGTTTCCAGCGTATCTTCAATCGCTTTGATACTGGATGGGCAAATAAAGATTGTATCGTCACCCGCGATGGTGCCCAAGATCCCTTCGGGTTTGCCGATAGAATCCAGCAACCGAGCTATTAGCTGAGCGGCTCCAGGGCTGGTACGGACGACAATCATTGCCTGATTGTGATCAACATCCAGCACCAAATTCTTTAATGGACTACCCGCAGTCGGGACTCCCAGCTCAGCCGGAAGGCAGTAAACCATCTCTTGTTTGGCATTGCGGGTTCGCACCGCGCCAAATTTACTTAGCATGCGTGATACTTTCGACTGATTGATGTTTGAGAATCCTTCAGTCTGAAGGGCACTGACTATTTCGCTCTGAGAGCCAAAGCGCTCTTCCTTTAAGATTGCCTTGAACGTTCTGATAAGATCATCTTGGTTCTTGGTTACGCTCATGTTGGTTCCATGTCTCTATTCACCCTCACCGGGGTATACTGCATATTTCACTTTTTATTGTCAAGGAATAGTCATTTTTAATGAATAAAAATGCAATGATGTTCAAATTGTGATGGATCAGCCAATCGATACTATAGTTTGCGGTAAAGGAATTGAATCGTTATAAAGTCTTATGTGACTAATGGATAATTGCTATTTAATGGTCGATGCCTTAGATTTTGCCACCATAAAACAAGATCTATGTCACATAAATCCCGAGAATGACGGAGAGTACTATGAAAGTTGCTGTACTTGGCGCCGCCGGTGGTATTGGTCAGGCCCTCGCCCTGCTGTTAAAAACCCAGTTGCCTGCTGGTTCTGATTTATCACTATATGACATTGCGCCGGTCACACCTGGTGTTGCCGTAGATTTGAGTCATATCCCAACGGCCGTTAATGTGAAGGGGTTTGCTGGCGAAGATCCTTCTCCAGCGTTGGTTGGCGCGGATGTTGTGCTGATTTCTGCTGGTGTTGCTCGTAAGCCCGGTATGGATCGTTCAGATCTGTTCAACATTAATGCGGGTATTGTGCGGAATTTGATTGAAAAAGTTGCCGTAGTTTGTCCAACAGCCTTGATTGGCGTTATCACTAACCCGGTTAATACCACAGTTGCCATTGCTGCTGAGGTGCTAAAACAAGCTGGCGTTTATGATAAGAAACGTCTATTTGGTGTTACCACGTTAGATGTTATTCGTTCAGAAACTTTTATTGCTGAACTTAAAGGCATTGATGTAGCTGATGTAAAGGTAAGAGTGATTGGTGGCCACAGCGGTGTCACTATTTTACCATTGCTCTCGCAAGTGGAAGGTGTCAACTTCACTGATGAAGAAGTCGCCGCATTGACGAAACGTATCCAGAATGCTGGCACCGAAGTGGTAGAAGCTAAAGCCGGTGGCGGCAGTGCGACTTTGTCTATGGGGCAGGCAGCTTTTCGTTTTTGTATGTCCCTGATTAAAGGGCTGCAAGGCGATGCAAATGTGATCGAATGTGCTTATGTGGATGGCGGTAGTGAACATGCCTCATTGTTTGCACAGCCAATCTTGCTGGGTAAGAATGGTATCGAGAAAGTATTGTCAGTTGGTGAATTGAGTGCTTTTGAAGTGCAGGCCCGAGACAGCATGCTGGATACTCTAAAAGCAGACATCCAGTTAGGTGTGGATTTTGTAAAGTAAGCATTGGGTTCTTAGTATAAGAAAAGCGGCTAAATGGCCGCTTTTTTGCTAGATGATAGCTGAATTTACCCGTTATCAGTTAATGACTGCGCGAAACCGCTATTTTGGCAAGACTTATCAATGCCTGCTTAAAATCACTATCGGGTAACACGCTAATAGCGCTAATTGCTTTATCGGCTTCCTGTAATGCGCACTGATAGGTGTAATCAAGTGCACCACAGGTATTTAGGGTGTCAATTATTGTTTCAATATGCTCAGTGCCATTACCTTCCTCAATGGCTTTACGGATAACCTGTTTGGCATGTTCATCACCATGTGCCATGGCATAGATTAATGGCAAGGTAGGCTTACCTTCGGCTAAATCATCACCAATATTCTTGCCTAACTCTTCAGTTTCTGCGGTGTAATCCAAGAGATCATCCGTCAACTGGAATGCCGTACCGAGATATTTACCGTAGTCAGCCAGCGCTTGCTTCAATTCAGTAGAGCAGTTTGCCAACACACCAGCTAAAGATGTTGCCGCTTCAAACAGCTTAGCGGTTTTACAGTAGATGACACGCATGTAACTGGCTTCAGTGGTATCTGGATCGTTACAATTCATCAGCTGTAGTACTTCGCCTTCTGCTAGTACGTTGGTGGTGTCAGCCAACACTTTAAGCACTACCATTGAGTCCAGTTCAGTCATCATCTGGAACGCGCGGGTATATAGAAAGTCGCCAACCAGCACGCTGGCGCTGTTGCCAAATAAAGAGTTAGCGGTTTCTCGCCCACGACGTAATGTTGATTCATCAACAACGTCATCGTGCAACAGCGATGCCGTATGGATAAATTCGACAATTGCGGCTAGCTTGAGATGGGCTTGACCTTCGTAGCCAATCGCTCTGGCGGCCAATACAGATAACAGTGGCCGCATTCTTTTGCCACCACCATTAATGATGTAAAAACCCAATTGGTTGATCAGTGCAACATCGGATTCCAGCTGCTTGTATATCAGTTGGTTGACGGCCTGCATATCCGCATCAGCCAGCTGACGGATAATGGTTAAATCCATAGTAGACTCTGATTGAGCGGGACCGCATAAGCGCCCCGATAAAGTGTTATAATGTACCGAAGTTTACCTAAAATAATTGTATAAGACAGTAGTTAAGCAACGTTTGTGAGCGATAACACTGGCTTTTTTGATCTTAGCCATTTTAGGCTTGCCAGTTGGTGATTGTTCGCGTAGAATCCGCGCCCATTGTCATTAAAGTTTTTGTAGCACCCGGGTCTATAATCAGCCGGAGTGTTAGGAATTTCGGAGTAAAATAGCTATGTACGCTGTTTTTCAAAGTGGTGGTAAGCAGCACCGTGTTGCTGAAGGTCACACTGTACGCTTAGAAAAAATTGAAGTTGCTACAGGTGAAACCATTGAGTTTGACCAAGTATTGTTGGTTGCCAATGGTGAAGATGTGAAAGTTGGCACTCCATTGGTTGCTGGTGGCAAAGTCCTGGCTACTGTCGTTAGCCACGGTCGTGACGAGAAAGTAACTATTCAGAAGTTTCGTCGTCGTAAACACCACGAGAAGAAAATGGGCCACCGTCAGTGGTTCACTGAAGTTAAAATCACTGCAATCAATGCTTAATTAGGAGTCTGACTCATGGCACACAAAAAAGCTGGCGGTTCTACTCGTAACGGCCGCGATTCAGAAAGTAAACGTCTTGGCGTTAAGCGCTTTGGCGGTGAGTCTGTACTGGCAGGCAACATTATTGTTCGTCAACGTGGTACTAAGTTCCACGCTGGTGTAAACGTAGGTATTGGTCGTGACCATACTCTGTTTGCCCTGACTGACGGCAAAGTGAAATTTGAAGTTAAAGGTCCTAGCAACCGCAAGTTCGTTAGTATCGAAGAGTAATCTTCTACCTTTACTGCAAAGCCCCGCCATTGGTGGGGCTTTTGTTTTGGCTTAATTTGTTTTTTGGTGCCGACCGGGTTTAGCAGATATAATTCCAGCATTCGGTGGTATCAGGAGAGTTTATGAAGTTTGTTGATGAGGCAGTGATTAGAGTCGAAGCTGGCGATGGCGGAAACGGCTGCGTCAGCTTCAGGCGTGAGAAGTATCTGCCTGATGGCGGTCCCGATGGCGGTGACGGTGGTGACGGTGGCAGTGTATATCTGCAGGCTGACGAAAACCTCAACACCCTGATTGATTACCGTTTTGAACGCTTCCATGCCGCTGAACGTGGTGAAAATGGTCGTAGCCGAGATTGTACCGGTCATGGTGGCCAGGACTTGCTCCTTCGGGTGCCAGTGGGAACTCGCGCTGTTGACGAAGATACTGATGAAGTCCTGGGGGATTTGACTCAGCATGGTCAGAAGTTATTAGTCGCAAAAGGTGGCTTTCATGGTCTTGGCAACACTCGCTTTAAAAGCAGTGTTAATCGCGCGCCTAGACAGAAAACCATGGGAACACAAGGCGAAGTTCGTAGCTTGCGACTGGAGCTGTTATTGCTGGCGGATGTTGGATTACTGGGAATGCCAAATGCGGGTAAGTCTACGTTTATTCGCGCGGTTTCTCGGGCTACTCCTAAAGTTGCCGATTACCCATTTACCACATTGGTGCCAAATCTTGGGGTCGTCAATCCTCGCCCAGGACAGAGCTTTGTGATCGCCGATATTCCCGGGTTGATTGAAGGTGCTGCGGAAGGTGCGGGTCTTGGTATTCGCTTTCTGAAACATCTTGAGCGTTGCCGGGTATTGCTGCATATCGTTGATATTGAACCTGTAGATGGCAGTGATCCCGCAGAATCTGCACGGGCGATTGTCGCTGAATTAGAAAAGTATTCGCCTAAACTGGCAGGGAAACCCCGTTGGCTGGTATTTAATAAGTCCGACTTATTGCTTGAAGAAGAACTGCAAGAGAAAGTTGCCAAAGTGGTCGCAGACATTGGTTGGGAAGGCGAGGTATATACTATGTCTGCCTATACCCGAGAAGGCACTGCGGCTATGGCAGAGAAACTGTATGATTTCATCAGTAAGCTGCCAGTAGCAGAACAGGATGATGACCCGGATGACGAGGTCGAGTTCAAATGGAGTAGTGATCATCTGGAAAACGCTGACGATCTCAACGAAGATTATGATGATGAATTGGACGATGACTTCGATGACGACGATTATGACGTCGAGGTTATATATCAACGCTAACTGCTGATAAAGAGAGCCTGAACTCCTGTGTACGCTGATACCCAAAATGATATCACCCGGCAGGTCGTCCGGGCTGCTCAGCTTTTGCTAGCTTATGGTGCTGAGTCTGATTTAGTGGAAGAGTTGAGTCAGCGCTTGGGGCAGGCGCTAGGCCTCGCAAGTGTCGAACTCTCTATCTCGTCAAATTCTCTGGTGTTGACTAGCTTGGTGCATGGGCGTTGTGTTACCACCACACGGCGTATACGACAACATGGCATCAATATGGCGGTGGTATGTGAGTTACAGCGGATCTGTTTGCTGACAGAAAAGGGGTTGTATGGCCCCAACGACGTACGTAAACGGTTGGCTCATATCCATCCTCGTACTTATCCTAAATGGGTGCTAATCCCGTTTGTAGCGCTATCTTGTGGCAGTTTTTGCCATCTTTCTGGTGGTGATGCCGCCGCTTGTTTTATCACTTTTTTTGCTTCTGCTGTTGGCATGTACGTGCGTTTAGCAATGGCCGCTAAACACTTTAATGTGCTGGTCAATTTCGCAGTGACCGCCTTTGTTACCAGTGTATTAGCGCAGATTGGTTTTATATATCAACTAACGACCACGCCAAGACTTGCTGTGGCAGCCTCCGTGTTGATGCTTGTGCCTGGTTTCCCGATGATCAATGCCATTTCCGATATGGTTAAAGGCCATATGAATGTTGGTATTGCGCGTTGGGGGCAAGCGACGCTAATGACGGTAGCATCGGTGATTGGTATTACCATTGCGATGCAATTAGGGGGCTGTTGACGTGATGGAGTTGCTGCTTAAACTCGCTGATGATGCGTTTTTTGCCTCATTTCCCGCTGCTGGATTCGCCATGCTATTCAATGTGCCTCGACGTTTTTTACCCTATTGCGCACTAGCTGGGGCCGTTGGGCACTGTTTCCGTACCATTCTGATGCAGTTTTTATCAGTACCTATTGAATGGGCGACCTTTATGGCGGCAGCACTGATTGGGGTTATGACCATCATCTTTGCTAAACGTCATTTAGCACCGCCGCTGCTGTATGGTGTCGCAGCCATTATTCCGATGATCCCTGGTTCGTACGCATATAACACTGTGATCGCTTTGGTGGAGTTAGCCGCCCATTCAGAAGTTCGCCCTGAGGTACTGAATCAAGTGGTGCTTAACGGCGTGAAAACTGTGTTTATCTTGGGCGCGCTGTCGGTGGGTCTGGCGATGCCATCATTAGTGTATTATCGTACCCGTCCGATTATTTAACCTGTTAGTTACGGAGTATCTATGCGTATAGCCTTGATCGCCGCCATGGCCAATAATCGTGTCATTGGTAAGGATAATCAGATGCCTTGGCACTTGCCGGAAGATCTACGGCATTTTAAACAAGTGACCATGGGAAAGCCTATCATCATGGGACGACGGACTTACGAATCGATTGGCCGACCTCTGCCGGGGCGGCAAAATATTGTTATCACTCGTAACAGTGCGCTGACAATTCCTCATGTAACGACGGCAAACTCCTTAACTGAGGCTTTTGATAAAGCTGATGTATGTGATGAGCTGATGATTATTGGTGGCGGACAGTTATATGCAGAAGCACTGCCATATGCCGATGTACTTTATTTGACGCAAATATCGTTGGATGTTGACGGTGATACTTGGTTTCCATTCTGGGACGATGGTAGTTGGCACAAATTCTCTGAAGATTTTGGGGTAAGTGCTAACGGATTGGAATTTCACTTTTTAAAGTATATTAAAAAGTGTTAAATTTGGCGGGAAATGTTAAACCCTGTGTGAAACCGGCAATGGCGCTGGTAAGCAAAACAATAAAAAAGCTAAGGAGTGAATAATGCGTCTATTCCCTGTGGCTATAGCTGCGTTGGTCGCTGTATCCTCAATATCAATGCCTGTTCCAGCAAAAGCTGCTGATGATGCTGCATTGGTTGCCAGTATTTGCGATTATGTAAAGTCTAATGACAAGAACCGATTACGTAAAAAGCTTAAGGAAAATCGTGTAAAGCTACGCAACGTATACCAGGGGATTGTTTGTGATGGTAACAGTCTGTTACGAACTGCATACTTGGCTAAATCCGATGAAACTGGTGAGTTTGTCGCTAAGCGATTGTCAACCAACGAGCTCGGAGTCGCTGAATCTGATGGCAAGACTATCTTGAATTGGGCCGACGCTAACGGTTTTGGTAGCAGTGCCATTACTGCCGCTATCAAAGAGCGTTTGGGTGGTGCCGGTGGTGAAGAAGACTAGTCATCATCTATCGTAACCTGTAGAAACTAGTTATTTTTAAGCTATGTTGATGGTTCGCCGCTATTCTCAGAGACGTTATCGTTATGCTGAAGATAGCGGCGAGCTAGCTACCTAGCTAATCACAAGCTTAGCGAGTCAAATGCCCACCCGTTATCGGTGGATTTGAGGCCGCTGGTTACCCGCCGCTTTTCCCATGAATGGCCGTTATCTTTATTTTGTTATCCCGCAGCGGCTATAACGTTTGTCTCGGGTGATGTGCAGATACTGGCTGTTGAATTTCTGATATGTGCTGGCTTCGGCAAACATAACATGCGGTTTGCACAGGAAAGTCATCTTCAAGAGGTCAAATACTTATCGCGGTATTTTGCACTTCGTTATTAGTTTTAAACCACCGCCTATGACGGTGGTGCGCGGCTAATGATTAGGGTAAAGCCGGGTACAAGCCCACCTCGTCATCAATTTTGTGCTTGCAATAACGAGGTGACTATAGGTGCTACGCGGCATATTTTAGACGTTGAATTCCCGTACCGATGATTGCAGTTCTTCGGCTAATCTTGCCACCTGATGGATAGATTGTGCGGTTTGATCGGCACCGGTCGCTGTCTCTTCAGAAATAAGAGCAATGTGCTCCAGTTTCTCTGAAACTTGCTGACTCACAAGGTTCTGTTCTTGTGCCGCACTAGCAATTTGAGTACCGGCATCGTGCGCTTGATGTACTGAGTCGCTGATAGCCTGTAGTGCCTTGTTTGACTGCTCATTTTCTCTACACAGAGCTGTGCTTGTGACTGACCATACTCCATGACTCCGACAGCTTCTGTCGTGCCTTGTTGCAGTACTTCAATCATTTTCTGGATTTCTGCTGTCGATTGCTGAGTTCTAGAGGCAAGACTGCGAACTTCATCAGCCACCACGGCAAATCCACGCCCTTGTTCACCCGCACGAGCGGCTTCAATTGCCGCATTCAGTGCCAGTAGATTGGTCTGCTCGGCAACACCCCGAATCACATCCAAGATTGAGCCGATGGCACCGCTATCAGCATGTACTTTGTCGATCACCTTGGCGGCTTTGGCTACTTCATTGGCAAGCGATTCAATGGTAAGGCGGTTTTCATCCGCGATACCGTGCATGTTTTGCGCCTGTTCATCAGCTTCCTTGATTTGCGCCAGTGCATTATCAGCACTCAGGGATACTTGTTGCGCACTGGAATTGAGCTCAGTTGTTGCGGTAGCCGCCTGATCGACCTGGCCTTTCTGCTCCTGAATGCTAATTGTTGTTTGCGAAGTAATGGCAGAAGTTTCTTCGGCAGCAGCGGCAAGCTGATTAGAACGATCTAAGATACCGGTGATGAGTTTTCGCAAACTGTCGATTAGTCGGTTACAGTTGCGGGACAGCTCGGCAAATTCATCATGCCCAGAATCGTCGAGTCTATGGGTCAGATCTCCTGATGCCACCACACTTAACGCATGATTGATCTGTTTAAGCGCCGCGGTTAATGGCCGGATGACAGCGATGCTGACACCAATGGCAACCAGGATTGCAATAATCACCACTATCAGCGTATTAATGCTGGCAGAGTCAATGCTGTTAATAATGTCGGTATTAATATCGCTCGACAACTTCTCTATGGTGGCAGAGAGATGCTTCATTGCACCAACCGCATTGCCTTTTAATGCTTCTGATTGCGCTAGATCTTGGCTGGTGCTCAATAACAACTGTACTTGCTTGCCTTTTCGTTGCTGAATCGAATCAGCACCTTGGAGCATTTAAAAATCCCGGCGGTTTGCTGATTGATATCTTTCAGCACATTGGGTTTTACCACCCCTTCACCGTGGCGGTTGATGTACTCAAGTTTAGTCTGCGCTTCGCCAATAATGTAACCCAGCTCTTTGTTAATCAGTTCATACTTACTTTGTTCAGTGGTGGCGACCAGGTCGTAAACAGTGCTGACAATGCTGGTGATACTGTTATCAACGGCAGAGGCTGCCGCCGCGATATCACGTTTAGTGGTGTCATTGGAGTCTTCCAAATCCACTAAATCCAGCAACAGTGAGCCAGCATCATCGGCATCGGAATCCAGTTGATCACGTGTTTTTATCAGATTTTCTTGCAGCTGCAATGCTTGCAGTTTGTTATCCATCATTCGCTTACCAAGACCGGTAAACTCTTGGTAACTGCTGTTAACCTCTGGCAGGATACTTTGGATCTCTTGGCGTCCCTGCAATAGCGGTATCAGCGTATTATACTGTTCAGCAAAGATGCTATTTTGTTGTTCAAATTTATTTTTTACATCAGGCAGTTGTGACGAACGGGGGTGTGAAATGCCACCATGATCAGCCGCTGCTGTTCACTGAGACTCTCGGATAAAGCGTTAGTGGCATCCAATGCCGGCAGACTTAATTTCTGAGTAATCTGAGTGGCTTGCTTTAGCTCATTATTGGTGAGCCAGGAAACTGCACCAAGAATTAATAGCAATAGGATCACCACTGTGAACCCGGCTATTACTCGGGTGGCCATGTTTAACTTCATAGGTTACTCCGGAACAATTTTTATTTTTTGTACGAGGGTAATCAGGCGCAATAGTAAAATCATCGGCCAAACAGTGTGTTAGTTTAATGCTATTTTAACCGTTTTTGCGTGATTTTTTGATCTGATTCAAGGTGCCATAATGTCAGGTACTGATCCCAACAGCAACCGGTATCTAGTGCCTGAACTTTAGGATTGCCGGTTTCGCCCATCAATGCAGCCCAATGGCCAAAGACTTTAATGTAACTGTCGGTTTCAGAGGGAAACAGGAACCAAGGCCGCAGCTCTGAGTCGGTACATTCGGCAGGAGGAAGTTTGCAAGCAAAATCTAGGCGGCCATCGCGGTATAAAAAACGGATTCTGGTGAGCGCATTAATGCAATAACGGATCAGTTCATACTGATCCAAACTGGGATCCCATCCTTCTGGCGCATCGGTATACATACGACTGATGACCACATCAAGATAATCGGGTTGCTTTAATGCCTCGGATACGCGGGAGGCTTCTAGGCGAAGCGTGTCCAGATCCCATTGTGGTGGTATACCGGCATGGGTCATAAGCAGGCGATGTTCTGGCAACTCCTGTAGCAATGGTTGTTGTCTTAGCCATTCTAGCAAGCGCGGAAAGTCATCAGCTTCAATGAGTTCTGTCAGTTGGCAGGAGGGGCGGGGTGTGCGTAACCCAGCCTTGATACCAAAAAGATTGAGTTCGTGGTTACCCAGCACCATTCTGGTGGCGTTATCCAAATGCTCAAAAACCTTAATGTTGCCAGTGATTCTGAACCTCTGGCAATCAGGTCGCCTACCGACCACAACACATCCCGTGATGGATTAAAATCCACAGTTTCCAGCAGTTTTTTTAATTCGCTGAAACAACCGTGAATATCACCTACAAAATAATTAGCCACTGCACATTCCTTCCTAATGGATCATTCCGGGTACAGCCAGGCGAAATGCATTTATGGGAACATAAAAGCTTCGACCCTGATCCGTTTCCATCAGATAACGACCTTCCATAAAACCAAGTGGGGTATCAAGCACTGTGCCACTGCTGTATTGGTAAGCAGTGTTTGGCTGAATATTGGGGGTTTCTCCAACCACACCCGCCCCTGAACTTCTGTCTTTTTACCGTTAGCGTCAGTAATAATCCAGTGGCGGCTCTTTAAGGTGATGCTTTCGTCACCCAAATTGATGATGGTGATGGTATAACTGAACAGATATCTGTCCTCATCGGGCGCAGACTGATGGGCAATGTATTCGGTTTTTACCTCAACTCTGACAGAATTATGCTGTTCCATTTCCCTTCCTGTTGTATATGACTCGATGGGGAAACGTAGGACGCTGCAACAGCGTCCCCCGCTGTCTAGATTTTTTCTCGTACAAATAGTTGGCCAAGGCTACATATTGACTCACACTGATCTGCTCGGGGCGTAGCCCAGGATCAATCGCTAACGCGGCAAAATCTTCATCGCTGAATAATTGCTTCAGATTGTTCCGCAATGTCTTCCGGCGCATATTAAACGCAGTAGCGGTGATGCTCTCCAGCAATTTAACGTCTTTGCAGGGCCAAGGTTGCTGCTCATAAGGCACTAAACGGACAACGGCGGAGTCAACTTTGGGTGGCGGGGTGAAACTACCGGGTGGCACTTCAAGCACGGGGACTATCTGACAATAATATTGTGCCATCACGGTCAAACGTCCGTAAGCTTTACTGCCGGGCGCTGCCGATAACCGTAACACCACTTCTTTTTGCAGCATGAAATGCATGTTGCTGATATGTTCCGCAAAACTAAATAGGTGGAACATCAGCGGAGTAGAAATATTGTATGGCAGATTGCCGAATACTTTTAACTTTTTGCCATCCCGCAATAACTGCTTGAAATCAAACTGCAGTGCGTCACCTTGGTGGATTTCCAACTTGTCTTTTAATATTGGGTGATGTTGCAGCCGCTCGACTAAGTCTCTATCTAACTCGATAACGGTCAAACGGTCGATGCCTTCGGCTACCGGCTCAGTGAGCGCCGCCAAGCCGGGGCCAATTTCCACCATAATGTGGTCATTGTCCGGGGCAATGGCAGAAACAATGCGGTTGATTATATGGCTGTCGGTCAGAAAGTTCTGACCAAAACGTTTCCTGGCCGTATGGCCTAAATGTACTTTATTACTCATTAATGCTCAGTTGCGATCAGTTTTTATGTGCTAGCTCAATGGCCTTATTTAAGGCACAAACAAAGCTGCCGAGATCTGCTTTTCCTGTGCCAGCCAGTTCCAATGCAGTGCCGTGATCAACAGACGTTCTGATGTAAGGCAGGCCTAGTGTGATATTGACCGATTTACCAAATCCCATGGACTTTAATACGGGGAGCCCCTGATCATGGTACATGGACAAAACCACATCGGCGTCTTGCAGATACTTAGGTTGAAACAGTGTATCGGCGGGTAATGGGCCAACAATGCGCATGCCTTGCTGCCGTAACTCATCAAGGGCCGGGATGATCACATCCAGTTCTTCACGTCCCAGATGGCCATTTTCACCTGCATGTGGATTAAGGCCGCAAACGTAAATTTTCGGATTTTCCAGCGCAAAGCGATTGACCAGATCATGGTGCAGAATGTTGATCACTTGGTGTAACCGATCGCGGGTGATGGCTTTGGCTACATAGGCCAATGGAATATGGGTGGTTACCAGCGCCACTTGCAATCCTGGACATGCCAGCATCATCACTACATCTTTACAACCCGCTTGATGGGCAAAGAACTCAGTATGCCCTGAAAAGGGGATCCCAGCCTGATTGATGATGCCTTTATGTACCGGCCCGGTGACCACGGCGTCAAATTCGCCGTTCATGTTTTTCTCACCGGCATAACTCAGTGTTTCTACCACATAGGCGCTATTCTGCTCGTCCAAAACCCCACAACGAGCCTCAGCTGCCATCTGAAACGGAACAATAGTCAATGTTCCCGCTTCTTGTGGCTTAGGCGCTTGTGATGGTTGATATGGCCGCAGTTGCAGGCTTAGTCCAAGCATTTTAGCCCGAGACTGTAACAGCGATGGATCGGCGCAGACGACCAGCTCTGCTGGCCAACTGCGTTGAGCCAGTTGTACTACCAGTTCCGGACCGATTCCGGCGGGGTCGCCAGCGGTGATGGCAATACGTTTAGTGTCCAAACTGCTTACCCTCTGTTAGGTTGAGGATCGAAAACTTCAATGTATGCGCTAGCCCGCATTTCGTCCAGCCAGTTCTGTAATTCTTCATTGAACTTACGGCGGAAGATCAGCTCGTGAGCGCGGTTGGTGTTGAATTCTTTAGTGGCATCGGTTGTTCTGCGACCTTCGAGTTGCACTATGTGCCAGCCAAAAGAGGAACGGAAAGGTTCACTGATTTCGTTTTCTTTCAGGTGTGACAAAGTTTGTGCAAATTCAGGAACATAAATTGATGGTTCCGCCCAACCTAGTTCCCCACCTTTAGTTGCAGAGCCCGGATCTTCAGAATATTGTTTGGCCAAATCTTCAAACTTGGCCTTACCACTTTTGATATCTTTAATAAACTGTTCTAGCGTTGCCTTCGCGCGTTCTTCTGACAGAATTGGCGATGGTTTCAACAAAATGTGACGAGCTTTGACTTCCTGTACTTCTTTCGTTTCCAGTCCTCGCGCGTCCATCACCTTGATAATATGGAAACCGGCACTGCTCTTGATTGGGCCGATAATGTCACCTTTTTTGGTGCCATTAACCACTTCGGCAAACAGTGTTGGCATTTCATTGATGTTCATGTAGTCCCAGATCCCGCCTTCCAGTGCTTTGGGGCCCGCGGAAGAAGCAATCGCCATCTCACGAAAATCGGCGCCTTCCTTAAGACGGCTTAAGACATTGTCAGCACGTTTGCGAGCACTTTCCAACTGCTCAGGTGTTGGATTTTGTGGCACTTCAATCAGAATATGACCAATTTGAAACTCGACATTTTTCAGCCCTTGATCTTGAATCAATTGCACCAGATGGTTAATTTCCTGTGGCGACACTTGGATGCGGCGTTGTACTTGAATACGCTGGATTTCACCGAGGGTAATATCTTCTCGCAACTGTTCGCGGTATTGGCTGAAACTCTGGCCATCCGCCTCAATTTTGGCTTGTAGTTGCGGTACGGTGACATTCTGCTGTTTAGCAATGTTGGCGATAGTCTGGTCTAGTTGCAGGTCACCGATATGTAACCCGATGCGATCTGCCGTTTGCAACTGTAGCTTGGTGAGGATCAGACGTTCAATCACCTGGGTGCGCAGGGCGTTATCAGAAGGTAATTTCTGGCCTTTTTCCTGCGCACTGGCTTTAATTTCTGCCATCATATTCTGGACTTCGCTTTCCAGCACCACACCGTTGTTTACCTGAACCGCAATACGGTCCAGCGGTTGCGGATCCGCTAAGGCAAATTGGCTCACTACCAGCGCACATAGTGCAAATACTAAACTTTTACTGGGGGTCATTAACAAAATCCTTGCCACATTTTTTATTAAGGCGGCGACATTTCGCCGCCGTAGTTGTCCAGTTTTGACTGTCAGTTCTGTCTGAGGTTCAGCAATCTACCACAAATCCATGCTAATTCCTTAGATAAAGTGGTTTCCGATAATTGAACAGCCCATCGTTCATCATGTCAGTTACACCTAATGGACCGGTTCCACCCAAGCCTTTGATAACAAAGTTAAGGTAGAAACCTGTTTCAAATAATTCGCGGTTATCAATTGCGGGGTTGTAGTTATCTTGGTAGTTAGTCTTGATGTGGTAATGGTAAGCTAAGCGCACCGCCCAGCAGCAGGATTCGTATTGAAAACCGGTATAGGTCTCAACTGAACGGTCTTCGTTCAGGTCATAGTACCAGTTACCCACAAAGTACAAGCTGTCACTTACTGGCCAGGTGGTTCGGAAACCGGCTTGTGAAATGTCTACACGGTCATTGGTATTACGGTTCAGTAGATCGGGGACAAAACGGTAACTCAGCTGTACTAACTTATTGGGGCCTGGTCGATAATCGAGGGTGACCTCGCTTTTTTTATTCTCTTTATAGCGGGTGTCATATTGAATGGCACTGCTGATGAACCAGTCACTATAGAGATGGGCATCCAATTCTGCGGCTAGCACTGAGGTAGAACTGTCTTGGCGCAATTCATCGGAATAGAGGTTGACCTTACTTTTTCAAAATACAGGATCTGCCCCAGACTGAATTTCAGTTGCTCCAGATTGTGTTCATCAAATAAACGGGTGGTTAACCCGAGTGTCAGTTGGTTCGCATCGGCAATACGATCTAACCCAGAATAGCGACGATCACGGAATAACCCGGTGTAGTCCTGTTGCAGGTCGGCGCTGTCATAAATCCCAATTTGGTCTTGGTTTCTATAACCCACGTACAGATATTGGAATTGGGGTTCAAGCGTTTGACGATAGTTCTCTTCAAAATAACGTGCTTGGCGCTCAAAATTGATTTGGCCGTGAACCCTCACTTGCGGCAGTGTCCGGTTGACGGTTTCCTGCAATTCATCATTTTGCAGATTGTGCTGCCAGTAATTGGTCTGCAACAGTTTCAGTTCACTGGTAAGTGAGCCCGCAGGCCCTTGTATTGGCAAGGTGATTGTTGGTTCAAAGTGCAGGCGATCTGCGGAGTTCCAATCTTCACCGCGATGTTCAAAATTGGTGAGTTCAGAATACAGGCTAAAATCCAGTCCTTGCCAAAAGCGGGGCGCCCGGAAATTGTATGTTAGCTGTGGCATCACCTGATATGGCGCTTGGTCTTCTCCCAGCACTTTGATGTCCTGTACCCGCACGCCAAAGTTCCAGTTATCCGTGTAGTAACCTAAATCACCCACACGGTTAAGTTGGTTATCGGTTGCACGGTTCACATCTGATTTCAGGTCGTTAAAATAGTTGTTGTCAGAAACATCGGTGAAGTTAGCGCGTACTCGCCAGTTTTCA
Organism: Shewanella dokdonensis; assembly: GCF_018394335.1. Classification (NCBI taxonomy): domain Bacteria; kingdom Pseudomonadati; phylum Pseudomonadota; class Gammaproteobacteria; order Alteromonadales; family Shewanellaceae; genus Shewanella; species Shewanella dokdonensis. The sequence continues at coordinate 992,824 of NZ_CP074572.1, read as the reverse complement.
TCCAAGGCACCTTGTTGTTGCCAATGAAACATATAACGATCAGGGCTGTGCGCTAATTTGCCATCACTCCCGAGATATTCCAGATTAACTTGGCCTTGTTGGTCTGCCCCAGCCAGATAGCGAAATTCTGTTTTGGTAAACAGCCCGCGGGAACTCATATAAGTTGGCGTAAATGTCAGGTCGTATTCTGGCGCAATATTCCAGTAGAAGGGGTAGAGACTTCAATCCCGTTAGTGGTACTGGAACTCAACATCGGGAACAGGAAGCCTGTTTTACGCTTATCGGTAATCGGTATGGTCATGTAGGGCATATAAAATACCGGAACGCCACCAACCCGTAGCTTGGCATCCCAGATTTCGCCCCACTCATCTTTGGAATCAATACGGATACGGCGCGCTTCTAATACCCAAGACTCATCCTCTGGCGGACAAGTTGTAAAACTGCTGTCTTGCAGGATCAGATTGTTATTCTTGGTAATTTGCAGATTTTTAGCTTTGCCGTGTAACTGTTGCCCATGTAACCAGTATTGCGCATCCGACAGTGAAGCAACGTTAGAACGCATTTGTGCCTGCATCGACTCAGCGGTAACTGTCACCATGGAGTCTTGAAAGACTAAGCTGCCATCTGCTGAGAATTGTTGCAGTCGTTGATCTACTGCCGCCTTGTCAGCGGTTATCCGTCTGTCAGCCTGTGACAGTGAGACATCTCCTTGGAAAACTGCACTTTGACCCAATTTACTTTCTGAATAATCCGATGAAATTTCAATTTGCTGATTATTCTTGTTGGCGGCATCCGTAGTTGAAGGCGTATAAGGAACGGGAGGCACAATAATACACTGGCCGTAGGTTTCATCCGTCTGTGGGTCGGTGGCTGCTATAGCCACGGGGGTGACGAGGCTCAAAGCCAGTATCAGTCGCTTCCGCATCTTTGGTCTTTATCGGTTCTTCTTTGTCTGGAATCGTATTTCGGAGAGTATAGTTGCATCTGTCCAGTTGCAACGCCAGCCAGGAAAAACTCCATCACCATAGGCTGTTTCCTGTTTTTTCCGCCGCTATAATAAAGCAATTTTATCCCAAGAGCCACGAGGTGAACTTGTCGGACTCCAGATTTCTTCAATTACAGCAATGGTTAGCGTGTCAGTTTGCGGTGCCTATAACCGTGAGTTTGATCTCCGGTGATGCCAGTTTCCGGCGATATTTTCGGGTAATGGTGGGAACACAAAGTTATATAGTGGCAGATTCTCCACCAGAAAAGCTGGATAATCAGCCATTTTTAGCGCTGGCCGACGCCTACCTTCAGGCGCAGATCCCGGTACCAGAGATTATTGCTGTGGATGTAACACAGGGTTTTATTTTGCAGCAAGATCTGGGCGACCAGCAGTTACTGTCATTGCTGAACATTGACAATGTGAGCGACTGGTATCGGCAAGCGTTAGCGCTATTACCTCAAATCGCTAAGGTTACTAGTAGTCAGGCTGGGCCTCTGCCGTTATATGATGCTGCGTTTGTCCAACGCGAACTCGCTATCTTCCCAGAATGGCTTTTGCAGCAACATTGGCAGTTGTCACTGACGGGGACGAGCAACAGTTGTTGCAGCAGGTTTTTGCGTTGTTAACCGAAAATGTGTTGGCGCAACCGCGTGTGGGAATGCATCGAGATTTTCATAGCCGGAATTTGATGGTGCGCCAGCAAAGACTTTATGTGATTGATTTCAAGATGCAGTCCAAGGCCCACTCACTTATGATGCCGTCTCTTTACTCCGGGATTGCTACATTCGCTGGCCGGATTCTGTGGTTGATAAGCTGCGTGACGGTTTTTATCAGCAATGTCAGCAACAGCAGTTGCTGGATAGTCAGGTCTCGGTGGCCCAGTTTAACCGTTGGTTCGACCTGATGGGATTACAGCGTCATCTCAAAGCTGCCGGTATTTTTGCCAGACTGCTGCACCGGGATGGCAAGTCAGGTTATATAAAGGATATTCCCCTTACACTTGAATACGTTGCTGATATCAGTGAACGTTATCCTGAGCTTAAAGATTTTGGCGATTGGGTGCGGCAACGCCTGTTGCCATTATGCGGAGAGAACTGTTAATGCGGGCGATGATCCTAGCTGCTGGCCGCGGGGAGCGTTTGCGGCCGCTCACAGATACCTTACCTAAACCGTTAGTCCCGGTAGCCGGAAAACCCTTGATTGCTTACCATCTGCAACATCTGGCGGCATTGGGTATCCATGAGGTGGTGATCAATTGCGCCTGGTTGGCACCGCTGCTGATGGATACGCTGGGCGATGGCAGGCGCTACGGGGTAACTATTCACTACAGCGTTGAAGCGCAAGCGTTGGAGACCGGTGGGGGCATCAAGCGGGCTCTGCCGTTGCTGGGGAGCGAGCCTTTTTGGTGATCAATGGCGATATTTATGTTGATAAACTGCCGTCGCTTCCTATGTTAAAGGATAATTGTCTCGCGCATTTATGGATGGTGGCGAACCCATCTCATCATCCACAGGGGGACTTTGTCTTGAAAGACAATTTTTTGGTTGCGGAAGAAGAAGGAACCAAACTGACCTTTTCCGGCATGGGGATCTATCATCCGCAACTGTTTGCTGATGTTAACGAAACACGTTTTGCGTTGGGGCCGTTGTTACGGCAGAAGATTGCTGACGGATTTGTCAGTGCCGAGCAATGGCCAGCTTACTGGTGTGATGTTGGCACGGTTGCACGCTTGCAGGCGCTGGAGCAGCGATTAACGGGTGCAACTGCGCTTTGAGCTAACTACTCTTCATATTTGCCACGGCAGATGTATGAAACGACAGGATAAATAATGCAAATTTGGGGTAAATTTTTCGGCGGTGTTATCGGCTTCATGTTCGGCCGCTTTTTTGGTGCACTGCTAGGGATCTGGTTGGGGCATCAATTTGACAAGCGGCTATCTGGTACGGGAGATGCGGCCGCGCGTCAACAGCAGTTTTTCAATACTACCTTTGCTGTGATGGGGCATATTGCCAAGGCATCTGGCCGAGTGACTGAAAACGATATCCGTATTGCCTCAATGCTGATGGATACCTTGCGGTTGGACAGTGATGCTCGCCGTGGAGCGCAGCAAGCGTTTCGAGATGGCAAAGCCGTAGATTTTGACTTGCAGCAGCATCTACGGCGTTTTCGGACATTGACCTTTGGCCGCCGCGAAGTGCAGCAGATGTTTTTAGAGATCCAGATTCAAACCGCATTGTCTGACGGTGAACTGCATCCTAAAGAATTGGATATCCTGCACACGATTGCCCGAGAGCTGGGATTTAGTCAGCAGCAATTAGAGGCGCTACTGAAACGTTGGCAGGCTGAATTTCGTTTTCAACAGCCCAATAATAATGCCACATCAGAACATGATGCCTACCATCTGCTGGGGCTGACTCCTACCGCCAGCGATCAGGATGTGAAGCGCGCGTATCGTAAGCTGATGAACGAGTACCATCCAGATAAATTGGTGGCCAAAGGATTGCCAGAAGAGATGATGGAAATTGCCAAGCGTAAAGCGCAGGATATCCAAGCGGCTTATGAGCGGGTTAAGTTGGCGCGGGGCATGCGTTGAGCCCATTGCCGGCTATCTGAAACCAGTGACAATGCCAGCCAGTGAGGTGCATGATGAATCGATACAGTTTACTGCTGCTTGGTTTATTTGGCGGTAACGCAATCGCTGCCGAAGTCTTTGTTACGCCTTATGCGGGCTACAGTTTTGGTGGCCAGGGGCTGGCTGTCAACGGCGTTGACGATTATCGTTCCGGCAAAGCGGAAGATTCTAGTCATCTTGGTGTAATGCTCGGTTTTACACTGTCACCGTTAAGCGATAGTTATTTTCTCTATAGCCACCAGCAGACCGATCTGCTCCAGCAAGTCGATGGTCGTGAACAGCGGTTTGATGCCTTGAGCGTTGATTACTGGCACGCTGGTGGTACTTTGTACTTTTCTCGTGATAACTTACAGCCTTACGTGACCGGCAGTTTTGGTCTTACCCGTTTGCAACCTGAGCAATCATTGGATGCTTCCAGTTATTTTTCAATGAGCTTGGGCGTTGGGGCGCAGTTGTTTCTTACCGATAACTTGGCACTGCTGACTGAAGTCAGAGGGTTTGCCACCTTTGTGGGTAATGACAAGCGCTTTGATTGCTATCAGAACCAACAATGTACTTGGTATTACAGTGGCGATACCGTATGGCAGGGCAGGCCAATATAGGATTGAAGTTGCAGTTTTAAGTAAAAGGAGACAGTTGTTATGACCGAGGCACTCAAGATTGTGGTACTTGATGGCTACACCCTCAACCCCGGTGATCTTTCTTGGGACGCACTGGCACAGTTAGGCCAATTACAGGTATATGATCGAACTACCGTGGCCGAGACTGTTGCTAGAGCCCAGGGCGCGCAAATTCTATTGACCAATAAAACCATATTGGATGCCGCCACCTTAAAGCAACTACCGGATGTGAAATATATTGGCGTGTTGGCTACCGGTTACAATGTGGTGGATCTTAAAGCGGCAGCGGCACAGGGCATTGTGGTAACTAATGTGCCTGCTTATGGCCCCGATGCCGTAGCGCAGATGGTGTTTGCCCATATTCTGCATCATACCCAGCAGGTGGCGAGTCATCATGCAGCGGTCGCGCGTGGCGATTGGAGCAACAGCATCGATTTCTGCTTTACCCTCGCGCCATTGACATCGCTCAGTGGCAAAACATTGGGGGTGGTGGGGTACGGTGATATCGGCTCACAAGTGGTGCGCATTGGTCTGGCATTGGGGATGAAAGTCTTGTTGCACACCCGTTCGCCACGCACAGGCCTACCAGAAGGTGTGACACAAGTGGATTTGCCAATGCTATATCAGCAAGCGGATGTCATATCGCTGCACTGTCCATTGAGCGATGCTACCGCCGGGATGATCAATAAAGACAGTTTGGCGCTGATGAAACCTGGGGTCATTCTGATCAATACCGCTCGTGGCGGACTGGTGGATGAAGCGGCCTTGGCAGAAGCGCTGCATGCTGGGCGCATTCGGGCAGGTGTCGATGTGTTATCTAGCGAACCACCCAAAGCCGATAATCCGTTGATCACCGCGCCGAATATCAGCATTACGCCACACAATGCTTGGGCAACGACCGAAGCTCGCCAAAAGCTGATGGATATCGCGATCAATAATGTGGTGGCCTACTTACAGGGTAAAACCCAGAATCAGGTCAACTAACGCAATAGTCGTGATAAATAAACGCCCGCAATCGCGGGCGTTTTGATGAGCACTAGAAAGTGACTTTCACACAGGCTGCGGCGCGCAGCGCCTTATCAATGGCCGCGGGTATATCGTTATCGCGCGCCAATGCAACCCCTAACCGACGGCGACCATGAATTTCCGGCTTACCGAACAGGCGCAGTTGGGTATCAGGTTCAGATAATGCCTCGGCAATCCCCTCATAACGGATATTGCAGGAATCACCTTCACGTAGCACTACGGCAGACGCACTGGGGCCATGTTGCTGAATGTTAGCAATTGGCAGCCCGAGAATTGCCCGTACATGCAGTGCAAATTCCGACAGATCTTGGCTGATCAAGGTGACCATGCCGGTATCATGTGGCCGTGGGGATACTTCAGAGAAGTAAACGTCATCGCCTTTAACAAACAATTCAACACCAAATAAACCGTAGCCACCGAGCTCGGTCACTACCTTTTGACCAATCTCTTTAGCCTTTGCCAACGCTGCATCAGTCATCATCTGTGGCTGCCAGCTCTCACGGTAGTCACCGTCTTCCTGACGATGGCCTATCGGCGCACAGAAGTGAATACCGTTGACGGCACTGATGGTCAGCAAGGTAATTTCATAATCAAACGGCACAAAACCTTCGACAATAACCCGCCCCTGACCGGCACGGCCACCTTCTTGGGCGTATTGCCATGCTTTGGCAATTTGCGCGGCATCGCGGATCACGCTTTGGCCTTTGCCGGAAGAACTCATCACCGGTTTCACCACACAAGGGAGACCTATTTGCGCGACCGCGGCCTTAAACTCAGTTTCAGTGTCGCAGAATACATAAGGTGAGGTTGGCAAGCCTAAGGTTTCGGCAGCAAGGCGACGGATCCCTTCACGATCCATGGTTAACCTTGTGGCTCGAGCGGTAGGTACTACGTGCAAGCCTTCTGCTTCCAGTTCGACCAACGTCTGGGTGGCAATGGCTTCGATTTCTGGGATCACCAGATCTGGCTGTTCTTCGGCAATAACGTTACGTAACTCTGCACCATCGAGCATATTGATGACATGGAAACGGTGCGCTATCTGCATTGCTGGAGCATTGGGGTAGCGATCGACACCAATGACTTCCACACCTAAACGCTGCAACTCAATTGCTACTTCTTTACCTAGCTCGCCGCAGCCCAGTAACATGGCGCGTTTAGCGCCTTCACACAGGGAGTGCCTATCATTTGTGGGTACCTTTATGGTTATAGTGAAACGCCCTTAGGCGTGATGCCCGCTAGTTTACCCATTTGTTGCTAGTGCTTGCAGTATGCTGATTGAAATGTGATGAAATTCACATAAAATTAGGGTGCTATTGAAGCGTTATAACACTGTCAGATGTCGCTTTTTTCAGCAATTAGTGATATAGCTAATTGCCATTATCAGTTTGATTTGACTCGATATAAATCCGCCAGATTCACGGTGACTCAAGCGATAAATTATGGAACAGTTAGCGTTTTTTGATATTCCTAGTCCCTGTATCGGCATCTGTCAGTCCGATGAGCGTGGCTATTGCAAAGGTTGTATGCGCAGCCGCGAAGAGCGTTTTGGCTGGTTAAATTTCTCTAACGCGCAGAAAGCTGACATCATCCGTCTGTGTCACGCTCGGAAACGCCGTCGACAACTGGCGATGTTAAAACAACGACAGCTGCAACAACGCGAACAGACCGCAGCGCTTAATCAACAGTTGAATTTTGACGATAGTGTCGGTGACGTTGAAACCCTAGACTTGAATGATTTTAAACTGGATTAGTGAGGTTAAGATTGTTTAGTCTGCGGGGCGGAAGTGAGTAATGGCGCTGTTTTTTCCAGACTATTACATTCATTAACGGCGAAGCAGCACACTTGATTACGTCCGCGTATTTTGGCTTGATACATGGCTTGGTCAGCATCGTGCATCAGCCCTTCTAATTTGTAACCAGAAACACCAGTTTCGGAAACGCCAAAACTGGCGGTCAGACTGAAATCATAACCACTGTCACTGGTGTAGAGTGTGCTCAGTCGTTGCCGTAAAAGTTCGGCCATCTCTTTAGCCTGTTTGAGATTGGTCTGTGGCAGCAAAATACAGAATTCCTCACCACCTACGCGGCCTAATAGATCATTATGGCGGCAAATGTTGAGACTGTTTTCCGCGACATTTTTCAGTGCCCAATCACCAGTCTTATGGCCTTTGCTGTCGTTAATCTGTTTGAAATGATCGATATCAAACATCACGCAACTGACGGATTCTTGATGTCGCTGGCTATGTTCTAACAGTTGATGTGCCATTGTCGTGAAATGAGCCCGGCTGAAGATATTGGTAAGTCCATCATATTCAGCAAGTTTGCGAAAATGACGTTGATTGCGCCATGACTGAATGGCACTAAAAATTAATAACGCGATGACACAAATGAGTGCGACGATCAGTTCTCGTTGTGCATAGCTTTGATTCTCTGTCAGCTTTTGTTGCAGTGTCAAAACACGGTTTTGCTGATTTAACAGTGTGATGCGGCTTTGTTGCTCGATACTCTGATGCTGCGCCAACTGATAAGCCATTGTTTTGGCTTTGACTTCATCTAGGTTTGCTTTGTCGGATTCCGCGTAATTAATGTATGCATCTAGGGCTGCGGCGTTATCTCCGTGACTACGATAATACTGGTACAGCACCTTGTAAGCTCGCGTCCTAGCGCCGTTCAATGGAGCTTGAGAACTTTGGACTTTTACTGCGTTATTGGCGGCTTGGAACGCTTTCTCCTGCATATTTAGCTGCCAATAAGCTTCACTGAGGACGGAGTAGTATTCTCCAATAGTTGGTTGATATCCCGTTTTTAACAGCATGGGCATTTGTTGCTCTAACTTTGTGATGGTCTCTTCTGGCTGATTATCTAATAGATAACCCTTTGCTTGAACCCCAATAATAATGCTTGCCATCAATATCTCACCATTAGCTTCGCATTGGGTTATTGCATCAGAAAACGCTTGAGCAGAAGCTTTTATATGGCCTAGTTGACTAGCTGCATCGAGTGCTAGTTGGGCTGCGAAACATGTTTGGCGTTCAGTCGTTGCAATTTTTTTAGTTGTTCACTATAGTTGTATCCCAGTTGATACTGACCTAGAGCATTATAAAATATTGCTGCAATCATTATAGAAAGTGATTGTAGTTGTTCATTTTTTATGGACTCCTTTTGTTTTAAAGCATCATCTAGGTACTGAAGTCCTTCAATCCAGTTCTTCAGGATCGCAAACTCATTGACGATTGAAATTTTTGCTCTGAATTTTTGCTCCTGGTCAGCATTTGATTGTAGTAAATCCTTATAAATGCTGATCGCGGCGTCGATATCTCCTTTAAAGGCGAGCTCATAACCTGAAAGATATTGTAGGTAGTATGTTTCTTGTTCTGATAGTTCGAGGCTATGTTTACGTATTTCATTCAACTTAACACTAAAGGTGCGGGGATCACTTGAACGAATTTCATCTGCTGCTTTTAGTTGCAGCATGAAGTCACTGGCTAAAGTGGAAACTGAAGCCAGTGAAAGCAACAATATTATGGGTTTGAAATAACGGTTAACCGTTAACCGCATCATCTTTTTTGGGTTGCTCATCTTCGTTTGGTTCTTCCTCATCGGGTACTGCTTGAGCACAGCATATAATAGTATTCTCGATGTCCAGTTCAGCTCTTAAACCTGTTAAGTCTCGTGTCTTTATACAGTAAATTTGTGCATTACTTAATTCACTTTTCAGTAATAACTGCTCAAGTTTTTCAGGCTGCAATAATGTTGCATCCCTGCCAAGTTTTTCCAGTAATGCGATCACATCTGTCATGGTTGTTTTCTCCTGCTTATATTGAATGGTATTACATTGTTTTGCTGCTTGGTTATCTCTTTCACTTGGGTTTGAAGTTGCTGTAGCCGCGCTCTCAGCCGCGGATTGGGGATCATGGGAGTCAATGGCGGTATTACCAAAGTGGTATGTAGGTCGATATCGGCAAATATCAATGACTTCAATGGCATCTGTTGCATACGGGGCGTTGGCAATGGGCTCGTTGCTGCCACAGGGATAATCCTGCGCAAGGAGCTCAAGTAATAACCGGCGCTCGACAGCACCGGTTGCATCGATTCCCAAAGCCAACACCTGCCGGAAATAAAATCAGGAGATACTTATTCAGCTAATTGCAGTGTCCTTTTTTCTGAATAACTATAATCGTGATCGTCTTCTGTTGCTATTTGGATCGGGCAGTTACGTGAAGAGTTCATTAATAAATATTCTTTCAGTTTCTCAATATCGTGATCGATAACCGCTTTTTTACTGGCTCAGAAAGCGTTGATATTGAAAGTAAATGTGCTATGTCGTGGTTTTTTAGCGTACTGTCAGTTGCTAGTTTTTCTAGTAGGGTTATCACTTCAGTCATGGTTGTTTTCTCCTGCTTGTATTGAATGGTATTACATTGTTTTGCTGCTTGGTTATCTCTTTCCCTTGGGTTTGAAGTTGCTGTAGCCGTGCTCTCAGCAGCGGGTTGGGGATCATGGGAGTCAATGGCGGTATTACCAAGGTGGTATGTAGGTCGATATCGGCAAATATCAATGACTTCAGTGGCATCTGTTGCATACGGGGCGTTTGCAAGGGGCTGGTGGCGGCTTCATAGAGCCAACAGAGATGCTCTAGGGGATAGTCTTTTGCAAGAATTTCCAAGAGTAATCGGCGCTCGGCAGCACCGGTTGCATCGATTCCCATGGAGAGATCACCCGCAAGACCTATCTGCCATAAGATCAGCATGGCGGTTGGATCTATTCGCCGTTTATACAACATAAATTGGCTGGCTTCGTAATGCTGACAGCCCTGTTTGCCAGGATCCATGCCTAAATCAGCATAAAGACAATCTTCGGCAGAAATACCGGGGATCATTTTGGCTTCATAGCCCATTTCTCTGGCGCGGGCGATAGCATCATGAGGGGCTTTGGCAAAAACGCCGGGATGACCATAAAAGGCACCGACCACATTCTTACCTTGCTTGACTTCAGCCAGCATGGTGTCAACCATTTCGCGGTAGGTAATGTGGCGGGATTTATCTTTGCCATACAAGGATTGTAGGCTACGTACATCGTGGTGGATTTCATTGAGCCACAGCTCGACAAATCCGTCAGAAACTCCAGCAAATACCACATCCGCATTTTCAATATAACTGCGGCTTAGCGGGCAGATATGCGCCCCAAGCGTCATTCCTACCCCTACACAATAAAGACTGCCTGCCATTATTTGTCCTGAAACTGTCTGTCCATATGTTTGGTATTCAAGCGCAATTGTGTTGCTGTTTTTAGTACAGCAGGCAATTTTTCAGCTAAAAAGTTTGCTCTGGCGCCGGTTTGTAATTGTTGTTGCTGATGTTACCGATAGCGCTAACAAAATCCGCTGCCAGCTTATCTTTTCAGCAGTCGTTAATGCATTCTAAAGAGGATAGTATGTGAAAACAATTGATGAATTGTTAATTTGTATGGTTATTTATATAAATAAAAAGCGACCCGTATTAGGTCGCTTTTTATAATTTAAATCAAACAGTTAATTTTACAGCTTGGCTAACTCAACTTTCTGTTCGGCCAGTTTATCCATATCGCGTTTGAACTCAGCCAGTTTAGCGCGCTCTTTATCCAGCACGGCAGCAGGCGCTTTGGCGACAAAGCCTTGATTACTGAGTTTGCCCTCCACCCGCGCCATTTCTTGGGTGAGTTTTTCCAGTTGCTTGTCAATACGCGCCATTTCGGCGGCCACGTCGATAAGCCCCGCCATCGGGATCAGCAACTCCATTTCCCCTACCAACTGGGTGGTGGACATAGGCGCAGTTTCATCTGCGCTCAACACGCGGATAGATTCAAGTTTCGCCAGTGCCATCAGGAATGACTGATTAGCGTCCAGTCGCGCTTGATCTTCAACGCTGACGCCACGCAGCAGCATATTCAGTGGCTTGCCGGGGCCGATATTCAGCTCGGCGCGGATATTACGTACGGCGGTGATCACCTGTTTCACCCACTCCAGATCGGCTTGCGCTTCTGGATTGGCCTTCTCGGGCTGATATTCAGGGAATGCCATTAACATCAGCGTTTCACCTGTAACACCTGCCAGCGGTTTCACCCGCTGCCAGATGGTTTCAGTGATATATGGCGTCAATGGGTGCATCAGTCGCAGTAGCTGTTCCAGCACGGTGACCAGCGTGTGGCGAGTACCGCGCAGTTCGGCTGCGCTGCCACTTTGCAGTACCGGCTTGGTCAGTTCCAGATACCAGTCACAGAACTGATTCCAGGTAAATTCATATAGGGTGTTGGCCGCCAAGTCGAAACGGAAGGCATTGATGTGGTCATCAAAAGTTTTCACGGTTTCGTTGAACAGGCTGATGATCCAGCGATCGGCCAGTGACAAGGTCATTTCACCACCGCTTTGACCACAATCTTGCTCTTCGGTGTTCATCAACACATAGCGCGATGCGTTCCATAGCTTGTTGCAGAAGCTGCGATAACCATCAAGACGCTTCATATCCCAGTTGATATCGCGGCCGGTTGATGCCATGGCAGCCAAGGTAAAGCGCAGCGCGTCGGTGCCGTGGGCTTCAATGCCATCGGCAAACTCTTTGCGGGTGCTCTTTTCAATCTTGGCGGCCAACTGTGGCTGCATCATGTTGCCAGTACGTTTTTGTACCAGCGATTCCAAATCGATACCGTCGATCATATCCAACGGATCCAGCACGTTGCCCTTGGATTTGGACATCTTGTTGCCTTGTTCGTCGCGGATAAGGCCGGTGACATACACAGTTTTGAACGGCACCTGCGGCTTGCCATCTTCGTCTTTGATGAAGTACATGGTCATCATGATCATGCGCGCCACCCAGAAGAAGATGATGTCAAAGCCGGTCACCAACACATCTGAGGGATGGAAGGTTTTCAGTTCAGGCGTTTGTTCTGGCCAGCCGAGGGTGGAGAAGGTCCACAGCGCCGAGCTGAACCAAGTATCCAGTACGTCATCGTCCTGGCGCAGGGCAATGCTGTCAGCCAGTTGGTATTCGGCGCGCACTTCGGCTTCGTTGCGGCCAACATAAACATTACCGGCTGCGTCATACCAAGCCGGAATGCGGTGACCCCACCACAATTGACGGGAAATACACCAGTCTTGAATATCGCGCATCCAAGAGAAATACATGTTCTCGTACTGCTGTGGCACAAATTTGATATCGCCGTTTTCGACCGCTTCGATGGCGGTTTTCGCCAGCGGTTTGACCGACACGTACCATTGGTCAGTTAGCAGCGGTTCGATAACTACGCCGGAACGGTCGCCATAAGGCACCTTCAGTGCGTGAGGTTCGATTTTTTCCAGCAGCCCCAAGGTTTCAAACTCGGCCACCACAGCGTCACGGGCTTTGAAGCGTTCCAGTCCGGCGTAGCGTTCTGGCAAACTGTTATCCAGCGTAGTGTTCTGGCTGCCATCACTGTTCAGCACTTCGGCGATGCTGCGGATATCACCGTTGAGGGTCATGATGCTAAACATCGGCAGACTATGGCGTTTGCCAACTTCGTAGTCATTGAAATCGTGGGCTGGGGTGATCTTCACGCAGCCAGTACCGAACTCGCGATCGACATATTCATCGGCAATGATCGGAATGCGGCGATTGACGATAGGCAGGATGATCTCTTTGCCAATCAATGAGGCATAACGCTCATCTTGTGGATGCACCGCCACGGCGCTATCACCGAGCATGGTTTCTGGGCGGGTAGTGGCAACAATCAGATAATCTTTGCCATCGGCGGTCAGCGCATCACCCGCTAGCGGATAACGGAAGTGCCACATGTGGCCCTGTTTTTCCTTGTTTTCCACTTCCAGATCGGAAATCGCGGTGTGCAGTTTGGGATCCCAGTTCACCAGGCGTTTGCCACGGTAGATCAGCTTGTCTTTGTACAGCCGGACAAACACTTCCTGCACCGCTTTGGACAGGCCTTCATCCATGGTGAAACGTTCACGATCCCAGTCAACAGACGCGCCCATACGGCGTAACTGTTTGGTGATGGTGCCGCCGGATTGTTCTTTCCATTGCCAGACCTTGTCGATAAAGGCATCGCGGCCCAAGTCATGGCGGCTCTTGCCTTGTTCGGCTTCCAGCTTGCGTTCCACCAGCATCTGGGTGGCAATACCCGCGTGGTCAGTTCCCACTTGCCACAGGGTATTTTTGCCTTTCATGCGCTGATAACGGATCAGCGTGTCCATGATGGTGTCTTGGAACGCATGGCCCATGTGCAGGCTGCCGGTGACGTTTGGCGGCGGGATCATGATGCTGTAGTTGCCTTTGCTGCTGTCGCCGCTGGGTTTGAAATAGCCTTTCTCTTCCCAGATTTGGTAAAGGGCCTGCTCAATCGACTTGGGGTTATATGTTTTTTCCATGGGAACCAGTTTTCTCAAACAAAATTAATGGGTTGTGTTGCTAAATCTTGAGTATTGAGCGCTATGCCCTGAGCGCGATACTGACGGTAACGCTCCCGTGCTTGTTGTTTTTGCGCTGCATCATCTGCAACAAAATCAATAATCTGGCTGAAGTTGCCCGCAAATGCTGGGACTTCATATGCCAGATTGAGCAGCACTGGCCGCCGCACATTGGGGCCAAGCCTGTCAAATCCTATCTCTACCGGCGCACCGTTTTTTGGCCCTTCACCTTTGAGGTTATGGGGCACAAAGGCGCTGGGTTCAAATTGCCACAGCAACTCATCTACTTGGTACGCCTGCTGCTGATCTTCACAGTGTAGATACAGCCATTGCCCCTGCTGAAAATACTGCTGTGCCAAACGGCAGGCCAGTAGCGACACCTGTTCGCTGACATTGGCGGCCGGATTTGCGGGCAGCAGATAAAACAGTGCTTGGCTCATGTATCAGCAATGCCTTTGGAGATCCATTCGGGAATGGGGGATTCTACACCAAAGGGGCGGGTGGGTTAAAGTGACGTGCGCGGCTAACGCTAATTCCATTATCGCGCCAATCAACGGATTTTTGTGAGCAATTTTATGCCGAGAACAATTAGCCCGATGAAATAGCCGAAGAGCTGGACGGTGATGAGCAATGCTATCAGCCAATGGGGCGTGGCGATCGCAAAGGAAGGAATCATCAGCTTGAGCCAGTGCAGCTCCCATGGCATTAGTTTGAGGGTGAGCCAGAGCGCTAAGATGAGAGCAATTGCCAATGCGATATAATACGGTGATGACTTTCGTAAATTCACGCCACATCAGCTCATCGTCTTTTAGTTGTGACTTATCACCAGTCGATGGCTGCCATCACCGACAGGCACAAAATCCGCAAAATGATGAATCGCATCGAGAGTATCTTCATGATGGTGAGTAACGTACAGTAACTGACTGATATTACTGGCAGCAATGCGATTGAGTGCATGAAATACCAGCTTACGGTTGAGATAGTCCAGCCCCTGATAGGGTTCATCGAGAATTAACAGTGCCGGCTGTTTGATCAGTGCCCGGGCAATCAGCAACAGTCGTTGTTGGCCATAATCCAGTGAACGGAAGCCAGTCTTGGCAAATTCACTCATCTCCAGCATTTCTAGCCAGGTTTGGGCATTACTGATTTGTAGCGCGGAGGGTTTTTGATACAGACCGATGGAGTCAAAATAACCCGAGAGCAACACTTCTAGGGCGCTGCAATTTACCCGATATTGCAAGTGCAATGACGAAGACACTACGCCAATATGCTTTTTGATATCCCAGATGCTTTCGCCACTGCCGCGTTTAACGCCAAGAATGGTGATGTTATTGCTGTAACACTGCGGATGATCGCCCAAAATCAGCCCCAGCAGCGTGCTTTTACCCGCGCCATTGGGGCCGCGTAATTGCCAGTGTTCACCGCGGTTAATGGTCCAGTTGATATGTTCAAAAATCAGCGTGTCAGTGTAAGCCACTTTTACGTCAGTCAACTGCAGCAGCAGGTTGGGATAATTAGCTGCATCTTGTTGCTTTAGCAACGCCAGCATCCGCGCACTTTTCGCTTCCGATAACGCTTGCATCTGCGCCAGTAAAGGATGCTGTTGCCATGCTTCTCGGCTCAAGGTTTGTGTCAGTTGGTGGTCATCAAACAGTGCCATATGGCTGATAAACGCGGGCAGTTCATCTTCGCGGCTGGTGAGCAACAACAGCTGCGTATGTTTGGCAAGTGTTTGCAGTAGCTTGCTTAAGGCGGCGCGATGGACCACATCCAGCCCGGCATAAGGCTCGTCCAGAATTAACCATTGCGGTTGCCCAGCAATGGCTTTGGCCAACATTAAGCGGCGGGTTTCACCGGTCGATAACAGCCGAAAACCACGATCTTGCAGGTGGGTTAGGTCGGTGATTGCCAATAGCTCCGGCAGTGTCTGCAGATCACAACCATTATCCAGCAAGATCTGCGATACAGTGTCGCCGCTTTGCATCTCGCTTTCATCGTCGGCAATCTGTTGCTCCAGCAGCTTTTGTTGCTGTTGCAGCGATACACAGGCCACTTTGGCTGGCAACCCTTCGATAGTCCCTTTATGGGGTGTTAACTCACCACTCAGCAAACCCACAAGCAACTCGGCGGCTTGGCCTTGCCCGGCAAATACGCCCCAGTGTTCGCCCGGTGCGATGTGCCACTTTTCGATAAACAGTTTGCTGGAAGCGGTTTGGTATTTCAGATCCTGAATAAGCATTTGATTGTAAATATAAGCGATGACGACAGCAGGGTTCCATACTGCAATAATCGCTTCGTGAATGCCAGTAGTTAAATGGCTGACGCTATCAGTGGTTGACGGAGGTTTGCTGCTCTGCTGCCGTTGCTAGATAAGGATAGGAGGCAGTGACCGGGCCAATATTCCACAGCAGATTAACGTCGGCATTAGCTGATATTTGGCTGGTAAAGGGCGCAGGTTCACGAGTCACCCCCACTTTTTGTACCCCAATGGTATCTTCCCAAGCCCAGGCAGTACCGCCTGCGTAGCGTAATTTGATACTGTAAATTTGCGCTGGATAGTGCTGTTTAAGCACTTGTCCCATTAATGTGGCATTGGCATCCCATGCGGTGCCTGGCGTCTGCTTTGCATGCGTATCGCCCGAATTAAGTAGCACTTTTTGCCCGTGATAGTCAGTCGTTGGCAACTTCAGGGCGGTGCGTCAGGCCGTTCACATCGTTTATGCTGTGGCTCGTATTGGGCCATATATCGTCGTCGGTCAGCGGTTTACCATCTGTTCCCCGAGCCAGTAATTGGTAATGTTCCTGATCCAGTCGTTGATAAAAGAAATCACTTTGGCTGTTCTTAAAAGAGGTGTCCTGTAGCGGCACCCCACTGAGCGGAAAAGCCTGTTGCAGCTGCGCCAGTGATTGTGGGTATTCGCCATTGCGAAAATGGTACAGCTCTATTTGTGAATAGAGCGTGTCGAGATTGTTCTGCAATACCTGAGTTTGCACCGAGTTAGTACCAATGTTCCATGTCAGTCCGACTTTATGCATCACTATGAAAAAGTAGCTGTTAGCGCTAAGCATCGCTAAGACCCCAATGCTGGCCAGCAATTTGCCGCCTTGGCGTGACGTCAGTAAACCCCACACTAGCGCGATGATGCCAAAGATAATCCCTAACAGCGGGATAAATGCCAGCGCACCTATTACATAAGGAAATACTCCCAATGTGGCTGGTTCATTAACGGCAGTAGATGGCGATGTGTCGATAACTATTTCACCCGAGTAATCCTGTGTTGTTGGCATACGGCGTTGTGTTAGTAACTGGTCAACGGCTTGGTATCTTTCAGGAAATTGCGCTTGGTCAATATGGCGTAGCACCTCTTCTAGTTCGGCGGTGCTGTAACTTGAGTAATCGGGTTCCATGTCGGTGATATTGCTGTCCTAGTGTAGTTTTGCTGAGTATATGATGCCGCTGGATGACGATGATTTACAACTGTATTCCCTTAATTAAAAAGGTGCCTACAGGCACCTTTCATCGCTAGACACTTAGAGTGTCAGACTATTATTGCTACGGTCAGCATCGGGTAATTTGTGCTCGGGATCCAGCGTGGCACTTTTCACCGCTTTAGTGACGGGTAACACTAGCGTTGGCGTGCCTGTACGCATCCAGCTTTCTACTGGAACACGGAAATCCTCAGTCGTGCCATCGCTGTATTGCAGGCGCAAGGTCGCGGGCATCACCAATGGTTGCTTGCTGATAAGTGTAACGGCGGTGCCTTTGCCTTTTTTATCGTCTACCGCTTTGACGGCGGTGATCCCCATATCCAGTTGCCAGTTATTGAGATACCAACCGCGCCACCACCAGGAGAGATCTTCTCCGGCAGCACTTTCCATGAAACGGAAAAAGTCAGACGGAGACGGATGTTTATACGCCCAAGTGGCAATATATTCTTTAAATGCCGGGTCAAAACGGTCTGGCCCAAGGATCTGCTCGCGCAGTAATACTAAGCCCAGCGCACCTTTAAAATAGGCGACTGAATGACGGTATTTTTCGGCGGTTGCTTCAGCTGGTGCCATCAGCGTAGGTGCTTCTGTGTCAGCTAACACTGGTAGAATTTCATCGACCGGATTGCCACCTTTGGGGGCGTATTCACTGTCGCGTTTGGGGGCAAATTCACCCTTGTTGAAAGCATCTGAGGCATAAACGTCGATAAAGGTGTTGAACCCTTCATCCATAAAGGCATGCCGCCGCTCGTCTGAGCCCACTATCATTGGAAACCAGCTGTGGCCTAGTTCATGGGCGCTAATCCAGAACAGAAAGGCGTCATGGTCGCGCATACCGTCAAACACAATCCCTGGGTATTCCATGCCCGCGCCATGACCACCGAGATTGACGGCGACTGGCCACGGATACGGATACCACTGAGAGAAATGCTCAATGGTGCCTTTTACATACTCGGTGGAGCGATCCCATTTGGTTGGCCCAGCGGCTTCGGGAGGATATGCGGACATTGCCAGTGACGTTTTACCGTCAGGTAGATTGATGCGGGCGGCATCGATCACGAAAGCAGGCGAAGCGGCAAAGGCCACATCACGGGTGCGTTCCATGCGGAAATGCCAGTCGAGAGTGCCACTGTTAACCGGACGGCTGTCAGCTTTACCCACTTCATCTGGTTGACGGATATAAACCGTCTTGTCGCTCTGTTGTGCCTGTTTCAGCCGCTGCTGTTCGGTTTTGGTCAGCACGTCTTTGGGGTTGATCAGTTTACCTGATCCCACCACCCAATAATTCCAGGGAACGGTGACGGTATAATCAATCGTGCCATATTCCAGATAGAATTCCGAGCCGATGTAAGGGTTGTTATTCCAGCCGTGTAGGTCATCATAAACCGCCATCCGAGGGAACCACTGGGCAATTTCAAAGATTTTGCCTTGGGTGGTTGGCGTTACGGCTGTGCGTCCACCCCAGGTACCAGGAACCTGATAGCTGTAGTTGATCTCCAGTTGCAGTTTACCGCCTTTGGCCGCCAGCGGTTGCGCCAGGTCCACCCGCATACGGGTATCGTTGATGAGAAACTTGGCATCATAACTTTCACCATCAATCCGCACTGTGACTTTGTCAAAACGGTAGCCATCGGTGAACTGGCTGCGACGCCATTCAGATGCCATGGTGGAGCGGCTGTCTTTACGATAGATATTCTGATCCAGTTGAACCCATAAGGTTGGCAGACTATCTGGGCTGTTATTGGTGTAAGTGATCACTTCTTCGCCATGCAGCGTATCGCGGGCGGTGTCGATAGTCGCATGTAATTTATAATCGACCCGGTTTTGCCAGAACATGGCACCCGGTTTACCGGCACCACTGCGAATTGCGGTTGCGGGGGTCGGTAACGATAAGGGGGCGAACAGCGTTTGCGGGTCAAAGGTGTTTGCGTTCTGGGCCTCTGGTGCAGCGATAGCTAACGCTGAACAGCCCGCCATACAGATAGCGGTTGCCCTGAGCCAATTGAGCATGATGATTCCTTTATTGTTATTTTGGCAGACGGCTCCAGTAGTAAAATGAACCGGCTGAAGTGAAACAGATCCCATAACATAGCAAGTGGAATGGCTGGAGACGAGCACTGCATGGCGGACAGCAGCAAATCTTTGTTGATGGAATTGTTACAAAACGTATTGCATGGTGATGCTGCCAGATGGCGCTATATGCCTGCGGTAAGGTTGCTGTTTGTCTGCGTATCTTGCAGTAACCAATGGTTGGCGGCGTTAGCTTCAAGCACTTCCTGTAACTGATACTGTTTATAGTAACCCACGTGAATAAACGGATCTGCCTGTAACAGCTGCTCTGCTTGTTGCCTGTCGGTGCATAGCAACAGCAGCATTGCGCCTTGGTTATCCGCATATGGGCCACAAAATCGTAGCTGTCCGGCAGCGGCGAGTTGTTGTAGATGGTGCACATGCGCCAACAGCAGTTCTGGTGTTAGTCCATTGGCTTTTTTATCTGATAACAACACTAAAAAACAACGCATACCACTCCCAGAACGATGATTATTTCCTTTACGCTAACGCTGATACCAGGCGCTGGCAATAACCAGTCCTGGTATCTGATGCATTAAGCGAGTTCTGCTGAATGGGTACTTGCCAGCAAAGCCGGCTGCGTACTCTTGCGCACCACAACGGCTATCGACTTCGATGTTGGGGTTTCGCTGCGATCGCCATAGCTGTCCAGCGGAATTAACGCGTTGGCTTCTGGGAAATAAGCGGCAAGATTGCCCTTGGCAATTTCATGCGGGATCGCCTTGAAGCCAGTGATTTGCCGTTCGACATCGTCATGCCACAAACTAGTGATATCGACTAAATCACCGGTTTTCAAGCCCAGTTGTTGCATATCTGCCGGATTGAAGAACACCACGTTACGCTCACCAAATACGCTGCGATAACGGTCATCGTAACCGTAGATAGTGGTGTTGTACTGGTCATGCGAGCGCATGGTTTGCAGCAAAAACTGGTGCGCGGTTGCCGCCTTGTCTTGTGGCAGCGGCACTATGGCTTGCGGTAGTGGATAACTTATCATCTGCGCTTTACCGGATGCGGTATTCCAGCGCAGTTCTCTGGCTGAATTCCCTAAGTAGAAACCGCCGGGCGCATTTAAGCGTTGATTGAACTGGTTAAACCCTGGGATTACCTGTTCAATCAAATCACGAATGCCGTCGTAGTTGTCGGTGAGTGCCTGCCAGTTTACCGGGTTATCTGCGCCTAATGTGGCCTTAGCCATGCCTGCAACAATAGCAATTTCTGAGCGGATATTCTCACCACGCATATCAATTTTGCCGGCAGAGGCGTGCACCATAGAAAACGAGTCTTCTACCGTTATCTGCTGTGGCCCCGATGCTTGAATATCGATATCGGTGCGCCCCAGACAAGGCAATATCAGTGATACTTTTCCGGGATTAACATGGGTACGGTTAAGCTTGGTGGCAATGTTGACGGTAAGCTCGGCATTACGCATGGCCTCAGCAACAATGGCGGTATCGGGGGCGGCGGCGACCAGATTGCCACCGAGTCCGATAAAGACCTTGCTATCACCACGGCGCAGTGCTTCCAAGGCGGCAACTACGCCGTGCCCCGCTTTTCTTGACGGTTCAAAGTTAAACACCTGCTGCATCCGATCCAAAAAGGCGGCAGAGGGTTTTTCATTGATGCCAACGGTACGATCCCCTTGCACATTGGAATGACCACGCACCGGACATAGCCCGGCACCTTCCTTACCTACTTGACCAAACAGCAGTTGTAGATTCACCAGCTCCTGAATGGTGGCGACTGAGTGTTTATGCTGGGTGATGCCCATGGCCCAGGTGACAATCACTTTATCCGCCGCCTGGTAGATATCCGCCGCTTGAGTAATTTGCTGTTGGCTCAGCCCTGATTGCTGTTCTATCTGTTGCCAAGAGGTGGCATCAACTTGTGCCAGATAATCGTTTAGCCCTTGAGTATGTTGCTCAATAAACGCCAGATCAAACACGGAGTTACCCTGAGAAACGGCTTCACGGTGACGCGCTAGCAACACTTTGACCATGCCGCGAACCGCCGCCATATCACCCCTAACTTAGGAATGAAATAGTCGCTGGTGGTCGGCGTGTAACCATTACTGAGCATTTCTAGCGGATCTTGTGGATTGGTGAACCGTTCCAGGCCTCGTTCCTTCAAATTGTTAAAGGCTACGATACGAGCGCCGCGCTTATAAGCAGTGGCAAGGGTTTCCAGCATCCGAGGATGGTTGGTGCCAGGATTTTGCCCGAACAGGAAGATGGCATCGGCTTTTTCGAAATCTTCGATGCGTGTTGTTCCTTTCCCCACACCGATAGCTTCGGCTAAGCCTACACTGGTGGCTTCGTGACACATGTTAGAACAGTCGGGGAAATTATTAGTACCAAAACGGCGGGCGAATAGCTGATAGGTAAACGCCGCTTCGTTGCTGGCGCGGCCAGAAGTATAAAACTCCGCCTGATCCGGTGTCGCCAGTGCGTTCAGGTGCTTAGCAATTAATGCAAAAGCTTCGTCCCAACTGATAGCTTGATAATGATCGGTTTCCGCGTTGTAACAGACGGGTTCACTGAGTCGCCCCTGAAATTCCAACCAATAGTCGCTTTGTTTATTGAGCCAACTGACGCTATGTTCGGCAAAAAAGTCGTGCCCCACGCGTTTAGACGTGGCTTCCCAATTGACAGCCTTAGCACCGTTTTCACAGAAACGGAAACGTCCTGGAACCCCTTTTTCACCCCAAGCACAACCGGGGCAGTCAAAACCATGATCCTGATTGGTCCGTAGCAGGTTCATCATGTTTTTGGCAACATTTTCACTTTTCAGCAGATGTTCAGTGGTCGCTTTGAGGGCGCCCCAACCACCGGCCGAACCGGAATACTCTTTGTAACTCATTTTTACCTCGTCTGCAGCGATACAGCTGTCGTTGTTCTGCTTCCATACGGAGAGAGCAAGCGTAAATTAAATTGTGATGTATATCACGTTATGGCGGCTAATTTAGCGCTGATGGAACTGACAGGCAAGCAGCTTATGCGATAAAAATCTATAAGTAACAAAATGTTGCATAAATGTTTATGTCGCAATTGGGGCTTGGCGCGCCGTTAGCCACTTAACTAGCGGCGTTTTAGGATAGATGAGCAGATACGAGAAAAACGGCGAGTATGGTCTGCGTGACAACGCCACCATGTTACGTAATTGCTGGCGCGGCAGCCGAGGTCGGCGTGCCAACTTCTAGGGTTACAGCCAACGACTGCCAAGAATAATAGCAGGTGCAAAAGTCATTATGGAAACGGCTACAGATTGTTGAACCACTAGGCGTTGACGCTACTTACGCTAAGGATTACTGAGCTTTTGCGCCATGGTATTTGCTGTACGTTCAAAGGTCAGCGAGACGCGGGTGAACATCCCTTCAATCATTTCCAACTGTTCCAACGATAGTTGTTCTTCACGTATTGCCTGTAATAATTCGGCACTGCGGTCTGTAAATGCCGGCCACTGCTGGCCTCGGCTACAGGCGAGAAAAGCCTGTGCCAGAGCGTGCTGCCATCTGTCCAACAGTGGTTCCAGCCGTTGGTCGCTGACACTTTGTAGTAAACGCCGTAGCCGTGTGGAAACGTGCCCGAGATTCAAGCCAGTCAGCCCTAGATCGGTCATTTCTCTGGCATTGTCAGATGCGGCTTTGTCATAGTTGGCAAGTCGCAGCAAGCGATCGCCCATGCGGGCATTAAACCAGTCTTCTGGGGCGTGATGCTCTGATATTTCTACCAGATCATCTGCCGTTGCTTGCAGCAAGCGACGCTGCATTACTGGGATACCTGGGCCGGTAATCAGTTTGAACAGCCAGTACAGAATGGTTACTCCAACCCCTATCGCTAGGGCATTACTAAGCGTGTAATCCACGGCGAAGGCATAACTCATATCATTGGCCGGGCGCACGAGGATCACAAAGGGAATACACAGCCCCAGGCCATATGGCAGGGTTGGCCGATTAGCCAACGCCATCAAACCGACAAAAAATGGCCCGATAAGCACCAGGATTAAAATCTCGAAATCACCAGAACTTTGCGCTAGCAGGTTGAGTGCAAAAAATATGGCTAATGGTGTCGAGATGGCAACCCCCACTAAGAGTCGTCGCAGCACTAGCATCAGTAAGGTCAATGGTAAGCGAGCCATCATCATGGAAAAGATCACCGGCAGGATCATTAACATCAGCGCCGCAGACGATGCCGTACCTATCCAAATCCCCGCCCCGATAAGGAACAAAACTGCCGTACGAAAACCGGTAGTCAGGCCAATCAATGGATCGCGATGTGGTCGCAGTGCTGGAGCATTAAGCAAGGAATGGCCACTATTTTCCAGGGCATCATAGGCTTTTAGCACCATCACCAGATCAGAAATCAGCTCGGTGGCAACCTTTAGCAGGCGGCTTTGCAGAGGTTGTCCGCAGGGCAGTTTATTCCGCAAGTGGATGAGTTGACGCCGTTGCTGCTGCGCCAACTGGTAACATTCCTGGTAGTCACGGGAGGCCGACATCTGCATAAAGCTCTGGCGCAGCTGCTGCAACATCGTCTGCAAGGTGTGTGAGAGTTGCTCAGGGTGATTACGTTGCAAACGGCCAAAGATCTGGATCACCGCCAGTAATGACATGACTTTGTTACATAAAAGATTGGCCGCTCTACCACGTCCAGGCCCCTCTGGCCCTTCGTAAACTACGGCGCTGGAATCATCATTCAGTGCCGCCAGTTGTTCCAAAATCGTATCAATATATTGATGCCGTTTTTCATGAGAGCCATCTGTTGCCAACTCCTGAACCAGATAATCCAGTGTCCGGTTGATAACGCTACGGGATTGTTGTCTTAGTCCGCTGGCAACCGATTGCGGCCAGAGCAGTAAGCTGACCAGCACCGCACACAGCGCCCCTACAATGATTTCACTGACGCGTGATTGTGCAACTTGGAAAATGGCATCTGAGGTGGCAGTTGTTGGGCTTACCATCACCAGCAATACGATCAGACAAGGCGTAATCCCGGTCATGGCAAAGGCGTAGATAAAGTTGATGGAGCTGACCATTGCCGACAAACCGGCATTGAGTCCGAGCCATAACGCTAATGCCAGAATTGCCAGTTCTGGATAACCGGCAAAAGCTTGCAAGATGGCGATCCCTACCGCCCCGCCTACTAAGGTGCCAATTATCTGCATCAGCCCTTTTTCAATCACCAGGCCGCTCTCTGGACGGATCTGCAAAAATACGGCAGAAATAAGTGCCCAATAGGGGCGATCCAGATTCAGATACATCGCCACAAATAACGCCAGCGTCATGGCAATCACGCCCTTGGTCGCAAAAATCAGCGTGCGTTTATCAGGCGTCAAAAACACCGCCTGTACCGGCGATAGTGTCATGAGTTACTTGTCCTGCAGGAAAATGGAAACTGTCATCCCGGCACTGAGATTGATGTCTGCGGGAATGTTGTCCAAATGAATGTCTACCGGAATACGCTGTGCTAACCGCACCCAGTTGAATGTCTGCTGGATTTGCGGCAGCAGTTGGCCGTTACTGCTGACATTGGTGTCAGCAATGGCCTTGCCAATGCTGGTGACGGTTCCGCTTAATGGCTTGCCACCGCTCATCAGGCTGATTTTAGCCGTCTGTCCAACATGAATAAGTGGCAGCTTGGTTTCTTCAAAATAGCCGGTGACATATAGCGAACCTGTTTGTACCAGCGACAGGACGGCTGTGCCCTGATGTACATAGTTCCCTGGCCGCAGCGTAAGATTAATGATGGTGCCATCTTCAGGTGCGCGAATAACTGTTCGGTGCAAATTAATGCGGGCGGTATTGAGTTCCGCTTGTGCCAATTGGAAAGCCGCCTTGGCTTGTTCCGTGGTGATCCGTGCGGTTTCTAGATCTTCTTCACTGATAACTTCCCGTCCAGTCAACTGTTTACGGCGTTCATATTTGTGGTTAGCCAGATCCCAAGCATATTGCTTGCTCTCTAGCTGTGCCTGTAGTTCAGCCAACGCCGCTTGGTAACGGGTGGCATCAACTAAAAACAGTAAATCACCTTTATGTACTTGTTGGTTATCCTGTACTTCAACACTGTTGACCCAACCGGAAACGTCCGGGGCGATAGTAATAATATTGGCGCGGATGCGGCCATCCCGGGTCCAGGGTGAGTACAGATAGTGATCCCAGACCCAGCGTCCGGCGATAATTGCGACCACTAGTACCGCGAGGGTGAGAGCTACACGCAGTAATTTTCCCATAACAGACTTCATCTCCCGAACAAGTAAACAACCAGGGCCAGATAACAGATGTACAGTGCCGCCTCAAACCAGGCGACTTTCCAGATTTTCTGATATAGCCCGGATATATGCAGTATCTGGCGGGTGACGAACGATATGACAAACGCCAGTGGTGCAAACACCACCAAAGGACTGAACAGCAATCCCCCGAGCGCTAATTCTTCAAGCATGACGGTAGCTCAAACCTGTAAACAAAGTTGGCAATGATGGTAAGCATAAGAGATAACGGCAAATACTCCCAAGCGGAGTATGCCAATCGCCGTGAGCGATGCGGCAAAGCCTAACATAGAATTTCTGGCGGCTGATAGGGGGAACCTTGTTTACCCGTAAAAGTTTGGCAAATTTTACATACACCAGAGTGAAAAAGAGGTAAGTTCTCTTTGAATAACCGATGGTTATCTATGGCCTTTAAAGATTATTCAGTTTGAAAGGCCGATTGAAAATTTCAAAGATTAAGGGAGTTGTTATTGTGAAGCGTCATGTTGCCATTATTGGTTGTGGTCATGTAGGAGCCGATGTTGCTTTTAGTTTGGTGACCCAAAATTTAGCTGATCACATCAGTCTGTTTGATATCAATGCGGCTAAAGCGGCCAGTGAACAACTGGAATTGCAAGATATGGCGGCACTCATCGGCTCTCGGGTACATATCGATAATAATGATGCAAGCCAACTGGCGGCAGACATTGTGGTGATGGCCGTTGGCCCCAGCAAGACGCAAACAGTCGATAGATTACGTGAGCTAGATGAAACAGCTAAAGCTGCCAGCATGTGGGTGCCTAAAATGTTGGCGGCCGGATTTAGCGGTGTGTTGATTAACATCACCAACCCTTGTGATGTGATCACCACTCTTTTGGCAAAACAGTTGGAACTGCCCGCGGGACAGGTTTTTGGTACTGGCACCTCACTCGACAGTGCTCGTATGAAGCGAGTGGTTGGTACCTTACTCGATGTCGATCCTGCCAGTATTGAGGGTTATGTCATGGGAGAACACGGCGAATCCCAGTTTGTAGCCTGGAGCAGTGTCCGGGTTGGCGGGTTACCACTAACACAGTGGCCTCAGGCCGCGCATGCTGATTATGACGCGATGGCAACGGCTATTCGTCGTGGTGGTTGGGACGTGTTGACCGGCAAAGGCTGGACCAGTTTTGGTATTGCTACGGCTACCGCTAAACTGGTTGATGCGGTATTCAGCGATGCCCGCAGAGTTTTTGCTGTATCGGCAATGGACTCACAATTGGGCGTTCATATCGGCCAGCCCGCAGTGGTAGGGGCCAGCGGGATTATTCATCCCATCGCTATCCCATTGGCTGCCGATGAACAGGCCAAATATCAGGCATCCGCAGCGGTGATCCGTCAGGCAATGCACAAAATTGGTTGAGCGTTGTGCCGATTTCAGGTGATACCTAGTGCAAAATGGTGCCACTTCAATTAAGTGCTCTGGATCAAATTACTGCAACATTCATGGCTTAGATGTGGTAAACTGCGCGGCTGAATTCACCGATTAACCGAGAGTAAACCGATTATGTCTGAAAAGTTCACGACAGTTGAACAGCAAGCAAGCTACGGTGTGGGTCGCCAGCTAGGAGAACAGTTGGCCGCTAACTCTTTTGATGGCCTCGATATCCCAGCCGTACAGGCGGGACTGGCAGATGCCTTTGCTGGCGCTGAAAGTGCGGTCAGCATGCAGGAACTGCAGCACGCCTTTACCGAGATCAGCACCCGTATCAAACGTGCTCAAGAAGAAGCTGCAGAAGCCGCTTCCGCTGAAGGTCAGGCTTTCTTGGCTGAAAATGCCAAACGTGCGGGTGTGGTAGTGACCGACTCAGGTCTGCAATATGAAGTCATCACCGAAGGTACTGGTGCTAAACCGACTTATGACTCTACCGTGCGTACTCACTATCACGGTACTTTTACTGACGGTAAAGTGTTTGATAGTTCCGTGACCCGTGGTCAGCCTGCTGAGTTCCCGGTTTCTGGCGTTATTGCTGGTTGGACCGAAGCGCTGCAACTGATGCCGGTCGGCTCCAAGTACAAACTGTATGTGCCACATCATCTGGCTTATGGTGAGCGGGGCGCTGGCGCGGCGATTCCGCCGTACTCGACCTTAGTGTTTGAAGTCGAGTTGCTCGATATTTTGTAATTGTAAATCGCTTGGGTTCGCCCAGGCGTTTTTTTTGTGTGTAAGAAGGAGGGATTATGAGTGCAAGCGTCAGAGTTGCCATTGCTGGAAGTGGTGGACGCATGGGCCGTACCCTTATTGAAGCTGCTGCCCAGCAACCATTAATTGTGTTGGGTGCTGCAATCGAACGCGCAGGTTCCAGCCTGGTCGGCGTCGATGCTGGCGAATTAGCAGCTGTGGGCAAACTAGGTGTACAGGTGACCGATAGTTTGGACGGTGTGGCCGATGATTTCGATGTGTTGATCGACTTCACTAGCCCAGAAGGAACACTGGCCAATATCGATTGGTGTGTGCGTCATGAAAAACCGATAGTCATAGGAACTACCGGTTTTAATGCGGCACAGAAAGCACAATTGGAAGCGTTTGCCGAGCAACTGCCGGTAGTGTTTGCGCCTAATATGTCTGTTGGCGTTAACTTGATGTGGAAACTGCTGGAAGTCGCGGCCAAGGTGATGGGTGAGTACACCGACATTGAGATTATTGAGGGTCACCATCGTTTTAAAAAAGATGCCCCTTCCGGTACCGCATTAAAGATGGGTGAGGTAATAGCCGAAACCCTTGGGCGGGACTTGGAAAAAGTCGCTGTCTATGGCCGTGAAGGTATTACCGGCGAGCGGGATCGACAAACCATCGGTTTTTCAACCATTCGGGCCGGTGATTTGGTAGGCGAACACACCGCCATGTTTGCTGATATCGGCGAGCGGCTGGAAATCACCCACAAGGCATCGAGTCGCATGACATTTGCTAATGGTGCTATGCGGGCGGCGCTGTGGTTACCGGAACAAAGCGCTGGTTTGTATGATATGCAGCAAGTGCTGGGACTGAAGCCGTTGTAGTTTACAAGAACCGCCGTTGGCGGTTTTTTCGCGGATTACCGCTGTAGGTATAGACGAAAGTCGGGATGACCTATAAAATATTTGGAATTTGCCAAAATTTCGTAAAACAGCGGAAATAGCAGGTTGATTTAATAAAAATATATAATTTTTAATGGCTTGGCTCATTACGGAGGTCGCGTTGACTAAGTCTGCCTTACTCGTACTCGAAGATGGAACCGTCTTTACCGGCACAGCGATAGGTGCCGATGGAATAGCTGTTGGAGAAGTGGTTTTTAACACTTCAATGACGGGATATCAAGAAATTCTCACCGATCCTTCTTATTCCCGTCAGATAGTAACCCTAACTTACCCGCACATCGGTAACACCGGCATTAATGCTGAAGATACCGAATCCAGTGCCATTCATGCTTGTGGTTTGATCATTCGTGACTTACCACTCATCGCCAGTAATTTCCGTTCACAACGTTCACTCAGTGACTATCTCACCGAAAATAATGTGGTGGGAATTGCCGATATCGACACTCGCAAACTTACTCGCATCCTGCGTGAAAAGGGTGCTCAGTCTGGCTGTATCATGGCGGGCGATGTGGATGCTGATAAAGCGCTAGCAGCCGCTAAAGCCTTCCCAGGTCTGAAGGGCATGGATTTGGCGAAAGAAGTGACTACTGACAGCGCCTATCAATGGCGTCAGGGAACTTGGACGCTGGAAGGTGGTTTGCCGCAAGACAAAGCCGCCGATGCCTTCAAATTTAAAGTCGTTGCCTATGACTTCGGGATTAAGCGCAATATTCTGCGGATGCTGGTGGATCGTGGTTGTGATGTCACCGTGGTGCCAGCCAAAACGCCAGCGAGCGAAGTATTAGCGATGAATCCCGATGGTATTTTCCTGTCGAATGGCCCCGGTGACCCAGAGCCTTGTGATTACGCTATCAGCGCGATTAAGTCATTCCTGCAGACCGATATCCCGGTATTTGGTATCTGCCTTGGTCACCAGTTATTGGCGCTGGCCAGTGGTGCCAAAACCATGAAGATGAAGTTTGGTCACCACGGTGCCAACCATCCAGTGAAAGATTTGCAGACAGGCACAGTGATGATCACCAGTCAAAACCATGGTTTTGCTGCTGATGAGGCCAGCCTACCTGCGAATGTCAAAGTGACCCATAAATCACTGTTCGATGGTTCACTGCAAGGGATCCATCTGACGGATAAACCTGCGTTCAGCTTCCAGGGCCATCCCGAAGCCAGCCCAGGCCCGCACGATTGTGCACCGTTGTTCGACCATTTTATCGAACTGATTGAGCAATACCGTCAAGCGAAGCAGTAACTCCGGGAGAAGATTCAAGCAATGCCAAAACGTACTGATATAAAAAGTATTCTTATCCTTGGTGCCGGTCCTATCGTTATCGGTCAGGCCTGTGAGTTTGACTATTCCGGTGCCCAGGCGTGTAAAGCCCTACGCGAAGAGGGTTTTCGGGTCATTCTGGTGAACTCTAACCCTGCCACCATTATGACTGACCCGGAAATGGCGGATGCCACTTACATTGAACCGATTCATTGGGAAGTGGTGCGCAACATCATCGCCAAGGAACGCCCTGATGCGATCCTGCCCACCATGGGTGGCCAGACTGCGCTGAACTGTGCGCTGGAACTGGAAGCCAAAGGCGTGCTGCAAGAATTCAATGTGGAAATGATTGGCGCCACTGCCGATGCCATTGATAAAGCAGAAGACCGCGCCCGTTTTGATCAATCCATGCGTAAAATCGGCCTAGAATGTCCTCGTGCCGGTATCGCACACAGCATGGAAGACGCCTATAAGGTGCTGGATCAAGTGGGCTTCCCTGCATTATCCGTCCGTCATTCACCATGGGCGGTTCCGGTGGCGGTATCGCTTATAACGTTGAAGAGTTCGAAGAGATCTGTACCCGTGGTCTGGACTTGTCACCCACCAATGAGCTGCTGATTGACGAAAGCTTGATTGGCTGGAAAGAGTACGAGATGGAAGTGGTGCGGGATCGTAACGATAACTGCATCATCGTCTGCTCTATCGAAAACTTTGATGCCATGGGCGTACACACAGGTGACTCCATCACTGTCGCGCCAGCGCAGACGTTGACGGACAAAGAATACCAGTTGATGCGTAACGCCTCGATGGCAGTACTGCGTGAAATCGGCGTGGAAACTGGCGGTTCCAACGTCCAGTTTGGTATCAATCCCAAAGATGGCCGCATGGTCATCATCGAGATGAATCCGCGGGTATCCCGTTCATCGGCGCTGGCCTCTAAAGCCACTGGCTTCCCGATTGCTAAAGTCGCCGCCAAACTGGCAGTCGGTTTCACCTTAGATGAACTGATGAATGACATCACCGGTGGTCGCACACCCGCTTCGTTCGAACCGTCTATCGATTACGTTGTGACTAAAGTACCGCGCTTCAACTTTGAAAAGTTCGCCGGTGCTAACGACCGACTGACCACCCAGATGAAATCCGTTGGGGAAGTGATGGCGATTGGCCGCACTTTTCAGGAATCAGTACAGAAAGCGCTGCGCGGTCTGGAAACTGGCAAAAACGGTTTTGATCCGATTGTGGACTGGCAAGATCCTGATGCTATGCAGCACATGCGCCACGAATTGAAAGAACCGGGTGCTGAGCGTATCTGGTACGTGGCTGACGCTTTCCGTGCTGGCATGAGCATGGATGAAATCTACAAGCTCACCAACATTGACCCTTGGTTCCTGGTGCAGATTGAAGAACTGATACAACTGGAAGCCAAAGTGGCCGCGACCGGTCTAGCCGGGATGGACGCCGACTTCCTCTATAAGCTGAAACGCAAAGGTTTCTCCGATGCACGTCTGGCCGATGTGCTGGGGATCAGCGAATCTGAAATGCGCAAGCTGCGTTATCGTCTGGAAATCTTCCCTGTTTACAAACGGGTGGATACCTGTGCCGCTGAATTTGCCACCGACACGGCTTACATGTACTCGACCTATGAGGAAGAGTGCGAAGCCAATCCGTCCAACCGTGACAAGATCATGGTATTGGGTGGTGGCCCTAACCGTATCGGTCAGGGTATCGAATTTGACTATTGCTGTGTGCATGCCTCGCTGGCGCTGAAAGCTGATGGCTATGAGACCATCATGGTCAACTGTAACCCTGAAACGGTTTCCACTGACTACGATACCTCTGACCGGCTGTATTTCGAGCCAGTAACCCTGGAAGACGTGCTGGAAATCGCCCGTATTGAGAAACCGAAAGGCGTGATTGTACAGTTTGGGGTCAGACGCCATTGAAACTGGCGCGTGCGCTCGAAGCGGCAGGTGTCCCGATTATTGGTACCAGTCCAGACGCCATTGACCGCGCCGAAGACCGTGAACGGTTCCAGCAGGCTATTCGTCGCTTAGAGATGAAACAGCCTGAAAACGATACCGTCACCACAGTTGAAGCGGCAGTGGCAGCGGCGGAAAAATTGGTTATCCGCTGGTGGTTCGTCCGTCCTATGTATTGGGTGGCCGCGCCATGGAAATCGTCTACGAAGAACAGGATTTGCGCCGTTACTTCAAAGAAGCGGTTAAGGTGTCTAACGCGTCACCTGTATTGCTAGATCACTTCCTCGATGATGCCATCGAAGTCGATATCGATGCGGTTTGTGATGGTAAGACAGTGGTGGTCGGTGCCATCATGGAACATATCGAACAGGCCGGGGTGCATTCCGGTGACTCAGGTTGTTCATTGCCACCATACACCCTCAGCCAGGCGATTCAGGATGAGATGCGTGAACAGGTACGGAAACTGGCATTCGAATTGGGCGTTGTTGGCTTGATGAACGTGCAGTTTGCCGTGCAGAAAAACACCATCTTCATGATTGAAGTTAACCCACGTGCTGCGCGTACCGTGCCGTTTGTCTCTAAAGCGACAGGTGTGCCGCTGGCGAAGATTGCCGCACGGGTGATGGCGGGTCAAACACTGGAGGAACAGGGCTTCACTAAAGAAGTGATCCCGCCATACTACTCAGTGAAAGAAGTGGTGTTGCCATTCAACAAATTCCCTGGCGTTGACCCACTACTTGGCCCTGAAATGCGTTCCACCGGTGAAGTGATGGGCGTGGGTGATACCTTTGCTGAGGCCTATGCCAAAGCACAACTGGGTACGACTTCCAAGGATATCCCGAAATCTGGTCGCGCCTTGTTGTCTGTGCGTAACAGCGACAAGAAGCGGGTTGCCGATTTGGCTGCCAAACTGATTGAGTTGGGCTACGAAATTGATGCTACCCACGGCACGGCTGTGGTATTGGGTGAAGCGGGGATCAACCCTCGGCTGGTGAACAAGGTGCATGAAGGACGGCCGCACATTCTTGACCGCATGAAAAACGGTGAGTACACCTATATCGTTAACACCACCGAAGGGCGTCAGGCCATTGAAGACTCCAAGCAACTGCGCCGTGGTGCTTTGCGCTACAAAGTGAACTACACCACCACCATGAACGCGGCTTTTGCTACCTGTATGGCAAACACTGCGGATGACCGCAATAAAGTCTCATCAGTGCAAGAGCTGCATGCGCGGGTCACCAAATAAGCGGTGAGTTAATCTGTACACTAAGGCCACCTGCGGGTGGCTTTATTTTTGAACGCTCACAACTGTTATCTATTCTTTGCGCCGTAACTCATACATTCTCTATCCTGTTATAGCGCTAATAAATCATGTAAAAACATTGAGATTGGCTGGTACAGCGCATAATTTTTCCG
Organism: Shewanella dokdonensis; assembly: GCF_018394335.1. Taxonomy (NCBI): domain Bacteria; kingdom Pseudomonadati; phylum Pseudomonadota; class Gammaproteobacteria; order Alteromonadales; family Shewanellaceae; genus Shewanella; species Shewanella dokdonensis. Next base: position 959,549 of record NZ_CP074572.1, on the reverse strand, counting down.
AACATCACTGGCAAGGCCGCGGCAGCTTAGGTAAGCTTGCTGCATGGTGAAGTGATACCAACCCGGTGTTCGCCGTGGTTGTCTGGCAAAAACATCTTTGGCGCCGACAGTATCTGACGTTACTACGAGCGCCCATTCACCCCTTGAGACTGTGCAGGCCCTTTTGGGCCAGCATAGGTCGCTTTTGTTTTACAGGAGACGACAGAGACATGAATAAGGTTCCTATGACGCTGACTGGCGCGGAACAGTTACGCAAAGAGCTGGAAATGCTGAAGTTTGAAAGACGTCCAGCACTGAGTGAGGCCATTGCCACCGCCCGTGAACTGGGCGATTTGAAAGAAAATGCGGAATATCATGCCGCCCGTGAAGAACAGGGCATTTGTGAAGCACGTATCCGTGATATTGAAGGAAAGTTATCCAATGCTCAGGTCATTGATGTGACTAAAATGCCCAACAATGGCCGGGTCATTTTTGGGGCAACGGTAACCATTTTAAATCTTGATACCGATGCAGAAATGACCTATCGCATCGTGGGTGATGATGAGGCGAATATCAAAGAGAATCTGATCTCGGTAAATTCACCTATCGCCCGTGGCCTGATTGGTAAAAACCTAGGGGATGAAGTGGGTATTCAAACCCCGGGTGGTCGCACTGATGTAGAAATTGTATCAGTGGATTATATCTGAGTGTTATGTGCCGAAAAAACCGTCGTAATGGCGGTTTTTTCGTTTATCTAGACGGTGAAATGACAGTTTATCTGCTTGGCTGTCTTGAGTGACAAGAGTGAATTAAGACTGACTTAATCGGCCATAGTCACAATATTCATTAGCTAAGGTAAACAAAAAGACCACTATTAATAAGTGGCCTTTTTGCAGAAGGGAGATTATTTGGCTTTAGGCAAAGCGATTTTTTCTCTTCAGACTGGCGATAAAGCACCAGTATGTGCCCGATAACCTGCACTTTTTCGGATTGAGTTTCACGAACGATGGCATCGACGATAGCATTTTTTAGTTCACGATCTTCTGCTGCCACTTTCACCTTGATCAACTCGTGATAGGCCAGTGCGTTATCAATTTCAGCCAGTACCCCTTCAGTCAAGCCATTGGCACCAAGCAGCACCACAGGTTTCAGACTGTGTGCCAGCCCTTTCAGATGCTGTTTCTGTTTGGTTGTCAGGTTCATTTTTACCAACTTTTGCTGAGTTACTGTTGAAAAGCCGATATTCTACCCTTATATCACTGGCGTGTAACTCTGATTTGTTGCGGATGTTTGATGGTAGGAAAGAAACGTAGCGCTAGCTCAACGCGCTGGATGCAGGAACACTTTGATGATCATTATGTAAAACTAGCGCAAAAGCGCGGCTTGCGTTCGCGGGCGGCTTTTAAGCTGGAAGAGTTACAACAGAAGGATCAACTGATCAAGCCTGGGATGACCGTGGTGGATTTGGGCGCGGCTCCCGGTGGTTGGTCTCAGGTTGCGGTCAAGCTCGTCGGTGAACCGGGCAAACTGGTTGCTTGTGATATTTTACCGATGGACCCAATCGTTGGCGTCGATTTCCTTCAGGGCGATTTTCGTGAAGAATCAGTACTGGAGACTTTGTTGCAGATGGTCGGTGATGACAAAGTGGACGTGGTACTGTCAGATATGGCGCCTAATATGAGTGGTTCCGATGCGATGGATCAACCTCGGGCTATGTATCTGGTTGAACTGGCACTCGACATGTGTCACCAAGTGCTGGCTCCCGGTGGTAGTTTTGCAGTGAAAGTGTTCCAAGGTGAAGGGTTTGATGCGTATATGAAGGCGGTAAAGCAGGCATTTACCAGTGTTAAAACCCGTAAACCGGAGTCGTCCCGAGCCCGTTCCCGTGAGGTGTATCTGGTGGCTACCGGCTACAAGTTGTAGTAACCTGAAAGAGTAAGTCTTGAGACTGAGAGGTTCAATAATTGAGTGACATGGCAAAAAATCTGATTCTCTGGGTCGTCATCGCCGTAGTGCTGATGTCGGTATTCCAGGGATTCTCGCCGTCTTCTTCGTCGTCGCAGAAGATGGAATATTCCACGTTTCTGGATGATGTCCGTTCTGGGCAGGTTGCTACCGTGGAGTTCAAGAGCGATCAGCGCACTATTGAAGGTGTGACCAAAGGCGGTGAAAAATTTGTCACCATTATGCCAATTTACGACCAGGATCTGATTAACGATCTCGACCGTAAAGGCGTGACCATGAAAGGCCAGGAAGCGGAAGAATCAGGTTTCCTGACCCAGATTTTCATCTCTTGGTTCCCAATGCTGCTGCTGATTGGTGTGTGGATTTTCTTCATGCGACAGATGCAGGGCGGTGGCGGCAAAGGCGCAATGTCCTTTGGTAAGAGCAAAGCCAAACTGATGAGTGAAGATCAGATTAAAACCACCTTCGCAGATGTGGCGGGTTGTGATGAAGCCAAAGAAGAAGTGAAGGAAATGGTGGATTATCTGCGTGATCCCACTAAATTTCAGAAACTGGGTGGCCGTATCCCAACGGGCGTGCTGATGGTGGGGCCTCCAGGGACAGGTAAAACCTTGCTGGCGAAAGCGATTGCCGGCGAAGCCAAAGTGCCTTTCTTTACTATTTCTGGTTCAGATTTTGTTGAAATGTTTGTCGGTGTCGGCGCTTCTCGCGTTCGCGACATGTTTGAACAAGCTAAAAAATCTGCACCTTGCATTATTTTCATCGATGAAATTGATGCGGTAGGTCGGCAGCGTGGTGCTGGGCTGGGTGGCGGTCATGATGAACGTGAACAGACCCTTAACCAGTTGCTGGTAGAGATGGATGGTTTTGAAGGTAACGAAGGCGTGATTGTGATTGCCGCAACTAACCGTCCAGACGTATTGGATGCCGCCTTGTTGCGTCCAGGACGTTTTGACCGGCAAGTGGTAGTTGGATTGCCAGATGTGCGTGGTCGTGAGCAGATCCTTAAAGTACATATGCGCAAAATTCCGGTGGCCGATGATGTTCAGGCCAGCGTAATTGCCCGTGGTACTCCTGGTTTCTCTGGCGCTGACTTGGCTAACTTGGTGAACGAAGCGGCCTTGTTTGCCGCCCGTGGCAATCGCCGTGTCGTGACCATGGAAGAGTTTGAGCGTGCTAAAGACAAGATCATGATGGGCGCTGAACGTCGTTCTATGGTGATGTCAGAGCAGGAAAAAGAGTCCACCGCCTATCACGAAGCCGGGCACGCCATTGTTGGCTGCTTAGTACCAGAACATGATCCTGTGCATAAAGTGACCATTATCCCGCGTGGTCGTGCGTTAGGGGTAACATTCTTCTTACCAGAAGCTGATTCTATCAGTGAAAACCGCCGCAAACTCGAAAGCCGGATTTCAGTGGCTTATGGTGGTCGTTTAGCCGAAGAGATCATTTATGGGGCGGAGAAAGTTTCTACTGGTGCGTCACAGGATATCAAGCAGGCCACGGCGATCGCCCGTAATATGGTGACACAGTGGGGCTTCTCGGAAAAACTGGGGCCACTGCTTTATGCTGAAGAAGAAGGCGAAGTTTTCCTTGGCAGATCGATGGCGAAAGCTAAACATATGTCTGATGAAACTGCCGCCATTATTGATGCAGAAGTAAAAGCGTTGATTGAACGCAATTACCAACGTGCGCGGCAGCTGTTGAATGACAATATCGACATCCTGCATGCGATGAAGGATGCCTTGATCAAGTATGAAACTATTGATTCCCATCAGATTGCAGACTTGATGGCACGTCGTGACGTGCGTCCACCGGCAGACTGGAATATGGATGATAAAGATTCTACGGGTGGCAATAGTCGGCCACATGCCGATGAGCCTAAAACTGATGCTTCAGCAGCAGATCTTACTAAGCCTGGCGAGACTCACTAAATCTTGCGCAAGCTTAGTCTTCTAGAAAACCCCGAGAGGGGTTTTCTGTTTTTCTGACAGTATTTTTTAAAGGTATTTTTCGGTGAATATCTGTACAGGTGGCCGGGCATTTGAATTAGTGTCCGGCCAAAAACGTCTAACTTTAGCTGAGCCAAAGGTAATGGGGATACTGAATGTGACCCCGGATTCTTTTTCCGATGGTGGGCAGTATCGTGCGTTCGCCGCGGCGTGTCGTCATGCCGACGAAATGATTGCCGCAGGAGCACACTTTATTGATATTGGAGGTGAGTCTACTCGCCCTGGTGCCGCCGACGTCAGTGTCGCTGAGGAACTGCAGCGAGTGGTGCCGATGGTGGAATATATCGCGGCAAATTCTGATGTCTGGATTTCTGTGGATACCAGTAAACCTGAGGTGATGGCAGCATCAGTTGCTGCGGGTGCTCATTTGATCAACGATATCCGTAGTTTAACGGAACCTGGTGCACTTGAGACCGCAGTTGAGCTGCAAGTGCCCGTGTGTATCATGCACATGCAGGGACAACCACGGACGATGCAGGCGGCTCCTCAGTACCAGAATTTATTGGCGGAAGTCAGTGACTATTTTGCACAGCAGATTGCTCGTTGTACGGACGCTGGTCTAGCACGCGAGCGGTTGTTGTTGGATCCAGGATTTGGTTTTGGCAAGACACTGGAACATAATTACCGATTACTGGCTCATCTTCAGGATTTCGCCAAGTTTGAGTTACCTTTGCTGATCGGATTATCGCGTAAGAGTATGATTGGCAATCTTTTGCAGCGCCCAGTGTCAGAGCGTTTAGCTGGTAGCCTGAGTGGCGCATTGCTGGCGGCAATGCAGGGCGCTCACATTATCCGGGTACACGATGTACCGGAAACCCTAGATGTTTTGCAAGTGTTGGCAGCGACTCAAGCTGCTAACTGAAACCGTAAATAGATGCAGTAACCTTGCGGCGAACGGGTGAGGTTATGGAGTAAGCAAACGTGAGTTCAACAAGAAAATTTTTTGGTACCGATGGTGTTCGCGGCAAAGTGGGTTCGGGCAAAATGACGCCGGAATTGGCGTTAAAGCTCGGGTGGGCTGCTGGGCGAGTATTGTCTCGTACTGGCACCCGCAAAGTGTTGATTGGCAAAGATACCCGCATTTCCGGCTATATGTTTGAGTCAGCACTGGAGGCGGGGTTGTCGGCGGCTGGGTTGAATGTGATGCTAATGGGGCCAATGCCCACGCCTGCTGTGGCATATCTGACCCGGACATTCCGTGCTGAAGCTGGGGTGGTGATCAGTGCTTCCCACAATCCTTACTATGATAACGGCATCAAATTTTTCTCATCTAAAGGCACCAAACTGGATGATGATTTAGAACTGGAAATTGAAGCTGAGCTAGAAAAAACACTGGATTGTGTGGAGTCTCATCTGCTCGGGAAAGTGTCCCGTATCACCGACGCTGCTGGCCGTTATATCGAATACTGCAAAGGGAATTTTCCAGCGGATCAGACCCTTGAAGGGCTCAAACTGGTGGTCGATTGTGCACATGGTGCCACTTACCACATCGCCCCCAATGTCTTCCGTGAATTGGGAGCCGAAGTAGTGGTTATTGGCGACAAACCCAATGGCACTAACATCAATGACCAGGTCGGTGCGACCTCAATGGCCAAAATTTGTGAAACCGTGGTGGCCGAAAAAGCCGATTTAGGGATCGCTTTGGATGGTGACGGTGACCGTATCATGATGGTCAACCGTCATGGTGAAGTGATAGATGGTGACCAAATTCTTTATATCCTAGCAAAGGATGCCTTAACTCGTGGCGTGCTAAAAGGTGGGGTTGTTGGCACCCAGATGTCGAATTTGGGATTAGAACTGGCACTCAAAGCCTTGGATATTCCTTTTTGCGCTCCAAAGTGGGTGACCGTTACGTCATGGAACTACTCACTGAAAAAGGCTGGCGCATCGGTGGTGAGAACTCTGGTCATATTGTTAACCTTGATCATGGAACTACCGGTGATGGCATTGTCGCAGGCATCCAAGTGCTGGCCGCAATGCGCCGCAGTGACATGACACTCGAACAACTGACCGCCCCGATGACTCTGTTACCTCAAGTACTGGTGAATGTGCGCTTTGAAGGCAGCAAAGATCCACTACAAGCCGCAGAGGTTAAGGCAGCTGTTACACAAGTAGAACACGCTTTGGGTGAACGTGGTCGCGTGTTACTGCGTAAATCCGGTACAGAACCATTAATTCGCGTAATGGTCGAAGGGGATGATGAAACGCTAGTTCGACGCTATGCCGAGCAGATAGCAACAGCCGTAACAACCGCTGTTAGCTAACATTGTTGTTAGAATAATTGATATAAATTAATAGGTTAGTTTTTTGTTATGGAGCATTTGCCGCACTTGAGCGTAAAAAGTAGTCGAACAAGCGGCAAATCGCAAAAATTAGCCAAACGAGTATTGTAACTTCACAAGTGGTTCGCTATTATTCACGCCGCTTTCAAAGGAGATGGTGATGGCTCTCAGACGCCCAATGGTCGCCGGCAACTGGAAGATGAACGGTAGCGCGCAATTAGCGCAAGAACTGTTCAAAAAGTTTGCCGCCAAGCTACATAACGACGCCGTGGAAGTCGTACTTTGCCCACCTGCTGTGTACCTGGAAAGTGTAAGGCAGCAATTAGAAGCCAATAAAGAGACATTGAATGGTTCTGTGGTTCGAATGGGCGCACAGAATTTAAGTCAGCATGACTTCGGCGCTTATACCGGTGAAATTTCCGGTGCCATGCTCAATGAAGTTGGCTGCCGATATGTCATCATCGGTCATTCCGAACGTCGCAGAATGTATGGTGAAACCAGTAATATCGTGGCAGATAAGTTTGCTGCTGCCCAAAAACATGGTTTAACACCTATTTTGTGTGTCGGAGAGTCCGGTCCAGCACGAGAAGCAAGACGCACTTTTGAAGTGATTGCTGAAGAGTTGGATGTGGTGATCGAGAAAAATGGCACCATGGCTTTCGATAATGCCATTATTGCTTATGAGCCTCTCTGGGCTGTAGGTACCGGGAAGAGCGCCACACCAGAACAAGCGCAAGAAGTTCATGCGTTTATTCGCAAGCGGCTTTCCGAAGTTTCCCCTTATATTGGGGAAAATATCCGCATCCTTTACGGCGGTAGTGTTACACCCGCAAATGCTGCGGATTTGTTCGCACAGCCAGATGTGGATGGTGGACTAATAGGTGGTGCCAGTTTAAACTCTACCGAATTTTTGAGTTTATGTACCATAGCGATGAGCGCATAAGTTATGTATGAAGTTCTGATTGTTGTTTACTTGTTGGTTGCACTTGGACTGGTTTTCCTGATCCTGATCCAGCAAGGTAAAGGTGCTGACATGGGCGCGTCTTTTGGTGCCGGTGCTTCGGCTACGCTGTTTGGATCCTCTGGTTCAGGTAATTTCCTGACTCGATCCACAGCTATTTTGGCGATTGTGTTTTTTGTCTTGAGTTTGGTGATCGGTAATTTGAGTGCCAACCATAACAAGCAGGAAGACACCTGGAAAAATATTGGTGCAGCTGAGCAGACTCAGCCAGCTCCACAACCAGAAAAGTCAGCGCCAAAATCAGAGGATAAAATCCCTGATTAAGTAGAATTTGCCGGGGTGGTGAAATTGGTAGACGCGCAGCCTTGAGGTGGCTGTGACCTAACGGTCGTGCGGGTTCAAGTCCCGCCCTCGGCACCACGATATAAACCAGGAAAAGTATTAAATATTCCTGAGTTATTGCAAGTTGAAGGTCGAATCAGTAAACTTGCTGCAATTGACGCGGGGTGGAGCAGCCTGGTAGCTCGTCGGGCTCATAACCCGAAGGTCGTCGGTTCAAATCCGGCCCCCGCAACCAGTTCCCGGTATTGAATTTGAAAGCAGATTCTGTACTGAATTACAGGTAATAGAACAAGAAGAACCTCGTAGTAAAACGGGGTTTTTTGTTATCTGGGATGTAGTATTTTACTGCCTTAACGGCGGTGTGATATCGGGGCTTTATAGCCCTTTTTTGTTTTTCAGGAGTGTAATTTGGCAACTTTGGAGTCAAAACTCGAAGCGATGTTGCGGCCTACTATCGAAGCACTGGAATTCCAGTTATGGGGGCTTGAGTTCGTTAAAGCAGGCAAGCATTCAACACTACGCTTGTTTATTGATAGCGAGCAGGGTGTCAATGTCGAAGATTGTGCCAACGCCAGCCGTCAGGTCAGCGCGTTATTGGATGTTGAAGACCCCATCCCTTCTGAATACACCCTGGAAGTTTCCTCTCCTGGTCTGGATCGGCCACTGTTCAACGCTGAACAGTATCAGATGTATATTGGCGATGAGGTTAAAGTTCAGCTGACTATGCCGGTAGCGGGTAGTCGCAATTTGAGAGGTACCGTCGTACGGGTAGAGGGGCAGATGATTACTCTCGACGTATCCGGTAATGAATTGATTATTGCCTTGGATAACATCCGCAAAGGCAATTTAATTGCAAAGTTTTGATGGATTCAAGGTGAACGAGGCAAGACGATGAATAAAGATATTTTGCTGGTCGCTGAAGCGGTGTCCAATGAGAAAGCCGTACCCCGTGAGAAGATTTTCGAAGCCTTGGAAATTGCGCTGGCTACTGCTACTAAGAAAAAATATGAAGGCGATATTGATGTGCGCGTAGCCATCGATCGTAAAACCGGTGATTATGAAACCTTCCGCCGCTGGTTAGTGGTGGATAGTAAGGGTGAAACACTGGAAAATCCTTATCGTGAAATTACCCTGGAAGCGGCTCAATTTGATAGTCCAGAGATCCAAGCTGGGGATTATGTAGAAGATGAGATCGAATCAGTACAGTTCGATCGTATTACTACCCAGACCGCTAAACAGGTCATTGTACAGAAGGTTCGCGAAGCCGAACGTGCTCAAGTGGTAGAACAGTTCCTCGATAAAGAAGGTGAACTGGTGACTGGCGTGGTGAAGAAATCCAACCGCGACAGCGTGATTGTTGACTTGGGTAACAATGCCGATGGCGTGTTGTACAAAGAAGACCTGATCCCAAGGGAAACCTTCCGTCCTGGCGACCGCGTGCGTTCATTACTGTATGCCGTGCGTCCAGAGGCTCGTGGGGCTCAACTGTTTTTGACCCGCTCTAAACCGGAAATGTTGATTGAACTGTTCCGGATTGAAGTGCCTGAAATTGCAGATGAAATGATTGAAGTTATGGGCGCTGCCCGTGACCCAGGTTCACGAGCCAAAATTGCGGTGAAGTCTAACGACCGTCGTATCGATCCTATCGGTGCCTGTGTCGGTATGCGTGGTGCACGCGTACAGGCGGTAACCAATGAACTGGGCGGTGAACGTATTGATATCGTGCTGTGGGACGATAACCCAGCACAGTTTGTTATCAATGCCATGGCACCTGCGGATGTTTCTTCCATCATAGTGGATGAAGATAAGCATGCGATGGATATTGCTGTCGAAGCAGACAGTCTGGCGCAGGCCATCGGCCGTAATGGTCAGAACGTACGTTTAGCCACTCAGCTGACAGGCTGGGAACTGAACGTGATGACTGTTGAAGATATGAATGCAAAACATCAGGCTGAAAGTACCAAAGTTAAAAACCTATTCATGAAAGCACTGCACGTGGATGAGGATTTTGCCCAGGTATTAGCTGATGAAGGATTTGCAACCCTGGAAGAGGTCGCGTATGTACCTGCTTCCGAATTGCTATCCATTGATGGGTTTGATGAAGATATAGTCAATACGCTGAGAGAACGTGCGAAAGCGGCTTTATCTACCCGTGCGCTGGCTTCTGAAGAGGCCTTGGATGGTGCGCAACCGAGTGAAGAGTTACTGGAACTTGAGGGTATGGAACGTCATACCGCATTTAATCTCGCCAGTAAGGGCATTGTGACTCTTGAAGATTTAGCCGAACAAGGCGTAGATGATTTGATCGAAATTGAGCAAATGACAGAAGAAAAAGCAGGTGAGCTTATCATGGCGGCCCGCAATATCTGTTGGTTTGGCGATGAAGAGTAAGTCGATCAACAGGGGAAGTAACTGATGGCAGAAACTACTGTAGAAAAGTTGGCCATGGAAGTTGGAAAAGATGTTGATCGGCTGATCGAACAATTTTCCAAAGCCGGCATAAAGAAGCAACGCAATGACCGCGTGACTGAATCTGAAAAACACCAACTGCTGGAACACCTGAAGCAGCAGCATGGTCAGGAAGGGGCACCCGCACGGATGACATTACAGCGTAAGACAGTGTCTACGCTGAGTGTTTCCGGTTCTGGTGGTCAGTCCAAGGATGTCAAAGTTGAAGTACGTAAAACCCGTACTTTTGTAAAACGTGACCCTGCGGAGCTGGCTCGTCTGGCCGCTGAAGCTGAGGCCCAAGCAAAAGCAGAAGCCGAAGCTAAGGCCAAAGCCGACGCAGAGGCTAAAGCTCGCGCGGAAGCAGAAGCCAAGGCCAAAGCGGAAAAGGCTGCTGCTGAGGCGAAAGCCAAGGCAGAAGCTAAAGCCAAAGCTGACGTTGACGCTGAAGCTAAAGCTGAAGTCGCCAAAGCCAAAGCCGTAGAATTGACACCGGAACAGGCCGCTGCTGCTGAAGCCGCGCGCGTTGAAGCCGCACGGCTGAAAGCTGCGCAGGAAGAAGCGGTACGTCGCAAAGCGGATGAGGAAGCAGCAAAAGCCGCTGCAGAAGCACGCCGTTTAGCCGAAGAGAATGAAAAGCGTTGGGCGGACGAAGAACGTCAGCGCGTTGAGGCGGAAAACCGCAACGATCACCATATCACCACCTCTAAAGTAGCGCGCGCTGCTGAAGATACCAGTGACATGGATGAAGAGCGTTCTGGTCGCCGTAATCGCCATAAACATTCTGGTAAGAAACGTTCGAAAGATGAACGCCAGAGTCGTGATGGTGGAAAAGAACGGGTACTGCGCTCAAAAGCGCCACAGTCCATGAAACATGGCTTCAATAAGCCAGTGGTTGCTGTGAACCGTGATGTGCGTATTGGTGAAACCATCACTGTGAACGATCTAGCTCAGCGTATGGCGGTCAAGGCTACTGAAATCATCAAGATAATGATGAAGATGGGCTCTATGGTGACCATCAATCAGGTGTTGGATCAGGAAACTGCACAACTGGTGGCCGAAGAAATGGGTCACAAAGTGATTCTGGTGCGTGAAAACGAACTGGAACATGAAGTGCTGGCAGATCGTGATGGCGAAGATGTTAAAGTCGAACCACGTGCCCCAGTTGTGACCATCATGGGCCATGTTGACCACGGTAAAACATCATTACTGGACTATATTCGCCGTACTAAAGTTGCCGCAGGTGAAGCGGGTGGTATTACCCAGCATATCGGTGCTTATCATGTGCAGACTGATAACGGCATGATCACCTTCCTGGATACTCCCGGACACGCCGCGTTTACCGCAATGCGTGCCCGTGGTGCACAGGCAACCGATATCGTGATCTTGGTGGTTGCGGCTGATGATGGCGTGATGCCACAGACCATTGAAGCGATTCAACATGCTAAAGCCGGTAAAGTGCCGCTGATTGTCGCAGTGAACAAAATTGATAAGCCTGAAGCCGATGTGGAACGCGTGAAGAGCGAGTTATCACAGTATGGCGTGATGTCTGAAGACTGGGGCGGCGACAATATGTTCGTCTACGTGTCAGCTAAGACTGGTGAAGGCGTTGATGGACTGCTGGAAGCGATTCTGCTGGAAGCCGAAGTGCTGGAACTGACAGCGGTCAGAGACGGTATGGCGGCAGGTGTCGTTATCGAGTCTAAACTGGACAAAGGACGCGGCCCAGTGGCTACCGTACTCGTTCAGGAAGGTACACTGCATCAAGGCGATATCGTGCTGTGTGGCTTGGAATACGGTAAAGTCCGCGCCATGAAGGATGAAGATGGCAACAGCATCATTGAAGCTGGCCCATCAATTCCGGTAGAGATCCTCGGTCTTTCTGGGGTGCCATCCGCAGGTGATGAAGCCACCGTGGTGAAGGACGAACGTAAAGCTCGTGAAGTTGCTCTGTATCGTCAGGGTAAGTTCCGCGAAGTGAAACTGGCTCGTCAGCAGAAGGCCAAGTTGGAAAATATGTTTGCCAACATGACCGAAGGCGAAGTTCAGGAACTGAATATCGTGCTGAAAGCGGATGTTCAGGGCTCGTTGGAAGCAATTTCCGACTCGTTGACCAAACTGTCTACCGATGAAGTGAAAGTGAACATCATCGCCAGCGGTGTTGGTGCCTTGACCGAAACCGATGCGACTTTGGCAGCAGCTTCTAATGCCATTATGGTCGGCTTCAACGTCCGTGCTGACTCGCAGGCACGTAAGACTATCGAAAGCGAAAGTGTTGATCTGCGTTACTACAGCGTGATCTACGACTTGATTGACGAAGTGAAAGCCGCCATGAGTGGTATGCTGGCACCGGAATTCAAGCAGCAGATCATCGGTATGGCAGAAGTACGCGATGTGTTCAAGTCACCAAAACTCGGCGCTATTGCGGGTTGTATGGTTACCGAAGGTCTGGTGAAGCGCAGTGCGCCTATCCGTGTGCTGCGTGATAACGTGGTGATCTACGAAGGTGAACTGGAATCGCTGCGTCGCTTCAAAGATGACGTCGCAGAAGTTCGAGCTGGCACTGAGTGTGGTATCGGCGTGAAGAACTATAATGATGTTCGCGTAGGCGACCAGATCGAAGTATTTGAAACTGTCGAAGTTGCCCGGACTCTGTAACCGGCGATGGCGACAAACAAGGGCGGCTTCGGCCGCCTTTCTTGATTTTGGGGAATAAGATAATGGCAAGAGAATTCAGCCGTACCCGCCGTATAGCACAGCAGTTGCAGCAAGAACTGGCATTTGTGCTGCAACGCGATATGAAAGATCCCCGGATTGGTATGGTAACGGTCAATGATGTTGACGTGTCACGGGATCTGAGTTTCGCCAAGGTGTATGTCACCCTGTTTGAAGAAGACCCAGAGCGTATTCAGGAAAAAATGGCCGCACTGACAAAAGCCGCCCCCTATGTTCGCACGCTGGTTGCTGGTCGCATGCAATTGCGGGTAATGCCAGAACTGCGTTTTGTTTATGACAAATCCCTGGTTGAAGGGATGCGCATGTCGAATCTGGTGACTCAAGTTGTTAACAGTGACAAAGCGAAACATCAGCAGGTTGCAGATGACGCTGAAACGTCCGGAGATGAGGAAAATAACTGATGGGAAAACGACCTAAGGGCCGTTTCGTGGATGGCGTGGTGCTGTTAGATAAACCCACAGGTATGAGTTCCAATCATGCCTTGCAGCGGGTCAAGCGGATTTATAATGCGGTGAAAGCTGGCCATACTGGTGCACTGGATCCTTTAGCGACCGGAATGCTGCCCATCTGTCTGGGGGAAGCAACCAAGTTCTCACAGCATCTATTAGATGCAGATAAACGCTATTTGGTTACAGCTAAGCTTGGCATTCGTACCGATACCAGCGATGCGGATGGTGAAGTGGTCAGCACCCGGCCGTTGACTTTCAGTTCGGCACAACTCGAAACCGCGTTAGCACACTTTCGTGGGGACACTATGCAGGTGCCCTCAATGTTTTCCGCGCTGAAATATCAAGGGCAACCGCTTTATAAATATGCTCGTGAGGGCAAGACGGTACCAAGAGAAGCGCGTCCCATCACCGTATATGAACTCAAATTCATCGCCCTGAAAGATGATGAACTGACGCTGGAAATTCACTGCTCTAAAGGCACCTATATTCGCACTATTGTAGATGACCTTGGCGAAATGCTTGGTTGTGGCGCGCATGTCATCATGTTGCGACGCTTACAGGTGGGGCGTTATCCCACCGAACGCATGGTGACCTTAGCGCAACTGCAACAGTTGTTAGATGATGCGATAGCTCAAGATGTTGTCCCGTCCCAGGTGTTGGATCCGCTGTTATTAGCTGCCGATGCGGCGGTTGCCGATCTTGATGAATGCAATGTGCCTGACGCATTGGGAGTTTATCTGCTCAATGGTAATCCGGTCAGGGTTAACGGACTCAAAGCAGATGCTCTGGTGCGTATCACGCTAGGCGAAGCGCATCGGTTTATTGGTGTCGGTTGTATGAATGACGATGGTTTACTGGCACCTAAACGTTTGATGGTGATGCACGACACTAGCGCTGACTGAACTTGCGCTGGTGCAAGTAACAGGTTATTATTCTGCGCCCTTGGCTGAGTTAGTGATCGGCTAAGGTAATTTGATTAAATATTTGGAGAGACTCATGTCACTAAGTACTGAAAAGAAAGCTGAAATCCTGGCTGAATTTGGCCGTGGCGAAAACGACACTGGTTCACCAGAAGTTCAGGTTGCCCTGTTGACTGCTCAGATTAACCATCTGCAGGATCACTTCAGAGAACACGCTAAAGATCACCACTCTCGCCGTGGTCTGCTGCGCATGGTTAGTTCTCGTCGTAAACTGTTGAGCTATCTGCAGAAGAAAGATGCAGAACGCTATACAGCGCTGATCCAGAAACTGGGTCTGCGTCGCTAATCAGTTTCTCGTCAAAAAGGAGGCTTATGCCTCCTTTTTTGATCATCTGTGGCGGCTAAAGCCCCACTAGACTACTGGGACGCTTTATCACATAGCGTTTTTCAAACTCGTCCAATGGTAGTGGCTCGCTGAAGTAATAGCCTTGGCCGATAGCGCACTCGTGAGTTTCCAACCATTCCAGTTGCTGCTGGGTTTCAATTCCCTCAGCAATGATCTGCAATCCCAGTTGTTTGCCTAAGGTCAGAATCGTTGATGCGATGGCACTGTTACCTGGTAGTTCAGAAATAAAGGCGCGGTCAATTTTAAGCGTGGTTAAAGGCAAGCGCCGCAGATATGATAAAGACGAATAACCAGTACCAAAATCATCCACTGCAATACCAAAACCTGCGGACTTCAGTTGCTGTAACTTTAGGATTGCCTGCTCCACATCGTTCATAAATGCAGTTTCAGTAATTTCGACTTCCAGATACTCGGGTTTTACCTGATAGCGCATCGCTGTGCGTTTAATATGTGGGATAAGACCTGGATCGGCAAACTGTTTAGTGGATACATTGCAGGCAATAGTGGTCTGGAAGTTATAGCGTTTTTGCCACATATTTAGCGTCTTACAGCTTTGCTCAATCACCCATGCACCAATGGCTACTATGATGCCAGTCTCTTCAGCAATAGGAATAAACTCCATGGGACTGATGAGCTTGTCGCCCCGTTGCCAACGGATCAATGCCTCACAGCCAATCAAATTACCGCTTGCTAGCGCCAATTGTGGTTGGAAATACAACACAAACTCATTGTTGCTGATGGCATCGTGCAGTGACGCCTCGGTACGCAAGCGGGTAACGGCGCGCTCGGTCATCTGTTGTTTGAAAAAGGCCCACTGGTTAGAACCTGCTGCTTTGGCACTGTACATCGCAATGTCGGCGTGGCGGATCAGATCGTCCGCCGTATCGCCATCATCAGGATAAAATGAGATCCCCACGGATGCCGCTGGATGTACCGAGTGTTCTCCGAGTTTGATAGGCGCTTTGAGCTGCTCAAAAAGCTTTTCTACAAAATCGGCAGCCTGGCTGGGGAGTGTAGATCTTCGGTGAGAATGACAAACTCATCGCCGCCTAGGCGTACGACTAACCCACGTTTATTGACAAATCGTTTCAGTAACATGGCAATGCGGATCAGGTATTGATCGCCTAATGCATGTCCCAAGGAATCATTGATATTTTTAAATCGGTCCAAGTCGACAAATAACAATGCCAAATTATTATTGCGGATGCTGGCGCGCTGAATAGCAACCGTGAGGGTTTCTAATAACAAGGTACGGTTTGGCAGACCCGTAAGTGAATCTCGGGTCGCCATTTTTCTGAGCTTCCCTTGGGTTTTACTGAATTGCACCAGAATTTGATTTAATTTTGAGGTAACCAGCCCTAATTCATCGTCTTTGTGGTTGCTCAGGATCGGGAGTAGATGCTCGTCAGGTGATTCAGGATCAATGCGATCAATCGCTTCCCCAATCCGAGCAATCGGTTGCGTCAGGAAACGGTGAAACACTAGGGACAATACCAAGGTAATAAACAGTGCGCGTGCCAAGGTTGCGGTAAAACTTAGCTTCAGTTGGCTGAGCAATCCTTCGGCCAGTTCGCGGGTGCTGTAATTTATCTGCAGCGTGCCTATCAGTTGTGGCTTTTCGTTATTGTCCAGATATGTTGGCTGATGCAGATCGCGGCTGATCTGGCGGAATTCGCCAAATATTTTAAGGCTGACGGCAGAAAAAGATCATCTGGCAGCGCTGTGGCGTTACCCACACTGGCAAAGGTGGTGCCATCATCTAAGGTAATGGTGGCGGAACCAACGTAATCAACTTTTAGTAAGCCATCTAAGGTTTGTTTGGCGAGGTTGTCATCCAGTGCCCAAACTGCATTTTCCATGGGTTGTTCAACGGAATCGAGCACTTCTTTCTGACCGCGTATCAGTGATTCGCGTTCAGTCGACACGACCATCAGAATTTCGACGATAAAAATTGCAATAGCGAAAAACAGTGCGGTAAATACCACCAGATTAGTTTGTTTCCACGTCAGTGACCTGAAACGTCTGGTCTGCATCCGCTTTTCCCTTTCCATCAGTACCCTGCGCTGAAGGTAACATCGCTTTCTATAAGAATAATGTTAGTCCATAACTGCATATTTTACGGAACGAAATCCGATAATCTCACTCTATGGGAAAGTTGTTGTTTTGTCACCTGGTTACGCTCTTTATCTGTACAACTGCTTTGCAGTATACTTACGCGCGAATTCAAAGTTATTGAAATTAAGGAATGGGTCACGTGAATCCAATAGTGAAAAGTTTTAAATATGGTCAACATACAGTTTCTCTGGAAACAGGCGTAATCGCACGTCAGGCCGATGGTGCCGTTTTGGCAAGTATGGGCGACACCACCGTTCTGGTAACCGTTGTCGGTAAGAAAGAATCAGACCCAAGCCGTGACTTCTTTCCTCTTACTGTTAACTATCAGGAAAAAACCTATGCAGCCGGTAAAATCCCCGGTGGTTTTTTCAAACGCGAAGGCCGTCCATCCGAAGATGAAACCCTGGTTGCCCGTTTGATTGATCGTCCTATACGTCCTCTGTTCCCTGATGGTTTCACCAATGAAGTTCAGGTCATCATTACTGTGGTTTCCGTTGATCCACAGATTGATCCGGACATCATTTCGATGATTGGTACTTCTGCTGCTCTGGCTGTTTCAGGCATTCCATTTAATGGTCCGCTGGGTTCTGCTCGCGTTGGCTACATTAATGGCGAATATGTTCTGAACCCAAGTGTTGCTGAGCTGGATCATAGCGATCTGGATCTGGTGGTTGCCGGAACCAAGAGCGCAGTACTGATGGTGGAATCTGAAGCGAACATTCTGCCGGAAGAAGTGATGCTGGGCGCGGTTGTTTACGGCCATGAACAGCAACAAGTGGTGATTGATGCCATCGCTGAGTTCCAGAAAGAAGCAGGTAAACCACGTTGGGAATGGGCGGCGCCTGCTAAAAATGAAACACTGGCAGAGAAGATCAAGACTCTGGCTGAAGCAGACTTTACCGCAGCTTACCAGATCACTGCCAAGCAGGAACGTTATCAGGCGGTTGCTGATATCAAGAAAGCCGTGGTTGAAAAACTGCTCGCTGAAGATCCACAAGTGGATACTACTGAAGCCGACAATCTGCTAGGTAGCTTGGAAAAACGTGTTGTGCGCAGCCGTATCTTGAAAGGCTTGCCACGTATCGATGGGCGTGAACCGGATATGGTGCGAGCGTTGAGCGTCATGGCCGGTGTTTTGCCTCGTACTCACGGTAGTGCACTGTTTACTCGTGGTGAAACTCAGGCGTTGGTTACTTGTACTCTGGGAACTGAACGCGATGCTCAGAAAATCGATTCTATCCTGGGTGAACGTACTAAACGCTTTATGCTGCACTATAACTTCCCACCGTTCTCTGTGGGCGAAACCGGGATGGTCGGCTCACCAAAACGTCGCGAAATCGGTCATGGTAAGTTGGCTTGGCGCGGTGTAAAAGCGGTAATGCCATCAGAAGCCGAATTCCCTTACAGCGTTCGCGTAGTATCTGAAATCACTGAATCAAATGGTTCCAGCTCAATGGCGTCTGTATGTGGTAGTTCGCTAGCGCTGATGGATGCCGGCGTGCCAATCAAGACTGCAGTTGCCGGTATCGCTATGGGTCTGGTGAAAGAAGGTGATGACTTTGTGGTGCTGTCAGACATCCTGGGTGACGAAGATCACTTGGGTGACATGGACTTCAAAGTTGCGGGTACTCGTGATGGTGTGACTGCCTTGCAGATGGATATCAAGATCGAAGGTATCACCAAAGAGATCATGGAAATTGCCTTGCAGCAGGCTTATGGTGCGCGCGTGCATATCCTGAATGTGATGGATCAGGCGATCAGCAAAGCCCGTCCAGAAATCTCAGATCATGCTCCACGTATCACTACCATCAAGATCAATCCAGAGAAGATTCGTGAAGTGATTGGTAAAGGTGGCGCAACTATCCGTGCGTTAACCGAAGAAACCGGCACTACCATTGAACTGGAAGACGACGGCACAGTGAAGATTGCGTCCAATAATGCTGACGCAACCAAAGAAGCCATTCGCCGCATTGAAGAGATCACCTCTGAAGTGGAAGTGGGCCGTATTTATAAAGGTAAAGTTATCCGTATCGTGGATTTCGGTGCCTTTGTGAATATCCTGCCGGGTAAAGACGGTCTGGTGCACATTTCACAAATTGCTGAAGAACGTGTGGCCAACGTATCCGACTATCTGCAATTGAACCAGGAAGTTACTGTTAAAGTGATGGAAGTGGATCGTCAGGGGCGTGTACGTCTGTCCATTAAAGAAGCTCAGCAAGCCGCTGCGGCACCAACCGATTCAGCTGAATAATCTACTGAATCGAGTAAAGGAGATCTGCGGATCTCCTTTTTTATTTGCTCGCAGTTTTTTTATGCCGTAGGGTAACTTGGCTGATGGCAGAGGCTTAGCTCTGTTGCTATGATGGACAGCGCATTGGAATTAAGAAGGACTTTTGCATGAATTTTAATTTGCGGACTGCCGTATTTTGCATTGTGGCTGTTGGCGGTCTCCTGAACGGTGGTTGTGCGACGACTTCTACCAATGCTCAGGGGCAGTTGTTAGTGGCGCCCTTATTGCCTGATTACAAGATGGAAATCGCCCTGGCAAAACTGAATGAGATCATTTCCAATGCCAAGCTCACGCAGGAACAACTGGCTCGCTTCCATTATGATCGTGGTGTCATCTATGACCGCCTAGGCTTACGTATCATGGCGCGCATCGAATTTCACGAAGCGTTAAAGTTGCAGCCCGATCTGGCAGATGCCTATAACTTTATTGGCATTTACTACACTCAGGAAGGCGAGTTTGATGCCGCCTATGAGGCTTTTGACTCTGCACTGGAACTCGCGCCAGACTATGATTATGCCTATCTTAACCGCGGTTTAGCGCTTTATTACGGTGACAGGCCGCAACTGGCAATCGACGATATGCAGTCCTTCTTAAACAAAGATCCGGCGGATGGCTATCGGGTATTGTGGTTATATCTGGCCGAATATCAGCTTGACCCAAAGCAAGCATTGCTGACCATGCAGCAGAATCGTAGCAAACTCAGTGATGATGCCTGGGCAACCGTGCTGGTCGATTATGTGCTGGGGAAATCCTCTGAGGCTCAAGTATTTGCATTGGCAAAACAGGGGCTGAAAGGGCCAGCGGAATACGCTGAACGTCTTTGTGAAGCCTATTTTTATCTGGCAAAAATAGCGGAAGAACAGCAGCAAAATGATAAAGCTGCGAATTATCTGCGGCTGGCGCTAGCCACCAATATCTATGATTTTGTTGAACATCGCTATGCCCGTGTAGAGCTGGCACTCTTGGCAAACGCCATGGCTAGTCATAAAGATCATCCACTGTAATGTTTTCAGATAAGCGGCAATTACGGTTGCCGCTTTCCATAATTGTCTACGGCTTTTACCAGAGTTTCGGGGTTGTCCGTTGTTTATCCCGCCAAGATCATAGAAAATAGCCGCCTTTAACAGTTGTCATTCGCGCACTGGCCGCGCTGCTTTGCAGCCGTGTCGGCGCTATTTATGCAGAAGATAGTTATCCATGTCGAATAAGCTAATCCAGCAGGAAGTGGGCAAACGCCGTACTTTCGCCATTATTTCGCACCCTGACGCGGGTAAAACCACCATTACCGAAAAAGTATTGCTACATGGCCATCTGCTCCAGCAAGCGGGCACGGTAAAAGGGCGCGGCTCGGGTCAACATGCTAAATCTGACTGGATGGAGATGGAAAAGGAACGTGGTATCTCGGTGACCACGTCGGTGATGCAGTTCCCTTATAACGAGTGTCTGGTGAATCTGCTGGATACTCCCGGGCATGAAGACTTCTCGGAAGATACTTATCGAACCCTCACTGCGGTGGATTCCTGCTTGATGGTGATCGATGCCGCTAAAGGTGTGGAAGACCGTACTCGTAAGTTGATGGAAGTTACTCGCTTGCGTGATACCCCCATTATCACTTTTATGAACAAGTTGGACCGTGATATTCGTGACCCGATGGAACTGCTTGATGAAGTGGAAAACGAGCTGAATATCATGTGTGCGCCCATCAGTTGGCCAATCGGCTGTGGTAAGTCTTTTAAAGGCGTGTATCACCTGCACCGCGATGAAACTATCCTCTACCACAGTGGTTTAGGTCATACCATTCAGGAAGTGCGCATCATTAAAGGACTGGATAACCCGGCACTGGATAGTGCCGTTGGTAGTGACTTAGCCCAGCAGTTACGCGAAGAGCTGGAACTGGTGCGTGGTGCCTCCAATGAGTTTGATGAAGAGCTGTTCCTCAGTGGCGAGTTAACCCCCGTATTTTTTGGTACCGCATTGGGTAACTTTGGGGTGGATCATATGCTGGATGGTCTTACCAAATGGGCACCAGCACCAAAACCACGGCAGAGCAGCGAGCGACTGGTAGAGGCTACCGAAGACAACTTTTCAGGTTTCGTCTTTAAAATTCAGGCCAATATGGACCCGAAACACCGCGACCGCATTGCCTTTATGCGGGTGGTCTCTGGGCAATACACTCAAGGCATGAAGATGAAGCATGTGCGCATCGGTAAAACCGTGAGTATTTCCGATGCCGTGACTTTTATGGCGGGTGATCGCGAACGCGCGGAAGAAGCCTTTGCGGGTGATATTATCGGGCTGCACAATCACGGCACTATCCAAATTGGTGATACTTTCACCCAGGGTGAAGAACTGAAATTTACCGGAATTCCTAACTTTGCCCCAGAAATGTTCCGTCGTATCCGCCTCAAAGATCCGCTGAAACAAAAGCAGTTGCTCAAAGGCTTGGTACAGTTATCAGAAGAGGGTGCGGTGCAGGTGTTCCGGCCACTGGAAAACAACGACCTGATCGTAGGCGCGGTTGGGGTGTTGCAGTTTGAAGTGGTCGTTGGCCGCTTGAAATCTGAATATAACGTTGAAGCCATTTATGAAGCTGTCAACGTCGCAACTGCGCGTTGGGTATATTGCAATGACGCCAAGAAATTGGACGAGTTTCAGCGTAAGTGTTCCTTTAACCTGGCGCTGGATGGCGGCGATAATCTTACCTATATCGCGCCGACTATGGTTAATTTGAACTTGTCGATGGAACGTTATCCTGACGTAGAATTTGCCAAAACCCGGGAACACTGATAAAAGGCGGAGTAATACTCCGCTTTTTTCTTGAGCGACAGAAAAGGATTGGCAACATGAATAAACTGCTCTCGCTGATAAAACGTGGCTGGCATAAATATACTAGCTGGTGTGATGAGATGGGCCTGACCGAAAACAGCCAACGTTGTTGTATGCCGCGGTTACAGGATCCGCCACTCGAGAAAAAGCCAAAGCCGTTTAACCAAGATCCCCAATAGCCCAGTGTATTAACGGGCAACGGCATATTGATGTCGCCCGTTAGCGGAACTGTGGAAATAACCGATGCTGACTGATTCTCACGCCCATCTTGATGCTGCCGAATTCGATACCGATCGGCAACAACTGTTCTGTGACATGCAGCAATCAGGGATCGACCGTGCCTTAATCCCCGGAGTGTCACCTGCTGATTGGGCGAAACAACAACGGATTGCGGCGGCTTTTCACTGCCCTTACGCACTCGGCATCCATCCTTGGTATTGTCCGGCAGATATTCCAGCGGCAGTTTGCCAACTGGCAGAGCAACTGCAACAGCATCTTGCTGAGCCATTGCTGGTGGCGGTAGGTGAATGTGGGTTAGATAAACCCAGAGCAAATTTCCCGGAGGATGATGCCCGCCGGGTCGGTTGGGAGCAACAAGTTGCCTTACTGGAACCCCAGTTGGCCTTGGCCGTGCAATATCAATTGCCCGTAATTCTGCATGCGGTGCGGTGTCATGCGGAGTTACAGGCAATACTGCAAAAATATCCCGGTTGCTACGGCGTGATCCATGGTTTTAGCGGCAGTTATGAAGTGGCTATGCGATACTGGCAGCTGGGGTTTCGCCTAGGGATTGGTGGTTTGTTACTCGATGCCTCAGCCAAAAAATTGCGCGGCGCGGTGAAGCGTTTGCCATTAGCGGCATTGCTGGTGGAAACCGATGCACCGTCGATGACTCCGGTAACGTTGCGACCTGCGCGTAACACCCCTTGACGCTATTGGCGGTGGTGGCGGAGATCGCTTTATTACAAGAAAAAACTGCCGTTCTGGTATCAGAACAACTGGAGCGCAATTTTATTCAACTGTTTGAGCGTTAAACGGAATTAAGGAAACATTGCGAAGTTTTTTGTAAGGTTTTGAAAAATAAACCCTAAAATATACTTCAACAGGCGATTTTGTGTGGCCCCTTCGTTATAATGCCGCCGCAATAAAGGTCGGTTAACGCCATTAACACAGCAATTAACAATAAAAAGGATAGTTAATGAGTATCGTCATGAGTTTAGTGGGATTAGTTTTCCTGCTGTTTGTTGGGTTCTTGTTTTCCAACAACAAAAAAGCGATCAATCTGCGCACTGTCGGTGGCGCTTTTTTAATCCAGGCGGCTTTTGGCGGCTTTGTGTTGTATGTGCCTGTAGGTAAAGACATCCTGAAAGGGGTTTCCGATGCCGTCTACGGCGTTATCGACAAAGCCAACGATGGTATTCGTTTTCTGTTCGGTGATCTGGCCACTTTCAAAGTCGGCTTTGTTTTTGTCATTCATGTTTTGCCGGTCATTGTCTTTTTCTCTTCATTAATTGCCGTGTTATATCATCTAGGCATTATGCAGTGGGTGATCCGCTTATTGGGCGGCGCCTTGCAGAAGGCCCTAGGCACCAGCCGCACTGAGTCTATGTCGGCCACCGCTAATATTTTCGTGGGTCAGACTGAAGCGCCATTAGTGGTGCGGCCGTTTATTCCTACCATGACCCAGTCGGAACTGTTCGCCATTATGGTGGGCGGTATGGCTTCTATTGCCGGTTCAGTGATGGCCGGTTATGCGCAAATGGGCGTGCCGATGGAATATCTGGTCGCGGCATCGTTTATGGCCGCCCCTGGCGGGTTATTAATGGCCAAATTAATGCACCCAGAAACTGAAGCGCCACACGATGATATTGTGACGCTGCCGGATGACCCTGATAAACCTGCCAATGTCCTGGATGCGGCGGCTAGCGGTGCATCTGCTGGGATGCAACTGGCATTGAATGTGGGGGCAATGCTGCTGGCATTTATCGGCCTGATCGCGTTAATCAACAGTATTATCGGTGGTATTGGTGGTTGGTTTGGTTATGGTAATGCCGCGTTAGCAACAGCGTTTGACGCGTTAAAAACCGCTGCTGCGGCAACCCCAGAATTACAGGCCGCGTTCAATAATTGCGTACAAGCATTGGCTGACCAGGCACATGTCGCGGTAAATACCTTAGTGATTACCGATGTTGATCGGCAACTGGTGGTGGCGCAATTTAGCCAGTTACAACAACCAGAACTTGCCACTGCCGCTAAGACGGTTGTTGATGCCGCTGCCGCTAAAATTTCCTTGGAAATGATCCTCGGATATATCTTTATGCCGCTAGCATGGTTGATTGGTGTGCCTTGGAAAGAAGCAATGCTGGCGGGGTCTTTCATCGGCCAGAAGATAGTGGTCAATGAATTTGTGGCTTACTCTAATTTTGCGCCTTATCTGAAAGATTTGGCGGAAGGCGGTAAGCTGGTGGCTGAAACTGGCATGGTGATGACAGATAAAACCAAAGCCATCGTCTCTTTTGCCTTGTGTGGCTTCGCTAACCTTTCATCGATTGCCATTCTGCTAGGCGGGCTTGGCGGTATGGCTCCTAATCGGCGTCATGAGCTGGCAAAATTGGGGATGCGTGCCGTGATTGCAGGATCACTGGCAAACCTGATGAGTGCCACGCTTGCCGGTTTATTTATCTCGCTTTCCTGATCCTCATACCGGGTCAGATCTCAGGATCTGGCCCGCGCGTCAATTTGCCGCTACAGCTATTTTTCAAGAATTGTTCGTTAATCTGAACCGCTGGTTCTGGAAATGAAATTATCTGCGGTATATCATTGGCCGCCTTGCGCGAGTCGTTAGTCCATTGCCGTGCCGTTTTTTGTCGGTAATGGAGTATTGATTCCGCTATTTTTCGCGCTAAAACGGAGTTTTTCGCGGTGAGGATGCCAGCGTGGTAGTCCTTTCCGGTCTTCACGGAACCAAGTCGTGAGTCCGATGGCTGGTAAGGGCTATGCTTACCAGCTCGGGAATGTCATATCGCTGGCATTTAACCCAGTGATAAACAGATAAGGTTATTTCTCGGAGAGCTTACCATGACTGATTTGAAACAGGCTGCCCGTCAGGCCATTCGGCTGATGGATTTGACCACTCTGAACGATGATGACACAGAGCAGAAAGTGATTGCCTTGTGCCACAAGGCCAAAACCCCCGCCGGAAATACTGCGGCGGTTTGTGTCTATCCCCGTTTTGTCCCTATTGCGCGTAAAACCCTTAATAGTATTGGTGCCAGTGATGTAAAAGTTGCCACTGTGACCAATTTCCCTCATGGCAATGATGATCTGGATATCGCGCTGTTAGAAACCAAAGCGGCGGTGGCATACGGTGCTGATGAAGTGGATGTGGTGTTTCCGTATCGGGCATTGATGGCCGGTAATGCGGACATAGGTTACGCATTAGTGAAAGCCTGTAAACAGGCCTGTGGCACGCAAGCATTGCTAAAAGTCATCATTGAAAGTGGTGAGCTGCAAGACCCTGCACTGATCCGTAAAGCGTCTGAAATCGCGATTGATGCGGGTGCCGATTTTATCAAAACCTCAACCGGCAAAGTGCCAGTAAATGCCACTATTACAGCGGCTGAAATCATGCTGACAGTTATCCGCGAGAAGAATCCTCAAGTAGGCTTTAAACCGGCAGGTGGTGTGCGCGATGCCGCTCAGGCTGCTGAATTCCTTGGTGTCGCCCAGCGTATTTTGGGGGCCGATTGGGTCAGCCCTCGAACCTTCCGTTTTGGAGCCTCCAGTCTGCTGACCAATCTGCTGCATACGCTGGAACTGGGTCAGGCACCCGGTACCGAGCAAGGTTACTGAGTTCACTAGGCAAGGCGTTGCGGCGGCGGGCTGTTTGGTTATCGCTGAGGCAACGCAGGAGTAACCTATGTATCTGGCACAGGAAATCATTCGCAAAAAACGTAATGGTCAGGCGCTGACTGCGTCTGAAATCACCTTTTTTGTCAATGGCATGACCAATAACAGCATCTCTGAAGGACAGATCGCCGCCTTAGGCATGGCGGTTTACTTTCAGGGGATGGATATGGCTGAACGCATAGCGCTAACGCAAGCCATGCGTGATTCTGGACAGGTGCTGAACTGGGATAGTTTACAACTCGCCGGGCCGGTGCTGGATAAACACAGCACGGGGGTCGGCGATTGCACCAGCCTGATGCTGGGGCCAATGATTGCCGCTTGTGGTGGCTACGTGCCGATGATTTCCGGCCGCGGCCTTGGGCATACGGGCGGTACACTGGATAAGCTGGATGCGATCCCCGGTTATCAGACAGAACCTGACAGCCAGCGCTTTCGCAACACGGTAAAGCAGGTGGGTGTGGCAATTATCGGCCAAACCGGCGATCTGGTGCCTGCCGATAAGCGCTTTTATGCCATCCGTGACAACACCGCCACCGTGGAATCGATTGCGTTGATTACGGCCTCTATTTTATCTAAAAAACTTGCCTGCAACCTTGATGCCCTAGTGATGGATGTGAAAGTGGGCAGCGGTGCCTTTATGCCCACTATGGCCGAATCACGGGCCTTAGCACAATCCATCGTCAGCGTGGCGAATGGCGCCGGAACGCGCACATCCGCACTATTGACCGATATGAATCAGGTGCTGGCTTCCAGTGCCGGCAACGCTTTGGAAGTCGCCGAAGCCGTGCGCTTCTTAACGGGTGAGCAGCGCAATCCTCGGCTGTTTGACGTTACTATGGCGCTGTGCAGCGAATTGTTACAGCTCGGCGGTTTGGCCCAAAACGACACTGATGCCAGACGGCAATTGCAGCAGGTGCTGGATAATGGTCAGGCGGCGGAGCGTTTTGGGCGGATGCTGGCAGCACTTGGCGGCCCTCAAGATTTTATTGAACATTATCAAAACTATTTGCCGCAGGCTCAGGTTCGCAAACCTGTGTATGCCGAGGCGACTGGCATAGTGCAGGCCATCGATACCCGGCAACTAGGGCTGGCGGTAGTGGCGCTTGGCGGTGGTCGCCGTAAGCCCGGCGATGTGTTGGATTACAGTGTTGGGCTGAGTGAACTCTGTACCTTAGGCCAGCCTTTGCAACCACAACAACCGTTGGCATTATTGCATGCCCGCAACGAGGACGAGTGGCAACAAGCGGCCGCCATGGTGCGCCAGGCAATACAACTGGGCGATGCCGAAAGCGAACATCTGCCCGAGATTTATGGCTGTATCCGCGATACGGATAGGGCTGCGGAGAGTAAATGAAACGCTGTATTATTTTGATGCTGGACTCTTTTGGTATCGGCGCGACTGCCGATGCTGATAAATTTGGTGATGTTGGTGCCGATACTTTCGGCCACATTGCGGCGTTATGTGCCAACGGTCAGGCGGATATTGGGCGTCACGGCGCGCTGTCGTTGCCAAACCTGGCGCGGTTAGGGCTGGCGCATGCCGCCAAAGAGAGCCGCGGTGCTATGCCCGCTGGGTTCAATGACCATATCCAGGTGCGCGGCGCTTATGGACATGCGGCTGAACTCAGTTCTGGCAAAGATACCCCTAGTGGCCACTGGGAAATGGCTGGCGTGCCAGTCTTATTTGACTGGGGCTACTTCAGTGAGCGGCAGCAATCATTTCCACAGGAACTTACCGATAAAATTCTCTCCCGCGCAGGACTTAGCGGTTTCCTCGGTAATTGTCATGCGTCTGGTACAGTGATCCTCGATGAACTGGGTGAACAGCATATGCAGGGCGGGCTGCCGATTTTCTATACCTCTGCCGATTCGGTGTTTCAGATTGCCTGCCATGAACAGACGTTCGGTTTGGAAAACTTGTATCACTTGTGTGAAATCGCCCGTGAAGAATTGGAACCCTACAATATTGGGCGAGTGATTGCCCGGCCATTTGTCGGCAGCGGACGCGGGGCATTTAGCCGTACCGGTAACCGCCGCGATTACGCCGTGGAACCGCCAGCAGCGACCGTTTTAGACAAACTGCAAGCGGCGGGGGCAACGTCATCAGTGTTGGCAAGATTGCCGATATTTACGCGCACTGCGGCATTACCAAAAAGTAAAGGCTTCGGGGTTGGAAGCGCTGTTCGACACTACCCTAGAACAGGTAAAATGCGCCGCCGACAATACTATCGTGTTCACCAATTTTGTGGATTTTGATTCCCAATATGGGCATCGGCGTGATGTAGCAGGTTATGCTCGGGCGCTGGAGTATTTTGATCAGCGTTTGCCAGAGCTGCTGGCGCTATTGCAGCCGGACGATCTATTGCTGCTGACAGCTGACCATGGTTGTGATCCCACCTGGCCGGGTAGCGATCACACCCGTGAACATGTCCCTGTACTTGCCCTGGGCGCTGGCTTGCGCGCCGGGTCACTGGGACGTCGTAACAGTTTTGCGGATATCGGGCAGAGCATTGCCCAATATTTTGGGCTAGCGCCTATGGCTTATGGCGAATCTTTTCTGCCGTAATGCTGAAACTCCGCTATGGTTGTGCGGAGCATAACGAATTTATTTTTGAACCAAAGGGGTTATTTTTTCATGGCTACACCACACATCAACGCAGTAGACGGCGCATTCGCGGAAACCGTGCTGTTCCCAGGCGATCCGCTGCGTGCCAAATATATTGCTGAGACTTTCCTGGAAAATGTTGAGCAAGTGACAGACGTGCGCAATATGCTGGGTTTTACCGGTACTTACAAAGGTAAGAAAGTCTCCGTGATGGGGTCTGGCATGGGCATCCCTTCATGCTCTATCTATGCCACTGAACTTATCAAGGATTACGGTGTTAAAAACCTGATCCGTGTTGGTACCTGTGGTGCTATCAGCCGTGATATCAAGGTGCGCGACGTGGTGATTGGTATGGGTGCCTGTACTGATTCACGGGTTAACCGCATGCGTTTTAAAGACAAAGACTTTGCTGCCATCGCTGACTATGAGCTGTTAACTGCGGTGGTCAATGCCGCCAATGCACAGAACATCAAGGTACGGGTTGGTAATGTGTTCTCGGCTGATCTGTTCTACTCACCAGAACCGGATATGTTCGATGTGATGGAAAAGATGGGCGTTCTGGGCGTTGAAATGGAAGCGGCCGGCCTGTACGGTGTGGCAAAAGAGTTTGGAGCGCGGGCGTTGTGTGTGGTGACAGTATCTGATCATATCCGCACTGGTGAAGTGACTACTGCTGCAGAACGGCAAACCACCTTTAATGACATGATCACCATGACATTGGAAGCGGTGCTGACACTGTAACTTCTGCTTAAGTTGTAAGAATCAAGGCGCCAGTTGGCGCCTTGATGGTTATTTAAGCGTGACCCTACTATCGGTCGTGGCCGCACTGGCTTCCGCTTTTGCCGCAATTTGCTTCAGTATTTTGCGGCGGCGCTTGACTCTGATGCGACGCCTGTCGAAATCGGCACGTTTGAACGATAATGCCCGCGACAGCAGCATGCCGATCACTCCGGCAACCAGCAACATTATCTGTTGTTGTTTCATATTCTGTTCGTGGGCGGCTTTGATTTCGTTAAAGAAGAGTTTGGGATCGAGCCTAACTTCGATAAAACCGAGATTTTTCCCATCCTGCACTACGCTCTCTACATAAGGCGGGTAGGGCGCCAGCAGATTTTCCAATTCGTCACTGTCAGGATCCACCTCTTCTTCGGTAATATCCTGGGCAAACGACAGTCGCTGACCTGCCTCGCTGTAGATGGTGGCCGCCATCACCTTAGGGTCTTCTACCAGCGCGCTGGTGAGCCATTGTAATTGTTCATCATTCTGTAACTGTAATGCGGGTGCCGCGCCATAGGCGGTTTGCTGTACCAATAATCTGGCCATCTTTTCCGTCTGGGACTTTAGCAATAGCTGGCCTTGTAGTAGGCTGGTTTGCCACAGCTGTACCAGCCCGATGATCAGCGTTATCGCCAGCGCAATCTGCAACAGCCTGATAAAGGTGTGGCTAGTATTCAGCCCTTTGAACAATAACACTTTGTCCCTTAATTCCCAGAGGTTTAGCGTTAATCATAATGGATTATCGTCAACCCTGATAGCAGGAGAAACTTACAGCATGGTGCCAGCCTTTAACCACTTGATCCGTTCTTCGGCCAATGACAGCGAGATTTACCGCTTTCAACAACAGTCATGGCCCGCTTGTGCGGAAGGTGACCACAGTTCACAGTGGCGTTTACGGTTGGTGTTTACTGCTGCAGTTGAAGCTGACGTCCTGGGGTTGTTCAGTCATCTTCCCATCGCCGCCGTGGCCTGTTTGCAACGACAACAGCCGCTATTAGGTGTTGAATTGTTACTGACCGCAGCGCCAGCAGCACCGCAGCTTGATGCTTTGCGCCAAATCGTGGCACTGGAGTGGTTATTATTGCAACCGACTGATGTTCTGCCGGTATTAACCACGCCGGGATTATTGGTGATGGATATGGACTCTACCGCTATTCAGATAGAGTGTATCGATGAACTGGCTGCCGCTGCTGGTGTGGGGGCGGAAGTCGCTGCGGTTACTGAACGGGCAATGCAGGGCGAACTGGATTTTGAGCAGAGTCTGCGGGCGCGGGTAGCTAAACTTAAGGGGGCCGACACGGCCATCATTGCACAGTTATGTGAACGCTTGCCATTAAGTCCAGGATTAGCATCCATGATCGCCGAGTTACAGCAATATGGCTGGCGTACTGCGGTGGCGTCCGGTGGTTTTACGCCGTTCGTCAACCATCTAAAACAGTTATTGGCGCTGGATGCTGCTTATGCCAATGAGTTAGTCCTCCAAGACGGCAAATTTATGGGGGAAGTTACAGGTAAGGTAGTGGATGCTGAGTTTAAAGCAGCGGTGGTGACTGAGTGCGCGGCACGATGGCAGATAGCCGATGGCCAGAAAGTGGCTATTGGCGATGGCGCGAATGATATTCCAATGATCTCCCGCGCCGATTTTGGTTTGGCTTATCATGCTAAACCCAAATTAGCTGCGGTGGCCGATGCCAATATTTATCATCTTGGCTTGCAGGTACTGCCGTTCTTTTTGCAAGCCAGAGGTTGAGGGTTAGTGATTTTGCGGCGGCAGCCGCATTCGCACCTCTGCGGTAATATCCAGCAGTTCACCTACACCAATGATCCGCCACAGCAGTTGTTCCAGCTTTTGCGCCCGGTGTTTGGCGTGCACTTTGATATAATCCAGTTCCCGTTGCAGGTAGCTGATATCCGGTTTGCCTGTCGCGCCACGATAGATTTTTAATGCCATAAATCGGCCGATATAATCCATGCTGGATGAAATCGACCAGTGCTGTAGGCGTTGTCATCTCTTCGGCGCGTTTACACCGGAGAATTTGCGGATGACTACTGCTGCTGACGATGGCATATAGTTCAAAACTGTCAGCACTGTCCTGCGGTTTCATTTGGCGTACAGCTTCAACAAAATCTAGTTTCAGCTTGCCATCGTTCAGGATAGGGCTTAAATCAAACAGCAAGCGGTTACCCTGCTCACGGCTGAACAAATCGCTGATCAGATCACGCTGCATGCCGATACCGATGCAAGCCATGCGAAATGACTTGGTGGTTTTTTCTAACATATATGGCACGGCATGCAGATGGCGCATCAACTGGTTTTTCAAACCATCGGCTAACTCTTTAGCCTGTTGGTTGTTATCGGTCAGCTGTTGCAATTTTTCACGATTATGAATGATAAGACGATTGAGAAATTCCACCCCCGTGTGTGGCACATGACCAACCACTGCGGCTAGGTGCAGCGTCACGCCGTTTTTACGACTGTGAACCAGGCGGTAAGGCAACTCCTGTAATTTAATCTTGGGAGCCAATTCCTGTAATTTCGGAAAACTGAGCAATAACTCCTTACTGTTGTCCAGAGGTTGTGGACTGTCCAGATGCAGTTGCAGCCCCCGGCTAGAGATATCATGGGTCATGGCCTGTAGCTGTTTGCCTTCCTGACTAATGGTAACCAGTGTTTTAAAGGCAAAGCGCGCTTCTCGGCGACGTTCGCTAAAATTCAGGGTTGCCAGTTGTACCTTGTTGTGGGTGTTTTTCTCGGCACCAAAGCATTTCAGGTCATTAATTTTTAGCTCGGATTGCCAGCATTGATATTGTTCAGCCGCGATTTCATCCGTGAGGTCAATCAGTTGTACTAGATAGTGATATTGCGCCAGTTGCTGTTCGGTTAACGGACTATAGTTGAGGTCGTCTCCCGGTAAGGCTGAGGACTTATGCGGTTGTTGGTGATCGAGCTTATCCAGATATAGGCGGCAGACCTTCCAACTGGCTTTAGCGGCACCATAATGGAAGAATAGTGGCATCAACCCTGATTGTTGCAGCTCCGAGAGGGTGGCCGCATAAAAGAAGAGCCGACCTTTAGCATTGTAAGTGAAGCAATACAGTAGGCTATGGCTAATGTCATTTGGGTGCGCGATTAATGCTTGCAGCCGTTTGCTGTCAAGGATGACGGGAAGCTGATTGACATCATTTTCGTCGAGAAAATAGTGCAACAACTCCTGATTGTCGCTGCTGAGTAAAATGGTACTGATCTCAGGCTGCTGTGGCGGATTGTGGCTGATAAACAACGGCAGATGAGGATAGTGAGGCAAATAGTGCCGTTCAAATCCTAAACCGTTGGCGTTCACCACCACATCGTTAATGTCTACCTTGTAGCGGAATTTGTAACCCTGAATGAGTTCTGCCAGCATCTGTGATAGCTGTTCTGAACCACTGACACGCTTTAGCCGCAGCAGACAGTTTTCACCTTCCGTATCGGCATCAACCACCTGGTAATCTACGCCTTGCTGCAGATCGGCAAAATAGAATTCATCTCCCAGCTCCTTCAACTTGACCTTCAACGGTTGTTGTAGATCAAAGCCATGTTGCAGTGGCAAGCGGATCTTGGCGCCGCTGACGGACAGATCCAGCGTGTTACCCACAATTTCGCGCTGCCCCGGTTGTGACACCAAGATCTTGATGCTGTAATTCATCCGCTCTTCTGTGCGGCGAATGTAGTTTCAAGAATAATGCCAGGCACCAGACTCGGCTTGGCTTCTGCGGTGCTCGCTTCTTTTTGGTGGCGCCGCTGCTGATGTGCCTGCATCACTTCTTCATAAACGCCCATGGTGTACTGGTTACGGTATAGCGCCAGTGCGTTTTGGAACACTTGTCTGGCGGGGTCATCCAGATAGTGGTGCTGTTCGCCGAATACGACTTCTGTGCAGGGCAATTCAGATTTATCACGCAGATCGATAATTCGCCAGGCAGGGATTGGCAAGACGGCTGATTTCCATCTTCAGCAGAAAGCGACTGGAAGTGGATTCTCCCTGAGTTATCTGCTCAAACATGTCATTAAAGTTGGGTTCCATCATCAGCGGTTTTAACTGCTCAATCAGGAGACTATGGGCGTCTGCACTCATCTATTCACTCGTAAAAGATGCTAAACTGCGGATCCTGTTTATTCTATGTCGGCTGCCGTGCCAGTAACTGAATGCTAAAATGCCAGTTATCGTGTTGAAAGGGCAGTTATTTTGTTTATTTTTATCTAAATTATCCCAAGATACCATGGCGTATGGCGAAAAATAAAACAGCTTATGTCTGCAGTGAGTGCGGTCAGGATTATCCCCGCTGGCAGGGACAGTGTAGTGCTTGCCAGGAATGGAACACTATTACCGAGGTTCGACTGGGAGCGGTGAGCTCGTCTTCTCGGAGCGGTTTCAGTGGTTATGCCGGGGCTGGTAGCAGCGAAGTCAAAACGCTGGATCAGATAGATCTCAACGAAGTACCACGTATTCCCAGTGGCTTTGCCGAGCTTGACCGCGTGCTGGGAGGCGGGATTGTGGCCGGCAGTGCCATCTTGATCGGCGGTCACCCCGGAGCCGGTAAGAGTACCTTGTTGCTACAGACGCTATGTCAGTTGGCCGAAACCTTACCCGCGTTATACGTTACGGGCGAAGAGTCGTTACAGCAAGTGGCGATGCGCGCCAGAAGACTCGGATTGCCTACTGGCAAGTTAAAAATGTTGTCAGAAACCAATGTGGATACTATTTGTGACATTGCACTGCGCGAGCAGCCGAAAATCATTGTCATAGACTCCATCCAAGTGATGCATATCAGCGATGTGCAATCCTCGCCAGGGAGTGTTGCTCAAGTCCGCGAATCTGCCGCCTTTCTGACCCGTTTTGCCAAACAAAATAATATCGCCATCATCATGGTTGGGCACGTGACCAAAGATGGCAGTTTGGCCGGGCCAAAAGTATTGGAACATTGCATTGACTGTTCGGTGATGTTTGAAGGGGACAGTGATAGCCGTTATCGGACTCTGCGCTCCCACAAAAACCGTTTTGGGGCAATCAATGAGTTAGGGGTCTTTGCCATGACGGAACGTGGCTTACGGGAAGTTGCCAATCCGTCAGCTATTTTTCTGTCACGCGCCGATGAAGCGGCATCGGGTTCGCTCGTCATGGTGGTGTGGGAAGGCACCCGGCCCTTGCTGGTGGAATTGCAGGTGTTGGTGGATCATTCTGCCTTATCTAATCCCAGACGTGTGGCGGTGGGCATGGATAGTAACCGTCTGGCAATGTTGCTAGCGGTGATGCATCGTCATGGCGGCTTGCAGATGGCGGATCAAGATGTGTTTGTTAACGTGGTCGGCGGTGTCAAAGTGACTGAAACCAGCGCCGATTTAACTCTGCTGCTGGCGATGTTATCCAGTTTCCGCGGCGAAGTCTTACCGCGTGATTTGGTGGTGTTTGGTGAAGTGGGCTTATCTGGCGAAATCCGCCCAGTACCCAATGGTCAGGAGCGCTTGGTGGAGGCCGCCAAGCATGGTTTCCGCCGGGCCATAGTGCCAATCGCCAATGCTCCCAAAAAGCGCCGTCAGGCATGGAAATCATTGGCGTTAGCAAACTGAGTGAAGCATTGACGGCGTTGTAACGGCACAGCTCAGGAGTTGTCGTGCTCCATGATGAACTGATCCAGCTCTCGATGTAACTGTGAAGAATCACCAGTATTGAGTTCCAATAACCGCCGCAGGTGGGTGATGCTGTCTACATCAATAAAAGCGCACTTAAGCCCAAGGTAGTTGCGTTTATAGTAAACTGGCTCGGCCTGCATGCTCACTTCAATATCAGAAGCGGGCAAGCGGAAGCTGAGGATCAATGCAGGTGATGGTTCAAAACCATCCGGTAATTGCACCATTGCCCCATTGAGACACAGATCCACTAATCGGGTATTCCAAGTTTTTGTTTCAGTTCGCAGTTGGGCCGGGGTTTCAAACAGCACTCGCGAAAATTTGCGCTTATCTTCCATCAGATGCCCGCATCGTCCTTTAGTTGCCTAAATTGTAGACAGAATTTTAGCGCTTGGCACCAGTCTTTTTATTTTTACCACGTTATTGAACAGATTGTGGGCAGTATAAGGTGAAAACTGTGGTTATTCGCGGCCGCTTTATGCCGCAGTTGCCAGTTACCGCACAGTTCTTCATTCGGCTATCGCAGTCGCTTGGGAATTGTTTTATGATCGCGCGTCCAACATTACCGCTGGTGGCCCGCTATGTTGCCTGTTTCAGGCTGCCTGCCACTTCCAGCGAGATGTTCAGTACCCTATTTTAAGAACAAGGTAACTTCTATGCAGTCATCTAACGCTAATCATGCTGTCACTTCGTCATGGCTGGAGCGGTATTTTGATATTCAAGGGCGTGGCAGCAGTGTCCGCCGCGAGTTAATCGCTGGGCTGACTACGTTTTTGGCCATGGTCTACTCGGTCATTGTTGTGCCATCAATGCTGGGAAAAGCGGGGTTTGACCCAGGAGCTGTGTTTATTGCTACCTGTCTGATCGCCGCTTTCGGCTCACTGTTAATGGGGTTGTGGGCTAATTTGCCAATGGCGATTGGTTGCGCGATTTCACTGACGGCCTTCACTGCGTTCAGCCTAGTGCTGGGGCAACACATGTCAATTCCGGTGACGCTTGGTGCCATTTTCCTGATGGGCGTGGTGTTTACTCTGGTGAGTGTGACCGGTATTCGGCAATGGGTGCTGACCAATTTGCCTCGTGGTATCGCCCACGGTACAGGGATTGGTATTGGATTATTCCTGCTGTTGATTGCTGCCAATAATGTCAGCCTGATTGTTGGCAACAGTGGCGGCGGCTTGCCAGTGAAGCTGGGGGATGTTAACAGTTTGCCGGTCATTGCAACGGTAGTAGGGGTAGCGGCCACAATTGGTTTGGAAAAACGCCGGGTTCCAGGCGGTATCTTGTTAGTGATTATTGCCTTGTCAGTGTTTGGTTTACTGTTTGATCCGGCTGTGAAATTCAGTGGCTTTTTTGCATTGCCAGATTTGACCTCAGAACACAGCTTATTTGGCAAACTGGATATTATGGGCGCGCTAAATCCCGTGGTATTGCCTATTGTGCTGGCGCTGGTAATGACGGCGATTTTTGACGCAACCGGTACCATCCGTGCCGTTGCCGGGCAGGCTAATCTGCTGGATAAAGATGACAATATTATCAATGGTGGCAAGGCGCTGACATCAGATTCTGTCAGCAGTATGTTTGCTGGGCTGGTTGGTGGTGCTCCTGCGGCGGTTTATATTGAGTCAGCGGCGGGGACTGCGGCCGGTGGTAAAACCGGTCTTAGTGCTACCTTAGTTGGAGTCTTGTTTTTACTGCTGATTTTCTTGGCGCCTTTGTCTTATCTGGTACCAGCTTATGCAACTGCACCAGCCTTGATGTACGTTGGGCTGTTAATGCTAGCAAACGTTACCAAACTGGATTTTAACGATAAAGTTGACGCAATGGCGGGCCTAACATGTGCCGTGTTTATTGTGCTGTCCAGCAACATAGTGACCGGTATTATGCTGGGGTTTGCAACCTTGGTTATTGGCCGCATTTGTAGTGGTGAATGGCGTAAGCTCAAACCGGGCGTATTGCTGATAGCTATCGGCCTCGTAGCGTTTTACATGGGTGGTTGGGCAATCTAACCGAGCGAGAAAAAACGGCTGCGGCCGTTTTTTCTTAAACCATCTCACTTATTCAGGAGCAGCTAAGACCTGTGGCACCGTATTTGATCATGCCTGAAGTGCTGACGGTGACACTACGGGAATCGACATTGCTACTATCTGGGCAATAGATGAAAGTTGCTGCCCCATCACTTAAGCCATCAGGCCGAAACGAGATATTACTGCCTTTCACCGTATCGCTGCTGTTAAATCCTTCAACGACTTTTAGTGTTTTGTTGTGATCGTCGGGATCTACGGCATAAACCAGAATGCCATTATGCCAGTCGCTACCACAGACACCATCACTGGCGTAAGCGCAGACAAACACCGTCATCCCATAGCTAACGGCTTGGTTACGGGCAAATGCCAGCGATTGTTCTATACGGCTGATTTCAGAACGCACTCGGTAACCGTCATAGAGGGACTTTAGCGATGGCACGCCTACCGACAGCAGAATTGCGGCCACGGCAACAGTCACCATTAACTCCACTAACGTAAATCCGCGATATTTGCCCGACATGTTACACCCTGTTACTGAAGCGTGAATTTAAAGTATAGGGTGTTCAAGTGCCGGATGTCAGCAGAAATTGCCGTAATTCGCGGTATGACGGTCAATTACGACAGTTAATGTTATCACTGCTGCGCCGGGTTCTTCCGGCCTGATTCACAACGATGGCCTGACCATCCGCCACCGTTTTTTCGGGGCAATAGCTCAGGGTTCCATTGCTGCCACTTGCCAGCCCATCGGCGAGGAAGCGCACCGTTGTGCGGTTATAAAATAGACTGTCTTGGGAATGAAACGGGCCAGATTCCAGCAGTAACTTGTCATCGCTGTCTAGTTGCTGATTGCCATTACGATCAATAAAGATACTGACACCAGGTTGCCAATCACCATCGACACAGCGACTGTCTTCAAGGTGGCATACCGTGACCCGCGAACGGTAACTGATGGCATGATTCCGGGCGAATGCCAATAATTGTTGCAGTTGACGAATGGCTGAATCGGTACGATAGTGCCGTTGCAACTCGGCGAGAGAGGGTACCGCCACGCCGAGTAAAATAGCCAATATCAATAAAGTGATGATCAGCTCCACCAGCGTGAAGCCATATGCGGATAGGCGCTTCATGGGCAACTCCTTTGCGTGGCGATCTCGCATCCGGCGAAATCATGACCAATAGCAAGTGTAGTTGCTTGCGTTTCTCAATGCTGTATCGCTTTTAGATCATTCGCTAATATATAACCCGTGTTTTATGGATAATGCTTACACTCTGGCGCTGGTTTCTTGGGGCTGCGGAGCGTGATAAGCTAGCTCGATAAAAGTGGTATTTAGGTCATGAAGGAGTGCCTGATGAAAAAAGTAGAAGCCGTAATCAAGCCTTTCAAACTTGACGATGTCCGTGAAGCGTTGGCGGAGATTGGCATTACAGGGATGACAGTGCTGGAGGTGAAAGGGTT
The DNA here is from genome assembly GCF_018394335.1 of Shewanella dokdonensis. Classification (NCBI taxonomy): domain Bacteria; kingdom Pseudomonadati; phylum Pseudomonadota; class Gammaproteobacteria; order Alteromonadales; family Shewanellaceae; genus Shewanella; species Shewanella dokdonensis. The sequence continues at coordinate 921,376 of NZ_CP074572.1, read as the reverse complement.
TGGGCGTCAAAAAGGCCACACAGAATTATACCGCGGTGCTGAGTACATGGTTGACTTCCTGCCTAAAGTGAAAATTGAGCTGGTGATCCAGGATGACTTATTGGATCAGGCGCTGGATGTGATTGTTGATGTTGCACGCACCGGTAAAATAGGTGACGGCAAAATTTTTGTCACCGAAGTTGAGCGGGTGATCCGTATTCGCACGGGTGAAGAGAACGAAGAAGCGGTGTAGTTTTCTCAAAAGTAAGGGCGGTCATTGACCACCCTTATTATATTTTTGCGCCCTTAATACGAGCCATGTACCAAAGTTTAACAGCAGCTTAGCGGCATCATTTCCACTTATCTTCCTTATAGAAGTCCATTTCAGGCGCTTCATCGTAATTACGGCGTTTAGTATCACGACGACGTTGTTTTACGCGCTTACTGTTGCGTTGCTTGTTACGCAGATGCTCTCCCCATGGAGAATCATCATCATCAAATTCATTTGGGTTTGACATGGTCCTGTTCCAGAAAATGTGCATATACGGCGCACCCTCTCTTTTTACCTAAAGGATCTGTCAAGCTAAAGCGAAAAATTTAATGTGTTTTGGTCAAAAATATTTAACAACGTTTTTGTCGCAGCAGTCGCTGCCGTTGCTACTGCCGCTGTTGGCGGCACATGCGCACGACAAACATGCCATCCGAATCTGCTTCAAAGGGCCAGACGGTCAAATATTCTGTCTTTTCCCCCGTAAAGGGATGTTGTAACAGCTGTAGCTGGAAATCGGCATTATCGTTGAGAAATCTATCCACGACGGCGCGATTCTCTGCCAGCGCCAATGAACAGGTGGCATACACCAGTATGCCGCCGGGTTTCACCGCGGCACTGGCTCGTTGCAGAATATCTAGTTGTAACTGAGGCTTATCGGTTACGGCTGTCACCTCATCGAGCCAGCGCATGTCTGGGTTGCGACGCCAAGTACCCGTACAGCTGCATGGGGCATCAACCAGCACGCCATCAAACATGGCCGCGGCTACGGGTAATTTATCAGACGGCCATAACGCTGGGCTGATAATGTCAAATTGCGCACGGCTGGCGCGTTTTTGCAGTTCCTGCAATGCCGATTGGCGGATGTCGGACGCAACAATATGTCCACGATTTTGCATCTGCGATGCCAGTTGCAGACTTTTGCCACCTGCACCACAACAGGCATCCCACCAGTGTTCTCCAGCTTGCGGGGCGCAGATATGTCCAATCACTTGTGATGCCAGATCCTGTACTTCCAGTTGACCATCTTTATATAACGACTGTTCGTTCAGATTGATACTCTGGTGACCGAGGCTGAGGGCATCGTCAAAAAAGGTGGACGCCTCGACGGAAAATCCTGCGGCTTGCAAGGATTGAATCGCGCTTGCTGTCGGTAGCCGTTGTACCCTTAACCATAATGGTGGTCGGCGGCTAAGGCTTTGTAACAGCTGCATCAGCTGGTTATCACTGAGTCCGGGTAATTGCGCCCAAAACCACTCAGGCACGAGTGCTTGTACTGGGAAATCACTACCGGAAAACCACAGTTGTAACAGTTCTGCGGCTTCGGTGAGTTGTTGCCAAGCGCTGCCTTCATGCGGTAATAACCCCGCCCGTAGCTGCCAAGCTGTCAGTGTTGCGTGCCAAGGATGTTGTTCCAATAAACCGCAAGTGGCGAGTTGTCGAAACCAGCGTTGTTCTTCATTGGCCGCCGGTATGCGTATTAACCAGCCATACCAGCGAAACAGTGCAAATAGCGTCTCGCGAATAATGCGCCGGTCTCGACCACCATGTTTTTTATTGAGTCGAAAATAACCCGCAACAACTCGGTCGGCACTCTGTTTGGATTGCAGGATTTCAGTAAATAACAGACGAATTGTCTGGGCGTAACTGTCAGCGTATTTTTCTGCTGGGGTCATAGCATAAAAGCGTTGGAAACTCTTGGCGCCAGTGTAACAGAAGCCGGGCCGCGACGCCTCAGTAGTCGAGCTCTAAAGCGAAGCACAAATAAGCCATCAGTTTCTGTGTGTGCTGGAACTGCTGATTACAGTATTCGGTAAAATTAGTAGCAGTGACGTTACTCAGTGGTACTTCTTTTACAGCAATAAAATCCTTGCGTTTTAATTCGTTAATCAGTGGATGTTGTTTATCGTAACCTTTAGGAGGACGCTGCAGACTGTCGCCATCAAGGTAAAATCCACCGTTCTCAAGGGCTGATAAAGCCTTTTTGTAGCCGTTAGGATTTTCATCAATACATTCTCGGATTTTGCCCAGAATGGGCGATTCAGGATGCCAGATCCCCGCTGCGAGAAAACAACCATCGTTGGCAAGGTGCACGTACAACCCTGGGGCATGTACATCTTTGCCTTGAAAATGACGAAACTGAATACCCACATTGGATTTATAAGGCGCTTTATCATGACTAAAGCGGGTATCGCGTTGCGGGCGCATCAGACTGCCACCCACTTTTTCGCTACCGCAGTGAGTCTTGGCGAGAGCGACACCACATATGGTTGCATCTGCTCAATAAACTGCAACGCAGGTGTCCGCACTTGAGTTTCATATTGTTGCTGATTGGTCTTAAACCAAGCTCGGTCATTATTGAGCTGCAATGCAGCCAGAAAATCAAAACAGCCTTGAGTAAACATGGTTCCCTTCCGTAACATCATTAGGGGGATAACGCGATTCAGCGTTTGGGGAGCGTTGCTTCCAGTTCAATATCGGTGCAGCCTTTATGGCAGCGAATATAACCGGCACTATCGTCACCGACGACGGGTAACTTGGCTTGCAACTGCTGACCACAGTGGCGACACAGCACCACGCGCCCAGCCAGCAGATTTTTAATCAGCTGTTTCTGTTCATGATAGGAAGCCGCGCGGCGACGGTTTAGTTCGTCAAAGTCCAGTATGCCCATAGTCGTTTGCGGTGAGTCACTAAAGTCGCGATTATAAGCTGCTTTATGGAAAGGCTTCAAATGCTGTGGATTATGCAATAAAAAAGCCCCGTAGTGCTACGAGGCTTTTTATAACATGCTAAATTACATGGCGTTTCTAAATATCTGACAGATTTCTTCGTGTGAAGCCTGTTTTGGGTTGGTTAAACCGCAGGCGTCTTTCAGAGCATTTGTGGCTAACACTGGAATATCTTCAGCTTTAACACCTATGCTGCTGAGGTTAGCGGGAATTCCGACATCGGCAGCCAATTGCTTGATAGCATCAATGGCGGCTTGGGCACCAGTGGCATCGCTCATGGAACTGACATCAACCCCAAGTGCTTTGGCAACATCTTTCAGGCGTGGTGCGGCAATCTGTGCGTTATATTCCTGCACAAACGGTAACAGCAGCGCGTTACATACCCCATGAGGCAGATCATAGAAACCACCTAACTGGTGTGCCATGGCATGCACATATCCAAGGCTGGCGTTGTTGAAGGCCATACCTGCCAGAAATTCTGCATATGCCATCTGTTCCCGAGCTTCCATGTTGTCGCCATGAGCGACGGCAGTGCGCAGATTGTCACGGATAAGTTCCATGGCTTTTACGGCACAGGCATCAGTAATGGGGGTGGCCGCAGTGGATACATAGGCTTCAACCGCATGGGTCAGTGCATCCATACCGGTGGCAGCAGTAAGCCCCTTAGGCTTCTTCAGCATCAGTTCTGGATCGTTAACTGAGAGTATTGGGGTTACATGTTTATCAACAATTGCCATTTTAATGTGGCGAGATTCGTCGGTGATAATACAGAAGCGGGTCATTTCACTGGCAGTACCCGCAGTGGTATTGATGGCAATCAGTGGTAACTGTGGCTTGGCTGAGCGATCCAGCCCTTCATAATCACCAATAGTACCGCCATTGGCAGCCACCAAGGCAATACCCTTAGCGCAGTCATGTGGTGAGCCACCACCCAGCGAGATCACACAGTCACAGTTATTTTCCCGCAGGAGTTTGAGCCCCGCTTCTACATTTGACACAGTAGGATTGGGATGTACGCCATCGTAAACCGTTACAGATAGCCCGACCTGACCCAATTTCTCGGCGATATTGCCGACAATGCCAATGCTGACCAGTGGTTTGTCTGTCACGATCAAAGCGTGTTTGAATCCAAGGTTCTTTATATCATTGATGGCGTCATCCACGGCGCCTTGACCCAGTACGTTGACTGACGGGATGAAAAATTTCGCAGCCATTTGTACACCTCCTAGTGTTGTTTGGGCGATTGGATGTGTAAGCTTATTTAACACAAGAAAAATCTAATGTAAATCAAATAAGCTTACAACTCAGATAATTGAACAAAAAATGCGATAATAGTCCCTTGTTATTGTTCAATACCTGTGATAGGTGGTAATTAGGTCTGACCACACTACAGTAGAAAGTGTAGTTCTCTGGGCGGTAAGTGAGCTGCTTTAGGTGTAATTTCCTGTCGTTGTGAAGGCTATTTGTTATCATGGTGCCACAACTCGCCTTCGGCCCGGCCTCAGTGGAAGCAAAATGGAAAAATATGAACAGCTACTGATTTCGTTACGTAAGATCATCCGGGCCATCGATTTACACTCCAAGCAGCTTAGCAAGCATTCTGGCTTGACGGGCCCACAGTTGATTGTGATGCAAAAAATTGCCGTATTGGGGATGCCATTGGCAAAGCAGGTAGCGGCGGAAATTAACCTCAGCCCTGCAACCGTGACGACAATTCTGGATCGACTAGAAGCCAAGGGCTTGGTGATCCGTCAGCGTAGTGTCACAGATAAACGTAAAGTTCACTTGCTACTCAGTGATGCTGGTCAGGCATTATTGCAAGCAGCGCCTAAGCCGTTGCAGGAACACTTCATAAAACGCTATCAGTTACTGGAAGAATGGGAGCAGAGCCAGTTGTTGTCGGCGGTTGAACGTATCGCAAACATGATGGATGCGGAGCAACTTGATGCGGCCCCGCTACTGCTGGTTGGCCAGATCTTGTCACATGAGGATGAATCATCACGGTAGTTTTGGTACAACCACTGCTACAAACTGGACATTTGTAGCAGGCAAGTGATGCCCCTTGTTCCAATCTCCTGAATTCACAATAAAAACCTGAATCCGTTTTGATATGTAAGTCACGATAGGTTGCACTGAATTGGTGATCTATTGCACGTTTTTGTGTCAAAATCTAACCAGCCAGTTCTGCGGTTAGGTGCAGTCGGTTGCTGCAAATTTGTCATGTCACTGTAATAGTTATTTGATTTTAAACATGTTAAATCATGTAGCAGGGGATTAGCGCTATGCCTTAGGTGCTGGATTTGCTTCTGGCATGGTAACTGCTCAATAATTGACTACTCGTCAGCCGACAAACAGGGAGTGCGTCGATGGATCTGGAGAAGTTGTTGTACTTACAGGGCGTGGGCAATGGCTTTGTGGACTGCGATGGCCATTATCACCCAACTCCTGCTGCTGATCGGCAAGCTATTTTGCAGGCGATGTGTCATGCAGAGCTTGCAGCCACAGACGGACAACTTACTGCAGATTGGGTTACACAACGCATTGATTTACTTGATGCCGCTCCTTGGCATAATTTCCTGCAACCGTTCCAATGGAGTGTCGCTGACACGCCCGCTATCAGGTTCCGCTGCCCACAGGCTTACACTGGTTCACTAATGCTGAATATTACCACTGAACGTGGCATTAGCCTCGAGCTGTGCTTGGCGGTGGCGCAATTGCCAGTGGTTGGTGACTATTACACCGATAATCGTCTTTATCTGGAGCGGGAACTGCAATTGGCGCAGTTTTTATCGGCCGAACAGTTATCAGCCATGCTTCCCGGTTATCACCAGCTCACGCTCACCGCACCTGACTGCCCCGAAGGCATGAATAGCGCTACAGGCGAAGGCGTGTGGATGCTATCTCCCAGACGTAGTTATGGGGCAGATCTTCCGCAACAGCTATCGCGCAAGCCTTGGGGCGTGAGTGTGCAATTATTCTCGCTCTGGTCTCGGCAAGCTGGTGATAGTCGTCGCACCGGTATCCCGGTCAAGATTGGCGATTTTCGGGTACTGGCCGAATTTATTCGGTTAATGGCCAGTAAAGGGGCTGACTTTATTCAACTTAACCCGCTACACGCCTTGCCGCTACAGGATGTTGAGGCCGCCAGCCCCTACAGCCCTTACGATCGGCGCCGCTTGCATCCGCTGTATATCAGCACTTCGATGTGCCCAGAAGCTTGCCACAGTGACTGGCAAGCTGAGTTACCCAACAAAATGCCAACCAATAACAACGGCAGTCTGTGGATTGATTACGCCGCAGCCTTCAAAGTAAAAGTCGTTGAGTTGAAAGCTTTGTTTAGAGTTTTTAAGCGTTATCCAGCGCAACATCCACGTAGGCAGGCTTATGCGCGTTTTATCGACGAGGGCGGTCAGGATTTACAGTTTTATGCGGTGACACAAGCACAGGAAGTGGCCGCACCCTGGTTAAAGAATGCCGATTTTTATCTGTATCTGCAGTTTGTGGCGGAGGAACAACTGGCCTATTGCCAAGCGTTGACGCAGGAGTATGGCATGCGTATCGGGCTGGTTCGGGATCTGGCTGTTGGCGCGATAGGTGCGGGCACTGAAGTTCGGCAGCATCCTCAGCAGTTTTGTACACATGCCAGCATTGGCGCCCCGCCAGATCCGTTTGCACCTCAAGGGCAGAACTGGGGCTGACGCCGCTAGACCCAATAGCCACACGACAAGCAAATTTTGGCCATTTTATCGAACTGTTACGCAGCAATATGCGCCACTGTGGCGCTTTGCGTATCGACCATATGATGGGGTTGTTTCGGCTCTGGTGGTGGCCGGTAACAACAGATGGCGCGCAGCACGGCGGTACTTATGTGTATTATCCGTTTGCTTGTTTTATGGCGATTTTACTGCTCGAAAGCGAGCGCGCCGGGTGCATGGTGATAGGTGAAGATCTGGGGCTGGTGCCCACTGAAATTATTGAACCTATGTACCGTGGCGGCATTTTTTCCAACGAGCTGTTTTACTTTTGTGTTGATGAATCCCGCCTGCCGCAATATGCCGGATTTAAACCTCCAACAGAATATAAACCCCACGCATTGATGATGTTGGCCAATCATGATGTACCGACCATGTCCGCTTGGTGGCAGGGCAAGGATCTGCTGCAACGTCACCAACTCAAACTGTATACCGATGACGAGTTACAACAGGCGCAGCAACGTCGGGCTGCTAAACGGCAAGGATTGCTGTGTTGGCTACAGGATATGAGCGGTTGCCCGCTTACTGCGGATGTTGATTTTGCCACGCTGTTGCCCATCTGGGCGGGTGCGGTTGCTGCTGGCAACAGTGAGCTGTTCAGCTTAGCACTCGCAGATCTGTTGGCAGAAGATGATGCTGTCAACATCCCCGGCACCAGTCATGAATATCCTAACTGGCGCCGCCGTTATTCCGTGCCGGTGGAGCAATTGTCGCAGCATGAGCTGTTTGAACAGACCATTGCGGCAGTGGCCGACGCCAGAACTCATCCTCGGAATTGATTAACAGGAGACACGCTGATGAAACGGCAACTATCCGCGAATGCCAATAAAGAGTCTGCCGCCGTTATTACCCCAGTTGCTGGCGGTATTGGCGCTGATACGGCGACCTGTCAGGCATTGGCGCACGGATATCATGGCGATGCTTTTAGTTGGTTGGGGATGCATCGGCTGGTAGTGGATGGCAAAAACTGTCTAGTCGTTAGAGCCGTACTCCCAGGGGCGGTTGCCGTCTTTGTTATTGACCGTAAATCTGGCAGCAAAGTCGCTCAATTACAGCCAGTTGATGGTGCCGAGCCGTTGTTTGTTGGCAAACTTGGAAGACGTACCACCCCTTTGCTTATCAGCTACAGGTGCAGTATCCCGAGGCGCAAGTGTTGCTGGATGATCCTTATGCGGTGCCATCGCTCCTAAATGAACGGGACACTTACCTGTTTTGTGAAGGTCGCCAGCAGCAGGCGTGGCAGTTTCTTGGTGCCAATTGGCAGCAACACGCAGGCGTTGACGGCGTGCTGTTCTGTGTGTGGGCACCCAATGCTAAGGCGGTGTCAGTGATTGCGGATTTTAATTTTTGGGATCAGCGTCGCCATAGCATGCGGTTTCATCCTGGCTCCGGGCTCTGGGAAATTTTCATCCCGGGTTTACAGGGGGAGAGCACTACAAGTACGCCATCCAAACCGCAACGGGGGCGTGGCAGCAGAAAGCCGATCCATTTGCCAGAGCGATGGAACCTCCGCCCCATAATGCTTCGCGAGTGCCTTTTGCTGAACAGTGGCACTGGGGCGATGAAAGCTGGATGCACAGCCGTAGCCAGATTGCATGGCACAAGGCGCCCGTCAGTATCTACGAGGTGCATTTGGGTTCTTGGCGGCGCAAGGGTGCTGATGGCCGTGAATATCTGAATTACCAAGAACTGATCGACCAGTTGCTGCCCTATGTGTCAGCGCTGGGATTCACACATGTAGAATTCATGCCGCTGAGTGAATATCCCTTTGATGGTTCTTGGGGCTATCAGCCAGTAGGTTTATATGCGCCCACTTATCGTTTTGGTAATGCTGCGGCGCTCAAAGCGCTGGTGGATGCTTTTCATCAGGCCGGCATCGGCGTGCTGTTGGATTGGGTGCCAGCGCATTTTCCGAAAGATCCTCATGGTCTAGCACGTTTTGATGGTACCTGTTTGTATGAACACGAAGATCCGCGGCGAGGCAGTCACCCCGATTGGGACACGCTGATCTACAACTATGGCCGTAAAGAGGTGCAGAGCTTCCTGTTGAGTAATGCCTGTTACTGGTTGCAGGAGTTCCATATCGACGGGCTGCGACTGGATGCGGTGTCTTCCATGTTATATCTGGATTACAGCCGTAAGCCGGGAGAATGGACTCCCAATCAGTATGGCGGCCGCGAAAATTTAGATGCCATCGCACTGTTGCAGGATCTTAATACCCGGCTCTATTCCCGTTACCCCGGCATCATGATGATTGCCGAAGAGTCCACGGCTTGGGGCGGGGTCAGTCGGAGTGTCGGGACTGGCGGTCTGGGGTTTGGCTTCAAATGGAATATGGGGTGGATGCACGACACCCTCAGTTATATCAGCCGCGATCCCATTCACCGCAGTTATCACCATCATGAGATGACCTTTTCGCTGGTGTACGCCTACACCGAAGAATTCATCCTGTCGTTGAGCCACGACGAAGTGGTACACGGTAAACGTTCACTCATCGAAAAAATTCCCGGTGATGACTGGCAGAAATTTGCCACATTGCGGGCCTACTACGGTTTTATGTGGGCGCATCCCGGCAAACAGTTGTTATTCATGGGCAATGAATTTGGTCAACGCCATGAATGGCAGCATGACTACAGCCTCGATTGGCATCTGCTGCAATATGAGCCCCACCAGCAGTTGCAGCGTTGGGTGACCGAACTCAACCAATGTTATCGGCAATGTCCGGCGTTATGGCAGCGTGATGGTGAAGGCAGTGGTTTTGCTTGGCTGGATTGTACCGATGCTGCCGACAGCATATTGGCTTTTTGCCGATTTGATGATCACGGCAATGCGCTGGTGGCCGTGTGTAACTTCACCCCCACGGTGCGTCATGGTTACCGTATTGGCTTACCCAAGGCGGGTCATTACCGGGAATTGCTTAATAGTGACAGCCATTTTTATGGTGGCAGTGATGTGGGTAATGGCGGTGGCATTAATGCTGAAGCCCTGCCGTGGCAGGGCATGCAGCACAGTGCCATGATCGAGTTACCGCCACTGGCCACCGTGTATTTCCAATGGCAGGAGAGTGACTGATGCAGATGTGCCACGGCCAACCTTATCCCCTTGGTAGCCAAGTGATCCGCGATGCTGACGGCCAAGTATCGGGGGTGAATTTTGCGCTGTTTTCTGCGCATGCGACGCAGGTGGAGTTATGTGTCTTCCGTGCGGAAACTGGTGGGCACTGGCAGGAAATCGGCCGTTATTCATTGCCGCAGCAGCGGCAACAGATCTGGTGTGGTTTTCTGGCGGGGCGGAACCCGGTATGTACTACGGTTATCGGATTGATGGCCCTTATCAGCCGCATCTTGGTCACCGCTTTAATTCGAACAAACTGCTGCTCGACCCCTATAGTCGCTGGATTGCCGGAACTTTGCAGCCGGGGCCATGGCATTTGGGCTACGCGAGAGTCGATGCCGCGGGTAAACCGTTAGATGACGAGTGTCAGCTGGAATTACCCGAAATTGATCACAATAGCACCCAAAAAGTCAGCGCTGACGGTGGTATTGGCGACGATTCTCGTCCCAATAGCTGTGATAACGCCTGGGCCATGCCGCGTTCCGTGGTGGTTGAAGATCGGCCATTTGATGGCGTGCGGTTATTGTCGCGGCCACTGAGTGATGAAGTGATCTATGAGATGCATCTCAAAGGCTTCAGTGCGCGGTTACCTGGGCTGGCTGAACATCTGCGCGGCACTTTTGCCGGGCTCGGCAGCGATGTGGCGATTAATTATCTGAAATCCTTAGGGGTTACCTGCGTAGAGCTGTTACCGATACAGAGTTTTTTTCCGAACCTTTCCTGACCGATAAAGGCATGAGCAACTACTGGGGCTACAACAGTATCGGCTTTTTTGCGCCCCATCCAGCTTATTGCGCGACTGTTGATGGGGTTCAGGAATTCAAACAGATGGTTGATGCGCTGCACCAGCAAGGTATTCGGGTGGTGTTAGACGTTGTATATAACCATACCGCGGAAGGCAGCCGGCTCGGGCCACAATACAGTTTCCGGGGCATTGATAACGCCAGTTATTACCGTTTGCACCCCAATGATAAACGTTTCTATATCAATGACACAGGTTGTGGTAACTGCCTCAATATTAACCATCCTCGGGTGCTGCAACTGGTAATGGATTCATTGCGTTATTGGGTGTCGGTGATGGGGGTTGATGGCTTTAGATTCGATCTAGCAACTTGTCTCGGGCGTGAGCCACAGGGGTTTGACCGGGGCAGTGGTTTTTTTGATGCACTGATGCAAGACCCGGTACTTAGTGGTGTCATGTTGATCGCTGAACCCTGGGATATTGGGCCTGGGGGCTATCAATTGGGGCAGTTCCCACTGGTATTTTCTGAATGGAATGACAGATATCGCGACACCGTGCGGCGTTTTTGGCGTGGCGATCACGGCATGTTGCCGGAACTGGCTAAACGATTGCATGGTTCTGGTGATCTGTTTGAACACTCGGGTCGTGGGCCATGCAGTTCCATCAATTTTATCAGCAGCCACGATGGTTTCACGCTCCGAGATCTGGTCAGTTATGAACTGCGCCATAATGAAGCTAACGGTGAAGATAACCGCGATGGTCACCACGAGAATTTCAGTGCTAATTATGGCGTTGAAGGGGCAACTGAGCAGCCGGAGATCCAGGCCATTCGGGCGCGCCAGAGCCGTAATATTTTAGCGACACTGCTGTTATCGCAAGGAGTGCCGATGCTGCTGGCAGGTGATGAGCAGGGTAACAGCCAGCAAGGCAACAACAACGCTTATTGTCAGGATAACCTGTTGGGGTGGGTGGACTGGCGGGATGACGAAGAAAGTCATGCGCTGCAACGCTTCTGTCGGCGACTGATTGATATTCGCCGTCAGTCCGCAGCGTTCTGCTGCCCGGGCTATATCCATATCGATGATCCCGCGGCACCTCAGGCGCTGGCTTGGTTTGATGCCAGAGGTGAGGCGATGAGCCGTATCCACTGGTCAGAAGGGCATTGCCGTAGTTTGCAGATGTTGCTGAAAAGCGAAGATAGCCAAGGTCAGCCCGAGATGTTGCTGTTGCTGTTACATGCCGGAGATGAGCTACACACATTTACCCTTCCAAAAATCAAGGTGGCTTGCCGTTGGCAGCCTTTGTTAAGCAGTGTGACCACTGATGGTGAACCGCAAGACAATACGCTGCGAAAAGCCGGTCAACAGTTATCGTTAGTTTCACGTAGTTTATTGTTATTTAAAGCGATTATATCTTCCCCAGTCAATTAACCGCATGTGACATTTGCCGCATCTCGCCAAGGAGGAAGCATGACAGATACCCCGAAAACCCCGGCCCGCCGTACCAGCAAAGGCCGCAGCCAAAACAAGCAAAGCACCGTTAGCCCCGTAACCATCCCGGCTCATGAACCCTGTGAACCTTGTGATTCACTGAAAGCCGCGTTTGCCCGACAGTTGCGTTACGACTTGTGTTGGGACGAGCAAAATGCCGATGCCATGTTTCATGCGCTGGCCCTTAGCGTCAAAGAGCAGTTATTGGACAGCTGGCGTGACACCCGTAACCAGGATTTGCAGCAACAAAAGAAACATGTGGCTTATCTGTCATTGGAGTTCCTGATGGGGCGCACGCTCGGCAATGCGTTGCTGAACATGGAACTCACGGACGAGTGTCATAGTGTGTTGCAGGAATATGCCGTCAGGCTGGAGACCTTAGAGCAGCAGGAACATGATGCCGGACTGGGTAATGGTGGCCTAGGGCGGTTGGCGGCCTGTTTCCTCGATAGCTGTGCGACCCTTGGCCTGGCGGTGACCGGTTATGGTATCCGCTACGAATATGGCATGTTTTTGCAAAAAATTGTGGATGGTTATCAGGTCGAACAGCCGGACCGCTGGCTGCGTGACGGTAATCCGTGGGAAGTCCGGGTACCGCAGCACAATGTGACCGTGCATTTTGGCGGTCATACTCAAAGCTATGTGGATCTCCGCGGCCGGCGTCACATGCTCTGGCTCGATACTCAGGATGTCCTGGCGGTAGCCTATGATGTGCCTGTGCCCGGTTATCGCAATGGCCGGGTCAACACCTTGCGCCTATGGAAAGCCGAAGCGACCAACGAATTTGATCTGGCCGAGTTTAACCAAGGTGATTACACCGAAGCGGTGGCTGCCAAAAATCAGGCGGAGCAGATCACTATGGTGCTGTATCCCAACGACAGCAGTGAGAACGGTAAAGAGTTGCGCTTGCGGCAACAGTATTTTTGTCTTCGGCCAGCTTGCAAGATCTGCTGCGTAACTGGGTGCAACTGCATGGTATGGATTTTACTGAATTTCCCAAGTTCAATGCGATCCAGTTAAACGATACCCATCCGGCTATTGCGGTGCCGGAATTGATGCGGCTGCTGGTGGATGTTTATGAGCTGGAATGGGAGCCCGCCTGGCAGATTGTGAGTCGCTGCATGGCCTATACCAATCATACGTTATTACCCGAAGCGCTAGAGCGCTGGCCGGTGCGCATGTTTGCCCACATGCTGCCGCGCATTTTAGAAATCGTCTATGAAATCAATGCCCGTTATCTTGATGAAGTGGCACATCGCTGGCCGGGCGACGTCAACAAGTTGCGGGACATGTCGATTATCGAAGAGGGGCCTGAGCCGTACATCCGCATGGCCTATCTGGCAATTGTGGCGAGCTTCTCCATCAACGGTGTGGCAGCATTGCACACTAAGCTACTGACATCTGGGTTGTTTTATAATTTCCACGAACTATGGCCGCACAAATTCAACAATCGTACTAACGGCGTCACGCCACGCCGCTGGCTGGCGTACTGTAATCCTGAACTTGCACAATTGATCAGCAGTCGTCTGGGCCATGACTGGGTGACAGATCTCAGTAAATTGTCGGCGCTCAATGCCTTTACTCAGGATCAGGCATTTGTTGATGAGTGGCGTAGCGTCAAACAGCATAACAAGCAGAAGCTGGCAACGCTGGTGGCGGAGCGCTGCCATGTGGAGTTCGATACCCATATGTTGTTTGATGTTCAGGTGAAACGTATCCATGAATACAAACGCCAATTACTGAATATTCTGCACGTCATCCATCTGTACCAACGGGTGTTGAGTGGCGACACCCAAGGGATGCAGCCCCGTTGTGTGTTGATCGGTGGCAAAGCGGCTCCCGGCTACGCAATTGCTAAACTTATTATCAAATTAGCCAACAATGTGGCGCATATGATCAACTGTGATCACCGTGCTAAGCCATGGCTGCGCTTTGCTTTCTTGCCCGACTATAACGTCAGTGCCATGGAAACCATTTGTCCTGGTACTGACCTGTCGGAACAGATTTCTACGGCGGGTAAAGAAGCCTCAGGCACTGGCAACATGAAATTCATGATGAATGGTGCATTAACGCTGGGCACCTTGGATGGTGCCAATATCGAGATGCTGGAAGAGGTAGGCGAAGACAACTTTTTCCTGTTTGGACTCAATGCGCAGTCGGTGGATGAATTACGCGGACATTACCGACCGTGGGAATATATCGCAGCTTCAGAAGCGTTGAGAGGGGTGATGTCGCTGTTGAAAAGTGGTCATTTTAATCTGCAAGAACCGGGGATTTTTGCACCGATTGTGGCCGCCATTGAATCACCTACAGATCCGTGGATGTTGGCAGCAGATTTTGAATCTTTGCGGTTGGCACAACTTGAAGTGGCCAAAGCCTATCAGGACTGGCAACGATGGACCGCTATGAGTATTCGCAATACTGCCGCCAGTGGCCGGTTTTCCAGTGATGTGACTATCGCGGGTTACCGGGATCATATTTGGAAGGCACGTTAACGGCCTTTTTTCAGTTGGGGAGACAGAGGATATGTCAAATTCTAGTTTGCGCTTTATCAGCAACTTAACCCGCGATACCTATGCGTTGATCCTGGCAGGAGGCCGGGGAGTCGTCTGCATGAACTGACCGACTGGCGAGCCAAACCGGCACTGTATTTTGGCGGTAAATTCCGTATTATCGATTTTCCGCTGTCCAACTGTGTTAACTCAGGTATCCGCCGGATTGGGGTGGTCACCCAGTACAAATCTCATTCGCTTATCCGTCATATCATGCGCGGTTGGGGGCATTTCAAGAAAGAGTTGGGGAGTCCGTTGAAGTGCTGCCGGCATCGCAACGCTATTCAGATAACTGGTATCAAGGAACAGCCGATGCGGTATTTCAAAACATCGATATCATTCGCCACGAATTACCACGCTATGTGATGGTGCTTTCTGGCGACCATGTGTATCGCATGGACTATGCCGGGCTGTTGGCGGCCCATGCAGAGTCCGGTGCCGACATGACGGTATCCTGTATGGAAGTCCCGGTCGCAGAAGCCGCGAATGCGTTTGGGGTGATGGAAGTGGACACCGGCAATCGTATTCTCGGTTTTGAGGAAAAACCGGCGCATCCCAAGTCGTTACCGGACAATCCAGAACTGTGTTTGGCCTCTATGGGCAATTATGTCTTTAACACTGATTTTCTGTTTGAGCAGCTCAAGCGTGATGCGCAGAATGCCGAATCACAGCGCGATTTTGGGAAAGATATCATCCCATCGATTATCAAGAATCATAGGGTTTATGCGTATCCGTTTCGCAGTTCGTTTCCTAACGAACCGGCCTACTGGCGGGATGTTGGAACGCTGGACTCCTTCTGGACCGCAAATATGGAGCTGTTGTCACCAACGCCAGCCTTAAATCTTTATGATGCCAAGTGGCCTATCTGGACATATCAGGAGCAATTGCCACCCGCCAAATTTGTATTTGATGACGATGGCAGACGCGGCATGGCGGTGGACTCTGTTGTCTCCAGTGGTTGTATCATTTCCGGCGCCACAGTCCGCCACTGTGTGTTGTTCAACGAAGTGCGGGTTTGTTCTTATTCAGTGGTCGAAGATGCGGTTATCCTGCCTGACGTGGTGATCCTGCGTAACTGCCGTATCCGTAAAGCGATCATTGACCGCGGCTGTATTATTCCCGAAGGCATGGAAATAGGTTATAACCACGAGCACGACCGTGCCAAGGGCTTCCGCGTGTCGGAAGATGGGGTAGTGCTGGTAACCCGAGATATGTTGGGTCTACCGGTAGGTTATGAATAACAGACAACAAGGATAACAGACAACCGATGCGGGTATTGATGCTGGCTGCTGAAAATGCAGCCCTCAAAGGGGCGAAAGTGGGTGGGATGGCTGATGTGTTGCGGGACTTGCCGTTAGCCCTACAGCCTCATGGCGTTGCCGTCGATATGATTATGCCGGACTACGGCTTCTTGGCACGGGAACAACAGGCAGAGTTTGTTTGTGACTTTGTGGTGCCGTTCGACAGTGGCCATTATCCGCTGAAGCTGTATCGCTTGCCTAATCCATTGCTGCCGGATGTGTGGATCTATCTGTTAGCCCATGAGATGTTTGTCTCGCCTGGTCATGCCATCTATACCCAGGATGGCCCTGGTCGCCCATTTGCTACCGATGCCAGTAAATTTGCTTTGTTCTGTACCGCCGTTGCCACCCTGCTTTGTGGTGGCTTGTTGCCGTTACCAGAACGGCTGCATCTGCATGACTGGCATTGTGGCTTTTTCAGCATGATCCGGGCGTTTGAACCGGCGTATGTCAAATTGCAGCAAATCCCTACGGTTTTGAGCATTCATAATCTGGCGATGCAAGGGATCCGACCATTGACCGGCGATATTTCCTCATTGCAGTCCTGGTTCCCGGCCATGACCGCGTTGGGCAGCAAGGTGTTAGCCGCCGCGATTGACCCCCGTTATCCTGACTGTGTGAATCCGCTACGGGCGGCCATTAACCTTAGCAATGCGGTTCATCTGGTGTCACCGGGCTATGCCGAAGAGGTGTTGCAGTCCTCGCGGCCTGCCGATGGATTTTTGGTGGTGAGGGGCTAGAACTGGATCTACAACGTTTGCGCCGTGGCGGCAAGCTGTTTGGTATTCTCAATGGCTGTAACTATAACGCTTGCTTCCCTGAACTGCCGCGAACGCAACTACGGTCACAGTTAAATCAACTGGCGTATCAGGCTCTGCTGAGCAAACTGGGCTATAGCGAGTTTGTCCATTCATCGGAGATGATTGCGCAGATCCGTTTGGCGCAGAGTCAATCGCCACAAGGTTTTTTACTGACATCTGTTGGGCGACTCACCGATCAGAAAATGTTGATCCTAAGGCAACCCTGGCAAGGCGGTTTGGTGTTGGATGCCATCTTAGAACAATTGGCGTCATGGGATGAGTCGGCACGTTTCTGGTTATTGGGCAACGGCGATGCGGCATTGGCGCGGGAGTTCAGCGAAGTGGCCGCCCGTCATCATAACTTTCTGTTTATCAACGGCTATCATGAGCAGTTGTCGGCGGCACTTTATCATTGCGGAGATCTATTTCTGATGCCCAGCTCCTTTGAACCCTGTGGCATCAGCCAAATGCTGGCACTAAAAGCTGGGCAGCCTTGTCTGGTGCATGGTGTTGGTGGTCTTAAAGATACGGTTGCCGATGGCCGCAACGGTTTTGTATTTGCCGGCAATAATCTACAGCAACAAAGTGAAGCCTTGCTGCAAACATTGGCACGAGCCTTAGCCCTTTTTAACACTACGCATTGGCAGCAATTGGTGGCGGTGGCTCAGGCCAGTCGCTTTGAATGGCGTGACAGTGCCCGCGAATATGTGGACAAGCTCTATAGTTCAGCTAACTAATCGAAGAAATTCAAAGGACTCTGCTAAAATCAGATCGATGGTGTAGCGGTTTTTTCAGGGCCTTCGGAGCCAGATATGTTTCTTCCATTAGTGCAGAATGCAGCTTTGCTGTTGGCGTTGATCCTGATCTACGATGCGATTCCGCTGAATCGCAATAACAGTCGTTATCTGGCGTGGTGGCAACTGCTGTCTGGCGTGTTGGTTGGTGGGATCTGTATTGCGGTAATGCTGACCCCGTGGACTTACAGCCCTGGGCTTATTTTTGATAGCCGCAGTGTGCTGCTGTGTATGGCGGGGCTGTTTTTTGGTGGTATTCCAACACTGTTAGCCTGCGTAATTGCCTCCTTGTTTCGTCTCTATTTGGGCGGCGAAGGTGCCTTTATCGGTATTGGGGTGATCTGGACCAGTGGCTTAGTGGGGATTGGCTGGCGGAAGTGGCGTAACTGGAATCGCCAGTCACTGACTCATATCAGCTATCTGGAACTGATTATTTTTCCCTGTTGGCACACGTGCTGATGCTGCTGTGGATGTTGCTATTACCAGCAACGCTTGCGGTTGATGTGATCTCACGTATTGCCCTGCCGGTGCTGTTACTGTTTCCGCTCGTCAATATACTGATGGGCAAACTGCTGTCTCGACGTTTGGAATATGAAATTGCCCAGCGGCTGCAACTGCAAGATGATTTCTTGTTTCGTTCACAGTTTAACGTGGGAAATTACGGGATATCTATCAGTTCGCCTGAGCATCGTTTCCTGAAGGTGAATCCACATTTTTGTTATATGTTGGGTTACAGCGAAGAGGAACTGCTGCATAAAACTTGGGATAGTCTGACGCATCCTGATGATATGGATGACAACATCAGCAATTTCAACCGGATGATGTCTGGCGAAATTGAACGTTACGAATTAGAAAAACGTTTTATCAAGAAAAACGGTCAAGTGCTTTATACCCACGTGACGGTGTCTTGCCAACGCAGTTTCCACCAAGTGCAACTGGTCATTGCCGGTTATATCGATATCGGTGCGGCGAAAGAGGCGCAGCGAGCATTGGCCGTGAGCCATGCCGAGTTAGAGTTGGTGTTGGCCAGTAGTCGCTTAGGCTATTGGATGTGGGATCTGGTGAGCGATCAGATCTCTAATGATCAGCAGACTGCTGTGATGTTGGGGTGTTCTCTGGCAGAACTCAATGAAGGCAAACAAGTATGGCTCAATGCCATTGTTAATGAAGATCGGGTCGAAACCTTTCATGCGCTAGAGCAACATATTGCTGGCATCACTCCCGCTTATCGCAACGAGTACCGTATCCGCCGCACTGATGGCGAAATTCGCTGGATCCGCGATGTGGGAAAAGTGATGGAGCGTAAAGAGGGCAAGCCCGTCAAAATTTGTGGTATTCATCAGGATATCACCCGCGAAAAACAGCGCGAAGCCTCGTTAAAACTGGCCGCTTCGGTTTATGAGAATAGCAGTGAAGCCATGAGTGTTCTCAATCGTCATGGCAAAATTCTCAACATTAACCCCGCCTTTTGCGCCATCATGGGATACCGTGATGAAGATATTATTGGTAAAAATATCAGTCTGTTGAAAAGTGAACGTTACTCAGCAGCTGACTTCCACGCCATCAAAAAAGAGATAGGTAAGTATCAACGTTGGCAAGGGGAGTTATGGGTGCGGCGGCACGATGGTCAGGAGATTATCACTTGGCTGACCATCAACACCATCGGGGGCAAGAAAGGCGAGCCTAAGCAGTGGGTAGCCCTGTTCTCTGATATTACCGAGAAGAAGCATTCCGAACAGGTGATCTGGCATCAGGCTAATTACGATCCCCTTACTGGCCTGCCGAATCGCCGTATGTTGCTGGATCAGCTGTACCATGAGATCCAGCGAGCGCATCGTCGCAATAGTAAGCTGGCACTGTTGTTCCTCGATTTGGACTTCTTTAAGGAAGTCAACGATACCCTGGGGCACGATATGGGCGATCAGTTGCTGATCCAGACGGCTGCCAGGTTGCGTGAGTGCGTGCGCGAATCCGATTTTGTGGCACGTCTTGGCGGTGATGAGTTCACGATTATTCTCTCGGATGCTATCAGCTCTCAGGGGATTGAACGGGTTGCTGCACAGATCCTGGCGCGTATTGCCGAGCCCTACAAACTGGGCGATGAAACCGCTTATATCAGTGTCAGTATCGGCATTACCCTGTATCCCGATGATGGTGATGCCGAAGATGTGTTACTGAAACATGCCGATCAGGCAATGTATGCGGCCAAAGAGCAAGGGCGCAATCGCTACCACTATTTTACGGATTCGATGCAGCAGCAGGCACATTACCGTATGCGCTTGATCCAGGATCTGCGTTCAGCGGTCGAGAACAGTGCCTTCCAACTGAGTTATCAACCCATTGTGGAATTGGCTACTGGTAAAGTCACTAAGGCCGAAGCTCTTATTCGGTGGCATCATCCACAACGTGGGCAAGTTTCTCCGGCTGAATTTATTCCCGTGGCAGAAGACACTGGCTTGATCTTTGCCATTGGTAATTGGGTGTTCCATCAGGCGGTTAAACAAGGTGCGCAGTGGCGCGAGCAATTTGGCACTGCGGTACAGATCAGCATTAACAAATCCCCGATACAGTTCCGCGATGAAGGCTCCCGTTTTCATGAGTGGCTACAGACATTGCAGCAGTTGCCCGATGGTGGGATCTGTATTGAGATCACCGAAGGTCTGCTGCTGGATACCAACATGGCGGTATCGGAAAAACTGCTAGCGTACCGAGATGCCGGGGTGCAGGTGTCGCTGGATGATTTTGGTACCGGTTATTCATCGCTGGCTTATTTGAAGAAGTTTGATATCGACTATCTGAAAATCGACCAGTCATTCACCAAAAATATCGACAATGACGCCAGCAATCAAACCTTGTGCGAGGCCATTGTGGTGATGGCACATAAACTCGGTATGAAAGTGATTGCTGAAGGGGTGGAAACCGCGGCGCAGGCAGCGTTGTTACAACGGATTAACTGCGACTATGCTCAGGGTTATTTTTATTCTAGACCTGTGCCAGCAGCAGAATTTGCCGCGCTTTATCTGCAATCCTCGGTTGTTGATAAGCGCTCGGAATAACCTTTGGCGGCGTGTATACTGCGCGCTTTTATTGCTGCGGATCTATTATGCTGTTTTCTGAATTATCACTGCCTCATCCATTGCTCACTGCGGTGACAGATTACGGTTATCGCCAACTGACGCCCGTACAGCAACAGGTATTACCATTGGCGCTCGCGGGGCATGATCTGCTGGTGTCGGCGCAGACCGGCAGTGGTAAAACGGCAGCGTTTGCTTTGCCGATAATCGCTCGGTTAACGGTTGCTGAGCCGCTTGCCGCCAATGAAACTCCCAGTGCCACACCCAAAGCACTGATCCTTACCCCAACCCGCGAATTGGCACAGCAGCTTGCCACGCATTTTACCGCGTTTGCGCTGGGGTCATCGTTACAGATTTGTGCCGTCTATGGTGGCGTTAATTTTCGGCCACAGCGCCAGCGGTTACAGCAAGGCGTCGATATTCTGATCGCGACACCGGGGCGCCTATTTGACCACTTGAGCCAGGATTATCTGAATCTCAGTCAATTGCAGTTTCTGGTGCTGGATGAGGCCGATCGCATGCTGGATATGGGATTTATTAAAGATATCCAACGCTTGCATAAATGGTTGCCCATCAAGCGACAGACCATGTTGTTTTCTGCCACGTTCCCGCCCGCCATTCGCCAGTTAGGGCAGCAATTGACGCAGCAGCCACAATGGGTTGAATTGCCACACAGTGCGACTCAGGGCCATATCCGTCAGCAGGTGTTACTGGTGCCTAAACAGCGAAAAGCCGAGTTGCTGGCAGAACTGGTGGGGAAACATAACTGGCAACAGACACTGGTATTCGTCAACACCAAGGATGCTGCTAGCCGTCTAGGGCAGGAACTGTCATTGGATGGCATCAGTAATCAAGTATTTCATGGTGACCTAACACAGGGGGCGCGAAATCGGGCTTTGGCCGCTTTTGTTGACGGCCAGATCCGGGTGTTGGTAGCCACCGACGTTGCCGCTAGAGGCCTGGATATTCCGGCTTTGCCACGGGTGATCAATCTGGAACTCCCGCCTGAGTCGGATGATTATGTGCACCGCATTGGTCGTACTGGCCGTGCGGGTATGGACGGCGAGGCTTGGTCTATGGTCAGCCCGCAGGAATTGCCGCAGCTACAACAGTTGCAACAACAACTGAAGCTAACTTTGCCACAGCAAACCCCTGTCGGCTATGAAGCCACTGCACCATTGCCCGAGCGCTATCGTAGTACTGCCAAGGTTGCGGCGACTCCGCGTGCCAAACGTGCTTTCCCTCAGCGGCAGCGAGCCAAACCTGCACGCCGATAACAGGTGTCGCTGTTGGTAGATTTGGGTACACTTGGCAACTTGCTGAATGCCAGTCTCAATAACTTATTATGATCATTACCGCCGTTCCGACCCATGTTATCACCGGTTTCTTGGGAGCCGGTAAAACCACCTTTATCAAAGCCTTGCTACAAACCAAACCGGTTGATGAAACCTGGGCGGTGCTAGTGAATGAATTTGGCGAGATCGGCATTGATGCCGGACTGATGGGCAATGGCAATGCACAGGTTGTGATCCGTGAAGTAGCAGGTGGCTGTATCTGCTGTGCTGCCGGAGTACCGCTGCAAGTGGCGATTACCCAGTTACTGGCCAAAGCCAAGCCGCAACGTTTGCTGATTGAACCCACAGGTTTAGGCCATCCGTTACAGATTATGCAAACACTGCAATCGGACGGGTTTGCTCAGTCGATTCGCTTGCTTGCCTCTGTGTGTCTGCTAGACCCGCGTAAACTGGCCGATGCGCGCTACCGTGAACATGAAACGTTCAAGGCTCAACTTGCGAGCGCTGATATCCTGTTGGCGGCTAAAGCTGATTTGTGGCAGACGCAAATGGATGTCAGGCAGCAGTTACAGCAGTTTCTGGCGCATTATTTCCCTCAAAAACCTTGGTTATCTTGGTCGCAACAGTTACCGCTACCCACTGAGTTGTGGCCATTAATGCAGCAATCAGCCAGTGAGACAACCGCTATTGCCAAGCAGCGAGCTTCATGGCTGCAACCCACTGTAGACTTCAGCACTGATGCCGGCAGCGCAGCCGATGAGGTGTTTGATGCCAGAGGCGTGTTATTCAAACAACATCAGGATGGCAATGCTTGCAGTTATGGCTGGGTATTCTCACCTTCCTGGGTATTTTCACTCGCCCCACTGTTGCAATGGGTCAAAGCCCAGCAGGTGATGCGGCTGAAAGCGGTCATGATCACTGCTGATGGCATTGCAGCGTTCAACATGTTGGAGGGCGAATTACAGCTAGAAGAGCTGGATGATGCGTTGGATTCTCGGTTAGAGCTTATCAGCCGTGAGCCTCTGGATGCTGCACTGTTGGAACAGCAATTATTGGCGTGTGCCGCTGTGGAGGAGTGATGGGAGGCAGTATAAAGATGGAAACTGAGGCTGATCTGGCATTGCTGCAAGCGCCTGTTCCCAAGCTGTTCTGGCGTTATACGGTGCCAACCATTGCCTCGATGTTAGCAACAGGCATTTATGTGACCATCGATGGCATGTTCATTGGTCATTACTTGGGCGCCGATGGCCTGGCAGGGATCACGTTAGCCTATCCGGTCGGCGCGGTGTTATATGCGCTGGGAACCTTAATCGGCATGGGCGGCGCGGCGCTGGTCTCTCTGCTGCTAGGACAGGGGAAAGTCGCCGAAGCCCGGCAGGTGGTGGCAAATAGCTTTACTCTGGCCTTGCTGTGTGGCGCCGTGCTGGCGGTGGTGGGGAGTGCCGGGAGTGAAGCGGTGCTGCGACTGCTAGGTGCCGAAGACCAAGTGTTGGCCTATGCCAGTGATTATCTGTTCTGGTATTTTGTGCTCGGCACCTTGCCAATTCTGGCGACGACCTTCACCGCCATGTTACGTAATGATGGGCATCCGGGCACAGTAACGCTGATCCTGATTTTGGGTGGTGTACTGAATACGCTACTCGACTGGCTGTTGATTGTTGTGCTGCCTTTTGGCTTGGCCGGTGCAGCCATCGCAACCATGTTATCTCACGGGGTGACAGCCGCATTATGTTTGCGCCATTTTTTCAGTAGCCGCACCCGGTTGCAGTTACATCTGGGACAACTGCAACTGCGGTGGCAGCATGTACGTGGCATCTGTCGACTGGGGCTTTCCAGTATGCTGATGAGCCTTTATCTGTCAGTGGTGCTGACGCTGCATAATATTGCCTTGTTATGGCAGGGCAACGAACTACATCTCGCTGCCTATGGTGTTATCGGTTACACCGAAGCCATGTTTTATCTGATTTTTGAAGGCATTGCGCTTGGCACTCAGCCAATCCTCAGTTTCAACACCGGTGCTAGGCAGCCACAACGGGTGCGTCAGGCAGCCAAGCTGGCTTTTAGTGTTACCATAACCACAGCCTTGCTCGGCTGGTTGCTCATCTATGGCAGACCACAGTGGATGCTATGGTTGTTTGCTGGCGATAACCCACAGTTGGCTCCGGTAGCCATTGAGGGCATGTATCTGTATTTCTGGGGCTTACCGCTGGAAGGTATGGTGTTGGTTGGTGCCAGCTTGTTTCAGGCCATCAATCGCCCTAAAGAAGCTGCTATGCTCACCGGCAGCAAAATCCTGTTAGTGGCGGTGCTCTTGTGGGTGCTCGGTGGCTTGTTTGGTGTCAATGGCGTGTGGCTGTCGTTATCTTGCTGTAGCACCCTGTTATGGTTGTGGATGGTGCGTACCTTAAAACGCTTGGATAATGCCATAAAATAGTTTTATCTATTTGTTTTAAAATGGATTAATTTAAAAGTCACTAAAGAAGCGATTACCATATTAGCGGTTTTGTGGTATTAATGAGACCGCATTGAGTCAGTATTCGGAGGTTGGTGTGGTGGCTCCTAAAAGGATCGTAATTGTTGGCGGTGGCGCTGGTGGCCTAGCGCTTGCTTCAAAGTTGGGGCGCAAGCTAGGACGCAGTGGCCGAGCGGAAATATGCCTGGTTGATAAGAGTCCGGTGCATATTTGGAAGCCGAAATTACATGAAGTTGCCGTGGGGGTGATCGACCAATCAATCGAAGGGTTGCTATATCGTGACCACGGACTGAAAAACGGCTATCGTTTCCTGCGCGGTGAAATCACCGGTTGTGATCCTCATAACAAGCAAATCACTCTATCAAAGGTCGTTAACGATGATGGCGAAGCATTACTGGATGAACGCCATGTTGCTTATGACTGTTTAGTGTTGGCAATCGGTAGCGTGTCTAACAGCTTCCATACGCCGGGCGCCGAAGAACATTGTATCTTTCTCGATAATCTGGAAAGTGCCAATCTGTTTCATCAAAAACTGCTGGATAATCTGCTGCTGCTTGATGAAACCAGTGAGAAACTCAGTATCGGGATTGTTGGCGCTGGCGCTACCGGTGTTGAGCTGGCGGCTGAACTTTACCATGTACTGGAATCTGTTAAAGACTTTGGTTATCTGAATATCGACAAGTCCCATCTGGAAATTCATCTGATTGAAGCGGCCCAGAAGATCCTGCCAGCGCTGCCAGACAAAGTCAGTGCCGGGGCACAGTCAGTGCTAGATCATATCGGTGTGCGTCTGCATATCGGCGTGCAGGTTAAAGAAGTCACTAAAGAAGGGTTTGTGACACAGGACGGTGGCATTATCCCCGCCGGACTCAAAGTGTGGGCAGCCGGAGTTAAAGGCCCCGATATGCTGCAACAGTTGACCGACTTGCCAATCAATAAGCGTAATCAGATAGAAGTCGATGCCTGCATGCGGGTAAAAGGGCAAGAATATATCTATGCGTTGGGTGATTGCTCGGCAATGGTGATGGATAACGGTAAAGCCGTGCCACCGCGAGCACAAGCGGCGGCACAGATGGCGGAGACGCTGTACAAAAATTTGGTTAATCGGCTGGATGGTAAGGCGGAACAGCCATTCCGTTATCGGGATTACGGCTCATTAGTGTCACTCAGCCGTTTTTCTGCGGTAGGCAATCTCATGGGCAATCTGCGTTCACGCTCATTGTTTATTGAAGGTTATCTGGCACGCATGATGTACATGTCGTTATATCAACGGCATCTGGCCAGTCTTTACGGCTGGTTTTCTGCCTTGGTATACCGTTTTGCGCAGCGGCTGTTGAAATGGCAACGGCCAAAACTGAAACTGCACTGACAGATTGTCGAAATTCCCGGCAGTTACATCACTTTTGCGATGGTTGCGGTTTTTTATTCGGCAGCAAACAGGGTATAACTAGGCCAAGGGAAGCCGTTTCCTTTCATATTTTTAACAGAATTTTAAAATTAAGAGCCCCAAGGAGCTTTCAATGAGCGAACCATTTGCACTGCTTGATAATCAAAAGCATGCTGACGTTAAGTTTACTACGCCCAAATATGCTCACGTAGCTGATCAGCACATGCTGCCGGTTTCTCTGCATGAATTGCTGTATGCGGCGGTAGAAGTCCCCGTCGTTTTCATCAAAAATAACGACACAGAAGAGTTTCAGGCAGTGATGATGCTGGGTCTGAAACCTAACCAGAATCTGCTGGTAAAAGGCGAAGAGTGGCTGGCGAACTATGTGCCAAACGTGCTGCGCGATTTTCCACTGACAGTTGTGCTGGATCCTGAACAGAAAGAGAAAGTTTGGGTTGGCCTGCGGGAAAACAACGATCAGGTGAGCAAAGAAGAAGGCGAACCATTATTTGTTGATGGCAAGGAAACTGAGTTTCTGAAAAACCGTCGTGAAGCCCTGTTGAAGCATTTTGAACAGGATCAGCAGAGCCGCGCTATCCTCGGCTACCTGAACAGCAAAGGGTTGCTGAGTGCTCAGACTCTGACTGTCGAAATCAAAGGTGAACAACGTAATATCAACGGTATTTACCTGATTGATGAACGTAAACTGGCTGAAATGTCAGATGAAGATTTCTTGGAACTGCGTAAGCGCGGTCTGTTAGGGCCTATCTATAGTCACCTGACATCACTGAACCAGATCCCACGTTTGGTGAAGTTTGAATCTGAACTTTAATTACAGTTCGTGATAGAAAGAGCGCTGCGGCGCTCTTTTTATGCTTATTTAGCAATGATAAACATGCACGCCAGCAAAGCAAAAAGCCACTCAGTTGAGTGGCTTTTCTAAATTCATGGTGCCGGCACCAAGAGTCGAACTCGGGACCTACTGATTACAAGTCAGTTGCTCTACCAACTGAGCTATGCCGGCATAAAATTTGGTGCCCGAACCCGGAATCGAACCAGGGACACGCGGATTTTCAATCCGCTGCTCTACCGACTGAGCTATTCGGGCGACTGATTGTAGCGTCAGTGCGCTGCTTCAAAGCCAATTAACAACGGCTGTTTTTGAAGTGGGCGTATGATAAAGCAGGTTATTTTACTACTGCAAGTGCTTTTTGGCAGTAGTGCCGCTGTTCGCTCAGTTAATGGGCAAAAACACGGATAATCCACCAATCGACCCTGCAAAACAATAGTTGTTCATTGTAGCGGTGAATAGCCCCGCGGCGAGCTAAGCACATAACAACCTGCTATGATATGCGCCCCGCAAACTTTGTGGTGTTTGCGGCGTTTTCACTGTTAAGGGTTCAATCATGGTTCAGACCGAAGCGCGCATGCTTTCTCCGTTACTTATCTTACTAATGGCCGTAGCAACAGGAGTGGCCGTTGCCAACAACTACTATGTGCAGCCACTGCTGGATACCATCGCTAATTATTTCAAAGTGTCACATACCGCTGCGGGTACCTTAGTGACAACCGCACAGCTGTTTTATGGCGCCGGATTACTATTATTGGTGCCGTTAGCCGACATGGTTGAGCGCCGCCGCTTAATCATCGTGATGATGCTACTGGCAACTGTCGGACTCTTTATCAGCGCCATGGCAACTAATTTATATTGGTTATTGCTGGGAACCGCTGTGGCCGGTGCTTGTTCGGTGGTGGCTCAGGTTTTGGTGCCACTGGCGGCAACCTTGGCTGACCCCTCGCAGCGTGGCCGGGTAATCGGCACTGTGATGGGCGGGCTGTTATTGGGCATTCTGCTGGCTCGGGTAGTCGCCGGGGTGATCTCCACATTGCTTTCTTGGCAAGCTGTGTATTGGCTCGCCGCAGGCGCAATGTTGCTCATTACCTTATTGCTGGCGCGTGCCTTACCTGTGTACCGTTCTGAAACGCCCATTCGTTATGGCGAACTGATGCGCTCTCTGCTCGGGCTGTTTCGCACTGAGCCCAAGTTACGTTCCCGTTCATTCTTAGGGGGCTTGTCTTTTGCCATGTTCACTATGTTTTGGACACCGCTGGCATTTCTGTTGGCTAATCCGCCTTATGAATACACAGATGCCACTATCGGCCTGTTCGGCCTTGCGGGGGTAGCGGGTGTTGCCGCAGCACGCTGGGCGGGTAAATTAGCCGATAGCGGCAAAGGGAATACAGGGACTTGGCTAGGACTTGGATGTTCACTCGGCAGTTGGTTGTTGCTGTTTTTTGCTGCCGACTCGCTGGTATTGCTGTTAATCGGTGTGGTGCTGCTGGATTTAGCGGTACAGATGACCCATGTCAGCAACCAAAACGTGATTTATGGTCTGCAACAGCAACTGCGTAACCGCCTCAATGCCGGTTATATGACCTGTTACTTTATCGGTGGGGCTTTGGGGTCCTGGGTATCTGTCAACCTGTATCAGTTAGGCGGCTGGAATGCCGTGTGTTACGGCGGTGCAGCCTTAGCCATTATCGGGTTGCTGTATACCGGGCTTAAAGGCCGTATTGCCAATGCGCTTTAATGGCTTGATCGATTAAACGCCTTTAGTTTTGTGGCACTCACCGATAACGGGAGTGCTGTTTTCTTTGGTAAGCGCCATCTTAACCCTTTGGTTTCTTGGGCTTGATGGCGATTAGCGCAATCAAAATAACAACCGCAATGACAATCCCCTGTGTTAGCGACATGCCATGGTTGTTGGTGGGTGCCGTGTGTGGGGTTTCGGTTACCGCCTTACTCTGTGACGCATCAGCGCTTGTCTTAGGCGCACCACCCACCTCATCGGATACGAGAAACACACCTTGACTGCGGCAAAATGGCATCTGATTTGTGCCATCAATACAGTGTTTTTGTGAAAGCATCTGACCTCCTGTCTGTTATCGACAAAATCCAGCTTAACCTAATTAAGCTATTCTTCAAATTCTGGCTATCTCTGACAGTGCAGGCGCTTGTTATGGTTAAGGCTGATTAGTTAGGTGCGGAGCAGCGCACAGCATTTGTGGTGAGGAAATAGAGACGGTTGTTTTGAGGTTTGTCATTGACAGAGTGTTTTAATACTGAACAAAATACAGTTAAACCAATTATATATGGATGTATTATGGCAGGTATAAAGCGCGGCAAGTTTAAAGATCTAGGGTTAGCGATTCATACTAACGACACGTTTAATGGAGATTATTTAACCAAGTTTGGTTGGCGAACTCAAAACGATGCCAATTGGCCTGGATTATCTGGGAAAGGAGACTCTGTACCGTTTATTGGTGTGGTTGAAGTTGTGCTAGATTCAGGTGAATCCAGTTTTAAACATACAAATGATCTACACTGGGGAGCAGATACGACCATCGTAAAATGGCGACCAGATTTAGAGTCTTTAGTGAAGTTAAACAGTAAGATAAAAGACGTCGATACAGTGCCTTCATCAGTAGGCTATTTTAGTTTTTTCGGCACCGTTTTAGCGATTGTTGGCGTAATTATTTCAATAATTATGTTTGTTTCAGTATTTGGTATTTCCGCGCAAGAAATATCATGGGCATCGTTAATACAATCTCTGCTCGTTTTAGTTTCATCGTTGACTTGGTGGTCATTGGTCAATGTGATCGTAAAGTGTTCCCAAAAGCTCTTTAGCAATACTTAGGCTTATATGAAAATTTGTTTTGATGGATTCTGATTTCAGTTCATAAATGGAAAAAATAGTGCTAGAAAAAATCAATCGTGCGAGTGCTCCAATAGCAGTGTTGTTAGTTGTAGTTGTGCTGATGCTATGGGGCTATTACTTAGTGGATAAAGGTTTTCTTGATAATGCACAATTTCTAGCATGGAATTTTGTTTTATGGGGACTTGGGATTGCATTACTGGTGAAGTCTCGACTTATAGAGTTAAAGATTGGTGAGGCTTTAGTGGTAAAGCTTTCGGAAGAGAATAATAAAGCAGTAAAACAGTTAGACCAATTCATGACTTTAAACAAACGTTTTTTGCGAAACGCCTTAAAAACTCTAGAACTAAGTCCAGGCTACGCCGGTTCATTCCCAGAAATAAATAGTATCGATAGACGGTTAGAGCCATTCAAAGAGTTATTGAAAATTATTGAAAGTGACGGCCTCAGAAATGAATTGCATAGTGAAATAGTTGCTATGGCGGAGGGGTTAGCAAGAAGCCTTATAGACCTTGCAACAGAAGAAGAGGGGATTGGCGCTATCGGTCATAAATATCAAGAGCTTCCAACGATTGATGAATTAACAAAACTAAAGCTGACAAACCCCAAAATTCTCGATGAATATTGTTTTTTAATGACAGTAATTAAGAGCTAACCCCGAAACCTTTCCAATCCACTGAGTTAGTCACCCCTTCCACAATGGGCACTCATTTAACCGTGAGTGCCATTGCTTATGGTAAAGCCCATCACGTGCAGCCGATGCTTGCCGCTCTTATTGCCTTGATAGCTGATCGCATTGGCCGTGCGTTGGTACCGAAAATCGGCACAAAACCAGTGTCCGTGGAGGACTAAGACAGTTAAGTTTAACCCTGGTGGTTAATACATGATTAAGGCGTTTAAAAACGTTTAAAGGCTCAAAAAGAGCCTTTAAATCTAAGCTGGGCAAAGCAGTGCTAACTGTGAGCTAGGACTTGCTCATTGTGCTCGAAACGGTTTCGCATGTTGCCCAGTGCTATAGCTCTTCTTCTTTTGGTGGCACGTAACCTTCAACCTGCACCTCACCACCTTCAAACAGGAAGTGCACCATCTGTTCTTCCAAAAATTTGCGATGTTCGGCATTCATCATGTTGAGTTTCTTTTCATTGATCAGCATGGTCTGTTTATGCTGCCAGGCAGCCCAGGCTTCTTTGCTGATGCTGTCGAAAATGCGTTTGCCGATTTCACCCGGATAGAGTTGAAAATCCAGCCCTTCCGCTTCTTGGTTGAGATAGACGCAATGAACTGTGCGTGCCATAAGATGGTTACTCCTCAATTGCACTAGGTTTTAAGCCGGCCAGAACCCGCTCGGTGGCGGCGGCCAGTCCGACCCGTGATGGTTGGCTTAAGTTATACCAGAGACTGGGGGCGGCTTCCATGACGGCAGCCTGTGATGTTGCCGATTGCTGTAATTTTGCGGCAATCGCGTCGGCATCGTGATGCAATGTCAGCAGCAGTGGTTGTGCGTCCAGATGGAAGTGACTAAAGGTATGGCGAAACCCCGGTAATGCTTCGAGTTCAACGACTGAACACCCCAGTGTGGTAACAGTTTGCTGCAAGGCGGCTTTCGTGTTGTATTGCGGAAAACACCAGAGCCCACCCCAGATCCCCGCTGGCGGACGTTTCTGCAACAAGATGTTGTTCTGATCTCGGATAACCAGCAGCCAAGCGTCTTTGGCCGGAATGGTTTTCTTGGGCTTCTTGCCGGGATAATCCTGTTGTTTGCCCATCTGCTGCGCCTGACAATCCAGTGCTACCGGACATTGCGCACACGCTGGTCGTGAGCGGGTACAGATGCCAGCGCCCATATCCATCATTGCCTGATTGTATTGGGCAATATCGGTTGTTGGAGACAGCTCGGTTGCCAGTTGCCACAGCGCTTGCTCAACCTTGGGTTGCCCCGGCCAACCATCAATGGCGGCATGACGAGCCAGAACCCGTTTAACGTTACCGTCCAGTATCGGGTGATGCTGGCCGAGTGATAATGACAGTATCGCGCCAGCCGTGGAGCGGCCAATGCCCGGCAGCGCCATTACTGCGTCAAACTGCTCAGGAAATACCCCACCGTGATTATCTCGGATCAACTGCGCCGCTTTATGCAGGTTACGGGCTCGGGCGTAGTAGCCTAGCCCGGTCCACAGGTGCAACACTTCATCGGTATCCGCATTAGCCAAGGCCACTACATCAGGAAGCGCTGCATAAAACGGTTGAAGTAGGGAATGACTGTTGCCACCTGCGTTTGTTGCAACATAATTTCTGAAACCCATACTTTATAAGGGGTTTTATTGAGTTGCCAGGGCAGGGTTTTACGGCCGTGCTGACCGTACCAACTGATAATACGTTGCGAAAAGGACATTGTTTTCATGGGCCGCAGTGTAGCTTTAGGCGGATCGCCACACAAGGGATATTACTAGGGCTGATAGCGAACTCATTGCTTATTGATATACTTTTCCACAAGCGGGGCTTGCACTCATCGGTGAACTTTGCATAATGCCCTTCTTTTATGAAGTCTGGGCTGGGTCAGGGGTAATCATGAGCGAAGTCACCACTGCTGAATATAATGAAGAAGGCAAGTATCTGCGCAAAGTTAAAAGTTTTGTTTTGCGAGAAGGACGCCTGACCAAAGGCCAGGAACAGGCTATTGAGCAACATTGGGCTAGCATGGGGTTAGAATACTCCGCCGAACCGATGGCGTTGCAGCAGGTATTTGGTCGTAATGCCGATGTGGTGATGGAGATTGGTTTCGGTATGGGCGCATCATTGGTGGCAATGGCGCAAGCGGCACCTGAGAAAGATTTCATCGGTATCGAAGTGCATAAACCGGGTGTCGGTGCCTGTCTGGCCGCCGCCGCTGAGGCGGGTGTGACTAATCTGCGGGTGTTTCATCACGATGCGGTGGAAGTGTTGCAGCACACGATTCCGGAATCTTCGTTGGCACGGGTGCAGTTGTTTTTCCCTGATCCTTGGCATAAAAAACGCCATCACAAACGCCGTATTGTGCAGCCGGAATTTGTGCAGTTATTGCGTTCCCGTTTACGCATTGGTGGGGTGTTCCATATGGCTACTGATTGGGAAAACTATAGCGAACACATGCTGGAAGTGATGAATCAGGCTCAAGGCTATAAAAATCAGTCAGTTGATGGTACTGTGGTGGCTCGGCCTGACTATCGGCCACTGACCAAATTTGAAGCCCGTGGTCAACGCCTAGGGCATGGTGTTTGGGATTTGATGTTCGAACGTACCGAATAACGAAAGTAACAGAGAGGTTGCCATGGCCATTCGTAGTCGCCGTTTGCGCAAGAAATTGCGGGTTGATGAGTTTCAGGAACTGGGTTTTGATGTCAGTTGGCGCTTTGCTGACAGCTTGAGCGAAGAAGATATTGATGAGCACATAGAACGCTTCATCAATGAAGTGATTGAGCCACGCGAACTTGGTTTTCACGGCGGTGGTCATCGCTTATGGGATGGTGTTATCGCCACCCAGCGCCTCGGTAAGTGTACCGAAGAGGATCGCCAGACCGTGGCACGCTTTCTGAAAAGTCTTAATGCCGAAGAGATAGAGATCAGCGAACTCTACGATATCTGGTGGGGCTAACGACCTCGGTTTTATTAGAAGCAGTGCTACGGCGCTGCTTTTTTATGCCTGTTCCAACCTTTTTTGCCTCTCGGATTGTCATATTCACCAAAAGCTAGTGTGTTTTGCTATTTCACCACTTTCATATAAAAAATATTTATTAATTAATTTAATAAAATCAATATATTAAAAACTGGCACACTATGTGCTAAACCCAATGTGGTTTGATGGATAATTTGCAAAGGATAACTCGAATGAAAACTCTGATGTTGGGCATGACTCTGGGATGTGTACTGCTGACCCCTGTTTCTTCGGTGTGGGCGGTGGAATTTGGTGGACACAACGATGCTTGCGATGTGTCGCTCAATTATGACGTGACGCTGACACCTAAAAAGCTGGTGATTGGTGAGCAGGGAAAAGAGCGGTATCGCGTAGAAATAGATCGCCTGTATGTGGATGGTAAAGAGGTGTCGCTGAACGCTGAGCAGAAAACACTACTGACCCAATATCAACAGGGCATGACCAAGCAAATACCAGAAGTGGTGGGATTAGTAGATGAAGCAATGGCAATGGCGAATGATGCCATAAGCACTGCACTAACACCGCTGCTGGGAGATGATGCCGGCGCCAAGTTGGACGACATGATGACGCAACTGCACGAACGGGTTGGCAAAATGGTGTATCACAAAGGCGATACCTATTTTATTGGTGCTACCGATGACACCCTTGATAAAGCTTTTGATGAAGAATTTTCCCACCAGATTGAAGACTTAGTAATGCAATCGATGGGTTCCATCATGATCAATATCGGCAAGAGCATGATGAATGGCGAAGGCGATTTCAGTGAACGTATGGATGCCTTTGGTAAGCGTATGGATAAGTTGGGCGATGAGATCGATCAGCAAATGGATGAACGTTCTAAGGCGCTTGATAAACGTGCCGACCGCTTATGTGATGATTTTCAACAGGTAATGACAGTAGAAGGGCAACTGCGGCAGAGTGTTCCAGCATTGTCAGCTTACCCATTAGTTTCTGGTCGCCCATAACCTAATAAACGTCTCCTTGGACGTAGACTTCCCCGCATTTCCCTCCCTTGATGCGGGGATTTTTTATGTTCTTTTTTGCGAATACAGAACAATGGAGTTAGAGTAGCGAACAAAGACTTGATATACTTTCGTTCGTTAACCTCTGGCGTCCTGCTGGTGGCTCGGCAAAAACAATCATGTTACGCACGATTTTAGATATTCCTGTATCACTCGGTTAACCGGAGTGATAGCGTTTTTCTTTGTAGAACATCAAGAAGTTAAAGGCTAAGGCAACTTTCATGTTAGAACTATTGGAACCCATTGCGATTTTTACCCACGTCGCCCGTGCCGGCAGTTTCAGTGCTGCTGCCCGCCGTCTGGGAATTTCAAAGTCTAAGGTCAGTACTCAGGTTGCTGATCTGGAGCATAAGCTGGGGGTTCAACTTATCCAGCGTACCACCCGTAGCCTTTGCCTGACCGAGGCTGGGAATCTGCTGTATACCCAAGGGGAAGAGTTGCTGCGTGGTGCGGATCAGGCGGTAGCCAGCGTACATAACCTCAATGATGCTACCCGCGGTGTACTGAAATTAGGGATCTCCCAGTCGTTCGGTACTGCTCATATTATTCCGGCATTACCTGAGTTTATGGCACGCCACCCGGAGTTGGAGCTACAGGTCAGTTTGCTGGATCACAAGGTGGATGTGGTGAGCGAAGGGCTGGATCTGCTGCTGACCATGTCAGAGCAGTTACCTCTGGGAATGGTGGCCCGGCCGTTGATGAAATGCCAATTTATGCTGCTGGCGTCACCGGCGTATATTGCCGCGCATGGCAAACTTACCCGCCCAGAACAGCTAGTGGAACATAACTGCTTGGTATATCACGGTGAGTGGCATGAACACAGTGTTTGGCAGTTCAAAAAGGGTGATGATTACTGCGAAATTGGTGTTAACGGCAATTTCCGTGTCGATAACGCGCCAGCGCTGAAATCTGCTGCGGTAAGCGGTCTGGGGATTGTTTATCTGGCTACCTATCTGCTGGAAAACGAGATAGAAGAGGGCAAGTTGGTGCCATTGTTGCCAGAATGGCATTTGGTCAATCACCTGCCATTGCAGGCGGTGTACCCACGGCGTAAACACTTGGCTCCTAAAGTCAGTGCTTTTATCGATTTCATTAAGAATCACATAGGTACGCCACCTAAATGGGACGAAAAGTACGGTGATATTTTTGCCAAACGGCAGTAACCATCGGCTAGCTTGGCATCTTCATCGCCATTGATGCGAAAAAATCCTCCACGACTGGGAGGATTTTTTATGGTGCTAAGCAATGGGTATTATGTGAGCCGCTGGCTGAGCTTTCAGCAAAACTCGCCCAGCAATTCATTGACGAAGTAATGACCTTTTTCTGTCAATTCCCAGGTATCGCTGTGCACTATCACTAAACCTTTATCTGCACCGCGCTGCATGCCGTCATCCAGCAGCGTGGCGGATAATCCGGTTCTGGCTTCAAACTCCGCTTTAGGAATGGGTACCATCAAGCGTAAACGATTCATCAGATATTCTAGCGGTAGCTCGTCGGCGGCGACTTCTGTGGTCTGGTAATGGTAATGACCCGCTAAATAGCCTTTGGGATGTTTTACTTTAACGGTGCGGATAATCTGCTGCTGTTGCCCTAAGGTTATTTTGCCGTGGGCACCACAACCTATCCCCAGATAGTCACCAAACTCCCAATAATTGCGATTGTGGCGACATTCATAGCCGGGTTTGGCATAGGCGGAGATCTCATACTGGCGGTAGCCCAACTCGGCTAAACGCTGCTGGCCGGTGCGGTAAATTTGCCATAGGGCTTCGTCATCCGGCAGTTGTGGCGGTCTGGAATGGAACAAGGTATTGGCTTCAATGGTGAGTTGATACCAAGACAGATGTGGTGGATTGAGTGCGGCGGCGGTTTCGATATCACTCAGTGCTTGCGGTAAATCTTGCCCTGGCAGACCGTGCATCAGATCCAGGTTGAAGCTCTGATAACCCGCAGTCGCTAGCATTTTAGCGGCATTTTTAGCTTCTTCACTGCCGTGAATTCGTCCCAGAATATTGAGTTTATCTGTGGCAAAACTCTGTACGCCCATGGAAATCCGGCTCACACCCGCTTGTCGGTAGGCGGCAAAGTCGTCATGTTCCAGCGTCCCGGGATTGGCTTCCATCGTGATTTCAATATCATCACAGAAAGGGATCTGCTGCTGTACACCTTGCAGTAGTCGAGCTATCTGGCTGGCGTCAAAAAGTGATGGGGTGCCACCACCGATAAAAATGCTGTGCAATGGCCGCTGCTGCACATATGGGAGGTCGGCTTGCAAATCCTGCAACAGCGCATCGACATACTGTTGTTGCGGCAGTTCTCCCTGCTGGGCATGGGAGTTGAAATCACAATAAGGGCACTTACGCACGCACCAAGGAATGTGGATATAAAGACTTAGCGGCGGCAACTGTAGCATCAGTCGATGATCCCTTGCTGATGAAAAGCTTCCAGCAATAATTTCAATGCCTTACCTCGATGACTCAGTTGATTCTTTTCATCACTACTAAGCTCTGCCGCGGTCTGACGGAATCCTAGTGGAATAAACACTGGGTCATAGCCATGACCATGTGCACCTTTGGGCTCAAGACCTATCTCACCTTCCCAAGCTGCCTGGCAGATAATCGGAGTCGGGTCAGCCGCATGCCGCATATATACCAGTACACATTGGAAACGTGCGCGGCGCGGCGCGGCAACTTGTTCGAGTGCGGCTAACAGTTTCTGATAATTGGACTCAGCGGTAGCATGTTCACCGCTGTAACGGGCTGAGTAGATGCCAGGCTCGCCACCAAGAGCGTCCACTTCCAGCCCTGAGTCATCGGCAATGGCGGGTAATCCGGTTGCCAGCGCGGCATGGCGGGCTTTGATGATGGCGTTCTCTACAAAGCTCAGTCCATCTTCGATGGCTTCTGTTACTTCGAAGACGCTCTGGGGTAATACTTCTATATTAAAGTCGGCCAACATGTCGGCAAATTCTGCCAGTTTGCCTTTGTTGCCACTGGCTAACACGATTTTTTCATGGGATTTATCCTGTACTGAGTCGCTGGCCATCATAGCCAACCCTTGCCGTTATCCGCAAAACATCATCTCAGTCATTAAAGAATTTCTGGTTGAAATCCACTGTTGTATTGAGGTCATTATCTTTACGGATCACCAGCTTGAAGCGGATCTCTTCGGTGTCGCGATAAGGGCATTCCGCCAAATAGTAAATTGAATGACCTTCGCGAATTTCACGAAATTTCAGCTTGAAGCGAGCATCGAGAATATTGGTGGCAATGCCGCTGATTTCTACCGCGACCATGGGTTGCCCCGGCAGCTCACGATCTTGCACCACCACGTTGAGAAAACCGGTATAGGGGCTGCGATCGATGCCGTAGTTGTGGGCGATGGCGGGGGTCAGAAAAGTGCTGGGCAACGCCATATAGTGAATATCGTAATGCCCGACCTGCAGTTTCTGTTCTGCATAAGCAACACTGACGGCGGTCAGCCATAACACAACTAACAGGAGAAATCGGCGCACTGATGGTATTTAAGTTTTTACTGCAACATGGGGAGATTATAACCGCTTAAGCGGCGTAAGCCTATGGCAGTGAGGTAATGACTCAGAGCAATTGTTGGATAAACTCGGGCAGCGCTTTGGGGGCGCTGATACGCACTTGTTTATGCCGCCCCAATTCGCCTTTGATTATGGTCACTTGGCTTTTCGGCACTTTAAACGCTTTTGCCAGCCATTTCGCCAGATAAGCATTGGCTTTGCCATCAATGGGCGGCGCGGTAATGGCCAGTTTTACTTCATCGCCGTGGATGCCAACCCACTGATCACGGCTGGCTTTAGGCTGGATATAGAGGTTGAGCAGCAGATCCTGCTGCTCTTGCACAATCGCGGGCATCAGGCCATCGCCCAGAAGGGCACGTACTGAGCCAGCAACATATTGAGGAAATTAAGACCAACCATCAGCAGCAGTACCGACAGATCCAGCCCTCCCATGGGCGGAATAATACGGCGGATAGGGCTGAGAATAGGCTCAGTCAACTGGATTAATACGTATTCAAACGGGTTACTGCCTTGACTGACCCAACTCAAAATCGCGCGGATAATCAGGATCCAGAACAACAATACCCCGGCTTCCTTGATGACAGACACAATGGCAAAAATAATGGTAGTGCCAAAATCAAAACTGGCTCCGGCGATCAGTGACAACAAGAGGATTTTAATCACGACTACGGCTAACGCCAGTACCACAGACGCGGTGTCAACAGCACCAATGGCGGGCAGAATACGCCGCATCGGGGCAACGATTGGATGGGTGGCTTTGACAATAAACTGGCTGAACGGATTATAAAAATCAGCCCGCGCCAGCTGTAGCCAGAAGCGCAAAATCACCACCATTAGATACAGATCAAACAGGGTATTAACTAAGTAAGCGAATGCATTCATGGATGTTATCGTTCTCTATGGTTGCTCAGAATTCTTTCGCCATCGCTTCAGCTCTGGCAATACAGTTGTTCATTGCTTGTTTGACTAACTCCGGCAGTTCCCCTTGCTTAAAGGTTTCAACCGCTTCATGGGTAGTGCCACCCTTTGATGTGACATTTTGCCTCAGTTGCTGCGGTGATAGTTGCGGGTTTTCCTGGAGCATTCTGGCGGCGCCCAATGCTGCCTGTTGCGCTAGTGCCCGGGCTTTTGATGGCTCCATGCCTAATTCTGCCGCTGCATTTATCATAGCTTCGACAAACAGGAAAAAGTAGGCAGGTGAACTGCCAGCCAAGGCAATGACTAGATTCAGGTCGGCTTCTTTATCTACCCACACCGCTTGACCACCACTGGTCATAATGCGATGGCAGATAACTTTGTCTTCATCGCTGATATTAGCGGGGGCGAACATGCCACTCATGCCTGCACCAATCTGCATTGGCGTATTTGGCATGGTACGAATTAATTTCACTGGTTGTGCCAGATAATCACTGTCGCTATAGCGCGCGGCATTGATACCCGCCGCGATGGTGATAAGCAGTTTGTCGGACAGGTCTAATGACTGCAAAGCGGCACATACCTGTTGCATCAGTTGCGGTTTTACCGCCAGAACAATCACATCGGCGGCGCGGGCGGCTGCCAGATTATCTGTGGTCACCTTGATGGCAAAATCTGTCTGCAATGCTTGCAGTTTGCCAGTGCTCGGGTTACTGGCTTCAATTAACTGTGGTTGATAGCCACTGCTGACGAGGCCGCTGATGATACTGCGACTCATATTGCCGGCACCGATAAAACAGATGCGCTTGTCTGACATAAAATCCTCTGTCTGGTTGCAATTTCACGGTGCAAAACCGCGAATGCCAATAGTATTTGGGCTTAGGGTAGCAAAAACAAGGGCACTACGGCCAATCAAGCCGGTTTTTGGCTGTAGTCTCGGGCACCAAAGATAGCACTGCCGATGCGCACCATGGTGGCACCGTGCGCTACTGCTAACTCCAGGTCGTGGCTCATGCCCATGGACAGTGTATCTACTTGTGGAAATGCCTGTTGCAGCTGTGCGAACAGTTGTTGCATCTGCTGATATTCATGAATAAGTCCGTCACCCTCTTCCGCACTGGGAATTGTCATTAGACCGCGTAACCTAAGCCGTGGTAACTGTGCGATGTCGCTGGCAAGCGCTAGCATGTCCTGGACACCGCTGATCCCCGATTTTGAGGCTTCACCGCTGACATTGATCTGGATGCAGACATTCAGCGGTGGCAGTGAATCGGGGCGCTGTTCGTTGAGTCGTTGGGCAATCTTGCTGCGATCTATGGTATGCATCCAGTGGAACAGTTCCGCCACCGCCCGGCTTTTGTTAGATTGTAATGGGCCGATAAAGTGCCACTCTATGTCAGGATACTGTTGACGGAGTTCGAGAATTTTTGCTGGCCTTCCTGCACATAGTTTTCACCGAAACAGCGCTGACCGGCGGCATAAGCGGCAATAATATCGGTCACGGGCTTCGTTTTACTGACTGCCAGCAATGTGATGTCAGTCGCTTGTCTGGCGCATTTCCCCGCTGCCAGCGTGATCCGGTGCTGGGCGAGTGCCAGTCTCTCTGCTATTGTTGTCATGATGTTAATCTTTCGCTTGTAAGGGATATCCCACTCTATGGAAATCACTGAATTATTGGCTTTTAGTGTAAAGCATAACGCCTCGGATCTGCATCTGTCTTCCGGGGTGCCACCGTTGATCCGCGTTGATGGGGAGGTGAGAAAACTCAATGTCCCAGAATTGACGCATCAGGATGTGCATCGGCTGGTGTATGACATCATGAACGACAAACAGCGTAAGGATTATGAAGAGCACCTGGAAATCGATTTTTCCTTTGAGGTGCCCAATCTGGCGCGGTTCAGGGTGAACGCCTTTAATCAGGCCCGTGGCGCGGCCGCTGTCTTTCGCACCATTCCGAGCGATATTCTAACGCTGGAGCATCTGGGCGCTCCTGAAATTTTTAAGAAAATCTCCTCATATCCTCGTGGATTAGTGTTGGTTACCGGGCCTACAGGTTCTGGTAAAAGTACGACCTTGGCAGCCATGATTGATTATGTGAATGACAATCGTCACGACCATATTCTCACCATTGAAGACCCCATCGAATTTGTACACAAGCCTAAAAACTGTTTGATCAATCAGCGTGAAGTCCATCGCCATACATTGAGCTTTGCGGCGGCGCTGCGTAGTGCTTTGCGTGAAGACCCGGATGTCATCCTAGTGGGTGAAATGCGTGACCTGGAAACCATCCGCTTAGCATTAACCGCGGCTGAAACTGGTCATCTGGTGTTTGGTACCTTGCATACCACCTCAGCCGCTAAAACCATTGACCGTGTGGTTGACGTGTTCCCATCGGGTGAAAAAGATATGGTGCGCACCATGTTGTCTGAATCCTTGCAGGCGGTAATTTCACAGACCTTGATCAAGAAAATCGGTGGTGGCCGGGTCGCGGCTCACGAGATCATGATGGGGACGCCCGCTATCCGTAACCTCATTCGTGAGGATAAAGTGGCGCAGATGTATTCCGCCATTCAGACGGGGATGGCGCACGGCATGCAGACACTGGAGCAGAGCCTGCAACATCTGGTGGCTCGTGGGGTGATCACCCGTGAAGATGCGCTATCTAAGAGTTCTAACAAACAACTAAATCTGTAAGGAGCTGGGATGGACGTCAGACCTTTTCTTGAGGAAATGGTAGCGCGTAAAGCCTCCGACCTGTTTGTAACGGCGGGGTTCCCGCCAAGCGCCAAGGTAGATGGGGAGCTGCGGCCATTAGCCGAGAATCCGTTTAACCAAGAGCAGGCGCTGGAATTTGTAGAGTCATTGATGACGCCGGAAAACAAAAAGGCGTTTCATGACAGCAAGGAATGTAATTTTGCGATTGGCGTTAAAGGCTTAGGGCGCTTCCGTGTCAGCGCTTTCTGGCAGCGAGAAGCCGCAGGCTGTGTAATGCGGCGCATTGAAATCCGTATCCCCACCATGGAAGAACTCAGTTTACCCGCCATTCTCAGAGATCTGGTGATGAGTAAACGGGGGCTGGTGATCATGGTCGGTGGTACTGGTACGGGTAAATCTACCTCGCTGGCAGCACTGATTGGCTACCGTAATGAAAATTCCAAAGGCCATATCCTGACTATTGAAGACCCCATCGAATTTGTGCATCAGCATCGCAAGAGCATTATTACCCAGCGCGAAGTTGGCATTGATACCGAATCTTTTGATGCGGCACTGAAAAGTTCGTTGCGACAGGCGCCAGACGTGATTCTTATTGGCGAAATCCGTAGTCAGGAAACCATGGAGTTTGCACTATCTTTCGCTGAAACCGGCCACCTGTGTATGGCTACCTTGCACGCCAATAATGCCAACCAGGCGCTGGATCGCATAATGCACTTGGTGCCGGAAAGTAAGCATCGGCAATTGTTATTTGATTTGTCTTTGAATTTACGTGGCATTGTGGCGCAGCAATTGATCCCCAAGGCGGATGGTAGCGGCCGCCGCGCCGCCATTGAAATCCTCATCAACACGCCTCGCGTTGCCAGTATCATTCAAAACAATGAGTTACATCTGCTGAAAGAAACTATGGCGAAATCGAATGAGCAGGGTATGCAAACCTTCGACCAGGCGTTGTTTAAGTTATTTAATGATGGCGAGATCACCTATGCCGAAGCCTTACGCCATGCCGATTCGCCCAACGATTTGCGCCTGATGATCAAACTGCAAAGTGGCACGACTGGGTCGGCGGGTTCCATGGAAGGTGTGACGCTGGATATGGATTGAGTAGCAACTGTGGTTGCAGGCGGTACTTTGCTTGGCATATTTTATTTTTTGTATGTAATTCGAATTTTAAATGATTTTTTGTTAGGATCCTGCGCCATTTTTTATATAAAACGGAGGAAAGGATGAAAATTAGCAAAAAACTATGGGCTGTGGTTGCCAGCTTGGGGGTTACCTTTCCGGTGTTGGCTGTGCCTGTTTCCGAGGCGCTGGATATCGGTGGTGCTGTGCGTCTTAACTATGGCTGGAAAGATTACGATAACAATGCCAAGTTTGAGTTTGAGCTGTTTCGTGCCGATGTTAATTATGACGACGGGCAGTTATTTGCCTCGGCACAGTATCGCTGGTATCAAGATCAAGACGTTATTCATCACGCGTGGATGGGCTATAAGTTTTCTGAACAGTCCAGTGTGAAAATTGGGGTAACCCAAGTGCCTTTTGGCCTGTTGCCTTATGCTTCGCATTCTTTCTGGTTCGGCGGCACTTATTATCTTGGATTTGAAGACGATTATGATGCTGGTATTCACTGGCAGTACGAACAGGATGGCTGGCGCTATGATTTAGCCTATTTTGCCAACGATGAGTATGGTGATGGCAGCCGCTTTAAACGTTATTCTTTTGATACTGCCACAACAGCTGCGCATCCATATGAGGAAGCCGGGCAACTCAATGGCAGGATAGAGCGAAGTTTCAGCAGTGGCAATGTCAGCCATAAGCTCGGTGCTTCATTGCAGTTAAATCGGTTTGATTACCAGCAACTAGAAGGTGCTGCAGCGGGCAGCGACAGTGACGGATATGCCGCCGCAATCCATTGGCAAATGGACTGGCACAGTTGGCAAACCCAGTTGCAATATCTCCATTATGATTATGACATGCCGGATGAACGGATGGCGATGTCAGCGTTTGCTTACCCGTTTGAAGTGGCAGCCAAGGCGGATGTTGTGAGCGCTAACCTTTCTCATAGTATGGATGTGCATTGGGGGCCGGTATCAAATATCACCTGTTATAACGATTTTACCCATATTGCGGCATCTGGGCGTGGTCTGGACAACTCCATACAGAACGTCACGGGCTGCTCAATAACCGCCGGTAAGTTTTACAGCTATGTTGACTGGATTGCTGGTAAAAACATGTGGTTCGCGGGTGGCCCAGGTATTGGTATTGATGATGCCAGTGATGGTTGGCATTCGCGTCTGAATATTAATATTGGCCTTTATTTTTAACTCTGGTCATCGGCCTTGTGCTAGCCTAAAACTGCTATCTTATCCATCTACAACTAGGATCTGCATATGAAACTGTCAGGCTATTTATCCGTGATGTTGCTGTGGGCGGCATCAGCAACTGCCGCGCAATGTCCTGATTATCTCAATCTGCAACTGCGTAAATTACATTCTCAGGAGATGGTGGAGCTGTGCGCTGTTACTCAGGGCAAACCTGTGTTGATTGTCAATACGGCCAGTCACTGTGGATTCACTCCACAATTTAAAGGATTGGAAGCATTACATAAAAAGTACCAAGATAAGGGCTTGGTGGTGCTTGGCTTTCCTTCCAATGATTTTTTCCAGGAAGAAAAACAGGAAAAAGATACGGCGAAAATCTGTTATATCAATTACGGGGTTACCTTCACTATGCTGGCAACTTCCGCGGTACGTGGCAGCGATGTTAATCCGGTATTCGCCTATCTTGATGATAAAGCGGGTTCACCCAAATGGAATTTCTTCAAATATCTGGTGAGTGGTGACGGCAAGCGTGTGCAGCAATTTAGCTCTCGAGTGACGCCTGATAGCCAAGAACTCAACGACGCGATTGATAAGTTACTGGCAACCGAGGCCGCGCCAGCAGCACATTAGCACCGTTGGTTACCAAGCGCGGCAGTTGATCTTAAATGTCGTACTGATTCTCAAAAAACTTTCGATGATCAGTACGGCAGAAACCGCATCTACTTTACTCTTACCTAAGGCTTTAAAGCCTCC
Organism: Shewanella dokdonensis; assembly: GCF_018394335.1. Classification (NCBI taxonomy): domain Bacteria; kingdom Pseudomonadati; phylum Pseudomonadota; class Gammaproteobacteria; order Alteromonadales; family Shewanellaceae; genus Shewanella; species Shewanella dokdonensis. The sequence goes on along the minus strand of NZ_CP074572.1, from coordinate 876,949 downwards.
AAGCTCAAATAATCTGGCTTTGGCATCAGTAGTGGTCAGGCGCTCATCCTGAGTAACTACCGCTACCCCAAAACGACCGTGAATGCGATTAGCAAACTTACGGGCTCGCTGCGTCATTTCCTGTTCACTGCCATCCATGTTTAGGGGTAACCCCACCACCACCAGATCTGGCTGCCATTCCTGCAAAAGTGTGGCGATTTGCTGCCAATCAGGAACACCATCATTAGCTTTCAGTGACAATAGTGGCTGGGCACTGGCGGTGATCTCCTGACCGACCGCTACCCCAATACTTTTGGTGCCAAAATCAAATCCCAGTACGGTTTTGCTCATGCGTGACCTATATCGCCAGACATCTGCCAGGCATCAAAACCCAGTGAGTTGGTGGCTTTCTCCCAGCGTTCTTCAAAAGGGGTGTTAAACAGGAGTTCTTCTGTGGCAGGCAGTGTCAGCCAAGAGTTTTCTGCTAACTCTTGTTCCAGCTGATTACGGCTCCAACCGGCGTAACCCAGCACAACCAGAAAGTGTACCGGAGCCTTGTGCGAGCCCAAGGCCGCCAGAATATCTCGGGATGTGGTCAACATTAAGTTATCGCTGACGGGATTACTGTTGGCCCAATGTGGCTGGTTGCTATGCAATACGAAACCGCGCTCAGGATTGACTGGGCCGCCAATGAGCACTTGGTTTTCCAGCGATGGCAGAAGCTGCGGCGACTCCTTTAAATCCAGTTGCGCCAGTAATTCCTGAACTTCCAAACCTATCGGGCGGTTGACCATCAATCCCATCGCACCCTTGGCATCGTGCTCACAGATATAAATCAATGAACGTTCAAAAAAAGTGTCGTTCAGCGAAGGCATAGCGATAAGGAAATGGTTTTGCAAACTGTCCATTCAACGACTCCTGGTTAGAGGTTTGTCAGCCACCGGCCAGCTTCACCTGATAACCCATCTTTTCCAGCAAGGTTTTAAGTTGTTCCCGATTATCGGTCTGAACTTCGATAGTAAACTCCTTTACCGTGCCGCCACAACCGCATTGTTTTTTTAGCTTTTGTGCCAAGGCTTTGAGTTCATCAATACTCAGTGCAAGACCGCTAATGACTGCCACACCTTTACCTTTTCGTCCTTTACTGTCGCGATGAATACGTACAATCCCATCGCCTTGCGGAATTTGAGGTGACGGCGCTGTTTCGCTGATTCGGCCCTTATCTGTACTGTACACCAAGGTAACATTGGGGTCGGATTTCATGGCACTATTTCCTGAGATCATCTTGTTATCAGTCTAACAGATTTACTATACAGACCTATAGTTTACCGCATGTGGTTGTGTCTTAAAAAAAGCCACCGACTAGGGTGGCCTGAAAACTGATTTTATTTGCAGGGATACAAAATCAGTATGAGTTGTCTCATTTAGAGACATTGACGAGGGAGAGTTAAGTTCAGCCCAACAAGGTGCCAAGTAACACGGATATCATGGACAACAGGGCACTCGCTAACATCCAAGGGCGCCACGATGGAATAAGTAACGTTAGCGGCGTTACCACAAAACCAACGGCTGCTAGGCTAAAGAATGAGAAGGCGTTGGCAAACAGATGTCCGCCGAGCCAGCATAAAATGGTGAGTGGCAGCAATAGCCAGGCTTTATGTAGATCCAGCGATGATAAACCCGGCATGTTGAGGTTTTCAGAAGATGATGTTAACCGGGTCGGAATAGTCAGCAGCAGTAAAGGCAATGATGAAGACACTTAGAAACCAAACCATGATCATCCTCCTTAAATGATGTAATGATAATTATTATCATTTAAAATAAAGCGGAGATCAAGTAGTGTTGAAATACTATGCAACTTTTTTACGGTTGTTGTTCAGTTCGCTGAATTGTAAGCTGTTTAACTGAAGGGTTGCGTTTCCATAACGCAGAAGCGAAAGGTGAGTCCCATGAAAAAACTGATTTTTGCCGCATTGGTGTTGTTGCTTGGAGGCTGTAGTTCCCTCGATACTGGCTGGGATTACAACCCCGAGGTGAATTTTACTCAGTACAAACATTACGCTTGGGTGCCGGCATCTAAGGCGAATGGTGCTGAATATCAATTAAATGGATTGCTGGATCAGCGTGTTCGCGAAGCTGTCGATGCCGAGATGGTGCGCAAAGGCTATGTAAAAGTAGCGCAGAAAGATGCGGATGTGTTGGTGAACTATCTGACCAAAACAGATAAGCGTTTTAAAGTCGACAGTATCAATTCTGGTATGGGATACAGTCCGTTTTGGGGGCCGCGTTGGTATTTCGGTGGTTCATTCCAGACCAATACGCAAGTAAAAGAGTATGAAGTTGGTACCTTGCTGCTGGATCTCGTTGACGCGAAGACCAACAAGCTTATCTGGCGCGGTGCTGCTAATGGCGTGATCCGCGACTATAAAACACCGCAGCAACGCATTGCTAAGATGAACGAAGCGGTAACTGGTGTGTTGGCTAATTTCCCTCCTAAACCGGAAAAATAAGTATTAGCTTAATCTCAGAACAGGCGGCCGTTGGTCGCCTTTTCTATGGCACTTTCTATGATCCTCATCATTATGTGCCTTTGTAGCACGTCAGTTAACGAATTCCAGATGCAAGCCTGTTCACAAAAGGTTATCTTATTACGCGATCCTGCACGGATGCACAGGTAGACAAGGATGCCGCTGGTTGCAACGTTGGGTCAGTAAGAATGTAAATATTAAAGGGAGTATTTTAATGGATAACATCGAAGAGTTGATGAAACAGGTGCCGGAATTGGTGGCAGTATATGGCCTCAAAATTATTCTAGCGCTGGTAATTTTCTTCGTTGGTAAGTATTTTTCCGGCGTTGCCAAAAAGCTCACCGAGCGTCTGCTGAACAATCGTAAAGTTGACAAAACGGTATCCACATTTGTGGCTAATATGGCCTGGGCTGTGGTGTTTACCTTTACCGTGATTGCTACTTTGGGACAGGTGGGGATCCAAACCGCTTCGCTGGTAGCTGTATTAGGTGCCGCGGGTTTGGCTGTTGGTTTGGCATTACAGGGTTCATTGGCTAATTTTGCGGCTGGTGTTTTGCTGGTAATGTTCCGCCCATGTCGAGTTGGTGATTACATTGAAGCTGCGGGTGTCGCTGGGGTTGTGGATGAAATTACCATATTTGCAACTCGCTTAAAGAGCCCTGATAACAAGGTAATTACAGTACCAAACTCTGCCATTATGAATGGCAGTATTGTTAACTACTCGATGATGGATAAACGGCGTCTGGATTTGACCATAGGTGTGTCTTACGATGCCGATATCCGTAAAACCAAGCAATTGTTATGCGATATCTTGGAAAGTAACGACAAGGTTCTAAAAGATCCCGCTTATACCGTAGGTGTGGCAGCGTTGGGGGATTCTTCAGTTAACTTTGCTGTACGTCCTTGGGTCAATGCTGCGGATTATTGGCCAGCGCATTTTGAACTGATGGAACAGATCAAACTGGCACTGGATGAAAATGGCATTGGAATTCCATATCCACAGATGGATGTTCATATCAAAGAGATGCCTGCCAAGTAACAGGTTCTGCGAAAGACCGGCCTTGTGCCGGTTTTTCATTAGCTCAGTCAAAGGAGGACATGATGAATAAATATGCTGCACTATTGGCTTTGACCTTGCTGGGAGTCTGCGGCAGTTTGCAGGCAACGGAAGTTACCTTGGCAGGAAAAAGTGTGTCGCTGTTGGGCAAGATGCCACAAGTCGGGCAGGTCGCTCCTGGATTTCGAGTGGTTGATGACAAGTTTCAGCCGATAAGCCTCAGTGACTATAAAGGAAAAACTGTGCTGATCAGCGCGGTACCGAGTCTGGATACTGGCGTCTGTGCACTCCAGACCAAGCGTTTTAACAGTGAAGTGGCAAATTTTGATGCTGCGTCTGTAGTGATGCTCAGTATCAGTGAAGACTTACCCTTTGCACAAAAGCGTTTTTGCAAGGTAGAGAATGTAGATAATATCAAAGTGTTATCAGATTCAGTCTGGCGTGACTTTGGTGAAAAGTATGGCCTTATCATCAAGGACATGGGAATACTGGCACGCTCAATTTTTATCATAGATCCCGAAGGGAAACTGCAATATCTGGAATTAGTGCCAGATGTGAGTCACCATCCTGATTACGAACAGGCATTAGCCGCCTTGGCGGAGATTAGTAAGCAGTCTTAAGCCGCCTGAACGCCAGCAGATGCTGGCGTCTATAGCATCGCTATTTGGGGTGTTCTTCGGTGGAATAATGAAACGTTGGCACTGACCAATGGAAACGAATTGCCAGCATCCGCAGACTGAAACCTAACCAAAGACTGACACCAAGGCTGAGCCAAGCACCAGTATCACGGAGTTGTAGCATCACGTAGCAACTCGCGGTGACAATCGCCACAATCCCATAGAGTTCTTTGCGAAAAATCAAGGGCAGCTGATTGCAGAGAATGTCGCGGATAACGCCGCCAAACACTCCGGTAATGACCCCCATCACCACGGCAACCGCAGGGCTGAAGCCAAGCAACAGCGTTTTTTGTGCACCGACTACAGAAAACACGGCTAGGCCTAAGGCGTCGATGGCGAGGAACAGTTTTGCCAGATAGTGCATTAGCGGGGCAATGACCACAGTAAGCAAAGATGCCAACATAATCGCCAACAGATAATGCCAGTTCTCTACCCAAATAAGTGGGTAATTCCCCAGCAACATATCACGTAATGTACCGCCGCCTATGGCGGTGGCACAGCCAACAATGACTACGCCAAACAGATCCATGCGTTGCTTGCCAGCCGCTAGCGCGCCAGTCATGGCCTCGGCAATGATGCCAACAAACCATAACAGCAATACAAATTGGCTATCTTGCATTTGGGGTCCTGCGCAATGAGAAAACGCGCATTCTGAATGAAATTAGAGAAAAATCCAAATGAGATATTTTTATTTATTGATTAAAATATCTAATGTGTGTTGTATTTAATATATTGATTTAATTTTATTATTTTTATATTTAAATAATTATTAGATAGGAATTTGTAACGTTAATGTGGCGAAAGCATAGTGGCCTCCCAGTTGTGCAGTTATTGCGTGGCAGAGTGCCCCCTAGCGTTCATCGGATAAGGTAATGATTGATTTAAGAAGTGATACAGTGACACAACCCACGGCAGCGATGCGAGCGGCGATGGCTGCCGCCGTTGTGGGTGATGATGTTTATGGCGATGATCCGACCGTCAACCATTTAGAGCAGATGGCGGCAGAGATGCTCGGTTTTGAAGAAGCGCTGTTTACAACATCGGGCACTCAGGCCAATTTGCTGGCACTGATGTCACACTGTAATCGTGGTGATGAATATATTTGTGGTCAGCAGGCTCACAATTACAAATACGAGGCCGGTGGTGCGGCAGTGTTAGGCAGCATCCAGCCGCAGCCGATTGCCAATCAAGCCGATGGTAGTTTGTTGTTGTCTGATGTGAGTGCGGCCATCAAACCCGATGATTTTCATTTTGCGCGTACTCGCTTAATCAGTTTAGAAAACACTATCGGCGGCAAGGTGCTGCCGCAGCAATATTTGCAGGAAGCACAACAACTGGCGTTTGCCAAAGGCCTTAAAATCCATCTGGATGGTGCTCGTGTGGCCAACGCCGCTGTGGCTCAGGGGCTGGCGATTGCCGACATTATGCAGTTCTTCGATTCGGCCACCTTGTGCCTGTCAAAGGGCTGTGCGCGCCAGTGGGCTCGCTATTGTTAGGTGATGAACACTTTATTCAGCGGGCTAGGCGGTGGCGTAAAATGTTGGGTGGTGGTATGCGCCAAGCAGGGATTTTGGCGGCCGCTGGCGAGTTGGCATTAACCCAGCAAGTGGCGCGCTTGGCTGACGATCACGCTAATGCCCGCATGTTGGCTGAAGGTTTGTCACAATTAGACGAACTTAATGTGGATCTGTCGCTGGTACAAACCAATATGGTCTTTGCCGAACTGGACAGTCATATCGATCCTCAACAACTAACAACACAACTGGCCGAATCTGGTGTCTGCATCAGTGCTAGCAAATCGTTGCGCTTGGTGACGCATAACGATATTGCGACTGCTGACATTCATAAAACTATCGCTGCTTTTAAACACTGCCTAGCGCATTGTTAACTTCATCGGGAGTGCCAAGCGCTCCCTTTCTGCTTTCTTTGGCATGCCATCGTCAACGGTGCTGTTACGGTGCAGTGGGTGACTGAAAATGGTGCAATAGCGCACATTTTACTGCAATTTTAAAATCCAACCATCTGAAATATATCAATAAAAAAATATGGCGTTGTATTTGCTAAATTACCAATATGTAGGTTTAGCAAGTGGAGGCGCCACCATGAAGTATTACAGTCGCCGATTGATTAAGCATGAACATCTGAATCCCGCGGGTTCACTTTTCGGTGGCCAACTACTCAGTTGGATTGATGAAGAAGCGGCAATATTTGCCGGATGTCAGATGAAAAGTCGCAACCATGTCACCAAATTGATCTCTGAAATCAACTTTATGACAGCCGCAAAATTAGGGGATGTAATTGAATTTGGCTTGGAACTGATCAGTATGGGCCACACGTCGATTACCGTGCGCTGTGAAGTGCGCAATAAGCAAACCCTGGCACCTATCGTTAGCATTGACAAGATGGTGTTTGTCAACGTCAACGAGGCAGTACCGCCCGTTCCCCACGGTGCAACTGCCGACGCCGCAGCTTAAAGCGAGCGTTAGTCTTTTTGTATCTCTTGTTTGACCGACTTGACCGCATCGCGGGAGGCATGACCAACGTCCCTGGTAACATCTCGCGCGGTGTGGCCAATTTCTGTGGTCACATCACGGGTTGCATGGCCGATGTCCTTACCTGTTTGTTTTAGTTCAGCACAGGCCGTGAGCCATAACAGGGCACTCAATAACAATGCTGTCTTCATGCGTTGCTCCTTTGATTGGCGGTCTGGCACGAGCTTAATCGTCAAGTTTCCCTGTCAATCTAGCATATTTCAGTAGCAGCTCGTCAGGGCTTTCGACCCGCTGTGGGTCAACATCAATGCAATCGATCGGGCATACCGAAACACAGGTTGGCTTGTCATAGTGACCGACACACTCAGTGCAACGCTCGGGATCAATAAAATAGATCTCTTCTCCCATGCTGATGGCCTGATTTGGGCATTCAGGTTCGCACATATCACAGTTGATACAGGTATCGTCTATCAGCAGCGCCATGGTAAATCTCGATTATTCGCCTTTATGCGGATTGCGGGTGTCCTGACCTGTGGGCAGATTGCGCAGCAAAATACCGTGTTCAAGTGCCACTTCCTGCGGTACCGGTAAGTAAACAGTATGGCCATTGCCCGGGGCACAATCAACGGCTTCGTCCTTGCGGTTATGCAGTGAGTCGATGGTCAGGCTGATGTTACCTTGCGGCGTCATCAACTCAACGCTATCGCCAACACTGAACTTGTTTTTCACTGCAATTTCGGCCAATCCGTTAGCGTTACGCTCCCCGGTCAATTCGCCAACAAACTGCTGGCTGTCACTGACGGAGTAACCATAGTCGTAATTCTGGTACTCATCATGTACATGGCGCCGCAGAAAACCTTCGGTGTAACCGCGGTGTGCTAAACCTTCCAGTTGTTTCATCAGGCTGCGGTCAAAGGCGTTGCCAGCAGCGGCATCGTTGATGGCTTGGCGATACAACTGTGCGGTGCGAGCCACGTAATAAAATGACTTAGTGCGGCCTTCGATTTTCAGTGAATCTACGCCCATACGAGCCAGTCGCTCTACATGCTGAATTGCGCGTAAATCCTTGGAATTCATGATATAGGTGCCATGTTCGTCTTCAAACGCTGGCATATATTCGCCTGGGCGATTACCTTCCTGTAACAGGAAGATTTTATCGGTTGCTGGGCCGTCACCTAGTGTCGGTGTGGCAATTTGTACCGCATCGTCATTGACCGGATTGATGGCAATGATGTCGCCTGCATCGTTTTGTTTGGCTTCATGCACATCATACTTCCAGCGGCAAGCATTGGTGCAGGTGCCCTGATTCGGGTCGCGTTTGTTGATATAACCGGATAACAGGCAACGGCCAGAGTAGGCCATACACAGCGCCCCATGCACGAATACTTCCAGTTCAATATCAGGGCAGTGCTGGCGAATTTCTTCAATTTCGTCCAGTGACAGTTCACGTGACAGAATGACTCGCTTAATCCCCTGACTTTCCCAGAATTTTACTGAGGCCCAGTTGATGGCGTTTGCTTGCACTGACAGATGCACTACTTGTTCTGGAAAGGCTTCACGCACCATCATGATCAGGCCAGGATCAGACATAATCAACGCGTCTGGCCCCATGGCAATGACCGGCTCCATGTCCTTCAGATAGGTTTTCAGTTTGGCGTTATGTGGCGCGATATTGCTGACCACATAGAGCTTTTTGCCGAGCTGATGTGCTTCATTGATGCCGGTCGCCAGATTTTCCATGCTGAAATCGTTATTACGTACTCTCAAGCTGTAGCGTGGCTGGCCCGCATATACGGCATCGGCACCGTAAGCAAAGGCATAACGCATATTTTTCAAGGTCCCAGCAGGGGACAACAGCTCTGGTTTGAACATAACTTACTCTCACTCATGGAAGGTTCGCGGCCACAAATGCGTGGCAGGCGCGGCATTTTACTGAATATCTGCCAATCGATGCAAATGAAAGACTGATTAATTTACTCTGGTTTTATTGCACTAGCGGTGGCCTAGAGAAAGGCGCTATTCTTGGTAACATTCTTTTAATAAATCTTGATTGGGTAAAACTTGTGCAAATACCAACAGATATTTAAGAGCAGAAAGATCTCTACTCCTTGTCACAAGAGGAGCTGATATAATGAGTCACATATTTTAAACATCAAGGTTACATTGAGGCGCGCATGTCAACAGAGCACCAACTGTTGGTCAGTCTTCTGAAAAAATTAAAATACGATACGTTGGTTCTGCCAACGCTGCCGGAAGTGGCAATTCGGGTGCAGGAAGTGATGGGGCGTCAGGATTCCAGTTTGAAGCAGGTCGCTGAAGTTATCGGTCAGGATGCCGCAATTTCTGCCCGGCTCATTAAAGTCGCGAACAGCGCTTTTTACAGCCGAGGTGTTAAAGCCGAAAATATCAGCCAGGCCGTTACTCGCATCGGGTTGACCCAAATTAAATCTATCGTCACGTCCATCGCCATGGAGCAGCTGTTTATCTCCACCAATGAAATGGTCTGGGAAGTGATGGATGAAGTCTGGGGAACGTCAATTGAGGTAACCGCAGCGGCGGCATCTATGTTATTGATGTATAAAGCTCAGCATCCAGAAATTCAACTCAACTATGACACGCTGACACTGGCCGGGCTGGTGCATAACATCGGGGCATTGCCGGTACTGACCGAAGCCGAATCTCACCCAGAACTGTTTTGCAGTATTGAGCAGTTACGTGCCTTGGTGCGTAAGTTACAAGGGCCAATTGGCCGGGCCGTACTGAACAGTTGGGCGTTTACCCCAGAAGTGACGGAAGTGGTGGAGCGCTGGGCCGATCTGCATTACCTGCCGGAAGCGGTGACTTATTTGGATTTTATCCGGGCAGCCGCCTTTTATGTCGGAGAGTTACGCGCTGGGCCTGAGTTGCAGCAGCGCCTAGATGTGTTTATCAACAAAGGCTTGCCTGTGACCCCAGAAGACCTTGCAAGTGATGAATTTTTAGAACATTTTCATTCAATAAAAGCCAGTTACGATTAGCCTTAAATACGGTATGCTGCGTAGCATGTCATAAATGTCAAACCACATCTTTCGGTGTTTGGTGGGTTGGGGATAGCAGATGATCTTTGGGTTGATAGGATTGTTGACCATCAGTGTGTTGGCAGGAGCCATAATATGGATACGTTATCGGCGACTTAAGTCCTTTGTGGCGAAGTTAGCTGAAGACCTGCGTTTTCAGGTCGAACATCGACAACCGCTGGAAATCTCCACTGTGCCCGAACGGGCTGTGCCACTGTATCTGGTTATTAAATCCCTGTTACGACAGTTGCCCTCTAATATCGGCATAGATCCTCTGACCGGATTACCCAACCGTCAATGGTTCAAACGCGCCATTACCCCGTTAATGCCGGTCACTCGCGGTACCCTGGTGATGTTGGATATTGACCGTTTTCGCCTGGTCAATGATCTGTTTGGTTTCAGTGCTGGCGACAAGATCTTACAGGGATATGCCGCCCGCTTACGCCAGAGCATGCCGCAACCACGCTTTGTAGTACGTATGGACGGTGATGAGTTTTTGCTGTTTTACGAGCAGCCGCTAAATACTGCTGCGCTGGAGACGTTGCAGCAGGAGTTGCAGCGGCCTTATCAGATGGATAAAACTCCCATTGGTCTCAAGGTCAGGGTTGGCTATCTGCAACTGGACTCACATCATGCCGATACCAGTCTGATGCTGAAACGCGTTGATTTAGCACTTAAAAAGCGCGTAACAGTCGTAATGGCATTGCCGCTTATGAGGCTGGAGATGACAGCCTGCATCTGCGGGAAATGCAGATTATTCACAGTTTGCCTAAAGCTTTACAAAGCAATCAGTTATATCTGGTTTACCAACCTAAAGAGAGTTTGCACTCAGGCAAATGTACCCAGGTAGAAGCACTGCTGCGCTGGGAACATCCTCAGTTGGGTGTCGTGTCACCGGCGGAATTTATTCCTCTGGCGGAATGCGCGGGCATGATTTCTTTAGTCAGCCACTGGGTGGTGGAAAAAGTATTGCAGCAACAGCAGCAGTGGCGGGCGCATGGCGTTGATGTGCGCGTGGCAATAAACCTTGCAGGCAGTGATTTTGAACAGGATGTTGTGGCCTGTATTTGCGATAAACTGAAACAATATCAGTTGCCTGCTGAAGTGCTAGCGTTAGAAATAACCGAGGGTGTGTTGATCGCTAATCTCAGTGGTACCCGTGATAAGTTACAACAGTTGCGGCAGATGGGCATTGAGGTTGCCATTGACGACTTTGGAACCGGGCACTCGTCGCTCGCCTATCTGAAAGACTTGCCAGTGGACGAGATCAAGATAGATAAGGCCTTTGTTGACGACTTACTGTTGGATCTCCGGGCGCAACGTATCGTGTGTACCACCATTGAAATGGCTCATCATCTTGGCTATCGGGTGACGGTAGAAGGTGTTGAAGATACCCGTCAGCGCGAGCTGTTACGGCGTATGGGGGCAGATCTGCTACAAGGGCAGTTGTTTGCTAACCCGATGCGTGGTGCTGAGCTGGCGTATCACGGAAAAAGCTTACAACTTAACAGCTTGCCGCAGATACAGCCGGCAAGCTGATGATTAAAAAGGATGCTACTGCATCCTTTTGGCGTTTTACGGTTGCTCAGCCTGTTGTTTAGCCAAGGCTTCGTTAAGCTGGGCTTCAACCCAACCGGGTGATTTAGTGTTGTAAGACAACAAGCGATACATGGCCGGAATGACAAACAGTGTTACCAAGGTGGCAAAGGCCATGCCGAAGAACACTACTGTGCCCACGGCGCGGCGGCTTTCCGCTCCGGCACCGCTAGCAAGGATCAATGGGATGGCGCCTACCAGCGTGGTAAAGGCTGTCATCAGAATCGGCCGTAGTCGCCGTGCCGACGCATCAATAATCGCTTGCTCAAATCTCAGGCCGCGATCACGCAATTGATTGGCAAACTCCACAATCAGGATACCGTTTTTAGTAACCATACCGATCAGCATGATCATGCCAATCTGGCTGTAGATGTTAAGCCCTTGCTGGGTTAACCATAACCCCAGAAAACCGCCAAATACGCCCATGGGCACGGTAAACATCACCACCAGTGGATTGATAAAACTCTCAAATTGCGCAGCGAGTACCAGATAGGCAACCAATAATGCTAAGCCAAATACCACCAACACACTGCTCTGATTCTCTTTGAAATCTTTTGATTCACCGGAATAGCTGATACTGATATCACCAGGTAACAGTTCTATCGCCTTGTGATCCAAGAACGTCAGGGCTTCACCCAAGGTATGTCCACTCTCAAGGTTGGCACTCAGCGTAATGGATTTCTTTTTATCGGTATGACTCAGGCGTTGCGCTGACGCTTCTTCTTCCACATGGGCGACGCTATCGAGTGTCACTAGCTGGCCCTTGGCGGTACGCACGTAGATCTTGCTCAAATCTGTCATGCTGTTGAAATGATTTTCGTCACCGCGCAAGTAAACGTCATACTCTTCGCCGCGTTCCACATAGGTGGTTTGGGTGCGGCCTCCGAGCATCACTTCCAGCGTGTCGGAGACATCCGAGACGCTAATCCCCAATTCGGCGGCCCGCTGGCGATTAACTGTGACCAAGAGCTCTGGTGTGGTTTCAGCATAATCTAAGTCTGCACCGTTCATGATGCCGCTATTGTTGGCTTGTTGTTGTAGCAACTGCGCCCACTTGAACAGCTCCTTGTAATCGGAGCCGCCAATCACAAATTTTACTGGCTCACTGGAGCCTCCGCGAAAGCCCGGCAACATCGGACGTATCATAATATCGGGGATCTCTTGCAATGCTTGCGTCACTATTTCTAGGATCTGCTGGGCATTCAGTTGTCGTTGTCCCCAGTCAGGTAGTCGCATGATAACAAAACCCGTCTGGTCGCCCGCGCGCCCCCAAATGCTGGCGCTTGGATGCTGAAAGATTTCAGTATCCCTTGATGTAACAATGGCATCAGTCGATTCTGTACAATGTCCATGTTGGCAGACATGCGGTTGTAACTGGTACCTTCGGCCCCTTTAACAAAGGCATATATCACCCCGCGATCTTCCATGGGCGCCAGTTGCGACGGTACTCTTTGCATCAGCAGATAACTGCCCGCAATACACGCCAGAATCACCAATGGTGCCGCCACTTTGTGGTTGATAGAGAATTGCACCGCACTACGGTAGTAGCGCTCCAGATTCCGGAATATGCAGTCCAACAGTCGATTAAGAGCATTGGATTTTTCATTGGCTTTGAGTAACTTACTGGCTAATACCGGGGTGAGTGTTAAGGCCACAATGGATGAGAACACCACCGCAACCGCCAGCAATACTGAAAATTCGGTAAATAACAGCCCCACCATCCCTTCCATAAAGGAGATAGGCAGAAATACCATTACCAACACGGCGGTGGTGGCGATAACGGCAAAGCCCACTTCACGGGTGCCTTTGTACGCCGCTACCAATGGCGTTTCACCCCTTCTATGTGGTGAAAAATATTCTCTACCACCACAATGGCATCATCTACCACCAGCCCAATCGCTAGGATCAGCGCCATCAAGGTCAGCAGATTGATGGAAAAACCCATGAAATACGCCACCATAAACGCCGAAATCAACGACACGGGTACAGTCACCGCCGGGATCAGCGTGGCCCGCACTTGCCCAATAAAGATATACAGCACCAGTACCACTAAGGCGCCGGTGATATATAAGGTGCTGTATACCTCATCAATCGCCTGGTCGATAAATACGGTAGCATCGTAGCCGATTTTCAACTGTGTGCCCTTGGGAAGAAACGGCTGTAACTGCTCAACCTGATGGATGACGGCTTTAGCCACTTCAAGCGGGTTAGCATCGGACTGCGGAATAATGCCTAAGCTGATATTCGCGATACCGTTACTCTTGTATGTCGAGTTTTCATTTTGTGCGCCAATGTAGACATCGGCGATATCTTTCAAATAGATAGGTGTGCCATCGCTGGCGGTACGCACTTGCAGATAGTCAAAATCCTCAGGATGCAGATACAGGCGCGCGGTACGAACCGTCATAGTGGTGGCATCGTTGCGGATCTGCCCTCCGGGTGACTCCATATTTTCATTGTTCAGCGCGGTGATCACATCATTGACCGTGATGCCGCGGCCAGCCATCTCTTCAGGTTTGAGCTTGACGTACATCACCTGCGTAAGGCCGCCGGAGATATTGATCGAGCTGACGCCACTGATCAGGTTGAATTTGTCTTCTAAGACGCGGCGTGAATAATCGGTGAGTTGGGTGCGATCCATCTCGGTAGAACTTAAATCGACATAAACGGCCGGATCGCCATTGCCATTATCCTTATAGACAATCGGATCTTGTGCTTCTTCAGGTAAGCGCCGTTGTGCTCTGGCGACGGCATCACGGACATCACTGACACCTTCGGTGATATTCCAGCCGAGTTTGAAATTCACGGTAATGCGGGATGAACCGTTACGACTGACCGAGGTGATTTGATCGATACCGCTGATACCCGTTAGCTGATCTTCAATATTCTTGGTGACTTGGCTTTCCATGATGGAGGCACTGGCACCTGTGTACGTGGTGCGGATGCTGACAACGGGTTTTTCTACGTCGGGCATTTCGCGCACCGACAGTTTACTGAAAGAGACCAAGCCAAAAACACACAGCAATAAGCTCAACACTATGGCCACAATTGGGCGCTTGACCGACACATCAGAGAGCAGCATCGCTTGGCTCCTGTTTTGCGGTTTGGTGAGCTTCTGGGTTTGCTGGTGCTGTTTTCAGTGGTTTTACCTGCATGCCATCGCGGATATTAACCAATCCCTGCACCACAATCTCATCGCCAGCTTGTAGCCCATCGGTGATCAATACCAGGTTGTCCACGCGGGCACCTAAATGGACTTCGGTGCGGTGAGCTATCTGCTTATCATCCACTTTGTAAACAAACCGTTTGGTGCCTGAATATTCCAGTGCCTGTACCGGGATCACAGGTTGATGCACGGGGAAAACTCATGATCGCCTCAAGCATCATGCCTGGGCGCAGTTTATTGTGTGGATTTTCAAATTGCACCCGGGTGCGCACATTAAGGGTTTCTTCGTTGATGCGCGGGTCAATCGCCACGACTTTGCCAGCAAACGCTTCGCCAGGCCAGGCGCCACTGCTGGCGGAGACTTCCATACCTAAGCTTAACTGTGACAGATGGGCTTCTGGCACTTGCAGATCGAGCCGCAGTACGCTCAGATCATCCAGTGACAGCAGTGTGTCGCCCTGGCTTACCATCTTGCCGCGACTGAAATCCACCAGCCCGACGATGCCATTAAACGGCGCTTTGATGTGATGATAAGACAAGTCAGCTCTAGTCGAGGCCAATCGGGCAGAGGCAATATCAACACTGGCGCGCTGGGCATCAATCTCCGTTTGTGTGATGGCATCACTGTGAGCCAGTTTTTCATATTCGCCCAACTTGCGTTTTTCATCCGCAAGATAGGCTTCTGCTTCCATCACTGCTGCCGCGGCTTTGGCATCTTCTAATGCCACTAACAACTGACCAGTTATCACTTGCTGATTGGAACGTACCGCAATGGTTTCCACTTTGCCCGCAACTTGTGGCGCAATATACACCGAATGTTCTGCACTGAGTTTGCCTACCAGTTTGATGTCTGATGCTAACTCTTTATCCACCACCGCAGCGGTGACTACCGGGATAACTCTATCCTTGGCGTTGTGTGTTGCTGGTTCAGGTATGGCAGTTTGCCAGCGGTAAATGCCAGCGGCACACAAGCCGACTATCACGATAGTGAAGATAAGTTTTTTCATAGGATCAGTACTGCTACGGTTGTATATCCGCCCCCGGATAATGTCAGCCATTTTAGGTGAGGGAAGGTTAAAAACTAAGTGCTGACTGGGGAAAAAGTGTAAACAAATGCTCTGGATTACTAACAGAATGGTTGCATTTAAGCACTTTGAAACGGGAGTGAAAAGCAGGCGCTAGTCCCCGCCTGCTTTATCTTGAGCTTGCTGGTCGGCTATTTCGTCATCCGTTTGTACTTCAGCCGGTGCGGCGCAATTACATCGGCACCGAAATTGTCTTTTAGCCAGCTGGAATATTCGCTGTAGTTGCCTTCGTAGAAGTTCACTTTCCCTTCGTCACGGTAATCCAGAATATGGGTACAGATACGGTCAAGGAACCAGCGGTCATGGGAGATCACCATGGCGCAACCTGGGAATGCCAATAATGCTTCTTCTAGGGCGCGCAAGGTTTCGACGTCCAGATCGTTAGTCGGTTCGTCGAGCAGCAAGACGTTCCCACCCGATTGCAGCAATTTTGCCAGATGCACGCGGTTACGTTCACCGCCAGACAAAGTCCCAATCACCTTTTGCTGATCGCCACCACGGAAGTTGAAACGGCCAACATAAGCCCGGCTAGGGATTTCCAAGCCATTGATGCGCATGATGTCTTGACCGCCGGAGATCTCCTGCCAGATGGTGTTTTTGTCGTTCATCGAGTCACGGAACTGTTCAACCGAGGCAATCTGTACAGTATCACCAACTTCTACTTCACCCTTATCGGGTGTTTCGGCGCCGGTGAGCATCTTAAATAAGGTCGATTTACCAGCACCGTTAGGGCCGATAATGCCCACGATGGCGCCTTTAGGCACGGTAAACGACAGATCGTCAATCAGCACCCGATCGCCAAAGCTCTTGGTGAGGTGACGCACTTCAATCACTTTGTCACCCAAACGTGGGCCAGGTGGAATAAACAGTTCGTTGGTTTCATTACGGCGCTGGAATTCCTGACTGTTCAGCTCTTCAAAGCGAGACAGTCGAGCCTTACCTTTTGATTGGCGGCCTTTGGCTCCCTGACGCACCCATTCCAGTTCTTTGGCGATGGTTTTCTGGCGCGCGCTTTCGCTAGCGGCTTCCTGTTGCAGACGCTGATCTTTCTGCTCCAACCAAGAGGAATAGTTGCCTTGCCATGGGATGCCTTCACCGCGGTCAAGTTCCAAGATCCAGCCAGCGGCGTTGTCGAGGAAATAGCGGTCATGGGTGATGGCAACCACAGTGCCGGGATACTCGTGCAGGAACTGCTCCAGCCAGGCAACGGATTCCGCATCCAAATGGTTGGTGGGTTCGTCCAGCAGCAACATTTCGGGTTTTTCCAGCAGCAGCCGACAGATAGCTACGCGGCGACGTTCGCCCCCGGAGAGCACTTCAATTTTGGCATCCCATGCGGGCAAACGTAGCGCATCGGCGGCACGTTCCAGAATGTTGTCCAGATTATGAGCATCCTGAGCTTGAATGATGGCTTCCAGCTCACCCTGTTCTTTGGCCAGCGCATCAAAATCGGCATCTGGTTCGGCATAGGCGGCGTATACTTCATCCAAACGCGTTAGCGCATTTTTGGCATCGCTTACCGCTTCTTCAATGGTCTCGCGCACGGTTTTTTGAGGATCAAGTTGTGGCTCTTGTGGCAGATAACCGATTTTCAGCCCCGGCATTGGCCTGGCTTCACCATCGAATTCCTTATCCACGCCAGCCATAATACGCAGCAGCGAGGATTTACCAGAACCGTTCAGACCCAGAACACCGATTTTGGCACCGGGGAAGAAGCTCAAAGAGATGTCTTTGAGAATTTGCTTCTTGGGCGGCACCACTTTGCCAACCCTGAGCATGCTATATACAAACTGAGCCATAGTTACTCTCTGTATTGTCGATTGGCGGCAGTTTACTAAATTGTGATGATGGCTGCCAATCCGCCCTAGGGGGAACTACCGTGGTTTTTTCTGGGTGTATTAGAAATAAGTTGATAATATTCTGCGCTTTAAATTTGTCTTATCCGACTTTTAGTCATACTTGCGTCAGCGGATTGATGCTGGTTTTAACCCGTGGAGAGCTTTATGTTGAGAAGACCCCAGCCACTGGCGCATGTTCGTAGCAAAATGCTGTGGTTGTTCAGTGGCTTGTTATTTCTAGTGTTTTTTGTGATGAGCTGGAGCAGTTACCATGTAGCGCAGCAATCGATATCGCACCAGATTGAGCAAAATTCACTGCCACTTACCAGTGATAATGTCTATTCACAGATCCAGCGGGATCTGGTGCAACCTATTTTTGTGGCGACCTTGATGGCGCATGACACCTTTGTGCGAGATTGGGCACTACAACCTTCGCCGCCGAAAGAGCCAATGCAGCGTTATCTACAGGAGATAGATCGCCGTTTTGGCACCATTATCTCTTTCTTTGTCTTAGATAAAAGTCGTCGTTATTACCTGCCGGATGCAGCGGACCATATTATTGATGAACAGAGTCATCGTTATGAATGGTATCAACAAGTTAAAGCTTTGCCAGCCTCTCAGCCTTATCTGGTAACTGTGGGGCCAGATGCAGAACGTCCCGGCGAGATGGACATTTATATCGACCACAAAGTTTATGACTATCACCAGCAACTGATTGGGGTTACCGGGGTTGGCCTGTCGGTCAATAAAGTCGGCGAACTGATCAACCTCTACGAAAAACGCTACCAGCGTACTATCTATTTTGTCGACCAACAGGGCAAGGTGGTGTTGCATGGGGATGATTTTACCGGGGCTGACACCTTGCAGCAGATGCCGGGCATGCAGCAAGTGGCATTGCGTTTATTGTCTGCCCCATCGGGTAGTTTTCACTATCAAAGCGGTGATGAAAAAGTCTATGTTAACGCACGGTTAGTGCCAGAATTTAACTGGTATCTCGTGGTTGAAGAACACGCCGCGCCAGCACAGAGAGCTGTATTTCGTACCTTTATGATCAATCTGGCCGTCGCCGCCATCGTCACCTTGCTGGTGTTGGGACTCAGCCTGCTGACCCAAGGGCGTTATCAGCGCAAACTCGCGGCGCAAGCGGCCTTGGATCCGTTAACGAAAGCGATGAATCGACAGACTTGTGAGGAGTTTTACGAGTTATTGCTAGAGCAATGTCGACACCAGCATCAGCCGCTATCCGTACTGGTTTTTGATGTCGATTATTTCAAGACGGTTAACGATAAATATGGGCATGATATGGGGGATCTGGTGCTGAAGCGCCTCGTTAAAGAGTTGCGTTCCCAGACCCGTTACGCGGATGCCGTGTGTCGCTGGGGCGGTGAAGAGTTTGTATTGCTGCTGGGGAACTGTAACCGCGAGAAAGCCTGGGGATTGGCTGACCGTATCCGCCAGAGCACTATGGCACTGGATTTTAATGCCGGCACCGGCACTTTCCAGATCACCCTCAGTTGTGGCGTGGCCGAGGCAAGGTTGGAGGAAGACCTATCCGAAGTGGTCAAACGAGCAGATACCGCCCTTTATCGAGCCAAAGAAAATGGCCGCAATCAGGTATTGTACGCGGATGAATAAGTGTTCGAGCTAATAAAACGCCCGGAAAATCCGGGCGTTTTGCACTAGTTTACAAGGCTTTTAATATTTCACTCAGGTAGTCGGGTTGGCTTTCAATCCGTACCAGATGCGGGTACATCAGGCCACCGTGATAGTCGATGCTGATGGTCTTGTACTGATCAAACTCTTTAACCAGCAGTTCTACCGGCGCTTTGCTGGTTTTGGCTGCGGTAATGGCATCTTTTAGATATTCCGCTTTGTAGGCTTCACCGTTGACGGCAATTAAGGTCATGCTAGGTGATAAACCAGCATTAAACGCGGGGCTATCCCATAACACGTCCTGTAGCTTGCCGTCCTTGTTGACAGAAAAGCCTAAGGAATAGGTAAAATCAAAGCGTTTATAGCGATCTTCCATCCCTTTCACTGCTGCTGATGGGGTGTCGTTATACTCCAGCTTCCAGCCTTGATCTTTCAATGAGTCAGACAGATTGACATGGCCTTTCAGCCGCGCATTGATAAAACTGGTCCAGTCGTATTTCTGGATACCATCAAGCGTTGCCACAACATCATCAAACGTATAAGTGTTGATATCCCAGGCTCCTGGATGCACACCAAAGAAGGCTTTGGCAAAGTCATTAAGGGATTTTTTATCACCAGAGAGATTACGTAATTTGGCGTCAACGGCGTACCAAATTAGCTGTCCGCCTTGGTAATAATCTTCACTCATCTGATAGTTACGAAACGCCAGTGGTGAGCGCTGGGCAATGGTCGGATCGTTGGTGGTATCCAGAATGGTGCGCCATTTCATGCCTGGGCGACCTTTATCGTACGTTGCCCCCAGCAGCGCTAGCATATCCATGGCGTTGTCGTGGCTCCACAGCCCAGAACGCGCTGCCACGATATAACCCCAGAATTGTGTCTGTCCTTCATAGACCCACAAGCCGTGATCTTTCTTCACTTGGTTGTAGGTGGGGGTCCATAATTCGGCTGGGCGGCGGTATTTGCCATCCCAAGAATGGTTGAATTCGTGCGCCAGTAGGTCACGACCTAACCAGGATTTATCCCATTTGGTAAAGTAGTCTTGCTTGCCACTGTTTTCGCTGGAACGGTGATGCTCCAGACCGATACCACCAAGTTTGTCGGTCAGTGCCAGCAAAAAGTCATAGTGATTGTAGTGGTGGGCACCATAGAGCTTGTACATCTGCTGTACCAGCGCTTGGTGCGCCTTGAGCCCTTCATCGCTGATTTCTAGATCTTTGGCCTTATCGGCAAATACGTTGAGATGTACCGGGGTGTCCGCTCCGGGATTCAGATCTACTCGCTTGTAATACTTACCCGCAAACATGGGAGAATCGACCAGATTCTCAAAGTCGATGGTCTTAAAGCAGTAGCTGCTGCCTTTGTGATTACTGTCTTCCAGTGCGGTGGCATAGTGCCAGTCTTGCGGCAGTGTGACACAGGAATCTACCTTAATCTGCCGGGTGTAATAGCCCGCTGGATACAGCGCCACAGTGTTCCATTGCAGGTTGAGCATTTCAGGGGTCATCACTACGCGCCCTTGGCTGCGATCTTGCGGTGACAAAAATTTAAAACTCACTTCAACACTGTTAGCACCTTGAGGTACATCGATATGGAAGGCGTAGACATTACCTGGATCTCGTTGCCACTGTAGTACCTTACCATTGGCTTTGAATTCAAAACCGGCGGCTTTATCGATAGGGCCTGTGGGCGAGTGATGTCCCGGGATCCATGACGGATACAGCAGCGTTAGTGGGCCAGGTTTAGCGGGGATCACTTCGCTGATATTAAAAATGCGGTGTGACAGGTCGGTGGCGTCCACCTTGAGTTTCAGGGTACCTGGGTAGGCTTGATCCACGGGGGCCGGGATCTCGGCAAAAGCGGACCCGGCCGCACCCATCAGCGCGCTGAGGACAGCGGCCTTGACGGCAGAATTGTTCACTGGGAGCTCCTTTCTTCTTTTTATCGGGCGCTAGTTTCGGCGCCTCTTTTCAGTGCCGGTGTCCGGCAAAAAAATTATTGTTAGTTCCGGCGCTGTGGCTGGATTTTTGACCTTTATCATTGAGGGTCGTTGGTATCGACGCCAGTATCAGCGGCAACTGATACAACATACACGGCGGAAAAACGCTTTTAAAGGCATAAACTCGGCATCAGAGGGGCTTAAGTGTTGCTGTTTGTTTCAAAGAAATTTGGTCACTGTGTGATTTTCTACTGCAGAACTGAGAAATATCAGCATGCTTTATTGTAAAACTTGCGCTTTAATCTCTTAAGCGCCTGAAAAATGATATATAAGCGTAAAGACTGGG
This sequence comes from Shewanella dokdonensis, assembly GCF_018394335.1. Classification (NCBI taxonomy): domain Bacteria; kingdom Pseudomonadati; phylum Pseudomonadota; class Gammaproteobacteria; order Alteromonadales; family Shewanellaceae; genus Shewanella; species Shewanella dokdonensis. Next base: position 855,537 of record NZ_CP074572.1, on the reverse strand, counting down.
TGCGCAGTTCCAGCAATAAGGAGTCGTTATGACAATTCCGGCTAATGAGTTTGCCCATTATCACGCTCATCTCTACTTTGATGAAACGTCGCAAGAATTTGCGGCGGAGCTGCGTTATACCATTTGTCATGACTTAGGATTACCCGTTGGGCCATTTAATACTCGCCTAGTTGGCCCACATCTGTGTTGGAGTTTCGAGACCGCATTTACTCAGGATGAATTCCCCCAGTTTGTGCCTTGGATGGAACAGCACCGTAAAGGGCTCTCCGTGATGATCCATGCGGTGACTGGGGATCATTACAGTGACCATACCCAGCGTATCTCTTGGTTGGGTCATCCGCAGCCGTTAAACCTGTCAGTGTTTAGGCCAAATGACGCTGTCGATTGAATTGTGCTGGAATAGGGGTAACTGGGTTAATCGCGATAATTGCAGTGCATCGTGCGCTTGTCATCGCCCTGAACAAGACAGTTTGTTGTTAGCCAGCAGCAACGAGCTCAAGCCGTTGGCGCTGCCGCTGTGTTGAGTCTCACTGTCTTGCGCTTATCTCGCAGTGGAGCCCCAAGGCTGACTTAGCCCTACGGTAAAACTGGCTAGAAATTTGGGTGATGGCAAAGACAATGCGGTGTTAGATAAGCAATAGGCTCCTTGCGGAGCCTATAACAAACCACTTTTCGGCTGGCGTTTACTTGACTGCTATCGATGGAACGCTGGCTATTTTGTTACTGATTGGCATTTCCCCGATCAGTTTTCAAAACTCACCCGCTTGCTGGTGGCTAAGGCCGCGCTTTGTGCATTGTGGAATGTGTCTTGTCTCTGCTCAATAAAAAACACTTCCAACTGTTGTTCCTTCGCAATGCTTTGCCCTGCATCAGGCCCCAGACACAACATGGCGGTTGCCCAAGCGTCACTGACTCTGGGATCTTTGCCAAAAACAGAGGCGGATACCAGATTGTGAGTCACTGGTGCCCCGGTGCGCGGATCAAGAATATGGGAGTACTCTTTGCCATTCTCATCAAAGTGATGCCGATAGGTGCCGGAAGTATCGAGGGTTACTCCGGTTTCATCATTGATCGTGATAATGCTGTAGGGTTGCCGTTCGCTATCCTTTCTGTCTGGGCGATCGATAGCAATCCGCCATTTTTTACCATCGGGTTTGTGGCCGCGGATCTTCATGTCACCGCCAAACTCCACCAGATAGTTGCTGATGTTATGACGCTCTAACACGGCGGATAACTTGCTGATACTGTAGCCTTCTCCCATAGAAGAGAAGTTTAACTGCAACCCCGGTAGCGTTTTGCGAATACGCTGACCTGCGCTATCCATTTCCACTTTATCTATGCCTATTTCGGCTTGTGTTGCCTCAATATCGGCAGCAGACGGGAGATTAAACTTATCTTTCTGGAAACCCCATAAATTGAACAGTGGCCCTATGGTTGGATCATAGCAACCGCCAGTTTTATGATTGATCTCCTTGGCAATTGTCAGTAATTGCAGGAAGTCTGCCGATGCTGCTTGCCAGTCGGTCGAGCTACTGTGGTTGAATTTGGAAATATAGGAATCATCGCGGTAAGTGGAAAACTCCGCGTCTATCTGCGCCAATGCAGTATTGAACTGCTGTTCAATATCCTGCGTTGGAATGACTTTCTGACCACCAACTGATGTGATAAGTCGTGCCTTGAGCATATCCCTCCACTTTTTGTAGCTGGGCCGGGCGTCGATACTGTAACACGGCAAAGATAATGGCTACGCCGATCAGCAAAGATAACAACGCCTTGGTAGGAGAAAGTTTAGGCTGGCTGGAGGAGGGCACTGATGGAACCTATGGTGAATAAATTTGGCCCAAGTCTATCATCCGTATTTTCCAGACTCCAGCGCTGGGCGTAATGCCAAGATGCGTGTACCGGATCGGAGATATCTATCGAGGATCTACGTGTGTTGACGCATTTATGTTACTCTCTGATGCAAACATCATTTCGCTGAACAACAATGATTTACTGGAATGTTAACCCGATTTTAATACATCTGGGCCCGGTGGCGGTGCATTGGTATGGCCTGCTGTTTGTGGGGGCTTTTTGCTCGGTTATCGGTTGATGCAATGGATCTGTGTGCGGGAAGGTTTTGACACTGAACCGCTGGATAATCTGCTGCTGTATATCTTTGCTGGCGCCATCATTGGTGCTCGTTTGGGGCATGTTATCTTTTACGATCCCGTGTTTTATTTCTCCCATCCTCTTGAGATTATAAAAATTTGGCGTGGCGGTTTAGCCAGTCACGGTGGCACTGTTGGCGTTATCTTGGCGATTTGGTTATTTGTGCGAAAACATCCTCAAATTGAGTTGCTGTGGTTATTAGATCGGCTAGTGGTGCCTACTGCACTTACTGCCTGTTTTATCCGTCTCGGCAATTTTATGAATTCTGAAATTGTCGGATTGCCGACTCATGGTCACTGGGGCGTGGTGTTCGAACGGATCGATAATTTACCAAGACACCCGGTGCAACTTTATGAAGCCGCTAGCTACCTGTTGATCTTTATCCTGTTGTTAACGCTTTATCGTCGCAATGGTTTCCCTAAACGTGGCTTCAGCTTCGGCATCTTTATGGTGTTGGTTTTTGGTAGCCGTTTCCTCCTGGAATATGTCAAAACACCACAGGCAGCCTATGCTGCGGACTTAATGAGTGTTGGTCAGTGGTTGAGCATTCCGTTTGTCCTATTAGGTGGGGTATTCATCTGGCGTAGTTATCGACAGCAGCAAAGATAGTGTCATCGATAGGGTTTATTAGAATACGTTGAAATTATCGAAAATGTGCATTAATTGCTGCGATTAAATGGCATTTAAATTAGTTAAAAAAGATTATCATTTGTCGTTAGTTGATAACTTTAGGGATTTATTCATGGCAACTCAAAACAGATCATATACCGGGACTGCCAAAGTACTGCACTGGGCAATGGCGATTGTAATTTTAACGGCAATGGCAATCGGGGCGTATTCAGGGCTGTTTTTGTCTTACGGTATTGATGCTGCACATGACCTGCAGAAAAGTGAAACCATCACCTTACATAAGTCGATTGCTACCATCAGCTTATTTCTGATCGTGTTGAGAATTATCTGGCGGGTGACCCATCGGCCGCCAGCGCTGACTGGTATGAGCCAACTGATGATTAAAGCCGCTCATGCCGGACATCATCTGCTGTATCTGTTGATGGTATTGGTACCTGTTGTTGGTTGGGCATACAGCTCTGCCGCAGGATATCCGATTCCGGTAGCGGGTTTGTTCACCATTCCGCCGTTGTTACCAAAATCACCTGACTTGGTGCCATATATCGCCCCAGTTCACAGTGTATTGGCATACACCTTGTTGGTGGTGATTGCGGGTCATGCAGCCTTTGCCCTGAAACACTATTTCATCGATAAAGATGATACTTTGCAGTCAATGCTGCCAGGCCATAAAAAGTAATAGATTTTCCCGCGTGTAGCTAGGCCACCGGCAGTTAACTGCCGGTGGCCTTTGTTTTTACGCCCACAATCACTTTTATTTTGGGGCATTTTGTCGCTTGAACATGACACCGCAGCTACCGAAGTTTGGGGTTATGTAAGTGCTGATTAGCACGCGCTGCGGTTCTAGGCACGGCTTGCCGATCTCTTGCTTTGTGATATTGATCACAAAAATACATTGCTTAAGTTGGTGAGATCCCCTGCGTTGATAGTGCTTAACCGCTTGATGTTGTTAAGCCGTATCTGAATCCGCCCTCTTTATTCCGCAAAATAAGGCAATAACATGCCCGTATCACAAATGGACCTTTCGTTCGCCGCTGTTTTCAGCGCGCGTCTTTTAGCTACACGCTCAGGCGTTTTTGTTGCAAACAATCAAGGTGTTATTTAGCTAACGACTGCAAAACTTGTATAAGTTTTCTCGTGAATAGATTAGCTCATCGGTGGTTATGCAACACACCATCAATGCCTAACTCAGCACCCCGTTATCGGCCAATATATTGCATATGGGGCGGGCGGGTTGTGCGGCCTCTTTATCACATGGGTAAAGCGGCTTGCGCTGTCGTTCCATCGATATTTCCCGATTGCACCGGGTCATTTACCAACTTTCATCTGTTAGTGGGCAATGTTGACCGCTTAGGTTGTTTCGTACTTTTACTATTTTCTGAAGCGGTTGACCTGGTAACACAGATGAATAACTAATCATTTTTGGCGGTTGTGGCCTAGCCATCAGCCTTATAGATTTTTAATAAAAACAGGAGTATTCCGTGTTAATTTGGTTAAGTGCTGGCATCAGTCTGGCACTGGTTGCGATTATTTTCATTCTGTGGAAATGGGGCAACTTACAGATGATTGGTGTAACGCCCGTCAAGCTAGTCACGTTTATCGCAATTTTGTTTACCTCCGGCCTCGACGTTGGGCTGATTATGTTTCCGCTCACTGAGTTCAATCGTTACAGTACGCAAGCTGATTATGATTTCACCAATCCATTAGCGATTGAGTTTGGCTTTTGGGGCTTTTTTATTTGGGCCTTTTATTTCCTCACCTGTTTCTATTTCTGCATTATTGAACCGAAAGTGAAGTTCTTTCAGATCCGCTGGGTACAGCTGCTGAACAACGTGGTGATTGTTGGTACCTGTGCATTTACTGCTTTCTTGCTATTAAAAAATCTACCTTGGTATTTGCCTTCATTGGGCGATGGTAAAACCATTGAACCGAGTTTTTATCTGGTCGTGTTTGCGGCAATTGCCTTGGCGGTGTACAGCAGCACTGAGCTGAAATATGTGCGTATCCTCAGCTTATCATCCACCGCACTATTTTTTGGGCTGATAGCGTATATGTGGGGAAATGCCTTTGTATGGGGCAATAGCCACATCGCTCAATATTTCGCAGAAGAATCCTTACTGGAAGGCTATTTTGTCCATATTGACCGCTTTGTGTTTCCAATTAATCAGTACCATGCGTTTTATCTGTTTTGGTGGCTGGCTTGGAGTGTCATGATCGGTCAGTTTACGGCGCGTTTTGCTGGTGGATTACGCACCTGGCAACTGTTAGTGGTTATGCTGATATTTCCTTCAGTGCCAATTGCCTTATGGTTCGGAGTGTTATGGCATTACCATCAGACACACATTGCGACTTCCGGCGGGATTAACTTTTTGATGGTATTTGTTGGTATTCTCTTTGTGGTTAACTCGCTCGACTCATTAATTCGACTCTACACCGATAACCTCAATCTGACACACCAGCGTTTGGGCCGCCGTAACTATTTTCTGCTGAACTTTGTTAGCTTGGTGGGGTTAACACTGCTGTTTAAAATTGATTTTATTAAAATTCAATGGGTTGGAGCGCTAGTTGTGGGGCTGTTTTACTCTTGTCTTGGGTATATATTCTATAAAAAACTGCACTCGGTAAGCAGAATTACCAGCTCTCCAAAAGAAAACCAACTGAATTTTGATAAGTTCAATGTGAGCCACTAACGTCAACATGATGCGGCTTAAGGCATGATGCTTAATGTTGCGTTGAACACTAAATTCGCCCAATCCATTGCTGATGGGTGATGGTGCTGCAAAGAATAAGGTAAAGTAAGCGCAATACTTTTTGTGAGTGGATCAAGATGAAAATCTGGGTTGATGCTGATGCCTGTCCAGCGGTAATTAAAGAAGTGCTCTATCGCGCGGCAGAGCGGTGTCAGGTAGCGTTGACGTTAGTGGCAAATCAGCCATTACGAATTCCTAAATCTCCATTTATCAGTACATTACAGGTAATGAAGGGGTTTGATGTCGCCGATAATGAAATCGTGGCACGAGTAGCAGTAGGCGATCTAGTGATCACGTCGGACATTCCGTTAGCCGCCGATGTATTGCAAAAGGGCGGTAAAGCGCTGAGTCCTAGAGGCGATGCTTTTACTCCAGATAACATCCGAGCACGTTTGACCATGCGCGATTTTATGGATACCTTGCGGGCGAGTGGCATTGAATCGGGAGGCCCGGCCGCGCTGAATCAGGCAGATAGACAGGCATTTGCTAATGCGTTAGATAAACTACTGGCGCAATATCAGAAATCCCGCACGTAGCGGGCGGCTGAAACACAAGTCACTTATAGCTTATGATCTATAGCCTATAGCTATTTTTTGCAAAATCGAAGACATAATATGTCTGATAATGCTTGCATCCAATCCGTAATCCGTTAAGGTAGTTGGTATTATTGACATAATATGTCTTGGGTGCAGGATGATACCGCAATATCGTTTTAACTGGCCACTGCTGTGGTTGCTTTTTTTGTTGGGGATTATTGGTGCGCTGTCGTTGTTGCCCACCATCAATACACTGTTGTCTACCCTGACACTCTCGCCGTCCATACCTCAATGGGCGCTGCTGCTGTTATCCGTATTTCAAACTGCACTACTGTTATTCTGTGCGCTTATGCTAGGCAACTGGTGCAGTGTCAGGGTGAATCTCAGTGCACCGTTATTCACCATATGGCTAGCCCAACGATATATATCGTGGTCGGCCGTAAAGGCTCCACTGTGGGCTGCGATACGGGTGGCGATACTCTGTAGTGTGTTGCTGCTGTGCTTACAATACTTTGCCATTCCTAGGTTGCCAGCAGATTTCGTTGCAAACGGCAGTAAATTAGCACCACCGCTTTACAGTCGGCTGCTCTATGGCGGTTTGACGGAGGAATTGCTTGTCCGTTGGGGGGCAATGTCTTTTTTATTGTGGCTATTTTACCGGATGTTTTGTGGTGGTAGAGCAACATCATCCTGTGTCGGCCCCTGGTTGAGTATTGTTGTGTCTGCGTTACTGTTTGGCTTAGGGCACTTGCCTGCGGCGTTAATGTTGACTTCTGCCGCCAATCCATTTTTGGTCACGTACCTGTTATTGGGTAATGGCATTTTCGGTATTGCTGCTGGCTGGTTGTTCTGGCGGTATGGATTGGAAGCCGCGGTTATGGCTCATATGCTGATACATTTGCTGTTGTATGTTGGCAGTTAGCAGCAGCTAATTGTTGAGTGACAGTATGTTATCGTCAGTTGCTGAATCAGGCAGATAGGCAGGCATTTGCTAATGCGTTAGATAAACTACTGGCGCAATATCAGAAATCCCGCACTTAGATGGTGTTGAGCTGGCAACGACTATGGCAATCTGCGATTTGCCTTATACCAGCGCGGTTTCTTTATCAATACCCAGTCGTTTCATGCGCGACAGTAGAGTTGTGCGTTTTAAGCCCAGTTTATGTGCTGCTCCTCGTGGCCCCGCGACGATGCCGTTAGTTTCCTGCAACACGGCAATAATCCGTTGATATTCATCATCCTCTTCGGCGTTACGCTGTGGTTTGGGTTCATGTGGTGTCAACTGTAACTCCTCTTCGGCCTCGAATAGACCCAATTCAGGAGGCAGTTGCAGCACATGACCTGTGCTTAGCAGTACTGCACGTTCAATGACATTCTGTAATTCGCGGATATTCCCCGGCCAGTCCATCTCTTGCAACTGCCTCAATACCCGTGATGGGATGCTGTCGATGTTTCGTCCCATATGTTTGCTGGCGCGGAAGACAAAGTATTTCGCCAGATGTGGAATATCGTCGCGGCGTTCACTTAGCGGTGGCAAGCGGATAGGGAAAACATTGAGACGATAAAACAGATCGGAACGAAACTCTTTGTCAGTCACCATCTGTTTCAGATCGCGGTTAGTCGCGGCAATCAGGCGCACATCAACGTTGATCAGCCGATTGCCACCCACCCGTTCAAATTCTTGCTCCTGTAACACCCGGAGCAGTTTCGGTTGCAGTTCCAGCGGCATATCACCGACTTCATCTAAGAATAGGCTGCTCTGATGGGCCAGTTCAAAACGTCCCATGCGTTCTTTGCTGGCACCGGTAAAGGCGCCTTTTTCATGGCCAAACAGATCACTTTCCAGTAACCCCGCAGGCATGGCGGCGCAATTCATTTTTATCATGCGCTTGCCATTGCGAGGACTGAGACGATGAATGGCGCGGGCAAACACTTCTTTTCCGGTGCCAGTATCGCCTAGCAACAGCACACTACAGTCAGTTTTTGCCACCAGTTCCACTTGTTTCAAGACTTCGGTAATGGACTTGCTGCGGCCGATGATCTCATCAAATTGCTGATGGCTGAGACTTTCTACCTGTTCACTCAGATAGTTGTTTTCCTGCACTAGGTGATCTTTCAGACGGTTGATTTCCTGATAGGCGCGGGCGTTGTCTACGGCAATGGCGGTTCGTTCGGCCACTTGTGCGAGCAGTTGTAAGCGCGAGCCTTTGAAGCACGCTTCGTCGGCCTGCGCCAGTTTCAGCACCCCGAGCACTTGTCCGGCAAATTTTATCGGGATCAGACACAACAGGTGTGATTCGGCGGGCCACAGGTTAAATAGCTGAGTTTCGTTACAGGCCAGCGGCTCGTCTTTTGACAATTGCCGTAACTGAATTTCGCCACTTTCTAGCACCTGCTGGCAGATACTGCGTGAGGCGCTGATATGAATTTGGGCTTCCTGTGGTTTCCCCGGCTGGACAAAAAAGGCGTTATAGAGTGTCAGATTGTTGGGATCTGTCTCTGGCAGACAAACGCTAATGGCGCTGATGCCAAAGTAACAGTGAATTTCTCTGGCGATTTTATCTACCAAGGATTCGACGCTGCGTTCGGTGATCACCGCATTGGTGACATTTACCAACACATGGAAATCATCGCGCTCTTCACACAGTTGCCCTTGCTCAAAGCTAAGAGCCAGACGGGATTGCAAATGTTCTAAGGCGACGCCCATGGACTCAGCAACCAGTTCCAGGTGGGCGATGTCGTCATCATCAAAAGCATCGGTATCATGGCGGGTAATTTCCAGCAGTCCCATCAGCCGACGATGATTCAAAATCGGCAGTGCTAGATAGTCGCCAAAGGCTTGGGGGCGGATGCTAACGCTCAAGCGCGGATAACGCTGGCGATAGTCTTCACAACTCAGATGCAGCACGGTTCTGCTGGCCTGCACAATACGTAACGGGCCATTTTGTAATAAGGAGGCTTCGTCAAAACAACAGACGTTACCATCATCAGCTTGAAGATAAAGCCGTGGTGCTGCCATCGGGCCATCAACCAGCACCGAACAGTCATAAGGTAACCCTGTTTCAACAAAGTGCTGATTCAGGCTTTGCAGCATAGTTTCAACACTGGCTTGATCCAGTAGTTGATGCGTCAGCCTCAGGCAGCTTTTCTGTTCACTAAGATATTGAAATCGCTGTGCCATGGTTCCACGTTCTATTACAACAACATAAAGGCCATTGTTCCGGGGCACGGTTGCCTTGAGCAGCTTTCACCCGGTACGCAGCGCATCCATGCAGTTCGCTAAGACAGACAATTTATTAAAACATACTCGCATCTGTCAAAATGCGACTGCTCCCAAACTCCCCAGGAGTTCCTGACGTAATTGCAGTATGTATCACAAACTCACTGATTATTATGAATTACGGCAAGACATCGGGGGGGCGACGGTTGTGACTGGGTCATTATGGCCCGAAATGGCTGGATGCTTGTTGGTTGAACTGGGTACTGAGTACCGCAAAGGGCAGAAGCCTTGGCGTTGCATATGTTGCATGAAGAGCGTTCCTTAAGGCGCTGTGCGCCCTTGTTATTATAGATTGCCAACGGGACGGCGAGCCGTCATGCCAATTGGCAGCGCAGTGTATTGGCGAATACAAACCCATTTGGCGGTTATTGCCCCCTATGCAGATAACCGCGCAATTTTTCCAGTCATGTGTGGCGCTGTACCACGGAGATTTTAGGCGGTCAAACACTCAACTGTTTGTTGCCCCTCGTGGCTACGAGCCTTAGGTAACGGCTGTGCCCGTTATTCTCCATATGAATGTCTGTTTTTAACCGCCGAGCCAGTCGTTGCTCAGGGATAACAGCTCACCAGGTTTAACCCGGCCGCCGCACAGCGAAGTCTTGCAGCAGCAACGACCATGCAAAACCATCCGCAAAAACTATCAGCAACGATCACGTAAAAACTGTCCGTAAAAACCATCAGTAAAAACTATCCGTAAAAACCATGAGCAAAAACAATGCCAGCCATGTGACTCGGTTAACCATGCGTTACCAAGCGGTGTCACAACTGTCGAATTCGTGAGATGTCGAAGCTTAATCTAACGTGAAATTTATCGCTAATTAAATATAACCACATGAAATTAAAGGATTAAAAAATAATTTATCCAATTGGCGCAGAAAATGCTCTTAAGGGACATTGGTCAGCCGTTTGGGGTGACCGCTTAACCGGAGCATTGCTCGCCGGGATGTAGGTCAGACGACCTGCAAAATCGTCCCGATACGGTGCAAAGCCCCGCTTCATGGGAAGTTGTCCCGGTTTTTAGCTCATGGTTACAGGTGTCGACAGATCTGTCAGTGGCAGCTAAGTCGTCAAAAGTGACGAAATGGGCTCAAGGTGGGATGAAGTGCTTAGAGAGAGTATATGAACCGTTTTGTCATTGCCGATCCGCAACTGTGCATCGGCTGCAATACCTGCATGGCGGCGTGTTCAGAGGCACACCGGCTACAAGGGTTACAGACCGAGCCAAGACTAGTGGTGGTGCGCAGTGCCGAAGAGTCGGCGCCGCAGATGTGCCATCAGTGTGAGGACGCCCCCTGTGCCACAGTGTGCCCCGTCAACGCCATCCGCCGTGAGGATAAAGCCATTGTACTCAACGAAAGCCTGTGTATTGGCTGTAAGCTGTGTGCTATCGCCTGTCCGTTCGGTGCCATTACCCTCAGTGGTTCCAAACCACTGGATATTCCATTGGATGTCTGTACGCCACTGGCGGCACCGGCTCCTCGTCCTCCTCGCGCTGTCAGCCCTCTGTTGGACTGGCGCCCCGGGATCCGAGCGGTCGCCGTGAAGTGTGACTTGTGTAGCTTCCGGCCAGAAGGCCCCGCCTGTATCGATACCTGCCCGACGAGCGCCATTGTGCTGGTGAGTGACGAAGCGCTTGCTAAAGCTTCTGCACGCAAACGGCAGTTGGCGTCGCTGCCCAATGCTGGCAACTGGCAGCCACAGTCTGCTACTGGTGCGGCTGCAACTGAGGGGGGCAAAAATTATGATGACGCCATTAAGCTGGTTGGGACTCTCGTTGGCGCTCTATATGGTTGGCGCCCTGTTGTCATTATTGCTTTGCCGTCATGAGGCGTTGGCGATTCGTGCTAGCGGTTGGCTATCACTTGTTGGCGGGGTGTGTGGTGTCATTGCCGCGCTGCCGGTGTTGCTGGATGGCGCGGTTATCACGGCAGATTACGCCGGGCCATTTGCGGCGTTTGCCCATCTGACGCTGCGACTGGATATGCTGGCAGCGTTTATGGTGCTGGTCATTTCTGTGCTAGTGGTGGTGACTTCGCTGTATTCATTTGCTTATCTGCAGGAATATCGCGGAAAAGGCGCCTGGGCGATGGGGTTCTTCATGAACCTGTTTATCGCTTCCATGGTGGCGCTGGTGGCGGTGGATAACGCCTTCTACTTTATTGTGCTGTTTGAAGCGATGTCGCTCAGTTCCTACTTCTTGGTGATCTCCGAGCAGGATGATGAAGCGGTGAGTGCCGGGCTGCTGTACTTCTTTATCGCGCATGCGGGTTCCGTGCTGATCATGCTAGGTTTCTTCCTGCTGTATCGCCATGCCGGTAGTTTGGATTTCGCTGCTTTCCGTGACGCGCATCTGCCAGTGGGTGAAGCCTCTGCGGTGTTTTTGCTGGCGTTCTTTGGCTTTGGTGCCAAGGCCGGGATGCTACCGCTGCACGGTTGGTTGCCTCGCGCTCACCCGGCAGCACCTTCGCATGCATCTGCGTTGATGTCTGGGGTGATGGTGAAGATAGGTATCTTCGGCATTATCAAGGTGGGCATTGACTTACTGGGCGCGACCGAAGTGTGGTGGGGCATAGTGGTACTGGCTTTTGGGGCGGTATCTTCAGTGCTCGGTGTGTTGTATGCGTTGGCCGAACACGATATCAAACGCTTGCTGGCTTATCACACCGTTGAAAACATCGGCATTATCTTGATGGGGGTGGGAGCTGGGATGATAGGTATTGCCACCCATCACCCACTGCTGGCGCTACTGGGGTTACTGGGGGCTTGTACCACCTGATCAACCATGCACTGTTCAAAGGTTTGTTATTCCTAGGCGCGGGCGCGGTTATCTATCGCACGCAGACTAAGGATATGGAGCAGATGGGAGGACTTGCCAAGCTGATGCCGCGTACTGCAGTGGCGTTCCTCATCGGCTGTATGGCAATTTCCGCACTGCCGCCACTGAATGGTTTTGTCAGTGAGTGGTTCACTTATCAGTCCCTGTTCACCATGAGCCACGACGGCAGTGTGGGCCTAAAACTGGCCGGTCCCGCCGCCATCGTCATGTTGGCGATTACCGGGGCGCTGGCTGCCATGTGCTTTGTCAAAGTGTATGGCATCTGCTTCTGTGGGGCGCCGCGTAGTGAAAAAGCCGCCAATGCCCGTGAAGTGCCATTCAGTATGACCTGTGCCATGTGGCTACTGGCAATCCTGTGTGTGCTGCTAGGGCTTGGGGCGTCTGTCATTGCGCCGGTGATCACCAATATCGCCGCACAACTCAGTCATACCACCGCCGTTGCGATGGCCAGTGGTGCCAGTGTCTTCCCTGGGGATGCGGCGCAAACCAGCCTCAACACGCCACTGTTGTTCATTCTGCTGCTGGCGCTGCCGTTGTTGCCGCTGGTTATCTACAGCATCAAGGGTGGCAGTGATCGATTGCATTTCACTCGTCGAGGTACTCCTTGGGCTTGTGGTTACGGTTATGAAGCGCCGATGGCGCTGTCTGCCGGGAGTTTTGCGCAACCGTTGCGGGTGTTGTTTGCACCGCTCTATCGCTTGCGTAAGACACTCGACCCTGCCCCCATGTTGCAACGGTCACTGGATGCCACTACGGATGCCGCCGCCAAGGTGGAACCGGTATGGGATGAACATCTGGTGATGCCGGTAGTGAACGGTGTGCAACGACTCAGTCGGCTGGTGCAGTGGATTCAGTATGGCGATTTTCGTGCCTACTGCCTGTATGTGGTCGCAGCGCTTGTGGTGCTGCTGATCGTCACCATGGCCTAAGGAGTAAAGGATGATGATGCAAAATTCCTTGGTACTGGCACTGATTGCAGGTCTGCTGCAAGCGGTGCTGTTAATGGCCGTGTCGCCACTGTTGTCTGGTCTGTCGCGGGTGATCCGCGCCAGGATGCACTGCCGTAAAGGCCCCGGTGTATTGCAGGAATACCGCGACATTATGAAATTGCTGACCCGTCAGGAAGTTGCACCAAGCAACTGTGGCGGAGTGTTCCGGGTAATGCCGTTTGTGCTGCTTGGCACCATGTTGCTGGTGGCGATGACCTTGCCGCTGGTAACGCAGGCATCACCGATGGCGGCGGGTGGTGATGTGATCACCTTATTGTATCTGTTCGCCATTTTCCGCTTTTTCTTTTCACTGGCGGGGCTCGACTCTGGCAGCACCTTTGCCGGTATTGGTGCCAGCCGTGAGTTGACACTGGGGATCTTGGTGGAACCCATTCTGATGCTGGGGCTGTTGGTGGTGGCGCTGATAGTGGGTTCTACCAATATCGACAACATCAGCAGCACATTGGCATCACAGCAATGGGCGGCACCCACTGCGACTGCCATGGCGCTGCTGGCCTGTGGCTTCGCGGTATTTATCGAAATGGGCAAAATCCCGTTCGATGTGGCCGAAGCTGAGCAGGAACTGCAAGAAGGCCCGCTATCTGAATACTCTGGTGCCGGTCTGGCGCTGGTGAAATGGGGCCTCAGCCTCAAACAGGTGGTGGTTGCTGGATTGTTCCTCGCTATCTTTGTGCCGTTTGGCAAAGCCGACACCCTCACCTTTGCCAGCATTCTGCTGGGAACCTTGGCCTTTGTGGTCAAACTGGTGCTGGTGTTTGTGATTGCGGCGGTGATTGAAAACACGCTTGCCCGTGGTCGTTTCCTGTTGACCGGACGGGTGACCTGGATGGGCTTCGGCGTTGCGGCGCTGGCGTTCATGTTCTATCTGACCGGGCTATAAAGGAGTCAGCATTCTTATGGAGAATATTGCGCTTGCGACCATGCTGCTGCCGTTTATTGGCGCACTGTTGATCGCGTTGATGCCACAGCGACACGCCAAAGTGCTGTGCACGCTGTTCGCGCTGCTGGCCACTTTGGGTATGGCGGCTCTGGCCTATGCCTATCTGGACAGCGGTAAAACCGATGTGACGTTCACCCTGTACAGTTACGGGCATACCCAGCTGTTTGGTTTTGTGATGGATCGCGTCAGTCTGTTGATTGGTTTTGCCGTGGTGTCTCTCGGCTTTCTGATCAGCCTGTACTCCTGTGGTTATCTCACTACCGGTAACCGGGAACATCCCCATGAAGGCAGCAACCGTTATTACGCCTTGTTGCTGGTGTTCATTGGGGCGATGGCGGGGTTGACGTTGTCATCCACCATTCTCGGACAACTGCTGTTTTTCGAAATTACTGGCGGTTGTTCCTGGGGGTTGATTGGCTACTACCAGAATCCCAAGTCATTGCGTTCAGCCTTGAAAGCCTTGCTGGTGACTCACATCGCGTCTGTCGGTTTGTATCTGGCGGCGGCTTGGCTATTTGCCAAAACCGGCACCTTTGAACTCACCGCTATCAGTCAGCTCAGTGATGCCGACAAGCTAGTGGTCTTCGGTGGTGTCTTGTTTGCGGCTTGGGGAAATCAGCACAACTGCCACTGCATATGTGGCTGCCTGATGCGATGGAAGCGCCAACGCCGGTCAGTGCTTATTTGCACGCCGCCTCTATGGTGAAAGTGGGCGTTTACATCTTTGCTCGCGCCATTATGTCGGCAGGCACTGTGCCCCATGAAATCGGGGTGGTTGGGGCGGTCATGGCGACCATCACCATGGTGTATGGCTTCCTGATGTATCTGCCGCAGAAAGACATGAAACGTCTGCTGGCTTACTCCACTATCGCCCAGTTGTCTTACATCTTCTTGGCACTGTCAATGTCCATCTTCAATTCGAAAATGGCGTTTGATGCCGGTATTGCTTACATCTTCAACCACGCTTACGCCAAGAGTCTGTTCTTCTTGGTGGCCGGGGCCATCAGCTATGCCTGTGGTACCCGTATGTTGCCACGGCTGAAAGGCTTGTTGCGCTGTATGCCGCTGTTGGGTATTGGCTTCTGCGTGGCGGCAATGGCGATTGCCGGGGTACCACCGTTTAACGGCTTCTTCAGTAAATTCCCGCTGTTTGCGGCGGGATTTGAGTTGAGTCAGGCGCACTGGTGGTTATTGCCATTACTGATCATTGCGCTGATTGAATCAGTTGCCAGCTTTGCCTGGTTGCTGCTGTGGTTCGGCCGTACCGTGCCGGGTGAGCCTTCCGCCGAGGTGGCTAACGCTTCAGCGGTGCCAATGTCGATGAAGATAGTGCTGGTGGTGTTGATTGTGATGTCGCTGATCTCCAGCGTTATTGCGGCAACCTGGCTGGCGTAGGGGAGGAAATCATATGACTGGAACTTTGCTTGTCAATAACCTCGCCGGACTGATGATTGTCACCTCCATGCTGGTGATTGCCGTGAAAAAGCCGACGCTATCTGCCGGGTTCTACGCGCTGCAATCGCTGGTGTTGGTGGGCATTTTCATCACCTTGGCGAATATGTTCGGTGCCCATGAGCTGTATCTATGGTCCATCAGCTCCTTTATTACCAAAGTTGTGTTGGTGCCGCTCATCATGTATCGCGCTTTCTGTAAACTCGCCGATCCTAAAGCCGATGGCGGTGTCGTCAGTACGGCGGCTCTGTTCATGATTGCTGCGGTGATTGTGCTGGTGAGCTACTTTGCGGTGCAACCAGTGCAATTGCCAATGCTGACTGAATTGAAACCTGTGTTGGCGGTATCGTTGGGACACTTCCTCATTGGGCTGCTGTGCATTGTCAGTCAGCGCAACATTCTCAAGCAGGTGTTTGGTTACTGTCTGATGGAGAACGGTTCGCACCTGACGCTGGCATTGCTGGCACATAGTGCTCCGGAGCTGGTGGAAATCGGTATTGCCACTGACGCCATTTTCGCGGTGATCATCATGGCGCTAATGGCGCGGCGGATTTACCGCACCATGAACACGCTGGATGTTCAGAAACTGATCTCATTGAAAGGGTGAACAACATGGCTACATTGGATCTTTTTATCACCCTGCTGGCGATACCATTGCTGACCTCTTTACTGGCGTTTGCCTGTCGGTTGTCAGGCAATGGCGCGCAAAAGCTGGTTACCACGGTACATGTTATCGGCAGCAGTTTGCTGTTGGTGACTGCACTGGTGGCCGTGTGGACGGTATATCGTCAAGGCGAATTGCTTGCCGCCCACAACTGGCTGCATCTTGATGGCCTGAGTGCGCTGTTCCTGGCGATTCTTGGCATCGTCGGTTTTATCACTGGCATCTACTCTGTCGGTTATATGAACCACGAAGTCGGCGATGGTGAAGTCAGTGTCGGCTCACTTTGCAGTTACTACGGCTTTTTCCATCTGTTCCTGTTCACCATGCTGTTAGTGATCACCAGCAACAACCTGATTGTGATGTGGGCGGCGATTGAAGCCACCACGCTCAGTTCAGCATTTCTGGTGGGGCTTTATGGACAGCAGTCATCACTGGAAGCCGCCTGGAAATACATCATTATCTGCACCGTCGGGGTGGCTTTTGGCCTTTACGGTACAGTGTTGGTGTACTCCAATGCCGCTAATGTGATGGCCAATCCTGGCGATGCGATCTTCTGGACTGAAGTGCTGCAACATGCGGGTGAACTGGATAGCACGCTGATGCATTTAGCGTTTATCTTCATCCTGATTGGGTTTGGAACCAAAACCGGGTTGTTCCCGATGCACGCTTGGCTACCGGATGCGCACAGTGAGGCGCCGAGCCCTACCAGCGCGCTGTTATCTGCCGTATTGCTCAACTGTGCACTGCTGGTGATTGTGCGTTATTACATCCTGATCAGCGCCGCCATTGGCAATGAGTTCCCACAACGGTTGTTACTGGTGTTTGGCTTCTTATCGGTTGCGGTCGCTGCTTTCCTTATCCTAGTGCAGCGCGACATGAAACGTCTGCTGGCCTATTCCAGCGTGGAAAACATGGGACTGATTGCGGTGGCGTTAGGGATTGGCGGCCCGCTGGGTATTCTGGCGGCCATGCTGCACACCTTAAACCACAGCTTGGCCAAAACCCTGCTGTTTTGTGGTTCAGGTAACGTGTTGCTGAAATATGGCACCCGCGACATGAATGCCGTGAAAGGGTTGCTGCGCGTAGCGCCACTCTCTGGCGCGTTACTGGCTGGCGGCGCATTGGCACTCGGTGGCATGCCACCATTCAATGTGTTCCTCAGTGAGTTTATGACAGTGACTGCCGGTATCCATGCCGGGCACCTGTGGCTGGTATTGCTGCTGCTGGCATTGCTGACAGTGGTGTTGGCCGGGTTAGTGCGCATGGTGGTGATGTCAGTGCTGGGCAAACAGCCTGACAATGTCAGCAAAGGTGAACTCGGCTGGCTGACCACTGCGCCATTGGCGTTGCTGTTAGCGCTCATGTTGCTGATGGGCACACATATTCCACAGCCAGTGACACAGTTGCTACAACAGGCCACCACTATTGTGCTGAACGGTGATAAAGCCGGCGAAGCCGAGCTACGGGCGTTGTCTGTGCCGGGTATGTCAAATACCCCGGCGGTCGACACCACAGCTTCTCAATCAACCCCTTCCCAGCAGGAGATGTACCGTGACTAATCAAAACACTGTTGCCAATGCCGACCATAAAGCTGCCGGTTATCTGGCTCGGGTCAGAGCACAGTTTCCCAACGCCATTCTGGAAGAGGAAAGACAGACACAGGATCAGGTCACCATTACCGTAAAAACCGGGTCATTGCCGGAAGTGGTGGAATACCTGTATTACCAACAGGGCGGCTGGTTGAGCGTGCTGTTTGGTAATGATGAACGCACGCTCAATGACCATTATGGCGTGTATTACGTGCTGTCAATGGAAGCGGGCGAGAAGTGCTGGATTGTGGTGAAGGTGTTGGTGGATGCCAACACTCTCGAATATCCGGCGGTGACCCCGCGGGTGCCTGCCGCCGTGTGGGGCGAACGTGAAGTCCGTGATATGTATGGCCTGCATCCCGTTGGCCTGCCAGATGAACGGCGTTTGGTGCTGCCAGATGACTGGCCAGAAGATCTGTTCCCGCTGCGTAAAGACAGCATGGATTATCGCCAGCGTCCAGCCCCCACCACAGATCGCGAAACCTATCCATTTATCAATGAACTGGGCAATGATAAAAACCGCATTGTGCCCATCGGCCCACTGCATGTGACTTCTGACGAACCCGGGCATTTCCGGCTGTTTGTCGATGGTGAACGCATTGTCGATGCGGACTACCGCTTGTTCTATGTGCATCGTGGCATGGAAAAACTGGCAGAAACCCGTATGGGCTACAACGAAGTGACCTTCCTGTCAGACCGTGTTTGCGGCATCTGTGGTTTTGCCCATAGCACCGCTTACACCACCTCGGTAGAAAACTCGCTGGGGATTAAGGTGCCTGCGCGGGCGCAGATGATCCGCGCTATTTTGCTGGAAGTTGAACGCTTGCACAGCCACTTGTTAAACCTCGGCTTGGCCTGTCATTTCACTGGTTTCGACTCCGGTTTCATGCAGTTTTTCCGGGTGCGTGAAGTGTCCATGAAGATGGCAGAAATCCTCACTGGCTCCCGTAAGACCTATGGCTTGAACCTGATTGGTGGGGTGCGCCGTGACTTGCTCAAAGATGACATGCTCGCCACCCGTAAGCTGGCGCAGGAGATGCGCCGCGAAGTGAACGATCTGGTCGATGTGTTGCTCAGTACCCCCAACATGGAAGAACGTACCGTTGGTGTGGGTATTCTTGACCCGCAAATCGCCCGTGATTTCAGTAACGTTGGCCCTATGGTGCGCGCCAGTGGCCATGCCCGTGATGCCCGTGCCGATCACCCCTTTGTGGGCTATGGCCTGTTGCCGATGAAAGTTCACAGTGAACAGGGCTGTGACGTGCTATCGCGCCTCAAAGTGCGCATCAATGAAGTTTATACCAGCCTCAATATGATCGATTTTGGTCTCGACAATCTGCCCGGCGGGCCGTTGCAGGTGGATGGCTTTACCTATCAGCCCCATAAATTTGCCCTCGGCTTTACCGAAGCCCCACGTGGTGATGACATCCACTGGAGTATGACAGGTGATAACCAGAAGCTGTTCCGCTGGCGTTGCCGGGCGGCGACTTATGCCAACTGGACTACGCTGCGCTACATGCTGCGGGGCAATACCGTCTCTGATGCGCCACTGATCATCGGCAGCCTCGACCCTTGCTACTCCTGCACTGACCGCGTCACTTTTGTTGACGTCAACAAGCGCTCTAGCAAGACCGTGTCCTACAAAGAGGTGGAACGTTACGCCATCGAGCGTACCAATTCCCCACTGAAGTAGTCTGCCAAGGAGTCAATTATGCTGAAATATTTGAAAAAGGCGCTACAGACCGGAGTGGTTACTGGCACCGATCCGTTGACCCCGCCGGAGGTAGACAAAAACTTCCGTGGTAAACCGGAGCAGAACCCCGCCCAATGTATTGCCTGCGCTGCTTGTATGAATGCCTGTCCGGCCAATGCATTAACCGTGCAGACCAATCTGGTTAGCGGTATGCAGGAATGGTCGTTGTTTCTTGGCCGCTGCATCTTCTGCGGCCGTTGTGAAGAGGTGTGTCCGACCCATGCCATCGTGCTGACGCAAGAAGTACAGATGGCGGTGTGGCGTAAAGAAGATCTGTATCAAAAGTCAGCATATCCGCTGGCAACTTGTACGGAATGTGGCAAGCCGTTTGCCGTCGCCAAAGAACTGCAATATGCCGAAGATCTGCTGATGGCTACCGGCCAGTTCGAAGATCGTGAAGCGCTGCACCAGCAGCTTAACACCTGCCCGCATTGCAAACGCGCACACAATATCACCCAGTCACAGCGCATTAACCTGAGTCGGTTATTACGGGAGCCAGTGCTATGAGCTTAACTTTACCAGACACACGTGACGCTAACGGCATGCCGATCCCACTGACCGTGGATGAAAGCATCGCCAAGATGAAGGCGTCTTTGCTGAAAAACATCGGTCGTTCCGCCTATGTTTACCGCGTCGACTGTGGTGGTTGTAACGGCTGTGAAATTGAGATTTTTGCCAGCATTTCGCCACTGTTCGACGCCGAGCGTTTCGGCATCAAAGTGGTGCCATCGCCACGGCATGCCGACATCTTGCTGTACACAGGTGCGGTTACTCGCGCTATGCGCGTACCAGCTTTAAGAGCTTATGAGTCTGCGCCGGATCCCAAAATCATCGTTTCCTACGGCGCTTGCGGCAACAGTGGTGGTATCTTCCATGATCTCTACTGTGTTTGGGGTGGTACTGACAAAATTGTCCCTGTGGATGTTTACATCCCCGGCTGCCCACCAACACCTGCGGCAACCCTGTACGGTTTCGCTATGGCGCTGGGATTGTTAGAGCAGAAGATCCACGCCCGTGAACCTTCGGCCATTGACAGTCATCCTGCGCAGTTGCGTCATCCGCAAGTGGCACCGCAGTTGCGGGTTGTAGTAGAGCGTAAAGCGCGTGAATTAGCGGGTTACCGATACGGACGGCAAATTGCCGATAAGTATTTGGAACTGCTAGTAACGCCGGATAGCAATACCGCTGTGGCGCAGTATCTGAGCATGCAGAATGATCCACGGCTGAGCGAGATCATCGACCAATTACAACAGGTTACAGGAGCACTACGGGCATGAGCGAATCGGTCACCTTTTTCATCCTCAATCAGAAATTTGTCGATGACAAGGATGCCAAACCTGAATCGCAACAGCTGGTGTATTACGGTTTGGCCATCGGCCATCACCTCGGGGTGATTGACTGTTTTAAACCCGCATTAACCTGCCCGTTACCGCGTTATCAGGAGTGGCTGGATGCCATTCCTGATGAGCCCGCCCGCCAGAAATTGGCCGGCATTCCTAAGTACGGTGAAATCGTGATCAACAGCACTCATGTGGTGATGCTGGCCGAAGGGCTGGCCGCCATGCGCGGTGATGTTGATGACGAGATCCTGCACTGGCGCGATCAACTGATGACCATGCTGGAGATGATCCAGAACGAACCTGCAATTCATCTGATCGTCAGGAGACTCAATGACTAACGCTAGTTCAGACGCCGAACGCACAGCCAAGGTGCTGTTGTGTGTGGGTAACAGCATGATGGGCGATGATGGTGCCGGTCCATTACTGGCACAGCAGTTGGCCGATCGGCCAATCTATGGCTGGCAGGTGGTGGATGGTGGCAGCGCCCCAGAAACCGAAACCGTGCATATCCGCGAACTGGCTCCAAAATTGTTGGTCGTGGTAGATGCCACGGAAATGGGGCTTAATCCCGGTGAAATCCGCCTGGTAGATCCTGACAGCATTGGCGAAATGATGCTGATGAGCACCCACAGCATGCCGCTCAATTATCTGATTGATGATTTGCGTGACGCGGTGGATGAAGTGGTGATGATTGGCATTCAGCCCGACATAGTAGGTTTTTGTTATCCGATGACGCCTCCTGTCAGTCAGGCGGTGGCGGCGCTGTACCAGAAACTCGCGGATGACGAGTGGCGGCAGATCCCGCAACTGACGGCCGAAGGTGAGCGTTGCTGACAGTCGACAATTTTGTCGATGTGGCATGACGACAGTGTCGTCAAACGCCGCTAATGTGCTACCAATTTCTAGTAACTTTATGTTTTTAATTGGGAAAAATAGTTGGCTTGATTTATGTATTAAAGCCATGAGTGTGTAGGTGCTTTGTAATAGCAGGCAACATAAGCCTGTGGAAACTCGGAGAGTCTTATGAATCGTTTTATTCTCGCTGATGCCAACAAGTGTATAGGTTGCCGCACCTGTGAGGTCGCCTGCGCTGTTGCTCATCGCCCCAACGGGGATGTGACAGGGCTCAGTGCTGTAAACTTCAATCCCCGCATCCACGTGGTCAAAGGGATCGATATCAGCACCGCAACGGCTTGCCGCCAGTGTGAAGATGCTCCTTGCGCTAACGTTTGTCCCAATAATGCTATCCAACGTGAACTCGGCTTTGTGCATGTACTGCAAGACCGCTGTATCGGTTGTAAAACCTGCGTAGTGGCTTGTCCTTACGGTGCAATGGAAGTGGTAACGCATCCGATAGTGCGCAATACCGGCGCTGCCGTTAACGTCTTGGTTGAAAAAGCCCAGGCCAACAAGTGTGACCTTTGTTACACCCGCCCAGAAGGGCCGGCTTGTATCGAAGTTTGTCCGACAAAAGCACTCAAATGTATTGACCGCAATGAACTTGAGGCCATGAGTGCCGAAAAACGCCGCCGCGCCGCACTGGATGCCGGGGCACAGCTCTACTCTTAAGCTGGTAAAGGTAGATAACTATGGAAAAAGCAACCGTTGTATGCCCGTATTGCGGAGCGGGATGCAAGATGAATCTGGTGGTGGATAACGGCAAGATTATCCGCGCCGAAGCCGCAAATGGCTACACCAACCAAGGGGAATTGTGCCTCAAAGGCTATTATGGCTGGGACTTCCTCAATGACACCAAACTGCTGACACCACGTTTGCGTGAGCCGATGATCCGTCGCAGTAAAGGGGCGCCGTTTGAAACTGTGTCCTGGGATGAAGCGATTAAATTCGTCGCTCACCGTTTGTCAGCAATCAAAGACAAGTTTGGTCCGCGTTCCATCATGACCACAGGTTCTTCCCGTGGCACAGGTAACGAAACCAACTATGTGATGCAAAAATTTGCTCGCGCAGTGATCGGCACTAATAACGTCGATTGTTGCGCTCGAGTCTGACACGGCCCATCCGTCGCAGGTCTGCGCGCTACTTTGGGCAACGGCGCTATGAGCGTCTCGTTGGACGATATTGAAAATTCAAAATGCCTGTTTGTGTTTGGTTATAACGGTGCGGATTCCCATCCGATAGTGGCTCGGCGTCTTGTTAAAGCGCATCAGAAAGGGGCCAAAATCGTGGTGTGCGACCCACGTAAGATTGAAACCGCACGTATTGCTGACCAGTTCTTGCAACTGCATAACGGCAGCAACATGGCATTGATCAACGCCTTTATTTACACCCTGATTGAAGAAGAACTGTACGACAGAGAATTTGTTGCCAAGTACACCGAAGGCTTCGACGGCCTGTGGAATGTGGTGAAAGACTATGCGCCAGAAGCGGTAGAAACAGCCACCGGCGTCCCCGCTTTGCAGATCCGCCAAGCCATGCGTACCTACGCTGGGGCAGAATCCGCAGTGATCATGTGGGGCATGGGGGTCACGCAGTACGGTCAGGGCACCGAAACTGTTAAGAGCTTGGCGGCGTTGGCCTTGCTCACTGGCAATCTTGGCCGAGCAGGTGCGGGTGTCGCGCCAGTACGTGGACAAAACAATGTCCAGGGCGCTTGTGATATGGGCGTGCTGCCCGATCTGTTCCCAGGCTACCAGTCAGTGGCTGATCCGGCTATCCGCGAGAAATTCGCCAACGCTTGGGGTATTGACCCGGCGCAGATGGATCCACAGCCGGGAGTGCGTTTGTCACTGGTACCGCATCTGGCAATGGAAGGCAAAGTCAAAGCCTATTACATCATGGGCGAAGACCCCATGCAGACAGAAGCGGATAGCAGTTCGGTTCGCAAGGGCTTAGAAGCGCTGGATTTACTGGTGGTGCAGGACATCTTTATGACCAAGACCGCCGAAATGGCAGATGTGATTTTGCCAGCGACTTCCTGGGGGAACACAGTGGTGTTTATACCTGCTGTGACCGTGGTTTCCAACGTTTCTATAAGGCGGTGGAACCTAAGTACAACGTTAAACGTGACTGGGAAATCATCTCGTTAATTGCTACTGAGATGGGTTACCCAATGCACTATGATAATGATCAGCAGATTTGGGATGAACTCAGAGAACTGTGTCCGATTTACTATGGTGTTACCTACGAGAAGATGGGCGAACTGGGGCATATCCAGTGGCCATGTCCAACGCTGGAACATCCGGGGACGCCAATCCTCTACACAGATTTGAAGTTCACCGCCGTTGCTTCAGGAAAGGGGCAACTGCTGACTCATCAGTGGCGTAAACCGGGTGAGCTGACAACGCCGGATTACCCGCTGGTACTGAGTACCGTTCGTGAAGTGGGCCATTACTCTTGTCGCTCGATGACGGGTAACTGTGCGGCGCTGAAAGCCTTGGCTGATGAACCCGGGTTTGTGCAGATCCACCCGGATAATGCACGGCAACTGGGCATTGAGGATCAGGCGCTGGTGTGGGTTGAATCCCGTCGCGGAAAAGTGATTACCCGCGCCAACTTTAACGAACGCGTCAATCGCGGAGCAGTGTACATGACTTACCAATGGTGGGTCGGTGCCTGTAACGAACTAACGCAGGAAAATATGGATCCGGTCACTAATACGCCCGAGACCAAGTACTGTGCGGTAACCCTGAAATCGATTGACGATCAGAACTGGGCAGAAAGCCATGCGGAGCAGATCTATCAGGATCTGAAGGCGCGTCTGCGCAGTGCGGTAGAAGATGCCAAACCGGCAACCGTGGCGTTGTAGTTGTAATTGCCACAACCTGTTGTTTGAAATGCGTTAACACGTTAATACTCACAGTTAATTTTCGGGGACAGCTTGCTGTCCCCTTTTTGCCGCATACCAAACATGGTTGTTGGTCACACAGCGCCAGTCATGATGACTTTAACGAACGACCTATGCGGTCTGTTTCAATAATTGCTTCAATAAATTGTGCTTTGGTCGGCGTACCAGGGGCATAGCGCCATTCAATCACCGAGGCGGCTTTTTCAGCAACAATCGGCAAATCATCCACGGTCAACCCGATATCCGCCATCGTGATAGGCAGTCCCAACGCCTGGTTAAAGGCCAAAATACGGTTAAATTCTGCGTCATTAGCATCATATTTCAGCAAGCACAGCACACCGAAAGCGACAATTTCACCGTGTAAATGCGACTCACAAGCCGGGATCAAAGAACTGCCGTAATACACACAATGCGCCAGTGAACTGTTGTAGTAATACTGATCCGCCGGGGCGATGTGATCGCTGATATGCACTGTACAGTTGGACACGATACCTGTGAGCATGATGATATCCAGTACCACCTCTTCCAGCGCCGCTGAAACCCGATGATTGCGGCAGTCTTCCAGTGCCTGTTTACCATAAGTCAGCAATGGTGCGGTGCAGGTTTTAGCAATGCCTAAACCCAACTGCGACAGGTGTGACAGTTGCTTGTCGCGACAGCAATATGCTACTTCATATTCTTTGCTTAAGGCATCGCCAATGCCGGCCCAAAACAGCGATACTGGTGATTCAGCAATAATCTGGGTATTGATAAAGGTATGTAGTGGTGGATGATTTTGATAGGCGTAATCCTTGAACGAACCATCCTCATGGTACATAACGCTTAACGAGGTACAAGCGGCACAATTTGACGCCAATGTTGGAAAGGTAAACACGGGTTTATCGAGCAAGGCTCCCAGAACTTTTACCGTATCACAAGCGCGTCCACCACCAACGGCAAACAGCATATCTGCCTGCTGCACCAGTGGCTCTGCTTGTAGACGCTGGACATTTTCCAGGGTGGCATTGCCACCATACCAGAGAAAGCCTAACAGTGTGATTGCCGTGTTTTCGACACTGTCGCTAAGTGCCTGCTGCGTTTTAGACATGGCAATTTCGCCACCAACCACTACGGCCTTTTTGCCATAGGGCGCCGTGATATAAGCAATTTTGTCGTAGGCATCTGCGCCAACGGTATAGTTGGGGAGGTAAATGGTCTGGTTTGACATCGCTGGATCCTGTTTACACACTCATTTTTGATGAATAACTATTGATAATGCTTTGACAGTAATACACTTTTTATCTGCCAATGTCATAAAAATTGTGAGCATTCAACCGCCATATATTCAGTTAATAACGCTATACGGATGATAAATATCCGCGGCTAAGATAATGTGGGAGCTGGCGTCAGCAAGTCGGCATTTTGCGTGATGACGATGCGGAAGTATACCGAGGTCATGGCTTACATTGTGGCGTTTAGCCGGTGTTGTTGTAGATTAATAATCTTTTTATAACAATTGCTTAATCCAATTTATAGACAGTGTGAGGGCCATCAAGATGAAATTTCTGCTCGTTGTGATTGGCTGCATTATGGTTAGCGGTTGCAGTTGGCATGGCACGCATGTCGGTGCACAAGTCTCGCCCCATGGCACGGCCGTGGTGGTTAACGGCAAGACGAAAGATGGCGATATCAAGGTATCCGATATTCCGAAAACGGAGCATCCGTTAAACAACAGCAAAGACGCAGGTAAATCGTAATTTGCTGCGGTGATGTTGGACACAGTTAACAGAAGTTAATGTTTTAACGGTGTTTGTTGCTGGTATTGCGAGACATCTTTAGGCACTATTTCAGACATTAGATGACAGATATTTTGCAGGGAATAACGTGGTAATGAAACGTCGTTTGTGGCTGTTGGCCAGTGTGTTACTGGCGGGAATGAGTTTTGTGGTGGGCGCTAGTGCCGCAACTCAGCAGTTTAAAGAAGGGCAGGATTACATCACCGTAAATCCAGCCGTCAAAGCACCAGGCGTGAAGGCTCCGTATGTTATTGAATACTTGTGGCTGGGGTGCCCGCATTGTCAGGCGATGAATCCCCTTGTGGAAAAATATGAACAGGCTAAGCCTAAAGTAACATTTGTGCGCCGCCCTGCCATTGGGCGCGATCGCTGGGTGTTTGATGCACATGTGTTCTATGCCTTAGAACAGAGTGGTAACAGCAAATTAATCTATAAAATCATGGCGTTTTATCATGATTTTGCGGCATCTGAGCGGCGTTTTCCGGATAAAGCAGATCTCAAACCCTTCTTGGTTGAGCATCATATTGATGCAGACAAATTTTATAAAGCGATGGATAGCGATGCCACGCTGGACAAACTATCGCTAGCCTTTAAAGATCAAGACAGCCTTGGCATCAAAGGTGTGCCCGCATTTCTGGTAGGTGGGAAGTATATGATCAACCTTACTTCCATCACTCATGCCAAAGATCCTGAAAGCTATTTTGCCGCGCTAGTGGATTATTTGTTGACGCAAGCGGGGAAAAATTAAGGCCGCGGTTATGCGCATTTTACGCATAGTTTGGGTATAAGTTGGGGCAAATAAGATTCATGTAAAATAGCCAAGGGACAACAAACGTTGTCCCTTGGTTGTTTCTGACGCCATATTTTTGCTAAGACTGCTAGCGGAAGAAATGCCAGATAACGCTGTTTTCTGACCCCATGCTCCACAGCAGCACCACCACCGCCAACAGCACTTCCAGTACCAGCACTCCCACGCCCAGAGTAACGCCGGACAGGATAAATCCCTGCTTATGGCTGATCCCCAAAAAGCTAGGCGTTCCGGTATATAACAGGTATGCGGTGTAAAGCACTCCGACAATTAATGCCAGCAGACATAACCAGAATACCGGGTAGATGGCGAATATGCCGCTGAGAAACATCGGCGTTCCTACATAGCCTGCAAAAATAGTGCATTCTTTACGGCTGGGTCGATTCGGGATATTGCGTGCCAACCAGTGCAGCAGGCTGCCGACAACACTTACCGCCAGCAGTATCAGTGCATAGAAGGCAATACCTAAGGCTATGCCGTTTAACATGGATACTTTAAAGGATTCGTCACCACCATAAGTCCAACCGAACTGGGTCGTGCCAATAAATGAACTTAACACCGGAATTGCGGCCATCCACAAGGTATGGTGTGCATACATGTGGCCAACCGTTTCGTGCTCGGCGTTGATGTTGTGCCATTCGTGCTCGGGATGCAGCATGAGTCCCCATACATGATTACTCATAACAGACCTCTCAGTTTTTTGAGCAACAGACCATAGCTGTTGCTTAAAAATTGATCTACATCAATAAGTGTAGTCAGAGTGTCAGCATAAGGGCAATCTACTGGGGGCTCTCGTCATGTTGCTCTGGTGTCAGATAACCCCAAGATAGGCTAGTGTGCCAAACGCCGCTGCGGTTACTGGCAGTGATACCAGCGTGGTCATGGCAATGATACTGGCTGCGAGCCGATGATCGCCCCCAGATAGCGTACCATCACGTAACTTGCCGCCGCGGTAGGCGCGATAGACAGCAACAGCACTATGCCTAGATTCATCCCCCTAAATCCCATCAAATAGGCTGATAACACCATAAAGCCAGGATACAGCAGGCACTTACACAGGGTACTGATACCTATGTTGAACCAGTCGGCACTGAAAGAACGAAATTGCAGTGAGGCTCCAGTACAAATAAGCGCTAACGGCAGCGTCAACTGCGAAAAATACTTACCGGTTCGAAGCCGCACTTCCGGTAGCTGGATTTGCCAGTAGGAGATAGGTAATGCCAGCAGAATACCGATAATCAGCGGATTCGTGATAATGCCTTTAATGTGTTGCAGTACGGAACGCTTACCGTCCAGATAGAAATTCAGGACGAACACCGACAGCACATTAAACAGAATGGTAATACATCCCAGATATACCGAGGCTGCCGCAAGTCCGTCACTGCCATAGGTATTGGTACAATAGGCAAGCCCGATAATCCCCATATTGGCGCGAAAACCACCTTGGGTGACCACGCCTCTGACATTGGGTGGTGAGACAGTGAAATGGCAGAACAGCATCAATAACAGGAAAAAGGCCACAGTTGCTATCGCGCCGGTCAAGATAAGCTTGAAATTGGCGGCATGGGAAAAATCAGCCTGGCTGATAGACAAAAATAATAACGCCGGCAGCGCCACATTAAATACCAGCTTGGAACCCGCTTCGATAAACCCTTCATTGAGCATTTTTATGCGGAAGAACACCCATCCCAGTAACAACAGAATAAGCACTGGTAACAGCGTATTGGTGATAAACCCAAACATCAGGATTCCTTTAGTGGTGAAGTGGGGCAGGCGATGTTATAGCCGTAATGGCAACATCATATCAGAGGTTTTTAGAATTTATATACCGTATATTTTGTAGCGCAATACCTTGCCGTATTAGGTAATCCATTGTTATGCAAACACTTTAAGAGATACTCCTGCGGCTAAATAAGCATCTTAGTGGTCACGGCCGCTGATGCCTCAAAAAATATCAACATATTGAAATAAAAAGCTATCTTCTCAGACGGTCGCAGATATACGACATCCGGCAATGTTAGCTTGCCCAAGTTTGTTATAGCAACGCGAATGTGCACGCGTTGCATCTTGTGGTGGTAGCTTTGGTTATCACCGCCAAGGCTATTTCAGGTGCAGATTAAAAAACTGCAACGTGCGGTTCCAGGCCAGTTCCGCCATGGCCTCATTGTAACGGGCGGTGGAGTCATTGTGGAAACCGTGGTTCACGTTGGGATACAGGTAGGCCTGATACGTCACTTTGTTGGCCGCAAGGACTTTTTCATAACCAGGCCAACTGGCATTGACCCGGCTGTCCAGTTCAGCAAAGTGCAACATTAACGGGCCTTTTACTTGTAATTGCAGTTCTTCAGCCGCAGGTGTGCCATAAAAAGGTACCGCGGCGGCGAGGTCATCGGCAATGGTGGCTGCCAGCATATTGACAATATAACCGCCGAAACAGAAACCCACGGCACCCAACTTACCGTTACTGGCGGGAAGCGTTTTGAGATAATGGGCGGCGGCAATAAAATCCTGCTCAATTTTGTGCCGATCCATACTCGCCTGCATCGCTCGGCCGTCATCATCATTCCCCGGGTAGCCGCCTAACGGGTATAAGGCATCCGGGGCAAACGCGATAAAACCACTCTTAGCTAGGCGTCTGGCCACATCTTCAATATAGGGGTTTAACCCACGATTCTCATGGACGACCAAGACCACGGGCAAATCTGTGCTAGGTTCATGCGGCATGACTAAATATCCGCGGCCTTTACCGTGGCCTTTGGCTGAATCAAATATCTGATAACTCGCCTTAATAGCCGGATCATTGAAACTGACCTGCTCCGCTAAGGCATAATCAGGCAAAAGTGCGGTCGTCAGAGTTGTCAGGCTGAATCCCAATACCGTCAACCCGGTCAGACGTTGCATAAATTCACGTCGGTCGATCATGCCGTGCGCATATTCATCGTACCAGTCAAAGGCGGCTTGCGGGATTTCTTGTGAGGATGAGCGTTGCGTGGTTTTCGTCTGAATCGGCATGGCATGACTCCTTCAAGCGGGTAGAAAATTCCTGTTCTGGAGATCCAGCTTAGGCGAAAATCCCCGCATAGAAAAAGTCAGATGTGTTGTTGCGCTGCATTTATTCCGCCAGCAAAGCTTCTCTGGCAGATTTCTGCTGCCTGACCACCGCCGCAAAATTAAGGGCTGGCTGCGATGGATGCCGACTTGGATAGGCAACCGCCAGTTCCACTTGAGATGCGGTATCAGCAATGGTGCGAAATACCACGCCTTTAACACTTAGCTGGCGCATCGACTCCGGCACCAGCGAGATCCCCAGTTCAGCAGAAACCATCGACAATATTGACGCAATTTGCGGTGCGGGTTGGCCTTCTATGGGTTCAAATCCGGCGGCGTGGCATACGGCAACCACGGCATCATGCAGGCTGACGGCCAGTGAACGCGGCGTCATGATAAACGGCTCTTGTTGCAATGCCAGCATATTGATGGCACTGGTGTCGCGGGCTAATGGGTGCGCTGAGGGCAGGGCAATGACCAGTTGTTCGGTCAGAAAATGCTCTATGGTCAGAGTCTTGGGATCTGGGTCTGACGGCCGCAGAATCGCCGCATCCAGCCGATCGGTCAACATCCCTTGGGCCAATGCCAGCGAATTGGCTTCTTCAATGGTCAGCTCTACTTCGGGATAACGGCGACGAAATTGCCGGATAACCGCCGGGATTGCCGGGTGTAGTGCGGCGGTGCCAGTAACCCCCAAACGCAGTTTTCCGGTTTCGCCTTTGGCGGCTTTCTGGGCGGCCTCTTTTGCCTGGCGTATCTGTTGCGGCAAGGATTTTACCGCCGCGAGAAATGCCGTGCCCGCATCGGTTAATTCGGCACCATGCGGTGTGCGATGAAATAACGGGGTGCCCAGTTCATATTCCAGATCTTTGATCTGCTGGCTCAGCGGCGGCTGGGCAATATTCAGCTTTAATGCTGCCCGGGTGAAGTTTTTCTCTTCGGCAATCGCCAGAAAGTAGCGAATGTGGCGTAATTCCATAGTTATATCTAAAACATATCAACATGTGATTTATTATATATTAGAACTATCAATGCTGGGTGAATAAAATAGCGTTACTTTCACAGCCGTACCGTTAAAGCCGTTATAGAGATCATGAATAGTCGTACTCCAGTTGCGCCCCAGACAGCCAGTGCCAGCACTGACACGAGTGAAGCGATTGCCACCTATATCAAACAAGGTTCCAAAGCCTATACCCGTGCCGGAATTGCCTTATTTCTGGCGGGGTTTGCTAGCTTTTCGCTGATTTATTGTGTGCAACCATTGTTGCCGGATTTTGCCAACAGTTTTGGCATCAGCCCGACGCAGAGTTCGCTGGCGTTGTCAGTGACAACGGGGTTTTTGTCATTTGCCATTGTGTTAGCCGGCGCATTTTCTCAGGCGATGGGGCGGCGCGGTTTGATGTTTTGTTCCATGGCGTTAGCAGCACTATTGAACTGTGTTGTTGCCGTATTGCCTGAATGGCATGGCGTGTTGCTAGCCCGCTCGCTAGAAGGGCTAGTATTGGGTGGTGTTCCCGCTGTGGCAATGGCCTGGTTGGCCGAAGAGATAGACCCAAAAGATTTGGGTAAAGCCATGGGGCTGTACGTTGGCGGTGTGGCATTTGGTGCCATGATGGGCCGCGTCAGCATGGGATTGCTGACCGAAATTGCCTCTTGGCGTGTGGCCATGGGCGTACTTGGCGCGCTCTGTTTGTTATCTGCCATAGGCTTTTTGCTGTTGCTGCCTGCATCGCGGCACTTTGTCAGAAAACCCGGCTTAAACCTTAACTATCATCTGCAATCGTGGAAAATGCATTTGCAGGATCTCAAACTGATCAAGCTGTATGTCATCGGTTTTATGTTGATCAGTGTGTTTGTCACCCTGTTCAATTATTCAACCTTCCGTTTGACGGCAGAGCCCTACAGCTTTAATCAGACGCAGGTGAGTTTTATCTTTCTGGCATTTGCTTTTGGGATTGTTTCGTCTTCAATGGCGGGCAGTTTGGCCGATCGTTACGGTAGAACACCGTTGTTGATTGCCGCGTTTGTGCTAATGCTGGCTGGCGCACTGCTAACCTTGATGACACCGATTATCGGTATTATCTGTGGGGTGGCGTTGGTCACCACCGGCTTTTTCGTGGGCCATTCTGTAGCCAGCAGTGCGGTAGGGGCGGCGGCCAAAAGCGCTAAAGGCCATGCGTCGTCACTTTATTTACTGTTCTACTATCTGGGGTCGAGTATTTCAGGTTCTGTCGGTGGTTGGTTCTGGCAGCACGGTGGTTGGCCCGCGGTGGTAATGTTCACCGCCAGTTATGCCGTTGCTGGTCTGCTACTGATTTATGCCGGTATATGGCGCGAGAAACACGCTGCGCATAGCCAGGTGCTTTAACTTCTTATCAGACAGCTCCAGCCGGGGCTGTCTTTCCTTTTCTTATCTGTTGCAAACCACGTTAATTGACATTGTCAGCAATGGTGGTTTTGTGTCCGACACTTTCGACAGTTTTGTCGAAATGACATGACGAAATTGTGGTTTTTAACTAGAATAATCTGCCGTTAAACTCATAACTATTTGTATTTTAACTATAAAAATATTTGGCACAGTTTATGTGTACTAAGCCTGTGTATGACAAGACGCTTTGCGAGAACAGGGACTTAACGCTTGTATACAACTGGAGAGTACTATGAACAGCTTTATTCTTGCCGATGCTAACAAATGTATTGGCTGCCGTACGTGTGAGGTAGCCTGTGCCGTTGCGCATCGTGTTGATGGGGATGTTACCGCACTTAGTGCGATAAATTTTACCCCGCGGATCCATGTTGTAAAAGGGGCGACTATTAGCACTGCG
Organism: Shewanella dokdonensis; assembly: GCF_018394335.1. NCBI lineage: Bacteria > Pseudomonadati > Pseudomonadota > Gammaproteobacteria > Alteromonadales > Shewanellaceae > Shewanella > Shewanella dokdonensis. Next base: position 822,348 of record NZ_CP074572.1, on the reverse strand, counting down.
ACCCAGTGCCGTCAGTGCGAAGATGCACCTTGCGCCAATGTCTGCCCCAATAATGCTATCCGCCGCGCCCACGGTTTTGTGCAGGTACAGCAAGAACGTTGTATCGGTTGCAAGACTTGTGTGGTGGCTTGTCCATACGGTGCGATGGAAGTGGTGACCTACCCGGTAGTGCGCAACACAGGCGCAGCCGTCAATGTCCTGAGGGAAAGAGCCCAGGCAAACAAATGCGACCTTTGCTACGACCGCCCAGAAGGCCCGGCCTGTATCGAAGTTTGTCCGACCGAGGCGCTCAGATGTGTCGATCGTGACGATTTGGCAATGCTGAGTGCAGATAAACGCAGACGAACCGCACTGGATACCGGTGTTGGGTTCAGTGTTTAGTACTTCTAAAGGTAGAGAAACAATGGAAAAAGTGACAACAGTTTGTCCGTACTGCGGTGCGGGCTGCAAAATGAAACTGGTGGTGGATAACGGCCGTATTATCCGTGCAGAAGCAGCCGCAGGTGCCACCAACCAAAGCGAACTATGCCTTAAAGGTTACTATGGCTGGGATTTCCTCAACGATACTAAACTGCTGACTCCCCATGCGCGAGCCGATGATCCGCCGTGAAAAAGGTGGCCCATTTGAGACAGTATCTTGGGATGAAGCCATCAAATACGTGGCCAAACGTTTTGCCGAAATCAAGGCAAAACACGGTGCCCGCGCCATTATGACTACCGGGTCTTCCCGCGGCACAGGTAATGAAACCAATTATGTAATGCAAAAGTTCGCCCGCGCGGTGCTTGGCAGCAATAACGTCGACTGCTGTGCCCGTGTGTGCCACGGCCCATCAGTTGCCGGGTTGCGTGAAACCTTAGGCAATGGTGCCATGAGCGTTTCCATCGAAGATCTGGAACAGGCTAAATGTCTGTTGATCTTTGGTTACAACAGCGCCGATTCTCACCCGATTGTGGCCCGCCGCATTGTGAAGGCCAAACAGAATGGTGCCAAGATCATCGTGTGCGATCCACGCCGCATTGAAGCCGCCCGTATTGCTGACCAACATCTGCAACTGAACAACGGTTGTAACGTGGTGATGGTCAACGCTTTTATCTACACCTTGCTGGAAGAAAACCTCTACGACAAAGACTATGTGGCCAAATACACCGAAGGTTTCGACAGCTTGTGGGATGTAGTCAAAGACTATGCTCCTGAAAAAGTTGAAGCCATTACCGGCGTCAGCGCCCAGGATATTCGCCAAGCGATGCGTACCTATGCTTCCTCTCCCGCATCGGTAATTTGTTGGGGCATGGGCGTGACTCAGTTTGGTCAGGGCACCGAAACCGTTAAGAGTCTGTCAACCTTAGCATTGCTGACTGGCAACCTTGGTCGCCATGGCGCGGGTGTGGCTCCCGTTCGTGGTCAGAACAATGTGCAAGGTGGCTGTGATATGGGGGTACTGCCAGACTTATTCCCCGGCTACCAGAAAGTTATCGATCCCGCTGTCCGTGCTAAATTTGCTAAGGCGTGGGGCATAGATCCAGAATCCATGGATAAAGACGTTGGCGTTCGTATCACCCAAGTGCCACATCTAGCGCTAGAAGGCAAAGTCAAAGCCTATTACATCATGGGTGAAGATCCGTTGCAGACCGAAGCCGATTTAAGCCTGGTACGCAAGGGTCTTGAAGCGCTGGATTTGCTGGTGGTACAGGACATTTTCATGACCAAAACCGCCGAAGCTGCGGACGTGATCCTGCCGGCAACTTCCTGGGGTGAACACGGTGGCGTATTTACCTGTGCTGACCGCGGTTTCCAACGTTTCGAAAAAGCCATTGAACCTAAATACAACGTTAAACGTGACTGGGACATCATTTCACTGATCGCCACTGAAATGGGTTACCCAATGCACTACGACAACAACCAGCAGATTTGGGATGAACTGCGTGAATTGTGCCCACTGTATTACGGCGCAACTTACGAAAAAATGGGCGAATTTGGTCATGTACAGTGGCCATGTCCAACACTGGATCATCCAGGTACGCCAGTGCTGTATACCGACAATAAATTTGCCACACCTAGCGGTAAAGGGCAGTTGTTTGCCACCCAATGGCGCAAACCTGCTGAACTGACCGACGAAGAATTTCCGCTGGTACTGTGTACCGTTCGTGAAGTGGGACACTATTCCTGCCGCTCTATGACAGGTAACTGTGCCGCCTTGAAAACCTTGGCGGATGAACCTGGGCTGGTCAACATCAATCCTGCCGATGCTCAGGCACTTGGCATCAAAGATCAACAACTGGTGTGGGTTGCTTCACGGCGCGGCAAGGTGATCAGTCGCGCTAATGTCAGCGACCGCATCAACCGTGGTGCCGTGTACATGACTTATCAGTGGTGGGTTGGCGCCTGCAATGAGTTGACCCAGGATAACCTGGACCCCACCTCAAAAACGCCAGAAACCAAGTACTGTGCAGCTAATGTCAGTGCTATCGAGGATCAGACCTGGGCAGAGAATTATGCGGCACAGGTCTACAGCGAGATGAAAGCTCGCTTACGCCATGCTGTGGAGGACGCCAGGCCAGCGGCCGCTACTGCATAAGTAGTATGCAAAACTACATCAACGTCAAAAGTCAAAGGGATCGGTAACGATCCCTTTTTTGTGGGCGGCCCACAGGGCTGACGACTTCTCGGCCTTATGCTAAAAATGGCTACACTCAGGCTTCACGGCTTTCTATCCTTGAAAGCCATTGCCGCTTGGTTATCACTAATTCGCGCCCACAAACTTGAGACCTTGACTGCATTTTCGGAGTATTAACCTTTTGCCCAAACTTTGTTACCAGCTCACCTGCGCTAGCGACAAAGCCACTTCCAGTTGACCAAGTTTTGGTAATGCTACAAAGTGTTCACTTTAACAGTGGCGATTCACTTATATGTATTGAGATAAAGTGAGTTTGGCTTCGTTTAAGCCAGAAATCATTCGATCTATTTGCTCAACTCTAGAAGCAAATTTTTCTTTTAATTTATCACATATCTGCTCTCTTTTCTGTAGACCTAATTGGCATTCTAATATTGGTCTAACTTCCTCAATGGTAAAGCCTATATCTTTAAAAAACTTAATTTTATCAACTAGTTCTATATCATCATTATTAAAGCAACGATAGCCAGAATTAGTACGTGTCGGTTGCAATAGCCCTTTCTCCTCATAGTAACGAATCATTCTGATACTTACGTTTGTTTTTTTAGATAATTCACTTATTTTCATAATACATCCTTGACTCTAACAGCCCTGTCATACTTTAACATGTCATTCTCCAATAAGGAGGATGAAAATGATTAAATTGATATGTATCGTCAAACGTTTACCTGAATTAAGCTATGAGGAGTTTTTAAGGCATTGGGAAGATAATCATGCCAAACTAATCAAGAAGCATGCAAAAGTCTTGGGTATTAAAAAATATACTCAAAGCAGTTCTATTGATTTTAGTGAAATGAATTATCAAATGGTGTTGCTCAGGAATACGACACATTTTGATTTTGATGGTATAGCTGAACTTTGGTATTCCGATATTGAATCCCATCTAAGTTCCAGAAAAAGTCTTGATGGGGCTAATGCTCTTGAAGAAATAATAGCAGATGAAAAACGCTTCATTGACTTATCAAAATCACAAATGTGGTATAGCAGTGAATTATTGATCATTTAAATTTAAGCCTTGCTTGATAGAGGCTTAGCTAGTACAAATCAGTTCATAGGTGTGTCTAACGTGCACACCTTTTCCCCAAAGTGAGTTAGCTAGTTGTCGGTGGAACCAGTAACAAACGGATTTTGTGGCCTAAAAAATTTTATCCATATTCCACATGGTGTTGCTCACCTCTACGCCTAAAAACTGAACAGACATACACTCGTATCAAACGTGCATACATTTTGGGGGATTCTTAGCCAACAATTGTGCACACTTTCTCATTAATGTTAAAATAAATATATTTAAAATTAATTAGTTATGTTTTACATTGACTAGATAGTAGGTTTTGGAAACGTGTATGCGCACTAATAAACGGTTAGGCATCATGGAGACCATATGCCGAGATTAGATACTAGATTGGAAGCTGAAGGTGCAGAATTTCTCGTGCTAGGGCAGCTTCTATTGCAGAGAATCGCGTTGTACAAAACGTACACCAATATGCTTGGCTACGATTTAGTAGCTACTAATCCTGAGTCCAATAAATCGGCGATGGTACAAGTTAAAAGTCGATGGAGAACTGGGGTAGCTGGATTCCCTATAAGAAATTTCAATTGTGATTTTGTCGTCGTAGTTTTACTCAATCGTGGTTCTAAGGATGGTAAAAAAGAAACATTGCCGCCTAAATGTTATGTATTTTCAGTAGCTCTAATTGAGGCAGCTCCCCGCAGCGATAAATGGGGAAAAATAAATTTACGAGATATTCTGGATTGCCAAAATTACGAAGATAAGTGGGAATTTATTTCGGAGTTTCTGTGTTAAAAATGCCTAACAATGTGTTCCAATTGATCTCATACTGTCATGAATTCTAGTTCTAAAATTAGTGCCAGTATGAGGCATCTGAACTTTGCATTATACATTCTATAGAGTATTGATATAGTAAATGAAAATAGATTTCTTTTCGGATTTGTCAGATGAGCTACAAGCAACTCTTAAGGAGTACGGTTTAAATATCCCATCGCCTGAGGAATTACGTCAGCAAGATAAACGTTCTGAAGAAATAAAAGATAGGAGTGAGAACTATGATATACACAATCTCTTACATCACTTCTTTACTGTTTATTCTCGACGTATACCTGTACATAAATGGAATGTCCATATATCAGACAAACTGTCGGAGTCGAGTAAAATTATCGAGATAGTTAACAAACTGTCACATGGTGATGACATAAATATCTTGTTAAGCAATAGAGTAAGTAAGCTGAATCAATCTAAGTTTGCCGATTTACTTCTCGCAGAGTGGGGAATACACCATTTGCACTTTGAAGAGAGTAGAAGTAACGAGTTGCTTTTTATTTACTTTAGTAAAAGTGATGCTTATCTGATCGATATATTGCAGCACGAGAACGCTGATGGTTCGATGGTTACTTGGACTAATACTGATTTAATTCAGGTTATGCATGATAATTGGCCAAATGTATTAAGGCCATATGTTTTTAAAACAAATTCTCAATCGCCAGTGTTGACAACTGAAGAAAGAAGAATCTTAAGAAATAAAGCAGCAAACACTACCATAGTTGTAAATGATGGTACTGAATATATACCCATGGGAGGCGGTTATTCAGCAAGCAAACACCCAATCCATGCTATTGTGCAATCTGAATCGTTATACCTAACAGTCAAGCAGTTACAAAAGACTGTAGAAGAGAATTACCCTGCTATTCAGCAAGCTCTTTCTACATATACAACCAGCCCCAAGTTGGAACTGAAACTCGGTACCAACCTAGAACCTATGGTAGTAGAAGTTGTTCATAAAATTCAGCTCAATTTGCAACAGAGCGAAAAAAATGCATAACAAGAAATTTCAATGGATACATATAACGTGTGGCATTCTTGGTTTAAGGTTATTTTTTGTGATAAATGTTTATAAACCCTTGAATTAGACATTATATACCCGTGATCAAAAAATCAATCGCAGCGATGATTTCGTTTCTGAAAATAGTGAGGTCATCAACTGGGCTGGATAATAGTTTCACAGGAACACTCGCCATCTGATGGGTGAGCAAAACGAAATCCCCTTTAGAAATACTAATCGTAGGACATAAATGGCTTGGAGCCTTTTGTTCTAAAAGTGCTAGTGGCGTCAAAGGAATAACCAATCGCGAATTAAGTGGATCCAGTAATTCATTCTGAACATTCACAAAGAATGGGTAAGCCTTTGCTGTGGCTTTATCGTTATTTCTATATAAAGTAAATTGAGACATCAGAAAACTCGGTGTGAATCAGAAAATAGTCCATGTTTTTCAGTGAGTTCGTTGCAGGCATCAATGGCCTCTGCGTTTTGTTCCAGCCATTCAGCTTTCAGACGTTGGCTAACTTCTTTTTCTAAAGCCATTTCCATAGTTGCTGAAAGATTTATGTTTAAGCGTTTAGCTTGAGCCAGTAACTCACTGTTTAAACTTAAATTTGTCGCTTTTTTGGGGGCTTGAGTACTAAATGCGTTTCTCATAAAGTTATCCGGTGCGTATTAAGTATGCGCATTAATTATATGTGAAAGTAAGGCATGTACAAACTGTTAAAGCATGACTCATAACGCGTGGCACTTTGGGGTTGCAGTCAATTCGCTGTTGATAGAGCATTGCGGGGGTTTTTGTATTGCATTAGCAGCAAGTTAGCAAAGTATTCCCCCATAGAAATATTAATCCGAAACCAATGAATTAGGGCAAAAATTCTAGCTAGGTTTTGTCCCAATTATGTTTGGTTTAGCCTAATTCAGCCCAGTCATTGCGTCACTGTGAACCTTGGCTAAGCGAGCGATTTCATCACTTCTGCGCCAATGCTGAAAGAATGTAAGCGGGCTTGCTGCTCGACAATCGGCCCATTGAACATCAGTTCGTCGGCTTGGGTTTCCGCCAGTAATGCTTCAATCCCTTGGCGAATATCATCGCTATTGCCTACCAGTGAATACTTTAAGGTGCGCTCCATCGCGTTGATTTCATGTGGCTCCCAGTTATCTGCCAGTTTGGTTACGGGCAAGGGGATTTTGCCGGCGGTGCCTCGGTACAGGTGCAAGAATTGTTGCTGCACTGAGCTAAACAGATAATGCGCCTGTTGGCGTTCATCGGCGGCCACCAGATTGACACACACCATGGCATAGGGTTTAGCCCAGCGGGTTGATGGGCGAAATTGGCTGCGATACAGCGTTAATGCCCGCACCATCATTTCCGGGGCAAAGTGAGCCGCAAACGCGAAGGAAGTCCCATCTGTGCCGCTAATTGTGCGCTATAAAGGCTGGAACCCAGTAACCATAGCGGCACTTGTAAACCTTTGCCGGGCACCGCTTGTACTGCGCCGTTTGCCTCACTGAAATAATGCTGCAATTCGGCAACATCTTCTGGAAAACTGTCAACCGCGGCTTGGGGCTGACGCCGCAACGCGTGCATTGTCAGTTGATCGGTGCCAGGTGCCCGGCCAAGTCCTAGATCGATTCGGTCACCAAACAGCGTTGCCAGCGTACCGAACTGTTCGGCTATCACCAGCGGTGAATGGTTGGGCAACATGATGCCGCCAGAGCCTAAACGGATATGGGAAGTACCATTACCCAGGTGACATAACAGCACTGAGGTTGCGGCACTGGCAATGCCTGGCATGTTGTGGTGCTCTGCCAGCCAGTAGCGGGTATAACCTAGGTTTTCGGCATGCTGGGCCAGTTGCAGTGACTGTGCAAACGCGGTGGCAATATCACTGTTTACCGCAACCGGGGCCAAATCCAGCACTGAATAGGGACGCGTCATGTTAGCTCCAAAACATTCAATTTAGATGGCACTATAACACAGAGACGGTAACACAGAGATAGCAGCGGGCTCAGTCACCTGCTGACCGAACCCGTTGAGAACATGCCGCTATTTATGTGCTGGCACCTGTGGTAACAGTGACATCATGTTGACGGCATAACGACTGCCAGCGACTTTGTCGGCGGGGAAAACCTTATCGATAGCAGCTAACTCTTCGGCTGACAGGTTTACCTCTGCCGCTTGGATGTTGTCTTGCAGATATTTCCGGCGTTTGGTGCCAAACAGTGGGATTAAATGCTGATCCTGCGCCAATAACCAAGCCAGTGCTAGTTGTGACGGGGTAATGCCTTTCGTCTGTGCCAATTCAGTCACTGCATCCACCAGTGCCAGATTGCGCTGGAAGTTTTCTCCTGAAATCTCGGATTAAAGCGGCGATAGTCATCGGCATCAAAGTCATCCAGGCTGCGAATAGCACCGCTGAGAAAGCCTCGTCCCAGTGGGCTGTAGGCTACAAAACCTATGCCGAGTTCACGGCAGGTATCCAGTACGCCGTATTCGGGGTCGCGGGTCCACAGTGAGTATTCACTTTGGACGGCGGTAATTGGGTGCACTTGATGGGCTCGGCGCAGGCGCTCTGGGTCAACTTCGCTCAGCCCCAGATAACGCACTTTTCCGGCTTTAACCAGTTCTGCCATAGCGCCAACGGTCTCTTCGACCGGCACATCTGGGTCCATCCGATGCTGATAATAAAGATCAATATGATCGGTGCCGAGACGTTTAAGACTGTCTTCAACCGCCTGTTTAACGTATTCCGGTCGGCCGCAAACTCCGCGTTTTCGAGGGTCGGCAGCATCTCGCACAATACCAAACTTGGTGGCGAGAAAAATCTGTTGGCGGCGGCCTTTCAGCGCCTTGCTTAGCAGTATTTCGTTAGTATGCGGGCCATAAATATCAGCGGTATCCCAGAAGTTAACTCCTGATGCTAGCGCCAGATCCAGCGTTGCCAGTGATTCCTGTTCATCGGCGGCACCATAGAATTCACTCATGCCCATGCAGCCAAGCGCCAATGCTGAAACCTGTGGGCCATTGGCCCCTAACGTTCTGTGTTGCATCTTGAATCTCCCTTATGTCGGTGGACATAGCATCTTTGTTTTTACTTTTAGGATAAAGATGCTTATAACAGTTTTAGAATTCATAAATCACGAACAATATGGATAGGCTGCAAACCCTGGCAATTTATCAACGCGTGTGTGAAAGTCACAGTTTTACCAAGGCGGCGATGAGCCTCAATCTGCCGCGCTCGACTGTAACGCAGGCGATACAACGCCTGGAACAGCAACTGAACATGCAGTTGTTGCAGCGTACTACGCGTCAGGTACGGCTGACTGAATCCGGTATGGCGGTTTTAGAAAAAGCCCGGCAATTGCTAGCGGATTGGGATGAATTGGCCGGACTATTTGCCGAAGACCATCAGCCAAGCGGGGTGCTGCGTATCAGTGTACCAACACACTTTGCGCGGATGCTGATTATTCCGGCGTTGGCAGAGTTCCGGCAGCATTATCCCGGTATTGAGCTGAATATTGGCGTGACCGATAGTCGGGTGGATCTGCTCGAGAGCGGTGTCGATCTGGTGTTACGCGCCGGGCCTTTAAGCGATAGTAATCTGATTGGGCGTGACCTTGGGGCGATTCCTATTGTCACTTTGGCGAGTCCAGACTATTTGCAACAATTTGGTGTGCCGTCATGCCCAGATGATCTCAATGAACACCAGATGGTGGGGTATGTGTTGCCTTCCTCTGGGCGAGTGGAACCGCTGGAGTTTCTGGTCGCGGGTAAATATCAGAAGTTGATGTTGCCCCATCCCATTACCACCAATGGCTCGGATGCCTATATCGCCGCAGGATTGGCGGGCATGGGCTTAGTGCAAGTGCCCGTTTATGGTATTGCGCAATATCTGCAACAGGGATTACTGCAACAGGTGCTGGCGGATTATCCTCCCTCTGCAATGCCAATAGCCATGTTGTATCCTAAAAATCGCAATACCAGCCAGCGCTTACGGGTATTCATCGACTGGTTATCGCGGACTCTTCAGGAGAAAGTGCCGTTGCAGCACCCGGCTAGGGGCGCGCACCCATCAGCTAAAACCTAGTGGCGGATTTTGGGCGGCGGCGTAATATATTCGGCGCAGATGTGCGTACCTCATTGGCTGCTTTTAAAGCTGGTTGATACCGATTAACTGCTGGCGCGCCGCCGCATATCGTCGATAGCTACATCATTTTTCTCAAAATGTTTGATGAGGTACATGGCACTGTCGGCCCGCCGCAACAATGACGATGAATCTACCAGATGGGGGTCGCCAAAACAGATACCGATACTGGTGCCAATCTTGACCGTACGCCCGTTGGGAAGTAGCACCGCCTGAGTCAGTATCTGTTTTATTTTTTGCCCAAACTGTTGCAGCGTTGGTTTGTCATGGTAGCGGTCAGATAACAGTACAAATTCATCACCACCGAGACGAGCGACCACATCGTTGTCAACGGCGCAGCTATTGAGCCTTTGCGCAATAATCTGTAGCAGGTGATCCCCCATGCTGTGACCGTGGCAGTCGTTCACCTGTTTAAAGTCATCAAGGTCGATCATCAATAGCGCGAGTATTCGCTGCTGCTGTCGCGCACGCAGATATGCCGCTTCTAGCAGATGTTCGAGCCCATTGCGATTATAGAGTTTGGTCAACGGATCCCTATTGACCATCTTCTCCAATTCCTGTTTGGCAGTTTCCAGTTCGGCGGTGCGCTGCAACACTTTCTGCTCCAGCAACGATTCCTGTTGCGTTAGCGTGTTAACCAGTGCCGTTTGCGCGGCTTCTTTCTGGTGTTTCATCTCGTTGAAGCGCGAAGCCAACCCCAGCGACAGCATCAGCATTTCGATAGTGGAGCCAATCTGCATGCCATAAAAGGTGATGAAATTATCGGGTAACCAACCAGTGTTGCGTAGTGACACCATTGCCGTGCCGACTAACATACACATCCAGCCAATTAAAAAATAACGGGCGGCCGGAATGTGGCGATACACCCCAAAAGCACCGCACCACATCATCAAGGCCGCAATAGAGACGCCGATTGCCGACATAATCTGTACGCCAATCTGCACCGGTAATATCACAGTTGCCAGTGCCGCCACCGCGCAAAATCGTGCTGCCCACTTGAGGGTCATATCTACAACAGGTGCCCGCTGTTTGGTTGCCATATAATCCCGGGCAAACAGCAGTGCTAATACCACAGCGGTGGAATAGCCGGTGGGCACCACATGATTGATTACCGGTCCTAACAGTGACCACAGATACAGCGAACCTGGGCCGATAGCGGTGACTGTGGTAATACCAAACACCAGCAAAAAAGCGCTGTAAGACAGGTAAGGGCGCTGCTTTAGCACCAATCCCAGAAACATGTTGTAGCACCAGAGTGCTAGAAACATACCGGCAAAAATTACCTGAAATAGCAGATTTCGGTTGCTATGGGCGTGAAATGCCAACTGCGGGTAAAGTGTCGCGTTTAGCGTCATGCTGCCGTAGGCCTGAGCCCGGAGATAGACGGTCACCATCTCATTAGCCGGTAAGGTTAACCAGAATGCCGGGGTCGCATTGGCGATTGCACGGGCAACCGGAGGCATGGCAAATCCGTTGCGTTGGTGTACTGTGTGGCCGTCAGGATATTCAATATAGGCATCTAACTGATCCAGATAACCATAGTGAAAGTCGATGACCCAAGGTGCGGGAGCATTTGCTGTGGCGATAAGCTGTAGTTTCAGCCAGATGGCATCGGTGGTATAGCCAAGATGCAGCGCTTCACTGTGGTCAATTGGGCGAAATGTCAGTTGCTTGGCTTCAGGCAGTGACAGCAGCCCAGACGGATCGCGCAACATGGCAAAAGCGCTGTCTAGCAATCTGGGTTGGTTAACATCCTGTAGTCGTAGCGGTGATGCCTGTGCAGCCGTTGGTGTCAGTAGCCATATACATAGCAGCAGTCCGCAGCGGTAAAAAACATGTACAACAAAACTCATATTACAGGTGGTCTACCGAACAGTAAGGAGTGGGCATTGTAACGATATCTGCCCTGTATTACAGCTACAGTGCAACGTAAATGTGTCGCTCGAAATTAATCTGATAGTTGCGAGTAACGCAAACGGTATTGATAAAACTGTGATTTATATCATTATGATTAATAAGAAAAATCTTATGGTTGATGGTTTTTTGGTAGCATTAACTTATGCAAACTGTCTATCCCGTAATATTCATTAACCAAATAGTGGTAGCTGCGGTGTTTTGTGAGTTTGCAATTATCAATATTTGGTATACGGTATTCAAAATAATTAATATTTGGCCACTGCTTGCAGTGGTTGCTGTCGATGGAATGAAATACAACTATGACGAACACTTCCTTATTGACCTTACTGACAAGAGCGCTGGTACTCATGCTGCCAACCTCGCTAATGGCGGCACCACCGTCCGCGGCAGATATTCAGGCGAGTGTCGATTTACGCCAAAACTGGCAGGGACTAACGCGTGATCTGGCCTTTCCGGCCCAATGGCTGCCGGGGACTCATGAATTCTATTACCGTGTGACGGTTGCGGGTGGCTTTGCTTTTATCAAAGAAAATGCCGACAGCGGACAGAAAGGCCCGGCCTTTGACCAAACCCTGGTTGCCAAAGGGCTGAGCAAGGCTCAAGCTGACAATGTAACGGCGTTAGCACTGCCATTTGACGACTTCTGGTATGAGGATGACGGCATCGGCTTTTACCTGCACTATGAGCCCTGGCATTGCAGTTTGACTCAGGCCGTTTGTGCCAAGAAACCTGAGACTTCGCAGCCGATTGCCGATGATGAAGTGCGCGATCTTCGCGTGCCTGCAGACAATCATTTACGGCCATCGCCAGATGGCAAGCTACAAGCGCATGTGTTTGATCATAACCTGCAAGTTATTGATCAACATGGTCAAACTGTATTGTTGAGTCAGGAGGGAACCGCCGGCAATTTTTACGACCCACAAACCATTCAGTGGTCGCCAGATTCCCGTTATTTAGTGATCTTCCGCGTAACCCCTGGTTATACGCGTTATGTGACGCGGGTTTTGTCATCGCCGCAGACGCAATTGCAGCCCGAGGTGATCAAACAGCTCTATCCTAAGCCCGGCGATGCTATTGATATGGAGCAACCCGTCCTATTTGACCTGCACACTGGCAAACATACCGATATTGATGCCAGCTTGTTCCCGAATGCCTATGATCTGGTCAATTTACACTGGCGAGCTGATAGCAAAACCTTTGCTTTTGAATATACCCGCCGAGGTCATCAGCAGGCGCGTTTAATTGAAGTTGATGCCGCCAGTGGCAAGGGGCGGGTGGTGATTGATGAGACCAGCAATACCTTTATCTATCAATGGCGTGGCTATCGCCATGACGTCAGTCAGCTTGGCAAGGAAGTGATCTGGCTGTCGGAGCGCGATGGTTGGGCGCATCTGTATCTGTATGACGGCAAGCGCGGCAAGGTGAAAAACCTGATAACTCAGGGTAACTGGCCAGTGCGCGAAGTAGTGCATGTTGATGATGAGAAACGGCAAATCTGGTTTGCCGCCAGCGGTGTCAACGCGGGGAAGACCCTTACTTTGTGCACTATTATCGGGTGAATTTTGATGGCTCAGGACTGACGGAAATCACCCAAACGGCAGCCAATCACCACGTCAGTTTCTCTGATGATATGCAGTATTTTGTCGACAACTATTCACGGGTTGATTTGCCCAATATTGCCGAACTGAAAAAAGCCGATGGCACCTTAGTGCGGGTGATTGCTAAAGCCGACATTTCCCAATTAACGGCAGCGGGATTCAAAGCACCACAGGTGTTTGTGGCAAAAGGCCGTGATGGCAAGAGTGATATCTGGGGCTTGATAGTAAAACCGCAGCATTTCGACCCCAGTAAACACTACCCGGTAATTGAGAATATCTATGCTGGGCCACACGACAGCTTTGTGCCCAAAGACTTCTGGCCGTTTGGTTATCACTCCGGTGGCGACAAAGTCATCGGTATGCAGGCGCTGGCAAATTTGGGGTTTATTGTGGTGCAAATGGACGGCATGGGTACTGCCAATCGCTCCAAAGCATTTCATGATGTGGCCTGGAAAAATCTGGGGGATTCAGGTTTTCCGGATCGTATCTTGTGGCATCAAGCGGCTGCCAAGAAGTACCCCTGGTATGACATCAGCAAAGGCGTGGGCATTTATGGTGCCTCTGCTGGCGGCCAGAGCACCTTGAGTGCCCTGTTGTTCCATCCAGATTTTTACACTGTTGGGGTCGCCTTTGCCGGTTGCTATGACAACCGCATGGATAAAATGAGCTGGAATGAACAGTGGATGGGCTGGCCGGTAGATGAGAGCTATCTGCGCAGTTCGGCGGTGGTGAATGCGGCTAAGTTGCAAGGGCAACTGCTGATCATCTTTGGCGAGCAGGACAGTAACGTCGATCCCTCTTCGTCATTGCAGTTGGTTAATGCGCTGATCAATGCCAATAAAGATTTTGATCTGCTGGAAGTGCCTGGCGGCGAACACTCGGTTGGCCGTTCTACCGGGCCGATTGACTATGTGCAGCGGCGGCAGTTTATGTTCTTTATTCAGCATCTGTTACAGCAGCCAACCCCGAACTGGAATAAACAGTAATAGCGCAGCTTTTTCATAAAAAGGCCACCATGAACGGTGGCCTTTGGCTGCTTTGGTTGGGGGGAAGAAAATATTACTTAGCGTGCGCCTTTGGGCCAGTGGTTGGCTCAGCTACAGTTTTTGGGGGATTGCTACCGAGCTTAGCTTTATCGGTTTTGGCGGGTGTTAGTGGTTCGCTAAAGGCGCTGGCGTTAAACGCAGCGGCAAAAGCGGTGCCTTGCGCCTGTGGCAGCCGGAAGTATTGCTGACTCAGCGAAGATTTGAGTACATAGTCTTTACTGCCACTCATTTGCCCCAGACGGTAACTCACATCATCGCCTTGGTTACGTTGCACGGTAAACTGCAACAGCGGTTTATCCAGACCAAAATTGGCTTTTGGCTCTACCCCGAGCAGGTCACTGACACGTAGGGAACTCAGTTGCTGTAGCGCTTGATTGACGGCCCCGAGATTAATGCGGTTACCGGCAGCTAGCGGTGTCAGTTGCCAAGCGGGTTTGTCGGAAGTCACTGGTGCTGCATTTTTCAGGTCTTTGCTATTGCCGTTATCATCAATCAGCTTATCTACCATTTTCTGTACTTTGCCGTTGTTGGCAACGGCGGCTGGCAATTGTTGCTGAGATGCTGAGGTTTGGGCGTGGTCTATTACCCGGCTGAGCGTCGTATCCCCGATTGTTAACGCCTTGATGTTAGTGTTTTTCAACTGCAATAAGTCCTGCTGCATCCACTCCTTATTGGTGACAGGTAAGCGGTAAACCGGCAGATTGGCCAGATATACTTGAGTTTCACCCTCAAGCCGCAGGTGGGTTTCGCGCATACTGGCCGAGGTGCCAAGGTACAGGGTCGCCATATCAACCTGTTGCTGCGACAACACGACTTTGCGTTCAAAGCCGTCTTTTGCCACTTTGAAACGGTGGGCGGCGTTGTCACTGTCCGCAACGGCCAGCCCGTGTTTCAGTGATAGGATCTGCGCCAGCAATGATGTCACTTGTTGCTGATTTGCCGGAAAATCCGACTGGTCAGACAGCAGCCATTTGCCGTTGGTTTTGGCGAGGTTAACGACTTTGCCATCGTTGCCACTGATGCTGATATGGTCGATATCATTATCTTGCAGCGCCAGTAGCGCCTTGGGTTTGGCGGCACCCTGAATGCCACTGTGTTGCGCATTCAGAGTAACCGTTAGCAACAGTTGTAATACCAGCACACCACTCAGAATATAAATGAGTTTTTTCATCTTGTTATACCTCCGCCAGGATCTGCTGATAGCGGCGCAGATCGCTGATTTTTACCTGCCGACGCCACAGCCAAATCAACACCAGACCCAGCAACACCAAGCCATAGTTGAGATATTCCCAGTATTGCTGCTGTTCCAGTTTCATCCCTAACAGGGTTCTGGCTAACTGTGTCCGTCCACGCAAGGCCAGCAGTGCTGGGTCTTCCAGTGACCAGTCAATACTGTTCTGGATGAAGTCCAGCGGCTTGGTGTAGTAGGTGCTCAGCCCTTGAGATTCCAGTTGCAGCGCGGCATCACTGGCAAAACCGTTACTGGCCACCAAAATCAGCCGGGCAGATTCAGGCGAGTGGGCGATGACGCCGCCAAAACTGTTGTCAGTATCGGCTTTGGCAGCAGACTTGGTATTGGCTGTGTTAGTGGCGCCGTTATCCGCCAGTAGTGGCGACGGCTTGCCCGCATAGAAGGAATCAAAACTCCCGGTTTCTGCTACTGCTAGCGGATAGGACTGCTGCTTGCCTTCTAGCTTGAAGCCATTGGTTGGATAGCCGCGGTAGTCTGGCACTAAGTTGCTGCTGGCAGAACTCCAGCTATCGGCAGAACTGGTTAACAGTTGGCTGATGTCGCGGTTACCCGCTTGCTTGCTGTCGATAGTCACAGGGGATGCCCAGTTCAAGGTCAACTGCCCCAATTGCGCGGTGACCGGATTGTCTGGTGACAACTGATTACCACGTAAGTCCGGGAAATACGGATAAGGCAGCATGCGTACTTCTCTTAAGGTGATACCGCCAACATTACGCTCTACGGGCAGTGGCAGCGCCGCATTGCGCGGATCCAGCACCATACGTGGCGCTATGCTTAAGCCATAATGTGCCAACCATTTATCCAGGCCACTCTGTTGCTGCCGAGCGCTAAGTGACTGGCTGATATTGACCGCAAACGGGGAGGTCGCAATCATCACACTGCCACCTCGCATCAGGAACTGGTCAATGGCAAACAACGCTTTATTGCTGAGGTTTTCTGGGGCCATCACCAACAGGAAGTCTGCATCCTGGGATACCTTGCCATCGCTGAGATCTTCATCCACCACCCGCAGGTTTTTACTCAGCACTTCACGCAGCATGCTGTAGCTGGCACCACCTTGCTGCATGTAGTTGGGCTTGGGCGCGACCAGGGCGACAGTCTTCATAAATCCGGGGCGAGCCGTTGCAATGCCGCCTGAATGCTGTGTTTCAACGCATCCTTATCCAGTTTTTCTGGTAGCGGGATCTGCACATGGCTGCCACCGTTTTCCAACGTCATGTAGAACCAGAATGGATGACGATCTGTTAGCCCCATAATCTGCGGTGCAAAACCGTACTGCTGCTTCAGGGTTTTTGCCAGCTCGCTGTTATTTTGCGGATCATCGAATTGGGTCAGCAGCTTGCCATCAGCAGTTTTGTTAAGCTGTTTCAGTACCTCGTCTAATTCGCCACGTAACTTTTGCAATGGCTGTGGCAACTGCGCGGTGGCAGACATATAGCCGTGGAAGGTCACTTTGCCATTGATTGCCGCAAACGGGCTACCACCATCCTGCCATTTGTGCAGCACATTGCGAATGGCGCTGGTAATGGCGTATTCCGGATTTTTCAACAGTACATCCAGATGATCGCCACGGCCTTTTACTTCAATCAGATCCTGATAACTCAAGACCTTATACTGATCACCATAGGCAATCACCACATTGAAATAGGAACTCATCACCCCGGCAGAGTATTTGCTGGCGGTTTCAAACGACAGCGGCTGAATACCATAGCGAGCGGCGGCTTCCTGTTCGGCTTTCTGGTTTTTCTGTGGGTCAACAAACTCTACCCGGACCTTGTTGTCAGAGGCGACCGCGTATTCCTGCAACAGGTCTTTTATCTGCGGCACTAAAGGTTCCAGCAACGGGTGGGTCTTGGCAGAAAAATAGCCACGGATCAGTAATGGTTCCTGCAACTGTTGCAGGTAGTGCTTGCTGGCAGCCGACAAGGTGTATTGTTGCCCTTGGGTCATATCCAGCCGTGCCCAGCCGATAGTCGTTAACCACAAGTTAGCGGCGATAAAATTGACCACGGCCAAGGCGCACAGCAGCCGCCATTGTTGGTGATGGCGGTTATCTGGGTTATTGGCCCAGCGCAGCCGTTCCAGCCGTAGCAGGTTTAACGCAATAAAAATGCCTACCAGCGACAAATAATAATAGATATCCCGTAAATCCAATACGCCACGGGTGATGGACTGAAAATGTGCATCAGTGCTGAATGCCCGCAGCAGATCGCCGGTTTCATAGCCAAATAAATTGGTCAGTTGCGGCGTACCAATAAGATAAAACAGGCCACAAACCACTACGGTGAGGATCAACGCCACAATCGCGTTATCGGTACGGGAACTCATGTACAGACCGATAGCAATATAAGCCGCCGCTAGAAACAGCGAGGCGACATAACCCCCATTACCGGCCCCCAATCCAACGGCCCCATAAAGGATACGGTGAGCGGCAATGGTAAGGTCAGCAGTAATGCCAGTGCTACCAGCGACAGCATGGCGACAAACTTACCCAACACCAGTTTTAGTGGTGCGACCGGGCTGGTCAGCAATGATTCGAGCGTGCCACTGCGTTGCTCTTCTGACCAACTGCGCATGGTCAGGGCTGCCACCAGGAAGATCATCAACAGCGGCATCCACTGAAACAGCGGCCTAATATCCGCGATGTTACGGGCAAAGAAACCCGCTACCCAGAACACCACAAACAGACAGATAGCGAGGAAAGCCCTAAAAACAGCAAGGCTGCTGGGGAATTAAAAAAGCCGCGAAACTCCTTGCGGGCTATTTGACGGATCTCAGCCATGGACAACCTCCCGATTTACCTCTGCAAAGACACTTTCCAAATCACGTTTTTGGATTTCCAGGCTATACAGTTGTAAGCCTGCGTTGCAGATAGCTTTGGCAATCTGTGGTGCCAGTGTTATTGCCGCCTCAACATGGCAGTGCCATAGACCATCGTTCGCTGCCTGTGGGGTTATGGCGGCAATGCCGTGCAGTTGCTGCAAGGTATGGCTGGCATCTTGATTGACGGCAAGACGCAAACCATGAGCGGTCTGTAGATCTTCAATTCTGGCATCCACCACTAATTCGCCATGGCGCATGATCAGCACCCGTTCACACACCGCCTGTACCTCTTGCAGAATATGGGTCGACACAATAACGGTGGCGGTTTCTGCCAGTTCTTTGATCAATTGGCGCATCTGCAAAATCTGTGTGGGATCAAGGCCATTTGTCGGTTCATCCAGAATGATAATATCTGGCTGGTGCAGCAGCGCCTGTGCCACGCCAACCCGTTGTCGATAACCACGGGATAGCGTCTGAATGGTGGCAATGGCTTTTTCTTTAAGGGTACAGCGCCGGATCACCTCCGCCACGCGGCGAGGAATGAGTTGTGGTGCCACGCCATGTAATGCTGCTTGATATTCCAGATAATCAATCACGGTCATTTCCGGCCATACCGGGCAGTTTTCCGGTAGGTAACCAATGCGTGCCTGAATTGCCTGGGTGTCTTTGCCAACCTGCAGTTTATCTATGTCGATCTGCCCCGCTGTGGGTTCTAGATAGCCGGTCAGCATTTTCATAATGGTGGACTTACCGGCACCGTTATGGCCCAGTAAACCGACTATTTCGCCCCGGCCAATTTGAAAGCTAACGTCATTCACCGCGGTAAAAGCGCCATAACGGCGGGTCAGGTGTGTAACCTGTATCATGTTATTCTCCGGTGTCTGGGTAAAAAATTCCGCGACAGCAAATCGCGGTATTAAACGAATAAGAAAAGACCCGCTTGGGGATTAGCGGGTGTCGGGCCAAGGGGAGCCCGCAGCCAGCCGCTGATCGTGGGGGCAGCGGCTTTGATGGAAACTGTGCAAGTGAAACGATGCAGAGGCAAAAGGGTCGGCACTGTCATCATCCATTCTCCGTAAATCAGGTTTTTGTTAGTGTTGTTCTCCTGACCCGCAAGGGGTCTCTATCTGCAAGACCCAGAAAAATTTAGCTAAGTTCCTGAAATTAACCCATGTTAATCTGCCGGAAATATTGCGTTTGCTAAAATAATATCAAGATATTGATTTTAAATCATTTTTGTTGGTTTTTTAGAAGCAAAGATTAAAGCCGAACGGGGACGCTTAATTGCCATGAAGGCGTTACAAAGCGATGGTTGAAGCTGTGGGTGCGGGTGAGTCAGGTGGCTGTCACCCGTGTTAGCAAAGTGTGGCTATTTGAGTTTAATGCAGACCGGTAATGATCTGGTTGCGCCCCGGCGTTTAGCTTCATAGAGACGCATATCTGCCTGGCGGTATAACGCATCAAAATCCTGACCATCAAGCGGCCACTGCGCTAAGCCGATACTGACGGTAAAGTGAATGGGGTGCTTGTGAAAAGTGGGGGCCAATTTTTCAATATCAGTGCGGAGCCGCTCCGCCAATTCTATGGCGTCAGCCTTATGGGTTTTGGGTAACAGAATGCAGAATTCTTCGCCCCCTACGCGAAACAGCCAGTCACTTGCGCGGGTGTGAACGGTCATGCGTTGGCTGAGTTGGCACAAAATCAAATCGCCCGCCTCATGGCCATTTTCGTCATTAATGTGTTTGAAATGGTCAATATCCAGCAGTAACAGGGTAAACGGGGTGTTGGCCGCAGTATGGGAAACGGCGATCTGGCCGAAAATATTTTCCAGATGCAGACGATTGTGTAATCCGGTCAAGGGATCTCTGGCGGCTATTTCCCGCAACTGCCGCACCATCTGCACGCGCTTGTACTCGAAAATATGGCTCATACCCCATAAAAACAGATAACTGACACTGGCATTGATCAACAATGCCACATCCAGACTGCCATCAAGAGCAGGTTGTGCCCATAGCATTACGCTCACGCCCAGCACGCCAAAACAGAAGGTGAACACGCCGCCGAGCAGCAGTCCCAACAGTAGCATATTGACGGGCGGCATCAGCAGCAGCCAATAAAAACCATCGGTATACAATCCTTTGCTGTACATGCCGTAGATGATGACGCCGCCGACAGTCAACATCAGGCCAGATGTCCACCAGTGCAGATGTGACGTTCGCTGTACCCGCAATAAAAACAACAGGCAATACAACGTGATGCAAGATTCCAAAATGGAAACTGTTTTGACATCGTGATGCAGATTACTCAGCGACAAGGCAAAGGCCAGCAGCGCAATCACCCACAGAATGATACGTAGCAATGTACGGCGATAAGCAACTTCATCTTCCCACATCGCCGGGGAACGCATAAATGAACGCGATGGCATCCAATCACCTTTGACGACTGTTCACGACAGCAAGCGTTGAGCCTTAACTGTATTTGGCGGACAAAATACCTTGCCTGAGCATAGATTTCCATGACTCACTCACTGATATGAGGAGTTGTGGTAATGATCTGGCGATATTGAGTAAGAGAATTCTTTGTCATTGTTTCAGCATAAAATATGCCGAAAGCCTAACTTATACAAAATGATATCGCGCTAAAATTATTTTTTGATAGTTTTGCTGAGAATTTACCGCTAAAGTTTGCGGTTCGTTTAGTCTTGCTTAAATTGCCACTACTCCAGTGCTAGGGCCCGCTCTCATGCCGATGCCGCAACACAATGTTTATTATGCACAATCTCCCGAGTTGGAAGATAACAATCGCCGTGCAATTTTGCGCATCATTCTGTGGATCATTGTCGTGCTTGGCCTCATTCTCTGTGGCTTGAACCTGCATCATGGTTCGGTGACTGTGGCTTGGCTGGAGTTTGGGGTCGTACTGTTTTGTAGTGTCTTTTTATATAACCTGAAACGGACATCTAAGCTAAAGTTGTGGATCGCAACCTTGCTGATGCTGGTATTTGTGGTGGTGCTCTATGGCATGCAGATACGCGCACTCAGCGCTGGCAGCTACTATTGGGTCTTGGTGATGCCACCGCTGTCATTACTGTTGTTGGGATTGCACTGGGGCAGTTGGCTGTCGTTGCTGTTTGGCATCGGTGGCATGATGCAGATGCTGTACACCCAGTCAACACAACTGCCGCAGTTCAATCTCTCGCTGAGCAATAACGCACTCTTCAGTTATCTGACTATCTGGGCTGTCAGCCATGTTTATGAATATAAACGCAGTTATGTTGTGCAGCAATTGCAGAAACTGGCATCGGTCGATCCGTTGACCGGGCTCTACAACCGGCGGCAATTAACCGCGGTATTTGAGCACTGTTTTACTGCACATCGGCAAAGCGGATACCCGTTTGGTATGCTGTTGCTGGATGTTGACCATTTCAAAAACATCAATGATGTGTACGGTCATGATGTTGGAGATCAAATGCTGACGCACCTTGCCTGCCTGATGAAGGCGAATCGTCGCCACGATGACTGGGTCTTTAGGGTTGGTGGTGAAGAGTTTTGTTTGCTGGTGGCGCAGTCGGACAAATCGCAATTGCGGCAGATGGCTGAACGCCTGCGCCTGGACGTTGAACAACACCCCGGCATTTATGATGGTCAACAGTGTCCGGTGACTGTCAGTATTGGTATCGCCACCTGGCCGGAAGATGGCAGCACCTTTGCCAGCCTGTATCAGCAGGCTGACAGAAGGTTATATCAAGCCAAAAACAGTGGCCGTAACACTGTGGTTGCCTAGATCCCAAGTTATATACGGAACTGTCCCACCTCGGTTGCCAGACGTTGCGCCAAGGATTCCAGGGTTTGAGCTTGCTTAGCGGATGTTTCCGCTTCCGTTGACAGCCCACCTGAGACTTCACGGATGGATTCAGTATTGCGGTTAATTTCTGCGGTAACTGATGTTTGCTCCTCTGCCGCAGTGGCTATCTGCCGCGCCATATCAGAAATCTGGCCGATAGCCGCACTTATCTGTTGCAGACTGGCATTGGCCGCTTCGACATCGGTAACGCTGACATCGGTCATCTGATTGCTTTTATTCATAGTGGTCACGGCACTGGCCGCAATCTCTTGTAGCGTTGCAATCATCACTTGAATTTCTTGGGTCGAGGCGTGAGTGCGCTGTGACAGTACCCGGACTTCATCGGCCACTACGGCAAAACCGCGGCCTTGTTCACCGGCGCGAGCGGCTTCAATGGCGGCATTGAGTGCCAGTAAATTGGTTTGTTCTGCAATATCACTGATCGTCAACAAGATACTGTTGATTTGCCGTGAATGCTGATCCAGCTCGGCAATAATCGCCGTAGCATTGCCCACTTCCGTTGCCAGTTGCCGAATGGATTGCCGCGACTGACCGGCTTGTTGCTGTCCAGATTCTGCCAGTGTTACCGCTTGTTCGGCGGTTTGTGCTGCGGTTTGCGCGTTACTGGAAATTTCCTGAGTGGCGGAGGCCATTTCTGTCACCGCCGTGGCGACCATAGTGACATCGTCCAACTGTTTGACAATCTCGCGACGATTGCTTTCGGCCACTTGGCGACTGGTTCCGGCTTCTTCGGTCAAATTGCGTGAGACATCGCCAAGCCGTCCTACCATTTGTGCCAGTAACGCCACAAAACGATTAAAGCCCTGTGCCAGTTGGCCTATTTCATCATATTGGTGACGGGTATTAATTCGCACTGTTAAATCGCCACCGCCGCTGGCAATTGAATTCAACGCTTTGGAAACGTTTTCCAGATCGCGGAACTGGCTGCGAAAGATAATGATAAGGACTACCGCAAACAACAATATGGCAATGATGGCGGTGACGATCATGGTGAAGGTCAACTGATTCGCTTCGGCCATAATGACGTCTTTGTTCATCACAAACAGCAATGACCAATCGCTACCAGGAATATCAGCGAGATAGAACAATTTTTGATTGCCCTGGAAACTGTCTTCATAGAGTGAGTTGTGCGAGGACAGTTGCTGCAACCATTGATGCGTGAATCGCGGATCTACATCTGTGAGTGGCTTGTTATCAAAAGATTTATCTGGATAACTTATCAGCTTGCCATCCTGCTGGAGCAAGGCGGTAAACCCCTTGCCTGGCACTTTGAGCTTGGCCAGCTTATCGGTGATTTTGGTTAAAGTCACATTGCTGCCAACCACCCCTTTGGTTTTGCCTGTCTGGTCTATCACCGGTGCACAAAAAGTGACAACCATTTTTTGCAATGAACTACTGATATGCGGTGGTTCAATAATCAATTGTCCAGTGCTTTTGGCCCTTTTGTACCAGCCGCGCACCCGCGGATCAAACCCCGCAACGTATAGCGCGGGATCATGGCGATACATCTCACCCTGTTCATTACCGTACATAGACAAACTGTAATCGAGGGCACGCTGAGCATAGGCGAGCAGAAATGTGGGGTCTTGGTTGGCGGGCATCGCTTCTAAGGAACGCTTCAAACTCAGTAAACCGGTTTTTTTGCCATCAAACCAAGTGCCAATGTTATAGGCAAATAGTTCTCCGGTTTGCTGAATTTGCTCTTGCGTCTGGTTAAGCGACGTTTGCTGGATGGCACTGAAAGAAAGTGAGCTAAGGATGACAGACACAATCAATACCGCAGCCAGACTAGCGCCTAACAGGCGAGTTTTTAGCGTAATCTTCATTTGTCATTACACAGACATGAGAATAATGGGCGTTGATTATAAAAAATTAATTGATTGATTTGAGGTAATTAAGAAACTTTGAATCAAGATTCGATATATTTTAATTTAGTTTTTATTTATTAATAAGTTGATTAAAACATGGCCACACAAAGACCTTTGCTTGCCCTGGGAATTAAGGCGCCAAAAACGCTATTAAATATCGCTTTTGACGCCCGAGGCTATAGTTAGGGTTGCGCTGGTGCTACCTCGCCACCGCCAAGCGCCTGATATAGGGTCGCCTGGGCCGTCAGTTGGTTGTAGCGGTTTTGCAGCAGTGATTCTTCGGCGCTACGTCGATTTTCCTGGGCATCTAACCAGTTCTGAATGGCAATCGCGCCGTGGCGATACTGACTCTCGTAAATTTTCTCCGCTGCCGCCGCCGCGTCATACTGCAACTGTAATTTCTCACCTTGATAGGCGTACTGGCGTCTGGCTGAAATAGCGTTATCCACGTCTTCAAACGCCTGATACAGTGTTTTACGGTAAGTTATCACCGCCGTCTGATAATCAACATCGGCAATCTTGTTGTTGATTTTCATCTGGTTCCACTGCAAAAACGGCAAGGTCAGCCCCGCACCGAGTGTGCCGATTGGGTTTCGTAGCAGTTCTTTTAGCTCGCTGGATGAATCGCCCACGGAGCCGGTCAGATTCAAGGTGGGGAAATAACCGGCAAAGGTGGCATCTTTGCTGGCAAGCGCGGAGCGTAGCGAGTACAGCGCGGCTTTGACATCCGGCCGACGCACCAGTAAGTCCGCTGGCACCCCGGCAGCAATTTCTGGCACGGCGCCGTCAGGCAGTTTTGTTATCTGCAATGGCAGTTGTGTTGGCGGCTGGTTGAACAATATTGCCAAAGCGTTCTGTGCTTCGGTCAATTGTTGTAGCAGCTCGCTATGGCTGGATTCCTGTCCTGCCAGATTACGTTGGGCTTCCAGCACATTGAGTTTGAAACCGCTCCAGCAGCATATTGATTCTGCGTTAACTGTAAGGTTTGTTTGGCATAATCAATGCTGTTTTGACTGAGTGTAATGCGTTGTTTTAGATAGCCAATCTGCCAGTAAAGTGAGGCGGTGGTCGCCACCAGACTCTGGGCGGTACTCTCCCGGTCTTCGGCGCTAGCCATAGCGTTCCAACTGGCCGCATCCACATCGGCCGCGACTTTTCCCCACAGATCCACTTCGTAGCTCACTGACAGGTTGGCCTGGTAGCTAGTATTGCTGTCACCGCCGTCCAGCGGCTTGCTCTTGCTGGCTGAGGTGCTGGCCGACAGTTGCGGCCACATGTCGGTACGGCTTAACCCTGCCTGTAACCGTGCTTTTTGCAAGGTCAGCGTGGCTAATGCCAGATCGTTATTGGTTGTTAAGACGACAGCAATCAGTTGGTTGAGTTCCGGGTTATGGAATTTTTGCCACCAAGGGTCAAGACTGACTTGCTGGTTAACACTGGTCAGTTGCCAATTGGCGGGAATGTTCACCTCAGGTGCTTGAAAATCGCTGCGGGTAAACACGCCACAACCACTCAATGCACTGATACAGATAGCGATTGCTGAAATACGGAATACATCTTTATGCTTCATTGCATTACTCCCGGGCCAAGGCTTCTACCGGATCCAACTGGGCGGCATTACGTGCAGGCAAGAAGCCAAACAGTACGCCAATCAAGGTAGAGCAGGCGAAGGCCGCCACAATGGATGTGGTGGAATAGATCATTTTGAAATCAGTGCTGGCAGAGGAGAACGCCGCGCCTATCAGGAACGACAGGGCAATCCCCAAGATACCGCCACACAGGCACACCAGCACGGCTTCAATCAAGAATTGCCGCAAAATATCGCCTTGGCGCGCGCCAACGGCCATGCGTACCCCTATTTCTCGAGTGCGTTCTGTTACCGACACCAGCATGATATTCATCACGCCAATACCGCCAACTACCAGCGATATGACTGCGATGGCCGAGATCAACAAGGTCATGGTGGCAGTCGTTTTTTCAATATTCTGCCGGATGGTATCCGTATTGATAGTGAAGAAATCCTGCGTGCCGTGGCGCATTTTCAGCAGTGTGATAATGCCTTGTTCTGCCGCATTGCTGGGGGCTGACTGGTTGATGCGAACTGTGATCCCGCCAAGATAATGCTGCCCTACCATGCGCCCACCCACAGTGGTGTACGGCACCCAGACCGTAAGTGCATCGTTATTACCAAAAGCACTCTCTTTTTCTGGGTGACGCCAATGATGCGAGCGGGCAGATTGCCAAGAAATATCACCTGACCTAGCGCATCTTGGTTGGGAAACAGCTGTTTTTCGGTGTTGTAATCAATCACCGCTTCCTGTGCTAGTGCATCGACGCTAGCGTCATCAAAATATTGGCCTTCGGCCAGTTCATAGCCGCGTACCCGGAAATATTCCGGGCCGACCCCTGACACCGATGCTGATACCGCCTGATTAGCGTAACGGATAGTGGCACTGGTGCTGATGGTCGGGGTGACGCTGTCAACATAAGGCAGGTTTTTCAGTGATTCGGCATCATTGGCGGTCAGGGTGCGGATGCGTCCGGCGCGCCTATCGCCAAAACCGCTACCAGGGCGAATATCGATGGTATTGGTGCCCATCGAGCTGATGTTTTTCAATATCGCCTGCCGCGAGCCTTCACCCAACGCCACGACTGACACGACCGAGGCAATACCGATAATGATCCCCAACATGGTCAGAAAGGTACGCAGACGATGCGATGACATTGCCAAGAGCGCCATTTTCAGCGCCTCGCTGTATCTATCTAACCCGCCAAACCAACTGCGCTTGGGCTTGGTATCTGCTTTGACATCGGCGATATCGGCACACTGTTGCTTGCGATGATCGGCAAATATCACCCCATCTTTAATTTCGATGATGCGATCGGCATACTGCGCCACGTGCATATCGTGGGTCACAATAATGATGGTATGGCCATCGTGATGCAGCTCCTGCAACAGCGTCATCATCTCTTCACCGCTGTGGCTGTCGAGTGCTCCGGTGGGCTCATCTGCCAGAATCACATCGCCACCATTCATCAAGGCGCGCGCCACACTCACCCGTTGCTGTTGACCACCACTGAGCTGGCTGGGTTTATGATCTAGGCGATCGCCTAAGCCGAGGCGGCTTAGCAGCAGTTCTGCGCGTTCACGACGTTGCTGCCTATCTTTGGCGGCGTAAACGGCCGGTACTTCGACATTGCCGACCGCCGTCAAATCGCCCAGCAGGTGATAACGCTGGAAGATAAAACCGAAATGTTCACGGCGCAGTTCGGCTAATTCATCGGCTTCCATCGCCGAAGTATCCTGACCGTTGATGAAATACTTGCCTTGGCTGGGTTTGTCGAGACAGCCGAGGATATTCATCAAGGTGGACTTGCCGGAGCCAGATGCCCCGACAATAGCGACCATTTCACCGCGCGCTATGCTGAGATTGACGTCTTTCAGCACCGTCAGTTGCTGCTCACCCGCGGCAAACGAGCGATAGACACCGGTGATTTCAAGTAAAGGTTTACTCATCAATTAAAATCTCATTGGCGGGCGACGGAAACGATTATCACTGTCAGAGGACGGCATGCCGATGATCACTTCTTCACCCTCTTTGAGCCCGTCAGTAATTTCAGCATTGATTTTGTTATTGATGCCGACTTTGACATCACGATATTGCACCTGCCCATTTACCAGCACTGGCACCAGATAGTTAACGCCAGCGTTATTCGTTACCGGACGTTTATGTTCGCCAGCAGATGGCTGTGAGGCCGCAGGTGTTGAGTTTTTAGCCGCGGTATTTTGAGGGCGGCCACTCTTTTGCACCAGGATTTGTGCGGGCACCAGCAACACATCTTTGGCTTGTTTCAATACGATAGACACTTGTGCGGTCATGCCAATGCGCAATATGCGATCGGGATTCTCAACATCAAACAACCCGTTGAAATAGATGGCATCAGAATCGCTGGAGGTCATATCTTTGTCGTTGCCATCCATGGAGGTCGGGCCCGGTTCGATGGCACGTAGTTTGGCGCGATACTTGTGGTACGGCTTGCCGAGAATGGTGAAATACACTTCCTGCCCTGGATGGACGTTCACCACATCGGCCTCGGAGATCTGGGCCTTGATGGTCATAGTATCCAACTGAGCAATCTCCACTATGGTCGGGGTGGTTTGATTGGCGTTCACAGTTTGACCGACTTCAACGGCGGTATAAACCACAGTGCCATCCATCGGCGCACTAATGGTGGTGTACCCCAGATTGACTTTGGCGCTGTCGACTTGAATTTCTGCCTGTTCTTTTTGCGCTTGTAACTGTTTCAGTTCCGCTTGGTAAACCGTCAGCGTGGCATCAGCACTTTCATATTCGGCGCGAGAACTGGCATTGTCTGCCAGCATCGCTTTCTGGCGGTCATATTCCAGCTGCGCTTGCTTGATTTGTGCCTGTTTTGCTCGGTATTGCGCATTGATGCTGTTGAGTGATGCTTGGGCTTCTTTCAGATTATTCTGTTGGCTCAAGCTGTCTATCTGCGCAATCAAATCGCCTTTTTTGATTTGCTGCCCCAAGGTCACTGGCAGGTTTTTGATCTGCCCCGATACCTGGGCACCAACACTTACCAGCTTATAGGCTTGCAACATGCCGTTGGCTAGCACAGTGTTTTCAATGTTGCCACGGTGTACCGCTTCAGTCGCGTAGCTTGGCGCTGGCGGCTTACGCATCGTAACGAACAGCACGGCAGCCAGTACAACCAGTGCGATGATCACCAAGATCACCAGTTTGCGTTTGGAAGACTTTTTCATTTTGGCAGTTTTATCCTGATGCCTGTCGGACCTGTGGGCCGAAAATTAGTAATGTCGGCAGTATATCGACATAGGTAGCGCTGCAAATGGGAAAAGTGTAAGGATTACGTAAATTTCCTCAAAAGTTTGTACAAACCCCCGAGATGTCGTTGCTACAGACACATCTCCTTATAAATATTAACTTTTTGAAATAATTTACGGCGCTTGTCGGTAACCGTTTGGCGGCGCTCACTGTCATCTGCGTGTCATCAAAACGTCTTAAACTCGGTCATTGTCCAGGGGTAGGTTCCGGGAAAGCTGCTGTTTATGGTCAGACTCTTGTCAAATGTGTCAAAACTTCCGCATGCACTACTGGCGCGGATGCGACTATCACTCACTCAAAAAGTGATGCTTGGGCTGTTGTTGTTGGTGTTGTGCCTGCTGTTTGGCAGCGTTACCAATATGCTCGCATCAGCGCAGGTGCGGCATCAGGTCGCAACGATGACCGACAAAACCACGCCTCTGGTGCTGAAAGCCAACGCCTTAGCACAAGTGTTACTGAATGCGGATCGCCAGCTAAAGACAGTTCCCGGTATTAAAGATGAACACTTGACCATCACCACTATCAACAATTTTGGCGAGTTACAGCAAAACTTTGCGGCAGCGCTGGCGCAGTTGAAACAGATTGCTGGCGACAACGAAGAGCTGCAATCGTTAATCTCCCCGCTCGATAGCTTGGATGAAGATTATTTCACACAAGGCAAAACCTTAGGGCAGCAACATCTGGCACAGCTACAGGCGCTGACTCAATTGGATGCGTTGCGGCATCAATGGCGTGAAACTGCGGTGGCTGTTGCAGCGCAGGGCGTCGATATTTCCGGTCTGCAAAGTGCGATGTTGCAACTGCTGGAAGCTGAAGATGATTTTGCCATGTCGCGAGCCACTGACGCGGTACAACAGGCGCGGAGCGATGCTGCCGCACAGCCAGCAGCCACGGCGCTCAGTGAATTGCTGGATAAAATGTTGCAGATGCAACAGCAATACATTGCCGCAACCACAGAGTTAGCATCCTTGACCGAGCTAACCGGCGGCAGTATCGATTACGCTACGGCGGTGTTGGGCACGGTCGATCAGGTCGCTCATGAGCGGGTGGAGCAGGGTGCAAACAAGATCCACGGCTCACTGGAACTGGGCTTCTGGTTGTCGCTCGGACTCCTGGGGGTATCATTGCTATTGGCGCTGCTGGTGGCGGTGAATATCTACCGCTCCATTAAGCGTCCGCTGCTGGAATTGCTAGCCGTACAGCGTGCGGCGGTGGGCGGCGATATTACCCGTAATGTGGCTTACCAAAGTCATAATGAGTTTGGGTTACTGGCTGACAGCACCAATCAGCTACTGGCGCATATTCGCCAGTTACTGACGCAACTGAATCAGGGTGCGGCACAGTTAACACAAGTTGCCAGCGAGAATCGGCAACAGGCAGGTGATGCCCACCAATCATTGGAGC
Source organism: Shewanella dokdonensis (assembly GCF_018394335.1). Taxonomy (NCBI): domain Bacteria; kingdom Pseudomonadati; phylum Pseudomonadota; class Gammaproteobacteria; order Alteromonadales; family Shewanellaceae; genus Shewanella; species Shewanella dokdonensis. The sequence goes on along the minus strand of NZ_CP074572.1, from coordinate 792,054 downwards.
AACAACGGCAACAAACGCTGCAAGTCACCGCTGCTATGGGGCAGATGGGCGCCGCGGTGCAAGAAGTGGCACAGTCTGCCGCCGCATCGCTGGACAGCGTGCTGACCATGGAACAGGCGGTAAACTTGGGCCGTGAACAGGTGCGCGAGACTATTGCAGGAAGTCACCGACTGGCGGCACAGTTGCAACAGGCGGCGCTGTCGCTGCAAAGTGTCGATAACTCTTCGCAGCAGATAGGTGGCGTGCTGGATGTTATTCGCGGTGTGGCAGAACAGACCAACCTGCTGGCATTGAACGCCGCCATCGAAGCCGCCCGCGCCGGTGATCATGGCCGTGGTTTTGCGGTGGTTGCCAGTGAAGTGCGTACTTTGGCGCAACAGACCGCCGAATCAGCCAACACCATTAAGAGTATCATTGAGCAGTTGCAACTGGGGGCTCAAAGCACGGTGACGCTCATGCAGCAGTGTCAGCAGCAAATGGATGCCGATCTGCAACAAAGTGCCAAGGCGGATGCCAGTATGGAAGATATTCGCCAGTTGATCGTCACGGTAAGCCGAAACAGTGAACAGATAGCCAGTGCTGCGGTGGAACAACAGAGTACCACGGAACATATTTCGGCAAATCTGCAACAGATTGCCGCCATCACCGAAAACAACTACCAAGGCATTAGCGGATTTGTTAGCGCTAGCCAACATCTGGAACAACTGGTGCAGGCTCAGGATGAGCTGGTACAACAATTCCGTTATTGATCATTTAACCCGTTGTTAATTATTCCATGCCATGCTGCTCATCAGCATAGACAATGCGTTGGGGTTGCCAGCCATTGTTTTATCGGTATCATACACACTAATAAAAATCATTCTCATGTAGATTATGTCTGGAAATTGGCGTCAGCGAATCAGTTTTCGCATTCATCAGTGGTTGGGTCTTGCCAGCGCGTTGGTCCTGTTAGTTGTCGGTGCCACCGGGGCGCTGTTGGCGTTAGAAGATGATATAACGGCCATGTGGCCGAGGCCGGAAGTAGCAGTCGCTGAGCGTTTGCTGCCAATGCCTGAGCTTGCCCCTAAGTTGCAGTTGCCGGGCAAAATGCTGCAACGCATCTATCTGGAGTCTGAACCTCAACTGCCGGGGCGGGCACTTTATCAAGACCGCCAAAGCAAGCAGCGGGAATGGCGGATCTTTAATCCTTATACCGGGGAGATCCTTGGCGCGCGCCCAGCAATTAGCGAATTTTTTGCTGAGGTGATGGCATTACATCGTTGGCTACTGTTGCCCAATTCCATCGGCAGTGTGATCACTGGCACCGCGGCCTTGATGGCGATTATTCTGTTGATCGCCGGGTTTATCCGGCGCGCACCGGATCGTTTAAGCAGTATTAAAGACTGGTTATGGTGGAAGCGTGGCAGCAAGGGCCGACTGGCTTTATGGCAATTTCACGCCGTTTTAGGCACTTGGTTATTTATTCCTATCTTTATCATGGCATTGACAGGCCCTTGGTTTGCCTTTGATTGGTATCGTAGTGGGCTCAAACAGCTGCTGGCTTCTCCAGAACCGCCAACTATCAAGGCCGATGCAAACATAAGCGCCGATGCCGATGCAGTCTGGCGTAGCTTTTTAGCAGTAAAACCAGATGGCCGTTATGCCCGCTGGTATCTGCCCCGTGAAGCCAATGGCGAAGTGCGGGTGCGTTATCTGGAACCGGATGCGCCTCATTCCAGAGCGTATTCTGCGCTGACATTTGATGCGGCTGGTCATCTGCTACAGCAGCAACGTTATGCCGAACTTCGTGGCGGTGATTACCTGTTAGCTAACATGTATGCCTTCCATACTGGCAGTTATTTTGGGCTGCCGGGGCGGGTGATTTGGTCTTTGTCAGGGCTAGCTTTCGGCTCTTTTGCGATTACCGGTATCTGGCTGTTTTTCAATCGGCGGGCGCGTCCTAAGGAACAGGCCAGTGGCACCGCATCGACCCTGATCGCCTATGCCAGCCAGAGTGGTACTGCGGCAGCGTACGGACAGCGACTTAAGCTCTGGTTAGAACAGCAAGGACAGGGTGTCCATCTGCGCTCTATGGCGAATATGCAGCCGCAGGAGTTTGGTGCCTATCAACAGGTGTTGTTACTCGCCGCTACTTATGGTGAAGGGCAAGCGCCTGACAGTGCCTTGCTGTTCCAGCAGCAGTTGGCGGCCGCGGCTGTGAAACTCAACCATGTCAACGTGGCGGTGCTGGCCTTTGGCGACCGTCAATATCAGCAGTTCTGCGCGTTTGGGCATTGGTTAGCCCAGCGCTTCAGTGAACTTGGTGCGGCAACACTGTTGCCACTGCAAGAGGTGGATCGTGGCGCCGAACAAGCGCTGCAAGACTGGAGTGATGCGCTGGCTCAAACATTGAAACTGGAGCATGCATCATTGGCCGCCGATAGTTGGCAGTCGGCTACGTTGCTGGAAAACCGCTGTCTTAATCCCGGCAGCGACAGACCGGTACATCATCTGGAACTAGCACTGCAAGGCAGTTGGCAAGCGGGGGACATTCTTGAGGTGTTGCCCATATGGTCAGAAAGCCGCAGTCGCCAACACTTGCAACTACAAGGGCTGGATGGTGACGTGATGGTCAGCACCCCCGCCGGGATTATGCCGCTCTGGCAAGCGCAAGCGCAGTATCTGGAAGCGTTTACGGTGACAGAACACGGCTTGACGCCTCAGGCGTATGCCAATGCTGCGGCTCCGCTGACAGCCCGTAGTTATTCAATTGCTAGCATGGATAATGCGTTGCAACTGATGGTCAGGCGCGTGCTTAACAGTAACGGCTTTGAGGGGCGGGCGTCTGGGGCGTTGGCAACAGCCAAAGTTGGCAGTGAATGGCAGGTTCGACTGAAACCTCATAGCAATTTCCACCTGCCTCCGGCCGATGTGCCTTTGATACTGCTAGGCGCCGGTACCGGGCTAGCACCATATTTAGGTTTTTAGCGCAGCGGCGCCAACAAGGGTATAAAACGCCCATATGGTTGTTATTTGGTGAGCGTTACGCCGAGCAGGATAACTACTATGGTGCTGAGTTACAGGCGTTTGTGGCTGAAGGCTTGTTGACCCATCTGGATTTTGCCTGGTCGCGGTCTAATGGACGATATGTGCAGCAGTGCCTAGAGGCCGAGGGCGACCGTCTCCAGCATTATCTGCGTGATGGCGCCCATCTCTATGTGTGTGGTGCCATCGAAGGCATAGGTGCCGGGGTACAACAAGTGTTGCAGCAGCTATTGGGTGAGGCTCAATTGCAAACGTTGCAGCAGCAAGGACGTTATCACCGCGATCTTTATTGAATCACTTATTTTCTATCCACATTACTGCACTGCTGGTGTTGACCCCAGCAGTTGCAGCACGGTTTTGAGCCATCTATCCATTAACTGTTGTTCCTGCTGATGCGGTTTTAGCACGGCTGTATGATTGCCCTGTTGCTGATATTGCTGCATCTGCAAGCTATGCAGTTGCGCCGCCCAGCTTTGCGAAATCACTTCGTCCTGCTGGGCACTCACAACCAGTGTTGGCTTATCCCAACCGTTAAGCATGACCCGAAGATCGGTATCAACATCTTTTATACGCAGTTGTTTTAGTGCTTGTTGGGTGCCAGCATTAATACTGGCATCGGGAACTAGCAAACTCAAAAAAGGATCAAAGGCTTTTGCCGCACTGGGGGCTGCCTGAGCTAACGGGCTACTGGGCGCTAATAATACCAAAGCATCGGCAGCGATGGCTTTTGCTAGATAAGTCGCGCTTATCGCCCCCATTGAGTGCCCTAGCACGATTAACGGACGTGTTGTTGGTAGTTGATTAAACCAAGGTTCCAGATAATTGACATCTCGGGCACCGAAACTGAAATCGGCCACAGTGGTGCCCGCTTGCCCGGGTAAGTCTGGCATTAGCGTATGAAAGCCGCGGCTCTGAAAATAGAAACTCCAAGGTGTCATCCAGCTCCAGTTATCACCGTAACCGTGTAATAACACCACGGTTCCTTGAACCTGAAAGTCACTGGCAGTTATCTCGGTTCTGCCACCAAAGACACTGTCTTGCAGCTCCGTGCTCTGTGCGGATTGGGGCCAGGGTGCTCCGCTAACATAATGGATACAAGGCGATTGGCAATCATAGTGTTGTTGTAACTGCATGGCACTGTAAAAATCTGCCGGCGCATTGATGATGGCGGGATGTCGCTGTGGCTCGGCAATCTGGCTGGCAACATAACTGGCGCACCCCGTTAGCAGTGCTAGCAGCGGTGGCAGCAGTAACACTTTCATCTCTGATATTTACCTTGATTGTTATCTCAGCGTTTCCTGATACTGGCATTGCTGTTAGGGTATTGCAAGTGACGGGCTGGCGCGTAAAAAATGGCGGTTGCTGTTCGCAAAGTGAAACACTGTCATCTTCTAGCAGAAGGATTTTCATCACCCGCTGCGCTGGGATTGTGACGCAGAGCAGAGTAGAATACGCGCAACCCTACCGATAAGACTGTCCAGCTGGAGTAACCAATGCTGAAGAAGAGTATGAACATCGCCGATTATGATGCGGAGCTGTTCCAGGCTATTGAAGATGAGAACCGTCGTCAGGAAGAACACATTGAGCTGATCGCTTCCGAAAACTACACCAGTCCACGGGTCATGCAGGCCCAAGGCTCGCAGTTAACCAACAAGTACGCCGAAGGCTACCCTGGCAAGCGCTACTATGGTGGTTGTGAATATGTGGATGTTGTAGAAAACCTTGCGATTGACCGTGCTAAACAGCTGTTTGGTGCCACTTACGCCAACGTGCAGCCGCATTCAGGTTCGCAGGCAAACTATGCCGTTTATATGGCATTGTTACAGCCTGGCGACACTGTGTTGGGGATGAATCTGGCCCACGGCGGTCACTTGACTCATGGCTCTCCAGTTAACTTCTCTGGCAAGCTGTTCAATATTATTCCTTACGGTGTAGATGCACAGGGCAAGATTGATTACGCCGAACTGGAAACCTTGGCTTTGGAACATAAGCCTAAGATGATCATCGGTGGTTTCTCGGCTTACTCCGGTATCGTTGACTGGGCCAAATTGCGCGAAATCGCTGATAAAGTGGGCGCTTTCCTGTTTGTGGATATGGCACACGTTGCTGGTCTGGTGGCCGCAGGTGTTTACCCCAGCCCAATCCCACACGCACATGTGGTGACAACCACTACTCACAAAACATTGGCCGGGCCACGCGGTGGTTTGATCCTGTCTGCCGCCGATGATGAAGATCTGTATAAGAAACTCAACTCTGCGGTATTCCCTGGTAGTCAGGGTGGCCCACTGATGCACGTGATTGCCGGTAAAGCGGTGGCATTTAAAGAAGCGCTGGAACCTGAATTTAAAGCTTATCAGCAGCAGGTTGTGACCAACGCCAAGGCCATGGTTGAGGTGTTTCTGGAACGTGGCTACAAGATCGTTTCTGGTGGTACTGACAACCATCTGATGCTGGTAGATCTCATCGGTCGTGAACTGACCGGTAAAGAAGCCGATGCTGCCCTTGGCCATGCTAACATCACGGTTAACAAGAACTCAGTGCCTAACGACCCACGTTCACCTTTTGTGACTTCCGGTATCCGTATTGGCACACCTGCCATTACCCGCCGCGGTTTCAAAGAAGCAGAAGCCAAACTGCTGACTGGCTGGATCTGTGATGTCTTGGATAACGCCAGTGATGAAGCCGTCATTGCTACAGTCAAAGCCAAAGTGCTGGAACTGTGCGCCCGCTTCCCTGTTTACGGTTAACCTTTTTAAACAGATCGATTAAACTGGCATGGCCGCTGCATTCAGCGGCCATTTTTGTTTCTGTTCCGCTAAGGAACCGTTCCGTTGACTTGCGCAGGAGGCATGATGCATTGTCCATTTTGCAGTGCGACCGATACCAAAGTGATTGATTCTAGGTTGGTGGCCGATGGTCATCAGGTTCGCCGGCGGCGTGAGTGTACTTTATGTCACGAACGTTTTACCACCTTTGAAAGCGCGGAATTGGTGATGCCTCGGGTGATCAAACGTGATGGTTCCCGCCAACCGTTTGATGAAGACAAACTGCGTGGCGGCATGTTACGTGCCGCCGAAAAGCGCCCGGTGTCTATCGATAAAATCGAAGAAGCCATCAACCGGATCAAATCGGCACTGCGTGCCACAGGTGAGCGCGAAGTCACCTCTGAGATGATTGGCAATCTGATGATGGATCAGCTGATTGAGCTAGATAAAGTCGCTTATATCCGCTTTGCCTCTGTGTATCGCGCTTTTGAGGATGTCTCGGAGTTTGGTGACGCTATCGCCAGCCTGGCAGAAGAAATAACCATGTGGTCAACAACTGATATCGCCATGATGAGCCGGGCAATTATGCTGGCTCGCCGTGGCCGTTATACCACTCGCCCCAATCCCAACGTTGGCTGCGTTATGGTCGATAGTCATGGCACCATAGTTGGAGAAGGTTGGCATCAGCGCGCGGGTGGCCCGCATGCCGAAGTTAATGCTTGGCGCATGGCGGGCGATAAAGCCCGCGGTGCTACGGCTTATGTCACGCTGGAGCCTTGTAGTCACTATGGGCGTACGCCGCCTTGTGCTAAAGGCCTAATTGAGCACGGCCTGAAACGGGTAGTGATTGCCATGACTGACCCTAACCCGCAGGTGGCCGGCCGCGGTATTGCTATGTTGCAAGATGCGGGAATCGAAGTCGTCAGCGGCTTGTTAGCCGACGAAGCCAGACAACTGAATCCAGGATTTTTATCACGGATGGAACGTGGCCGGCCGTATGTGACGGTAAAACTGGCGGCCAGTCTTGACGGTAAAACCGCGCTGGCGAACGGCGAGTCAAAATGGATTACTGGCACCGCAGCTCGGCAAGATGTTCAGCGGCTACGCGCATTAAACTGTGCAGTTATCACCGGCATTGGAACTGTGCTGGCTGATGATCCTTCCATGAATGTGCGTTATCCGCAGTTGGGATATTTGCAGCAACAACTCAGCGAAGATGAGCTGTTACAACCCTTACGGGTGGTGCTGGATAGTGCTTGTCGGATGCCGCTTAATGCCCGCCTACTTCAGTTACCTGGCGCGGTGCTGCTGGTGAGTTGCCAGCCATATCCCTCTGAATTTATCAAGGCGCTGCCAGCGCATGTGCAATGTGTGCAGTTCCCCGGCACTGATGGCCGTATCGATTTAGCGGCGCTGCTGCAACATCTGGGGCAAGACTGCAACTCAGTATTAGTCGAAGCTGGTGCTATTTTATGTGGCGCTTTTGTGAGTAGTGGCTTGGCCGATCAGCTAATTTTGTATCAAGCTCCCAAAATTCTTGGCGCTGCTGGCCGCAATTTATTGCAGTTGCCGTCATTCCAGACGCTGTCACAAATTCCAGCACTACAATTAATTGAACAACGTAAAGTCGGCGTCGATAATCGCCTGACGCTGAAATTAGGGTGTTAACCATGTTTACCGGGATCATTGAGGCCGTTGGTCGCCTCAGCCGTATTGAGCGCCGCGGAGATGATATTCGTCTAACCGTGTCCAGCGGCAAGCTGGATTTAAACGATGTGCAGTTAGGTGACAGTATCGCCACCAATGGCGTATGCCTGACCGTGGTTGAGCGGTTAGCCGATGGCTATGTTGCCGATATCTCGGCGGAAACCGTCAGTCTCACTGGTTTTAACCATTATCAAGTTGGTCAGGCAGTGAACCTGGAAAAAGCCGTCACGCCCAGCACTCGCCTAGGCGGACATCTGGTCAGTGGTCATGTCGATGGACTGGCGCGGGTACTGGAAATTAGCGCCCGTGGTCAGGCCACCGAATACTGGCTGGAAGCGCCGCAGGCGTTAGCGCGTTATATTGCCCACAAAGGTTCGATTGCGATTGATGGCGTCAGCCTGACCGTCAATGAAGTCAGTGGTAACCGTTTCCGTTTGACCATAGTGCCACACACGTCTGGCGAAACCACCATGCCATTGTTGAAAGCGGGCGATAGGGTCAATCTGGAAGTGGATCAGATTGCGCGCTACTTGGAGCGGTTGATGCAACAGACATCAGCAGAACAAGCCAGTGGTGGCGTTTCACTGGCGCAACTTGCTCGGGCTGGATTTATCCGCTAGTCGCACTTATTTCCTGGTTATGCACTGGAGCATGGCTGAATACAGGTTAAAATTTATCACACTGAACTACCACAGGGCTGGATACCGCAGCGTGTGGAACCTGAAGTATATGGGGTCGTATCATGGCGTTACACAGTATTGAAGAGATCGTCGAAGATATTCGTCAGGGCAAAATGGTGATCCTGATGGATGATGAAGACCGGGAAAACGAAGGCGATATTATCATTGCCGCCGAAAAAATTACGCCGGAAGCCATTAACTTTATGGCGCGTTATGGCCGTGGACTTATCTGCCTGACCTTGAGCAAAGCGCGTTGTCAGCAGTTGCATCTGCCATTGATGGTGCGTGATAACGGCGCACCGTTTTCTACCAACTTCACCGTATCTATCGAAGCCGCTGAAGGCGTGACTACTGGCATTAGTGCTCAGGATCGAGCCGTCACTGTGCAAAAAGCCGTTGCGAAACAGGCTAAACCGTCAGATCTGGTACAGCCGGGACATATCTTCCCGTTGATGGCGCAAGATGGTGGCGTATTAGTGCGTGCTGGTCATACCGAAGCCAGGCTGTGATCTGGCACGTTTAGCTGGGTTAGAACCCGCAGCTGTGATTGTGGAAGTGCTCAATGAAGATGGCACTATGGCGCGGCGGCCACAACTGGAAGCCTTTGCTGAAACGCATGGCATCAAAGTCGGCACCATTGCGGATCTGATTGAATACCGCAACAACACTGAAACCACGGTGATTTTAGAAGGTAAATGTAAACTGCCAACCCGGTTTGGGGCGTTTGAACTGCATACTTTCCGCGACACCATTGATAACCAACTGCACTATGCGATGGTGCGTGGCGAGATCAAAGATAACCTGCTGGTGCGAGTGCATTTGCAAAATACTTTCCATGATCTGTTGTATTCCGAACGTGACGAAGCCCGCAGTTGGCCACTGGATAAAGCCATGGCACTTATCGGCAAAGAAGGCGGTGTGGTGTTGCTGCTGGGCAATCAGCAACCTATGGCGGATATCATCGCCAAGGTAAAAGCCTTTGAAGCCGAAGACAAAGGCGAGCAACTGCCGCCAGCACGATTGCAAAAACCTCGCAGCGGGTTGGGGTGGGTTCACAGATCCTGGCAACGCTTGGGGTTAAGCGCATGCGTTTACTGAGTTCAGTGAAACGCTATCATTCCTTGGGTGGCTTTGGTCTGGAAGTGACCGAATATATTCCAGATGAGACAGACAGTAATTAAGCGATAATTTCGTAAATCTCAGCGGCGCAGGTGGGGATTGCATGCTATCATAGCGCCAATTTTTGCCCTTAGCTGGGTGCTCTTTAGTTTAGTTAGGTAACGACATGAACGTGGTTCAAGGTAATATCGAAGCAAAAAATGCCAAAGTGGCAATTGTGGTGTCCCGCTTTAACAGCTTTATTGTGGACAGTCTGTTGGAAGGGGCGCTGGATACCCTGAAACGCTTTGGTCAAGTAGATGAAGACAACATCACCGTTGTCCGCGTCCCTGGTGCTTATGAGCTACCTTTGACCGCTCGTCGCGTCGCTGCCAGTGGTAAGTTTGATGGTATTATCGCGCTGGGCGCGGTGATCCGTGGTGGTACACCACATTTTGATTTTGTGGCCGGTGAATGCAACAAAGGTCTGGCACACGTGGCATTGGAATTTGATATTCCGGTTTCTTTCGGCGTGCTGACCACAGATACCATTGAACAGGCAATTGACCGCGCAGGCGTTAAAGTGGGCAATAAAGGCGGCGAAGCTGCACTGAGTCTGCTAGAGATGATCAACGTGCTGCAACAGCTTGAGCAACATCTGTAACGGGAAATAGCATGAAACCTTCTGAGCGCCGCAGAGCCCGCCGTTTAGCGGTACAGGCCATGTATTCATGGCAGTTGAGCGGGAACAATATTGCAGACGTTGAACACGAATTTCTGACCGAGCAAAACATCGATGGGGTTGATGTTCCCTATTTCCGTGAGCTGTTTGTCGGTACAGCTGGCAAACAGGCTGAGTTGGATAAGCTGGTGACACCTTATCTGGAACAACGCCCGCTGGATGAAGTTGATCCGATAGAAAAAGCGATTCTGCGACTGGCTGCTTTTGAATTGACCTATCGTAAAGATACGCCCTTCAAAGTGGTAATTAACGAAGCCATTGAACTGGCAAAGACCTTTGGTGCAGAAGACAGCCATAAGTTTGTGAACGGCATTCTGGACAAGCTGGTCAACAGCAAGTAATTGCGGGACTCGATAAACGGTATCTTCGGGTACCGTTTTTTCATTGGCAAACGGGAGGTCGGTATCGACCAGAGTAACAATGAAAGAATTCCAACTGATCGAACATTACTTTACCGGCCAGAGCCAACACCGCAAGGATGTTAAGCTGGGGATTGGCGATGATTGTGCGCTGGTAAAGCCTGCTGAAAATAAATTGCTCGCAATATCCACCGATACGCTAGTGGAAAATGTGCACTTCTTACCACAAATGCCACCACAGGCGCTGGGTTATAAATCCTTAGCGGTCAACCTGTCGGATTTGGCGGCCATGGGCGCAGAACCCGCCTGGATGACTCTCGCGCTCACCATGCCAACCGCCGATGATTTGTGGCTGCAAGGCTTTGCCTCCGGCCTGTTTGAGGCGGCCGATTATTACATGATTGCTCTGGTGGGTGGCGACACAACCCGCGGCCCCAAATCGATCACTATTACCGTGCATGGCCAGGTGCCTGAAGGCAAGGCGCTGACGCGCAGTGGTGCCAAACCTGGCGATTGGATCTATGTGACCGGCACGCTGGGCGATTCTGCACTGGGGTTGGATATCCTGCGAGGCAGCAGAACCGTGAGTAGCGAGCATCGCGAATTTCTGATTAATCGGCATTACCATCCATCACCACGGGTGCTGGCCGGACAATCGCTGCGTGGCTTGGCCTCCAGCGCTATCGACCTTTCTGATGGGCTTAATTCTGATATCTGCCATGTACTGAAAGCGTCTGGTGTCGGCGCAGTGATCGATGTGGAAAAATTGCCACTATCACCAGCCATGAGTGACAGTGTCACGCTAGAAACCGCGCTGAACTATGCCTTGTGTGGCGGTGAAGACTATGAGTTGCTGTTCACTGTGCCAGAGGCGCAGCGGGGAGCATTGGATACGGCTCTGAGCCATGCTGGCGTGCGTTTTACCCAGATTGGTCAGATCCAGGCAGTAAACAAGCTCAAATTGCAATTTAAGGGCGAAGAGTTTGTGCCGACACAACAGGGATTCGAGCATTTTCAATGAGTTTTTTCTAAAGACAAACGGTTAGCGGCACTTAGCCTGCGTAATCCTATCCATTTTCTGGCGTTGGGTTTTGGCAGTGGTTTGGCCGCGGTTGCACCAGGCACTTTTGGCACCTTGGCTGCCGTGCCCTTGTATCTGTTGCTGAGTTTGTTGCCGCTATCGACTTATGTCATTGTTACCCTGATGGTGTGTGTCGCGGGGATCTATATCTGTGACAAGACCTGTCGCGATCTGGGCGTTCATGACCACAAGGCGATTGTTTGGGATGAAGTGGCGGGTTATCTGTTGACCATGCTGGCTGCTCCGGCCGGCTGGCAATGGCCAATCGTAGGTTTTGTACTGTTCCGTTTCTTCGATATTGTCAAACCTTGGCCAATTCGTTGGTTAGATAGAAACGTGAAAGGCGGACTCGGCGTAATGGCCGACGATATTCTCGCGGGCGTTGTGGCTTGTCTGTTATTGCAGCTAATCGTGTTATGGGTTTAAACCTCGCTGCTTGAAGTGTGTTAGCTAAACCTGCCGACGAATATTGATTAGTGGTGTGCTACGTCAGAATCTTAGTGAGTAAAAAGCCGCATTGCTGCGGCTTTTTTAACGGGTTTTCGGCGTTAAATCAGATACACATTTAAAGTGCAGGCACCGTGAGCACCGATGACCAGCGCTTGTTCAATGTCGGCAGTTTTTGAGGGCCCGCAATGAACACGCCAAAACCTGTGTCATCTAGGCTGATTTTCGCCAGTGCTTGGTGCATGTTGGCCACTACATCTTCGGCTTTCAATACCAGCATCAGGTTTTCGCAGATAAATGGCGCAATACGGATCCCCGCTAACTCTTCAGTGACCCAGATAGAACCATTTTCCGCTACACCTAGCTGCCCAGGGATCACCGCGTAGTTGATATCTTTCAGTGCGTGTGGATCGCTTGGCACCTCGCGGTTTCCGGCGACGGCATCCACCCGAGAGATTACCTGCTTACCTTCGGCCACCAAGGCGTCTACCTGGTTTTGCAGTGCGGCCAAGGCGTTGTCTCTAATGAGCGTACCGCCACAGGCTTTGAGGCTAGCTTCATACTGACCAATGAGATCATCCAAGCGTGGCGCAATCTCAACTTTTGGCATTGGATGTTCAGGCAGAGCGACAGACTTAAGCGCTGCCAGCATTTCGGCTTTACTGGACATGTTATTTGCTCCTGTTCTTCTTGTACCAAGCCTCAAAACTGGAGGCGGGCGCTTTTGGCAGCTCACGGTATTTTCCCCAAGCACCAGCAAACGGCTTGAGCATACTGCCTGGGAGATAGCGCAGGCTGAAACGGGCCACACTCATGGCGCAGTTCAGCAGGGTAGGGCTAGACATCAGCTTACCAACCATTGGCATATATCCGGCTTTACCGTAAGGCAGTTTGCCTGCCTCAGCTTTTAGGCGCCGTTGGTAGGCAATAATGTTGTGCAGCGGTACTTTGGTCGGGCAGACATAGGTACAGGAACCACACAAGGTACAAGCCCAGGGAATGGTATTGGTATCATCGTGTTTCGACCCCACAGCAATACCAATCGGTCCAGGAATAAAGTAGTTATAGCTATAGCCGCCGCTGCGGCGATAAACCGGACAGGTGTTCATGCAGCCGCCACAGCGGATACATTTCAAACTTTCTGCCAGCAGTTTATCTTTCAGCATTTCACTACGGCCATTGTCGACGATGATCACATGCATTTCACCACCGGGTTTTGGCCCGTGATAGAAACTGCTGTAAGTGGTGATCAACTGACCAATGGCGTTGCGTGCCAAGGTACGTAACAGCACTGATGCGGCTTCTTTGTTAGGGATCAGCTTATCGATACCCATAGAGTGCAGCGTCAGTTTAGGCAAGTTGCAACCCATGTCGGCATTACCTTCGTTGGTGCACACGACGATGGCACCCTCTTCGGCAATGGCCATGTTAACGCCGGTCATCCCCGCATCGGCAGTTAGAAACTGCTCACGCAGATGCGCACGGGCGGCACGGGTCAGATAGGTTGGGTCGCTGGCACCTTTTTCGGTGCCGATTTTTTCGTGGAACAGCTCGCCCACTTCCTCTTTTTTCAGATGGATGGCGGGCACCACAATATGTGAAGGCGGCTGCTTGTTGAGCTGAATAATGCGTTCACCTAGGTCGGTGTCGATGACCTCAATGCCCTTACTTTCCAGATAAGGATTGAGGTGACATTCTTCCGTCAGCATCGATTTGGATTTCACCAGCTTTTTCACCTGGTGTTTGCTGAGGATCTCATGAACGATGCGGTTGTGTTCATCACCGTCTTTAGCCCAATGCACAATAATGCCATTCTTCTGGCAATTGGCTTCAAACTGTTCCAAATATTGTGGCAGGTGGGTCAAGGTGTGCAGCTTGATTTCAGAGCCGAGCGTCCGTAGCTCTTCCCATTCCGGCACCGCTGCCGCCGCCCGGTCGCGTTTCTGGCGTAGTAACCAAAGTGCTTTGGAATGCCAGTCAACACGGGCTTCATCTTTGCAAAATATATCGGCCTTTTCGGCGTGGCCAACGCTGGTTTGTGCTTGTGACATCACGTGGCTCCTAGATGGCGTCGTTGAGGATCTGCGCCAGATGGCGGATTTCAATCGGCAGTTGTCGGCGGCGTATCAGACCATCCAAATGCATCAGGCAAGATGGGTCAAAGCCGACGATATATTCTGCGCCAGTATTGGCATGGGCTTGTGCTTTGTCATTGCCCATTTTGGCCGATACGGCACCTTCATCCATGGCGAAAGTACCACCAAAACCACAGCATTCATCACGAGGTTCTGGATAGAGGATCTCAACTCCTGGGACTTTTTCCAGCAATGCCGCCATTTTGTTGAATCCAGGTTTCATAGATTCACTGGCATTGGCTAATTCCAGCATACGCAAGCCGTGGCAGGATAACTGCAGGCTAACTTTATGCGGGAATGCGCGTGGGAAGCTGTCTACCGGTGCCACATCATGCAGGAACTCGGTCAGTTCGTAGAGCTTATCGATAACCGCCTTGGCTTCTGGACTGTTATCATATTCGTGAAAGTTTTCCTTGGCGGCGACCAAACAGGACGCAGCCGGGCAAACGATGGCATCGCATTCAACACCTTTAAAGGCATTGAGCAGTTTCATCACGGTACTGCGGGCTTCGTTAAAACAGCCTGAGTTAGTCATAGGTTGACCACAACAGGTTTGTCCTTCCGGCAGTATTACGTCATGCCCCAGTTTTTCGAGTAATTCCGTTGTGGCAATCGCTACTTGTGGCAGCAGCTGATTGACCAGACAAGGGATAAATAAAGCTATTTTCATGGCGTTTCCTTAGTGCTTTTATCAACTTTGCTCACATTCGGACCGGTGGCAGTGTGGCTCACTGCTTCAGCTTGTATCGATTGCCGGTTACCGTATGCGCTAGCGAATATATACCTTCGGCTAGCAGAGCAACAGTAGCTATTCAGTAAATGACAAAATATATTTTTTCAAAAATGGGAAAATATAACATATTGATTATTATTGTTTATTTTTATATTGCCGTTGGTTTTTTACCACGGAATTTTATTACATCACATAAATGAAAAAGGGAGTAAATACTCCCTTTTCAAACTCAACTTATCAGCGGCTGCATTCTTCCAACAGATAAGCCAAATGGCGGTACGATACGCCGCTGTGATGGCTCAAACCCACTTCACACATGCGGTTAGCGTAGTAGCCTTCATTGACCTCAGCTGGCAACAGTTTCTTAATGTTGCGCAGGGCTGTGGCATTGATTTCTGGTTTATACAGACCTTTTTCGCCTGCATAACCACAGCAGTCAATCCCTGCGGGTTTCACTATGCTGTCAGCACAGGCCGCAGTGATCGCCTCCATTTTCGGTTCGATGTGCATCTTGCGCGCTGAACATCCCAGGTGCAGTGCCACCTTAGGTTTCTTGGTCAGCTTCAGCTTAGGCATCACTTCATCGTGGAGGAAGTCCACCAGATCGAGGATCTTAAAGTCTGGGTTGCCTGTCAATGTACGGTAAGTGCATGACAGCGCATCAATCACAATCGGTATTTCACCGTTGTTGGAGATCTTCCGCAGTACTTCAATCAACTCATCACGTTTACCGTTAGCGTTTTTAAAGTCGCCTTTGGATTCCCACATCTGACCACAGCACAGGCTGCGGGTCTTAGGTGGCGTGATGATGTTGTAACCGGCGCGTTCCAGCAGCGTAACCACGACATCCGGCAAGGTACGATCATCGGGATCGACCGGTGTCGGGCCAAAGGTACGGCCACCACAGGCGGCAAAGTAAACAACGGTAGGTTGACCTGGTTTAGGGGTAGATGGCTGTGGCAGATTACCGCCTTTCGGGAAATCTGGATTCCAATAAGGCACTTCGGCTGAAAGCGCACGGCCAGCTTTCATCATACCGCCAGTGATGCTGTCGCCAGTCACTTTATGGATGATGTTGAGAATGTTAAAGCCACTGCTTAGCACAGTATTCACGGCGCCCCAGTTCTTTGCTTGGAAATCCAAGACCTTCTGCTGGGTGCTGGTGATATAAGGGGTACGCAGTTTACGCACCAGTTGCCCCATGCTGTTGTCTACTGGACAGGCAATGGTACACAACTGACAGGCCGCACAAGTATCAACCACATCATATTTGGCAGCAACGCGCATTTTTTCCGCGGCGGCTTTGTCACCGGTTTCCTCTAATCGGGCAATTTCACGCAGGGTGGCGATACGTTGCCGAGGTGTCAGGTTCAATGCCGATGTCGGACAGGTTTTTTCGCAGAAACCACATTCAATACAACGGTCTACAAAATCATCCACCACAGGACATGGCTTGATATTTTTGACATGCACCTGTTTGTCATCGTTAAGGATAACACCGGGGTTCAGCAGGCCTTGAGGATCGAAGATCTGTTTGATGCTCTTCATCAGCGTGTAGGCTTCGTGACCCCATTCCAATTCTACGAATGGCGCTACCGCACGGCCAGTACCGTGTTCAGCCTTCATCGAACCATCGTATTTGTTGATCACCATGTCAGCGACGGCATCCATAAAGTCATGGAAGCGGGTGATATCTTCTTCGGAATGGAAGGTCGGAGTGATGATGAAGTGGAAGTTACCTGCCAGCGCATGGCCGTAAATAACCCCTTCGTGATAACCAAATTTATGGAATAGGGCTGTCAGATCATGGGCGCAACTGGCCAGATGCTCTACTTCAACGGCAATGTCTTCGATAATCACCGAGGTGCCTTTCGGACGGGCGCCACCGATAATTGGGAATAGACCGGAACGCATTGCCCAATATTTACCGTATACCGCAGGATCGGTACTGAAGGTAATCGGGCGTTCAGTCTCAATATGCGACAGCTTTTGGATCACATCTTGAGTGTATTTTTCTAGGGTTGCTTGGTCGTTAGCGCGGGACTCAATCAATAGGATTGCTGCGCCTTCTGGCAGTTGGCTCAGCCAATCTGGCATCCCAGGTTTACCGGTAACGGCTTTGATAGACGCCCAGTCCAGCAGTTCGCTGCGGCGACACTTTCACCTTGGATGGGTGGAATGGCGCGTGAGGCATCTTCCATATTGAAGAATACTGCCAGTGCCGAGGCTTTAAATTTAGCTTCATCAACTGTGTGGTAGGTCACTTCGTTAACGAACGCCAGCGTGCCTTCAGCACCAACCAAAACGTGGTTGATAATGTCAAATGGGTCGGCAAAATCCACCAGTGAATTCAGGCTGTAACCTGTGGTGTTTTTAATCGCATATTTTTTGCGAATGCGGGCGGCTAAAGCATCGTTGGCACGGGCCATCTCTCCGAGATTCTTCAGCGATTCCAGCAGTTCGCCATGCGATTGGCGGAACGCCTCTTTTGAAGCTTCGGAGCCGGTGTCTAACTCTGTGCCGTCGGCCAAAACCAGTTTCACCGATGCAATGGTCTGGTAACTGTTCTGTGCAGTGCCGCAACACATGCCAGACGCATTGTTAGAAACGATCCCGCCGACCATTGCTGAGGCCAATGTTGCAGGGTCAGGGCCAATCTTCTTGTTCAGAGGCTTCAGTGCGGCGTTGGCATCGGCACCGATAACGGCAGCACCTAGCGTCACCTTGTTGGAGTCGGTACTGATATCGATAGTTCGGAAACCATCAAATCCCAGCATCAGCAGGATACCTTCACCGATCGCTTGACCAGAAAGACTGGTACCAGCGGCTCTGAACGTTACCGGGGCTTGATACTGGCGGGCAACTTCCAGGGTCTTCTTCACATCATCGAGCGATTCAGCGTGAACCACCACTTCCGGTACAATACGGAAATAACTGGCATCAGTTGACCAGGCAAAACGTCGTACCGGATCATTGCTGACGGCGCGTTCCCCAAGCAACTGGCGCAGACTTTCAGTTACAGCTTGATAATTGATTGACATAAGACATCTCTTTTGAACATTAACCCACATAAGTTGGCAGGGGCTGCGTTAGCCCCTGCTTCTGATCTGTTATACGTTGCGTTTAGTAACCGCCCCACACGAAGGCGATAGTGCCAGCTAGCAGGGCATAACCCAGCGCTACCGGCATCGTTTTACGAATAATTTCTGATTCACGCCCAGCCATACCGACCACAGTAGCCGCCGCAACCACGTTCATAACGCACATCATATTACCAGCGTTTGCGCCCATACCCTGCAATGCAAGGATGAGAGTGTGATTACCTTGGATATTTTCAGCCACACTGTACTGTAAGCCAGAGAACATCATGTTGGAGAAAGTCGCGCTACCAGACAAGAAAGCACCGAAAATACCAACAATTGGTGCCATCCATTCCCAAATGGAACCAAGGCTGGAACCTAACAGATTTGCCAGTGCTACAGGCATTGAAGATAAACCCGCTTCGTTGGCACCTGAGTTCAGGAAGATTTTCACCATAGGCACTGATGCGCCGAGGGAGATGATAGTCGGGATCATTGATTTACAGGAAACGGCCACCGAGCTTTTGATTGCATTCCCGTTCATGCGGAACAGGAAGAAGCCCAAAATACATACGGCAATGAAGAATGCGCCAGGCGCATATAAGGTGGCAAAACTGGCTTTCAGGCTAGTGCCCATGATGCCAGTGATACTGATGTTAAAGCTAGCCAACCAAGCTTTCAGCGGTGCCACAGTACGGGACAATACCAGCAAAGCTGCCATGATCAGATAAGGAGTCCAAGCCGCAAATTGGCTGAAGTGTGCTTCAGCATGTGCAACGGTTGCCCCTTCTTCGTTTTCGGCAAAGTCATGCCAGGGTTGTTTTGGCAGTAACCAGCCTTTACGGGCAACCGGGATAACCAATGCCATACCCACCAAGGCACCGATAACAGAAGGGAACTCTGGACCAGCAAAGTAATTGATTAGCCAAGCGGGTACGGTAAAGGCGAAACCGGCAAATAAAGCAAATTTCCAGATAGCCAGACCTTCTTTAAAGGACTTTTTGCGGCCAAAGAATCCGGTCAGAATTGCCACCATTACCAATGGGATGAGCGAACCGACAATCAAATCCATGGAAATCATGTGCATGGCAATAAAGCGGCCATAGCCAGCGTAAGTACCGCCATGTTCAGCAATCTGTGCCGCTGCCATGCTGGTACCACCTTGCAGCAGCCCCTGTTCCATACCAAACAGCACTGGCAGGCCGATAGCCCCAAATGATACACACACAGAGTCAGCGATCAGCGCTACCACTGCGGCAGCTACTGGAGGAATACCGAGCAGTACCAACAGGGGGCCGCAATGGCCGCTGGTGTACCAAAACCGGCAGAACCTTCGATAAAGGAACCAAACAACCAGCAGATAATAATGACCTGTACCCGCGCATCGGCACTGATGTTAGTAAAACCTGCGCGGATAGTGTCCATTGCCCCCGAATATTTCAATGTGTTCAACAGGAACACTGCGCCAAAAATGATGGTCAGCGGAGTGATGGCGGCCAACAGGCCTTCCACGACTGAAGCTGCCAGTAAATGGGTATCCATGTGCCAGATAAATACTGCAGCCAAACCGGTGATCACCATAGAGATGGGCATCGCTTTGGACGCAGGCATACGTAACAACACCAGGAACAGCATGACGCTGATGACTGGGCTCAGACTAGCTAGAAGTTGCAGAAAGGTCATGTTTGCCTCTTGTTTTCATGTTGCTTGTAGTTGTCATTGTTCCGGTCTGGTTCCCCAAATGGATGCCAGCCGATTTTTGTTATTTGTGGATAATCTTTGTTAATTTTTGCATCTTCAACATGATCTGGATCATCTAGAAGCTGCTGAAGAAAGCCATTTTGTGTCTATGAGAACTTGCGCAGGAAAATCATTGTATTATTTGTGATGTATATCACAAGTGTTTTTAATAGATAATGCTGTAGAGGAATGATGTTTTGATTATTTATGTGGCATTTTTATTGATAGGCATTATTTCATCTGTTTTTGAAAGTTATTGATCTGATTTTTTCACCATTGATTAAAAGTTCATATTTATTTAGAAATATCTAATGTGACGAATATCACATTAGGGGTCGCTAAATATGTTCAAAACATAAGCGAATGTAAATGTACCTTTAAAAACATATGGTTAAAAACAAGTTAAGAAGATGCTTGGAAATGACAATAGCGGGCGCATGAAATGCTCAATAAAGTGATTTTATGAAAGAAAGAATCAAAAGTGATTATCAATGGTCAGATTTTCTCTTAGAAAATCAGGATTAAAAGAGTTTACTGCCCCAACCCAGTTTATTTCGTAACACATGAAAGTAGTTATAACCCTTAGGGTGGATCAGTTTTAATTGCTCACTGGTATTACGGCGGATGATGATTTCATCGCCGGGCATGACCGCCAGCGTAACGTGACCATCGCAGCCTACTTCCAGCGTTTCGCCATTATCGGGTGACACCAGCAGCTTAATGGTACTGGAAGCATCAACCACAATTGGGCGGCAGGAAAGAGTATGAGGAAACATGGGCACTAAGATCAGCGCTTCTAGATTGGGCGTGAGGATCGCGCCACCGGCAGATAACGCGTAAGCGGTTGAACCGGTAGGCGTGGAAACTATCATGCCGTCCGCCCGTTGGCTGTACATGAACTGATCATCGATATACACCTCATATTCAATCATATGGGCAATTTTACCGGGATGCAGTACCGCCTCATTCACCGCGGTGTTAGACGCTTTCAGTTCGCCATGACGGTGAACTTCCGCTTCCAACAAAAAACGGTGCTCAGTTTCATATTCGCCTTTGAGCACTTTGGCGAGAGACTCTTCAAAGGCATCTGGTGGCAAGTCAGTGAGAAACCCCAAATGGCCGCGGTTGACACCGATAACACCGATATCATATTTTGCCAGCACCCGCGCGGCGCCCAGCATATTACCATCGCCACCGACTACAATCGCTAGATCACAGCGCTCACCAATTTCCAACAGGTCAACGGCTTCAACACCTTGGCCTAACTCGGTGGCAACGCGCTCTTCCACCAGTACCTCATGATGGCGAGCTTGCAGCCAATGCAACAAACGTTTGAGGGTTTGAGTGGTGCCCTGGTGGTGCGGTTTGCCGATAAGACCGATGGTATGGAATTCGGAGAGCATACTTTTTGGAACCCCAGGGTTGAAACAGCGAAATTGATCCCCATAATATGCGCAGAGTATGCAGAAACAAAGCATTTAAAGCATTTTTAGCCGGAGTGAAAATGAGCAACGAATCACATAAAGCAGAACAAGCGCAGATGGATGAGGCTGTCGCTGCGCAAGGTAACGCCGCGGAAGCCCAGGCGGCAGATGCCAGTGTGGTAGACGAACTGACCCAGGCCAACTTTCGTATTGAAGAACTGGAACAGGCGTTAGCTGAAGCCCAGGCCAAAGTAGCAGAGCAGCAAGATGCTGTCGTACGTGCGGCTGCTGAAGTAGACAATGTTCGCCGTCGTGCGGCACTGGATGTGGAAAAAGCCCACAAGTTTGCTCTGGAGAAGTTCGTTAACGAACTGCTGCCGGTGATCGACAATATGGAACGTGCCTTGCTGGGTGCCGATAAAGCCGATGAAACCACTAAAGCGATGTTTGAAGGGGTGGAATTAACCCAGAAAACCCTGTTGGCGGCAGTGGAAAAATTCGGTGTGAAACAGGTCGATCCATTAGGGCAGCCATTCAATCCAGAACAGCATCAGGCCATTGGTATGCAGCCCAGCGCAGAGCATCCTGCTAATAGCGTGATGTTGGTGATGCAGAAAGGTTATCTGCTGAATGACCGCCTGTTGCGCCCAGCTATGGTGATGGTGTCTCAGGGCGGTGGCGTTGATACCCAGGCTTGAGCCGAGTCGCTAAATAAAAAACGCAGCCATTGCTGCGTTTTTTTATGGGATGATACCTTGTGATCTTGTGCAGTTTATAAAGCCCCTGAACAACCGGGGCTTCACTTCAGTTAAACTGTCGCGTTTTTGATAAAATCAACAATTTCCGCCATAGGGATTTCTTGTTTTTCCCCGGTACGACGGTTCTTGTATTCAAATACCCCAGCATCGATATTGCGGTCGCCAATCACTATGGTATGCGGAATACCCAGCAGTTCCATATCGGCAAACATCACCCCTGGACGTTCTTTACGATCATCAAACAGCACTTCGATCCCGGCGGCTTGCAGATCCTTATAAAGCTGCTCCGCAATATCGGTAACCCGATGTGACTTGTGCATGTTCATTGGCAGAATGCCCACTTTGAACGGCGCAATTGCATCCGGCCAGATAATACCGCGATCGTCATGATTCTGTTCAATCGCAGCCGCTACGATACGGCTGACTCCAACACCATAACAGCCCATCAGCATGATTTGTGATTTGCCGTTTTCATCAAGCACGGTAGCGTTCATCGCTTGTGAATAACGGGTGCCGAGCTGGAAGATATGGCCGACTTCAATACCGCGGGCAAAGGCATAAACACCCTTGCCGTCTGGAGTGGTTTCGCCTTCAACCACGTTACGAATATCAAATGCCTGTGGCAGGGCGACATCACGTTCCCAGTTGATGTTGAAATAGTGCTTACCATCAAGGTTGGCACCTGCGCCAAAATCACTCATCACAGCAACTGCGTGATCAATATACAGTGGCATTTTCAGGCCAACCGGGCCTAAAGAACCTGGACCGGCACCAATGGCAGCACGGATTTCCGCTTCAGTGGCAAATTCCAGCGGTGCCAGCACGCCTGGCAGCTTGCTGGCTTTGACTTCGTTCAGCTCGTGATCGCCACGTACCATCACTGCAACTAATGGCGTTTCTTCACTGTCGCCACGAACAATCAGGGTCTTAGCGGTTTTTTCAATGGCAAGGCCGAACTGGCTGACCAGTTCATCGATAGTTTTGGCATTGGGTGTATCCACCAATTGCATGGCGGCAGTGGCTGCCGCGCGAGTGCTGGTTGGCAATGGTGACTCGGCTTTCTCGATGTTGGCGGCGTAATCGCTGCCAGTGGAGTAGGCAATCAGGTCTTCACCGCTCTGCGCCAAAACATGGAATTCATGGGACATGCTGCCACCGATAGAACCGGTATCGGCCAGCACTGGACGGAATTCCAAACCCATACGTGACATGATGTTGCAATAAGCGGTGTACATGGCGTGATAGGTATCATCCATGGTCTGCTGATCCAGATGGAAAGAGTAAGCATCTTTCATCAGGAATTCGCGCGCGCGCATCACGCCGAAACGTGGCCGTACTTCATCGCGGAATTTGGTTTGGATCTGGAACAGTGTCAAAGGCAACTGTTTATATGAGCTGATCTCTTTGCGGATCAGGTCGGTGATCACTTCTTCGTGTGTCGGGCCGAGTACAAAATCGCGGTTATTACGGTCAACAAAACGCAGCAGTTCTGGGCCAAATTTGTCCCAACGACCACTTTCGACCCACAGATCGCCTGGTTGCACCATTGGCATCAGGATTTCGATGGCACCGGCTTTTTCCATCTCTTCGCGCACTATGGCTTCGACTTTACGCAGTACGCGCAAACCTGACGGTAACCAGCTGTACAGACCAGATGCATTG
The DNA here is from genome assembly GCF_018394335.1 of Shewanella dokdonensis. Classification (NCBI taxonomy): domain Bacteria; kingdom Pseudomonadati; phylum Pseudomonadota; class Gammaproteobacteria; order Alteromonadales; family Shewanellaceae; genus Shewanella; species Shewanella dokdonensis. The sequence goes on along the minus strand of NZ_CP074572.1, from coordinate 768,619 downwards.
CGGCGGATCATCCCGGCGCGCAACATAAGTTGATGACTGACCACTTCTGCGTTGGCAGGAGTTTCCTTTTGAGTTGATAGTAGGTATTGGCTGATTCGCATTTACCCAAGGCCCCATGAAGTTGAATGGCCGACATTTTATCACCTGCTTTGGTGATGTCACGCTGCCACTACGGGGAAATCCACAATTTTATGCTTTCAGTCCAGTGCGGAATTGATATTACTGCCAGTGCGGGGTTTTTGTCGCCGATCGCCTATGACAACCGCTGGGTTGCCCGCAACAATGGCCCATGCGGGGACATCTTTAGTCACTATGGCGCCCATGCCGATAACTGCGCCATCACCTATGGTCACGCCATCAACAATTCCTGCTTGTGCGCCCACCCAAACATCCCGGCCGATAACAATGCCACGGGATTGGCTGCTCTGGCGATACACCGGCATATCCGGTGCCATGCCGTGATTGAAGGCATAGAGGGTGACATTATTGGCGATGCGGCTCTGGGCGCCGATGACGATGCCCTTGCTGCCACCGTCCAGTGAGCAGCTATGATTAATGCTGACTTCATCACCTAGGGTGATAGGGCCATGAAGAAAACAGTTCGCGGCAATCATGCACTGTTTGCCAATGGTGATCGCACGGCCGGGTTCAGCAAATAGGGCAGCTTCTGGCGCGATGAAACAGTTGTCGCCAATGGTGATGGTTTCCAATGCGGTGAGTTGTTGCTGGATCTGTTGTTGCCAGGGTTCAGCCCACAGCAGGTGTTTGGGTTTTAAGCGATACCAAAGCCAGGGCATCCACGATAGCCGCTTTTTGTGCTGTGCCTGTAAGGTGTCAGCATTATGCGTCGGCATCGCAGCTCTTTTCCTGTCGTTGTGAAGGCGCTGGTTGCAGTTCCACTACTTCAATACCGGATGGGGTGGCGTACCAGAAGATATCCAGATCGTACAGTGCCACTTGATAACGTTTCGGGTCGTCTTTCGCCTTTTTATAGGCAGGCCGTGGATCTTGTGCCAACACCGCAATAATCAGCTGTTTAAGGCCTGGATACTGCGCGCTGATGTTAGCGATTTGAGCGTCCGCCGCCGCAGTAAAACTGACGTTTACCTGTTCCGGCGCTTGCTGGGCAATGCCACCGACGGCGTCAGGAATTGCATCGGAAAAAGGTATATAGGGCTTGATATCGATAATTGGGGTGCCATCTAGCAGATCCATTCCAGAAATCTCTAAGACCACTTTGCCTTTTTGCTGCTGGACGGCGTGCAGCTTCACTACCGACTGACCAATGCCATTGGGGCGGAAGGTCGAACGAGTGGCAAACACCCCAAGTTTTTCATTGCCACCAAGCCGTGGCGGGCGCACCGTGGTTTTCCAGCCTTGTGCGAGGTTTTCGTGAAAACAAAACAATAGCCACAGATGGGAATACTGTTCCAGACCTCTTACAGCATCAATATGATTATAGGGCGGCACCAGCTCCACATAACCACGGACAAAGTCTACCAAGCCAGGTTGTCTGGGAATGCCAAACTTCTGTTTATAAGGCGTGCGGCATACAGCAACGGCTTCGATTCTGCTATCAAACTGCATAGGTTGGGATCAGTTTTGCTGCTGCAAGCGAATGGCTTGGCCGACACAAATGGCGCTGCTGTAGCAACCTTTACCAGGTTCTTGTAACTCGGTACAGCTTTTGATAATCAGGCCGTTGGCTTTGATATCCGCGGCTTTGCGGCGGGCATCAGTACGCGCATCCGCTAAACTGGCAGGCACGCCGTTTTCTTCTATCTGGCAGGCATTTCCCTCTACCAGTCCCAAGATCTCATAGGGCACAGTTGGCTGGGTATGATCAAACAATTGCACTTCAGAAGGTTTGAAGTATTCCTGGAACGCTTTACGGTCGAGGTTGGAATTGAAGGTATAATCGCTGCCACAGGCGCATAGAAGCGCTGCCAGTGGAAAAATAACCAGTTGTTTCATGGCCGTACCTTATGGATAGAAGGGCAAATTACGCCCTGCAACGGTACAGGGCGCTTAGGCTGATTCTATCGCTTGAGGTACTTTTGATAAAGCTGACGATGACGATTATTCAGATCGATTTGTCGCCCATCTATATATAATGCCTCAATTTTACTGGTCATCGGGTCGAGAATGTCGCCATCACTCACCACCAGACTGGCATCGTAGCCTTCGGCGATGGCACCCAGCCCTGTGGCGCCGACTATCTGAGCCGCATCATAAGTAATCGCTTTTAAAGCCTCTTCTTGGGTCAAGCCCCAAGCAACCGTTTGCGCTGCTGCTAATGGCAAATTACGGCTATCCCAGTCACCGCTAAAACCAATCGCAAAAGGAATGCCGACTTTTTTAGCAATCCGGGAATTTTGAATGCTTGACCAATCGGCTCATCCGGGCGCGCTGGCAGATCGAGACAATGGGTGTAGATAACCGCGGCATGTTGTTCATTTAACACTTCGGCTAAGCGCCAGGCATCGTAACCGCCCACAATCACTAACGGCAATTGGTATTGTCTGGCAAGCGCTGCGGCTTCTTCAATGGCTTGTTGCTGATCGGCATGAACAAATAGTTTGCCATGGCCCTTGAACAGCGGCATAAGCGCCTGCCAGCGAATATCTTCTTTTTGATGTTGTTTACTGGCACTGCCTAGTTGATAGCGATATGCGGCATTGAAGTGTTGTTTGATGCGCTTAACCGCTTGCTGATAGGCTTCTGCGGCTTTTTCTGTTCGCGCTTTATCGGCATAGACGGTTGGTAACTCGGGCCAATACAGGTGATATTGACCAGTCGCGGTATGGGTGGCGTCTTCAATAGTCCAGGCATCCAGATTCACCAGTAGCGATTGGCCTGCCAAGCCGTCACCACGAGGCGTACTCTGGGCATGGGTGATACCGTTGGCGCGCACTGTTGGCAGTAGCTCTGAATCCGGGTTGTAGGCTGCCGCGGCCAGTAATTGTGGATTATCATCGCCAATATCACTGGTGTCGTTGCTGGAACGCACCATGGAAATTTCCGTGAGCCCGAGCGTGGTATCAAGGGCTATCAATCCTGGATAGATATGCTTGCCGGTCAGGTCTATCACGCGTGCTTCCGCCGCAGATAGATTGCTACCAATGGTTTTGATCTTGCCTTGTTCCAGTAATAGGTCGGTGTGTGACAAGGTGCCATTCAGCACTGTATGTACCGTGGCGTTTTTCAGCAGGGTAGCACCTTGTGGCTTCGCCGCTGGAGCCATGTCATGGGCAACGGCCGCACAGCTACAAGCGCTTAAAATTGTCAGCAACAGCGTACGTTGGATAATATTCACAGAGCTTGCTCCTTATGGCTGTGCCAAGCGTTGTATTCGGTATCACAGTGCCACATAGGTTCCGCTGGCGGCTGTGACTGTTCACCTTGTTTGCGTTCATCGCTGCTGTTGAGTATTTTCTGGATCAATGCTTGACGTTCCTGAGCAATGTCTCGTGTTTTTGGGCATCTTGTTCCCGGTCAAAGTAACGTTTACCGTTAATCCAGACTTTTTCAGTCTTGGCGTAGGCAGATAGCGGGTTGTGGTCCCACAGCACTATATCTGCCTGGCTTGCCGACTTCTACAGAACCGGTGACATCATCTACACCAAGTTGTTTGGCAGGGTTGATGGTGACCATCTTCCAGGCATCTTCTGCTGACATATCACAGTATTTAATCGATTTAGCGGCTTCCTGGTTCAAGCGTCGCTGCATTTCATAGTCATCGGAATTAATCGATGTCAGTACTCCATGTTTTTGCATTAGGCAGGCATTTTGTGGAATGGCGTCATAGACCTCAAATTTGTAGGCCCACCAATCCGCAAAGGTGGATGCGCCAGCACCATGGGCGGCGAGTTCGGGAGCAAGCTTGTAACCTTCAAGCACATGAGTAAACGTTTTGACTTTAAAGTCATAGGCTTCGGCCAAGCGCATAAACATTAGGATCTCAGACTGGACGTAAGAGTGAATATGCACATCGCGCTCACCTTTGACTACTTCGGCTACCGTTTCTAAGCGGTAGTCAGGGCGAGGCTCCAGTGTTTTACGCTTATCGCGGGAGCGCAATTCTGCATATTCTTGGCGATTGGCGTCATATTCGAGTGCTGCATTAAAGGTATCGGCAAACAGGGTTTTTACTCCCATACGGCTCTGAGGAAAGCGTTTGTTGAAGTTTTCGCCCCAGTTGCTTTGTTTGACGTTTTCCCCAACGCAAATTTGATACCTTTGTTGGCTTGTGTAAATTTCAGCCCTTCTGCGGTTTCGCCCCAACGCAATTGGATCACTTGTGCTTGCCCGCCAATAGGATTGGCACTGCCATGCAGCAGGTTAGCGGTTGTAACACCTCCGGCTAAGGAACGGTATATTGCAATGGCATCGGGATCGATAACATCGCCAATACGGACTTCTGCGGTAACGGCTTCTGATGCTTCATTAACGCCACCATTGATGGCGATATGCGAGTGCTCGTCAATAATCCCGGCTGTCAGATACTTGTCGCTGGCATCAATTATCTGGTAACCCGATGGCGTCGTTAACTGCTGGCCGATACGTGCAATTTTACCGTTGGCAATCAAGACATCTGTGTGTTGCAAAACCCCCGCAGCAGCGGAAGTCCAGACGGTGGCATTTTTGAAATGCAGTTTTTCCTCTGTGGGGAGTGCTGTCACGCCAAATGCTTGTACTGGGGTGACTTGCTGCCCTAGGTATTTGACCTCAGTAGGCGGTTTCTGTGTGGCAGTGGTCGCGGCCGCCGCCAATATCACTCCATTAATTGGCTCAACTTTGCCATCGGCCAATAACAGACGGCCGCGCAGGCTATCGTTATCACGCCACAAGCTGAAACGGCTGACGCCTGCTAACCCCATACTGCTGAGATCGGCCGTGAAATTCAGCCGTTGGCTATCGGCGGCAATGTCGCTAACGGTAAGCTCTTTATCGCCGCTACTAAAATGACCTTTGGACTTGCCTGCCGCGGTGTTTGCCATTTGCAGTGACAGATCCAACTCCTGTTGGGCAAAACTCAACTTGTAATCACCTTGCCAACGGTGACTATCTGGCAGCAGCGGGTGCTCTTTGCCTTGCAGCCAGACGCTGACAATCTTGCCATCGGTAAAGGGACTCCCCTGCGTAATGACTAAATCTGCCATATAACCGGGAGCCAGTTTGCCGGTAACGTCTGCAACCCCGGCCAATTCTGCTGCTTGGGTGGTCAGTGCGGTCAGGGCTTGTTTTTCTGTCAATCCGGCAGCAACAGCCATCTTTAACCGTGGCCAGAACGCTTTGGTGTCAATACCATGCTGAGTCAGGGCAAATGGAATATCTGCCGATGCAAGGCTAGCCGGATTCGCTGGGGCGCGTTCCCAATGTCGCAGTTCCGATAGCGACACATTGGCGGCGGCTGTTTCACTACTGACATCTGGCGCAGAGGGAAAATTCAACGGCAAAACTAACTGTGGATGGTAGGCCGCCAGTTCGTTGAGGCGGGCATATTCTTCGCCACTTCCCAACAACTGTACTTTCAGCCCCTGTTGTTTCAATAACTTGGCTGCACGTAATTCATTATTAAGATTGCCGCTATTAAATATAACGCCTTGTTCTTTTATATTACTTAAACGCTCTAAGGCAATATTAAAATCTGGCGTTTTAACCTCTTCGGGATAATCTTTGGCTTTGGCGACACTGTCATTATACCAGCGGGCATCGCTGAAGGTCTGGCGGATAAGTGCAATACTGCCCATTAATGAGGTGGGATAGTCCTGAGGTGAACTGCCCTTATCAAATGCCATAAACTGTTTACTACGGGATTTATAAATTATCTCGTGTGCTTTTTTATCTGCGAGAGATAATGTCACCGCAGTGCCTTGAAATATTCCATCCAGATGCGCACTTTGGACACTTGTAAATCCATTTGTTATCCATTTATCTGCCGCTTTTACATCAGGATAAACTTGGGCGAACCATTCTTTTTCTGCATGAATCGCACCATTTGCTGCGTTACCACCGATACGTTTAATGTTATATATCGGTGACTGGGACTTAGGTAAATTCTTGGAAGATTCTATGCCATATTCCGCATAGGGATCGATAAAACCTGGATAAATTCGCAAGCCAGAAAGATTTATCTCATAGGCATTATGTGGAATATTATTGTCCGGAAGAATTGCTTTGATCCTGTTATTTTCTAACAACAAGGTCGCATTCGATAATTGATTCCCTGGCGACACTATCAGGGTTGCATGAGTCAATGCTGTGAGTGTCGGTGTGTTATCTGCTAACTGGCTTTCTCCGGCCGCGGTTGTCAGGCTGAGCAGGGCGCAGAGACCTGCGGTGAAAGTCTTACGATTCATGAATATTCAAACCTTTCCTGGTCTTGAAGGGCAGAACTCACGTTATCGCAGATAATGTGTAAACACCAATAGTGAATTGTAAGGCTTTTTAAAACGTATTGTTTCTTAAATATCAATGATGACAATAAAAAAGCCCCGTTACTTGGGGCTTTTAAAATCAATTGACCGTTTAGTCAATCAGGAAATCATCCATGGAGCGGCCATTGTCCACTTCATTTTTGAAAACAGTAGGCATACGTCCCTGACCTGTCCAGGTAACGGTTTCGCCATCGATTTCAATCTTATATTTAGGAGGACGTGGCGCGCGTTTTTTAACCGGTTTTGCCGCGGCAACAACACCCAGATCTTCAACAGAAAGCCCTACGGATTCCATTTGTTGCCGGATCTCTTCAATTTTTGCCAGACGATCAGCTTGTGCTTTGGCTTCTTCGGCGGCTTCTTCTTCACGTTCAGTCACAATCTTTTCCAGCTTATTTGCCAGATCACGTAGTTCTTCTACGCTCAGATCTTTGACAGCAGCTTTAAAGCGGCGGGCGTGAGTCAATATTTCAAGAAATTCGCTCATAATTATTTTGATTCCACTCTATATAGAACTTGGGATTAATATGACATCACGACGAATAATAGAAACATTATTAAAATGGATCAAATGAATTTCAGTTCATTCGCCATTTTTTTTAATTTCCAATATAGCTAAATCAATATTTAGGTCATTTACTCGAAATAATTAAGGCAATAAAGCATAGATTATTGTCTAAACACTTGTTTAAATTGATTGACGTGAACGTAAACGTAGCTTAGAGTTGGCTGCAGCTAGGAGCCATCTTTTAAGGTGGCTCTGTTCCTATCAGAAATCTGTTACGAGTGCAGCAAAGGAAGTCCTATGAAAGTCATGGTACCCGTAAAAAGGGTGGTGGATGCCAATGTTAAAATTCGCGTGAATGCGGAACATACAGCAGTTGACACCGCAAATCTGAAAATGGCCCTGAATCCCTTCTGTGAAATTGCCGTGGAGGAAGCTGTCCGACTGAAAGAAGCTGGCACAGCGGATGAAGTCGTGGTGGTGAGTATCGGGCCAAAAGTCGCGCAGGAACAACTGCGGACCGCCATGGCTCTGGGGGCTGATCGCGCCATTCTGGTGGAAACAGATGAGCCTCTAGTCCCTTTATCTGTTGCCAAAATATTGCTGGCCTTGCAGGCACGTGAACAAGCGGACCTGATCCTGATGGGTAAGCAGTCGATTGATGGTGATAACAACCAAACCGGGCAGATGTTGGCGGCATTAGCCGACCTACCACAAGCCACGTTTGCATCTGCCATCCACATTGCCGATGGACAATTGACCGTTAAGCGCGAAGTGGATGGTGGCGTACAGCAACTGCAATTACCTTTACCTGCGGTGGTAACCGCCGATTTGCGGCTCAATGAGCCGCGTTATGCATCGCTGCCGAACATCATGAAGGCAAAACGTAAACCGCTGGATACGCTGACGCTCACTGAACTTGGCGTGACCTTGAAATCGCATCAGCAGGTAGTGGCTGTTACGCCGCCAGCGCAACGTCAGGCAGGCGTGATGCTAGATTCGGTTGAAGCGCTGGTTGATAAATTGAAGAACGAAGCAAAGGTGATCTGACATGACAGTATTAGTAATTGCCGAACATGACAATGTCAGTGTTAAATCTGAAACCGCGAAAGTCATCGCCGCGGCGGCGAGTCTGGCGGGTGATATAGATGTGCTGGTTGCTGGTAGTGGTTGCGCGACCGTGGCCGATGCAGTGGCAAAACTACAAGGGGTCAGCCGTGTCCTGCTGGCGGATAACCCCGCCTATAAAGCCCAACTTGCTGATAATCTTGCCAAGCTGGTGGTCGCGCAGGCATCTGGTCACAGCCATATTCTGGCGGCGGCGACCTCGACAGGGAAAGATTTACTCCCACGCGTGGCCGCTTTATTGGATGTGGCTATGGTATCGGAAGTGGTCAACATTCTGGATGCGGAGACTTTTGTTCACCCGATTTATGCGGGTAATGCCTTAGAAACGGTCAAGAGTCTGGACGCGGTGAAAGTCGCCACGATACGCGCCAGTGCTTTTGCTGCCGTACCGACCACTGGCGATGCGGCAATAGTGGCTGTTGATGCCGTGATACCATCAGTATGCCATGAGTTGTCACATACGGCGGTGGCATCTGCACGCCCCGAGTTGGTTAATGCCCGCGTTGTTGTGGCTGGTGGCCGGGCTCTAGGCAGCGCTGAGAATTTTGTCATGCTAGAAACGTTGGCAGACAAACTCGGTGGCGCTGTTGGTGCTTCCCGTGCGGCTGTTGATGCCGGTTACATCAGCAATGATCTACAGGTCGGACAGACTGGCAAAATTGTTGCCCCCGAACTCTACATTGCTGTGGGAATTTCCGGGGCTATTCAGCATCTAGCAGGAATGAAAGACGCAAAAGTGATTGTGGCGATTAACAAAGATCCTCAGGCACCGATTTTTCAAGTGGCAGATTATGGCTTGGAAGCCGATCTGTTTGAGGCATTACCCAAACTGGTAGAGTTGATTTAATTTAGCTTCTGCGTCAGGATAGGCAGCTATGGGCAGCACCATTGCTGCCTTTTTTGTTTTCTGCCTCGCGCCAAACGGCGTTCTGAGAAGTAGAGGCGCATCTGATATGAGTAGCGGCAAGCAGGGTGATACCGTTTGATGTGTCGTGAAAGGATCCGATGCCGAAACAACTGGAACCATCAATTCCGTTGTTGGGGCTGTGCCCGAATAGGGACAGCACTGCCATGGTGGGCTAAACATAAATAGCCGAATTAACTGCCGTGGAGCGCTACTGAAAAGAAGTCGGTCTGTGATGATCGGCCAGGCACACTGGGCGATACTGCCTATTGTGTGCCTTTTTGTGCCTCCCGCCGGTCACATAAGAACATATTAAAACAATGACAATACTCAGTTATGCCGATTCGGCACTTTCGTTATTGCCGCCTGTGGTGGCTATTCTGTTGGCGATCCTCACCCGTAAAGTGCTGCTATCGCTCGGTATTGGTATTCTTATCGGTACTTTATTGCTGAATCAGTGGTCTATTAATGATTCCGCTGTCTATCTTGCTGACAAGGTCTCAGGTCTATTCTGGAGCGATGGCGCGCCAAATAGTTGGAACTTATATATCTTAGGATTTCTGCTGTTGCTGGGCATGATTACCGCCCTGATAACGGTCAGTGGTTCTGCTCGCGCCTTTGCTAACTGGGCCAAACAACATATCCGTAAACGCAGGGATGCCAAGCTTCTGACCATGTTTCTTGGCTGTGTGGTGTTTATTGATGACTATTTTAATAGTTTGGTGGTGGGCAGTATCTGCAAACCTTTGACTGATCGTTATTACATCTCGCGAGCCAAGCTTGCTTATCTGCTGGATTCTACGGCAGCGCCAGTGTGTGTGATTTCGCCTGTATCGAGTTGGGGCGCTTATATTATCGCCTTGATTGGCGGCATTCTGGCAACGCATGGCATGGCTTCGACCGGACATCTCACCGCGTTTGTCGAGATGATCCCGATGAATTTTTATCCTTTATTTGCGTTATTGTTGTTGCTGTTTGTGGCGCTGTTTGAATTGGATGTCGGCCCCATGCGCCGCCACGAACTCAATGCTCGCAAAGGGCAACTGTATGATGACAGTAAGGGCGTGCCACCAGGTGCCACCGCTGAGCTGGAAGAAGCAGACAGTGGCAAAGTGGGTGGTTTGTTTATCCCTATTTCAGTGCTGGTTATTGCCACTTTATATTTTATGGTACGCAGTGGTACTGATGTTTTGCTCAGTGAAGGTAAAGCATTTTCGATCATTGGGGCTTTTGAAAAAACCGATGTCAGTGCATCGTTGTTCTTTGGGGCGCTGTTGGGATTGGGCACCACGTTACTGCTAGCGTTGCGGCAGAAGTTGCCGCTGAAGGATATCGCAATTGGGCTGTTTGTCGGTGCTAAATCCATGTTGCCAGCCATTTATATCTTGATGTTTGCCTGGACAATTTCAGGGATCATTGGGCAACTGGAGACGGGTAAATTTATGGCGAGTCTGGCAAGCGGTAATATCCCGTTTGCGTTGTTGCCAGCGGTGTTATTTATCTTGGCTGGTCTGACGGCGTTTTCCACCGGTACTAGTTGGGGAACCTTTGGCATTATGCTGCCCATTGCTGCCGATATGGCGATGGGAAGCCATCAAGGCATGATGTTGCCGATGATGGCGGCGGTATTATCCGGTTCGGTTTTTGGCGACCATTGCTCGCCGATTTCAGACACGACCATCTTGTCGTCTACCGGAGCCAGTTGCCATCATATCGACCATGTGACCACGCAGTTGCCCTATGCGTTGCTAGTTGCCTTTATTTCACTTGGTGGTTATCTGGTGATGGGATATACCGAGTCGGTCACCTTGGGGCTGCTGTGTTGTTTGCTGTTGTTTGTGGTCGGGCTGTTTTGGTTAAGAAGGCGCGCAGACAGTTAGTTTGAGGCAGTAAAAAGTGCGGCTGCGGCTGTCATGCCGAGCAGTTAAGCACAGTTGACTGTTTCTTTAAAAAACGCCAAATCCGCTATTAATTTATGTGATAGCGGATTTTTTATGACCGCTCCCAAGCCCTCAATATTATTCAAAAACCAAGACCGCAGAAATACACTAAAAGAAAATGCCGCTCACTTTAAGTGAACGGCATTTCGGCGGATGTCGCGTTTGTTATGCGCCAGCGCTGATTGGTTACATCAAGCCGCGGCGTTTTAGCAGACCATCGGTTGTTGGCTGCTGGCCACGGAAGTTCTCATAGGCTTCCATCGGGGGCACACTATTGCCAACTTCGCGGATTGCTTTACGGAATTTCATGCCAATCTCGCGGTTAAGTCCGCCTTGTGTTTGTACATAGGCAAAAGCGTCCGCTGCCAGAATTTCACTCCACATGTAGGCATAATAGCTAGCGCTATAACCACCTGGAAATGCGTGGGCAAAATAGCTGGAACGATAACGTGGGGGCACCGCCGCCAGGTTCACGCCATGCTTGGCCAATGCCTGAGCCTCAAACTGCTCAACGTTTTGCAGGGGGCGTCAGCGCTCAGGCTATGCCATTCCAAATCCAATAATGCCGCTGACATATATTCCAGCGTATCAAAGCCCATGTTGAAGCTACGGGAGCGCAACAGTTTATCCAACATATCTGCCGGCAGTGGTTCGCCCGTTTGATAATGCTTGGCGTAATTGGCTAATACTTTGGGATGTCCGGCCCAGTCTTCTTCAAAGGTCGATGGAAACTCAACAAAATCCCGTGATACCGAGGTTCCTGAGAGACTTGGATACTTGACCTTGGAAAACATGCCGTGTGTGCCATGTCCCAGTTCATGGAACATAGTGGTGACTTGGTCATAGCTGACGAAGGTGGGTTCGCCATCTGGAGCCTTCTGGATATTCATCACATTGACCACCACGGGTTTTTGTTCCAGCAGGCCGCTTTGGCGTACGAAGGAACTCATCCAGGCTCCACCTCGTTTACCTTCGCGGGCAAAATAATCGCCGTAGAAGATCGCCAGACTACTACCATCGGCGTCAAACACTTCCCAGGCTTTAACATCTGGATGATAGACCGGCAGATCTGGCCGCGGCTTAAAGGTAACACCATAGAGCTGATTCAAGGTGTAGAACACGCCATCTTGCAACACTCGGTTGAACTCAAAATAGGGCTTGAGGCTGTTTTCATCCAGATCATATTGTTGCTGACGTACCTTTTCGGCGTAGTAAGCCCAATCCCAAGGTTGTAGTGTAAAATCGCCGCCGGTTTTGCTAATCATCGCCTGGATGGCTTCGGCTTCTTTTTGGGTATTGGCCACTACGGCAGGCACCATGGAGCCGAACATATCAAACACCGCTTGTGGGGTTTTCGCCATCTGCGGCGCTAAACGGTAGCTGGCCCAGTTATCAAAACCGAGCAGTTTGGCTTTTTCGGCTCTTAACTGCGCTAAGCGTGCCACCAGTGATACTGTTTCGTCTTCGCCACTTAAACCACGGTTAGCTGATGCTTGCCAGATCTGCTGGCGTAATTCACGGTGGTGCAGTTGCGCCAGTATTGGTTGCCGAGTGGTGTTGGTGATGCTCAGCAGGTATTTGCCATCATGTCCGGCGTCTTTGGCCGCTTGGGCGGCACTGCGAATGGCAGAATCTGACAGACCTTCGAGTTGTGCCACATCAGCAACAATCACCGCGCTGGCTTTGGTGAGTTTCAGCAGGCGTTGCTGAAATTCGTTGGTCAGCTTTGATTGTTCTTCGTTAAGGGCGCGGATTTGGGCTTTTTGGGCTTCATCAAGTTGGGCACCAGCAAGTACAAAACCTTGGTGATAGACTTCAATCAGCCGCATCTGTTCGGCATTCAGCCCTAACTGTTGGCGCTGCTGATATAAAGTGTCGATACGTGCAAACAACTGCGGATTCAGATTGATATTGTCTGTATGCGCTGCCATTTTCGGTGCCATTTCGCTTTGAATACGGCGGATCTCTGGATTGCTGTTGGAACTGCTTAAGTTGTAAAACACCGCCGATGCACGGTTGAGTAGCGCCCCAGATTGTTCCAGCGCGATAATGGTGTTTTCAAATGTGGGGGCTGCCGATTGGGTGGCAATAGCTTGAACTTCTTGATCGTGGGCCAAAATGCCCGCTTCTAATGCGGGTTGGAAATGTTCGGTGCGGATCTGCTTGAAATCCGGTGCTTGATATTGCAGTTGGCTGGCGTTTAACAGCGGATTTTGCTGCTCAGTGGCTGCCGCAACGGTTGCTGCTGGCAGTGTATCGGCTCCGCTACATCCCGTTAGTAACAGGGCTTGCCCTAAGGCGATTGCTATAAGCGTCTTGCGCATCTTGGTTTCCGTTGTTGAGTGCAGGTGACGCAGCACGCTAACAACGACGACTTAAGCCAAACTGAAACCGCTTCATGCTAACAGGTGAAAGCTGTGTAAAATTGTAACAAATTGATTGCATTAGCTTAGTGAGCGTATTTCAGTATGCGCTTTACGCCCACTGATTTTTGTCAGTAAACGCGCTAAGATAGCGGCTATTCACAACTGCGGGAGCGCCAGTTTTGGCTCAGCTTTACTTTTATTATTCGGCGATGAATGCCGGGAAATCTACCTCGTTACTACAATCCTCCTATAACTACCGGGAACGCGGCATGAATACGCTGGTGATGACACCAGCAATCGATAATCGTTTTGGTGTCGGTAAAGTGGCTTCCCGCATCGGTTTAGAAAGCGAAGCGCTGATATTTCATAGTGATGATGATCTGGTGCAGATTATTAGTCATGCCCACCAACAGCAGTTTTTACATTGTGTATTGGTGGATGAATCGCAATTTTTGAGTAAAGAGCAGGTTAAGCAGCTCGCCTACGTAGTGGATAAGCTGGATATCCCGGTGTTGTGTTATGGGCTGCGTACCGACTTTCAAGGCGAGTTATTCAGTGGTAGCCAGTATCTGTTGGCCTGGGCGGATAAACTGGTTGAGCTGAAAACCATCTGTTTTTGTGGCCGTAAAGCCAATATGGTGATCCGCCGTGACAGTGAAGGTAAGCCGGTACGAGAAGGGGCGCAGGTGGCTATTGGCGGCAATGAAAGCTACGAATCTGTGTGCCGAAAGCACTTTCGCGAACTGATCTGGGACTGAGATCCAACGCCAGACAAGTCGCAATTTGCGCAGCTTGTCTGGTGCTATTCACTATTCGACCATCGCCTTGTTCAGCAACTGTTGCCGATCGTAAGCCTGTTCCAGTTTGTCCAGTTCCTGATTAATTGCCAGCAGTGCCAACGCCAGTTGATAGATCAGCCAGCCATAGCCGTTTTGCGCAAAATGTTGATAGGCCGTCTGTTGCTTGTCAGCTGCCAACAACTGCTGCTCAGATAATAATTGCTGTTGCAGTTGTTGTTCGAGTTCCGGCGGCAACTGCGGGCGTTGATGACGCTTGCTATTTACATAATCTGCCAGCGCGGCGAAGTCTTGCTGTAAGTGTTGCGCTACTTGTTTAATGCGGCTGTAGGCGGCGTTTTCTTCTTCCTGCCAGTGTGTCATCAGCAGCAGTTCCAGCAGCGTGATAACTCTTACCTGTTCATTGGCCAGTTCCGCTAGGATCTGCGGATGTTTCTTGAGTGTCTGGCTTTCCCATTCCAGTGAGAAAAACAACTTCTTTTGTGCCAATACCGCTTTCATGGCGTTTTCCAGCTTGGTGCGTTCGGCTGGAAGTTCAACATTGGCGTTGGTTTGTAGATGATTAGCGAGAACTTCGGCCATCAGCGAAAAGGATTTGCCCAGTTGTGCCCGCCAGTCCTGTTTGGCTTTAATCGGCAGCACAAAGAGTGATACCAACACGGCAATCAGGCAACCAATGAGAATATTGGCACTGCGCCATAGTGCCTCTGAGGTGTCATGGTTGGCATCGCCGATCACGATGATCATGGTAAAGCCGGTCACCAGATACGCATAACTGTAGCGCCCGGCGTTCAGCAGGACGACCACACAGACGCCAAGGATCAACAACCCCATCAAGCTCCAGTAGCTGTCCATGGCGATCACTAGAAAGACCCCATATGCCGAGCCAATCAGCGTTCCTATGGCGCGTTGTAACGACTTTTCAATCGCCCCGCCCACCTGTGGCAGACCCATCATAATGATCACTATGGTGACCATTGCCCAGATAAAGTGGGGAACTGGCCATAGCCAGTTGAACAGCGCCACAATCAATAAGGCTAAGGCAATCTTCAGCGTATGGATGCTACGGGCATTGCGGTAAATGAAACTGGCAAAACCACTGGGTTTGTCGAATATGGGGATCATTGAGTCTGATTTGAAACTTTTGTAACTAAGGTGAATTATCACAGAAAAGCGGTTTTTCTCGCTACCCCCAGTTTGAAAAACTGAAAAATGCGACGCCGATAAGGAGTTTACACTATCAATGGTGATAAACATCACAAAAATAAAGCCAACAGCTTAATTTTGGGGGAGCCCGCTAACCAAGGCAAGCGTTAGGAACACAGGAGCTGCCGTGAGTGGCGCTCCTGTGCTGAACATTACTTTTTAGGTAACGGCCGCAGTGGCAAAGTGGATTGTGCCATCTGGTAAGCAAATACCGCATAAACTGCAACGTTCTGTGCCAGCGCCTCGGGATCTATCTTATCCAGTGTGTCATTTGGGGTGTGGTGGTAGTCAAAATAGTCATTGCCATCTTGGCGTAGTGAGGCAACCGGTACTCCGACGCCTGGCAGCAGCGAGACTTCTGAGCCTCCACGGGCATTGTTATCCCCCAACTCCACATTCATGGCCGTCAGCCCAGATAAGCTTTGCCAAACCGCCGCCAGCGCGGCGGGATTAACCCGAACATCGGCCCGGTAGATACGCCCCGCGCCAAAGTCTGACTCTGCCGCAATATAGTGGTTCGCCATATCGCTGGCATGCTGTGCCACATAGGCTTTCCCACCCAAGAGACCAATCTCTTCGGCGGCGAACAGTACCACCCGAATTGTGCGCGCCGGGCGCTGTGGTAACTCCGCAACCATTTTGGCTGCGGCAGTGACGATAGCCACTCCGGCTGCATCGTCTATTGCGCCAGTTCCTTCATCCCAAGAATCCAGATGAGCACCGAGCAAGACAATTTCATCAGGCTTGCTGCTACCGGTAAACTCTCCAATCACGTTGTAAGTCGTGGTGTTGCCAAGCTCCTTGGGCGACATGTTTAGTGACAGGGTAACTTCTTGGCCCCGGCTTAATATGGCATCTAACTGATTGGCGTCGGGATTGGTCAGGGCCGCAGCGGGAATGCGGGGAACATCTTGCTGATAATGCATCAGACCAGTGTGCGCCATTCGATCATGATCTGTACCAATAGAACGGATAAGCACGGCCACGGCACCTTTGCGGGCGGCTTCTACGGCACCGTTGACTCTGCCACCAACACTTTTGCCGTAACCACTACCGTTTTGATGCCGTTCAGTTTTTTGATCGATAAACACGATCTTGCCTTGAACTGTAGCGGCATCGGCATTTATCAGTGCAGCTAGATTGTCAAAGCGTACCACTTTAGCTTGTAATCCGCTTGCCGGCGTGGCAACACTGCCACCCAGTGCCGAGATCACTAGCTGCTGTGGGAAAGGGGATATCACACTGGCACTTGCTGTGCCGCGTTGCCACACGGGCACGGTTACGGGTTCTCGGTAAACTTTATCAAATCCTAATGATTTCAGTTTGGCTTCTGCCCAATCGACGGCTACTACATTTTCTGCGCTACCAGCAAGTCTGGGGCCGACTTCCACTGTCAGTGACTCGGCAATTTTATAGGCCAAATCAGATTTCAGGGCGCTGTTCTGTAATTTGCCGACAACTGTTTGATTTGTATGCTCTGTTGCGCTGGTTAAAGGTGCTAAAAGAGTGCTTAATAGCAGTGTGCTACAGAGTAGTAGGGTAGGTCTTTTCATCACTTTCCTTCTTTTTTATAACGTGTGTCCCATTTTTTAAAACAATCTAACAAAAAATGTGCTTTGCGTCCCGACTATGTGCCTTAGCCGCGGCTATATTAGTGTCGGAATTTATTAAAGGAGAGTGGGCTCGTTATGAATATAGAATTAATGCAACAGCGAGCAGACCAAGCGGTCGTATTGCTGAAGGCTTTAGCCAACGAGAGACGGTTATTTATTTTGTGTTATCTCTTGAATGAGGGAGAAATGTGCGTTGGCGACATGAATAAAAAACTCGGTTTGAGTCAATCGGCTTTGTCTCAGCATCTGGCTTGGCTGCGTAAAGATAATTTGGTAGCGACCCGTAAAGAAGCTCAGACCGTTTATTACTCCCTGAAAAGTGACGAAGTCAAAGAGATGATCCGCTTGATCGACAATATTTATTGTCATTAATACGGATTAACTTCAGATGTGATGCGGATTTTTGGCTGGTAGTTGGCCGTTGGCCCAACACGTATATTACGCTTGAGCGATGTAGCAGCAAAATAACCAGCCAAACGCTGCGAGTTTTCCCCTTGTTGCCTGCTATGCGGGTGCCACACTCTCCCTGCCTGCAGCAAACATATCCCTGACGCCATTCTTCCTTTCGAAATAAACTGCAGACAATAAAAAACCGGCTTGCGCCGGTTTTTTCATAAGGGCTGATTAAGCCGCCAGCGCTTTGATGCGGGCGTTCAGACGAGCCTTATGACGAGCAGCTTTATTCTTGTGGATCAGGCCTTTGGTTGCCATACGATCAAGAATTGGCTGCGCTGTAGCAAATGCTTCAACAGCGGCTTTATAGTCACCAGCGCGGATAGCGGCGATAACTTTTTAACATAAGTGCGCATCATAGAACGACGGCTGGCATTGTGTTGACGGCGCTTTTCAGACTGAAGCGCGCGTTTCTTTGCAGTCTTGCTGTTAGCCAAGGTGCAACTCCTAAAAACTGGGAATTATGACTTTTAAAGGCCGAGGAGGATGCCCGTTTTTCACCTTTTTGTCAATGACAATGATGGAATATCCGCCACAAAAGCAAATATTTCCTAGGCGATTTGGCTTTCCTCAACCCAACTCGTGTAAGATGGGGCGCATTCTAACAGCAATTGCCGCCATGTGACAGGGTCCTGATGGAAAATTTGAGAGAGCCCCAGTTTGCCAGTCAGTGGCCTTCCGGGGATGTCTGATTGAGCAAAAAATTGGTGCGTTCGGGTCTAATTGTCAGTGTGATGACCCTGATTTCGCGTATTCTGGGATTAGTCCGGGATGTTGTCGTTGCCAACCTGATGGGCGCTGGCGTTAGCGCAGATGTTTTCTTCTTTGCCAATAAAATTCCTAATTTCCTGAGGCGTCTGTTTGCTGAGGGGGCGTTTGCTCAGGCATTTGTACCGGTATTGACTGAATATCAGGAAACTAAATCTGATGAAGCGGTGCGGCAGCTACTGGCAAAAGTGGCTGGAACTTTGGGGGCTGGTCACCGTAGTGACCTTTATTGGGATCTTGGCCTCTCCGGTACTGACGGCGTTATTTGGCGCGGGCTGGTTTGTTGCTTGGCTGAATCATGAACCCGATGGCACTAAGTTTGAATTGGCATCTTTGATGCTGAAAATTACGTTTCCCTACCTGTGGTTTATTACCTTTACGGCCTTATCCGGCTCAATTTTGAATACTCGCGGCCGCTTTGCGGTGTCAGCATTTACCCCGGTATTTTTGAATGTGGCGATTATCGCGGCGGCTATCTGGCTCAGCCCGCAGTTGCAACGGCCTGAGATTGGTCTGGCGTGGGGGTCTTTGCCGGTGGGGTTATTCAGTTTTTGTTCCAGATCCCGTTTCTGTGGCGTGAACGCGCGCTGGTGAAACCCTCTTGGGGGTGGCATGAGCCGGGGGTGGTGAAGATCCGCAAACTGATGCTGCCCGCATTGTTTGGCGTGTCGGTTTCGCAGATAAACCTGTTACTGGATACCTTTATAGCTAGCTTTTTGATGACAGGTTCTATCAGCTGGCTGTATTACTCGGATCGTTTGTTGGAGTTTCCGCTGGGGCTGTTCGGCATCGCCATTGCTACTGTCATCCTGCCAACATTGTCGCGTAAGCATATTAATGCTGAAGGTTCGGAGTTTGGGCAGACAATGGATTGGGGGTTCGCGCTATTATTTTGCTGGGGGCTCCCGCCATGGCAGGCTTGATTGTCCTCGCTAAACCCATGTTAATGGTGCTGTTTATGCGCGGCGCTTTTGATTTGCAAGATGTGAATATGGCGTCGGCATCGCTTATCGCTTATGGTTCTGGTCTGCTGAGTTTTATGCTGATAAAGGTACTGGCCCCCGGTTATTATGCGCGTCAGGACACCAAAACTCCGGTGAAAATTGGCATTATCGCCATGCTGAGCAACATGGTATTTAACATCATTTTGGCTGTTCCATTCAGTTATGTCGGGCTTGCCATCGCCACCTCTATGTCGGCGCTGCTCAATGCCAGTCTGCTGTATCGTGGTTTACACCGTGCGGGTGTCTACCGTGTCAGTGGTAATACGCTGATCTTTATCGGCAAGGTACTGTTCGCAGTGGCTTTGATGGTGCTGCTGTTATTGTGGCTGTCACCCACGATAAACGACTGGCTGAACTGGTCGATTCACCAACGGATCTGGCATCTGTTACAACTGGTATTAGCTGGTGCTGGATTGTATCTGCTCGTAATATTGCTACTCGGTGGCCGAGTGTGGCGTAAACCGGCGGTCAAGGGCTGATTATATGTGGCAGCTGGTATATAATCCGCCAATTTCCCAGTGTGCAGTTGTTTGATTCATGGAACTGATTCGCGGAATACATAATATTCAAACCCGCCATCGAGGTTGTGTGCTAACCATCGGCAACTTTGATGGGGTACATCGTGGACATGCCGAGGTCATTACCAATCTGGTCAAAAAGCCAGACAGTTAGGGCTGCCAGCGACATTAATGACGTTTGAGCCACAGCCACAAGAGCTGTTTGCTGGTCAGAATGCGCCAGCAAGGATCAGTTTGCTACGCGATAAGATAGCCTTGCTGTCTGAGCTTGGGGTTGACCGCTTGTTATGTGTGCGTTTTGACAAAAAGTTTGCCCAGTTACCCCCAGAGCAGTTTATTGAGTCACTGTTGGTGGAACGGCTCGGAGTACGTTATCTCGTGGTGGGCGATGATTTCCGCTTTGGTCAACAACGCCGTGGTAATTTTGAAATGCTGCAACAGGCGGGGGAGCAACACGGTTTTGCTGTGGTTAATACCACCAGCTTTTTGGTCGGAGACCAACGCGTTAGCTCTACTATGGTGCGTGAGGCGCTGGCGAAAGGTAACTTAGAACTGACGCGGCGTCTGCTGGGGCATCCATTTACGCTCTCTGGCCGAGTGGTTCACGGTCAACAGCTAGGGCGCACCTTGGGATTCCCTACCGCCAATATTGCGTTAAAACGGCAAGTCGTGCCGGTACGTGGGGTTTTTGCCGTCAGGCTACGTTGGCCTGGCAGTGAAGCATTTAACGGCGTGGCGAATGTTGGCTTTCGTCCAACGGTGAAAGGCCAGAATTGTCTGCTGGAAGTCAATTTATTTGATTTCTCTGGCGATCTTTATGGGCAGCGTGTAGAAGTGGAGCTAGTGGCGAAAATTCGTGACGAAAAGCCATTTAACTCACTGGATGCACTGCAAAAACAGATAATGAATGATGCTGACGAGGCTAAGGCGTTACTCAGCAATGATGCGGGCTGAGTCATCAGCCAACTATATGGTAAAGGATCAATGAGCGACTATAAATCAACTTTGAATCTGCCGGAAACTGAGTTTCCGATGCGTGGAAACCTGGCAAATCGGGAACCCGAGATGCTGCAACGCTGGAACGACGACCAGTTGTATCAGCAGATCCGCAACAGCCGTAGTGGCCGTGACATGTTTATTCTGCACGATGGCCCTCCATACGCGAACGGTGAAATTCATATTGGTCACTCACTGAATAAAATTATTAAAGACATCATTGTAAAATCTAAGACCATGTCTGGCTTTGATGCACCCTACGTTCCAGGGTGGGACTGCCATGGTCTGCCGATTGAGCTGAAAGTTGAACAGAAAGTCGGTAAACCTGGACAAAAGATTTCCGCTGCTGAATTTCGTGAGCATTGTCGAAAGTATGCGATGAGCCAAGTCGAGATCCAGCGTGAAGGGTTTATTCGTTTAGGTGTCTTAGGGGATTGGTACAATCCTTACCTCACCATGAACTTTGATACGGAAGCCAACATCGTCCGTTCGCTGGCCAAAGTCATCAGCAATGGTCATCTGCAAAAAGGCGTAAAACCCGTGCACTGGTGTACCGATTGTGGCTCGGCATTGGCTGAAGCGGAAGTGGAATACGAAGACCGTACGTCACCTGCCATTGATGTGGCGTTTGTTGCTGCTGAACCGGAAAAATTGCCGTTGCCTTTGGTGTCGGCGCTGTAACCGCGCCTGCCATGGTGATCTGGACCACGACACCTTGGACCATGCCGGCTAACCGCGCCTTGTGTGTCAGCCCAGAGCTGGATTATGTGCTGGTGGAAGCTGAACTAGAACAAGGCAAGAGAACGCTGGTACTGGCTGAAGCGTTGTATGAAGAGTGTCTACAACGTTATGGTGCCACAGCCACCCAAGTACTGGGACGTTGCAAAGGTGAGGCGCTAGAGCTGATCCGCTTCCAGCATCCGTTTTATGATTTTACCGTGCCAGTGGTACTGGGTGACCACGTTACTACTGATTCGGGTACTGGTATCGTTCACACCGCGCCTGGGCACGGCCAGGACGACTTTGTGGTGGGTCAAAAATATGGTTTGGAAGTCGCCAATCCGGTAGGTGATAACGGCGTCTATAAAGATGACACCCCGTTGTTTGCCGGCAAGCATGTGTTCAAAGCCAATGATGACGTGGTTGCTGTATTGAAGGAACGCGGCGCGTTGCTGCATTATCAGGCCTATCGTCACAGCTATCCGCATTGCTGGCGCCACAAGACGCCGATTATTTTTCGTGCCACACCGCAATGGTTTATCTCTATGGATAACAAAGGGTTGCGTCGTGATGCGTTGAAGGAAATCGAACAGACGCAATGGATCCCTGACTGGGGTGAAGGGCGTATTGAAAAAATGGTCGCTAACCGCCCTGACTGGTGTATTTCCCGCCAGCGTACTTGGGGCGTGCCGATCACCTTGTTTGTCCATAAAGATACCGATGAATTGCATCCAGACAGCGTCGCGCTGATGGAAAAAGTAGCTGAACGTATTGAGCAGCAGGGCATTCAGGCGTGGTGGGATTTAGATATCGAAGAGTTGCTGGGGAGCGATGCTGCCAACTATCGCAAAGTCACTGATACGTTAGATGTGTGGTATGACTCAGGCTCAACTTTCGCTACCGTTGTTGCTACTCGTCCAGAGTTTCGTGGTCAGAGTGCAGATCTCTACATGGAAGGCTCCGATCAACACCGTGGCTGGTTTATGTCGTCGCTGATGCTGTCTACTGCCATGAATGGCAAAGCGCCTTACAAGCAGGTATTGACCCATGGCTTTACCGTGGATGCCAAAGGTCGCAAGATGTCCAAGTCCCTTGGTAACGTGATCCCTCCGCAACAGGTGATCAATAAGCTAGGTGCTGACATTCTGCGTTTGTGGGTGGCGTCGACCGATTACAGCGGTGAAATGACCGTGTCCGAGGAAGTGTTTAAACGTAGTTCGGATGCTTATCGCCGTATCCGTAATACCGCCCGTTTCCTGTTGGCGAATTTGAATGGTTTCAACCCAGAAACGGATACCATCGCCATTGAACAGATGGTGGCATTGGATCGCTGGGTGGTGCGCCGTGCCGCCGCGTTGCAGCAGGAGTTACTGGAAGCCTACAACAGTTATAGCTTCCATATCGTAGTGCAGAAGCTGATGCAGTTCTGTTCCGTGGAATTGGGTAGTTTCTATCTGGATATCATCAAGGACCGTCAGTACACCGCGAAAAGTGATGGTCATGCCCGCCGTAGCTGCCAGTCAGCACTGTTCCTGATTGCTGAAGCCATGGTGCGCTGGATTGCGCCAATTCTGAGCTTTACTGCTGATGAAATCTGGCAGTTAATGCCGGGTAAACGTGACACTTATGTGTTTACCCAAGAATGGTATGACGGGCTACAGTCTGTCACTGTGGAACATGATCTCAGCGACAGCTACTGGCAACAATTGCTGCAAGTCCGTGATGAAGTCAACAAAGCCTTGGAGCAGGGGCGCCGCGATCAACTGATTGGCGGGGCTTTAGAAGCCGAAGTCACTCTTTATGCTGATGCTGCGCTGGCCGATGCACTGGCAAAAATTGGCGATGAGTTGCGTTTTGTACTGTTAACGTCGAAAGCCACAGTGCAACCACTGGCGCAAGCACCTAGCAACGCGACAGAAACCGAGTTGCCCGCACTGAAACTGCAAATCAGCAAGGCAACTGCTGAAAAATGTGAACGTTGCTGGCATCACCGTGATGATGTTGGCGTTAATCCAGCACACCCGCATCTGTGTGGTCGTTGTGTTACTAACATCGAAGGGGATGGCGAGCAGCGTCTGTTCGCTTAAGGTGCGCCTATGCCTGCTAACTGGAAACAGAGCGGCCTGCGCTGGTATTGGATAGTGGTGTTGGCGTTTTTGGCCGACCAGCTATCCAAACAGTGGATCCTGGCCAATTTTGATTTGTATGAATCGGTAAAACTGTTGCCGATTTTCAATTTGACCTATGTGCGTAACTATGGCGCTGCGTTCAGCTTTTTACATGATGCCGGAGGCTGGCAGCGCTGGATGTTTACCGTGGTAGCCGTTGGCTTCAGCGTGGTGTTAACCCTCTGGTTGCGGCGCTTACCGGCAGAGAAACGGCTGTTGTCGGTGGCTTATACCTTGGTGATTGGTGGCGCACTAGGCAATCTGGTGGATCGTCTGGTGCATGGCTTTGTGGTGGATTTTCTGGATTTTTACTGGAACAGCAGCCACTATCCAGCATTCAATATCGCCGATTCCGCTATTTGTGTCGGAGCTTTCCTGATTGTGTGGGAAGCCTTTTTTGGTGATAAGGCCGAACAACCAGCCAAGCGTAAGGAATGACGATGTCTGAGATCCATTCTCTGTTGTGTCATATGGTGATCTTACTGGATGATGGCTCCACCGCTGAAAATACCCGAGCCAACAATAAACCGGTGCGACTGAATATAGGTGATGACAGCCTAAGCCCAGCGTTTGAGGCGGCATTAAGCGGGCTTCACGCCGGTGACAAACACAGTTTTACGCTGTCGGCGGTAGATGCTTTTGGCGAGGTAAACCCAGATAACATCTATTATCTGGATCGTACCCGTTTCCCGGCCGATATGGTGTTGGAACCTGGCGTCATTGTTGGGTTTGCCGCCGCCAATGGCGCTGAAATCCCGGGGATAGTCCGTGAAGTAGCCGGTGATTCTGTGACTGTGGATATGAACCATCCGTTGGCGGGACAGACGCTGACATTCCAGTTGGAAGTGTTGCAGGAGCTTGACGATGAATGATAACCAGCCGTCTCAGCCGGGACTGAATATTCTATTAGCTAACCCTCGAGGTTTTTGTGCGGGGGTTGACCGTGCTATCAGCATCGTAGAACGGGCACTGGAGCTGTTTTCGCCACCTATTTATGTGCGCCACGAAGTGGTACATAACCGCTATGTGGTTGAGGATCTAAAACGCCGTGGCGCGGTGTTTGTCGATGAACTGGAACAGGTGCCAGATAACAGCATAGTGATTTTCAGTGCTCATGGTGTGTCACAAGCGGTACGTGGTGAAGCCAAACAGCGTGGTCTGAAAGTTTTTGATGCTACCTGTCCGCTGGTGACCAAGGTGCATTTGCAGGTCACTCGTGCCAGCCGTAAAGGGGTGGAATGTATTCTGGTGGGGCACGCCGGGCATCCCGAAGTGGAAGGCACCATGGGCCAGTACGATAATCCTGAAGGCGGTGTATATCTGGTTGAGTCACTGGACGACGTGGCACAGCTACAGGTTAAAAACCCAGAAAATCTGTGTTTCGTCACCCAAACCACGCTGTCGGTGGATGACACCATGGATATTATCGCCGCGTTACAGCAGCGTTTTCCTTGTATTGAAGGCCCACGTAAGGACGATATCTGTTATGCCACGCAAAACCGTCAGGATGCGGTGCGAAAGATGGCCTCGGACGTGGAATTACTGATAGTTGTGGGTTCGCGTAACAGCTCTAATTCAAACCGCTTGCGAGAGCTGGCCGAGAAATCCGGTACGCGCGCTTACTTGCTGGACAATGCCGAAGATATCGATGCCGCTTGGTTTAATGGCGTGCATAAAGTGGCGGTGACCGCTGGTGCTTCTGCGCCTGAAGTGTTGGTGCAGCAAGTGGTAGAAGCCATTGCCACGTTAGCACCAAGTGTGGTGACCGAAGTAGAAGGGCGTCAGGAAGATACCGTATTTGCCGTGCCTGCGGAACTACGTTGACAGATGTTGTGTGCTGCCGTGCCTATCTAGGCTTGCGGTTTGGCAGTAACAAAAAGGCCATGGTTTGTACCATGGCCTTAGTCATTCAGCATACTAAATCAGGAGCGTGTCCAAATCTGCATCAAAGCTGCTGTCAATTTCCTTAAGCTCTCGCATCAAGCGATGTTTTTCCTTTAACGCTTCGATTTCTCGCCACTTACGTTTCTTGGAGTTGCGAGAACGGCCGGGTCTTTCTTCCACTTGGTCAAGCGCACTACCATAATCTAATTGATCCATGGCAACCTCCTGTTGTTGTATGTTTTGTCAGCACTTAAATAGCATATTTGCTGAACAGGGTGCAAGTTAAATGTTTCCTCAGTGTTAAAACTGTAAGACATTTGGATGACAGTTAACTTTGATGGGCGAAAGCAGAAAAAAGGCCGGTACTGATGACCGACCTGACTGGAACTCGAATTAAATCTGCTGTTGTCGGAACAGGTTGATCAGCGCGTTACTTGAGCTGTCTAAGGCAGAACATTCCTCGGCTGCTGTTAGCCGCGACAGCACGTCATTACCAAGGGTTTTGCCAAGTTCTACGCCCCACTGATCGAAGGAGTTGATATCCCAGATGGCACCTTGCACAAACGTACGGTGTTCATATAGTACGATAAGCGCCCCTAAAGTCTCAGGCGTCAGTTTATTCATCAAGATGGTATTGCTGGGCTTATTGCCCGTCATCACCTTATGCCGCGCCACCAGTTGTTTCTCTGCGTCTGGCAGCGCACTATTCTGTAATTCTGATAATGCCTCTTCGTATGTTCTGCCCTGCATTAAGGCTTGGGTCTGGCCAAAACAGTTGGAGGCCAACTGTTCATGGTGAACACCTAATGGATGATGGCTTTGCAGTGGCAATATAAAATCGGCGGGTATCAGTGCGGTTCCTTGATGTAATAGCTGATGATAAGCATGTTGCCCATTGGTGCCTTCGCCCCCCAAATTACTGGGCCAGTGCTGTAATCAACCGTTTCACCATCAAGGGTCACTGATTTGCCATTGCTTTCCATATCCAGTTGCTGGAAATATGCCGGTAATCCCCTGAGATAGTGATCATATGTCAGTACGACATGTGATTGTGCGCCTTGGAAGTTGTTATACCAGACGGATAGCAATCCCATGATCACCGGCAGGTTCTGTGCTAATGGTGTGGCGGCAAAATGCACATCCATTGCTCTGGCACCTTTGAGTAGTGCGAGAAAATTATCCATGCCTACCAGCAGGGCAATCGGCAAACCGATGGCTGACCACAAAGAATAGCGGCCACCAACCCAATCCCACATAGGGAAGATATTGTCGGCGTCAATGCCAAACTCGGTAGCCTTGGCCACGTTGGAGGTAATCGCCGCAAAATGTTTGGCAACATCTGCTTGGGTGTAGCCGTGTCCCAGAAACCAGGATTTTGCTGACAGGGTATTGGTGAGTGTTTCCTGCGTCCCAAAGGATTTGGATGACATCAGAAATAAGGTGGTTTCGGGTGCCAATGTTTTAAGTTTGTCACTGAGACAACTGCCGTCTACATTGGCCACAAAATGGCAGTTGAGTTTGCCATTCCAGTAGGGTTTGAGTGCTTCGGAAATGATTTTCGGACCAAGGAATGAACCGCCAATGCCTATGGCAACCACGTCAGTGATTTTTTCTCCGGTACAACCACGCCATTTGCCACAGTACAGCGCATCAATAAAGGCCGCCATTTTGGCTAAGGTGGCTTGTACTTCCGGCACAACATTGACGTCATCTACTCGAATATCTGCATCGGCCGGCGCCCGCAACGCAGTATGCAGTACTGCGCGGTGCTCCGTGGTATTGATAAGCTCGCCGGCAAACATGGCCGCAATTTTTTGTGGCAATCCGCTATTCTCTGCCAGTTGCAACAGTAATTGCATGACTTGGGCATCAATACGGTTTTTTGAATAGTCCAGTAACAAACCGCAGTCTCTGGCGGAAAACTGGCTAAACCGTTGTGGATCTTCAGCAAACAATTGCCGCATATGGGGCAATTGGCGGCTCAACTCCAACAGTGTTTGCCAAGTCGATGATTGTGTCAGTTTGCTCATGCGATAACCTTGTCGTCCGTTATGGGATGTCAGATGAGTTTGGCTGTTAGCATCTGCTCTAATTTGCCCTGATCAATGGCAAAGTTGCGGATACCTTCAGCGAGTTTTTCAACCGCCATTGGGTCTTCATTCAGTTCCCAACGGAATTCCGCTTCCGTCATCGGTGTCGGGGCGGTTACGGTTTTGTTGTTGGTGAAAGCTTGCGGGTGATAGTCACATCACTGGTAGCCAGTTCTTCCAGCAATGATGGCCCTATGGTTAAGCGGTCACATCCCGCTAGTTCAATAATCTCTCCGGTATTACGGAAACTCGCGCCCATCACGACTGTGTGGTAACCGTGCTGTTTGTAGTAGTCATAAATCTTGCTGACAGAAAGCACTCCCGGATCTTCGCTGGCACTGTAGTCATGACCGGTGTTCTTTTTATACCAGTCAAGGATGCGACCAACGAATGGCGATATCAGAAATACCCCCGCTTCGGCACAAGCACGAGCCTGCGCAAAGCTGAATAGTAGTGTCAGGTTACAGTTAATGCCCTGTTGCTCTAACTCTTTGGCCGCACAGATACCTTCCCAGGTAGACGCCAGCTTGATCAGGATGCGCGACTTGTCTATTCCGGCCTCTTGATAAAGTTGGATCAGCCGCTGTGCTTTAGCAACAGACGCGTTTTTATCAAATGATAAGCGCGCGTTTACTTCTGTAGAAATACGACCGGGAACCAGTTTCAGGATCTCAATACCAATGTTCACGGCTAGTTTATCCGCAGCATCTTCTAGCTGGGTGACAGGATCTTGGCTCTGCGCTTTCGCCCAAGCGATGGCATTATCGATGAGTCCCGCATATTCTGGGATCTGCGCGGCTTTAAGGATTAATGACGGGTTCGTGGTGGCATCTTCCGGCTGATAACGTTTGATAGCCTCAATATCACCAGTATCTGCCACTATGGTGGTCATGGATTTTAGCTGTGTAAGTGTATTTGCCATAGGTAATATCCTTTACTTGGTGTTCTTTCAATATCACTTAATTGCTATTAGAAGTGATTTCGGCTCGCGTTGCCAATTCCCGATGAAAAAATTACAGTAAGCGTAAAAAAACAGCAATTGCTGGGGCGTAATCCCGCCTATTGCTGCGAAATTCGTTACCTTTAAAATAAAAAAGCCGCTTGGGCAGCGGCTTTAGCAGTAAAGAAAACTTATTTCAGCAATGGCTGTTTGTCTTTAAAGCTCATGTGAGCTTCAATGCGACGGTTAACTTCATTGGCTTCTGCTGAAGAGCCTTGCATCAGTGGCTGAGTTTCGCCATAACCCTTGGCGGTAATACGAGTAGCGGCAATACCATATTTGTCTACCAGGATCTTCGCTACCGCGTCAGCGCGTTTCTGAGACAACCACAGGTTGTAACTGGCTTTACCTGGCAGTGAGGCGTGACCAGAGATTTCCAAATCGGCTTTCGGGTACTTATTCATAAAGCTGGCGACTTTCTCGATGTCAGCCATGGACGCTGGTTTAACCACGGAAGAGTTGTTATCAAACTGTGCGGCAATCTTCAATGTTTCCAGTTTTTCCACGTAGATAGAACAGCCCTTGGCGTCTACTTTATGGTCGGCTGGAGTGTTTGGACACTGATCCTGATCATCAGTAACACCATCATGATCACTATCCACAGGCGCAGCTGCCACTACAGGTTCTGGTGCTGGTTGTGCTGCTGGTGCTGGTTTGCTGTAACCAAAACGATAGCTCAGTTCTAACCCCCAGTAGTTGCTTTCCATATCGAGGGTGTTCCATTTGTCTTCGTCGAGATTTTCATAACGACGATATTTTGCCTGCAGTTTGAGGTTTTCTGTCAGGTTGTAGCCAATCCCCAAACCGAAGTAAGGTGCAACACCGCTGTCGCTGTAGTAATGAGCACCATCCTGTTGTTTGTTGGAAATCAGATAGTTCATGGCACCAGCTTCAGCAGACAGCGCCCAATCTTTGGCGAATGGCCAGAAACCTACCAGACCTAAGGTTGCACCACGGGCACCCGCATCATTTTTGACGTTAGCATAGTCAGTCCATTCAGCGCGCCCCAGATTACGATAACCCAGTTCTACACCAAAATAATCGTTAAACATGTAGCCACCGAAGATATCCCAAGCGTATGGGTCATCTTCACCACAGGTTTTCATGGTTTTTTGGTCGCAGTTGGGTTCGTAGTTATTGACACCGACTCCGGCACCTACGTACCAAGGGGTCAGTTCCTGTTCTGTTGCGGCAGCAGCAAATGGTAATGCTGATACCAGTAACAAAGCAGTTAATTTTGCGTTCATCATATTCTCCACGTCCTTTGAAGTTGTTGGCTGTATATTCAGCCTTTAATGGGATAATTCCCGTTGTTAAGTATTAACCGGAAGAATTATCTAGCGTTGGAAGTAAACTTTCCACCTGTGCCACAAAATTTCCGCTATTTGTTAATAATAAGATCTATTTTAGTAATATAAAGGTTATTTATTGACAAGGTTTAGTTAATTTTAGGTCGTTATCTATGCAGATTTCTTTAATTAGGTGGCGCTATTAATTAACCCCTAGGCTGTTGTCATGGTGTGCGATGAATGGCGTAAGTGGTTGTGGTGTTATTGAATTGATACTCATAAGTTGTCAATGTGATGAAACTGCTTGGTTCTTTGCTGTTTTATAATAATTCTTACCGATAGGCCGAAAAATTGTGAGTTTTTCTCAATGAACTGAGCATTTATTGCTAATAATGCGCATTATTGGCGGCTATTTGCGATTTGATAATAACAGATTTGTACTATGGCTTTTTTTAAGGTAGATTGAACTGACTGCCAAATAGAGCAGTGGCTGATAAATACTGGGTTTTATGGATTTCATAGCGCAGTTTATTATCGGATTCTTATGCAAACCGGGAATTTGCGAAGAGTATAAAAATATAATTAAAACAATATGGTGGTTGCAATTTAACGGTGATCCCTTATGGCTATACTGAGCACATGCTCGGCAACAGCCGCACGCTTTCTGTTATTGCTCCAGTTGTCTATTTTGTTTGCATTGGGAGGATGTCTTTGGCTGCGCCGGTAGTGTTGCGTTAACACTTGCCGTTGTCGTCATTGAATTAAGCTCATGGTTGAAACAATTGTCGATTTCTTGAATTCCCTGTTATGGGGCAAGCTATTAGTTTACGCGTTGGTGGGTACCGGTCTGTATTTTTCTGTCAGGCTATTATTCATTCAAATTACGCATCTGGGGCATTCCGCCAAAATCATGGTGACCAGCCGGCAAGGCTGTGACAGTGGGTTATCTTCATTCCAGGTGTTTTGTACCAGCATGGCGGCAAGAGTTGGTGCTGGCAATATGGCGGGGGTTGCTGTTGCAATCAGCACTGCCGGCCCCGGTGCCGTCTTCTGGATGTGGATCATTGCTTTGCTTGGAATGGCCACCGCGATGGTGGAGTCCACCTTAGCCCAAGTCTATAAGGTTAGAGATAAAGACGGGCAGTTCCGCGGCGGGCCCTCCTATTATATGGAGCGAGGATTGGGGCAGCGCTGGATGGGAATCCTGTTTGCCGTGTTTCTTATCATTTCATTCGGCCTGGTATTTAATGCGGTACAGGCCAATACCATCACTGGCGCATTAACGGAAGTGTTTGGTTGGCAGCCGGCATGGATAGGCGTATTGCTGGTTGTGGGCAGTGCGCTGGTGATCATGGGCGGGCTGCGTAAAGTCGCGCGCGTTTCGGAAATTATTGTTCCGGTGATGGCGCTGGCTTATATCGCTATCGCCTTGGTGGTGGTGGCCATGAATATCAGTCAGCTACCTGCAATTTTGCTGATGGTTGTTAAAAGCGCGTTTGGTTGGCAGGAAGTGGCCGCCGGAGGCGTGGCCTACACGGCATCACAGGCGTTACAAGCCGGGATCGCTCGAGGATTATTCTCTAATGAAGCGGGCATGGGCAGTGCTGCTAATGTTGCTGCGAGTGCTTCTCCCACACCAAACCATCCGGCATCGCAGGGATTTGTACAGATGGTGGGGGTGTTTATGGATACCATAGTTATCTGTAGCGCTACCGCGGCGATTATTCTGCTTTCTGGAGAATGGGGTAATGCTTCGTCTGACGATGGTATTCAACTGACCATTAATGCGTTAACACACCACGTTGGCTCTTGGGGCGGCTGGTTCGTGGCTGGGTCTATTTTGTTGTTCTGCTTTACCTCCATTATTGCCAATTATTCTTATGCAGAAACCAATGTGCTGTTTCTTACTGGCAACAGCAGGAAAGCTGTCATGTTATTTAAACTGATAGTGCTGGCGATGGTGATGTTTGGCTCTGTGGCAAAAATTTCGCTGGTATGGAACATGGCTGACTTGTCAATGGGGTTGATGGCGCTGGTCAATATTTTGGCATTGGTGCTGTTATCCGGCGTTGCCATGCGAGTGATCAGTGATTATCGGGAGCAGTTAAGTGCTGGCATCAGCCCGGTATTTGATAAACGTAAGTTCCCGGATTTACAGGCGCAGATAGCGAGTGATATTTGGAATGGAGAATCTGTGGAAGTAACTGATAACGCGAAGGTTGCTCCGGCCAATACCTGAAACCGTTTGTAGCCATCGAAAAAACCACGTGATTACTGCGTGGTTTTTTTATTGTAGATCAGTATGATATTAGCATTGATTGCCAATATGGAGTGCCTGATGCTTATTCTGATTTCTCCTGCTAAGACCCTGGATTTTGAACAGCCAGCCATGGTCTCTGATTACACTCAACCGGAATATCTGGCATACAGCGAGCAACTCATGTCGGTGTGTCGTGAGTTGTCTCCGTCTCAGATCGCCTCCCTCATGAAGGTCAGTGATAAAATTGCTGGGCTAAATGCCGCCCGCTTTGCCCAATGGCGGCCACCGTTTTCTACCGCCAATGCCAAACAGGCACTGTATGCTTTTCGTGGTGATGTTTATACCGGGCTGGATGCTGATTCGATGCCCGCAAGTGTCGTGCAGGCAGCTCAGCAACATCTGCGCATTTTGTCAGGGTTATATGGGTTATTAAAGCCGCTTGATCTGATGCAGCCTTACCGTTTGGAAATGGGGATCCCATTAGTAACAGCTAAAGGTACAAATCTTTACCAGTTCTGGGGCGATGTGATTACTGATGGTATCAACCAGGCACTCGCGCAGCAGGGCGATGATTTGGTCATCAATCTGGCCTCCAATGAATATTTTAAAGCGGTGCGACCAACAAGGTTAACGGGGCGTTTAATCTCTCCAGTATTTAAAGATGCTAAAAATGGTCAGTTTAAAATTATCAGCTTCTATGCCAAGAAAGCGCGAGGCATGATGGCGCGGTATCTGCTTGAGAAAAAGGTTACTACCTTGGCGGAATTGCAGCAGTTCAATGTGGCGGGTTATTACTACAGTGAAGCCCAATCGACGGCGGATAGTCCAGTATTTTTGCGCGAAGAGTCTTAAGTCAGCGGCCGGAAAACTCCGGCCTTTTTTCTGGGGAACGTATTGTTATTTTTGTAATTGTAACTGTTCAGCCGTCTGAATGGGCAATAGATAACGCTCGCCCACCCGCATGATAGAACCGGTAACGGTGAGCTTTTTACTCAGGAAATAAGCTGCCGGATCGATAATCCCTTGTTCTTTAAGTTCAGCAATAGCACTGGCCGTGAGTGTGAGTAACAACTCGCGGGTATGCTCATCATTCAGATAGATAACGCCTTCCTCTGTGCGGCGATCTTGACTGTGGCCGATGACCATCGCAATCTCAACATGGTTACCAACCTGTTCAAGCGCTTGTTGACTACTTAGACGTTCGCGAGCGCGAGCATCAATAAAACAACTGCTAATGAACAGTAACGCGATAACTATCTGCAGTATCATGACAAACTCCCGCTATTGGCCATTTGTGGATATAACATAATAGTCACTATCTTTAATTGACTAAATCCTATTGTCCAGCAAATTGTTGGCGCATGTTTTTCAGTGACAGTTTGCGCGATAAATACTGCTTTTATGGGGCGGCGCCCTGTTGTAATTGGCTGCTTGATAGATAATTTTCTAACTCGCCAGGTGCAAATTGCAGAATCGCTACTTGCGTCTGCGGTGCAGTATTCATGGAAAAGTACACTTGATGTAGGCCAAATTTGCTTAAGTCATCCGCCCGATATCCCCACAATTTTTTGCTGGATATCTGCTGCTGGAACGGGGGAACTTGCCCCATAATCGTGATCTCTTCGCGCACCCCAATGCGTTTAAAAATGCATTTTCACGCTGCCGCCATTCCGCGACAGAGAGGCATTTATGCTGGTCAAAGTCTGGTACCAGAAAGGTATACCAAGGTTTATCCCAATGTTGCTGCCAAGCCCCGCCATTGAATCCAATCACGCTGTTAGCCTCTACTTTGACACTTTTGGCAGCAGTAAAGACATAATTGGCACAGCTGCCAGCGCAGATCTCTCTGACTTCGAGTTCAATTTGTTGCTGGTGCAACCATTCGCCCAGCATCATTCCCCCGAGGGATTTCCACCTCGGCTGGTTATCACTAGACGTGAGATAGGAGCCGGCGCTTTATCGGCTATGGCGAGCAGTTGCTTGACGCTGTCGATACGCGTATCGCCTTTGAACATCAAGGTATGGGCATCTGGCATACTGATCTCTGCCTGTGGTGGCAGATGACTGGTACAGGTGCAGCCGCTTATCAGCAGCAGACTCAGGGAAAATACGGACCGAAACATAGTCCCTCCTCTGGTATATTTAAAGCCAAGGATGGATGATCGCTATTAGCAATATGAGCAAAAAATAGCCATAAGAGGGAAGGTATGCCAGCACTAGTTAACAGATCGCTGAAGTAACCCGCAATATTAGTAACAGCGTGATCTTCTTAGCAAGATACTGTACGGTTGCGAGGCTTAACGCGCATACGTAAGCGCTAGCATGTCAGTGTGTTGTGGGGCCAATATTGGCGCTTATCGGTTTATGTTGGCACGCTGGCCGTGGCTATCGCTTGGTAAGCAAGATATGATATCGAGCGTTGCTAATACCACACCTTTAACACGTAATTCTTCTCTATTAGAACTAGCACTTGTACTAGCCACTGGCTTGCTGCTGATATTGGAAGATGTTTAATTCAGGAGAATAGATGTAATGATGCTAGGTCCTATCATCAATA
Source organism: Shewanella dokdonensis (assembly GCF_018394335.1). NCBI lineage: Bacteria > Pseudomonadati > Pseudomonadota > Gammaproteobacteria > Alteromonadales > Shewanellaceae > Shewanella > Shewanella dokdonensis. Next base: position 734,013 of record NZ_CP074572.1, on the reverse strand, counting down.
GTTGCGCCATTATTGTGGGCGGTTTGCTTGGCGCCGGACTGGCAAAATTTATTCCGAAGCGATTACAGCAAGGTCTACCAGCAACCTTTGCATTGGCGTCGGTCGCAATCGGCGTCACTATGATTATCAAGGAGCATAATCTGCCCGTGGTGGTGTTATCGCTGATTTTTGGCACCGCGCTGGGTGAATTACTGTATTTTGAGGCTGGCGTCAGTAAAGGTGCGGCGTTTATACAACAGAAAATGAATCGGTTTTTGCCGATGCCCAGAGGTTTGGGAAAGTCCGAATTTTCACAACAATTTACGGCACTAATCGTCTTATTTGGTGCCAGTGGCCTTGGGGTCATTGGGGCGATGACCGAAGGGTTGAACGGTGATTATAAACTGTTACTGGTGAAATCCATGATGGATCTGGTAACTGCCATGATTTTTGCTATTGGTCTTGGCCCGGGGATCATCATGATCGCTGTGGTGCAGTTTACGGTGCAGGCGTCTTTATTCTTGCTTGCTAAACCTATTTTGCCCTATATGGATGCCGTGACCTATGCAAATTTTTCGGCGGTCGGCGGCATTATTATGCTGGCGATTGGTTTACGCATTGCCAAAATTATGAATTTTGCGGTGGTCAATTTTCTGCCAGCGCTGTTTCTGGTATTGCCTTTATCCCATTTATGGCGGCACTTTTTCCCTGATTAATGACGGCATTAAGCCCTAAGATGCTGCATAAATAATGCGTGGTTATCATTATTAAGCATGGTTGGCGCCGACATTGGAACATGCGTATGCCATAGCTTACTTAAAACACCATAGTGGGCACTTGGGGCGGGATCACCAGTTTGCCCGCGGTTTTGGCTTTGATTTCATCAATGGTGACGCCAGGTGCCAGTTCTTTAAGATGAAACGCACCCTCGTGAATATGCAACAGTGCCAGGTCTGTCAGTACCGTGTTGATGCAAGCAACCCCGGTTAACGGCAGGGTACATTGCGGTAGCAACTTGGAGTTACCGGCTTTATCTGCATGCATCATAGTCACAATAATGTTGCGGGCTCCGGCAACCAAATCCATTGCGCCGCCCATCCCTTTGATCAATTTTCCGGGGATCATCCAAGAAGCGATAGCGCCACTGACATCCACTTCAAATGCTCCCAGCACTGTGAGATCCACATGGCCGCCACGGATCATGGCAAAACTATCGGCGCTGGAGAAAAAGAAGCTCCTTTTACCGCGGTGACTGTCTGTTTTCCGGCATTGATAAGGTCGGCATCAACGGCGGCTTCATCGGGAAATTCGCCCATGCCTAGCAGGCCATTTTCTGACTGCAACATCACTGCTATGCCTGCCGGAATATAGTTGGCGACTAAGGTTGGAATGCCAATGCCAAGGTTGACATAGTCGCCATCGTGCAGTTCGCGGGCTACTCGCATCGCCATTTGTTCTCTGGAAAGTGCCATGTTGTGCTCCTTAGGCCTTAGTGCGCTTGACGGTACGCTTTTCGATGCGTTTTTCGAAACGGCCTTGAATGACACGATCGACATAAATCCCTGGCGTGTGGATATGATCTGGGTCTAACTCGCCAGCTTCAACAATCTCTTCGACTTCTGCCACGGTGATTTTGCCCGCAGTGGCCATCACCGGATTAAAGTTGGCTGCGGTATGGCGGTAGATGAGATTGCCCATGGTGTCAGCTTTCCAAGCGCGTATTAATGCAAAATCTGCCGTGAGAGCTGGTTCAAGCACATAATGACGACCGTTGATTTCGCGGGTTTCTTTACCATCTGCCACCGGCGTGCCATAACCTGTCGCCGTAAAAAAGGCCGGAATGCCAGCACCACCTGCGCGGATTTTTCTGCCAGTGAACCTTGCGGCGTAAGAATCACCTCAAGCTCACCCGTTAACATCTGCTGCTCAAATAGGGCATTTTCACCGACATAAGAGGCGATCATGGTGCTTATCTGGTGCCCTCGCAGTAGCAGTCCCAAGCCAAAGTCATCAACGCCGGCATTATTGGAGATGGCGGTTAATCCGGTCACTTTTCGCCTAACCATTTCGTTGATCAGACCTTCTGGGATGCCACATAAACCAAAGCCACCAACCATTACTGTCATATGGTTTTCTAGGCCTGACAACGCCTCGGAATAGCTGTGAACAACTTTATGCAAACCTGCCATTAGCTGTACTCCTGTGCTGGTGGGGCCAGTTCGGCGGTTAACACCTGGCCGACCTTGCTGCCATTATGACGTTTGAGTACCCGACTGATCTGCGCACCAGCACGAGCCAACTTGGGTAAGTCCACGCCTGTATGAATGCCTAAACCGTGCAGCATATACACCAGATCTTCGGTCGCTAGATTGCCGGAAGCCCCTTGGGCATAAGGGCAACCGCCAAGGCCCGCAACTGAGGCATCGAGTGTGCTAATTCCGCTATCGAGACAGGCCAGAATATTCGCTAGTGCCTGACCATAAGTGTCGTGAAAATGCAGCGCTAATTGGGCTATCGGCACTTTGTTGGCAACGGTGTCTAACATGTTTCTGGCTTTTTGGGGCGTGCCAACGCCAATGGTGTCACCGAGGGAGATTTCATACACACCCAGTTGCTGTAATTCCTCTGCCACGGCAGCCACCTGCTGCGGCGCAACCTCGCCCTCATAGGGACAACCGAGCACGCAGGAAACGTAGCCACGTACTGGGATGCCATAGTGTTTGGCCTTGTCCACTATTGGCACAAAGCGCGCAAGCGATTCACTGATACTGCAATTGATATTACGCTGGCAAAAGCGCTCTGAGGCGGCGGTAAAAATGGCCACTTCATCTACTCCGGCAGCGAGTGCGGCCTCAAATCCGGCAAGATTGGGTGTCAGCGCCGAGTAGCTAACTCCAGCACGGCGAGTTATCTGCCCGAATACTGCGGCAGAGTCCGCCATTTGCGGTACCCATTTCGCTGAGACAAAACTACCCGCTTCGATATGACATAGCCCTGCGTTGGCCAAGGCATTAAGCAGTTGCACCTTATCGCGGATAGCCACCGGCCGTTCATTTTGCAGGCCGTCACGCGGGCCAACTTCATAGATACGGATGGAAGCAGGATACATTAGTCAGACTCCTTAGCACTGAACTGGACTAACAGCGTTCCGTCTTGCACTAACTCACCAGCACGACATAAAAAATTATCGACAATGCCATCAGTAGGCGCGTTGATCTGGTATTCCATTTTCATCGCCTCCAGTACCAATAAGCCGCAGCCTTTACGGACAAAATCGCCCGGCTGCACCAGCAAGGTCACGATCGTGCCATTCATCGGTGCCAGTAACGACGTATCGCCATGATTATCGGCAAGCTGGTAACTCTGAGGGCCGCTATCAAACTGCCAGACATGACCGTGACGCAATAGCCACAGTGTTGTCTGTTGCTGGTAGAAATACCAATGTTGGCTATGGCCGTTGAGCGTCAATTTGAGCTGTTGTGCTGCGGTTAATTCGCCACTGACGATTACTTTAGTGTTGGCATTTCCCTCGGCTTCTGCGGCGTTGATGGTCAGTGAATACTCACCAATAGTTTGCTGCTGTAGCAGTAAGAGGAAACTTGAGGCAGTTGCCATCGCACCATAACGCAACTGTAAATGCCACTCTGGCGCCGCGTTCAGTCGAAATCCTGACAACTGCTGCCAAGGGGAGTTATAAGTGTGACCTTGGGTGTTAGATGCCAGCAGACTCACCATGGCAGCGGCTGCAAGTACCTCAGTGGTTGGCGCGGGTGTGGCCGCTTGTGACAACAATTCATCAAGGTGCTGCGCAATAAAATGGGTGCTGAAATCTTCGCGGATAAAGGCCGGATGTGATGTTAGTGCGGCCAGAAACGCAATATTATGCCACACTCCGGCTATCTGATACTGCTGTAATGCCAGCGTCAATTGTCGCAGCGCCTCGCTACGGTCGGAGTGCCAGATGATCAATTTAGCGATCAACGGATCGTAAAAAGGGGTGATCACATCGCCTTGGCGTACCCCGGTATCTAACCGTAAATGGGGCGCCGCAGTTGGCTCCTGTAAATAAGACAGCGGGCCGGAAGCGGGGAGAAAGTTATGGCTGGGATCTTCAGCATAAATTCGGGCTTCAACGGCATGGCCGTTAAGTGTGACTTGCTGCTGTGTTAATGGCAGCGGCTGACCAGCGGCCACGCTTAGCTGCCAGGCCACCAGATCCTGACCGGTGATCAGTTCGGTCACCGGATGTTCCACCTGCAAACGGGTATTCATCTCCATGAAGTAAAACTGCTGGTCGCTATCCAGCAGAAACTCAATGGTGCCGGCACCGCAGTAGCCGATGGCTTTAGCCGCTGCGATTGCCGCTTGCCCCATCTGTTGCCTGAGTTCATCGCTAAGACCCGGGGCCGGCGCTTCTTCAATGACTTTCTGGTGCCGACGTTGCAGCGAACAATCACGATCGCCTAAGTAAATGCAGTGGCCTTGCTGATCGGCAAATATTTGTACTTCGATGTGCCGCGGTTGTGTCAGATAGCGCTCTAGCAATACGGTGTCATCGGCAAAGGCGGCCTTGGCTTCCCGCTTAGCTGCGGCCAGCGCTGTGGTAAATTCTGACGCATTCGTCACCACCCGCATTCCCTTACCGCCTCCACCATAAGTGGCTTTGATCAACAGTGGAAAGCCAATGGTTAACGCCTGCTGTTGCAGAAAACCACTCGCTTGTTCCGCACCGTGATAACCCGGCACTAGGGGGACGCCAGCAGCAGCCATAATCGCTTTGGCGGCACTTTTACTGCCCATGGCGTCAATGGCGCTGGCGGGCGGCCCCACAAAAATCAGCCCATGCGCGCTACAGGCGCTGGCGAATGCGGCATTTTCTGAGAGAAAGCCGTATCCAGGATGGATGGCATCGGCACCGTAGCGCTTTGCCGCATCGATAATCGCATCAATATTCAGATAAGGCGCAAGGGGAGAATCACCGCTCAGTGCTATTGCTTCGTCGGCAAGGCTGACATGTAATGCCTGACGGTCAACCGCAGAATGGATGGCCAGGGTACGGATCCCCAATCGTTGGCAGGTTCGTATAATGCGGCAGGCAATTTCACCGCGATTGGCAATCAATAACTTGCGAATACTGGCGTCAGTCATGCTCAGACTCCTGCGTTACCGCGGTATTGCCCGGCAACCACTTCGGCGGACGTTTAGCAAAAAAGGCACTAATGCCTTCAGCTGCTTCTTCACTGGCGCGGACGTTAGCAATGGTGTGCACTGTCAGGTGAGTGAGTGCTTCATCGCTCTGTGCTGTTTCAAGCTGTGCTAGCAGCCCTTTACATTGTTGCTGCGCGGCAGGGCCACCTTGTAGTAAGGCGGTGACTATGCGCTGTGCGGCATTATCCAGATCATCATCTACTTGATGCACAAGCCCTAATTGCAACGCGGTGCTGGCATCGATGAGCTCGGCTGTCAGGGCATACCGCCGCAATTGCCGCATCCCGATACTGCGATGAACATAGGGCGAGATCACGGCTGGAAGAAGCCCGAGCCGGACTTCGCTCAGACAAAAGCGGGCGTTGCTGGTGGCAATCGCGACATCACAACAGCAAATCAGTCCCAGTGCGCCACCAAAGGCTGCACCTTGCACTAAGGCCACCGTTGGTTTTGGAAACCTGTCCAGTGTTCGCATCAGCGTTGCCAGTTCGCTGGCATCAGCGATATTGGCCTGCGCGTTCATTTTTGCCTGACGCTGCATCCAGTGCAGATCAGCACCAGCGCTGAAATGTTTGCCTTGGCCGCGCAGTAGCAGTAATCGGCAACTTGAATCGTCAGCAAGCTGATTTAAGACGGTGATGAGTTCAGCTATCAGCCGTTCATCAAAGGCATTAGCGGCATCCGGGCGATTGAGGATGAGTTGACATACGCCTTCTGCATCCCGCTTGAGTAGAGTGTGCTGCATGCTGGCCTCCTACATGCGAAAGACGCCAAAGTGGCTGGGCTCAATAGCAGCATTGGCGGCAGCCGCTAATGCTAGACCGACCACATCGCGGGTTTGCGCTGGGTCGATAATACCGTCATCCCATAAACGGGCACTGGCATGATAGGGATTACCTTCTCGCTCATATTTATCGACGATCGGGGCTTTAAAGGCGGCTTCATCCGCTGCTGACCATGTTTGCCCCTGGCGTTCTAGACTGTCGCGTTTGACCGTGGCCAACACGTTGGCCGCCTGTTCGCCACCCATCACCGAAATACGGGCATTGGGCCAGATCCACATCATGGTGGGCTCATAAGCGCGGCCACACATGCCATAATTGCCCGCACCATAACTGCCACCAATGATGACGGTAAATTTGGGCACATTGGCGCAGGCAACGGCCATCACCATTTTGGCGCCGTGTTTGGCGATACCTTCCTGCTCATATTTTTTCCCAACCATAAAGCCAGTGATGTTCTGTAAAAACAGCAACGGGATCTGCCGTTGGCAACATAGTTCGATGAAATGTGCCCCTTTTTGCGCTGACTCCGAAAACAGAATGCCGTTATTAGCAACAATACCAATGGCATAGCCATGCAAACGGGCAAAACCGCACACTAAGGTGGGGCCGTAATTGGTTTTGAATTCGTCAAAATCTGAGTCATCGACTAATCTGGCAATCACTTCTCGGACATCGTAGGGCTTTTTCAGATCGGTACCGACAATGCCGTACAGCTCCTGACTATCGTAGCGCGGCGGTATCACGGCCGCTTGTGGTGTGATGCTTGATGTAGGAGGATTGAGCCGTGACACGGCTTGCCGTGCTAATTGCAGCGCATGTGCGTCATTTTGTGCCAGATGATCGGCCACGCCGGATAAACGGGTATGCACCTCGCCGCCCCCAATGCTTCGGCGGATACCTCTTCGCCGGTGGCGGCCTTTACTAGCGGTGGCCCAGCCAAGAAGATAGTGCCCTGATTGGCGACAATAATGGATTCATCCGCCATGGCCGGAACATAAGCCCCGCCAGCGGTACAAAGACCCATTACCACGGCAATTTGTGGGATGCCCTTGGCTGACATGCGCGCCTGGTTATAAAAAATACGGCCAAAATGTTCCCGATCTGGAAACACTTCATCCTGCAACGGAAGATTAGCACCACCGGAGTCCACTAGGTAAATACAGGGCAGATGACACCGTTCCGCGATGGCTTGCGCACGCAGGTGTTTCTTGACCGTCAGCGGATAATAAGTGCCGCCTTTAACGGTGGCATCGTTGATAACAAGCATGCATTCGCGGCCACTGACACGGCCGATACCGGCAATAACCCCCGCCGCCGCAACGGTCTCCTCATAAACCTCAAAGGCCGCAAACTGGCCAATTTCAAGAAATGGCGCATCGGTATCCAGCAACTGTGTTAGTCGTTGCCTGGGGGCCAGCTTACCTTTGCTGCAATGCCGCTGCATGGCGCGCGCGCCGCCACCTTCAGCAATTTCTGCCAGTTTCTGTTTGAGATCATCCACTAAGCTTTGCATCGCTTGCTGACGGCTGATAAAAGTGTCAGCACTGGGATTGATCTGGCTGATGATGCGGGTCATGGCGTTTGGCTCCGCTATTGATGAGAGGGCGATTCAGTGACTTTCACTGAACAGTTCACGGCCAATGAGCATGCGGCGAATTTCCGAGGTGCCTGCGCCGATTTCATACAGCTTGGCATCACGCAATAAACGTCCGGCCGGATAGTCATTGATATAGCCATTGCCACCCAGCAACTGAATGGCATCCAGTGCCGCACGGGTGGCTCTTTCGGCGCTGTAAAGAATGGCGCCAGCGGCATCTTTGCGACTCGCTTTGCCTTGATCGCAGGCGCTGGCAACGGCATAAACATAGGCTTTGGCCGCATGCATTTCGGTGTACATGTCGGCCAGTTTGGCCTGCACCAATTGGAATTCGCCAATGGCTTTGCCAAACTGCTGGCGTTCTGCGGTGTAGGGCAGTACCAGATCAAGACAGGCGCTCATGATGCCTAATGGGCCGCCAGCCAAGACTACGCGTTCATAGTCAAGGCCACTCATCAGCACCTTGGTGCCGTGATTCAGTTGACCGAGAATGTTTGCTGCTGGCACTTCACAATCAGTGAATACTAACTCGCAGGTACTGGAGCCTCGCATGCCTAGTTTGTCTAATTTTTGTGCGGTGGCGAATCCTGGAAAGCCACGTTCAACAATAAACGCGGTAATACCTTTGGCTCCCAGTTGTGGTTCAGTTTTGGCATAAACTACAAATACATCTGCATCGGGGCCGTTGGTGATCCACATCTTGTTGCCATTCAGCAGATAATGGTCGCCTTGTTTACGAGCGTGCAGTTTCATGGACACCACATCGGAGCCCGCATTGGGTTCACTCATGGCCAGCGCACCTATGTGTTCACCACTGACCAGCTTTGGCAGATAACGATCTTTTTGTGCGGCAGTGCCGTTACGGAAAATTTGGTTAACACAGAGATTTGCGTGGGCGCCATACGACAACCCCACCGAGGCTGAGGTGCGGGAAATCTCTTCCATGGCGACCACATGGGCCAGATAGCCCATACCGCTACCGCCAAACTCTTCACTAACGGTAATTCCCAACAGCCCCATCTGGCCTAATTGTGGCCATAATGCCGTGGGGAATTGATTCTCTTGGTCGATTTGTGTCGCGAGTGGGGCAATCTGCTCGGTGGCGAATGTCGCAACGGCTTGCCGCAACATGTCGATATCTTCCCCGAGTCCGAAGTCAAGTCCTGAATAGCTGGGTATCATGGTTGGCTCCTGTGTCGGCGCTGACATCTGTGACGACGTGCAGATGATGACAGCGGCGTGATTAACCGGTTTTTTCGGTAGAGATTTCCGCTAGCGCCTGACGACATTGGGTTTCTGCAGCCATCAATTCCATCAATACGATTTTGATGTCGTCCATCTGCTGTTGCAGTGACATTTTTTTATCTTCTATCAACTGCAACATGGTACTGAGTTGTGACAGGCTGCTTTTGTCGGCGTCATACAATTCAAATAGGCGTCGGGTTTCCCCAAGCGAAAAGCCAAGGCGTTTACCGCGCAGGATGAGTTTCAGCCGCACCCGATCTTTCAAACTATAGATACGGGTTTGCCCACGGCGTTTGGGTTTTAACAGCCCCTGGTCTTCGTAAAAACGAATACTACGGGTGGTAATATCAAATTCCCGTGACAGCTCACTAATGGAATAAGTGGTTTGGGGCGTTGGTCGGATACTCATTAAATAACACTCAGTTAGCAGCAGTAAACGCAAGATATATAAAGTTTACGTAAAGGTAAAGTTACTGTTGCTATTTTAGTGCATGATCCTGATTTTTTCTCCAGCGTTTTTAACCTGGTCAGTCCAGTCGATGACTTAGCAAAAAGTCTTAAAAAAGCCGAGTTTAGGCTAACGTCTAATAGGGGTTGATTATAAAAACGTCTATTAATGAAAGCGGAAGGAAGGGGTGTGTTAGCCGAGAGGCGGTCCTTGGGGAGGACAGTTAGATGACAGATCCGGGTTTAGCTCTGTACCAGAAATCCATAGACGATAAGGTGACGTTCTGGGGCGAGTGCGCCAAAGCTATTGACTGGTATCAACCATGGGAACAAGTGTTGGATGACAGCCAAGCGCCATTTTATCGCTGGTTCAGTAATGGTCAGTTAAATACTTGCTATAACGCCGTAGACCGCCATGTGCTGGCGGGTAGGGGCGAGCAGTTTGCCATTCGTTATTTCAGTCCAGTCACTGATACCGAATATGCTGTGACATATGCTGAACTACAGGCGCAAGTAAGCCGCTTGGCTGGTTATATGGCATCTGTTGGGGTGAGCAAGGGCGACAGGGTGGTGATCTACATGCCAATGGTGCCTGAAACCGTATATGCCATGCTGGCCTGTGCGCGTATTGGCGCTATCCATTCGGTAGTTTTTGGTGGTTTTGCCGCGAATGAACTGGCAACGCGTATCAACGATGCCAAACCTAAGTTGGTGCTGAGTGCTTCTTGTGGGGTCGAACCTTCCGGGGTGGTGCCTTACAAGCCATTACTGGATAAAGCGCTGGAGCAGTCTCATCACAAAGTTGAACGCTGTTTGATCCTTGGGCGCAGTCAGTATGCAGCTGCATTACAGGAAGGGCGGGATTACGACTGGCAGCAGGCCATCAAAGATGCCGCACCCGCAGCATGTGTCGCCGTTGCCGCCACTGATCCTTTGTATATCCTGTACACCTCTGGCACCACAGGCCAACCTAAAGGTGTGGTGCGTGACAACGGCGGTCATGCAGTGGCTTTGGCTTGGTCGATGAAGCACATTTACAACATCAATCCTGGGGATACGTTCTGGGCGGCATCGGATGTTGGTTGGGTCGTCGGGCATTCATACATTGTTTATGCGCCACTGCTGGTGGGGGCGACAACCGTGTTGTATGAGGGTAAGCCTGTGGGCACACCTGATCCGGGTATTTTCTGGCGCACTATTCAGAAATACCGTGTCAAAAGTTTCTTCACCGCACCCACGGCAATCCGTGCGATTAAGCGGGAAGATCCAAACGGCAATTATGTGGCTGGAACCGATCTGAGCTGTCTGGAAACGCTTTTCCTCGCGGGAGAACGTTGTGACCCCGATACCTTGCTTTGGGCTGGCGAGAAACTGGGGAAACCGGTGATCGATCATTGGTGGCAGACTGAAACCGGATGGGCCGTGGCTGCCAATCTGATGGGCGTACAGGCTATTCCGGTAAAACCCGGTTCACCCGCGCGCGCCGTGCCTGGATACCAGGTGGAAGTTGTGGATGAGTTTGGCTCACAAGTGCCAGCGGGCCAGTCTGGTAACGTGGTAATTAAATTGCCATTGCCGCCAGGCACTTTAGTGACTTTGTGGCAAAACGATAAACGCTATCAGGAAAGCTACCTCAGCATGTACCCAGGTTATTACCTGACTGGCGATGCGGGTTATATGGATGAAGACGGTTATCTGTACATTATGAGTCGTATTGACGACATCATTAATGTTGCCGGACATCGCTTATCAACCGGGCGCTTTGAAGAAGTCTTGTGTCAACATCCTGCGGTTGCGGAAGCGGCGGTAATTGGGGTTGATGACAAACTCAAAGGGCAAGTGCCGTTGGGGTTGGTGGTTTTGAAAAACGGTATCGATATCAGTGAAAAACAGCTGCATGATGAGCTGGTAGCCAAAGTGCGACAGGAGATTGGCCCAGTTGCGGCGTTCAAGCTGGTAAGTGCAGTGCAAAAATTACCTAAGACTCGTTCAGGTAAAATCCTGCGCGGCACTATGCGTAAAATTGCTGATAATCAGTCTTATACGCCGCCCGCCACTATCGAGGATCCATTAACATTGGATTTGGTGCGTGACGCGCTAACACGCATGGGATATGCCGACGCGTTGCTGCAACAGCACGTTTGAACCCTTGAGTAATCATCAAGTTACAGCCCACGCTGGTGGGCTATTTTGTTGGCTAATTTCATCATTTCCGATCAATCGACTAAATCCTCCACAGTTATCGACAGACTTTGTTGGAAAAAAACCACAGAAGCTCAGTATAATGTGCGCTTTTATACGACTTAGTCGTGATTGCTCTGTGGTTATGGCGACGACAACTGGTGAAAAATTATGAAATTCCAATCTGCTGACATTGGGGTTATCGGCCTAGGGGTGATGGGTAAGAATCTGGCCCTCAACATTGTGGATAATGGTTACCGCGTGGCCGCTTTTGACCTAGATGCTGCCAAGGTCTCTGCGGCTGAACAGCAAGCGTTGGCAGAAGTGCCTGCGCGCGGTTTAGTGCTCAAGGGCTTCGATTCCATGTCAGCGCTGTTGCAATCTCTGAGCAAACCTCGCGTGCTGCTGTTATCGGTGCCAGCCGGTAAACCTGTCGATGGTGTTTGTCAGGCATTGATTGCGGCTGGCATCGACAGTGATGATATTGTCATCGATACCGGTAACAGTTTGTGGACTGACACCATCGCCCGTGAACAAAGCTATAAAGGCAAGTTTATATTTTTCAGTTCAGCTGTTTCTGGTGGTGAAGTTGGCGCCCGCTTTGGGCCTTCCTTAATGCCGAGTGGCGATAAAACCGCCTGGGAACATATTGCCCCAATCTGGCGTGCAATTGCCGCTAAAGTTGACAAGGCTACTGGGCAGCCAATAGAACGGACGCAGCCAGGTCAGGCAATTAAAGACGGTGAACCGTGCACCACTTATATTGGTCCTTCGGGTTCCGGCCATTATGTCAAAATGGTGCATAACGGTATTGAGTATGCCGATATGCAGTTGATTTGCGAAGCATATCAGATCCTGCATCAAGGTCTGGGGATGAATGCTGCTGAAATTGCCAGTGTTTTTGAACAGTGGAATCAGGGCAAACTCAATAGCTATCTTATCGGTATCAGCGCCGAAGTGCTGAAACAGCAGGATCCGCTAACAAGTAAGCCGTTGGTGGAGATGATCCTCGATAAAGCCGGACAGAAAGGCACTGGCCTATGGACGGCGGTCAGCAGTTTGCAGATAGGGTGTCCTGCACCGACCATTGCCGAGGCGGTATATGCCAGGGCGATGAGCACTCAAAAAGCGCTGCGGTTACAACTCAGTCAACAACTGCAAGGGCCACAGACCAATATTGATGCGGCACAGCGCCAAGCGCTTATTGAGGCGCTAGAAGCGGCCCTTTACTGCGCTAAAGTCAGTGCCTATGCCCAAGGTTTTCAACTGATGGCAATGAATGCCAAAGAGCAGGGCTGGCAGTTGGATTTTGCGGCCATCGCTAGTATCTGGCGTGCTGGCTGTATTATTCGTGCCGATTTCTTGCAGACGATTACGGATGCTTATCAGGCGGCACCACAACTGGATAATCTGCTGCAAGCGCAGAGTTTTGCCAGCGTACTGTCACAGTTACAGCCTCAATGGCGACAAGTAGTGGCTACCGCGGCTTTGAACGGCGTTCCTGTGCCTTGTATCAGCTCAGCACTGGCTTATTATGACAGCTTCCGTTGTGCTACTTTGCCGGCCAATCTGCTGCAGGGACAACGTGATTTCTTTGGTTCTCACACTTTTGAGCGTACAGATAAACCCGCGGGGAAAAGTATCACCTGAACTGGAGCCAGGCTGAACGTACATTAGTTAAAATCGGCTGATAACTATCTGGTATCAGATGATAAAAAAGCTTCCATTGGGAAGCTTTTTTATCAATGCCGTTTAGCTGTTAGAACATAGGTCAGAACATTAAACCTACACTGAATAGTGCACTGAACATCATGGTCAGTTTGGCAGTTTTCCCTAATAGCGGGTTAAGCGCTTCGCCGGAACCCTGATAGAAATCAGAAGATAACTTCCGCGCCATAATCAGTGACAGGCCCGCCAATAGCACCGGAAATCCCGGTAATTGTCCCAACAGAAAACCTGCGATAATCAGACCAAATGGCAGATACAACAACGCCTGATACAGTACCCGTGCTTGGGCTTCGCCAATGCGCACGGCGAGCGTTTTCTTGCCGGCTTTGGTGTCGGTCATAATGTCGCGAGTGTTGTTAACCAGCATAATTGCGGCATTGAGCAAACCAACCGCACAGCCCAGCAACCATGATGCCATTGTGGTGTCGCCTGCTTGCAGGTAGTAGCTGCCCACAACGGCAACTAGCCCGAAAAAGACAAATGCCGCCAGTTCACCTAAACCGTGGGAAGCCAGCGGGTACGGACCACCGCTATAGCCTAATGCTGCCAACATAGAGGCTGCGGCTAAAAATGCGATTGGCCAACCACCGTGCCAGATGAGATAACCACCGACCGCCAATGACAATATCAGACATAGCGTCATGGCATTGCGCACTTTATAGGGCGCCAGCATGCCACTTTGGGTCACTCGCGTCGGGCCGACCCGTTCTGCGGTATCGATCCCATTTTTGAAATCAAAATAGTCGTTTGCCAGATTCACTGCAATTTGCAACAACAAGGCACATGTCATGGAGATAATCGCCACCGTCCAACTGAATTTTTCCAGAGGCAGTGCCAGCATATTGCCAATCAATAAGGCCTGCAGCGGCAGGCAGTGTCCGGGGCGTATTGCCAGAAACCAAGGATTCATATTCACGATTCACATCAACAGACTTTCTACGAGGTATAGGATACCAAGAAGCCAAGCGAAAGTTAGCACAATCGGATAAATGCATGTAAAAGAGTTTGAATTAGCGCACATTTGTTGGGCAACCTTCCAAGAAAAATATAGCCATAATGGATTGTGGATTGAAGCGAAAGAAGTGTGAATCGGTCGTAAATCTATCCAGGCATCAATATGCTGAGGAGATGGACATTATGCGTTTCCAGCACAGGACTGCAGTGGTTACGGGCGCAGCTTCAGGATTGGGGCGGGCATTTGCCATTGCTCTGGCGCAACGAGGAGCAAGCGTTGTACTGGTCGACAATCAGGATTGTCGGGAAACTGCGGCAGCGATAGCCGCGTTAGGTGCCGACGTAAAGTATTTCTATTGCGATGTGGCTAATGCTGCGCAGGTGACGGATGTTTGTCAGCAGATACTTACATGCTCTCAAGTGGACTTTCTGCTGCTCTGTGCCGGCGTTCACCGTTCTTGTCCGTTTGAAAAAATTTCTCTGAGTGATTGGCGCCGCCAGATAGATGTTGATCTTACCGGCAGCTTTTTGTTCTGTCAGGCATTCTGGCCGCTGATGCGACAGCAGGCGTTTGGTCGGATTTTGATGTTAACCGGGGCGAGTGGTCTGTTTGGCGATCAGTTTGAGGCGGCATATGCCAGTGCCAAAATGGCGCTGATAGGCTTGGTAAACAGTTTGAGCCTAGAAGGGCAGAGCTACAATATCTGCGTTAACAGCCTTTGTACCCAAGTGCTGAACGGCATGACCGGGCACCATATGGCAGATGATGTGGGCGCGATGTTCTCGATAGAAGCGCCTGTGGCTGCGGCCATGTACCTGTTAGGCGCATCCGCCCCCACTGGCCAACATGTGTTGGCGGCGGCTGGAAGTATCAGCCGATTGCGGCTGGCGGAAACCAATCCGGCTTATTTTAGTGCTGATGACTGTACCCCGAACTGGTGGGAAAAATCTGGCCGAAACTTAGCAAAGCACATCCTTTCAGTTTCCAGAAAAGTGGTGAAGAACAGATAGTCAAATGGGCTCGCAATGCGTGCCGTGAGCACGGCGTATTACTGGAATAATCCGCGAAAACTGGCATTTAACCCTGCGCCTGCGGTACTCTTTATCGTTACCTATTCACAGTCAATGGGATGATATGAGCCAGGTATTGGATGAACTGCTTTCGCTGCTGACACTTGAACCGATAGAAATGGGATTATTTCGCGGTCAGAGTCAGGATTTGGGATTTGGACATGTTTTCGGTGGTCAGGTGATGGGACAGGCGTTGAGCGCTGCCAGACAGACGGTACCGCCAGAGCGTCAGGCGCACTCACTACACTCCTATTTTCTCCGCGCCGGAGATGAAACCCTGCCAATTATCTATGATGTGGAAAATATGCGTGATGGCGGTAGTTTCAGTGCCAGACGGGTGAAAGCCATCCAGAAAGGTCGCCCGATATTTTATATGACTTGTTCGTTTCAGGAACCCGAAGACGGGTTTGAACATCAGGCGCCGATGCCCGATGTTCCCGGCCCCGACGGCCTGATGAACCAGCAAGAACTCGCGATGACTATGCGCGATAGAGTGCCACCAAAGATCCTAGAGAAATTTCTGGCCGATGCCCCCATAGAAATGCGGATGGTGAACCCCTTAAACCCTGTTGCACCTGCGGCAACCGAGCCTACTCGTTATGTGTGGATGCGGGCGAATGGTCGTTTGCCTGCTGAACATTGTATGCACGATTATCTGCTGGCTTATGCCTCGGATTTTAATTTTCTGGTAACCGCCGTACAGCCTCATGGCGTATCGTTTCTAACGCCGGGGATTAGAATGGCAACTATTGATCATGCGATGTGGTTTCATCGACCAGTAAACATCGGTGAATGGTTGCTGTATGCAGTGGATAGCCCCAATGCCTATGGGAGTCGCGGTTACGTCCGTGGGCAATTCTTTAATCAGCAGGGACAGTTGATTGCTTCGGCATCACAGGAAGGACTGATAAGAATGACCAATATTAAGAAGGAATAATAAGCATGCAGGTATTAAAAACGCTGCTGATAGCTACCGGAATGTTATGGCTGGGGGATGTGTGACTGTTGCACCACCTGCACCGGTGGTGGTTAATGGGGCGGCTTCTTACCATGAGCGGATCATGCTGCCAGATGGTTGCAGTATTACTATTGCCATTATCGATCTGGATACCCCCGGCGCAATTGTGGCGCAGAAGTCGTTTAATATTGCGCGGGTGCCGGTGCCATTCAAATTCATTTTGCCAGCCGACTCAGTAGACAGTAAAACCAACTATGGGGTGGTAGCGATGATCATGTATCAGGGAAGGGTGATCTTTCAGACCTATGACCGTTATCCGGTGATCAATAACGGTAAGAACACCACTGAAGTTATTATGAAAGCTGTACCACTGGAAAACTTACAGCAGTAGTTCGTCTATCTCACATTAAGAAGGCGCTTTTCAGCGCCTTCTTTGTCGGTATTAAACTCTGAATACACCAATCTGCTGTTTCAAGGCGGCAGCCACATCAGCTAGCTCTTTAGCGGATGTCACTGTGTCATGGGCTCGGGAATCACCTTCTTTCGCCAGTTCGGTAATTTCATGCAGATTGCGGGTGACTTCGTCAGCTACTGCGCTTTGTTGCTCTGTGGCGCTGGCAATACTGCTTACCGATATTGCCAGCGACGCAATACGCTCAGTAATGGCGCTGAGTTGCTGGTTAGCGGCTTCACCTTGTTCAGCGGATGTGCTGCCCAACTGGTGGCTCTGCGTCATGCGGGTGGCGGTATCTTTCACTTTGGCTTGCAGTTGGACGATAGTTTGGCTGATCTCTGAGATGGAAGCTTGGGTACGGCTAGCAAGCGTACGTACCTCATCTGCAACTACGGCAAAACCGCGCCCTTGCTCACCCGCTCTCGCGGCCTCAATGGCGGCATTCAGTGCCAACAGATTGGTTTGTTCGGCAATGCCATTAATCACATCGGTAATGGTATTGATGGCTTCGCTTTCTTTGGCTACGCCTTCAACCGCCTGCTGACTCTGGCTCAGTTGCTGTGCCAGCATATTCAGGCTTTCCACTACCTGGATCAACTGTTGGTGGCCTTCTCGAGAAGCGTTGTCTACTTCTGCGCTTTGTTCTGCACTTTCTCCGGCATGATTAGCCACATCGCGAATAGATGTCGACATCTCTTCTATGGCGGTCGCTATCTGATCGGTCTGGCTCATCAAGGCTTTTGATTCTTCGCCGTTCAGTTTGGCGGTCTTCTGTGCTTGCTCAGCTTGGTAATCCAACGTTTGAACTGAGTTGAGCAGCTCGGTGATCAGTTTGCGCAGATTGAGTGTCATCTGCCGGGCGCTGGCCGTGATGCGACTGACTTCATTCTGACTATGATCATCTGTCATCGGCAGATCAATGCTGAGGTCACCTTGGCCCAAGTGTTCCATATGTTGCTGTAGACGGCGCAGCGGTTTGATGGTGTTGAGTAGCACCATCGACAGTAAGGCGGTGATCGCAATAATGCCGACGAATGACACGGCGACGTTGATCAGTAACAAGGTTCTGCTTTCTTCATTCAGCTCTTTGGTTTTGACTTTACCCACCAGTAACCACTGCCAGCCGGGAATATCATCGCTCATCGCGACCATATTGTTGCCATCGTTACTCTGGTACTGCACCAAGGTACGGTTATTAACGATTGATTGCAGTGGCAAGCCGTTGAGTTGGGCGGTTGTGGGAACCTCACCAGTCGTCAGCGTCCGGTCAGCAATGACCGACAGGTCTGATTGTTTGAGCAGGATATAACTGCCACTTTCTTCAATGGTTAACTTTTTGACGGCATCTTGAATTTCAGTCATCGACTCGCTGATATCAAAGCCAATGTAAAGAATACCCACAACAGCGCCCTGCATGTCCTTAATCGGCTTGTAAACGGTCATGTAATCTTTGCCAAACAGCCTGGCATAACCTTCATAATCTTTACCACTGATCAGTTTGCTGTAACCGGGGTGATTCTTGCCCAGATAAGTTCCAAGTGCCCGGCTACCATCACTTTTCTTCAATGAGGTGGAGATACGTAAAAAATCATCGCCATCTTTAACAAATACGGTAGCCGTACCACCGGAAAGTTTGGCAAAACGGTCGACTTTACTGATGGAGGAGTTGACTAACTCCGAATCGTGCATCAGCGTTGGGGTGGTTTTGCCTAAAACTTCAGTGGTTTGTCCGGCAGGTTTGGAAAAATGACCGGGATACATGGCACGAAAGACATCAGCATTACGGTGTGCTATCACCAGTAGTGACTGGTATTGCAGCTCTAGTAAATCATTAACGCTGTGCATCTCTTTAGTCATCGCTGAAAGGGCTTTATCTTTCAATGCGGTAGATGCTGTCTGATAGGAAATTGTGCCAACAACACCAAAAACGAGTACTGTCAGTACAAATGCCAGTGTCCCAATCTGTTTGGCTATAGGCCAGTTGCGATAATTCATCTGTCTATCTCTAGTTATTAGTCGGTATTACACCTGCTTTAAATCCCCCAATTGTTCTATTTGGAACATATTGAATTGCAGCAGGAGGTTGCTCAGGAACGGATAAACACCGTCATTATAGCCTTTATCGGCCACAACTTTGTTTTCTTGGATCAATTAAAGCTTAATTATTGATAATTGATGATTTTACAGGCAATCACTAAAAATCTTTCAGTGTAAAATTAAATATTTATTAAATAACAAACGGTTGTGAATAACATTATGGTTTTTAGGTGGATGACTGTTAGTATGCTACGAAATAGCCGGTAGCGGAATAAGCATAAATGTACTACAGCCGCGATTATCTTGGATAGCGCAACATGAGGTATATGATGGAACGAGTCGGAAAGCTGATAGTGACGCTGGTGTCCTTGGTGACAACTACGACCGCAATTGCGGAACCCCAGGCTGCAACTACTTACAGTGTGAGTTTGACCAAGAGTATGAGTGCTGATGCCGACATTGATAATGGCGGGCAGTTAGGTCGGCAATCATGGCAATTAGGCGCGCGTAGCAACTGGACATTGGCACCAACCTGGCGTTTAAGTGCTAATCTTGGCATCGACTGGCTGGATTGGGACTGGAAAGTGCCAGCGCAGTATGCTCAGCAAGCCCCTTTTGAATCAGCTAGACGTTACCATGGTAATCTGATGTTAAGCCATCAGCTCGGCAATGGCTGGTCATTGATGGCCGCGCCTACGCTGCAATTTGCTTATGCTAATGATGCTTCATTGGCGGATAGTAAAAGCTACGGCATTATGGCCGGCGCCATGCGGCACTATGCCAGCGGTAATTATTGGGGGTCGGAGGTGCTTATTTCAACGATATCGGTAAGGTCAGGTTTTTACCGTTAGTGCTGTTTAACTGGCAGATTTCCGATAAATGGCGTTTAGGTAATCCATTAATGCCGGATTTTTCGGGGGCGCGGGTATCGAACTGGCTTACGACCTCACTCCGGCACTGCAATGGGGCATTGGCAGTAGCAAGCATACTGAACGAATTTTGGCGCATGAGCAGCAGGTGGTAGAACTGTCTGAATGGCGACTGTTCAGCCGCGTGGGGTGGCATATCACATCAGACACTGCGCTGAACTTTTATCTGGGGTACAGCGTGTCGCCGGATTTGAAAGATGGTGAACATGGCACTGTGGCTTTGGATGATTATGTCAGCGGCGCCCTGCAACTGCGCTATCGTTTTTAGTTGAAGTCACAGGGCTCAGCGGGTTTATTGGCCAAGCATTTCTCGTTTCAGGCTTTTCTGCGCGGGTTCATCTCCGAGCCAGATGTTCAGCAGGGCCTCGCGGAATGCTTCGCCAGTAATAGTATCTTTGGCAACTCCATTCTTGTAAGCCGTCACGCCGTGTTGTTTATCGGCCACGAGCAAAAATTCATCGCCAACCTTGATTTCGTCTGCAAACAGTTCCGTAAAATGCTGGATGTCTGCCGCTATTGGTTGCGTTTGACCATCGGTGGCATCGTCAAATCCCTCTTTAATAGCATTGCGCATTTTCTCTGAGGTGATAAGACCAGAGAGGATCTTCAGGCTGACAACCGCGGTTGCTTCGTTAAGAACCTCAGCTGTGGTACTGGCTGGCGTAGGTAGATACAAACTTCCCACATATAGATCCATAAAAAACTTACTGCGAACGCCCGCACCGTTGAGCTGTAAAGGTGACTGCGTTAGTGACAGGGTTTCGGGCACATCTACACCAGACACTTCTCTGGCTGAAACGGAGAGGGATAACAACAGTAGCAAGCAGCTCAACGATATAAATTTCATAGAATTTCCTGTAACAATTAACCACGAAGACCCAGACGATAGCTTCCGTCCTGCGCAAACCAAATAGCTTGCCGATGTTGGGTACTGATTAACAGTGGACCATCGTCGCAGAATAAAAAACACTTCCAGTAACGTTTGAAGAGAGCCCAGTTGGTCTCAAGAATTTCATATTTCTCTATGCAAAAATAGACTCGAGTGGTGTCATCCCAAGTCATAAACTCGGTGATGGGGAGTGGCAGTGCCGGATCATCACTCTCCCATTGAGATTGCCATGTGTCTGTATGATGCCAGGTGGAACTGCGTAGCGCCCAATCGCCTTTGGCAAAGTCTTCTGCACAGCTGCTTTTGCTGCTGATCCAGCGATTCCACAAGGCCATGGCACTTTTGCTGGTTAATGGCAAAATATCCGTCTTTTCCTTTTCTGAAACAGGCATTTCGTGGTGATTGAAAATCCACTGGCGGCGGTATTCAGCAAGTGGAATGTAACTGTAAGACAAGCAATTTCTCCTGCTATAGGCGGACGCCGGATTATAACCTTGCTAGCCTGTTTAAACAAAACGAGCGGTAATCATCCCGTAAATTAACCGGCGTCAAAAGTAGAATTTTCTCGTAACATAAGCGCAGGAGATTCTGCATGAAAACATCAAAATTTAGCGATAGCCAAATCCTGGCGATCTTAAAACAAGCCGAAGCCGGTGCTCCTATGATGGCTCGGCTTAAAGAGCTAGAAACGGAAAATGCCCGGCTCAAAAAGATGTCCCCAAGGGGATAATAATATGCCGAGGAACGGCTCAAAGCCGAAATTCTCAAAGAGGCGATCGAAAAAAGGCGGTGCAACACCATTCCATTACCATCAAGTTCGCATGTCGTCTATTTGGGCTGAGTGAAACCTGTTACCGCTATCAGGCTAAACTCAGTGATGACAATGCGCAAATCGCCGACTGGCTGCTGCGGTTAACTGTGACTCATCGCAACTGGGGTTTTGGAATGTGCTTCTACTTTTTACACAATGTGAAACGCTTTGGTTGGAACCATAAGCGGGTGCTTAGGATTTTACCGTGAGTTGGAACTTAATCTGCGGATAAAGCCGAAGAAGCGCTTAAAACGTGATACGCCTGATGCATTATTAGTAGTGCCGGAATCGATAAATCAGTGCTGGTCTACGGACTTTATGCATGCCAGCTCGAAGATGACCGCAGCTTCAGACTGCTTAATATCATTGATGTTTTTAACCGAGAAGGATTGGCGATTGAGGTCGACTTTTCGCTGTCAGCTGAGCGTGTTGTCCACACGCTCAATCAAGTTATTGAATGGCGCTGCAAGCCCAGACAAATTCGTAGTGACAATGGCCCAGAATACATCAGCGCTTTACTGGCAGAGTGGGCAGCAAAACACGATGTTGAATTGAAGTTTATTCAGCCTGGAAACCCACAGCAGAATGCGTATGTGGAGCGGTATAACCGTACAGTTTGCTACAAGTGGCTAAATCAATATTCATTCAGCAGTATTGCCCGAGGTACAAGAACATGCGACAGAATGGCGCTGGTTTTACAACAATGAACGACCAAACAAGGCAATTGGTGGCATACCACCGAAATACAAACAGGCTTTAATAACGCAACCTTCTACTTCTAACGCCCATTAAGAATGGGATGATTACCGAGCCAGCGCTTATGCTACTCTGAGCGTGTACCGAAAGAGTGGACAAAATGCTTATGATCTAATCCAATCCTTTTGGACGGCATTGTTGACTAAATCCTTTTGAACCATTTCAGCGGACAGTGATCCGCTCTTTCAGTACAGACTGACAGAGCGGCATTATGGGTAAAGCTAAGCACAGCATCACTCATACATTGCGTAATCGCGGCTCATTAACCTTTTGGGTTGATGAAGCGGCCATCAAAGGTTGGCTATGCCATCAGCATCATGGTGGCCGGGGACGCGGCTTTCTGTTTACTGACCAAGCGATTGAAGTCGCGCCGTCATATCAAGCAAGTGTCTGCCGATGGCGCGTATGACACCAAAGCTTGTCATACGCTACTCAAAAACAGAGGCATAAAGGCAGTGATCCCCCGAGTTCGATGCAGGGTACTGGTCCGAAGGGCATATCCGCAATGAAGTCGTTAATGCACTGAATGCAGGTTGCCTATCGGAGTGGAAGCAGCAACATGAGTTCGGGAAAAGGTCACTGGCAGAAACCGCGATGTACCGATACAAGCAACTGATAAGCCCGACACTGAGTCTATTACAATGCCCAAGTTGGCGAAGCCTTGGTTGGCGTAAAGGCAATGAACAAAATGCTGATCTTGGGTATGCCTTCTCTGGGAGCAAGTCGCTAAACCGTGCAATGTTTTGGGGCTGTTGCTACTCGTGAAATTATTTGATCAACAATGCCATAGAAGCACCCGAAACTCTGAGAATTTTCATACTTAACATGGTAGGATGGCGCAGCGTTTAAATTGTCAGCCACTACATATAAGAAAAAACATAAAACATAACACCAAATTAAAATTTACTTATTATTAACCATAAACAGCACAAACAGAGAATTTATGAAAAGTAAGGACAAAAGCCAAAAATCCATTTCAACAGTCACCTTATATAACAAAGTGAGCATATTAACAGCCATCACTGTAAACAATAAAACTCTATTCACATTAACTCCTCAATGGTCGAAGTAGAATATTGCTCCACTTCGACCATATAACGATTATAACAAATTTATTACTTTGTCTTGGCGTAATACCATGCTGCGAATGCTGCATTTAATCCCAAATCGGCACAGACTACCGCTACGATTAATGGAACCACTCCACCATTTACAGCAGCAAGCTCCTTGCTATTCAACTCTTTCATAATATCCCCTTATTTAGTAGCTTCATACAGACCAAAAATCATACAGCCTGCAGTTAATCCACCCATAAATGCTTTTGCACCTAGGATCACTAATGGTGCAATACCACCATTAACTTGCTCAATTTCACTCATTGTAAGTTCTTGCATAAAATCTTCCTTAATTTAAACTGTTTAACATTATATTTGCCTAAGTACTCAAACGAATTTTTAGGTTTACTGGGCCTTAAGCGACTGAATAAGGGCGCGGTTTCCGGCTAAAGTTGACGCGTCCTTGCTTTTAACCAATTCGATGCTTTGCTGTTTTGAGCATCACACTTCATCGATTAAAATTCCTTTTTATCTATTCTTTGTTTTCACGTCTTTATTGCACAATACTACACATTGCTCATCATGCATTGCATCTCATCCTGTGCGTATACTTTGCTTGGTACGTCAGCAATACTCACTCAGCCTGCTTGATGGTTTCCTGCCGGTGCGCAATGATGATGTGCATTATGTCGAGGTGTTTTATCTGCTCGCTAATTCTTGCTTCGTTATTAACATCAAGATGACTGATCGCCTCATCCACGAATAGCAGATTCGGTTGCTGGTATAGGGCTATCAATATCAGAAATAAGTTACAGTCAAATCCTCTGAGACTTTATAAATTGCAATAGCCGAGATACTCTCTCTATTTATAACGCCAAAAAACCTAGAGTCATAGCTAGCAAATTTATTTTCACCCAGGAGATAATACTCATCACTCTCAAGCGCTATATTTTCCACATGGACACAATCAACATTCCTGTCACTGTCTTTATAAAAAGGGACACCATTTACATAAACATTATAGTCACAAATAAACACCTTATCGCCAGGGATCGCCGCAATTCTTTTACTAACATTAATAAACCCACCTCCATTTTGCTTAGGCACCTTCAAAGCTATGATTATGTCATTTCGATGCAGGTTCAACCAACTTGTTTTATAAACCACACTATCTTTTAATTTCAAAGTCGGCTCCATTGAGGAGCTCGTTACTTGTCCAACCGCATAACCTAAAAGCAAAGGAGACTGGTATTTAAATAATGCCAGCCAAGAAAAGAAGTTAATTAAGGAAAAAAATAAAACCACAAACTCCGTCCCTCTAAAAACCTTAATCAATACCAAAAAAAACAAACAAAAAGCAGGAGCTAGATGAACATATAAATTTATCGAATAAAACGACTCGGGAAGGTGAAAAAACCTTATAACTAAAACGTTAAACGCAAAAAAAGAAGTAAAAACAGATTGATACTTATTACTTTTGCCACTAAAACTTCCTTATTTAGCAATTCAAACATATCAGTTAAGCCAAAGTTCAAAGGTCTTTGAATTTTGGCTGTTACTAATAAAATTTATTGAATACGATCACAAGTAGGAAATAATTCACTTCCACCAGTTTGATAGCCATATTCAAGTCCTGCCTGATGGTCATAAAAACTATCTAGATGCCCAAGCCAACCGCTCCCACCAGTAACACTTTGTAACTCAGAAACTGTCAACTCTTCTATTTTTTTACTATCGAATTTAGTATTCATAATATCTTCCTTAATTTAAACTTCTAATGTTATGTTTACCTAAGTGCTCAAACGAATTTTTTAGGTTTATTTGGCCTTAAGCGACTAACCAAGGGCGCAGTTTCCGGCTAAAGTTGCCGCGCCCTTGTTTTTAACCAATGCGATACTTTGCTGTTTTGAGCGTCACACTTCATTGATTAAAATTCCTTTTTACCTATTCTTTTTTTCACTTCTTTACTGCGCTTTCTGAGTGTTACCCATAAAACTTTCCATCTCATCCTGTGTGTAGACTTTACCTCGATGCATTACCAATACTCGCTGAGCCTGCTTGATGGTTTCCGGTCGGTGCGCGATGATGATGCGCGTCATGTCGAGGTGTTTTATCTGCTCGCTGATCCTTGCTTCGTTATTAACATCAAGATGGCTGGTCGCCTCATCCATGAACAGTAAACTTGGTTTTTGATAAAGGGCTCTGGCAAGCAACAGGCGCTGTACTTGCCCGCCAGAGAACTGGTTGCCCATATCCCCTACCAAGGTGTTATACCCCATTGTCATTTTACTGATGTCGGTATCAATGGCGGCCATTTGCGCGCACTGCTGCATACGCAAATAGTTAGGCTCGGGGTCGAAGAAGGTTAGATTGTCGGCGATAGAGCCTGATAGCAGAGTATCATCTTGCATGACCGCAGCAACCTGTTTGCGATAGGCGATTAAACCAATTTGAGTAATATCTTGCCCATCCAGCAAAATTCGCCCCTGCGTTGGGATTAACAGCCCCAACATTAACTTTACTAATGTTGTCTTGCCACATCCAGATTCACCCACGATGGCAACGGATTCATTCGCATTGATAGTGATAGACACATCATTGATGACACATGGCTCATTTGGTGCATATCGGAAACTCACGCGCTCAAGCGTTAACTGTCCAGTAACCATGTTGATGGAAGTGATACTCTCCCTATTTGCTTCCTGTTCGTGCAGCGCAATATCAGAGATACGGTCGAGGTGTAAACGCAACATACGAAACAAAATAAGCTGCTCAATCAGGCTAGCAAAACGCTCCGTTAGCTGATTCTTGTATGCGATAAATGCCAGCACCATACCGATTGTTAAACCACCGCTCATCACAATTGTCGCCGCAAGGTAAACCACAATGATGTTCTCTACACCAAACAGCAACTTGTTCATGGCGTCAAAGCTGATTTTGAGCTTGCCTAGACGGATATCTGCATTAATCACTTCGCTGTAACGGTTTTGCCATAAACTTTGACGCTGAGGTTCGCAGGTAAACAGTTTAATGGTTTGTATGCAGCGAATGTTCTCTAAGAAATTTGTTTGCTCTTTGGCGCTCGACTGAATGGACTCTTCAGTTGCTCGGTGCAGCGGCCGATAAAGCGCAAACCTCAATAGAGTGTAAAGTGTAATTGCTGCAACAACAACTAATGTCAACTTGACGCTATAAATCAACATCATCACTAGTACGGCTATTGACATGACGCCATCAACAACCGTTTCGACTAACCCAGTAGTTAAACGCTCTCGCACCTGGGCAAGTGAGCTAAACCGCGAAACCAAGTCACCAACATGGCGCTTTTCAAAATAACTCATGGGTAACCTAAGCAGGTGACGCAATAAATTGACACCCATCTGCATATTGAGCAGGCTCGATACACGCAAAACCAACCAACTACGTACGCTAGAGGTTATTACGTTGATAGCCACAAGCAATCCAAAGCCTGCTGCCAGCACTATGAGTAGTGGTCTATCTTGGCTAATGAGGACCTCATCGACTACCCACTGCATGTAGTAAGGAGTGACTAGCGCAAAGACTTGCAGCAATAATGACAACACGAAAAGTGTAGTTAAAGCTTGACCTAACCCTGTCATCTTGCTCCAGAGCTGCGATAAGCGCATCTGCTGGCGTTCATCAACCTGCTCAAATCCTTTGGTGGGGGTCAACTCTAGTGCGATACCAGTGAAATGCTCGGCAAACTCTTTAAAAGTAAACGTCTTCTTCCCCAACGCCGGGTCATTAATGCTCACCCCGGACTTAGTCACTCCGGTCAACACCACAAAGTGATTCATATCCCAATGCAGCACACAAGGGAATGTGAGCTTACCAACTTCTTCTATCGGGCACTTCAGCGCACGGCTCGCAAGTCCTATGCTGTCACTGAGGCCAATCATCTGCTGCAGATTCATCCCCTTTAAATTTGCACTAAAACGCTTCCTTAATCCGGACATATCAAGCTTGTGCCCATAAAAGCTAGCAACCATGGCGATACAAGCTAAACCACATTCAGCCATTTCCGCCTGCAATATAAGCGGTACGCGTTTCTTGCCTGAAAATTCCAACAGTTCAATTGGGGGAAACTCACTAGTCATATCTGTAGAGGCATTCATTAGCCGACCCTCCCTTTCAGACTGTATATAGGGTCGAGTAGCCAATCAAGTAAGCTCCGCCTATCGAGCACAATGTCAGCTTCAAGCAACATGCCACTTCTTAGAGGAAAAGCTTCTCCATAAGCCAGCATATCCTGCTTAGATAACTGAGTGCGAATACGGTAAACTGGTTCTGACAAGTTAACCGGCACTCTGGCTTCACCATCAAGCAATAATGCCTTATCAATGCGGGAGATATGACTTTCAAGGAACCCAAACCGCTGATAGGGAAAAGCATCAAAGCGTAATCTTGCCTCATCCCCTTCTCTAATAAAGCCTGCACTACGAGTAGGTAATAGTAACTCTGCGACCAGTTCTGCACCTTGAGGGATAAGGCTCATTAACGGGCGATTTGTCGCAATAAACTCTCCTTCAACAATTTGTATTGCGGCAACCGTTCCCGCTTCTACAGCGCGGATAACATAGCGATAATTATTCTCAGTTTCATCGATTTGACGTTGAAGGTCTGAGCGACGTCTTTTAAGCTCACTCTCTTTTAATGCATACTGATGGGGTAAAAGCTTAAGCTCAGCTTGTGACGCATTTAATTGACTAGAAACGATTACTCTGTTAGATTTAGTGTTTTCAATTTCTTGTCGAATATTGATAATCTTCTCTTGCTGAGACTGATAGTCGAGTTTAGAAAGAAAACCGTCCTGATATAACTTCTTATGCTGATTTTGCTGAGATTGTTGAATCGACAATTTTTCAAAAAGCAATTTTTCCAGATTATTAATGACAGAGAGTGAACTTTGATTATCTGATATCGCTGTTCTTAACCTAGCAGACTCATCTCCCAACATTCTTTGGTTTACTACTCGTTCAACTTCGAGCAAGTCTAACTGTTGTTTCAGTTCGCCAATTAAAGATTCACTGAGTTCTTCGCCGGAAGTCATACTTCGTCTGAGAATGATAGTCACTAAAGGATCACCTTTTTGAACTAGTGTGCCCTCTGACACGTGTAGTTTCTCAACGTTACCGCTACGATTGGCGAATGTTTCAATAAGCCCTTTATTGGGAACTAAATACCCTCGAACGGTTTCCTTTCTGGCGTAATGAGAACAAGAGAGAAATACAGCTATAGCCGTAACGACGATAAAAATAATAAACGCAGAATTGTAAATAGACAGGGGCTGTGCCAGCGACACATCACCATGTAGCTTTTGCTTTTGTGCCTCAATGGTCTGTTTTCTGAATAAACTAGACATACCACATCCTTGTACTCAACATCATATCAATTCAATTTGATATATGGGATATCACACTACTAAAAATAATTTTTTGATGTGCTTCAACATCTGTATCTGCAAATAAAACACGGGCCAGCAACACGTGTCAACAAAAAACTTCATTTTCGAAATCAATAAAGAGAAAAATTTAATATTCATGAACGCCAAATTTCTACCACGAAAAATACTAATGCAAATTCATTGGTTTACAAAAAATGCCATTTCACAAATTGTTACATATTATTATCATTTTAGCAACAAGTGCCGCTATAAAAACTAATGAGACAAAGTTAATTGAATCGCCACGGTAATCCCCCTTAAATTAACTGTCTTCAAAGTAGAATTTTCTCGTACCATATGTGCAGGAGATTCTTTATGAAAACGGCTTTGTTTCCTAAATCGGTTGAACTCAAGCTATAGCAGCTGATCTGATCAGCATAGTCCATCAACTCACCCATCAACCGTGTCAAAACCTCAGGGCGGGATCGTACTTCTTAGCCAGTGTTGGGTGTAGCACTTTGCTGTGATCTAATAGCAGCCCATTTAATCAAGTAGCAGCTCTGATGAACTTACTCGAACACTTGACGGTTGTTGGAGAAACCCGCTCTGACATCAACCAAAAGCATAATCTTGTGGACGTCATGTTCCTTGTCTTAATCGCTATTATGTCGGGTGCTGAAGGTTGGTAAGACATTGAAACCTATGGTGGTAGTAAACTTCTCTGGCTACAAAAATTCCGCCCATTTAATCATGGTATTCCTCAACGGCACACCATTGCTCGCATCTTGCGCACTGTGGTTGTAGAGTCACTGCTTGAAGCGCTGCTGAACTGGGTAAATGAGCAGCGGACAAATACAGGCAAGTCCATCATTGCCTTTGATGGCAAGGTGCTCAGAGGCGCTTACCGCCATGATTCAAAGACCGCGTTGCAACTAGTCACTGCCTACAATACTGAAAACGGACTGGTCCTTAGCCAGCAGCCAACAGAAAACAAGAACGGTGAAATCAGTTCCGTTCGTCAGATGCTTGATGTACTGAATCTCAATGGTGAAGTGATTACCCTAGTTGCCTTGCATTGTCAGCGTGAAACGCTGGAAAAAATCAGTGAGAAAAAGGCGCATGTTGTGGTTCAGGTCAAGAAGAACCAGCCCACGCTTTGGTTTCCTAGTTCACTTTGGGCAAATAAAGTCGTCTCAACGCCCTGACTTGATCGTTAGTTCCTTATATCAGTGATTGCAATGCGACCCGGGCTGGTATGTTATCTGGTGCTAGCTCCAATACTTGTGTGTATACCGAAATAGCTGCTTGGTGTTGTGCTATGTGCACCAGAAATTCGGCCAGTTTTAATAATGTCAGTATATCTTTTGGATATTTCTCAACATAATCCAGATAAGTATTGAGCGCTTGTTGGTTCTTCCCCTGAATTTTTAAAACCTGTGCGTAAGCGGGTTTAAATTGATCATTTTTTGACTGTAAAAGGCATAAAGTGTTCTCTGTAAGCGGTAAATTATTAGTCTTAAGTGCAAGTTGAGAAATATATTTTAGTTCAATTTGTGAACGTTGCTCTTCAGGCGTAGTGAGCAATGACTGCAAAGCTTCTTCTGGCTTGTTTTCGATTTCTAATTTATAGGCTAGAGCTAAAGAATATAGTTGTTTATATTGCTCATTTTTATCCACTAATAAAGCTAGGTTGCGCGCTAAATAGTCTAGTCCCTCGTAATGATGTTTTTGTTGAAGAAATATTATTTTACTAAAAATTTTGTAATAAAGAGCGTCGGGAGCTTCTGGTGCAAGATATGTATGATGCTGTTGTTGTTGATATTCTGCTAGTAATTCATTACGTAATGTAATAGGACAGTTATCATTGATCAGTTGTTCTCTGATGATAACTCTTCCTGGGGTCATATCCTTACGCCATTGTTTTGCCAATTCGGCAAATGATGTTGCTTTATTCAACTCAGATAGCCTGCTACTAATGCGGGATAGCGTTTCATCGAGTAATAGCCGTAAGTTGTGAGCAATAGCGTAATAAGCCTGGTAGTAACTGCTATTCATTAATAAAATTTGTTTCTCATCCCACTCATCCTCTTGGCGACTTGTTAAGAAAAAGAAAACTCATAAAATCCATACCCTTTAATTAGGTTTGTTAGTGAAAGGTATTTTTTATTTAATTTTGATTCTGTTTTTTCTAACAGAGATGATAACTTTGCATCTAATGCTTCATGCTTTACTGCTTGTTCACATTGGATTTTTGCTTTATATGTTAATTTTTCAATAGCTGACAGTGCTTGTTGAGTGGTTTTCACTTCGTTAAAACAGTATTGTAGATCTTGTAAATAACTGCATTGACTCTCTTGGTTTTCGGTTAAAGACATAACCATCGACATGACTGCCATTTTTCGGGATTGAGGTAGTCGCATATCCTCTGGAGCTCGATGGGTTACTGACGCAATTTTTGCTGCATTCTCTGATAGATTAAAGACTTCTATCTGTTTTTTACTGAGTATTGACGCTTGCTCCGCTATTTGTTGTGCAGCTTGTAATAATTGTGATGGTGATTCAACTAGTTCACCTTTATAGGTCTCAGTCCATTCTAAGGGTTGCCCAAGGCTTGGGCCTAAGGTTGCTTCGTCTGTGCCCTTTGTATGACTTAAACCTGAGCGGCTATGACATAAATCCACCCCGCTCAATAAAATTTGCTTACAACCAATATATGCGGCAAGGGCTATGGCGCTGTTAGTTACAGTAGGCGCTGCAACAGGCAAATTAGGCATATTATCTTGCCAAGGAAATCTACCCCCATATAAAGCTTAGGGCCTTGCCATTGGCCAATAATAGTATTAGTAGCATGATAGGCATTTACTAATAATAGCTTGTCAGAATATTGTATTACCTGACGACTGACATCGAAACTCACATCTTTAGGATCTACGGTTATCACAAAGTCTGGATTAATGCCTGCTGCTATTAGCTTTCCCGCCACTCGTGATACTGCGATGATCAGTAAAAAGTCTTGATTTTTTTGATCCAATTTAAGTGTTCATCGAGTGATGGACCACCACCTAGCACTACTGCCATATGATGTTTTAGCTGATTTTTTAGCAATGAAATAGGAAAACGATTTTCAGTAATATTTTGCAGTTGCTTATTGACAAAAATTTTTTGCTCATTAGCCTGATTTAGTTCAAATTGTGTTTTTGTTAATAGTGCTTGGATGTTTTTATAGAGTAAGCTGTATTCAATAATAGATTGATTAGCAGCAGCTAATGAGAGGTGGAACATGTAGCGTTTTTTAGCGATACAGACAGTACATCCTTCATCTTCTAAAATATCTTCTAACTGAGATTCATCACAAATCTTAATTTTTTGTTGTGTTTGTTTGTCTAATTCAATATTCAGTAGTTGTAGAATCTCTGGAAGCTCTACAAAAATAAAATAGCTGCCAGGAGTATGTTCATGTTCAAGGATATAGTTGGTTAACAACCCTGAGTCCATGCCAATGAAGATATGCAGCATCTCTTCATATTTAAATAGATCAGAATATTTTTCATTATAAATGGTCTGTGAATCCGCCTTTTCAAATTGCCTGCCGTTGATTGCTGGTAAGTAGGTTTCGCCGAAAGGACTGATACTAAACGTTGCTAATACTGCAGAAGTGATAGATTCCATGAACTTTCCTGAATATCGTCGCAATGGTCAAAAATTTGACAGAAAAAGAGCTGTTTTATAGGCAAAACCTGTAGTCAATATACGTGCCAATTATGTCTTTTGCTAATAGTTGATATGAAGTTTGTATTTTTATTTATAATCATGATGTTATCATGTATTTTCTAGCTTAGAATACCTTTAAGTTAGTTGTGAGCTGTAGTTTGGCGTAAAACTTGTATCATATACATATCAACAATGTGTTAATGGCGACTGTGTATCGTGTGTCCATTGGTGAAAACTCATTTGGGATAAGGATAAAAAATGTTCAATAATCAAACAATCCTAATTACCGGTGGAACCGGCTCTTTCGGAAAAAATATACAAAAACCTTGCTCGAGCGATATAAGCCAAAACGATTGATTATTTTTTCCCGTGATGAGTTAAAACAATACGAGATGCAACAAGAGTTTAATGCTCCATGTATGCGTTATTTTATCGGGGATGTCCGCGACCGTGATCGTTTAACACAGGCCATGAATGGTGTTGATTATGTCATTCACGCTGCGGCGATGAAGCAGGTTCCAGCGGCAGAATATAACCCGATGGAGTGTATTAAAACTAACATTCATGGCGCCGAGAATGTCATCGCCGCCGCCATTGCCAATAAGGTAAAAAGGTCATTGCCTTATCAACCGATAAAGCAGCCAATCCAATCAATCTCTATGGTGCGACCAAGCTAGCATCTGACAAGCTGTTTATTGCCGCTAATAATGTTGTCGGCAGTGGTGCAACACGTTTCGCTGCCGTACGCTACGGTAACGTGGTGGGGTCGCGGGGCTCTGTTGTGCCCTTCTTTAAAAAGCTCGTTGCTGAAGGTGCTGCGTCATTGCCCATCACCCATGCGGATATGACCCGTTTTTGGATCACGCTGCAACAAGGCGTTGACTTTGTATTGAAGAATTTTGAACGGATGCAGGGTGGTGAAATCTTCGTGCCCAAGATCCCTTCTGTGCGCATTACTGATTTGGCCGAGGCTTATGGTCCAGGGTTAACTCCAGAAATTATTGGGATCCGGCCGGGAGAAAAACTGCATGAAGTAATGTGCCCGGCAGATGATTCTCATCATACACTGGAGTTTGACGATCACTTTGTCATTACCCCGAGTATCAAGTTCTTTGGCCGTGACAACGATTTTTGTCATAACTCCCTTAATGAAATCGGCCAACAGGTCGATTTAGGATTTGAATATAACTCTGGTAGCAATCCCCATTTCCTTAATGTGGATGAGATCCTGTCAATGGAAGAAAGCGCATGATCCCTTATGGAAGGCAGGCGATCAATCAAACCGACATTGATGCCGTTGTCGAAGTGCTGAAATCTGATTATCTCACTCAGGGACCCAAAGTCCCTGCTTTTGAGCGAGCCGTTTGCAATTACACCGGGGTTGAATATGCGGTAGCTGTGAGTAACGCAACTGCGGCATTACATATTGCCTGTCTGGCTCTGGGGGTCGGCCCAAATGATTGCGTGTGGACATCACCTATTACGTTTCTAGCATCTGCCAATTGTGCACTATATTGCGGCGCTACGGTTGATTTCGTTGATGTTGACCCCGCAACTGGCAATATGAGTCCGAATTCTCTGGCTGAAAAACTAGCGTATGCCAAACAACAGGGGTGTTTGCCCAAAGTGATTATTCCGGTGCATTTGGCTGGTCATAGCTGCGATATGCAGCGTATTGCCGAGTTGGCCTATGCCTATGGGGTAAAGGTGATTGAGGACGCATCACATGGTATTGGTGGGAGCTACGGTGGCAGCAAATTAGGCTGTTGTCGCTATTCAGATATTACTGTTTTTAGTTTTCATCCAGTGAAGATTATCACCACGGCAGAAGGTGGTATGGCGACAACTAAGGATGCTGCACTTGCTGAAAAAATGGCACTTTTGAGGGCACACGGTGTGGTACGCGACAAAGCACTGTTAACTCGTCCAGATGAAGGCGATTGGTATTATGAGCAGCAGTTATTAGGGTTTAACTACCGCATGACAGAGCTGCAGGCAGCATTAGGTTGCTCGCAGATGCAGCGTTTAGATGAGTTTGTTAAGTGTCGTAATCAATTGGCTGAGCGCTATCAGCAGCAGTTGCATGCTCTCCCTTTAGCTATTGTTAGTCCGCTAAATGATAGTTACAGCGCGCGACATTTGTATATTGTCCGTTTGCCTTCAGAAAAACGTAAAGCTGTGTTTGATAACATGCGCCAGCTCGATATTCAGGTGCATGTGCATTATTTCCCGGTGCATTTACAACCCTACTATCAATCATTGGGATTTAAGATCGGTGATTATCCTAATGCGGAGCAGTTTTATAGTGAGATTTTGACTTTACCACTTTTCCCTGGACTAAAAGACGACAATATTGATTTTATTTGTAATAACCTTTCTGCTTTGTTATCAGACAACTAGTTATTACCACCTTAATGATATTTGCTAACGTATAAATATTCATAGCCTGTCAGTAAATAAAGGCGATAAGAACTTTATCTATGCCACAATTTAATACTTGTTATGAACCATTAAACATAGCTTGGATCTTCTTGCAGAAAATATTTACCCCATCAATGTTTGCAGTTAGTGCCGCTGCATTATCGAGTATTTGTTGTTTAGTATCTGTATCTTTGGCATTAAACACTTGCCGTAAGATTGGTGCTATATCTTGCTCATGCTCACAAATAAAACAGCATTGAAGCTGTTTTAAAAACCGTAATTCATTACTGCTGGTCAATTGTTTCGCTGGCAGTAATATGGTGAGCGCTTTAGATGCGATAGCCTCAAATAAAGATAACCCATAGCAACTGATAATGGTTGCAGACTCTGCAACTAATGTCGGTAGGTTTGCAGGATTTTGAAGTTTTTTCCAATGGGAACTTTCAGGTAATTGTGGCGCTTCCGCATAAGGTCCTTGGATCCAAATGCGCTCGATATCTGCCGGTACGCAGGCATCGATGGTCTCGGCTAACCATGCACCATATTTGAGCGCATCACTACCGCCTGTAAGTACCAATAGTTGATTTTTCTTGGTTGCGGTTTGTGGTGTGAAAAGATAGTTCTCCCAGCCAAAACTCAAATTGGGGTGTTCAAGTTCGCAAAAAAATGAAGGTACAAATAGTAGATCTATGTGTGGCAGTAAAAAGTCACATTTGTCTATCGCAATGATTCTTTGCTGGTTTGCCTTTGCTGTGCAACAAAAATCGATCAGCTGTTGCTGTGGCACAAACGCTGGATGTAAATCGACGATCCATAGATCAGCGTTGAGTTCTTTAAGTACAGTGAGTGCTTCGGTTATATCGGTATGCCATTTTGCCAGGTTCGCTTGTAGCCACGGTAGTGCTCTGGATTCACCAATGATATGCAGTTGCACTCCGATAGAAAGCTGCTCCATCAAGGCATTTGCCAATAGTACACTTCGACGTAAATGCCCCATACCCACATCAGCACCAACCTGACAAAGTATTACGGCTTTACGGTACTTTACATTCGGCAATTTCTGGTGTACATGCGCATTTATTTGCCGTAACTGCGGATCCATGAGTAATTGCTGCTGAACCCAACTGAGACTGACGATAGTTGACTCGCCATGATGTTGATACCAGCGGCGGTATATTTCACTCATAAAGCGGTAATCGGCATCAGTATCTACAGAAATTCTATGTTTTATTTTGCTGAAATCGGCGCAATCCCCAATTTCTAAGGCATCCAGCACTGGCGTGAGTTTATTGCCATAGCCCACATGTTCACGAGCCAAATCCGATGTGCTGATCGCCACTAATTTTTGCCAACCATGATGGCTGTATACTGCAATACCTTCATGGATGGTCTCCGTTCCTGGGGTAAGCTTGATGCTGTCCTTTTGCGGATGGGCGATAAGTTGCGTTAGTGCATGATCGATAAAGGCTGGTTCAATAAGTGGGCAGTCTCCGCAGATGTAGACAATATAATCAGCGTTATATTGTTGCACCACAGTGTCGATACGGCCTACCAGATCATCCACATTGCCGCTATATGCCATCACCTCTACGGCGTGGCTATGGGCCCAATCCACTAACGGCTGGTTGAATGCATCAGCGGTGGTTGCCAGTACCCTAGTATTTATCTGCTGACATTGTTGTAGTCGCTGAAAAATATGGTGGATCATCGGCTGGCCTGCCAGCGATAGCAGATGCTTCCCCGGTAGCCGACTGGAATTTAATCGAGCGCCTACTACTGCAAGAATGTTCATAAAGATTCCTCGGGCAATGAGCAAGGCTCGATCTGGAAACTGAAATCAGGCAGATAGCCACCTGCTTTCAATGTCTCGTCAGCTTCAGCTAGCGAAAACCATAAGCGGTTGAGATAAGTATCATTAATTTTTTTACAGGAAAGCATCGGCAGTGCCGCACCATTGGCGGGATCCCAAGTTAATTTAATCCCATTACTATTAACTCCAAAGCGTACTTCCCCAGTAGTTGCCCCAAGCGCACAATTGGCAGAGACGATGGATGAAACCGGTGTCCCATGGTCAAAATCACTGTCGGCATGAAAATGTTCGGCAGTATCCCCCCAAGATGGGTTTCATACCAACAGCGGCCATGGCAGTTAAGTAGGGTGATAAATCCTAATCTTATTGATGCTTCAGGCCGTAGGTGTTGCTCAAACAGAAATCCGCAGGTGACCGATTCGCCATTGAGTCGGAAATACTTAATGACTTTACCAATTTTTAAGGATAGTTCTGTGCTGATAATAAGTGCGTCTCCCTCCTGCCATAGCTGGTAGGATACCCGCTCTAGATCAGTCACCCTGTCTCGATGAGTAAAGCGCTCTATTACCATGTGGTTGGTATAGAAATCTGCACCATAACTGATGTGGTCAAAAAAACCATGGGAAAGCGTACCAACAATCGGTACAAATTGTTGTGAGTCAAACGCGAGTAATTCGACGGCCAATCCGCGGTTAGCATTGAGTTTCAGATGCACCTCTGCTGTTTTTACCAATAATCGCCGCCGTTCTTCATCATAGCTGATATGCCAGTCATGGCGTTGGTGGTTATAAATTTGCCATTGGGGGCACGGTTTATTCGGCGCCACAAGTGCTAGTTTTTGATAGCGGGTAGGCGTCAGATGGGTACGTAAATCACTGGCCCATAGGCGACATAAGCTACGCCAGTCTTCATCAGTTGTTGTGTTATTGACTATTAGTTGCTGGTAATCTCGGTAACAAAGACTATTGAGCAGTACATCATTACGGCCACTCAGCCCCCAACGCGTGATGTTGTATTTTGCCTGCTTTTTTACAGCGACAGGATGAGCTGCTGTTGCGAGTTTCAGTTTCTCGCCGTCTTGCCATAGCGTTAAGGTTTCACTAGGTAGCAACCATTTGTGTCCTTGGCTTAGCGCCTGCTTAAACAGCATCGCGATTCGTTGCCATTCGCCGTTAATTTTTTCTGCTTCAGTGCCATAACGTCCCGGGCGATAATCAAACACTTCGGCATCACTGCCATAAACTGGGAAAACTTCAATACCGGCATTGGTAATTTTTTGCAGGTACTGTAGATAGTCTTGTAGCACTAGCTCCCCATGCACATAACGCTGAAATTTTTGAAAGCCAATCGCATGATTCCAGATCACTTTTATGCAGCGGCCCGACGCCGTTGCCAGCGTTGCAGGGCGATTAAGTGCCTGGTGATCCCAATGCTCATTATGAGAAAAAGGGTTATCCCACTCGACGATTACAGCATCAAATCCGGCATCAAGGTAGATATCCAGTAAGCTCTCTGACACTGCTTGTTCATTAATATAGGCAATAGTGGGTGTGGTACCGATTAGCGCTTGATAACCCTGCTGACCTAATCTCAGGTTATGTCGATTGACATCTGCGGGAACCAACGGTCCGATAATTTGGCTATCACCACTGGCAATAAGTTCGCAGCAGCCTTGTTTAATAAGCGTTGAGAGATCTTCTAGCCATTGTGGTGCGACTTTCGCTATGGCTTCTAAGGTATAAACGGTTGCTTCAATACCGATGGGGTAGCCAGATTTTGCTAGTTGCAGAATTGGCTCATAACAACAGTTCACCACATCGGCATGATTTTGCTCATCGATTGATGAAAATGCCAGATTCAGATGAAAAACAGTATAAAGTCGCATGAGTTAGTTATGACTCGTAGCAGATTTTTAATTGTGCTAGTGATGTGTTGGCGACGGCTATCGCATCCTCTTTTGTCGCGGCACAGCTGATGACAAAACCAGCACGTTGAGTATGGTTTACTAGCGGTTTTATGATATCGCCAGGTTGAATAAACAGTGATAACAGTTCAACGCCGACTAAAGCCTTTGCTTTATCCAGATGTTCAATTGCGCTGATTTTCCCAGGAGGAAGATCCAGATAGCGAATTGCCACCCCTTTTTCATATTGGGCACTGACCTCTTGTTTGGATAAATGTTCTCCTAGTGCTAGTTTAATTGCTTTTTCAATGAAGTTAACACCCGTTGCCAATGGAATTTGCGTAGTTGAAAAGTACCCCCTGATAAACGCCCCGCAATTTCAATGACTTTGGCCTGCCCATTAGAAAATACCATGTCACCTTTTGCTACGCCGGTTGCAATGCCTAACGCTTTTGCTGCGCGCTCGACCGTTGTGATAACTTGTTGTTTCACTTCTATGGTCTGCGAAGTAGGGCTATCGCCGCCATTTTCAATCATGAACGGTTTGGTTTTTCTAGCCACTCATAGTTTCGGTCGGAAAAACCCAGCGTAAAGTAGTTGCCACAATCTGCTAATGTTTCAGTGCTAAATTGTGGACCCGGTAAATATTCCTCCATCATCACCCGCCCAGTGGGCGATTCTCTGGCAGCTAGTTCCCATGCCTGTGGTAATTGTTCAATACTATCAATATACTGCACACCGCGGGCACCTCGGCTGTCTACTGGCTTGATAACCAGTGGTAACCCAATAAGGCTGGCACATTTTTCAATGTCAGATTTTTCGGGTACGGCACAATAGGCCGGAATAGGGATATTCATCGCTTTCAGACGATCTTTCATCGCCAATTTATCCGCCACCCAATGTGCAGATTCTAAGCTTAAACCTGGCAGTTGTAGCGCCTTAGCAACAATGGCAACACTCATCGGGACATCGGCGCACATGGCTATTACACCATCAATAGTTATGCCTGTAGCTTTCAACGTCATTGCTTGATTGGCGATAGCCTCGCCATCATAGGTGCTGGCAACAATGACATGGTTTGCCCAAGCAAATCCTGGCGCAGATGGATTGCCATCAGCAATAATCAGCCCTAAGCCCATACTTTTGGCGATTTTGATGCCTTCACAGGCTTCGTACCCTGCTCCGATAATTAACAAATATCGCATCTAACAATTCCATGATTTGGTGAAATAAGTTACTTTTAAAAATTAGAAATACTATTTCATTAATTATTTTACATTGAGTAGTCACATACAATATCTTTAATGATATTTTTATATTGAATGCACTGTGCATTTTTTCTTCTAGCAGTGCATGGACTTTAGTTATGTCTATTTTTGGAATGTTAAAATCACTATGTTTTCCTAAATATAATGAATCTAAATTTACAGTTTCTTTAACTATTGTAGTATTAATTTCTTGGCATATTAATGAAGCTGTAGTTCCTTGGGTTAAAGCTAATATGAAACCGTGTCGTCTATATGTAAATAAGTGTTCAATATTTCTATATATAGATAATGTCTCTTTTAGAGTTAATTCATCTTCTATTAATACACATCGCTTTTTATAATTTCTTCCTAATTGTTCGAATACTCTTTTATTTATCACTCTGTCGTCAGTTATTTTACTATCTACGTCATAGTTACATTGGCTAATAAATAAAACATCCATGTCATAATTATCTATTAGTGATTCTATTTTTTTTGCATTCACAATTATTTCATCTTCGTTCGTATTTTTTGTGAAATCAACCCCCTGAAATTCACACCCACATACTTTTTATTTTTTTCTATATATATAGATGATTCGTTACTTTCATTTTTAGTTAATGCAAAGGCAATATCTGGTAATGTTATTATTTTTTTAGGATTGTCAATATATGATTTTGCAACACTAGAAGAATAATTCTCTCTGACTAAAACAGCATTGGAATTATTCAATATGAATTTTAAGTGTTTTTTGCCTAAATCGGTTTCTGGGTGAACTAATGAAATGGAACTTAATACTATTGGTTTTCCCATGAATTTTGCTAAAATAACAATGATAGAGAAGTAAGATAGTGGACCCTTCATAAAGTCGAGTGATATATCGACAAATAGTCTCCCATTCCCTATAATTACAACATCACATTTTGATATTTCATCATAAATTTTTTTAAGTGATCGTTATTGTCATTGCTGTTAAAGCCATTAAAAATTCTACCATGGGATTGTTCTTTTGTTTGGTGATCTAGATTTCTTATACAAGTTACATCAAATTCCTTTGAAAAATTATCATTTGGATGGCGACTAAGTACAATAAAATTTGGGTTTTCTTCACTAAAAATCTTTTTTAAGGCCAAGAATGATGCATAATCACCTAAATTTTTAGTGTCATAACCACCGATTATAAGAAAATTCATTATACATCCTCATTTCAATTATAGATTTGAATTATGTTTAGATCATTCCTTATGTCCAAAATATATTCCATGATCTCTGTTTCAGATGCTCTAGACGAAATAATGATATTAGAATTTTCTTCTAGTCCTAATATAGATTGAGGTGGGATTATTTCAATTCCATCAATTTTTTTCCTTGCTTGGTGGGACTTCCATCGAAAATCATCAATATATCGATAATATTTTTAATATTTGTCATTGATAAAAGCTGTGATGTATGCACTCCGCCACAGTATATATATGATTTATTTTGTCTTTTTATTTTTCCTAATATTTTTTCTTCTATATTTTTCCAGAAAATCTTCTCTCTCTCAATATAAGAAATAAGTATTTCCTTATTCTTTTTATAATTAGAACTAATTGTTTTTTTTGCACTTCTATTTTTTTTGCAACTATTGTTATAACTGGATACTGGTTTATATTATAATTTTTCGATAAGTGTAATATTTGGTATCCACTTGTTTCAACTATTGATGTCAATGATTTTTCACAAAAGTAGTTTAAATGTTCGAAACTTAAAACCCCTATGGGTTGCAAATATTCTTTTTCCCACAATGGAACTTCAATTAATAAATATCCATCTTCAGTTAAGTTTTTTGATATTTTCTCGAGAACTATTTTAGGGTTATATAAATGTTCTAAAACATGAGTTGCAATAATTAACTCAAATTTTTCATCTGATTTATATTTTTCTATAGTACTGTCAATTGTTGGTACCTTATAATGGTTTATGGCATATGTTCTACTAGTATCACTAGGTTCTATTCCTAAAACGTTGGTACTTCCATTTTTTTGAATTGTGACAGTGTATACCCATCGGAACTACCAAATTGGAGCACATGTTTAGGGAATTTCTCACAGGTAGCCTTTATTATGGAAACTAGCCTATTTAAGTCTTTAATTTTTGCTAGACTAGGTGCGCCGTTCCTTCCTGGCGCAACATATGTGGCTATAAATTTATAATAATGCTCCATCACACTAGGAGCTACTGTATGAGTCTGCAATACTAAACCAGTTTCTGGGCAAATTCCAAAGGATATGTCTAATTCACCAATTCCAGTTATATCCCACTTATATGTGATCAGTGACTGGGCTTCACATCCTACAAAACTGGTTCTATCGATCATTGCTATATTATCCAAAATACATCCCGCCGTTCATGTTAAGGGTCTGTCCAGTCAAATAAAACGCATTATCTTGGCATAAATTTTCGACTTGAATCGCAATCTCTTCAGCAGCCGCTAATCTGCGAGCAGGTATATTTCGTACTTTTTCTTTTCCTGCCTCTGTTGCTAGCTCATTTGCTGACATATCTGTTGCAACTAATCCAATCGCCACCGCCATGCTCGCAATGCCGTCCGCAGAATATATTTTGGCGATAGATTGAGTGAAGTTAATTAAAGCTGCTTTTGATGCCGCATAATGCACCTGATTAAATCCTCCCCATTGTCCGCCAATACTTGTGATGTTGATAATTCTTCCCCAATGCTGCTGTTGCATAAAGGGCAACACTTCTTGTGTCGCTCGGAAAGGTCCTTGGAGATTGATATCAAGCATTGTTTGCCAGTCACTGTCTGTGATAGTGGCAAACGGCTTCTCTTGCGCAATCGCACCATTATTAATCAAGATTGATACCTTACTACCAAAGTAATTTTCAATTGCTAGTAGCGACTGTTGGATGGTGTTTCTTGAACGATAATCGATATTAATGGCCAACGTTTGATAACCTTTAGCATTTAATTCAGCAGCTAGATTTTCAGCCTGCTGTTTATTGCTATGGTAACCAATTGCCACCAGATACCCTTTGGTTGCAAAGCAATAGCTCAAGGCCTTTCCGACACCACCTGTCGCTCCAGTAATTAGGACAACATGGCTAGTCATGGTTTGTTTCCTTATTAATGGCAATGACCTTTTGGACAATACTTTCAGTATTCAGTCCATAAAAGGTTGCTAATTCATCCGGTTCGCCAGAACGACCAATAACGTCTTGTAGGCCCATGCGGTACAACGGAGTAGCAGTTGCACTCTCTGCGATGACTTCAGCAACGGCTGAGCCCAACCCTCCAATAATGGAGTGATCCTCGCATGTGATAATGGCTTTGGTTTCCTGACAAGCATCAATAATTTTTTCGCGATCTATCGGTTTGATTGAAGGCATGTGTAATACTCTCACACTTACTTTCCTCTCTAATGCCTTTGCTGCCGATAGTGCCCTGTGTGTCATCACTCCACAACTGATAATGGTGATATCACAACCCTCATGTAGTACGTAACCTTTACCTATTTCAAAGTGGGGTTCTTCAGCAAATACGTTTGGACAAGGGCTGCGACCACTTCTCATGTAAGCTGGGCCGTTGTAGTTTGCTAGTACTTTGGTAGCTGCCGTGATTTCATAAGCATCTGCTGGAGAGAGTACAACCATCGAAGGAATGGCTCTCATACAGGCCATATCTTCAATACACTGTGCTGATGCGCCATCTGGGCCAACATCTAACCCTGGATGGCTAGCAACGAATTTCACATTTTTTTGAATATGCTACTGATAACCGTATTTGTTCAATCCCTCTAAGCATAAATGTCGCAAAAGTTGTAACGAAGGGTTTGAATCCCGTAATAGCCAATCCTGCCGCGGCGCTAATCATATTTTGTTCGGCTATACCGCATTGAATAAAACGTTCTGGATAAGCGCTTCTAAAATGGTGTGTACCGGTGCCGCCAGCAACATCAGCATCCATAACTAAAATTTTGTCATCTGTGTTAGCAAGTTCTGTTAATGCAATGCCGAATGCTTCCCGTAATGAGTTTACTTGCTGTCCGACTAAACTAGGATTATTTGACATTATGGTAGGCCTCCAATTCCGCATCTGTGCAGCCAAGAGCACGCATTGCATCGTTATATTGTTCTGTTGAGAGTGTTACACTGCCATGCCATAGAGGCTTATCCTCCATAAAATCGACCCCTTTTCCCTTAATCGTGTGAGCAATAATGACCTTAGGTTTATTGGTATGTTTAACTTCAAAGGCTTGTTTAAGCGCTGAATGATCATGCCCATCGACTTCTAATACGTCGCACCCAAACGCAATCCACCTATCAAGTAAAGGTTCAAGTCCACATATCTCACTATTGCGCGCATCACTTTGGAGTTTGTTGTAATCAATAATAATGGTGAGGTTATCGAGCTTATGCTGTGCGGCAAACATTGCGGCTTCCCAAACTTGTCCTTCCTGCAATTCACCATCTCCAAGCAGCGCATATACTTGTTGTTGACTCTTTTAAGTTTGAACCCTTTGGCTATTCCTGTGGCAACGGATACACCTTGACCTAACGAGCCAGTACTCACGTGTACCCATGGTGTTTGTGCTACATCAGGGTGCCCTTGCAGAGGAGAATTAATTTTACGTAGTGTCTTAAGTGATTCATGTGACAGTATATTTTTACTTGCTGCCGCAGCATAGAGCGTAGGTGCCGCGTGACCTTTTGACATAATAAAAACATCATCTTTTTCTACAGATTCTGATAGTGATGGCCCAGACATTTGCTGGTGGAAGAGCACTGTGACAATGTCTACACACGATAAAGAGCCACCAGGATGACCTGAGCGAGCATGATAGATGGACCAAATAATATCTTTGCGTATCTTGGATGCGATGCTCTGAGTGTTTATTACCATAATACTAGCTCTTAATTAACGATAAAATTTCGTTTACTTGTTTGGATTAAAGTCATTTCTGATGGTTCTCATAGGTCTTAAACCATCGCTAGGATCGGCGCGCCAGTCACGATCATCGGCTTCGCTGGGTACAAATTGTTTATTACC
This sequence comes from Shewanella dokdonensis, assembly GCF_018394335.1. NCBI lineage: Bacteria > Pseudomonadati > Pseudomonadota > Gammaproteobacteria > Alteromonadales > Shewanellaceae > Shewanella > Shewanella dokdonensis. The sequence continues at coordinate 689,383 of NZ_CP074572.1, read as the reverse complement.
CGAGCCGTCGATGATGGTGCTACGTTTGGCTGCGGCAATAACGGGTGCCATCTGTTGTGGTAACCAACAGTGTCCGGCTGCGTATTCTGCTCCGGTTTTATCTAAATCTATATGGAATTCAATGCAATCTGCTTGCCAGTGATGTACGGCCCGGTTAATGACAGCGCTCGATACCGAATGATCCGACCAACCAACCTTGACCTTGTAACGTTCGCGGAACGTTCCCAGTACTGCCAAGTTGCACTCGTTCTCTGGTGTTGGATAAGCTGACACGCAATGTAGTAGCGTAATGTCGTTACATCCTGCATTTTTCAGTACCATAACAGCGTGGTCTATCTCATCAATCGTGGCCATGCCTGTAGAAATAACTACCGGTAATCCGGTTGCTGCACAGGTAATTAGCAGTTCATCCCATAACAGTTCGTATGAAGCGATTTTATAAAAGTCTACGTAAGGTTTTAGCTCGGCAACTGCTTGCAGATAAAATGGTGTGCAAGAAAATTGGATTTGGTACTGATCACAGGCTTGTTTCAGCTCAGGTAGAAAGGAAACCGGTAGTTCCCACTCTTTGCGTTTGCGGTGCATTTCACTTCTACTGAGAATTTCCGGAGCAAAAAGTTCATCGATTTTAAACAATTGAAATTTCACCGAATCGCACCCGATATCGGCCGCCGCTTTGATAAATTCAATACAACGCGCCAAATCACGGTGGTGATTGCTGGAAACTTCGGCGATAAAATGGGGCTGACTCATGACGCTGGTATCCTTAAAATTGCTACAGCCTTGTTATCGGCACGGCGATACAATTCCTGATAGTTTGTTAGTTTACACCTTTGAAAATATTGGCAGAACCTCATATTCAATGGTGTCTGCTAACCCCAACCAGTCTCTGTTTTCCTGAGCATTTAATAGCATCGGCATCAATGGCATTAGCTGCTTGGCTAACGACGGTTTCTGTAGCGCGAGCTGTAATTGGTCAATGCATTTACCAAACATTTCAGATGCTTTTACTTCCTGACCAATACGGAAAGTGTTGGCCGTTTCAATAAATAATTGGCAAATATCTGACATCAGAGCTCCTTGAATTGAGTGCCAAGAATATCGGCACCAGCGAGGCTGGAACGGTAAAATTTAACGTGGCTCACTTTTGAAATATAGTTTTCAAGGTTTCGCAGATAGGCGCATAGGTTGAGTGATGTTGCCACTTTTTCACCAACACCATTGACGACCCAGTGACCGCTTTCATTAACTGATTTTTGTAGATTAGTTGCCCAGGCTTTAGTCTGTTCATCGCTGGATGTAGCCGCAAAATCTTGCCAGAAAGCATGTGATTTATTATTGCAAAAACAAAAATCTGCACCACATAAGGTTATTTCCTTACATCCCAGTTTAATTGCAAGATCTACTGCTGGGTGCAGTACACTGCCATTGGTGTAAAGCCTGGTTTTTTCAGGGTATTTTTCTGCTTGTTTATCATAGAGATGACTATGACCCAATGCGTTATATCGGGGGCCTTGCCATTGCTGGATAATTTCTGGCCTTAACCTCGGTTGGTAGACGAGGCTAATACCTGCCGTCTGTTGTAACGGCAGATGGTATTCCGATATAAGACCGTCGATAGCGACTACAATATCAGGTTTTATCCCGTGGTGTAGCAGTCCGTGTAGCGCGGTGTCTACCGCTACAATAATGGGATGTTGTGAGCGAATGCTGATCTCAGCCAGTTTTTCATAATGTTCTTCTAAAGATGGTCCAGAAGCGATGACAATAGCTTTGTCTTGAGTAAAGCGTGACGTTAACGCCATGACATCTGGATCTTGCTCGAAAGCTTCTTTATTGGCCTCAAAACGCTCGATGATGGCGGGGTCATCTGCTCTATGTCTGCGATTAGCATGTTCTCGGTTGAGTTCGTACTGTAACAAATCCCGCAGCCTAGCATTGTCATCTGACACCAATTCCAAATCCGGTGTTATGGCAATATAAGGTGTCTTTAGCTGCATCTGCGAAGGCTGTAAGTCCAGTTCTACGCCTGGATGTTGCAGCCATGGGGTATGGTCGGTGTAGCTTAAGACCAGGGCAAAAATCGCCGGATTAAGAATACAGATCGTAAGCTTGCTCAATCTGGCTTCATCTAACGCAATATACGGTACGTCTCCCATACCAAAACCGTACATAGTGGCCTGGGTTGCTGATGCCGGTAAAGTGCTGAGAAACAGCTGTGTTTCTGCTAATCGATTATGGCGGCTACTTAATTGAATGCCATTTACGCTGATAGTTTGGTTGGCACCACTAACCAAGGCTGCGTCAATATTCTCAATCTGTTGGTGTTGAAGAATTTCCGCAGCCTCTGGCCAACGCTGCTTTATGATATTGAAGTTAGCTTGGAATAGTTCAGTCATTTATTAGCCTTTATTGGTACGTCTATTACATTGTGGCATTGCTGACTGGTCTCCCCACAGGAGATAACCTGAAGTTTAACCCGCCTTAACCAAAATTAACTAATCTATATTTTTCATATAGATAGTCAAAATTGACTTGTCTGTATTTTAACCAAATTTATGCTAAATTAACCCCTAAGGCGGCACATAGGCGGCACAGAATTTGGGGTTAAGTTATTATGATAACTGAAAATAGCTTCACAAAACGTTGTTTCGAACAGCTAAAAATCGACCAAAAACGTTATCGAATTGCTGATTTAGGCCATAGAGAATCAGTTAACGGTCTGATTTTAGAGGTTATGCCGTCAGGAAAAAGGTTTTTCGTTTTCGCCGTAAACACTTAGGGAGACACATCCGTCACGATTGGCGAGTTTCCTAATGTGACTATTGAGAACGCGCGGCGTATGGCGAAGCAGATTGCTTACCAGTTTTCGCAAGGTGAAAACCCCAATGAAGCTAAGCGCCTTGCAAAAGAGGAACTAGAGCGGCAAGCCGCGCTTGCCATGACTGTGCAACAACTGTTTGATGCATGGGAAGCCGAATTTCAAATCAAGATTAAGATTGGCGAACGCCGCATTAAGTCGCTGCAAGATGCCCGCTCAACATGGGCAAACCATCTAAAAGCGCCAATAGGCCGCTTACAGGTTACGGCCATAGATGTTAGCTCGGCAGAAAACCTACTCAAAAAGGTGTTGGTAAAAAGCTCGGCAGCGGTGCGCAATAAATGTCTTACCTTGCTCAAGTCGATGTATGCAGGGCAAAGCCACAATCCGTTTACCCATATCAAAAAGCTCACCGAAACCAAACGCGAGCGCATACTCAATCAAGATGAAGTGCGGCGCTTACTTGCCGCCTTGGAAGATGAACCCGAAATTCACCGCGATATCGTGATGATGCTGTTGCTCACCGGGCAACGTAAAAGCTGTGTGCTTAGCATGGAATGGCGCGAGATCGATCATCAGCGTGGCATCTGGTTGATCCCCACATCGAAGATGAAAGCCAAAAAGCGCATGCTGTGCCACTCACTAAAGAAGCAATGGAAATTCTCCAGCGCCGCAGTGCCAATGCTGAAGCAGGGCAGAAATATGTCTTCCCCTCTTTACTTACCAAAGTCGGCCATGTCACCGAACGCTCAGGCGAACGGAGCTTCTGGCATCGCATTACCGAAAAGGCGGGCTTACGCGGCGAGGGGAGAGGTGAGAGTGTCACCATCCATGATCTTCGCCGCACTATCGCCAGTTGGAGCGTGATGCGCGGCGGCAACATTCAAACCACCAGTAAGCTGTTAGGCCACAGCGATATCAGCATTACTGCCAGTACATATGCCCACTTGGATATTGAGCAGGTGAGGCATGAGTTAGGTATCACTACTGCGCAACTGTTGGGTGCTGCGCAGCATGAGTCGAAGGTCGATAGGTTAGTTAGAGAAGTTAATCTGCTCTCTAAATGTGAAAGGGTTGAGCTTTTTGAAAAATTAACTAACATTTACCCTGTTTAAATCACTATCTATTTTTGTTAAAAGGTATTTTTGAAGTAAAAATAAAATAACATCAAGCAAGAAAAATGAGAAAGTATATAAAAGAGTGTGTTGGAAATTAGAAATGTGAGTTTCTTCTATTAGTCTGCTACTTCCTATTTTTGAAAAAATATAAAAAGATAATGTCAGGCACATAAATATTTTTAAAATGGTGCTTAAAAAGTTTGTCAAAGTTGTTATGACGGCTTTTGAGTTTCTTTCAAGTTCTTCTGTCAAAATTTCGCTTGATATTTTTGTCCTAGCTTTTTGGTTTTTAACTAGCCAGTCACGACAAAAAAAGCAAAAAATGATATCGCTATTGTTGATATTATAAATAAAAATTTTTCTATTGATAAATATCCTAGTAATTTATCAAAAAGGTAGTTTTCTATCTTTAAAATTATGCCATCACTATTCTCTAGTTTGTAGTGGTACGTAAGTGAAATGCAAAATACAAATATAAATGAAGCAGTTAAAATAAATAAAAGAGTTTTTAAATGTTCTTTTAATGTTCTTCTTGTGAAAAATGTTAATATCATTCCTGATATAAAAGATTTTAATATATTTGATATTTTTTGTGTTCCTAAATTCATATTTTATTCTATCTATCATTGTGGTTGTGTGGTTTTTTAATATTTTGCCTTCAACTCTTTGGCTTTATTAAAAGGTGGCAATATATTTTGATGTTTATTTTTAATTTTAGGTGAAGTAAAGTCTCTGCTCATCAGTTGGTTTGAAATATTCTTCATCTAAAATTAAACAATCTAAAACTTCTTTTTGTAAATGGTTTCTAATTCGTTTTCAAAGGGGTTTTACTAACTTCAGCTTTAATCCAGATATCTATGTAATAGTTCTTAATTATGTTTAGAAAAAATGCTAAAGGAGAAAGTACTCTTCTGACTGGCCAGCGACTTTCTGAATTAAAGCCAATGTGAAAGTGGGCTGTAGGATGGTAATTTTCACAATATTGTTCTGTTGATAGATCATATCTAATAATAGGTATTTCGGAATAACATGTACTTTCTGATATTAACTGTTCATATTCTTCATGAGTAAGCTCTCCAATATCTAATAATGAAAGAGCATCATTTTTTTCATTTATGTGCTCTATGAATATGTAAGGATTTGGGTAATAGGCTAACCTTACTGATAAGTTTTCTTCGGAACTCACAATTGCAAATTGAAAAAAAGATTGATCGTATAACATTAAATTAAAATTCTGAGTTTCTAATCCTGCATCATATAACTGCCTGTATGACGTAGCTTCTCTAGATGTTGCTAAAAATCTTGGAGATGATTTTAGAGATGTAGTTGAACCTGCTTGGGCAAGTATATTACGCTCATTAGCCAGTGTTATACATTTCATGATATTTTGATTAAATTTAGCTAACAAATCAAAACTCTCCCTTTGTTAAATCTAACTCCATTTGAATTTCTTCTTCGGTAAAACCTTTCTCAAGTAGGTCGTTATATAGCTTTTGCAACTTTCTCAATTCTTGTGGTTTACTATTCAGATCTCTCTGAATCGTTTCTATTTCTTTTTTATCCGGTACATTGAATATTAGACTAGGTGAATTGTGTAAACTCGTTTCAATTTCATCGAAGAAAAATTGGGCGGCGTTACCTACTCCAGACACTTTGAGCCAAGCTTTAGTTCTTGTAAATGCTGTAAATATTTTATTTCTTCCACTACGAATATTTCTTTGAAAATATAAAGCATCTATACCTGCACAAAACACCACCGCAGCTTCGTTACCTTTAGCTCTATGAACAGTTGAAAGTGTTACCATTTCATCTAATAAAAATGGAGGTGCAGCAGAGCTTGAAATTAATAAATTATTAGATCTTATAGATTTATAGGCTAAATTAGTTGATATTCTTGAAAAATATCTTTTTGCATATCTATCATCTAAACAAATAACTAAAATATCATGTTGCTTTATTCCTTCGTTAATTAGTTTTTCAATATTATTTGTAATCCATCTACATTCATCATCTATGTTTCCAAATTTTTCATACTGTATAATGTCTGTTTTTGATTGATATTGGTAAATTGATAGCGGACTATTGGAAACATCCCTTTTTATGATGGTTTGACTACCAACCTCTAATTCTAAGTTCTCTTCAACACTGTAACCTACATCTTCCCAATGTTCTCTGTTCTCTAACATTTGAACAGGTTTGTCAGAATATATTCCAAATCCAAGGGCATGTGCTGTTACTAATACCTCTAGAGGGTTTCTGTAACATTTATATAAAACAAGGTCATTACTTTGGTTGAACCTTAAATTCAATTTGAATTTTTCTAGATCGACTTTTGGCTCATTTTTTTCATCTTTACCAAAAAGCTCTGTAGGGGTTCTTTGATAAACATTGAATATAGATTGAAGATCGTCATAAGCCCAAACTATATTTTTACTCTCGCCAGACTCGCCTATTGCTAATTTATAGCATATATGGAAAAACTCATTAGGTAAGTCTTGTGCTTCATCTATCAAAATATAATCGTATTTTTGGTTAATTTCTTTATTTTCTATTTTTTTGCATACAGCACTAAATGGATCGCTAGGCTTTGAAATTTTCGCCTCTGAAAAGCTCATGGGTAATATTGAATTATCAGAGCATGCATTGTAGTACACTCCATCGATAGTTCTTCCGCCCCATGAATGTAACACGTCTATATAATCCCAATTTGGTTCGTGGCCACTAAAATGTCTATAGAAGTTTGAAATGGAATCTCTTATTAACCCGTAAAGACTTTTTGTATAGAAAGTAAATAATATTTTCTTTTCTGGATGCTGCAGGTGTATATGGGCAGCCTTCATAGCAAGGACAACCGTTTTTCCTGAGCCCGCTAAACCTCTAATTCTCTGCGGGCCATTAATTAAACTTATTGCTATCTTTCTCTGGTCTTCATCAAAATTTTGAATTTCTTCTTCTAGGGCGATTAAAATATTTAATTTGGTTGTCGGGTCATCAGATTGTTTTGTTCTTTTTGAATATTTCGTAAGTGCTTTTGCCCCCTCAATAATTGAGCGGCATTCATCAAATAAATCATCATTTATTGCATCAGTCGCCAAGTCAGAAATGGTTTCTAATAACTCAGCATGAGAATTTATACAATCATTTTCTAAGTCGATAGTATCGAATTTATTATCATTTGTATAAATATAGCTTTCTAGTCCAATCGCGATATCTCTTTTTTTAACCCTGAGCTTTTTGCTCTTTTTAAGAGTGGAATCTAAAATATTAAATAGCTGGCTGAGATTCTGGTCTTTTTCGTTGATATTATTGTTGGTTGCAGTTTCTAATAATATAATTCCGTGTTTTTTTGATAGGATGCAAAACTTAGACTTTATAGAAATATTGTCATAATCTTTGAATACAGGAAAGCCATAATAAAGGATTGATTCTTGTAGTTGAAGTCGACAAACATTTCTTTCTATTATATCTATGAGTTCACTATCTAGGCCATTGGGAGGAATTTCTGATGCAATAATTTTTTCCACGGTAAGACCTCTTGAAATTTGATGAAGTTCACAATTTTTTCGGTTTAAAAATCAATGTTTTTGTGAAACTTTTTAAGTTTTTCAGAATACAAACTTAAAATCAATAATATATTCTTCATTAGTACACTTATTGACAGAACTCCAAGTAAGAGCGGTCGGTGCCGACTGACCGCGATAGTGTCCATTCATGGGCGCGGGTGACCACTTCAACCCCAAAGCTCACGATTCCTTTGATTCTAGTTAGTATTTCATCGCCGTAGCGGTTGGTTTTGCATTGTTGCAAATTGCCGAAATTTTCGGGAATTGTTAGCTGCACGTTTTCGGCATTGGAACTGCTCATTACTGCATGTTTCTGGATTGATTGCTGGATTTCAGTAACGGGATTGCTGGATGATTCCTGAGTCATTTCAGGGCTGATTCCCGTGCTTATTGCAGGATTGCAGCAATCCATTGCGGGATTTTCCGGAATGGATTCAGGATTTTGCTTGTTGATTTGTTGCTGTTGGTATAACGGGCGAATGGTTTGTTCATCACGCTTACAGAACACGCCGCCCATCAGCTCGGTGTAACGCTGCCAATCGCTTTGGTCTGCTGCTTGGCGGATTTCTTCAATCCATTCTAGGCCATTTTCTGAAATCGCTTTTAAACGGCGTAACTCGCGCCACGGTGTTACGCCCGCACCGCCGATTTGTTGAAACTGGCGAATACCCCAACAGGATGCCCACGCACGAACGCGAATAGCAGACGTTTTTGCATCTTCGCCATAGCTATCTTCATCTATGCCTTCACCATCAATATTCTTAGAGATGTATTTGGCAATATAGCCCGTAGCTGATCCTTTGTTTGGGTCGATGTGCTTTACAGTAAATCTATGCTCTGCTGCGCCTTTTTCATCGCCGTCTTCTTCAAAGCAATAGTGTTGAAAGATGTCTATCAAGGCTTGTTGCTGTTCAGATTTGAGGAATAGTAACAAGTGCCAGTGCGGTGTGCCGTCATGATTTGGTTCGGCAACACGAAAGCCGAATGTGGCAATGGCTTGCCGTTTCATTTCTGCGCGGATTCTGGCAAATGTGCTGCAAAGGTATTTTTGTCCATCCAGCGGCGTTGCACCTTCCCACGTTGGATTGGCCGCACCTGATTTTGAAAAAGCTCGGTGATATTTGGACGGGCAAGTCATGGTAAGGAATAGGGCAGCGTATTGGTTACTCTCTGCATATTCTTCAAAGCCGCGCATTCTGACCATTAACTCAGCGTGGCGGATTTTGGGATTCGATACGTTGAGGCTAGAGAGTTCAGCAAGGCTTTTGCTGTAACCGTCTTCATTGGTGGCGATGGTTTCTTGCAGGAAGTTTTGCGTATGCCAGCGCTGGTTGTCGTACAACGCTTTAGATACATCGCTGATATAGATGCCGCGTTGCTTGTTAACCAAGTTTAGGCGGCGAGCGATGCTTTCAATCTGGCGGCCATGTTGCACGGCAAGTTTCTGTTGCCACCAACGTTCATCCATAGCGCGGTTAATAACACCACGCACCTTTAACGCCTGCATCTCGTTAAGGGTTCCAGTGGCTAACGCTTCCCGAACATCTTTATTGAGTGGCTTGGGCGCGATGTTGAGCGCAGTAATAAAGTGGGTGATTGCGTGGTAAGCGGGTATCAGTTGCCTATTGGTTCCATTAAACAGGGTTAAGCAATTACGGGCGCGCTTCCTAGCTATTAGGCGGTGATCTCGGTCTTCCACGTTAATGGTGTAAACGTGTCCATCCTTGCCAAGGATCTCCGCTATCGCTTCGCGAACATTGATAATACTCAGGTTCGATGCTTGTCGGGTTGGCTGCTTTACATACTCTTCCATAATGCGCTTTTTGAACGCATCAGGCAGCCCGTTAAGTTGGCCGTTAAGCCATTTAGGATCGTCTGGATGGACTTCAGGCATAAGTTTGTCCCTCCAACTGTTCAGCGAGCTGTCGACCTTTGCTGTTTAGTGTGAGTGATGTCCAGCGTAACCCCGTTACGAATAGATCCCGTTCTTGGGTGAGTCCTTCCCGTTTAAGGCGGTAGATAGTGCGCTTTAAAAAATGACCGGCAAATCCTTCCAATTCGGCCACTGTTCCGAGGTCAGGGCAAACTTCAGTACAAAGGTCGACCGAATTACCATTAGCTAACCAAAGCAGCAGGTCGATTTGTTCGGTGCTTAGTTTGGTATCAATTCGGTCTGTTCGGTTTTCCGTTTGGTTAACGGTTCGGTGAGTGATTCGGTTACTCATTCGGTTCGCCCTCCGTATCAACTACCGAATTCGGTTTAGCGTTCGGTCTAGATTCGGTAACGGTTGTACCTGTTAAGTAACGGCGCGGTTCTCGTAACGGTGGCTTGGACTTGTTAACGAGTACCGAACCCGTTAACGGGATTTTGGCCGATGTACCCGTTAACGAGTACTCATCGTTTAATTTTGGTTGTTCCGTTACGGGATTTCTCATTGATAACGGTAAGTCTTCAGGCCGAAGCTTTATTACGTCACGAATTCTGATTAGCTGAAACAACATCATTAAGTGGGTTAGCAGCGTAACGAGATTAGAGAGTGTGTTCATAAACCCTCCCATCAATGAATGCGTCAATGTCGGTTTGGCGATACATCACACGGCGACCAACTTTGACAAAGCGGAGAGGGTAGCGGCCAGTACAGCGCCACACTGACAGAGTGCCTTCAGTGACGCCGAGCATCTCAGCCACTTGTTGCGGGGTTAAAAGTGAATTGTTCATGGTAACTCCTGATTAATGTTTGTAATTCAGGAGCAAGCGTAAAAAGGAAAGGTTGAGATGTATGCGTTTCTAAGGGTTAAAACAATGTGTCTAACCCTTAGACACACATCCCAACTATATGTTAACTATGAATAAAATTTATAAATTTTTTTCATAGTGTCTAACTGTTGTTCAACGGCTAAATGGTCTTTTTCAGGGAGAGTCGGTAAAGTGATAGCGCCATATCCAAAGATATCTATCGGCGCATCATGGTCTGCATCCCATACTTCACCAGTGTTAGTATCTATGGCTGTATAGTCATCAGTAGTTAGGTCTATACCGTGAGTTTGGGCAAACTCTGCCCAAGCATGAATTTCAGTAACATCAGTTAGATGTTCGATAATATCTTCAATTGAACTGCGATTAGGACACTGCAACGCTTCCAGCTTGAGCCAACTGAGTGTGATACGCGGATTTTCGTCCTCTACTTCGGGATAAGTGCTGAATATGGTCTCAATAGCGTCTATTGCTCTGAGTCGGTAGAGTGGTTGCTGATTGAGTGGTGATACATCCCCACTGTGGAGCATGGCGTCTGTGTCTGGTACCGCTAAATCTTCAGCGGAATTATTTCTAATTAGCTCATCAAGCTGCGTTTTTATTTGAGCATAACGCTGATAGTTATCAGCCCATTTGTTTTGCTCTTCAGGAAGTGCCTTTCCACTTGCTTTCTGCTCATACCAGTATTTGCTTCCCCTGAAGTCAATGTACTTCTGTTGCTCATGGCAAAGCCATAGTAGAAGCAATAACTTGGATTCTTTGTTCCCTTCATCTGCACATTGTCTTAATTGATCTAACAGATTGTCTGACGATGAGTTTGCTTCGTCTTCGCTAAAACGCTCAATGGCGAGCCAATTAAGTTCTGTAGCCGATATTTTAGGAGCAGAGTTGGTCAGTTCCATGCTAATAATGCTTACAACTATTTCTGCAATATCGTTGTTAATACCCAATAGCTTTGCTCTGCTTAAGCAGTTGTTTATTGCTTTGCTTGGCGCATGAATTGCCTCATCTATAGATGATTTAAAATTCATCTCTGACAGTGCTGCATACGATTTTTTATTTAGATAGGCTGCGACTAGCTCATACAACTGTGATTTGGATGGACATGTATCCAAAGTTGATTTGGCTTTTGAATGGATAGAGTAAATCAGTGGTTTCAGTGTTTTCATAATCAAGCTCCACGGATTGAGAGCATTATGCTAACAAGCATTACCACACGCGATTATGGCAGCTTTCTCAACCCGATTTAATTATGAAAAGTGTTGGTCAAACTGAACAAATATATGAGGTGTTTACCTTGTGCCTGTTTTCACTCGCGTGCAAGTGTGGCGGGCGCCTATCTGCACTATAGGTAAATTGGGGGAGTAATGGAATCTAATTCTTCTCTTTTTCGATTCCTCTAGAAACCAACGATAAACAGTTTCATCACCTGAAATCGAAAACGGATAACCAATGCTTTCAGCGTGCTTTGCGATTTTGGCATAGTGATTTTTAGTCGCTTGTTTGGGGTTTAAGTATGGCTTTTGGCGATATAGCCTTAGAGCAAATTCCTTTCTTTGCCTGTTTTTTTCATGGCGCTTACTGTTTCCTTTCATCGCAAATGTTGCCGCCACTTTTGCTGCACCAATCTGATTGCTCAATTCATCGAGTAGAGTTTGATAACCTACATTTTGTTCAATGAGCTGTGACTGAATCACTAAGTTAAACAGCTGTTCAGCTGGTTTAGCTAGTCCAGCCATTTTGCAGGCGAGGGCTGATTGCAATCTGAATTGCGCTGTTTGGCTGTATTGCGGGAGCATGTTGATAGATTGGCTTTGAGCAATAATGGGAGCAAAGCCATTAGCTAATGAGTCAGCGTTAGAAAACTGCCGTATGAGATCCATATCTTTGACCAGCGGTAAATCACGCAATGGGGCAAACAATCCAATGTAGGCCTGAATATTATTTTCATGCTGAACTTTCAAGCGTTCACGTATACCTTCAACTTTCGCTAATTGGCTGACAATATCACTGTTAGCGTCGATTTTACGGAGATCAGTAAGTCCAGCTGTGAACGGAATTTCTAGTTCTTGAAAGTATGGCTTTCCATCGATGAACTCGACTGTTGATTTGGGTAATGGAAATTCGTTTAGATCCGCAACAGCGAGTGCATATGCTTGCAACTCAATTGGGGTATTGGAAATGATTTGGCTGACTGCATCACTATCCACAAACTGAGCAAATAGATCTTCCATTCTGACAGCACTTTCTGTGTTATCCATGATGAATGAAAACTATCGAAATTTGATTGAATAGTCCAATTTTTGCACGGAACAGGCAAAAACGGCTTTTTAGCGTAAGCTATTAAAAAAATTGAAAAATTTGTCTGTCGCGAGGCGGCACATATGCGGCACAGAATTTAACGATTTTTATAACTATTTGATAATTATAATAAAAAGTGCCTATTTGGTCTCCCCACAGGGACTCGAACCCCGATCGGTCGCTTAGGAGGCAACTGCTCTATCCTGTTGAGCTATGAGGAGACGGCAGTGATTATACTGGATTTTGCTTTCAATAAAAGATTTGAAATCTAACCGCTTATTTCTTAAGCGCAATATCGTTTACCTGAATATTCAGTGCTGCGTGTTCACCATTAATAAGTGCAGTAGCGGTTGTCTCCGATGTCTGATCAATGGTGACAGTGACTGGCGTGGCAGTTGCCAGTGCATGCGGTCGATTAAGTTGATCATTGACATTGTACTGCATGGCAATTTTAAATTTATCGCCCTTTTTAACGCCATTTTGTCGGCCAATATTGAGGATGACTCGGCTATTGTCGCGGGCGATAATCTGCGCTAATAATGGACGGCAGTTGAGCACCTGATCAATATCTGTGACTGATTGTTGCAGCACAGCGCTGATGTTTTCACCGTAGGCTGATTGCCAGAACTCGCTGGATGTTGGATTGACCATGGCGGTTTTATCAAACTCCCAGGCGGCATTGGTCGCATAATCATGCTGCCAGAGAATTTCACCACTGATCCCATGGTAAAGTGTCAGTCTGAGTTGGAATTGCCGCAGTGGATCATGCTGCCAGAGCCCTAATGGTGCGGAGGTCGCTGGTGCAACCGATATGTCGAGTAATTCTGGCAATAACAGATACTGGCTGTCCGTCATTTCACTGACAATTGTGGGTATCCTTAATCCTGCTGCGGTTGGCGTTGGAATGTCGACTTGTTTCTCGGCCAAGGTAAGAGGAAAGCTAAAAGCGGAGTTTTTCTTGAGCATAGCGGCAAGATGCTGTGATAACACTGAGGGAAGTTTTTCCAGTCGACCATAGCGCAACTGACTACGGTCATACAGCAGTGTTTGCGGAATGAGTATGGCCGCTTTAAGTCCGTCATTGCTACACGATTGCGCATCGTTTGCCTGTAAATCGACCTTGATGGTCACTATCAGTCGTTCGCCATCTTTCTGTTCGTTGAGTAATTCCACCGTTTTGACATTGGCAGCCGCAGATAACTCCAATGCTTGTGTGGTCAGATTACCATTACTGACGACTTGGCTGGCCTGAAAATTGCCTCCATTTTGCAGCAGCGCCATGCGTAATGCATTTTGTATGGCTATTTCACGGGCTTTGCTACTATCACCATTGACTATCTTGGCATCGCCAGTTGCTTCGACCCAGTAAGCCTGGCAGGGGATACTGAGGCCGAGCAATAACAGCAAGCAAAACACGTGTTTCATGGTGACGGTTCCCGTATTGGCCAAAAATCTGGCAGAAGGCATAGATTCTGGTTCGTGATATTCAAAATTTATGCCAGTGAACTGTGTTTAAAGATGGCAAAATTGCTTAAGTGTGGCGTGGCCGTGCCGATACAGGGAAGAGCGCAGAGTATTGTTTCCCGGATTCTTGGAAATATTGCTAATGGAACTGATATGAAAATCAAGATAACCCTCATGGCATTACTGTTGACTGGCTGTAGTCAGACTGCGGTGCCTGTGCCAGAACCTGCGGCAACCACCAAAGCTGGCATCATTGATGTAACAACACAACTCGCTAGAGAACTGGTACGTTACAGTGATGTCTTAGATCAATCTCAGCCATTATTGGTGGCAACTCCTGTTATGGTAGAGGATTTGCAGAGTACTGATAATTTGGCGGCGCAATTGCAACAAGGGCTCATGGCCGGGATGCAGCAGATGGGATTCAATCTGGTGGATCTGAATGTCGCCGATGCTGTGCGAGTAACGCCGCAGGGTGATTTTTTATTGAGCCGTGACTGGCAAAAACTTCCGGCGAATATTTCGGTGGACCAGGTACTGGTTTCTACTGTGAGTTTGGCGCGTCATGGCATAGTGATCAACAGCCGGATTGTCACACTGTCGAGTAACAAGGTGGTGTCAACCGCACAACTTTATGTGCCGCAACAGGCGTTACCGGATTATCTGTTGCCTTCACAATTAGTTGTTTCCAAGCAGGGCCTGTTATATCGCAACAGTGCGGATGGTGATGATAAGGTGCATCTGTTAGGAGAAACAAAATGAGACGATGGCTGCCTTTATTGGCTCTGATAATGCTGGCTGGCTGCACGACTCGTGACCGTTATGTGCAGTGGGAACCGGTGCCACCGGAATCTTTCCCAAAAATTACGGCGGTGGGCTATGCGCCGCTGGCTTCACAACCATCAAAAAATGCCTCTGAAAGAGTGCTGATGGCTATGCAGGCATCAAAAATTGCCGCATACCGGGAGTTGGCTGAACAGGTTTATGGGCAACAACTAACGGCTGAGAGTAAAGTTGGTGATTGGATGCTGAAATCTGATAACGTCAAGGTTTCTGTCAGTGGGATGATCCGCGGTGCGCGCGTGGTTCGCAGTTATCCTGCTGGTGACAATTATGTAACAGAACTAGAGCTGGATTTTGCCAATGTATGGCAACTCTACCAGCAGCAGAATCGGCCTCAGCGCGTAAAAGAGATCACCTATTTTTGAGGTCAAATCAGCAAAATCAAGTAGCGGCAAGGCGGCAACGTCTTGCCGTTTTCTTCGCTAAGAGGCAATAACATTACAGAAATCTAGCATGTTGATTTGATGGTCAGGCTTCCAGGTCATTTCCCAGAGATGAGATAGTCGAGGTTTTTCCCTTGTCATCATAAGTCAGGCTGTTAGCGTTACGACTCATCTGTAGTGCCTGTGCTAGTCGATTGACGCTAGCGGCACATAGCTCTATTAGCTTGCCGTTAGCCAAATTTTTTGTTGGCATACGGCCAGCAAACTTTTGGCATCTGCTACCTGCTTTGACAGTGGTGCTTGGGTGAGTTGTTGCTTGTGCGGATGTTCAGCCAGTGATTTATCAATCTTGGCGACGTGTTCTAGCACTTGCTGTTTTTCTGCGGCGAGTTGCAATAGTGTATCGGCATCGCGTTCTACCAATGCTTTGGTTTCGGCATCAATCAGCGACAACAGACGACCAAGTGTGGTCGTCTGTTGTTTTAACATGCTTTCCAGGTCTTGCGCTTGTGGCATCAGGACTCCTGATCAAGATCTACCATGTCGCTTTCAAACTGGGCGATATTGTTAGCCAGTTTTTCCGGATCCACTTTATAGCGACCTTCGGAAATAGCTAGCTTAATTTCGGCAACTTTTTGCATATCCATCTCTGGCATAGTCGCAATTCGGTTTTGCATCCCCTGTAATTGCTGGGCCTGAGCAGAAACAACAACGGAATCGTCATTGTTGGCAACGGTTGCAGTGTCGGTTTTCCCGGTCGCTTTACTGTTGCTAGGGGTAACAGTTGTTGAGTTTACCCGAGGCTGATTTTGCAGTTGTTTAATGTCCATAGCCTTGTGGCTCCAACACCCTTGAATAAATGTCTAACTCTATTATCGGCAATGCGTCTCCAGGCTTGAGAACTTTTTTACATTTTTACCTGAACTTCACCTACGCGGGTGACAATCGCATCTATTGTTTTGTTTGAACGGATATTTTTTACCCGGATCTGTCCACCAAGGTTACCATCTTCTTCCGCTACGCCAACAGTTTTTATCTGAAATTGTTCCGTTCTGGCAATAATTGAGACCGTATCGCCCTTACAGACAACACAGATATTGCTGCCAAAAATCGGATAATCCTTGGCTACGCGTCGTTTCAGTCGGGTACCCGTTAATTGTTGAACATTACTGAACTGCTCACCGTTGACACTGTACTGATCCACATAGCGCAGCTCCATCAGGGCCGCAGACAGTACCGTGCCTGGCGCCAGCGTTTCTTTGGCCACCACCACTGGATAACTGATATCAACGCGTACTGACAGATAAATTTGCCATGGATAGCTGAGATCTGGACTATCACAGCTGATCCGCACCGTGTTGTTACGGCTAATTTCTCTATCTGATGCGAGTTCTGCTGTTATAGGAGAACTGCAACGCGGGATCGCTAGCCGACTGTCGAGTGCTTGTGGCGTAATATTGACTCTTGCTGATGCTGGCGTGCTGACCTTTTTGCCACCACATCTTTAGCTAACGATTCTATGGCCGATACATCAGGAGTAACCGGCTGCTGAGCTAAGGCTATGTTAGTCCACAATAGTGTGTATAAAAAAATGTATGCTAAATTTAGTTTCATCATTTGTAAGCTGGTTTGAATAGCTGATTTACACTTATACTTCAACAGTCCTCTACCCCTTAAATAGGGAAAGGATTTAATGGCGTCAGAACTTTGACTTAAAGGCTGTATGAAACAACCACAGCAAGTTACGTGCCTTTCCGAAAAACGGAAGGGATTTTATACCCGCAGATATACAAGGCAGGCTTATGTCAGGCATTCTTGAATCAGTCAACAAAAGAACCCAACTGGTAGGGCAGAACCGTCTTGAATTGCTGTTATTCAAATTAAATGGGCGTCAGCGTTTCGGTATTAACGTTTTCAAGGTAAAAGAGGTATTGCAGTGCCCGCCATTAACAACACTGCCAAAATTGAACCCTTATGTGAAGGGCGTTGCCCACATTCGAGGTTCCACTATTTCCGTGATTGATTTGGGCGCCGCAACCGGTGGACGGCCGATTGAGGATCTGAAAAACTGTTTCATCATTATTTCAGAATATAACCGCAGTGTGCAGGGTTTTTTAGTGCAGTCGGTGGAACGTATTATCAATATGAACTGGTCAGAGATGATGCCACCGCCACAAGGTGCTGGTCGCTACTCTTATCTGACCGCAGTAACAGAAATTGACGGCGAACTGATAGAGATTCTCGATGTAGAAAAAATTCTCGATGAAATTTCACCGGCAAAAACTGAGATCAGCGAAGAAGTTGATAGTGCAATTAATATCGACCGTGAACAGAATTTCCATATTATGGTGGTGGATGATTCTGCGGTAGCGCGCAAGCAGATAGTGCGAGCCTTGTCTTCGTTGAACTTGCAGATAGATACTGCCAAAGATGGCCGGGAAGCGTTAGAACGACTTAAGGTGATTGCGGCTGAAATGGATAATGTTGCGCGAGAAATTCCGCTGATTATTTCTGATATTGAAATGCCGGAAATGGACGGATATACGCTGACGGCAGAGATCCGTGATGATCCAAAACTGAAGGATATTAAAGTCGTGTTGCATACTTCGCTCAGTGGGGTGTTCAATCATGCTATGGTACAGAAAGTTGGCGCTAACGACTTTATCGCCAAGTTTAATCCGGATGAATTGGCCGCCGCCGTTGACAAACATCTGACTTTGTCATGATTTGCTAACAGTGATCTTGGGTAAAGATTGTTAACGGTGACTTGTGTTGCCAGCAGCGCTGCTGTATAACGCGGCGTTTGCTAGGAGGCATTAGCGTATTGCTATACGCCTGTATGTTATATGAAGATGGGATATCAAGGTGCCAGATAAATCTCTTGCAGAAACCGAGTACAACCAGTTCCGGCTGTTTTTGGAACAACACAGTGGCATTGTGCTAGGTGATAATAAGCAATATCTGGTACGTAGCCGCTTGGCACCATTAATGGGAAAATACGGCTTGCCATCGTTGTCGGATGTGGTGAAGCAGTCGATGCGACCGACCGAACGACAACTACGGGCAGAAGTTATCGATGCGATGACAACTAACGAAACCTTGTGGTTTCGTGACCGTTATCCTTTTGAATTACTCTCGAATAATATTTTGCCGCAATTTGCCAAATTAGGGCGTCCGCTGAAAATCTGGTCGGCGGCCTGCTCGTCTGGGCAAGAACCTTATTCTCTGGCGATGACGATTCTGGAATATCAGCAACGTCGCTTGGGCGGCTTACCTGGCAGTGCCTCAATTTTAGCGACCGATCTGTCTCCTTCCATGTTGGAACGTTGCAAGAACGCTGAGTATGACAACCTAGCGTTGGGACGTGGTTTGTCCGATGAACGTAAACGCCAGTTTTTTGATACCTTGCCCGGTGGCAACATGCGGGTGAAGGATAATGTTAGACGTTTGGTGAGTTTTCGCGCCCACAACTTGCTTGAGAGTTACACGCTGCTAGGTAAATTTGACATTATCTTTTGCCGCAATGTACTGATCTATTTTGCCCCGGAAGCTAAGGCAAAAATCCTGCGGCAATTTGCTGCCGCTCTTAATCCCAAAGGCATCCTGTTTCTGGGGGCGTCAGAGTCGATTGCCGGACTCTCTGACGAGTTTGAGATGATCCGTTGCAACCCCGGGATCTATTACCAACGCAAAATATAGATGTAACCGATTGATTATTAATAAAATAAAAATGCCAGCAACTTAGCTGGCATTTTTATTGCCTGTGTTATAGCGCTTACTCTGTTGATGCTAAAAGTTTTCAGGGTGATACATAATCCTTGGCACATAGTTTGCTTTGTTTTGACAAACTATCCAGTGAGAGGCGGTTTTATGGCGATCAGTTTTGATAAAGCGTTGGGCATTCATCAGTACACGCTTGGGATCCGTGCGCAGCGTGCTGAAGTGTTGTCTAGCAACATAGCGAACGCTGACACGCCGAATTACCGGGCTAGAGATGTGGACTTTAATGCTGCGTTGCAGAGTGCTGTGGGTAAACAGCAGAGCATGCAGATGGCGGCAACCTCAGAAAATCATTTTGATATGAAATCTCTGGTACAGGAAAACGTCAAATTCCGCATTCCTAATCAGCCTGATACTGGTGATGGCAATACCGTTGATATGCAGGAAGAACAGCAGGCATTTATGCAGAACGCGCTGGAGTACCAGATGTCGTTAGGATTCCTAGGCGGTAAGTTTTCCGGCATGAAAAAAGCTATCAGAGGAGACTGATGATGAGCTTGTTCAATATTTTTAATATTGCCGGTTCCGGCATGTCAGCTCAGTCAGTACGACTGAACACTACCGCCAGTAATATTGCCAACGCTGATTCAGTTTCAAGCAGTATTGATCAAACCTACAAAGCCCGGCATCCGGTGTTTGAAGCGGAGTTGGCAAAGGCAACTAATGGTCAACAGCAACAGGATGGCTATTCGGTGAAGGTGGCTGGCATTGTTGAAAGTGACAAGCCGCTGGTGAAGGAATACTCACCGGATCATCCGTTAGCAGATGCGGATGGCTATATATACAAACCTAATGTCAATGTGGTGGAAGAGATGGCAGACATGATTTCTGCTTCCCGCTCTTACCAGATGAATGTGCAGGTAGCGGATGCTACTAAATCCATGCTACAGCAGACGCTGCGGCTCGGTGAATAAAGGAGATAGGCCGTGAGTACTATCAATTCGGTAAACTCTTCAACAACGGATACCAGCAGCACCAGCAAGGCTAGCAATAATCAGTCGTTGAGTCAGGAAGATTTCTTCGCATTGCTAAGTACCCAGCTATCGATGCAAGACCCTTCTAATCCTGTAGACAATGATCAGATGATTTCACAGATGGCGTCTTTTTCTACTGTAGATGGCATTGGCAAACTGAATGATGAGATCAGTAGCCTCAATACCGTAATGACGTCTAGTCAGGCGCTGCAAGCTTCTGGTCTGGTGGGGCAGAAGGTGTTGGTGCCATCAGGTACGGCTTATCTGTCCGCTGATGAACCAAGTATCAGAGGGGTTATCAGCACCAGTGCGCCAATCAACGCGATTAAGGTATCGGTGCAGGATGCCACCGGACAGGTGGTCAGAACTTTCACGGTTGATGGTAGTGCTGGTGGCAACGTCGATGTTAATTGGGATGGGCTGGACAATAACGGGAATGCCGTGGCGGTCGGTCAATATACCATCAAGGCTAATGGGGTCATTGATGGTACATCGGAAGATCTTTACGTCAGTACTTATGGTCATGTGAGCAGCGTGTCGCTGAACTCCAGTTCTGGCGCCGTACTCAACATGCGTGGCATCGGTGGCGTCGCGCTGTCGGATGTCCTGGCGGTTTCTGAAGGCTAAGTTTTTGCGCCGGGCTACACCGGGCGATTAGTAAAAATATAAGAGGTGGATTATGTCTTTTAACATTGCTCTTAGCGGGATCAACGCGGCGCAGAAAGATCTCAACACAACAGCAAATAACATTGCGAACGTGAACACTACAGGGTTTAAAGAATCCCGTGCAGAGTTTGCTGATGTATATGCTAACTCCATATTTTCTAACAGTAAAACCGCTGTTGGTGGTGGGGTAACAACCACTCAGGTTGCGCAGCAGTTCCATCAGGGAAATATGCAATCCACCAATAATGCGCTGGATATGGCCATTAGCGGTAACGGTTTTTTTGTCACCTCCTCGTCCATTGATACTCAAGATTTCTCGTTCACCAGAGCCGGGGCTTTTAAACGTGATGAAAACGGTTTCTTGGTGGATTCCCAGGGCAACTATTTACAGTGTTTCCAGGTGGATTCCGATGGTAACTCAGCATCGGTCAGTTTAAGTACCACAAAACCGGTACAGATCCCTGATACAGCTGGTAGTCCTCAAGCTTCACAGAATGTCTCCATGAGTATGAATTTGAACTCCAATTCAAGTGCATTAGATCCGGCGGCATTTGATCCTACTGATTCCACTACCTTTAATAACTCAACGGCGGTAACGGTATATGACTCATTGGGTGAGTCACATACACTGACATCCTATTTTGTTAAGCCGGAGAACGGCGCTTACACCGGGGAAAGTAACTGGGTGGTATTTTATGCGGTGGATGGCAAGCAGGTAAATCTGGATGGCGCGGCGGGCACTTACCAGACTGATACCAACGGTGATGGCACTGCTGATAGCACTGGGACTGCGCAAACCACTGGTGGTTGGACCGGAGCGGTACTGAGCTTTGATGCTACTGGCGCCTATAAAGGGTCAGATCCGGCGGTGATTACTACACAGCAGTTAGGTATCTCGGGGGCAAATGTATTGAGTGCTGCCGCTGAGGGGTCACAACAGATCTCCATCGGTTTTAATCAGCCAACACAATATGCCGAAAGTTTTAGCACCACGGAACTGACTCAAGATGGTATTACTGTCGGCCGCTTGACGAATGTGGAAGTGGGAGCCGATGGTTTGATTTCGGCCAAGTACAGTAACGGCTCAACAGTGCCGCTGGCGCGCGTTGCGCTGGCGCGGTTCTCAAATGAACAGGGGTTGACCCAAGTAGGTAATACTTCTTGGAAAGCCAGCCTTGAATCCGGTGAAGCACTGGCGGGTGAGGCTAACAGTGGTGTGTTCGGTGCCATCAAATCATCGTATCTGGAAAGTTCTAACGTGGATTTGACCACTGAATTGGTGGATTTGATTTCAGCCCAACGTAATTTCCAGGCGAACTCCAGAACGCTGGAAGTGAATAACACACTACAGCAAACTGTATTGCAGATCCGCTAATCTCTCTATAAGCGGTAACGGTATTGCCTGTAACGGCAATACCTTGCCGCTTCTCTTTTACTGTTTATTCAACCTTTTGTTTTTCTTCGTTTTCCCTATCTTATAAATACCTGTATTCAGTGGCATGAAGTTTGCTTAATCCAACGTAAGCTCATTTTTTGACGGGGCAACTGGTGGACAAATTTCTCTACATTGCGATGACTGGCGCTAAGCAAAACATGGATGCGCTGGCTGTACGGGCAAATAACCTGGCAAATGCCAACACTGATGGCTTTAAGGCTGACATGGCGCAGGCGCGAGCTATGCAGGCATTTGGCGAAGGCTTGCCTACTCGGGTGTTTTCGATGACTGAGTTACCGTCATCTGATTACAAATCTGGGCCGTTACAAACCACAGGGCGAAATCTGGATATTGCCGTTAAGGATCAGGGATGGATTGCCGTGCAAGCCGATGATGGCAGTGAGGCTTATACCCGTGCGGGCAGTCTGAATATTGACGTTAATGGCATGCTGCGTAACAGCGGTGGTCATCTGGTGATGGGCGATAACGGCCCTATTAATATTCCCTTGCCAGTGCAGAAGCTAGAAATCGCTACGGATGGCACGATCTCTGTCAGACCACAAGGTGCAACACCCGAAGTCATTGAAAATGTTGGCCGTATCAAATTGGTAAATCCTGGAAATAGCAACTTGATGCGGGGTGAGGATGGGTTATTCCGCACACTCAACGGCCAACCTGTGGCAGCAGATGCTGCGGTCAATGTGGTCAGTGGGGCGGTAGAGGGCAGTAATGTCAGCCCGGTAGAAGAAATGGTCAACATGATCAGTCTGCAGCGCCAGTTTGAGCTGCAGGTCAAAATGATGAAAACCGCAGAGGACAACGATAAGTCAGCTGCAGCCTTAGTTCGCATTAGCTAGGAGTAACGATTATGCATCCCGCTTTATGGATCAGTAAGACTGGCCTAGATGCCCAGCAGACCGATATTTCGGTGATTTCCAACAACGTCGCTAATGCTAGCACCGTCGGCTATAAAAAAGGGCGGGCGGTGTTTGAAGATCTGTTGTATCAGACAGTGAATCAAGCTGGGGGAATTAGTGCTGCCAACACCAAGCTCCCTAACGGCTTGAATCTGGGGGCGGGAACCAAGGTGGTATCCACTCAGAAAATCTTTTCCCAAGGGAATATGGAGACTACGGATAACTCCATGGATCTGATGATCCAAGGCCCTGGTTTTTTTGAAATCCAAATGCCAGATGGCACTACCGCTTACACCCGAAACGGCCAGTTTACCTTAGATGATACCGGGCAAATGGTAACGTCTGGCGAAGGTTATGTGTTGCAGCCGGGCATCACTATCCCAGATAACGCCACGAGTATCACGGTGTCGGAAGAAGGTGAAGTTTCGGTAAAAGTCCCAGGCAATGCTGAAAACCAAGTGGTGGGTCAATTGACGATGTCAGATTTCATCAATCCATCCGGTTTGCAACCAATCGGACAAAACCTGTATCTGGAAACGGGGGCAAGTGGTACTCCAGTGCAGGGAACGCCTTCGCTGGACGGCTTGGGCAGCATACGCCAGGGCTCTCTGGAAACCTCCAATGTTAACGTGACTGAAGAGTTGGTGAACCTGATTGAGAGTCAACGAGTTTATGAAATGAACTCTAAAGTGATCTCGGCGGTTGACCAGATGTTGGCCTACGTAAACCAGAACCTTTAATGGGGTGAGGTGATGAAGTTACTAATTAAATTGTTGCCGGTACTACTGCTTGGTGCCTGCGCTTCAAGCCAACAGAAGCCGATTGCTGACGATCCCTATTACGCGCCGGTTTATCCCGATGACAATAGCACGCCACTGGTGCCAACCGGCTCGATATTCACCAACAATCGCGCTACTCCGCTGTTTTCTGATCTTAAAGCACATCGTATCGGTGACATTGTCACGATTCAGTTAGTGGAATCAACCCAGGCGAAAAAGAGCGCAGGTAACCAGATCTCAAAGGGTTCCAACTTGACCGTCAATCCGCTGACAGCGGCGGGAAGCAACGTCACCATCAAGGGCAAATCGTTGGATTTGGGGTATAGCGACAGCATGGATACCACACGCTCAGCTGATACCGATCAGAGCAACAGCTTGTCTGGCGAGATCTCGGCCAACGTCATTCAGGTGCTCGGTAACGGCAATCTGGTGGTCCGCGGTGAAAAATGGATCACCATCAATAAT
Organism: Shewanella dokdonensis; assembly: GCF_018394335.1. Lineage (NCBI taxonomy): Bacteria > Pseudomonadati > Pseudomonadota > Gammaproteobacteria > Alteromonadales > Shewanellaceae > Shewanella > Shewanella dokdonensis. The sequence continues at coordinate 665,119 of NZ_CP074572.1, read as the reverse complement.
GGCGACGAATTCATCCGTATTACCGGTATTGTTCGGCCCCAGGACATTACGACAGAGAACACAGTGCAGTCTCCTCGGGTTGCGAATGCGCGGATCCAATACAGTGGCACCGGCACCTTTGCCGACTCTCAGAAAGTGGGCTGGTTGACAAAATTCTTTATGTCTGACTGGTGGCCATTCTAAGGAGAATATAGATGAAAAATGTATGGTGGCTACTACTCGGATTGCTGCTGTGCCAGCCGGTGCAGGCGGAACGTATTAAGGATATTGCAGATATCCAGGGCGTACGCGAAAACCAATTGATTGGTTATGGTTTGGTGGTGGGCTTGCCGGGGACTGGAGAAAAGACCCGTTATACCGAACAGACATTTAAGACGATGTTGAAGAACTTTGGCATCAATCTGCCGGAAAGTGTTCGGCCTAAGATCAAAAACAGTGCCGTGGTAGCGGTACATGCGGATATGCCCGCATTTATCAAACCAGGGCAGATGATAGATGTCACAGTATCAAGCCTTGGTGAAGCCAAGAGTCTGCGCGGTGGCAGCCTGTTACAAACGTTCCTGCGCGGTGTTGACGGTAACGTTTATGCGATTGCACAGGGGAGCTTAGTGGTTAGTGGCTTTAGTGCCGATGGTATGGATGGATCCAAGGTGGTTAATAATACGCCAACAGTGGGCCGCATTCCCAATGGCGCTATTATTGAGCGTGAAGTCGCCAGTCCATTTGCCGCCGGTGACTACCTCACATTTAACCTGCGTAGTGCCGATTTTGACACCGCCAAAAGGACGGCCGATGCCATCAATAATCTGTTGGGCCCCGGGATTGCCAAACCTTTGGATGCCGCGTCCATTCAAGTCAGTGCTCCAAGAGATCCGTCTCAGCGGGTTTCATTTCTTGCCACACTGGAAAATATTCAGGTAGAGCCTGCCGATGAATCCGCAAAAGTTATCGTGAATTCCCGTACTGGCACCATAGTGGTGGGTAAAGATGTACGCCTGTTACCGGCTGCAATCACTCACGGTGGCTTGACGGTGACCATCGCCGAAAATGCGCAGGTTTCTCAACCTAATGCGCTGGCTGGTGGCAATACTGCGGTAACACCTAACAGCACCATTGATGTGTCACAAGAGAACCGCCGTATGTTCCTGTTCAATCCAGGAACAACGTTGGATGAGTTAGTGCGCGCAGTAAATATGGTCGGTGCAGCTCCATCTGATGTCTTGGCGATCCTTGAAGCGTTAAAAGTGGCCGGAGCTTTGCATGGTGAACTTATCGTTATCTGATTGTTGACGGCTCGGAATACACAATGGATCAGCTTTCAAACTCCTCACAATTTCTGGACATCGCGGGCCTGGATAACTTGCGTGCCAAGGCCCAGAAGGATCAGAAGTCTGCGCTGAAAGAAGTGGCGCGGCAGTTTGAAAGTATTTTTGTGCAGATGCTGATGAAAAGCATGCGTGAAGCCAATGCGGCGTTTGAGGCAGATAATCCGCTGAATTCACAGTACACCAAGTTTTACGAGCAGATGCATGACCAGCAGATGTCTGTCGATTTGTCGAAAAAAGGCATGTTGGGATTAGCTGACCTGATGGTGCAGCAACTGGATCCTCAGGATTCTGGCATTACACCATCTTCAGTGCTGCGTAACACGCAGGATCAGCCAGCAATGTTGTCGGCTAAGGTCGGGGAACCGGCCCAGGTTGCCGCCACAAAGGCTGCCAGCACTGAAGCCTCGTTGCATTTTTCGTATCGACCCAAGGCAGTCAGCCTGGCTCATGCGGATAGACCGCGAACCAGTGTTAGCGATAGTCGCGCCAATCTCCGTGAAAGCGAAGGATTGTCGCCAACAAAATCAGGGGTATTGGATTATGACACCCTGGATAGCATCCTCACCGGCAAAGCCTTGCCGCAGGATAAACATGGCGATATTCGTTCGCAGGAAGATTTTGTGAAGGTGTTGTATCCCTATGCGCGGGATGCAGCTGAAAAACTGGGGACTTCACCTGAAGTATTGTTGGCTCAGTCGGCACTCGAAACCGGTTGGGGGCAGAAGATGGTCAAAACAACGGATGGCCGTCCCAGCAATAACCTGTTCAACATCAAAGCCGATAGTCGCTGGTCTGGCAATAGCACTACCGCTGCGACCACGGAATATGAAAAGGGCACACCTGTGCGTGAAAACGCTGCTTTCAGGGTCTATGGCAATCTGCGGGACAGTTTCAACGATTATGTGGCGTTGATTTCGCAAAGTGAGCGCTACAGCAAAGCACGCGAGGTTGCCGCTGAACCGGCGCAATATGTGCGAGGCCTTGCGGAAGCTGGCTATGCCACAGATCCGCAATATGCCAGCAAAGTGATGAAAGTATTGCAAAGTATCAAAAGCGATTTTGGACAATTTTTACAAGGGGACGGTGGTCAGTAACCGCCGCCAACAGGAGTTTACATCATGTCTGTTGATTTATTAAACATTGCCCGTACCGGGGTGCTGGCGGCCCAGTCCCAGATTGGGGTGACCAGTAATAACATCAGCAACATAAACACCGAGGGCTACAACCGGCAGGTGGTGACTCAAGCGAGTCAGAACTCCCAGTACATGGGCGGTAACTACTATGGTACTGGCACTTATGTCTCTGATGTAAAACGTATCTATAACGATTATGCCACGCGGGAACTGCGCATTGGCCAAACTGCGCTGAGCACAGCTGAGACCCATTACAACAAACTCAGCGGGCTTGATGAGTTGCTTTCAAAAACAGGCGGTACCTTAACATCTTCGTTGGACTCGTTTTTTCTAGCGTGAATGACTTGGCGGATCAGCCTTCTGATTTGGGCGTTCGACAGACAGTGCTAAGTTCAGCACAACAACTGGCGGCTAACTTTAATCAGATGGATGGCTATCTTGATAACCAGATGCAGCAAACCAACGATGAGATCTCTGGTATCACCGACCGCGTTAACGAAATCAGTACTGAAATGGCCAACATCAATAAAGAGTTGATGAAAACAGATAAGCAGGATCCGCAACTGCTTGATAAACAGGATGCGCTGATTAAGGAACTGAGCCAGTACGCGGAAGTGAATGTTATCCCACTGGATAACGGTGGCCGCAGCATCATGATGGGCAGTTCTTTTATGCTGGTGTCTGGTGAAGTCGCCATGTCGATGGGAACCGTTACTGGTGACCCTTATCCAACAGAGTCAGACCTGACATACACATTGGGAAACAGCACGTTAAAAGTGGATGCCGCTAAGCTTGGTGGCCAGCTCGGAGCACTTTACGACTATCGAGACAATACGCTGCAACCAGCTTCTCAGCAGTTGGGGCAAATGGCACTGGGGGTGGCTGATGCGTTTAACAGCTTGCCAGGCACAAGGGTTCGATCTGAACGGTCAGGTTGGTCAGAATATTTTTACTGATATCAACGATCCGCTCATGGCTCAAGGTCGGGTCGGTGCCTATTCCACCAATACTGGTACTGCTCTCCTCAGTGCCACGTTAGATGATGTCGGCGCGCTTACCGGAGATAGTTACCTGTTGCGCTATACCAGCAGTGGTACTTACGAACTGACTAATAATCAAACTGGGACGGTGACGAATCTGACACTTAATGGCACAACGCTAGAAGGTGCAGAGGGTTTTGCTATCAATATTAATTCTGGAACGTTAGCTGCTGGTGATCGGTTTGAGATCCGTCCTACAGCTAATGCCGCTGGCACCCTGCAAGTCGAAATGACGGATCCTAAAGGCGTTGCCGCTGCCTCACCAACCATTAGTGCTGATGCCGCTAACAGTGGTAACACCGAATTATCGCTGGTCAGTATTGATAATCGTAGCGCGGCGACGTTTCCCAAGACCGGGACTGAACTGACATACACTATTGATTCCTCTGTTGTCCCGCCAACTTATCAGGCGTTAGACGCCGCTGGTACGGTAGTAAGCTTTGGCGCTGCTACTGGTAATCCACCGCAGATCAGCGACAACGGTTTTACCTTTCAATTGGATTCACTCTCGGGCGGCACTGACTCATTTACTTTTGATCTGAGCTTTGCAGTGGGTGACAACCGCAACGCCGTGGCGATGGCCGATTTGGCTGACAGCAAAATAATGGAAGGCGGTAAAGCCACTTTGGCTGACGTTTTTCAGCAGACCAAGCTGAATGTGGGTAGCCAAACGAAAGCCGCCGAAGTCAGCATGAACTCAGCCCAGAGCATTTACGACCAGGCTTATAACCGGGTGCAATCTGAATCTGGCGTCAACCTTGATGAAGAAGCGGCCAACCTGATGAGGTTTCAGCAGGCGTATATGGCTTCTGCGCGAATTATGACTACAGCGAATTCGATTTTTGACACTTTATTTAATGCTGTTCAGTAGGAGTGGTGATCATGCGTATATCCACCGCACAGATGTTTAATCAGAACGTTTCCAGCCTTAATCGCAGCCAAACACAGACCTCTAAGCTAATGGATCAGCTTTCCAGCGGTAAGCAGGTCAACACTGCGGGAGACGATCCTGTGGCTGCAATTGGCATTGATAACCTGAATCAGCAAAATTCACTGATCCAACAGTTTCAGAAAAATATTGACTATGCAAATAAGCATTTGTCATTGGCTGAAAGCCAATTAGGCGATGCCGAATCCTTGTCAATGTCAATCCGCGATCGCATGTTGGCGGCGGTGAATGGTACTTATACCGCCGATGAGCGGCAAGGATTTGCCGATGAACTGCGCAGTAGTTTGGCGGAATTACAAGCGATTGCCAATTCTCAGGATGAATCAGGTAATTATCTCTTCGCTGGGGCTAAAAGCGATACTCAACCCTTTGCTTTTGATAATAGCGGTAACATGGTTTACAGCGGCGACAGCGGTGTGCGTACTGCGTTAGTTGCCGCAGGGATTGCCATGCCAACTAATATTGCCGGCGATGCTGCATTTATGAAGGCGCCCAACGCAATGGGTGATTTTAGCGTCAATTATTCGGCGGCTCAGACCGGTGAATTTTCTGTCAATTCTACGACTATCAGTGATCCAGCAAGCTATGTTCCTGGGGACTACAGCTTTAGTTTTATCGATAACGGCAGTGGTGGCCTTGATGTACAAGTCTTCGATTCTGCCAGCTCTTTAGTGACAACTATTAACAATTTCGATCCAACAAATCCAATATCTTTCAATGGGATAGATGTTTCTGTCGACGGTTCGCCGAACGCGGGCGACAGTTTTTCTATTGCGCCGCAGGACTCTGTCAGCATTTTTGACACTGTGCAGCAGACGATTGATCTGTTTGAAAATGGCGATGAGATCAACACTCCAGCCGGAAAAGCACAGTTGGCACAACTCTTGAATAACTTTGATAGTGGCGTAGATCAGATCCGCATCGGTCGTAGCCAAGCCGGGACCAGTCTCAGTAGCTTGGACAGTTATTCCGACAACCATGCGGATACTAAGTTAGTTAACAGTTCTGCGCTATCAGTTTTACAGGATTTGGACTACGCCTCTGCTGTAACCGAATACCAGAAACAACAGTTGGCAACGAATGCAGTATCAAGCCTGTTTAGCAAAGTAGGCTCTGTTTCGCTGTTTGATTACTTGTAAGGAATATGGCGTCAGCTTTGAGCGTTCTCGTTAAGGACTGGCAAAGTTGGTTCATCGAAAACTTGTTAACTAAGTTAGCCAAGCTCCGAGTCTTGGCGTGAAAACTAGGAAGAGGAATTTTACATGGCTATTACTGTTAATACGAACGTGACTTCCATGAAGGCACAAAAAACCTGAACTCATCTAGCAGTGCGTTATCGACTTCAATGGAGCGGTTGTCTTCTGGCTTGCGCATTAACAGCGCTAAAGACGATGCGGCTGGTCTGGCAATTTCAGATCGCCTCAACAGCCAGATCCGCGGTCTCGATGTCGGTATGCGCAATGCTAATGACGCCATCTCTATTGCGCAGATTTCTGAAGGCGCGATGCAAGAACAAACCAACATGTTGCAACGTATGCGTGATTTAACGGTTCAGGCGGCAAACGGTGCTAACAGTACGGCAGACTTAGCTTCTATCCAAGACGAAATGGATGCTTTGCGTGATGAAATTTCAGCGATTGGCAATAGTACTGCATTCGGTGATACTAAGTTGTTAACCGGTGATTTTGCTTCAGGTAAAGTCTTCCAGGTTGGGCATCAAGGCGATGAAACCATCACGGTTTCTGTTGGTAAGTTAGATTCAACTTCGTTGTCTGTCGCATCTTTAACCATTAATTCTTCTGTGGGTCGAACCTCTGCATTAACAAAAATTGATGCGGCGATTAAGTCCATTGATACCCAACGTGGCAAACTGGGTGCGGTTCAAAACCGTTTGTCCTACAACATCAGTAACAGCCAAAACGTACAGGCTAACGTGGCCGATGCCAAGAGTCGTATCGTGGATGTGGACTTCGCCAAAGAAACCTCTACCATGACGAAAAATCAGGTGCTGCAACAAACCGGGGCGGCGATGCTGTCACAGGCAAATCAGTTACCTCAAGTGGCATTAAGCTTGCTGCAATAATGAGCGCTTGATTGATGATTGGTATAATCCACGCCCGTAATTGGACGTGGATTAATTATTTTATAAACAATATCTTAAAAAAATTTTTTAATTTGCAATAAAAATTTCTAAAGCTCTTGAAGTATGTGCCGTTAAATAGACTGTAACCAGTTAAATCCGCCTGGCTTAAGCATCAAGACAGGCTAGATATTCCTAAGTCAGGTAGAAAGAGGAAATTGTTATGGCTATTACCGTAAATACTAACGTCACTTCAATGAAAGCTCAGAAGAACGTCAATCAATCAAATAGTGCGCTGGCGACTTCAATGGAGCGGTTGTCTTCTGGTTTGCGTATCAACAGCGCCAAAGATGACGCAGCAGGGTTGGCGATTTCAGACCGACTCAACAGCCAGATTAATGGTTTGGATGTTGGTATGCGTAATGCCAATGACGCGATTTCTATTGCACAAATTTCAGAAGGTGCGATGCAACAACAGACCAACATGTTGCAGCGTATGCGTGACTTGACAGTGCAAGCAGGTAACGGTGCTAACAGTACTGCGGATTTGTCTTCCATCAAGGACGAAATGGATGCGTTAAGTGCCGAAATCTCTGCTATTGGTAGCAATACGGCTTTCGGTGATACCAAATTGTTGGATGGCACTTTTGCCAGTGGTAAAAGTTTCCAAGTGGGTCACCAGAGCGGTGAAAATGTTACAGTAACTGTTGCTAAAACAGATTCTTCTGCTCTTGGTGTCGGTTCTTTAGCTGTGGCAACGTCAGCAAATCGTACATCTGCGCTGGCAAAAATTGATGCTGCCATCAAAACCATTGATACTCAACGTGGTAAGCTAGGTGCGGTTCAGAACCGTTTGTCCTATAACATCAGCAACAGCCAGAACGTACAGGCTAACGTAGCTGATGCTAAGAGCCGTATTGTGGACGTCGATTTCGCCAAAGAAACGTCTTCCATGACCAAGTATCAAGTGCTGCAGCAGACTGGTGCGGCGATGCTGTCACAGGCTAATCAGTTGCCTCAAGTCGCGCTGTCACTGTTGTAATTAGTTTCAGGGAACACTCTGGACAACGTGGTGTAAGGGAGATTCGGTGACACGAAGCTCCTTTTTACTATGTTATAGATAATCGGTTATTGAATGCTTAATGGAGGTAACGATGATTGATTTAAATGTCAGTTCATCTAACGCCGCAATTACCAAGCCTGATGTTGTTCAGACTTCGCCAAAAACCAAGTCTTTGACCTCATCAGAATTGGCGTTACAGAAAACGACAGAAACTAAGGACTCAACTGGCACTTCAGCGTCATCTGTCCAAGATGCGACCACTCCAGAGCAGCTTCAGAGTGTTACTGAGCAACTTTCGCACACGATGGATTTGATGCGCAAAGGGTTAGAGTTTCGCGTTGACGATAAGTCCGGTAAAAGTGTCGTCAGTGTGTTAGATATGAATTCTGGTGACGTGATTAGGCAAATACCATCAGAAGAAGCGCTGAAACTGGCGGAAAAACTGTCGGAAGTTGCTGATGGTTTACTGATGAAAACAGAAGCATAACGAAGTCACTTCACGAAGGAGGGTATAATGGCTATTACATCAACAGGCATCGGTTCTGGCTTGAATATTACGAATATCGTAGATACTTTGGTCAGCGCTGAACGTACGCCAAAGAAAGCGTTGCTGGATGATAGAGAAAATACCCTAGATTCTAAAGTGTCAGCTATTGGGTCACTGAAAAGCGCACTGTCTTCGTTTCAGGATGCTTTAAGTAAACTCAATTCTGGTGACGCGTTGAATTTACGTAAAGTTACTCAAAGTAAGGATAATTATTTTACTGCTACAGCAGATAAAAATGCTGCATCTGGTTCATATAACATAGTCGTCGACTCGTTGGCGAAGTCGCAAAAACTGGCGGGTCTAGCAACGTCTGATGCTTCAGCGGCCATTGGTAGTGGCAGCTTAAAATTTGCGATAAGTGGTAGTGAGTTTACCGTGGATGTCGCGGGCACTGATACCCTTGCCAATATTGCCGACAAAATTAATAGTGCTAGCGACAATGTAGGTGTAACTGCTACTGTCATCAGCACTGATGCCGGTAGTCGCTTAGTTTTTACCTCAGACAATACCGGAACAGATAATCAGATGACGGTCACTCCCTCTGGGGCCGAGCTCTCTACCATGTTTGGTAGCGGTAATCTGGAAACTTTGCAGTCCGCCGCTAATTCGGTGATCCACATTGATGGTCAGACTCTGACATCTCAAAGCAATAAAATCGAGAATGCTATCAGCGGCGTTACGCTAGATCTCAGCGATGCCGATCCATCACAAACTACAACAGTGACTGTTGCGCAAGATAATGACGGTGTTAAAAGTAATATTCAGGGGTTCGTTGACGCTTATAATTCACTGATGGATAAAATTAGTGCGCTGTCATCCTACGATGTTGATACTGAAACAGCTGGCGCATTGCAAGGTGATTCGTTGGTGCGTTCACTTGAATCTCAGATCCGTTCAAAACTCAGTAACAGAGTTAATACCGACAGTGGTTCTATTGCGTTATATGATATTGGTATCACTACTGACAGATACGGGAAGTTAGTGGTCGACACCGACTCTACTAAGTTGGATGACGCGGTGGCAAATAGAATGGGCGATATTGCTTCGCTGTTTGCCGCGGATACAAGTGACGGCGGTATTGCAACATCACTGGATGAGATTGTTAAGGGATACGTGAAATCTGGTGGTCTGATTGATTCCCGCAATGATTCGTATACCAAAGAACAGAAGCGCCTTGATAAACAAAGGGAATCTTTGGATATCAAGATGAACTTGCTGCAAGCTAGGCTAACTAAGCAGTTCAATGCCATGGATTTAGTGGTGGGTAATTTGAATTCCCAGGGTTCAAGCGTCGTAAGTGCATTATCTTCTCTTCCTGGCGTAGTGAAAAAATAATTGATGGAATGAGATATGGCTGACAATGGTGAATTAAAGGAATTAAATCAACAGCTTGACCAATTACTTACGCAATTGCTCGCTGCTCCCGTTGAAAGTGAAGATACGGATATTTTGGTATCAAATTTGCAAGACATGGTGCGCAGGCGTCAAATACTGCTAACAGCTTATCTTAATGAGGAAAAAGATACTCAGTTGTTGAATGAGCAGTTGGTTCTTTCAGGAAAATTTGAAAAAAAGCGATGGATATCCGTCAACATCGCCAAGATCTGCTTTCAGTGATGCAGAAAAGTAAGAATCAGTTGAATATTTATAAGTCCGTAGATGCAAACAGGTAGGTAATTATGAGAGGTTCACTGCAGTCATATCGTAAGGTATCGTTAGAAAGTGAAATTGCAGTAGCTTCGCCCCATCGCATTGTCCAATTGATGTTTAACGGGGCTTTAGAACGGCTGGCCCAAAGCCGTTTTGCCATTGAGCAGCACAATTTGGCGGCTAAAGGTGTATACATTAATAAAGCTATTGGCATTATTACTGGGCTAAAAAATAGTCTTAACATGGAGGCGGGCGGTGAGATTGCTGCCAATCTAGATCGCCTTTATGATTTTGCTATTCGGCGGATCACTGAAGCCAATGTCAATAACGATCCTGTCGCACTTGATGATGTCACCGCCATCATTAGAGAAATAAAAGAAGCATGGGATGCCATTCCGGCAGATAAGCACTATCTCACTGCCAACAAAGAACATGCTTAATCTTCAATGAGTTTGTACAAATAGGCGCCAAAATGGGCGCCTATTTTTTAACGGTCGTCATGTTTTTGACGCTTCTGTCAGTAGGCTTTCGCTATTTGGTCTAAAATCTTAATGTTTGAGACATAAAATCGATCGCGGGGTTGCTTATGTCCTGCCGATAATACAATATTCAGCATGGCTGTGGCTTTCGCTATAAACGTGAATAATAAGTTGTGTCTCGTGATGGGTTTTGGACACACAAAAACAATTAGATTAAATAATTACCTATAATTATCAGACCGTAGCGGCCTACTGAATGATGCAAACAGATCAACGAATTTTACTTGTCGGTAATCCATCGGAGCGTTCCAGTCGCTTAAGCTGTGTGTTGGAGTTTATTGGGGAACAGGTGGATCTCATCGCTGCTGATGTGGCGGAAAAACTGACACCCGAGTTACGTTGCCGGGCCTTGGTTTTACTTCCTGAGTGCTTAGAAAAGTCCCAGATCGACGCTTTGAGTAACCGACTTCCTTGGCAACCTATTCTTAGTTACGGCAAGCTTGAGCTTGCTGCCAGTAATATCCTGGGAAACATTGATGAACCTTTGAGCTATGCGCAGGTGACGGAACTGCTGCACTATTGCCAAGTCTATGGGCAGATAAAGCGCCCGCAAGTGCCGACAAGTGCGAATCAGACTAAGCTCTTCCGTAGCTTAGTTGGCCGTAGTGAAGGTATCGCCCATGTTCGGCACCTGATTAGTCAAGTCGCCGAGTCTGGGGCAACAGTGTTGGTGACTGGCCCCTCTGGGACAGGTAAAGAAGTGGTTGCCCGTAATATCCATTATTTATCTGAGCGCCGCGATGGTCCGTTTATTCCCGTGAACTGTGGGGCAATTCCTCCTGAGTTGCTGGAAAGTGAATTGTTTGGCCATGAAAAAGGCTCGTTCACCGGGGCTATCAGTGCTCGTAAAGGGCGTTTTGAATTGGCAGAAGGCGGGACGTTGTTCCTGGATGAAATTGGTGATATGCCGTTGCAGATGCAGGTGAAACTGTTACGGGTATTGCAGGAACGGGTTTTTGAACGGGTCGGTGGTGCCAAAGCAATTCAAGCGAATGTACGGGTAGTCGCTGCTACTCACCGTAATTTGGAAGCCATGATCGAAGCGGGTGAGTTCCGTGAAGACTTGTTCTATCGGCTGAATGTTTTCCCAATAGAAATGCCACCGCTGACCGAGCGCAAAGATGATATTCCACTATTGCTGCAAGAGTTAGTCAGTCGGGTCTTTAATGAAGGCAAAGGGCGTGTACGTTTTACCCAACGCGCGATTGATTCACTTAAAGAGCACGGTTGGGCCGGCAATGTCCGAGAACTTTCCAATCTCGTTGAACGATTAACGATTCTCTATCCGGGCGGGCTGGTGGATGTTAATGATTTACCAGTGAAATATCGCTACATTGATGGCCCAGAATATTCTGTAGATGTCAGTGAAGAGATGCAGGAACGCGATGCGTTGGCATCCATTTTTAGTGATGATGAACCGGTAGAAATCCCTGAAACCCGCTTCCCAAGCGAGTTACCACCGGAAGGTGTTAACCTTAAAGATCTGTTGGCGGAGTTGGAAATCGACATGATCCGCCAGGCCTTAGATCAACAAGATAACGTTGTCGCCCGTGCCGCCGAGATGCTGGGGATCCGTCGTACCACCTTAGTTGAAAAGATGCGTAAGTACGGTATGAGTAAAGAGTAAGTTCAAACTTACTGATTTTTAACTATTATTTATTGGCATAAAACCTGCTTTACCTCGTTAACAGCATTTTTTTGACGGGGTTCTTATGGCTGCTCAACCACTTGCTCAGCTGGAAACCATCTCCCATAGGGGACACCAATGGATCCAGGTGAAGGAAGCCGCCAATATGTCCAACAGAATGGGGCATATACTGCAGGCTATGCCTTCCGGTGTGGTTATTCTTAATGGCGATGGCATAGTGACTGATGCCAATCCGGTGGCGGAATCGTTACTGGATATCCCATTAGTGGGTGAGCGTTGGCTCAGCATCATCAATCGCTCATTTGCGCCCCGTAAAGACGATGGACATGAAGTGTCATTACGTAATGGCCGCCGGGTGAAACTGGCGATCACACCGCTTACTCCTGAGCCGGGTCAGCTGATCATGATCACTGACCTTACTGAAACTCGCTTGTTGCAACAGAATCTATCTCATCTGCAACGTTTATCCGCATTGGGAAAGATGGTGGCCAACTTGGCGCACCAGATCCGCACGCCGTTATCTGCAGCATTACTGTATGCCTCGAATCTTGGCAATCCCCGCTTAGATCAGCCTTCACGTCACCGCTTTCAGGAAAAACTGCTTGGTCGCCTAGGTGAACTTGAACGGCAAGTAAATGACATGCTGTTAATTGCCAAAGGTAAACAGGAACAGCTAGGCGAAAGGGTGCAAATGTCAGCTGTGGTACAACAAGTGATGATGAATTGTGAGCCTATTTGTGGCAAACGCCAGGTAGTTTTGACCGCCGAAATCCTTAGTGATGGTGAGATCCTTGCAAACCTACATGGCCTCAGTTCCGCCATTAACAATCTGGTGATGAACAGTGTTGAAGCCCAGGCTAGCGAGATTGTGCTACAGGTGCGTCGCGCCACCGATAGCATCAGTTTAACCGTTGCCGATAATGGTCATGGACTGGATAAAAAACTCCAGCACAAAGTGCTGGAACCGTTTTATACCACCAAAACACATGGCACGGGGCTGGGGCTTGCGGTTGTGCAGTCAGTGGTGAAGAGTCATGGTGGACAGTTATCACTCAGTTGTGAACCCGGTCAGGGTTGCAGTTTTACGCTGATGTTACCGCTTATTGATAACAACATCTCTGGAGACAACAACGCATGAACGATATCCGGATCTTATTAGTAGAGGACGATGTTTCTCTGCGGGAAGCTTTGTTGGACACCTTACTGATGGCCAGTTTTCAATGTGTTGATGTGGCAAGCGCGGAAGACGCGATTGTCGCACTGAAAAAATGCCAGTTTGACATGGTGATCAGTGACGTGCAGATGCCTGGGATCGGTGGTCTGGGGCTGCTGGATTACCTCAAACAGTATCATTCATCGATCCCCGTATTGCTGATGACTGCTTATGCCACCATAGATAGCGCAGTCAGTGCAATTAAGCTGGGGGCGGTGGATTATCTGGCAAAACCATTTGCCCCAGAGGTGTTGCTCAATCAGGTCAGCCGCTATTTACGGCCAAAAGCCAGCACCGGGGCTCCCGTAGTGGCAGACGACAAAAGTGTGGCATTGCTAGAGCTTGCTGGCCGCGTTGCGGCCTCTGATGCCTCAGTGATGATCCTCGGCCCTAGCGGCTCCGGCAAAGAGGTTCTGGCAAGATATATCCACCAGAAGAGTCCTCGAGCTGATGCACCATTTGTGGCAATTAACTGCGCTGCAATCCCTGAAAACATGCTGGAAGCGACCTTATTTGGCTATGAAAAAGGCGCGTTTACCGGAGCTTATCAGGCTTGTCCTGGTAAATTTGAACAAGCGCAGTTAGGTACCTTGTTGTTGGATGAGATCTCAGAAATGGATCTCGGTTTGCAAGCTAAGCTATTGCGGGTATTGCAGGAACGTGAAGTGGAACGGCTGGGCGGCCGTAAAACTATCAAGTTAGACGTCAGAGTGTTAGCCACTTCCAACCGTGACTTGAAAGAGATGGTTGCTAAAGGCGATTTTCGTGAAGATCTTTATTACCGTATCAATGTTTTTCCGCTGGCGTGGCCAGCGTTATGTCAGCGGCCTGGCGATATTGTGCCACTGGCAAAACACTTGTTGCAGCGACACGCCCAGAGCAGCAGTATTCAGCCAATGCCAACGTTTTCTGACAGCGCGCTAAGGCGTCTGTTGAGCCATCGTTGGCCAGGGAATGTGCGTGAGCTGGATAATGTGATTCAACGTGCCTTGATCCTACATCGTAATCAGCTGATTGACGCTGCTGATATTGTCATTGATCTGCAAGATGTTGCACAGACTAACAACGATGTGGCTAGCGATGTACCCGATGGCCTTGGGGATGAACTTAAAGCACAAGAACATATGATTATCCTCGAGACACTCAATCAGTGTCATGGCAGCCGCAAGTTAGTGGCAGAAAAACTGGGCATTAGTGCTCGAACCTTAAGATACAAGATGGCTAGAATGCGGGAAATGGGGATTGAGTTACCCGCGTAGGCCTCTTAACCGCCGCTTATCACCACGATGGCAGCCTTGAGCTGCCGTTTTGTTAACCTGTCGTTTATTATCTTTTCCCCAATCATTAATCTTTGGCAACCTTCTTGCATTACTCAGCTTATCTACAGATAAGCCGTCAAATGGCTGACGACAGGAGACGACATCATGCAAATCGGTGGCAACCCTCTACTGCAAGAAATGCAGTCATTGCAAGGTGAAATCACACCTAACCCTATATCCTCTTCACCTTTGCGCCAAGTGAATAACACCAGTGGTGCAGATTTTGCGAATTTGTTGAGTCAGGCTGTGGGCCATGTCAGTGAATTACAGTCCACCTCTTCTAGCCTCGCCAGCCGTCTAGATATGGGTGATACCAGCGTGAGTTTGTCAGACACAGTGATTGCCCGAGAAAAGGCGAGCGTTGCCTTTGAGGCCACTGTGCAGGTTCGAAATAAGCTGGTTGAAGCCTATAAAGAAATTATGAGTATGCCGGTATAAATCACCATTAGCACGATAGCGGGAATTTAACGTGAGTACAGAATTAGTCGCAGAAAATAACGCCACTCTTCCTAGCACCAACAATGGTGCCCAGCAGGAAAATAAGTCCGGCGTAATGGGCATGCTCGGCAGTGTCGATATGTTGAGACAAGTCAGTATGATCCTTGTCTTGGCGATCTGTTTGGCATTAGCTGTATTTATCATGATCTGGGCGCAGGAGCCTGAATATCGTCCGCTGGGTAAAATGGATACCGATCAGCAGGTGCAAGTGCTGGATGTGCTGGATAAAAATCGTATCCCTTACAAAATTGATATCGATGTTATCAAGGTGCCAGAAGACCAGTATCAGCAAGTGAAACTGCTGCTGAGCCGCTCCGGTGTATCGACCACCAATGAAGACAAGGATTTCTTAAATCAGGATTCTGGCTTTGGCGTTAGTCAGCGAATGGAACAGGCACGGCTCAAACATAGCCAAGAATTGAATCTGGCGCATGCTATTGAAGAACTTAACAGTGTGAGTCGGGCTAAAGTGATCCTGGCATTGCCCAAAGAAAATGTGTTTGCCCGTACCCGCTCCGAACCCAGTGCTACTGTGGTGGTCACTACCCGTAAAGGAGGCCTCGGTCAGGGCGAAGTTGACGCGATTGTTGATATTGTTGCGTCGGCGGTGCATGGCATGGATCCCAGCAAAGTTACGGTTACAGATGCCTCTGGTCGCTTGTTAAATTCTGGCAGCCAAGATGCTACGTCGGCCAGAGCCAGACGTGAATTGGAACTTGTGCAGCAGAAAGAACAGGAATATCGCAATAAGATCGATTCTATCTTGATCCCGATTCTGGGGCCTGAGAACTTCACTTCACAGGTTGATGTGAATATGGACTTCACCGCGGTTGAACAAACGGCCAAACGGTTTAATCCTGATTTACCGGCGCTGCGCAGTGAAATGACGGTAGATAATAAATCGGTTAATGGTACTAATGGTGGCGTGCCTGGCGCGCTGACAAATCAGCCACCAATGGCCTCCAATATCCCGCAGCAGGCAACTGGGGAAAATGCCGAAAAACCGGTTTCCAGTACCAGCCACAATGAAGCTACCCGCAATTACGAGCTGGATACCACCATCAGCCACACCAAACAGCAGATAGGCAACGTGCGGCGAGTCAGTGTGTCTGTGGCCGTGGATTTTAAATCTGGGCCTGCGGATGCTAATGGACAAACTACCCGGGTGCCACGTACCGATGCCGAAATGGCCAATATCCGCCGTTTGCTGGAAGGTGCTATCGGTTTCAATACGCAACGCGGTGATGTGATTGAAGTGGTGACCGTGCCATTCATGGATCAACTGGTAGAAGCTTTGCCGCCTGTGCCCATGTGGGAACAACCTTGGTTCTGGCGTGCTGTAAAACTGATTTTAGGCGCCTTGGTTATTTTGGTACTGATCTTGTTTGTGGTGCGGCCTATGCTGAAACGGCTGATCTACCCGAACGAAACCAATATGCCAGATGAGCCACAACTGGGACATGATCTGGCCGATATCGAAGATCAGTATGCCGCCGACACACTGGGCATGCTGCATAAACCGGATGCAGAGTACAGCTATGCAGAAGATGGTTCTATCCTGATCCCCGATTTACATAAAGATGATGATATGATTAAGGCTATCCGGGCGCTGGTCGCTAATGAACCGGAACTCTCCACTCAAGTCGTGAAAAACTGGTTACAAGACGATGGCAAATAACGAAGAGGCCAAAGCGCCTGCCAATTTTGATGTAAAGTCCCTCAGCGGGATCGATAAAACCGCAATATTACTGCTGAGTCTTAGCGAAGCAGATGCCGCGTCTATTCTCAAACATCTGGAACCCAAACAGGTACAGAAAGTGGGGATGGCGATGGCGAGTATGCAGGAATTCGGGCAGGAGCGCGTTACCGCCGTGCATAAGTTGTTTCTGGACGACATTCAGAAATATTCCTCTATCGGTTTTAACAGTCAGGAATTTATCCGTAAGGCACTGACCGCCGCACTAGGTGAAGACAAAGCCGGCAATTTGATTGACCAGATAGTCATGGGCAGCGGAGCCAAAGGGTTGGATTCATTGAAATGGATGGATGCGCGGCAGGTGGCCAGCATCATTCAGAATGAACATCCACAGATCCAAACTATTGTGCTGTCTTATCTGGAGCCTGATCAGGCGGCGCAGATATTTGCGCAGTTCCCAGAAAACACCCGCTTGGATCTGATGATGCGTATTGCCAACCTTGAAGAAGTTCAGCCCGCCGCTTTGCAGGAACTGAACGATATCATGGAAAAACAGTTCGCCGGTCAGGGTGGCGCTCAGGCGGCGAAGATGGGTGGTCTGAAAGCGGCCGCCAACATTATGAACTACTTGGAAACCGCGGTAGAAAGCCAGTTGATGGAAACCCTGCGAGAATCCGACGAAGAGATGGCACAGCAGATCCAGGATTTGATGTTTGTCTTCGAAAACCTTATCGATGTCGACGACCGTGGTATGCAGACCTTGCTGCGTGAAGTACAGCAAGATGTGTTGATGAAAGCACTGAAAGGTGCCGATGATCAACTGCGTGAAAAAATCTTCAATAACATGTCTAAACGTGCTGCTGAACTTATGCGAGATGATCTGGAAGCTATGGGCCCCGTCAGAGTCAGCGAAGTGGAAGTGGCGCAGAAAGAGATCTTGTCTATTGCTCGTCGTTTGTCCGATGCCGGTGAAATCATGCTGAGCGGTGGTGGCAGCGAAGAGTTCCTGTAAGGTATCAGTGCTATGGCCGAACATCTACCATCACGGAACATTATCCCTCCCGAAGAAGCCTCGGCGTTTGACGAATGGGTTTTACCGGATGTCGGTGCCTCCTTGCCGCCAAAAACAGAAACCAATGTTTTTGGCCGTAAAACCGCAGAATATCAAGCGCCCCAAGTCGATAAACCCTTGGTTCCTCCCACCATGGCGGAGATTGAAGCCATTCGTGCCGATGCTGAACAAGAAGGTTTTGAAGAAGGCAAGGCGGCAGGGTTTAAAGAAGGTGTAGAACAGGGCCGTTTACAGGGGCTGGAACAAGGCCATGCAGAAGGATTAGCCCAGGGGTTAGAACAAGGTAAAACGGAAGGCTTAGCGCATGCTCAAGCATTACTTAGCCAATTTGAACAACTGTTGACGCAGTTTCAGCAACCACTGGCATTACTCGACTTACAGATAGAACAGTCATTACTGACCTTAGCTGAAAACCTCAGTCGCAGCGTTATCGGTCATGAACTGAAAACCCATCCAGAACAGATCCTGGCGGCGCTACGTCAGGGGATTGACGCGTTACCAATAAAGGAGCAGAAGGTGACAATTCGGCTCCAGCCAGATGATGCGGAATTGGTGCAATCACTGTATGGCGCGGAGCAGTTACAGCGTAATCAGTGGCAAATCGAAAAAGATCCAGGACTTAATCGCGGCGATTGTATTGTGGCCTGCCAGCGTTCACAAGTGGACATGCGCCTAGAAACCCGCTTGCAGAAAGTCTTCAGTGACGTCTTCAATCGTCGCCAACAATTGGCGCGGGATGAAACACAATTAGCCCAGCAGTTGCAGTCCAAAGCGGCTGACAGCGCTGCTAAAGCCGCAGATATCAGTGCTCCTGATGTAGCGGATGATGATGACGGAGAGAGTGATGGAACAACGTCAACGCCATCTGCTTGAGGCATTTCATCAGCTTAGTCAGCGAACCGGACCTTATCAGCCTATCGCCAGTGGGCAACTGGTGCGGGTGGTGGGCTTGACGCTGGAAGCCACCGGCTGTCGTGCCCCAGTGGGGAGTTTGTGCGCTATTGATACCGTATCTGGCACCATGGTGGCAGAGGTTGTGGGGTTCGATGATGATCTGCTGTATCTGATGCCAGTTGAGGAGTTACGCGGGGTGGTTCCTGGGGCGCGGGTTATTCCTCTGGGCGAGCAGACGGGTCTTAATGTAGGCATGAAACTCCTTGGCAGAGTACTTGATGGCAATGGTCAGCCTTTGGATGGGCTCGGGCCGTTGAGCAATCAAGAGCAAACCTCCCGCCACAGCGAGCCAATCAATCCGCTTGCGAGACGCGCAATTACCGAACCACTCGATGTTGGCGTCAGGGCTATCAATGCCATGCTGACGGTCGGGAAGGGGCAGCGCATGGGGCTATTTGCGGGTTCAGGCGTGGGTAAAAGTGTGTTGTTGGGGATGATGACCCGCGGTACTACCGCCGATATTATTGTGGTGGGCTTAGTCGGTGAACGTGGCCGCGAAGTTAAAGAATTTATTGAAGAGATCCTTGGTGAAGCAGGGCGTGCCCGTTCGGTAGTGATTGCGGCTCCCGCCGATACCTCGCCGTTGATGCGTTTACGCGCCTGTGAAACCTCAACACGTATTGCCGAATATTTTCGAGATTTAGGATATGACGTGCTGCTGTTGATGGACAGCCTGACACGTTATGCCCAGGCGCAACGTGAAATCGCTTTGGCGGTAGGTGAGCCACCGGCAACCAAGGGGTATCCGCCCTCGGTATTTGCTCGGCTACCACGGCTAGTAGAACGCGCCGGGAATGGTGGTGAGGGGCAGGGATCTATTACGGCTTTTTATACGGTGCTGACCGAAGGCGATGATCAGCAAGATCCGATTGCCGATGCCTCCAGAGCTATTCTGGATGGTCACATTGTCCTGTCGCGAGCGCTGGCCGATTCTGGACACTATCCGGCAATCGATATTGAAGCCTCCATCAGCCGTGTCGCTCCTATGGTGATCTCTGCCGAACATCTGGAGGCGATGCGCCGGGTGAAACAGATGTATTCCCTATATCAGCAGAATCGTGATCTGATCTCCATTGGTGCCTATTCACAGGGTAGCGATCCGCGCATTGACAATGCCATTCGCCTGGCAACCTGCAACCAATGCCTTTTAAGGCAACATCTGCATGAATCGGTGAGCTTTGCTGACAGCCAGCAGATGTTGGGGCAGTTGGCGGCTCAGTGTCGGGTATAAGGGCGAATAAATGGCACACGATCCCTTACTGACTGTACTTAAACTGGCTAAAGAAGCGGAAGAACAGGCAGCGCTTCGCCTAAAAGCCGCGCAGTTTGAGCATCAAAAACGTGTCAATCAGTTACAGTCGTTGCGGGACTATCGCCTAGATTACATGCGGCAACTGGCGGCTCAGCAAGGGCAACAGATCCGCGCTGACTATTATCAGCAGTTTCATCGGTTTGTGCGCCAAGTCGACGAAGCCATTAAACAGCAGCTAGCCGTGGTGCATGAGGCCGAACAGCAAAAGCAGTATCGCCAGCAACATTGGATGGAAAAACAGCAGAAACGTAAAGCGGTGGAGCTGCTGCTAGAGAAAAAGGCCCAACAAAAGCAACTGCGAGAAAATAAACAGGAGCAAAAACTCATTGACGAGTTTGCGTCTCAACAGTTTCTGCGGCGGAAACTGAATACACATCAATAAAACATTTGGCCTGTTTTTTGCTTTATCCAGCTATTACTGTTAAATATCGCCAAATTTCAGGTTGCTGCAGCAAACTTGTAGCACAGAGATTTCACGCTGGAGGACAGCATGCAACAGCTAGCCAACAACGTAGTGTCATCCCCTCAGAACAATGCGGGGAAAGTTGTCTCAGAATCTGCTAAGGGATCTGATAATTCAGGTTTTTTGACGCTTTTCAGCAAGCACAATCCACCTCAAGTTATACCGGAAACCAGCGCGCAGCACAGGTGAATGCTTACGCCTCATCTGTTACTACTGGCGCAAAAAAGACCGTGGTTGATGCCAATGCGGGTGCTGATGACAAAGTGGCTTCAGTGCTAGGGCAGATTTCCATGGGCAAGAAGTTGCCGCCGGAAGAAAAATTGCAAAATGCCGTCACTAAACTGGCACAGCTTGCCGGGCTGGATGAACAGCAACTCCAGCAGCTTTCAGGGCAAGACCCTAAAGCGTTATTGCAGCAGTTGGCGGCGATGCTGAACAACTCGTCAGCAGTTGGCAGTGCTGCCGATGGTACTGGTAAGAGCGAAGATAATCTTGATTCTGCGCTTGCTCAGCTACTCGATGCCCTGGTGGCACTGTTACCCCAAGATGATACCTCGACTGCCGCCGCCGATTCGGCACAAACATTACAGGCATTATTGTCACAGTTGCAGCAGCACGCCTCTGGCGATGCCGCAGGCTCAGATAAAGCTAGCGATAAAACTGGGGTAAACAGCGACGATGAGTCGCAGACTGATACCCCGCTTGAACAAGCGCTGGCGGAGTTATTGGCGGCATTGCAGCAACTGCCCGTGAATCAGCATTCACCTGCAACGACTACCGCAAGTGGTAAAGATTTACTGGGGGCTAATGGTTCGACGCACTCCTCTCCCCAAGGGCAATTACAGCAATTACTGGCGCAGTTATTGACGGATGAACAAGCACAAGACAAGGCGGGCGCAGGCAATAGCGCCACAGATAAGTCATTGATAGCGCAGATGTCTTCTACTGGACAACTGCTGGATGCGGATGCCGCAGCCAAGCATAGTGCCTTGGATAAATTCAGCGATAGCATCAAAGCAGCACTGGAAAATGTTGCCGAAGCCAGTGCCGATAAAGCGGCTAAATCGCCCTTAATAAAAGATTTGCAGGATAGTATTACTGAGGTGAAATCACCGCAGCATGCCGCTGCGCCTGGGTTAACAACGGCCACTAATCGTAATGGCATGACTCAGTATCAGTTATCATTGCGGCAGGCCGGTGAACCGCAGCAGAGTACTCAAGAATTAGTGCAGCGATTTGCACCAGCCATCAGGCAGCAGTTGCTGACAATGGTAAATAACGGTGTGCATCACGCTGAGATCCGTTTAGATCCCCCGAACTTGGTGCGATGACCGTCAAGTTACAGGTGCAGGGAGAACACACGCAGGTACAGTTCCATGTGACCCAGCCACAAACTCGGGAGTTGCTGGAACAGTCCATGCCCAGATTAAGAGAGCTGTTACAGCAGCAAGGTATGCAATTAGCCGATGGCCAAGTATCACAAGGCGGAGGACAGCAAAGTCAGCCGCAGGGGCAGATGGCTGGCAACGGTGATGTTTCTTCCGCCGCTGTTGGTGAAATTTCCGCCGAAGAACTCAGCACAGCCGCAGAACCGTCGTTAACTTCGACATCCGCTATAGATTATTATGCGTGAGCAGGTAACCTATTAGGTTGGAAATGTTATCGGGTAGCGTAACAGGAATAATTCATGGCAGAACAAGACGAACTGCAATTGCAGGAAAACCCAGAAGGTAAAAGCAAGCGTAAGAAAAAATTGCTGATTATCGGTGGTGCCGCTGGGGTGTTGGTGTTGTTAGTGCTGGCCGCTGTGCTGTGGTGGATTTTTGGTGGCAGTAGCGAGGACGCCGCGCCAGTCGAGGACCCGGCGAAAGCGGCACAAACTGACAACTCTAAAGAAGCATTTTATGTAGCAATGCCAAGGCCATTCTTGTTCAATCTGCCGGGTAATAACCAGACGCGGCTGGTGGAAATTAAAGTACAGTTGATGGTGCGCGGTAGCGATGACGACATCTTGCTGAAAAAACATATTCCGCTGGTGGAAGATGCCCTGCTAACAACATTTAGCAGCGGCAGTGTTGAAAAACTCAGCACTCAAGCCGGGAAAGATGAATTACGGCAGTTAGCGCTGTTGAATGTACAGAATACGCTGCAACCGGTAACGGGCCGTAAAGTGGTCGAAAAAGTATTATTTACCGGCTTTGTGATGCAATAGCCCCGAATTTGACAGGATAGAGGCGGTATCGTGAGTGACTTATTAAGCCAGGACGAAATCGATGCGCTGTTACACGGCGTTGATGATATCGATGAAGATGAGGTAGAAGAGTCAAGCCTTGAAGCTAAAAGCTATGACTTTTCCTCTCAGGATCGCATCGTCCGTGGGCGCATGCCGACACTGGAAATAGTCAATGAGCGTTTTGCCAGGCATCTGCGGATCAGCATGTTCAACATGATGCGGCGTTCGGCAGAAGTTTCGATCAACGGTGTACAAATGCTCAAGTTTGGCGAGTACGTGCATACGCTGTTTGTGCCAACCAGCTTGAATATGGTGCGTTTTAATCCGTTAAAAGGCACGGCGCTGATCACCATGGAAGCACGCTTAGTGTTTATCCTGGTCGATAACTTTTTGGCGGGGATGGCCGGTTTCATGCCAAGATTGAAGGGCGCGAATTCACGCCAACCGAGCGGCGCATCATTCAGTTGCTGATGAAGATCGTCTTTGAAGATTACAAAGATGCTTGGGCTCCGGTGATGGATGTAGAGTTTGATTTCCTTGACTCTGAAGTTAACCCTGCCATGGCTAACATCGTCAGCCCGACCGAAGTTGTGGTGGTAAATTCGTTTCATATTGAAGTCGACGGTGGCGGTGGTGATTTCCATATCACCATGCCGTACTCCATGATTGAACCCATTCGTGAATTGCTCGATGCCGGTGTGCAAAGTGATAAACAGGACACCGACATGCGCTGGTCGCAGGCGCTTAAAGATGAAATCATGGATGTTAAAGTGGGGCTTGATGCAACACTGGTTGAGAAAGAGCTGTCGCTCCGAGATGTGATGGAATTTAAAGCCGGAGATGTTATTCCGGTGGAGTTACCTGAATATCTGGTGATGCGCATTGAAGATCTGCCGTCCTATCGCTGTAAACTTGGCAAAGTTCAGGATAATCTGGCATTACAGATAATGACTAAAATTGCGCGACCGGAAACGGTCAAGACCGAGTTACAGTTGGTCACTCATAAAAATAAGTCAAAAAATCTCTCTGAAATATAAGGTGCAATACGCATGAGTAACGACGAGATGGACGATTGGGCTGCTGCGATGGCAGAGCAAGCCGATGCCGATGAAGAAACCAAAGCGGTGGAACTGGATGAGCTGAAAAGCACGGCCAAAGCGATCAATGTGGATGAGGCCAAATTAGATGCCATTTTAGATATTCCCGTGACCATTTCGATGGAGGTGGGACGTAGCTTTATCAGCATTCGTAATCTGTTACAGCTAAACCAAGGTTCCGTTGTGGAACTGGATCGGGTGGCCGGGGAACCGCTGGATGTGATGGTCAATGGTACGCTGATTGCCCACGGTGAAGTGGTGGTGGTTAACGATAAATTTGGTATCCGTCTGACTGACGTGATCAGCCAAACTGAACGTATCAAAAAACTCAAGTGAGCAGCTTATGAGTCAGACTCTCGCAACTACCGCAGATGCCGCTCAGGCTGTGACGGGGAAAAGCACTGTGGATATCACGGCTTTTGCCGGTATGTTTGGTGGCCTACTGCTGGTATTGCTGATTATTTTTGTGCTGGCCTACCTGTTGAAACGTTTGAATCTGGTCAGTGGTACTCATTCAGTCATTAAAACCTTAGCGCAGACGCCTGTCGGGCCCAAAGAACGTCTGGTATTGGCCGAACTTGACGGACAGCAATACCTGCTGGGTGTCACGGCCGGACAGATTACCTTATTGGATAAATTGCAGCAGCCAGTGTTGGTTGAAACCAATACTTTTGCTAATCGGCTGAAAATGGCTAGGCAGACGCAGCGATGAAGTGGTCACTGCTGTTTGTCTTTCTGGCGGCGATGTTGTCGCCATCGCTGGCCCATGCCCAAGATGCCTTGTTTCCGGCGGTAACCGTGACCACCGGGCCTAATGGCGCCACTGAATACTCTGTCACCATGCAGATCCTGTTGCTGATGACCGCGCTGAGTTTTTGCCCGCAATGGTCATTATGCTCACCTCGTTCACCCGGATAATTGTGGTGCTGGCCATCTTGCGTCAAGCGTTAGGGTTGCAACAGACACCATCGAATCAAGTGTTGATAGGCATCAGCTTGTTCATGACCTTTTTCATCATGTCACCGGTGTTTGACAAAATTTATGATGGTGCGGTGCAGCCCTATATGAATGAGAGCATGACGCTGCAACAAGCGGTGAAAGCCGGGGAAGGACCGCTGAAGCAGTTTATGTTGGCGCAAACCCGCAACACTGACTTGAACTCCTTTATTGAAATTGCCGGTTATAAAGGCATTCAAAAACCGGAAGATACGCCGATGACAGTGGTCATTCCGGCATTTATCACCAGTGAGCTGAAAACGGCTTTCCAGATTGGTTTTATGCTGTTTATTCCATTCTTGGTTCTGGATTTGGTGGTTGCTAGTATTCTGATGGCCATGGGGATGATGATGTTGTCTCCTATGATAGTTTCACTCCCATTTAAGATTATGTTGTTTGTGTTAGTGGATGGCTGGACGCTGGTGATGGGTACGTTGGCGAACAGTTTCGGACAATAGGAGACGCATTATGACACCTGAGGCTTTTGTCGATGTGTTGCGTGAAGCACTGTCGGTGATTGTAATCATCGTGTCAGCAGTGGTTGTCCCCAGTCTGCTTATTGGGTTAGTTGTGTCAGTTTTTCAAGCGGCCACCTCCATTAACGAACAAACGCTGAGCTTTTTACCCTGCTGACCACCTTGTTTGCCCTGATGTTCCTCGGCCATTGGCTGGTGCAAACGCTGATGGATTTTTATGGAAATGGTGCAGCGGATCCCGCAAGTGGTGGGGTAGTACATGGAAATCCTGTTTGACTCCATCCAACAGGTACTGGCGGGATATCTCTGGCCACTGTTTCGCATTGCCAGCATGTTGATGGTGATGGCAATTTTTGGCGCCAGTACCACCCCAACCCGGGTGCGGTTGTTGCTGGCTGTTGCCATCACGGTTGCTGTTGCACCTGTGCTCCCTCCTATGCCGAAAATGGAACTGCTATCGCTGGAATCCGTCTTTATCACGGCGCAGCAGTTATTAATTGGTTCGGCGATGGGGTTTGTCACCTTATTGCTGATGCAGACTTTTGTGCTGACTGGGCAGATCATCGGGATGCAAACCAGTTTAGGGTTTGCGTCTATGGTCGATCCGGCTTCGGGGCAGCAAACCCCGGTGGTCGGGAATTTTTTCTTAGTGTTAACGACGCTAATTTTTCTCAGTGTTGATGGTCATCTGGTGCTGATCCGCATGTTGGTTGCCAGCTTTAACACAATTCCGGTATCTATCCACGGCATCAATATTGCCAGTTATCGCAGTTTGGCTGAGTGGGGCAGCTACATGTTTGGGGCGGCGTTGACCATGTCAATCTCGGCCATTGTAGCGTTACTGACAGTGAATCTTGCCTTCGGGGTGATGACCCGCGCGTCACCTCAATTGAATATTTTTTCCATTGGTTTTCCGGTGGCCATGATTGGTGGTTTACTTATTTTATGGCTGACATTGGGGCCTATCATGGCACATTTTGATGATGTGTGGCATGCGGCGCAGGTGTTGTTGTGTGACGTGGCACAGCTGCAATGCAAGCTTGATGGAGGCTTCTGATGGCGGAGAATCAGGACGGCCAGGAAAAGACCGAACAGGCGACGTCGAGACGGCTGGAACAGGCCAGAGAAAAGGACAGGTAGCGCGTTCGCGCGAATTAGGCACTTCTGCTGTGTTATTAGCCGCGGCGCTTGGAATGTTGGTGATTGGACCGAGTCTGGCCAAAAGCCTGATGGAGATGATGACCAAAGTCTATTCCATGGATCGCTCACAGATTTTTGATACCAACAGTATGTTCACGGTATGGAAGACGGTGATTAGCGAATTGGCTTGGCCTGTGCTTGGCTTCATCCTGATGCTCGGGGCGGTAGCATTTATTGGCAATATCGTTTTAGGCGGAATTACTTTTTCCTCTGATGCCATTATGCCAAAGGGGAACAAGATGAACCCGGTCACTGGCCTGAAACGTATGTTTGGTATTCAGGCGCTGGTGGAGTTGACCAAGGGGATTGCTAAATTCTCAGTGGTGGCGCTCGCGGCCTATCTTTTGCTCACTTATTACTTCCCGGATATTCTCAACCTGTCGCAAGATAATCTGCCTGGTAATGTAGGTCATGCTCTTAAGCTACTGTTGTGGCTATTTATTTTGCTATGTGCCTCGACCTTGCTGATTGTGGTAATCGATGTGCCTTATCAGATCTGGAACCACAACAAACAGCTGCGGATGACCAAACAGGAAGTCAAGGATGAGTACAAAGACACTGAAGGTAAACCGGAAGTGAAAGGGCGCATCCGCCAGTTGCAACGAGAGATGGCACAGCGGCGGATGATGGCGGAAGTTCCCAAGGCTGACGTGATAGTGGTCAATCCAGAACATTTTGCCGTGGCACTAAAATATGATGCCAAAAAATCACCCGCCCCTTATTTGGTCGCCAAAGGTGTTGATGACATTGCCTTTAAAATCCGTGAAATTGCCCGTGAGTACAATGTTCCCATCGTTGCCGCTCCTTTGCTGGCGCGGGCGATTTATCACACTACCAAACTGGAACAGCAAATTCCTGATGGACTGTTTACGGCGGTAGCGCAAGTGCTGGCGTATGTTTATCAGTTGCGCCAGTATCAGAAAGGCCGCGGTAGAAAGCCTACACCGTTACCGCTGAGTCAGCCTATTCCAGACGAGTTTAAACAATACTGATTAGGATTGGTCTAAATTTTGCTTACACCTGTTTAAAGTGTCAAAACTCAGGCTGCAAGATGGATGTAAGAGCAACGTTCGGACAGTTACGTCAGATTAAGCCCGCTTCTTTTAAAGGCATTGGTGCGCCACTGCTGGTCTTGGCTGTTCTGGCAATGATTGTGTTGCCAATGCCCGCATTTTTGCTGGATATTCTGTTTTCCTTCAACATCGCACTGGCATTAGTCGTTTTATTGGTTGCCGTCTATACCAATCGCCCATTGGATTTTGCCGCCTTTCCTACAGTGTTATTGATTGCTACTCTTTTGCGCTTGGCGCTGAACGTTGCCTCAACTCGAGTCGTGTTGCTAGAGGGCCACAATGGTGCTGATGCGGCGGGTAAAGTGATTGAGGCGTTTGGCTCCGTGGTTATCGGCGGTAACTATGCGGTGGGGCTGGTGGTCTTCCTTATCCTGATCATTATCAACTTTGCGGTGGTCACCAAAGGTGCTGGCCGTATCTCTGAAGTGAGTGCCCGCTTTACCTTGGATGCTATGCCTGGTAAGCAGATGGCTATCGATGCAGACTTGAATGCTGGCATTATCAATCAGGATCAGGCTCGTTTACGCCGCGCAGAAGTGACCAGCGAAGCCGATTTTTATGGCTCAATGGACGGTGCCTCTAAGTTTGTGAAAGGCGATGCTATCGCTGGGATTTTAATTCTCTGTATCAACATTGTTGGCGGTTTTATTATCGGTATGGTGCAGCATGGCCTGGGGTTTTCACAGGCGGTGGAAATCTATACCTTACTGACTATCGGTGATGGTTTGGTCGCACAGATCCCCGGCCTGTTACTGTCAATCGCCGCCGCCTTGATGGTGACCCGTCAGAATGAGTCTGGCGACATGGGGCAGCAAGTGGTGCAGCAGATGTTTGATAATCCCAAATCACTCATGATTGCGGCTGCGGTGCTGTTTGTGATGGGGATTGTGCCCGGCATGCCACATCTGGCATTTTTAAGTTTTGCGCTGTTGGCATCGACTGGCGCTTTCTTTATTTTCAGGCGGAATGAGAACAACAAGCAACAGGCATTGGAACTGGTTAAGAATGGCCCGACCGAGAAGAATCTTAACGAACCCAAAGAGCTTAGTTGGGATGACGTCCGGCCAGTGGATACTATTGGTTTAGAGGTGGGATACCGTTTGATCCCTCTGGTCGATAAAGGCCAAGGCGGTGAGTTGCTTAGCCGTATCAAAGGGGTGCGTAAAAAGTTATCGCAGGAATTGGGCTTTTTGGTGCCTGCGGTGCATATTCGCGATAATCTGGATTTGTCACCCAGCGCCTACCGTATCTCGTTAATGGGCGTTGCCTGTGGCGAAGCTGAAGTTCGCCATGATTGTGAGTTGGCGATCAATCCCGGCCAAGTGTTTGGCAAACTCGATGGCGTTGAAACCAAAGACCCGGCATTTGGGCTAGATGCGGTGTGGATAGCACCGGAACTGCGTGAACATGCCCAAACTCTTGGCTACACAGTGGTTGATACCTCAACTGTTATTGCCACCCACTTGAGCCAACTTCTTACCAATAACGCCGCCAAACTGCTGGGTTACGAAGAAGTGCAGCAGCTATTGGATATGCTGGGTAAACGTGCACCGAAACTGGTGGACGGCTTTGTTCCTGATATTATGCCGCTGGGCAGCGTGGTCAAGGTGATGCAGAATCTGCTCAATGAAGGCGTTTCTGTACGTGACCTGCGGACCATCGTCCAGACATTGCTGGAATATGGGCCTAAGAGCAATGACACTGAAGTGTTAACGGCAGCGGTACGTATTGCACTTAAGCGTATGATCGTTCAGGAAATCGCCGGACCCGAGGCCGAAATTCCCGTCATTACTTTGGCGCCAGAACTGGAACAGATGTTGCATCAGTCAATGCAAGCGACAGGTGGCGATGGCCCGAATATCGAACCCGGACTAGCAGAGCGGATGCAAAAATCCCTTGCCAGCGCAGCGCAGAAGCAGGAAATGGTTGGACAGCCCGCCATTTTGCTGACATCGGGTATGCTGCGCGCCACCTTGTCTCGTTTCGTCAAGCACACGATTCCTAACCTGCGGGTGATTTCATACCAGGAAGTGCCAGACGAAAAGCAAATCCGTATCGTTTCCGCTGTAGGCCAGTAGGAGTAACAGAGAGTGAAAATTAAACGCTTTTTTGCCAAAGATATGCGTGCCGCGCTGGCGCAAGTTAAAGAAACCCTCGGGGCCGATGCGGTGATCATGTCCAACAAGAAAGTCACCGGTGGCATTGAAATTGTCGCGGCGGTGGACTACGACGAACCTCAGGCCAATGCTCCACAAGCATCGGTTTTCAGTGATTTGAGTGAAGATAAAGTGTCGCTTGGACATGTCCGCAGTGAAACCAAAGCCAAGCCAACTCCTGCGGCAGATTCACTACAGGCACTGCTTGAGCGGCAACACAGTCGTCTAACGCAACAATTGTCGAAACAGCCAACGGCTGCCAGGGATAATGATCTGCCTGCTTGGGCGAGAGGGCTAGATAGCGATGCTGCGGCTAAACCGCGACAAAATCTGCAAGATTTGGCGCCAGCGTCTACACTCAATGGCAAAAATAGTAATGCGAAACAGCAACTCGAATTGGATTCTATGCGTCAGGAATTATCTTCTTTACGCAATCTGTTAACGCATCAACTAAACGAATTGATGACAGATCAGAAAAACCGTCATGATCCGGTTGGGGCGATGTTAGAGCGTAAACTGTTGGAAGCCGAATTTGCACCACAGGTAGCAACTAAGCTGGCTGCCCTGTCACAGCACTATACTCCTGCGGATTTGGTGAAAGCATTACCCCAATCACTGGCGAATCTGCTGAGTAACCAAGGCGATGATATTGTGCGCCAGGGCGGCATTGTAGCGTTAGTCGGGCCAACGGGTGTCGGTAAAACAACCACACTGGCAAAAATTGCAGCAAGATTCGTTGCGCATCATGGCCCAGACTCGGTGGTATTGATCACTACCGACCATTATCGAATTGGAGCCTTTGAGCAATTGGCAACTTATGGCAAGATAATGGGATGCCCAGTGAAGCAAGCCCAAGATCTCAATGAGTTGGAGCAAATTGTCTACCAGTTCCGTAATCGCAAGCTAGTATTAATCGACACCGCAGGAATGGGGCAACGAGATATACGTTTATGTCAGCAGTTGGATAGTTTGACTGCTAACAGCCGCTTGCCAATCCGCAGTTTCCTGGTGTTATCAGCAACCGGGCAACGGCGAGTACTGGAAGAAGCCATCAACCAGTTTAAGCGCATTCCATTGGCGGGCGCTATATTAACCAAACTAGATGAATCAGTTTCTTTAGGGGCCGCGCTAAGTGTATTGATCCAAAGTGGTTTATCATTAAGTTACACCACGGATGGTCAGCGGGTGCCTGAAGATATGCGGGTAGCTGATACGCTGGGGCTGGCTAAACAAGCACTGGCCGTATTAAACAGAACAGAAACGACAGAATTTAACCCTGAAGTCAGGTCAAATGAAATGACCTATGCATTTGAGTAGTAAGCGATGACCCGGGATCAAGCGAGTGGTTTACGAATGATAAATCAACAACAAAACGAAAAAGTAAAAGTAATTGCCGTTACCGGTGGGAAAGGGGGCGTAGGTAAAACTAGCGTTGCTATTAACACCGCCGTGGCGCTCGCAGAGAAGGGCAAACGGGTAATGGTATTGGACGCCGACTTGGGGCTGGCAAATGTCGATGTGATGCTGGGGTTACGGGCCGAACACAATTTGTCGCATGTGTTGTCCGGCGAAGCGGAACTGGATGACATCATTGTCCGTGGTCCAAAAGGCATAGGTATTATTCCAGCAACATCTGGAACCCAAGCAATGGTGGAATTAAGTCCAGCGCAGCACGCCGGACTTATTCGCGCCTTTAGTGAAATGAAAACGCAGTTTGATGTACTGATAGTGGACACCGCTGCCGGTATTTCTGACATGGTACTGAGTTTTTCAAGGGCGTCACAGGATGTGCTTGTGGTGGTTTGTGATGAACCCACCTCAATCACCGATGCCTACGCATTGATCAAAATACTCAGTCGTGAACACGGCGTATTTCGCTTTAAAATTGTGGCTAACATGGTGCGTAGCCTACGGGAAGGGATGGAGTTATTTGCTAAATTAAGCAAAGTCACTGATCGTTTCTTGGATGTGGCATTGGAACTGGTTGCCACCATACCTTTTGATGAAAATCTACGGAAGTCTGTGCGTAAGCAGAAACTGATTGTAGAAGCCTTTCCTAAATCTCCTGCCAGTATTGCTTATCAGGGATTGGCCAATAAAGTGATCAGTTGGCCAGTACCACAACAACCCGGTGGGCATCTGGAATTTTTGTTGAACGCTTGGTACAGAAACCTGAATACCAGGAGGAAGGTGCCAGTGAATAAAATGGCAGCGTATACCGGGTTTAACGATAAGAGCTTGATCGTTGACCAGTATGCGCCGCTGGTAAAACGAATTGCTCATCATCTGCTAGCGCGTTTACCCGCTTCGGTGCAACTGGACGACCTGTTGCAGGCCGGGATGATGGGGTTACTGGAAGCCGCCTCCAAATTTGATGGTAGCAAGGGTGCCAAATTTGAAACGTTTGCCGGTATTCGTATTCGTGGCGCGATGATTGATGAAATCCGCCGTGGCGACTGGTTACCTCGTTCGGTTCACCGCAATCAGCGGCGGATTGCCCAGGTCATTGACGAACTGGAACAGGAATTGGGCCGGGATGCCAGAGACACTGAGATCGCCCAACGACTGGAAATGCCACTAGATGAATATCATCACATACTAAGTGATGTATCTGCTGGTAAAATAATAGGAATCGAAGATCTTGGTGGAGCTCCAGATGCGTTCTTTGCCGATGAAACCGTGGCAAACGATACCTATGAAACGCTGGTAAACGATCAGTTTAGAGATGCACTAGCCGAAGCAATTAAACATTTACCCGAAAGAGATGCGCTGGTTCTGTCGCTTTATTATGATGAAGCGCTCAATTTGAAAGAAATCGGCGCCATTTTAGATGTCAGTGAGTCTAGAGTTAGTCAGATCCATAGTCAGGCAATGCTCAGGCTCAAAGCAAAACTCAGGCATTGGACACAGAACTAAACGGTTTTTTTGAGCGGTTTTAAAATTCAGCTCTGCGGAGGAAACTTTGGATAAAAACATGAAGATTCTCATTGTTGATGATTTTTCAACGATGAGAAGGATTATCAAAAACCTGTTAAGGGATCTTGGGTTTAATAACACCCAAGAAGCCGATGATGGGTCAACTGCACTGCCAATGCTGCAGAAAGGTGATTTTGATTTTGTGGTCACCGACTGGAACATGCCAGGTATGCAGGGGATTGACCTGTTAAGAGCCATTCGTGCAGATGAACATCTCAAGAATATCCCGGTGTTGATGGTTACCGCAGAAGCCAAGCGCGAGCAGATTATTGCTGCTGCACAGGCAGGGGTGAATGGTTATGTTGTGAAACCTTTCACCGCCGCGACCCTGAAAGAGAAGTTGGACAAAATCTTTGAACGACTTGGTTGATTTTGGGGTGCTATGAAGGCAGAAAACACCGGACTCATTACACTCGAACAAGCACAACACTTAGTCGAATTGTTGTCTGCTGGTGAACAACAACAGGCCGATGAACTGGTTCGTGAATTATCGGTGCCTATTCAGCAAGAGCTATTTGCTGAAGTTGGTAAATTGACCAGACAACTCCACAATGCTTTGAATGATTTTCAACTGGATAACCGGTTGGTGGAACTGGCAAGTAACGATATTCCAGATGCGAAAGAACGTCTGAGTTTTGTTATCGACATGACAGAACAGGCGGCCAATAAAACCATGGATGCGGTTGAAGAGTGCTTACCACTGTCGGATGCTCTCAGTGTCAGCCTTACCAATATCAAGCCTTCATGGGACAGGTTAATGCGTCGCAACCTGCCACTCGATGAGTTCAAAACGTTATGTCACGATGTGCAGCATTTTATGGTGCAAACTGAGGCCGACTCCGGACGATTACACGAACTGCTCAATCAGATACTGCTGGCGCAAGATTTCCAGGATCTGACCGGACAGATGATCCGCCGGGTGATTGATTTAGTTAAAGAAGTAGAAAGCAATCTTGTATCACTTTTGACCATGTTTGGGGCGCAACCTAACGAGAGTCTAATCAGCAACCGCGAAAATAATATAGATGCTGAAGGACCTATCCATAATGCTGGGGCCCGTCAGGATGTGGTTACCGGACAGGATGAAGTAGACGATTTGCTCTCTAGTCTGGGGTTCTGATGAGGAGTCATATTGATGGCCTTTGATGTTGATGAAGAGATCCTGCAGGATTTTTTAATCGAAGCCGGAGAGATTCTGGAGCTGCTGCAGGAGCAGCTGGTGCAGTTGGAAAATAATCCAGGGGATACCGACCTGTTGAATGCTATTTTCCGCGGCTTCCATACCGTGAAGGGCGGTGCAGGTTTCCTGGGGTTAGCCCCTATGGTGGATGTCTGCCATGAAGCTGAAAACACCTTCGATTTATTGCGCACGGGTAAACGCAGTGTTAGCGCCGAACTGATGGATATCATTCTTCAGGCGTTGGATGCCATCAATGTAATGTTTAGCCAAACTCAGTCAGGTGAAGAGCAACAGCCGGCAGAACCGCAGCTGCTGGCTAATCTGAAACTGCTGAGCTCAGGTGCGCCATTACCGTCAGAATCTGGCAATAGTGCCGAAACCGCCGTAGAAGCTGTTGATGACACAACCGCTGACAGCGGCGTGGATGATACGGCCGACAGCGCGGATGCGTTGTTTGATGAGATGCTGGAATCCGTGGCACCAAACGCTGCGGTAGAACCCCCAGCCGCCGAGCCGACAGCCGCAGCTGGTAGTATCGACGATATTGATGAATCAGAGTTTGAAGCCTTACTGGATGCCTTGCATGGCAAAGGTAAAGGCCCGTCAACGAGCGGTGATGCCGGGACTGGCGCCAAAACGCCTGCTGCTGTTAGCAACAACAGTGAAGATATTACCGACGACGAGTTTGAAGCGCTGCTGGATGAATTGCATGGCAAAGGCAAATTTGCTGTTAATCCAGACGCTAAACCGGTGGCCGCCGAAACGGCTGGACACTCGGTCGATTCGGATGAAATTTCTGAGGATGAATTTGAGGCTCTGCTTGATCAACTACATGGCAAGGGTAAGGCGCCAGGACTGGAAACCGAGAGTGCGGCTAATGCAGCCGCCCCTGCGGCGAAGGTAGCGCCCCAAGCGCCTGCGGCAGCAGCGGCTAAAGCTCCGACACCGAAAGCCCCGTCACCGAAAACAGCAGCAGCGCCTAAAGCAGCCGCACCCGCTGAGTCTAAAGTGCCGGTTCCAGCCAAAGAAAGCGCCACTAAGGCAGTGGCTCCGGCTGGTAATAATGCCCCTCAGGCTGAAACCACAGTGCGTGTGGATACCGCGCGGTTGGATCAGATCATGAACATGGTGGGTGAACTGGTACTGGTGCGCAACCGTTTGGTGAGTTTGGGGATCTCTCGCGAAGATGAAGAGATGAGCAAAGCGCTGGCAAATCTGGATTTGGTAACATCCGATTTGCAGGGCGCCGTGATGAAAACGCGGATGCAGCCAATCAAGAAAGTCTTTGGCCGTTTCCCGCGGGTGGTACGCGATCTTGCCCGTAGTCTCAATAAAGACATTGAACTACGTATGGTTGGTGAAGAAACTGACCTGGATAAAAATTTGGTAGAAGCCTTGGCCGACCCATTGGTGCATTTGGTGCGTAATTCCGTGGATCACGGTATTGAAATGCCGGATGTGCGTGAATCTATCGGAAAATCCCGAACCGGGATTATCACCTTAGCTGCCAGTCAGGAAGGTGACCATATTCTGCTGAAAATCGAAGATGATGGCGCAGGGATGGATCCTGAAAAGCTGAAAGCGATTGCCATTAAACGCGGTGTTCTGGATGAAGATACCGCGGCCAGAATGTCAGATCAGGACGCCTATAATCTGATTTTTGCCCCAGGTTTTTCGACTAAAACCGAAATTTCAGACATTTCCGGCCGTGGTGTCGGTATGGATGTGGTGAAAACCCGTATTACCCAGTTGAATGGTTCAGTGCATATTGATTCTGCCAAGGGCAAAGGCACTCGGCTAGAAATCAAAGTGCCGCTGACTTTAGCAATTATGCCAACCTTGATGGTTGAAGTGGCCAAACAGGTATTTGCCTTGCCTTTGTCCAGCGTGAATGAAATTTTCCATCTGGATCTTGGCAAGACTAACGTTGTTGACGGCCAACTGACCGTTATTGTGCGTGAGAAAGCGATACCGCTGTTTTATCTTGAGCAGTGGCTGAACCGCCATCCGCGTGACTTTAAAACCGGCGAAAAACGTCTGGGACACGTGGTGATCGTACAGTTAGGGCTGAAACAGATAGGTTTTGTGGTTGATGCGTTGATTGGTCAGGAAGAGGTGGTGATCAAACCATTAGGTGCCTTGTTGCATGGAACACCAGGCATGGCTGGCGCCACTATAACGTCTGATGGTGGCATCGCGCTTATTCTTGACGTACCGGGACTTCTCAAACATTACACTTCCCGGTCAAGACGCTAAACCATAACTAAGGATTTGAATGGCTATTAAAGTGTTGGTCGTCGACGACTCGGGATTCTTTCGTCGACGCGTGAGTGAAATTGTAAATCAGGACCCAGAACTGGAAGTGGTCGGTTTGGCGGCTAACGGACTAGAAGCCGTGCGTATGGCCGCAGAACTCAAGCCAAACGTCATCACTATGGATATTGAAATGCCAGTGATGGACGGGATCACTGCTGTGCGTAAAATTATGGAGAGCACGCCGACACCGATCCTGATGTTTTCCTCTTTGACCCACGAAGGTGCTAAAGCCACGTTGGATGCCTTGGACGCCGGTGCTCTCGACTTTTTGCCCAAGCGCTTCGAGGATATTGCGACCAATAAAGATGCCGCAATTGAATTATTACAACAACGTGTGAGAGCGCTTGGCCGTCGTCGAGTTTTTCGGCCGATCAGTCGACCCAGTCCGGTGACCCGGCCAACTGTCGGTCGTCCACTGTCGCGGCCATTGCATGAAGAAGAGGCCCAAAAACCGGCTGAGCGTAATGTCGGGCGCGGTGTTGCGCCAGCCAGAGCCAGCGGTAAGCAATATAAATTGTTGGTGATAGGAACATCCACTGGAGGGCCAGTAGCCTTGCAGCGAATTTTGACGCGCTTCCCGGCGGATTACCCACATCCTATCGTGTTGATCCAACACATGCCGGCGGCGTTTACGCCAGCATTTGCCGCACGACTTAATAGTTTGTGCCAAATTGAAGTAAAAGAAGCCAGCAATGGCGATGCTATGCGGCCGGGTTGTGCCTATTTAGCGCCTGGTGGTATGCAGATGATGATAGAGCGCGCTGGCGTGAGTGGCCGGCTTAAAGTGGTAAGTGGCACACCGGAAATGAACTATAAACCGTCAGTAGACATTACTTTTGCTTCTGCGGCCAAAGCGTATGGTGGCGATGTGTTAGCGGTGGTGTTAACTGGGATGGGCGCGGATGGTCGCGAAGGCGCACGCTTGTTAAAAAGCGCCGGTTCCACCATCTGGGCGCAGGATGAGGCATCTTGCGTTGTCTATGGTATGCCACAGGCAGTGACCGTTGCCGGAATATCCAGCCATTCAATTGCATTGGATAGCATGGCTGAAGCGATTTTACGAGAGTCTGCTCGTGGCTGATAACGCTGATCGGCAAACAGGATACTGGTTAAGTATCTTCCTGTTGTCGTTGGCGGTATTGGTGCTCGCAGCTGTCAGTTGGCAGTTACATGTAAAAAATCAGCTGTTGCAGCAGGAAACTGAACAACTTCGAGCATCGCAAGTGGTGCTGATGGTGCCAGATGCACAGGCGGCGCAAATTGCTGACTGGATGGTAAAGCATCCAGACCAAACCGCGTCTTTATTGGATGTGGTGAAACCGGTGCAGGAAGGGACAAAGTCGTTGCAGCAGTCTTTGGATGATGCGCGTCAAAAACAACGCACCCAAGCACCAGAGCCTGCGAATAAGCCGAACAGTAACGATAAATTACCACCTGCGGCATCGGCAACGCCGGTCATGGTGGAACAGCTGCAAAACGGTGTCAAAGTGATACGTTTACCGCACGGCGGTATCCGGGTAACAACCCGGGATGTGAATGATGAGTAAACGCTGACCGGCGCTGCTATGTCCGGTAGAAGGGGCTAAATGTGAGAGTCTGGACCATCGCAAATCAAAAAGGCGGTGTCGGTAAAACGACCTCGGTGGCCAGTCTCGCCGGCGTTTTAGCCAAACGCGGCCAGCGAGTGCTGATGATTGATACCGATCCGCATGCTTCTTTGGGGTATTACCTCGGGATTGATTCAGAAGAGGTGCCAGCTTCTCTTTACGATGTGTTTGTCGCCCATGACCATCTGTCCCGAGATTTGGTAAAGCAACATGTGGTGCCTACCTCCGTAGATGGCATAGATCTATTACCTGCTACCATGGCCTTAGCAACGTTAGATCGTGCGCTTGGTCATCATGAAGGTATGGGGTTGGTGTTGCGTAATCTGATACAGCTGCTGAGTGCTGATTATGATGTCGCTTTGGTTGATTGTCCGCCTGTGCTCGGGGTGTTGATGGTTAATGCGCTGGCGGCCAGCCAGCATATTATTGTGCCGGTTCAGACAGAGTTCTTAGCCATTAAAGGGCTAGAGCGCATGATTAAAACCATGGAGTTGATGGGGCGCTCTAAAAGTACTCGTTACAGTTACTCCATTGTCCCCACTATGTATGATCGACGCACCAAGGCATCGTCTGCAGCCTTGCAATTTCTTGGTGATGTCTATGGCGAGCGGCTGTGGCCAGATGTCATCCCGGTTGATACTAAGTTTCGTGATGCCAGTTTGGCGCATCTTCCGGCCAGTCACTACGCGCCACTGTCGCGTGGGGTCAAGGCGTATGAACGTTTGTTGGATTTCCTGATGAAGGGAGAGTTCGCTCATGCCAAAATCGGTTGATGAAACTGTTTTTGACTATTTCAGCGTGCTGCTGAGCGAGCCCGAAGCTGAAACCCAAGCTACGGAGGTGCCTGCTGCTGTTGTAACTGCTACGGCGATTGCAGGTGTCACACCGATAGCAAAACCTAAGCCAGCTGTCGCCAAACCGATAAGCCAACAACGTGAAGCCTCTGCCGATGTTAAACCTGCCATCGATAAACAGGCATTGCAGCGGTTACTGGCGCAAGTTGCTCCGGCTGCTACTGAGGTTGCGCATGTTCAACCGGTGGCATTGGAAAAAACGGCGGCACCAGCCACAACCGCTGAACCACTGTTAGCGCGAGATACAGTTGCTCCGACTGTGACTGATGCCGTGCCCACCGATGAGACGGTTGCGGCCGTCACGCCCCAAACGCAAGCGGGAACACAACCTCCACAGCTGATAACACCGCTGGAGCAACTGCTGGACGATGAGTTCCAAGTGCTGTTTTTCAATGTTGCCGGGCTGACCTTGGCCGTGCCCTTGCTAAATTTGGGCGGCATTGTACAGATAGAGCACATCAATCATATTATCGGGCGACCCCGCTGGTTTAAGGGCGTGCAGAATTATCGGGAGTCGCAATTGAATGTGGTGGATACCGCCGCATGGGTAATGCCAGAAAAATATGATCAGAAACTGGCACAATCCATAAATTATCAATATCTTGTAGTATTGGAAAACAGTAATTGGGGATTGGCCTGTGAATCACTGGTCAATGCCGTCAAAATTGATAAATCCCAGGTCAATTGGCGTGGGAAAGCAGGGAAACGCCCGTGGTTGGCGGGAGTGGTAAAGGAACAGATGTGTGGCATTTTGCATGTCCGGGCACTTGTTGAAATGCTCAATGCCGGGTTGGGATGTCAAGATCCGATAGACTGAGGTAAATATGACAGAATCAAGAAATGTAGCTGCTGTGTCTACAGGTAAAGACGATGCAGTACTGCAATGGGTGACTTTTAAATTAGATAACGAGACCTATGGCATCAACGTAATGCAGGTACAGGAAGTGCTGCGTTACACTGAAATTGCCCCGGTGCCAGGTGCTCCGCACTATGTGCTGGGTATTATCAACCTTCGCGGTAATGTGGTCACCGTCATCGACACTCGCAGTCGTTTTGGATTACCTGCTGCGGAAGTAGATGACTCTACCCGCATCGTTATCATCGAAGCAGAAAAACAAGTGATTGGTATTCTTGTGGATAGTGTTGCAGAAGTGGTTTATCTGCGTCGCTCTGAAATTGATAATGCGCCAAATGTGGGTACTGAAGAAAGTGCTAAATTTATCCAGGGCGTCAGCAACCGCGGTGAAGAACTGCTGATCCTCGTAGATTTGGACAAACTGCTTTCCGATGAAGAATGGGCGGAACTGGCTCAGTTATAAGCAGTCTGAAACAGACTGTCATAGGATTATGGTAGCAGTTAAGGAGTAAGTACCTGATGATAGGCGATGGTTTTTTGATCGCAGCGCTGGTTTATATTGTTGCCTGTCTTGGTCTAGTGCTATTTCTGCAGAAGCAGGGGAACCGTCTTCGTACTAAAGTTGAGGCTTTAACGCTGTTGGTTAAGGAAGGTGACCGGCAGCGCGATGCGCTTAAGCGAGAATTGCATGAGCTGCGAAGCGGTACCATTGGCGTTGGTCGGCGAATATTGGCACTGGAACGCAAATTGGCGGAACAGGATGTCAAATTGGATGAATCCATGCATCAGGAACCGCAAGCCAAATTATACAGCCGGGCGATTAAAATGGTACAGCTTGGTGCGGGTGCTGACGAGTTGATGCGGGAGTGTGAGCTGCCTAAAGCTGAGGCTGAGTTGTTGATACGCTTGCATAGCAAAAGATAATGAAAAGAGGCGCTTGCCTCTTTTTTTACGCCTGCGCGACGATTTTTTTATGCATGTTTTCCCACTGTTCGGGAAACTTGCCATCCAACATGTAAACAAATGCGATTAACTCTGCAATTAGCAAGTATAGCTCTTTAGGAATGGCGTCGCCTAGCTCCAACATTTGCAGAAAATTACTCAGATGTTCATCGTGATGGATATGAACCCCTGCGGCTTTTGCAACTGCAATGATCTCTTCTGCCAGTAAGTCTTGCCCTTTAGCAGTGATTGTAGGCGCAGATTTTCCATCAAAGCTCAGAGCCACAGCCTGCTTGGGTTTCGGCTTGGTTTCATCGGTCATGTTATGTTCCTTACGCTTTAAGCTGTACTAGATAGTGGTCGCCTGGCAGCAAGGTTGCCGGCACAGGGGCAACGTGTGCCGATATCTCACTTGGCGCTAGCCCTAGTTGTGTCAGCTTTTTCCCTAGCATCTCCACGTTACTGCTAACTTTGTCAATCAACAGTTGGCTACTGCCAATAAAGTGCAGGCTTACTCCGTGTTCCTGCATCTGTGCTTTTGCTAACAGGGCACCAGAACTCAAGTTAAATTTCAGCTGTAACTGCCATTGTTGGCGTTTGTTTGGCTCTTGTGAGTTTGCGGCTGATTGTTCATATTTAGCTTCCAGTTGTTCCTGTCGCTGATCCAAGTAATAAGGAATTGTGGCATACCAAGTTTGATTACCTCCATCAACATTGCTGGCTTGTTGATACAAACGTATTCCTTGAACCATTCGATTCACGTGCTCTAGAGCGTCATTTTCCTGCAACGTCTGTAATAACGCCGCGCCAATTCCGCTTCGACTCTGCAGCGATTGCAGATATTGGCGTAACTTAGGGCTGACATGCAGCTGCTGACTAAATGCCTTCACCCCGATAAGTAACTGCAACAAGGTACTTACTGCATCCGCTTGAGTGGCGTTGGGGGTTGTTACCGGAGCCGCAGGTTGAAATGCTAGCTGTGCTGTTAATTCCGCTTGTAATACCTCAGGTAATGCAAGGCTTCCCATGGATTTAGGTTGCAGTGCTGGTAGTAGTTTCAGCAGCTCAGATGCCACATTCTGCCGTACCTCCATTGTATGTAATTCAGTACGAGGAACGGCGCCTAACTTATTAAAAGCACGTTGTAGATAATTGAACGTGAGGATAGCCTGGGGCGGAAGCTTGGTGCCACTCCCCGGGTTCTCTGTCGTCGCTGGCGGATTTAACGCGGATTTAATATCAGCCTTAGAAACGGCCTGTTCTCCAGTCGTGGCAGCAAGCTTTGTTGCCAATATTTCTTTGCCAAGCAAAGATTTCGCCACGTCAGCAGTATTATTGCTTGTCGATAAAGCTGGATTTTTGGGCAACGCTCCAGTGTCTGCCAATTTTATGGGAATGTTACTGCTGGTTGCTGTCGCGGCTTGGGGACTTGAGCCCTGCTCCCGGTTTTGCGGAACGGCTATCTGTTCCATGGCTTTGAACCATTGGGTAAAAATTGCCCCAATATCCGGTTTGTTCAGCAGCCTTGGCGGTTGCTCTAACACTCCGTCCATTGAAAACTTGAACTGTGAAGCGGGTTGTAGCGTGACGGCTGTTTGGCTAACAACAGGCTGTAGCTGTAACTGTAATCCGTTGTTCTGGGCTACAACTTTTGCCAGATATTGTCCCGTAGGTAGCTTTACATCTTGTGGAATGGTGACAACAACGCCGCCAGCGAAGCGGATATCCGCCTTATCAACGGTAACGGGGGGAGTGGATATCCCTGCGGTCTGCTGGCTAGCTGCTGTAACAATTGGAAGGGAATACCGTTTTGCGATGCCAGTTGCGTCAATGCGTCCGGCAATCGAATTTGGATAGACTTAGCCAATACCAGTAATTGACTGGTGGTTTGTCCCTGTAACACTTCGGGTAATGGCCGCTGGATCTCTAGTGCTGTTACATAGCTTTGTTGCACAACAGCTTTTAATTGCTGAATATCACCATCGGTTTGCAATACATATTGTTGCCCTTGGATCTGCACCTGCAGTTGCCCTCGAGACAGCTCAACCGTCAAGGGTAATATCGTTGCACTGCCTGATACGGGTGTTACGGCAGTGGCTGTATTATTGGGTGGTATTG
The DNA here is from genome assembly GCF_018394335.1 of Shewanella dokdonensis. NCBI lineage: Bacteria > Pseudomonadati > Pseudomonadota > Gammaproteobacteria > Alteromonadales > Shewanellaceae > Shewanella > Shewanella dokdonensis. Next base: position 622,535 of record NZ_CP074572.1, on the reverse strand, counting down.
TGCCATTTATTGGATTCATTGTCTCAATCCGGGGTTTTAATGCGCTTTTTCGAACGGTTGCTGCTAAATATCAATTTGATCTATTTTTTCAGCGCAGTATCCTTACAGCCAAGGAACAGGTCAATGGACAGACTTTTGACGTTTGCTGCATGCTTTAATTACCACTGTATCGGCCTGAACAGTTATATCCTTTAGTCCATCCCGACTAATATTCTGAATATGCTACCCCAGAAGAGAAAGACATGAAGTATCCGTGGCTTTTAGCAATTTTTGCTCTGACATTTTCATTCGCCGTATCGGCTGCAGAGAAAGTGACCAAGAGCGATGACACTCAAGTGCATGAAGACAAACAGGTCTCCATCACTTATAAAGATCCTCGTGACCCTTGGGAAGGGTTTAACCGAGCCATGTGGAATTTTAACTACAACTATCTTGATAAATATGTTGCTAGACCGGTAGCGCATGGGTATCGGGATTATGTGCCAGATCCGGTAAAAACCGGGCTGGATAACTTTGTACAGAACTTGGATGAACCCCATAGCCTAGTGAACAATACCCTGCAAGGCAAATGGCACTGGGCACTGAATGCTGGCGGCCGTTTTGTGGTGAATACCACAGTGGGAATACTTGGCCTCATTGATGTGGCAGATATGATGGGAATGCCACGTAAACAGGATGATTTTAACGAAGTCTTAGGGTATTACGGCGTACCCAATGGCCCCTATTTTATGGCACCATTTGCCGGCCCCTATGTAACGAGAGAAATCACTACAGACTGGGTGGATGAACTATACTTCCCCTTGTCAGAACTGACTCTTTGGCAGAAGGTTCTTAAATGGGGAATTAAGGGGCTTAATGCCCGCGCTGCCGCAATAGAACAGGAACGTTTGGTAGACAACGCACTCGACCCGTACAGCTTTGTCAAGGATGCGTATATCCAATATGTGGATTACAAAGTGTACGACGGTAAGGTTCCATCAAAAAAGGATGATGATGAGTTGCTTGACGAGTATATGCAGGAGTTGCAGTAGCCTTTAACTATCATCGGATTAAACCGGATTATCGGCCAATAACATTCAGATGGTGGTGCCAGGTAGCAGTTCTTGCCGGGAAGTTTATATGGCGCTTGAAACTTTGAATATCTTGTTGGTGGAAGACGATCCGGTATTCCGGGATGTACTTTCCAGTTTTTTACGCACTCGTGGGGCTTTGGTATCCGAAGCCGAAGATGGGCGTGAAGGACTGGAATTGTTTGCCAAAAAACGTTTTGACATCATTTTAGCCGATCTAAATATGCCAAACATGGATGGGCTCACCATGCTACGCCATATTTATAAAAGTGGTTCACAGATCCCCTCAATTATTCTTTCTGGTAATCAACGTATGGCATTGGTTACGGAAGCTTTGCGACTCGGTGCCAGTGATTATCTGGTTAAGCCTCTGAGCGATCTGCATGCGGTTGAATATGCGATCAATCAGTGTCTAGCTTCTGTTGGTGCTTCTCAGAGCGTGCTGGACGAAAACATTGATGAACTTTCTTACCTAGAGTTGAATGAACATTTGGCGTTACTGGAACAAAACACGGAAGCTGCCAAATGTGTCCAACAGCAGTTATTTCCGGGCTCTACCATTGACTATCCCAGCATTCATGTTGACTACACCTTAATGACCCATAAGCGGGTAAGTCCTTACTTTATCGATTCCGCTATGGTCGGTAATGAACATTTCATTATGTACATGGCACATTTTCATCCGGAAGATAATCGGGCAGCCTTTGCTTGTGTGCTTTTAAAAAGTTTTGTAAATCAAAAGGTAAAAGACTGCAATAATCGGCTGGATGATATTGTTACCCATCCGCAAGTGATGCTGAAATATTTGAACGAACGTCTAGTGAATGCCGGTTTGGATCTGTATTGCGATATCATCTATGTAGCATTGCATTTGACGCATAAGGAATTACAGGTTGCTCAAGCAGGAAGAGGGCTTAGATGTTACCTGCGACATGGCGCGGAACTCACTCGTCTGGCACTGGCGGATAGTATGCAATTAGGCTTGTTTGCCTGGGGGCAACCATCTATGCAGTCACGACAATTGAATGGTGACGATACTTTGTGTCTGGTAACTGGTATTCCCAAGCATAAACACATGCTGATGGCGAATGACTTTCAGGGGCTGGTGTATACCCCTGACATGGTGGAAGGTGGCTTTGTACAGATGAAAGTCACCGAATAAACGAGGAATAGACTGTTGCAAGCGCATTCCTCTTAGTGTCGCTCAACGTTTTATTGCCTCATGCGTAGCGGTTACCGCCATTTCCTGCTCCAATGCTTCCTCTTCTCGGCTTGTATGCAACTTAGTTTCGGCGCCATGCATCCAGTCAACCAACTTATCTGCCATGAAGTAAAGCAAAACGCCCGCAATCACTGACGTGAACGCAATACCGGCGAAGATAGCCAATACATTGTTGAGCTGTAGGTTCTGATCCTCGCTGTTACCTATCAGAGAACCGATCATGCCAGCGGTGTAGTTGCCAATAAAAGTGAATACAAACCAACTGCCCATCATTAATGAGATAAGTCTCAGCGGTGCCAATTTGGTGACCATGGATAAGCCGATAGGTGATAAGCTGAGTTCTCCCAAGGTGTGAAAGAAATACGCGGCAACCAGCCACAACATACTGGCTTTGGCCGAGGTTGTTTCATCAACTTGCAGCACGGCAGCAATCATGAAGAGAAATCCTATGGCGAGAAATCCTAAGGCCATGGCGAATTTCACCGGTGAATTAGGCTCGCGGGCACCACAGCGGATCCACACTGATGCGACTATCGGAGCAAAGATAAAAATAAACAATGAGTTGAGTGACTGAAACCATTCCGTAGGTACTTCCCAGTCACCAATCATGCGGTCAGTAAAGTTGTGGGCGAACAGATTGAATAGTCCACCCGCTTGTTCAAAACCCGCCCAGAAAATTGCGGTGAAAACCCCCATGATCAAAATAACTTTTATCCGATCACGTTCTACCGGCGTAAGCGGTGCCTTTTTCTCGTCATCCTTCATCCCTAGCTTAAGTTTGTCCAGTTTTGCCGATGGAATCGTGCCGATATTCCCGAGTAATTTGTTGGCAAACAGATATTGCAGCAGTAATGAGATCAACATGCCCACTCCCGCACATACAAAACCCATCTGATAATTACCATCGAAATAGCGCACCACAGAACCCACAACAATGGCTGAAAGAAAGGCTCCTAGATTTATACCCATATAAAAAATGGTGAAGGCACTATCACGGCGATGATCTCCATCTTTGTAGAGATCGCCAACCATAGTCGAGATATTAGGCTTAAATAGACCGTTGCCGAGCACCAACCCCGTCAGGCCGGCATAAAACAAAATGGTTTCGTTCCCGGGGAGCCAACTATGCGGCATCCCCAGGGTGAACTGTCCCACAGCCATTAACGCACCACCGAGGTAAATGGCTTTACGTTGTCCGAGGATGTTATCAGCTAACCAGCCACCGAAAAGCGGTGTGAGATAAAATAAGCCTGTAAACGTGGCATATAACCGCAAGGCATCATCCTGCGGCCATCCAAGGCCATAACCACCATCGCCACGGACTTTATCTACTAGATACAACACTAGGATTGCCCGCATCGCGTAATAACTAAAACGTTCCCATAATTCCGTTGAGAACAGCAGGAATAGTCCTTGCGGGTGACCTAAAAGGTCTTTTCCGATGTTGCTGATTTCATGTAGTCTTCCACCTTGGGCTAATGGCTGCAAAAATTTAGCAGCGACAGCGAATTGTTAAAAAATAGCTGCCAGCAATATCTATATAAGTCTGCTGACTGGTATAGAAATGGCAAATTTTTAGTTGATAACCACTGGATCTATATAGCTATCTTTACAATCAATGACATATGTCAGGAAATAATAAGTTTAAATTGTATACATTATAATAACGTTCTAGGTCAATGGTTCAGCGACGATTCAGTCTGGCGATCCTATGATGAACCACTATGGAAAATGTTAAAAATAAGTTTTATTTGGCATTAGTTTCGCTGGGGAATTTTGCTTTTAATCCCTTAAGCAACTTTGCTATGATTCATGTCCGTGATAGGACGTCACTCACTAAAGAAGTAGAGACTCAGCATGAAGGCCTGGTACCTATTGTACTGTAAACCCCGCAGTGAAATGCGGGCTCAGCAGCATCTGACAATGCAGCAGCTAGAAACTTACTTGCCAATGTTGCGGTTGGAAAAAAGGGAAAAAGGCCAGTTAGTTATCAGGAAACAACCACTGTTTCCCAATTATCTTTTTGTTAGATTTGATCCTGAACACACCAGTGTGCGACAGTTACACGCCACTCGTGGTGTTGCCCGTTTGGTCGACTGTCGTGAACAGATGACTCCCATTGATGATTTATTGATATCCCGTCTCAAGCGTAGGGAAATGAGTGAACCTGTAGTAACTCCCAATGCGTTAGCAAAAGGTGATAAAGTCCGCTTTACTGATGGGCCATTTGCTGAGTTGGAAGGGATCTTTCAAGAACAATGTGGTGAAACTCGTTGCCGCATATTGTTTAGCTTCTTGGGTCAGATGCAGTCGCTAGTTGTTGATAAACAGTTAGTTGCGGCTAATACATATGCCTGACTGTGTTAGCTTAAAATATATGCCGACAATGACGTTTTCTCATCTCATATTAATCAATTGTACATTTGCTGAGTTTTGATGTGTTTGTGACATATCGAAGACTGTGTTTATGTCGTTTTGAACAAATCGCTATATGGGGCAGTTTGGGGAAGAATTGAACTGACTTGCGCTATCTGATGCAGTAGAATCGGCAAAGCTTTACCCTGTATTTTTTAAGTGATTAAAAATACAGGGTATTACGTTAAAAAATGTAAAAAGTGGGCAATTTGGAAGCCATAATCCATGGGCGGTAGCGTGCCTAAAAGGCGGTTTTATGAATAATTTCATGAAACTAGCGAAGCCAAAGCTCTCTGTGCGCCATGTGGATTGGTTGCGCACCTGAAAGGCAGTTTTATGAATATTTCATAAAACTAGCCCAGATCAGACTTCGATATTTTTACTGTTTGCAAGTCATACAACCAGTTTTGCCAAAATAATGGCTATCGTCATTATTTTGGCGTTTATATGTTAATCAATGAAGATGCGATAGTGTGTGCTGATGTGCACATTATTAGTTTTACGGAGAATATTGCGTGTCACTCATCAAAAGAAAGATAATATTCGCGCTGGCAGCATTGGTGTCATTCGGCATCGTTCAAGTGGATGCCGTTACCATTTCGCCACAGATGGTCGAACAGTTCAAAAATCTGCCAAAATCAGAGCAGATGCGATTGGCACAACAGTATGGTATCGACCCATCACAATTGGCTAGCAAGAATCCATCTTCGTCTGAGAATCGCAATAATTTTAATACAGACATTGTTCAGCCTCGAAATGAACAACAGTCTGATGAACAGAGAAATAAAAAACAAAATGATGATTTAAGTTTTTTAAAAGACGATCAGAACCAGCCCTTGAAACGGTTCGGGTATGACATGTTTGCTGGGTCACCCACCACGTTTGCTCCGGTTTCTGATATCCCTGTGCCTAGCGATTACATGATTGGCCCCGGTGACACTATTAAAGTGCAGTTGTACGGCAAGGACAATGAACAGTACGACTTAATGGTCACCAGAGATGGCGTACTGCAGTTTCCAGGTTTAGGGCCAATCAATGTAAGCGGTTTGTCATTCTCTGAGCTTCGCGATGTACTGTCCAAACAAATCAAACAGCAAATGATTGGCGTGGATAGCAATATCACTATGGGTGAGTTGCGTTCCATCAGAATTTTTGTTGCTGGTGATGCATACAAACCCGGTTCTTACACAGTTTCTAGTCTTTCGACAATCACTCAGGCATTGTTTGTGTCTGGCGGTGTGAGTGATATCGGTTCATTACGAAACATTCAATTGAAACGTCAGGGCAAAGTTGTTGCAACATTCGACTTGTATAAATTGCTATTGGATGGGGACTCTTCCAAAGATCTGCCACTCCGCTCTGGTGATGTGGTGTTTATTCCGGCCATGGGGCCATCAGTCAGTGTGGCTGGGGATGTACAGCGGCCCGCAATATATGAACTAAAACCCAATGAAAATTTGGGAGACGTTGTGAAAATGGCGGCGGGGCTTAAACCTGGGGCCTATCCAAAAAGTAGCACAGTGGAGCGTTATAACAATGATGGACTTAAATCCATCGTCAATGTTGACCTGACCACTGCTTCAGGACAAAAGATCATCGCTAAAGATGGTGACTATCTGCGCGTAAAAAGTGCCTCATCGGAATATGATAATGCTGTCACACTAGTGGGTGCGGCTGTAAGACCCGGTATTTATCAATGGGTTAAAGGACAAAAAGTTAGCGATCTTTTGCCTAGCATTAATGGTGATTTATTGTTAGGTGCCGATCTTAACTATGCACTGGTTGTGCGGCAGATTAATGATGTGGGTGACATCAAGGTGTTGCAATTTTCACCTGCAAAAGCGCTCACTCAAGCCAATGCGAGTGACAATCTGTTATTGCAGCCTAAAGACAAAGTGGTTGTTTTTAATGAAAGTAATAGTTTAAGAAATCGTTACGAACTCAATAGGTTAATTAGGGGAAGAGTTGAGAAAATTAAGGTTATCAGGGCACAGGATAACACCTCTGATAATTCGTTAGTCAACACTGATCTTTTTCAATCGGGTTTTGCACAGCTTGAACAAGCTAAAATCACTCAGCGTACTCAATTAGCCGGCGTTGTTATCAATGGTGATGATGCGCCAGAAGAGCCTAGCTTGGTGTCTAGCGAAGTGGAAAAAATGCTGTCACAGTTGTTTAATGATAGAGGGCTCATTAAGCTAAGCGCAGAGTTTAACCGGCAAGAACTGCTTTATCCTATTATTGCTAAGCTCAAGTCGCAGAGTCGCGCTGGAGATGAAGCCAAGGTGGTTGCGGTTAACGGTCAGGTGCGTTACGAAGGTATTTATCCATTGGCTGAAAATGCCAATGTCAGTGATCTCATTGCTGCGGCTGGCGGGCTCAAAGAAGGTGCTTATACTCAACGTGCAGAGTTAACTCGCACTGTCACAAATACCGATTTATCGTCAATTACTCATATTAATGTGAATGTTGAACAAGCCATGAAGCTGCAAACGGGAGCCAATATAGGTTTATTGCCGCGGGATGTGCTAACGGTAATGAAAACACCTGAATGGCAGGAGACTCAGACAGTAGAAATACGTGGTGAAGTCAAGTTCCCGGGTATCTACAGCATTCGTCGTGGTGAAACATTAGAGCAAGTGCTGACGAGAGCTGGTGGTTTTACTGACAATGCTTACCTACCATCAGCCGTTTTTGTACGTGATTCCATCAAAAAACAAGAAGAGATTGAAATCAAGAAGCTGGCAGATCAATTGCGTCGTGATATTGCCACCCGCGGTATTTCTAAAGATGGTACTGTGGTGAATTATGATGATGCACAGAAAATGCTGACGGATTTAGAGCATATCAAAGCTGTTGGACGTTTGGTTATTGATCTTCCCGCAATTTCTGTAGGGCTACAGCAGGCTGATTTGCAACTTGAAAATAAAGACGTGTTATATGTGCCCGCACAAAAACAAACCATTTCGGTGGTGGGTGAGGTACAACATCCTTCCACACACAGATTTAAAAATGGCTTAACGCTAAATCAATATCTAGAAATGGCGGGGGAGCCAGAAAACGTGCTGATACTGACCGTATTTATGTTATTAAAGCCGACGGTTCTGTCATGATGCCACATAATTCTTTCTGGTTCTCTAGTGAGGATAATCTCACTGCAGGTGACACTATCGTGGTGCCTCTCGATACCGAATACAAAGATAACCTGACCTTGTGGTCGCAGGTAACCTCTATCTTCTATAACTCAGCAGTTGCGCTTGCCGCGATTGCTAATTTATAAGCAGTAACATAATGCCGCGTGCATAATTCTTGGCACGCGGTACCTGCTGCACGAACGAGTAATATGGCTTAATCTGATGTTTTACCATCTGTGTCTATCAGTTTGTCGTATCTTCTTGTAATCGTACTTTAATCTTTAGCTGATGTTTTATTACTCGGCTTTGTACTGACAATTTATAGCCTCACGGTTTATCACAATATTTCTATGTCAAATACCATATCTAATCCGCAGGACGCTGAATTTTCTCAACGGCATTTTGAAGCAAACGATGAAATTGATCTGAGAGAACTATTTGGCGTCATATGGGCCGGAAAAGCGCTCATTATCAGCATCACCTTACTGTTTGCTGTGGCCTCTGTCGCTTTGGCATTGCGGATGCCAAATATCTACAAATCTGAAGCATTGTTAGCCCCTGCCGCAGAGGCACAAGGCGGTGGTTTATCTGCACTGGCAAATCAATTCGGAGGGTTGGCAAGTTTAGCTGGTCTTAACTTTGGCAGATCAGGGAGTACTGATAAAACCAAGCTGGCAATAGAAGTGATGAAGTCACGCAAGTTTACTTCTGATTTTATAGGAAAACACCATATTTTGCCGGAGCTGATGGCGGTGGATAAATGGAGCCTTAGTGATAACAAAATTTCATATGATCCTGAGCTATATGATATCAACACTAAGGAGTGGGTACGGCAAGTTAAACCACCTTTACAAGCTACGCCGTCAATGCAAGAAGCATACAAGAAATTCACTAAGATTTTTTCAGTTACGGGTGATAAACAGTCAGGGCTAGTAACTGTATCTGTAGAGCATAAATCCCCTTATGTCGCCAAACAGTGGGTTGACTGGTTGGTTAGTGATATTAATCAAGTCATGAAACAGCGGGATGTTACAGAAGCCAAGCGTAGCACTGAGTATTTGGAAAAACAGATAGAGCAAACCAATGTCGCTGATATCAGAACTGTTTTGTACAAGTTAGTAGAAGAACAAGCGAAAACTATTATGTTTGCAGAAGTTCGCGATGAGTACATTTTTAAAACAGTTGATCCAGCGCTGGTACCAGAAGAGAAATTCAAACCCAAGAGAGCGTTGATTTGTGTGCTGGGAACGCTACTGGGCGGCATGCTAGCAGTCTTTATCGTACTGGTAAGATATTTTGTTAAAAAAAGAAACTGAGATTTCAGTCATAAGGTCATGAAGTATTCAAAAAGGACATTGAAATGGACTATGTAATTCCCCTGGTATCAAGCTTTTTGATATCTTTTTTCGCGGTAAAAATTATTCGCCCAATCGCGGTAAAAGCGGGTTTGGTGGATTTACCCAATGAGCGAAAACTACACAATGGCGCTATCCCATTGGTGGGGGGATCTGTATTTATATAGGCGTATTGATGGCGTCGATGTTTTTTATCAAAGATAGCCAAACACTTAATATCTATTTCGTTTCCGCGGCCATGCTACTGTTCTTGGGCGTGCTTGATGATAAGTACGATTTATCCGTCAGACTGAGGTTGGCATCTCAGATTATTGTGGCTTCCATGATGATTTTTGGTGCTGGCTATTATCTTCATAGCTTAGGTTCAATTCTTGGCTTTCAAGTTTATCTGGGGGCCGTTGGGACGATAGTCACCATCATCGCGGTGATTGGTGCCATCAATGCCTTCAATATGGTGGATGGTATCGACGGCCTTGCTGGAATGCTCAGTTTGATCACTTTTGCGGCTTTGGCGTTTTTACTTAGCCGGGTGAATAACGATTGGTATTTGCTGCCGGTACTGTTTATAGCATCTATTATTGCCTATTTAATGTTCAATCTGAGTTGGCCGAAAAACTTCGGCAAAATTTTTATGGGTGATGCTGGTAGTATGCTGATTGGTTTAACTGTTGTGTGGCTACTGGTGATAGGTACTGAGGGTAGTGTTAAAGCCTTCAGACCCGTTACTGCTTTGTATTTAATCGCTATCCCACTAATGGATATGACGTCCATTATGTATCGGCGCATTAGAAAGGGCGTGTCGCCGTTTCAGCCTGATCGTAATCATTTGCATCATATTTTTGAACGTGCGGGATTCAATCGTCGTCAGACTTTGGCAATCATCTCTATGATGGGGGCAAGTTTAGCTATTATCGGATGTTTATCAGAAATCTACGCTGTTCCTGAGTGGATAATGTTTACTTGTTTTATGGCGATGTTCTTATCTTATACATGGATATTGACACATATCTGGCAAGTCTTGAGTTGGTTTAGAAAGCCAAGTTAATTGATAAATTAAGAAAATGAAGGTCCTATTGTGAGGGATAGCCTTGATAGCTAAAATCAAGTGATTAAAGTGTATTAAATGATTTTTTATGTCTCAAAATGAAAAATTATGCCTCAGAGCTCCTTCGCTCTTGAGAGTAAAAGATAATTAATTAACGTAGTAGAACAGATTTTTATGGCATTTAAAGTACAACTCCAGCCGTCAGGAGTTATATACAGTAGCGAAAACAAGTTGCTCGAAGATGCTCTAACACAAAATATTGTGTTAGAGCATAGTTGTAAAACGGGAACGTGCGGTGTTTGTCGAGCTGAAATAATTGAAGGTATAGTTGAAAATGAGGTGGGCGAATTAGTGACCACTGGTCATATACTCACTTGTTGCTCCAAGGCAAAATCAGATATTTCTTTAATCGCCAATTATTATCCTGAGTTGGCTGAAATAAAATCGCAAACTGTGCCATGTAAAGTTTCCAGAGTTGAAAATATTACTGATGATATTTTAGTAATTCATTTTCGATTTCCTCCTGCAATTAAATTCAATTATCTAGCTGGACAATATATTGATCTGAGTTATCAGGGGATCCGTCGTAGTTATTCTATTGCTAATTCTAAAAATAATTTAAATGAAATTGAACTTCATATTCGTAAAGTTCAAGATGGTAAAATGTCTAATCTCCTTTTTCTAGCTTAAAAGAAAATCAGTTGATGAGAATGGAAGGACCTAAAGGAACATTCTTTGTTCGCAACAATAATAAGACGCTCGTATTTATTTCTACTGGTACTGGTATAGCACCCGTTAAAGCAATGGTTGAAGATTTGGTTCAATCAGGTGATACCCGAGAAATATTTATATACTGGGGAATGAAATATAGAAGTGAACTTTATGAGAAAAGATTAGAAAAGTTGTCGAATGAATATAAGCATATTCATTATTTACCAGTTTTATCTAGAGAGGATGACTGGCAATGGCATAAAGGCCATGTGCAAAGTGCAGTCTTGAAGGATTTTACAACTCTAGATAATTTGGATATTTATGCTTGTGGCTCAATTGAAATGATTAACGAAGCTAAAGAACTTTTTATTGAAAATGGGTTGTCATCAAATGCATTTTATTCGGATGCGTTTACTCCTGCAAAATAGTTTAAAAATAGTTGGAGAAGTTTGTTAATGAAAGCAGTTATTCTTGCTGGGGGCCTTGGTACTCGTATTAGTGAGGAAACGGTTGTTAAGCCAAAGCCAATGATAGAGATTGGTGGAAAACCAATTCTTTGGCATATTTTAAAAATGTACTCTGCATATGGTATTAATGATTTTATTATCTGTTGTGGCTATAAAGGTTATGTAATTAAAGAGTACTTTGCCAATTACTTCCTGCACATGTCCGATGTTACATTTAATATGCGTGACAATCATATGGATGTTCATCATCGTCGTGCAGAACCATGGAATATTACATTAGTGGATACCGGAGAGCAGTCTATGACTGGTGGACGACTCAAACGTGTTGAAGAGCATCTTAGAGATGAAGATGCATTCTTGTTCACCTATGGCGACGGCGTCGCAGATGTTGATATCAGCGCTACAATAGATTTTCACCGTAAGCATGGCAAATTAGCTACTTTGACTGCGGCATATCCGCCTGGACGATTCGGAGCACTTGACATGAAAGATGGGCAAGTTATGTCTTTCAAGGAAAAGCCGAAAGGTGATGGCTCAATGGTCAATGGAGGTTTTTTCGTATTAAGTCCAAAAGTAATTGATTTTATTGATGGAGATTTAACTACATGGGAACAAAAGCCGCTAATGCAATTAGCTGAACAAGGTCAGCTTATGGCTTATGAACATGAAGGCTTTTGGCAACCAATGGATACGCTTAGAGATAAACACTATCTTGAGGAACTTTGGCAGAATAATAAAGCACCTTGGAAAGTTTGGGAGTAATAACTTTGGCAATTGATAAAGCGTTCTGGCAGGGAAAGCGTGTTTTTGTTACTGGTCATACGGGGTTTAAGGGAAGTTGGCTATCTCTTTGGCTTGAGGATATGGGGGCTGTAGTTAGGGGATATTCTCTTTCAGTACCTACCATACCAAGCTTATTTGAGCAGGCAAATGTTAGTGACGGATTGCTATCCGAGGAAGGCGATATCCGTGACCATTTACACATCCGTCAGTCAATGGCCGATTTCAAACCAGAAATTGTTTTTCATTTAGCTGCACAGCCGCTGGTAAGGCTTTCCTACGAAGATCCTGTAGAAACATATTCGACTAATGTAATGGGGACCGTGTATGTTCTAGAAGCCGTACGTGCTGTTGGTAGTGTAAAAGCCGTAGTGAATATTACTAGCGATAAATGTTATGAAAATCGAGAATGGGTTTGGGGCTATCGTGAAAATGAAGCTATGGGAGGATATGATCCATACTCGAACAGTAAGGGATGCGCTGAACTGGTTGCTTCAGCCTATCGTAATTCTTTTTTAATCCTAAAGATTATGACAAGCATGGGGTTGCATTAGCATCTGTCCGCGCAGGTAATGTTATTGGTGGCGGTGATTGGGCTAAAGATCGGCTGATCCCAGACATTTTGAAATCATTTGAAAAGAAGCAACCCGTAGTTATACGTAACCCTAATTCAATTCGACCATGGCAACATGTGTTGGAACCTCTCTCCGGTTATATACTAATAGCTCAACAACTTTATTTGCATCGCTGTGAATTTGCCGAAGGGTGGAACTTTGGACCAAACGATCATGAAGCAAAGCCAGTTGAATATATTGTTAATAAAATGACTCAACTTTGGGGTGACGATGCCACATGGCAACTTGATGTAGCTGAACATCCACATGAAGCACATTATTTGAAGTTGGATTGCTCAAAAGCCAAAATGCGTCTTCATTGGCAGCCTCAATGGGACTTGGATAGCACGTTGGCGCGCATTGTTCGTTGGCATAAAGCTTGGTTGGCTAAAGAAGACATGCGTGAGGTGACGTTACGTGAAATCCGCGACTATATGCATACCGCTGGAATTAACTAACGCGCTGGCCTTATTCAATAATGCTGACTGAACTCACCAGCAGCAAAATTTAAAAAATAGAGATAGGAATTGAGACTGATGAGCACTCAAGAGTTACGAGAGCAAATTGCGGAACTAGTCGGGAAATATGCCGAGCAAACGTTAGCACCAAAAATATTCGTGGCAGGTCAAAGCGTGGTACCGCCATCAGGTAAAGTCATCGGTGCAAAAGAACTGCAATTAATGGTTGAAGCTTCTCTGGATGGTTGGTTAACCTCTGGCCGTTTTAACGATGCATTTGAAAAAAGTTGGGTGAATACATTGGTGTCCCTCATGTACTGACCACAACTTCAGGCTCTTCTGCAAACCTGTTAGCATTAACTGCACTGACATCTCACAAGTTAGGTGAGCGTGCATTAAAGCCTGGTGATGAAGTTATTACCGTTGCAGCGGGCTTCCCTACTACCGTTAACCCAACCATTCAAAATGGGCTTATTCCGGTTTTTGTTGATGTAGATATCCCTACCTACAATATCGATACAGCCTTGATTGAAGCGGCAGTATCCGAAAAAACCAAAGCTATTATGGTGGCGCATACCTTAGGTAATCCGTTCAATCTCGCTGAAGTTCGCAAAGTTGCCGATAAATACAACCTCTGGTTGGTGGAAGACTGCTGTGATGCGTTAGGTACGAAGTATGATGGTCAAATGGTAGGTACTTTTGGAGATATTGGTACAGTGAGTTTTTACCCTGCTCATCATATCACTATGGGTGAAGGCGGTGCTGTATTTACTAAATCTAAAAAACTGAAAGTGATTATTGAATCACTCCGTGATTGGGGCCGGGATTGCTATTGCGCGCCAGGTTGTGATAACACCTGTGGTAAGCGTTTTGGTCAACAATTTGGTTCATTACCACAAGGATATGATCACAAATACACATACTCACATTTAGGATACAATCTTAAAATTACAGACATGCAAGCAGCATGTGGTTTAGCTCAATTAGAGCGAATTGAAGAGTTTGTAGAAAAACGTAAATCGAACTTTGTATACTTAAAATCTGGTTTAAGTAGTTGTGAAGAGTTCCTAGAACTTCCTGAGGCAACACCTAATTCAGAACCTTCCTGGTTTGGTTTCCCTATTACGTTAAAAGAAACTAGTGGTGTTAGCAGAGTTGAACTAGTCAAGTTTCTTGATGAGGCTAAGATTGGTACTCGGCTGCTTTTTGCTGGTAACTTAATTCGCCAACCTTACTTTGTTGGTCGTAATTATCGGGTTGTGGGAGAATTGGGAAATACTGATCGTGTTATGAATCAGACCTTTTGGATTGGCATTTATCCTGGTTTAACTCAATCTCATTTAGATTATGTCATTTCAAAATTTGAAGAGTTTTTTGGATTGAATTTTTAGTGTTTATAATCTGAAAATATTATATTCTGATAGATGAAAATATTAATTACTGGAATAACTGGCTATCTTGGCTCACATCTAGCTAATAGCCTAGTTGCACAACATGATGTAGCAGGAACTATTCGCATTTCCTCTTGCACTGATAAATTAGTTAGGAAGGAAAAAATATTTTTTATTAATACTGAGCAGCCAAATTGGATGCTTCATATACGTGCGTTTAAACCAGATGTAATAATAAATTCGGCTGCTTTATATGGCCGAAAAGGTGAAAGTTTTTCTGATCTGATTAAATCTAATGTCTTATTTCCACAAAGTATTATAGAAGATATTAATGAAGATGTTGTTTTTATAAATTGTGGCACATCACTTCCTTCATTAGTTAGTCAATATTCATTGACAAAAGACATCTTTGTTCAAATCGCAAAAATGCAATGTGAGTTAAAAAAGATTAAATTTATTAATTTAAATATTGAACATTTTTTTGGCGCAAATGATGACAAGACAAAATTTACAGCATATGTATTTGAACGTTGTCTAGGTAATCAAAAGCTACAATTGACAGAAGCAAATCAAGAACGTGATTTTATTTATATTGAAGATTTGGTTGAAGCATTTAAATGTATACTTGAATCATTAAAAAAACTTGATACTTTTGAGAGTATAGATATTGGTACAGGAAAAACAATAAAGATTAGAGAGTTCGTTGAGTCAGTCGTGAGAATTACTAAAAGTCAATCTGATATTGAATTTGGAGCAGTGCCATATCGAGATCACGAACTAATGTACAGTTGTGCTGATATACGCCGAATACGTGAACTTGGATGGGGTGCTAAATATTCTTTAGATGTTGCTTTAATAGATATGATGAGTAAATAATTTCAGCAATCGACATCGGCATGTCAGAAATTTAAATTTTTAAAGGGAATAATATTTATTATTAATCCCTTGAATTTCAATATTAATTTCATGAATATTCAAAATATGAATGTTGAAAGTGGGCTCGCCAAAGTTCTTAGAAACTTTGGCTGGCTTTTCATTGATAAAGCAACAAAACTAATTGTTGGCTTTTTTGTTAGTGTTTTAATCGCAAGATACTTAGGAGCCGAAGCCCTAGGCAGTCTTTCTTATGCATTAGCATATACTGCATTATTCCAGGCTATGGCTAATTTTGGCCTTGATGCCATCGCAGTGAGAGATATGGCAAGAAATTATGATAAGAGTGGGAAAGTTTTAAATAATATTTTTGTAATCAAGGCTATATTAGCCTTGTTATTTGTTTCTCTTGGCGTGGTAATTGCTTTTGCTTTCCTTAGGCAACATGTTTTTGTGATTTCAATAGTCATATTTTCGATATTTTTTTCACTAGGGAATGTTATAGATTTATACTATCAAAGTATAAGTGGCAGTAAATATACTGTTATATCTAAATTTAAATCATATGCGATATGTGTTATTGCTAGATTGCTAATTGTCTATTGCTCTTTCGGTGCTGTATATATATTCCTAATGATACCAATTGAAGCTCTTTTATCTACATTTTTTCTATTCTCGAAGGCAAAATCTTCAATTGGTCTGAAATTCATTAAACTTAAAGATTTTGATAAAGAATATGCTGTAAATATGATAAAAGAGTCTTGGCCGTTGGCGTTGTCTGCTGTTTCAATTATTGTATTTATGAGAATCGGTGTCTTTTTTATTGAAAAGTTTAAAGATACACACTCTGTAGGGATTTATGCTGTTGGTACTAACCTTGCGGAAATATCATACTTTATTCCAACTCTGCTCGTTACTAGTTTTGCTCCTCTTTTAGCAAAAGCTAAGGCTACTAATATAATGATGTATACATCCAGAGTAAAAATGGTAATCAGATATATGTTTTATGGCGCCATAGGTATTTCAGTTATTTTTGGACTTCTTGGATATATTTTGCTACCTATTCTGTATGGTGCAGAATATGTGCAGAGTAAGTATGTTTTTGCCATTCATGTGCTGACATTAATTCCTGTGTCACTTGGATGTGCTCAAAGTTTGTGGATAGTAAATGCAAATAAAACAAAAATAACGTTATGGCAAACATTTTTAGCTGCTATTCTTAGTTTTATTTTAAATATTATATTAGTACCTATGTATGGTGTCATCGGTGCTGCTATTGCTACGCTTACCACTCAAGTATTTCAATCTTTCATTTTCCATGTTTTTCTATGCCGTGAATTATTTTTTTTGACATGGAAAACTATTCTGTTTAGGTAAAAAATGAATTGCGATTTAAGTATATGTATTCCAAGTTTGAATAGAGCTAATTATCTAGCTGAAGCTCTTCATTCTATTGTAGAACAAGATCATTATGGGTTGGATATAGAAATCTGTATCTCTAATAATGCCTCAGATGAAGATTATAGAGAGGTAGAGGATTTCATATGTAACTATACATCAAATAATTATCATATAAAGTATGTGAAACAGGGAGAAAGAATTTCCCTTGATGAACATATGCACTATGTAGCGAATATGGCATCTGGGGAATATATATATTATCTTGGTGATGATGATTATTTTTATGATGATGCTTTTAAAACATTATTTGAATTGATAAAAGTTGATGGTGTTGATATTGCTATATTTAATGGTACCCCAGTAGATGCTGATGGACATACTATTAGTTCGGGTAGAGAATGTGAGCTAAGACGATTTACGGATATAGATAATGCCTTTCTAAACTTAAAAGGGAAAAGTACATTTGGTGCGGTATTATTTAAACGAGACTATTTAAACGATGAATATTTTTCATCACTTTATGGCGGATGTCATGCTTATACTAGTTTTTGGTTGCCTCTACTGAATAGAGATAATCGGCATGTTCTTATTGTTATGCCCAAAGACCCTGTGGTTTATTTGCGAATGGCTGTTAAAAATTATAAGGTAGCAGCTGTCTATTATCACTCAATACCCTACCATTTGCAGTCATTTCGTCACCTAGTTGTAAACAAAGATTCTTTGGTTCTAGTCAATAAAATTATTAAACAAGTTGAGACTAGAAATGGGTCTATAAAATTTATGTGTTCATTGATGAGAAAAGATGTTTTATTTTCAGATATACCAACAATTAGTATATCTATGTATATAAAAATGTATTGCATATCTTTTATCAATCAATTTTATTTATTCAAAAGCTAAGGTCGTATATGGCTTATTAACTAAATTTTAATTTTAGCAAATATCATGCTCATATAAGTAAATTATTAACAGATTATCTTCCCTCTAAAGTTGGACGTTATGCATTTATCTTCACTGATCAACGCAATAAAGTATTCTTTGTATAGTGATCGCTCTAAGCGTAAACTACAAAAGCCCATCGTTATTCAATTCCCTGTTATCGATATTTGTAACTCTCGTTGTAAAATGTGTCGTATTTGGGAAAATAAAAAAAGTAATGATATTACAGTTGATGATTTGCGTGATGGATTAAGTAGTGATCTATTCAGTCAGGTTGAGGGAATAGGTTTCAATGGCGGAGAACCAACACTTCGAGATGATCTTATAGAATTAGTCGAAGTTGTTCTTGATAAACTGCCAAACTTGAAGCAGATATCTCTTATAACAAATGCTTTTAAATATTTACAAGTCATCGATAAAATCGAAAGTATGGGAAAGCTTGTCAAATCCCGCGGTAAGCATTTTGATGTTATGGTTTCACTTGATGGGTATGGTGAAATACATGATCGTGTTCGAGGTCGTAGCGGTAATTTTGAACATGCGAAGAAAGTTTTAGCGTTTCTTTCTGAATTCGACGCTGTTGATAATGTACGCATCGGTTGTACTGTCATACGTGATAATGTGTTGCATCTTGCTGATTTGTTCGAATTTTGCGTCGAGCACGGCTTATATATCAAATATCGACAAGGTGTATCTCACCAGCGACTCTACACCCAGAATCTGCTTGACCCTTATGCCTTAACATTTGAAGAAAAATATGAGTTTGTAGAATTTCTTGAAGGACTCATTAAGTACTATGAACCAAGTGTGATGCAGCGATTTTTTTATCGTTCCTTGATTGATCAAATCTTGTATGGCAAGCCAAGGACGGCTGGATGCGATTGGCAGCATCGTGGTGCAACGATTACATCCAAAGGAGAGTTGGCTTACTGTGCAGTGAAGAGTAAGGCATTAATGACGAATATTGCGCATGGGGATCCGATGCAGGCATATTTTGGCAATCGAGATCACTTGCAAGATATTTTGAGCAATGAGTGTGATGACTGCCATCATGACTATGTTGGAATTCCAGAACCAGCGGAATATCGTCGCTTGTTGTCAATGCGTATTGAAGAGCGTTTCAGATTAAAGGAAAAACTTCGTCGTATCCCTGGTTTTCAGAGATTGAACAAGCTAAAACTCCATCGACGTTACCGCGTCAAATTAGAATATTACCGCCAGCAACCTAAGTCCTCAGTTGAGTCTCAAATTCCCAATAAACAAGTCCTAATATGTGGTTGGTATGGAACAGAAACTCTTGGTGATAAGGGGATTATTGGCGGTGTAATGCATACTCTAAGAGCTCAACTTGGAGAAGATATTCACTTTACTGTTGTTGCTTTATACCCCTATATTAGCGAGATGACACGTCGTCAAATGCCAGAGTTTCGTAACTCCCGTATCGTTAATCCAGAAGAGGGGATCGCTCTCGCAGCTAGTATGGATTACGTCATCTTTGGGGGCCCCTTATGGCTATTGAACCTCTAGCCCCAATGCAGGTTATTTTTGAGAGGGCTAAACGGGGAGGGGCACAGATAATTGTTGCAGGTTGTGGTGTCGGCCCTCTTGGAGATACATGGCTTAACAGTAGTATTGCCACTATATTACGTTTGGCTGATATCCGTGTTTATCGTGATGCGCGTTCGCGAGACTATGCGCAGCAGATTGGTGTTGATACATCTCTGGACGTTGTGGCAGAAGATCCTGCTTTTACGTGGTTGGCCAGCGTTGCTGAGCAATTACCTGAACACACACCAAATTCTGAGAGACGAGTGTTACTGCTTGGGTTACGTGATTTCCCTTATCATGAATATGCGAGCCATATTCCACGTTCAGAGGCTTTAGCCATTCGCGACAACTATGAGCGTGTTGTTCTAGAAGCATTAACTCAGCTGGTATCCAAACAACCGGATTTAGTGATTAGACCTCTTCCCATGTGCACTAACCATTTTGGTGCGGATGATCGTTGGTTTTATCGCCGCCTTTTTCGTAACCAGACGGCGCTTGCACCAGCTCTTGATTATTCCCTGTTGGGGCCGGAGATGCCTCCGTTGGATTATTGCAAGGCTTTTAAAAGGGCAGATGCATTGTTAGCTATGCGATTTCACTCTTTGGTATTTGGTTTAGGGTTAGGAGTAAATTCTGTTGCAATGGATTACACCTTAGGTAAGGGTAAGGTTTATTCATTGGCTGAGAAATTTGATGTCCCGCTTTTAGATATGAAGGATCTAAATGTGGAGCAATTAGTGACATCGTTAGAGAATGCATTAGATGCGCAATGTGTATCATCTATCTCCATGAAACAACTAACATTTTCCACTTCCTTATTAGCAAAAATGCAGGAATTAGAAAAATGAAAGTCTTGCATATTTGTTATAGTGATCTTAATGGGGGGCAGCTAGAGCAGCGTTTCGTCTGCATCAGGCTCTGCGCAGTCATGGGATTGAAAGCGAAATGCTGGTTGTAGATAAACGATCAGATGATCCATTTGTGTATACTGTATCGAAAATTAGAAAGTTTAGAATAAAATGTGGTAGTTTTTTTGCTCGCCATATTTTGCGGTTACAACACTCTAGGAATTCTATTCTGCATTCTATGAATATTTTTCCCTCTGGACTCGTTAAAGTTATTAATAAATTGTCACCAGATATCGTAAATTTACATTGGTTGGGTGGAGAAATGCTTTCCATAAGTGAGATTGCAAACATCAGACAACCATTGGCATGGACGTTACATGATATGTGGGCATTTTCTGGCTGTGAACATTATGATGATCTAGAGTCTCCAGGACGTTACATTATTGGATATGAAAAATAATCGAAATCCAAATTCGTTTGGACTAGATTTGGATATGTGGAATTTTAAGCAAAAAAATAAAATGGAAGAAGACGAAATTTGTACTAATTACTCCAAGTACGTGGTTAGAAAATTGCTTGCGAAGTAGTTATTTGTTTTCTAATCAACGTATTGAGACTATAAGTAACTGTATCGATCATTCAAAATACAAACCTCTAGATAAATTATTTTGCCGCCAGGTGTTAGGGTTGCCAAAGAATAAGAAATTATTACTTTTTGGTGCCATGTCAAGTACTACAGACCCTAGAAAAGGCTACCATCTACTAATTGCAGCTCTTAATAATTTAAAAAAAACAAGTTATATAGAATCCATAGAACTTGTTATTTTTGGAGCATCTTCTGGAAAAATAGAAGAAACTACAGGTTTTAAAGCGCATTATATGGGACGTATGTATGATGATGCTAGTTTATGCTTACTCTACAATGCTGCTGATATATTTTTGGCCCCGTCGATACAAGATAATTTACCTAATACACTTGTAGAGTCTCTAGCTTGTGGAACACCATGCTTGGCTTTTAATATAGGAGGCATGAAAGATTTGATTGATGATGAGTCTTTAGGGCATTTAGTAGAATTTTCGAAAGATGGAATTAATTTTTCTGACTATATAATCAAAATTATTGAAAATAAAAATGAACAATTCCATATAGCTGAAAAGAGTTTTAGTAAACGATCGTATAGCAATGTGGCTAGTCAGTATGAAGAGGTTTATAACTCATTGCTAGGTGGAGATTATGGCAGAAAATTGTAAGATTTCAATAATCACTGTTGTATATAATGCCCCAGAAGATTTAATTGCTACCATAGAATCAGTTAGGATACAAAAGTTTAAAGATTTTGAATATATTGTTATTGATGGTGGCTCAATAGATAATACTGTGAATGTCATAGAAGATAATAAAAACATTATAGATTATTGGGTTTCAGAACGAGATTTTGGTATTTATGATGCTATGAATAAAGGCATAAATGTATCATCTGGTAACATTCTATGCTTTATGAATGCCGGTGATAAGTTTTATGATGAGAATACTTTAACAATTATTTATAATCGGCTTGTAGTTGAAAAGGATTTAAGTAACACTATTTTATATGGTAATCATGTTGTATCAAAGAAAGGTGTACTCTTTCCAAAAAATGCATCAGTTAAATATCAAGAATTATGGAAAGGAATGATTTTTTGTCACCAAAGCTCTTTTGTAAGTAGAGGGCTTATGGAAAAATATAAATTTGATAAATTTTTGAAAATAGGTGCTGACTTTAAATTTTTTCTACAGGTTAAAGATTCGGCAAATTTTATATATATGGATTCATTTTTTTCCATAGTATCTTCTGGTGGGGTTTCTGATAATAGGAGAATTAAATCAGTTATTGAACGAAGAAATATCTTATCTCAGTTGAATATGCTAACGGTGTCTAGAAATATTTATTACTACATTGAAATTTTAAACCAATTTGTTAAGTTGACTATTAAAAAAATACTTTTAAGATAACACTATGGAATATGTTTATTTTGCATACGGGACTATATATTTAAGTGCGGTTATTATATATTTCTTTCTTTTGAAAAAAATTTCTGCATTTACAATATTTATTTTCATGGCTGTATCTTATTCATTTGCACCTATTGTTTTTGATAATCTTGGCTTTGTATACTATGACAGAGTAGTTTCAACATATAAAGTTTACAATATAGGAGATATCTATGTTGCAACTATTTTTATCTCTATATCCTATGTTATTTTGATATTCTTTGATTTTTTGTTTATAAATAGTTTTGAAAAATTAAAAATAAAGTTTTCCCTTGCAAAAAAAGTCAATAATAGGACAGCGAGTAATGCTTTTATTTTTACTACACTTTCATTGATGTTGTTATTTTTTGTTATGTCTATGTTTGGGATAAAAATTTTTGGTATAAATAATTTTTTCCATGGTTATAGCGATTCTAGTTTAGCTCATAGTGAGTTGATGAAGGCATCTCCTGGTTGGTCATTATATACGAATGGAGCAATGTTCTTCTACATGATGGCATCAATGTTTTTTCTATGTGTGGATAAGAATCATATTAAGAAATTAGTGTTTATTCTTGTTTTAATATTTGCTGCGATGAATATTTATGGCGGTGCTAGGTTAATTACGGTTGCGGGAATATTGGCGATCTATTTTTCAATTAATGGACTTGTAATTAAGTTGTCTACTAAAACAATTATATATTGTTCTCTATTTGTTTTGGTGTTCTTAGCGGTCGGGATTATTCGGAGCGGTAATGTTGGTAGTTCAGTAGGATTGCTATATTCTTTATTAGAGTTCCCTTTTGTAGGATTTGGTCTTTATAATATAATAAGTGTCAAACCAATATTTGACACAAATGTAATGTATTTCTTTCAAGATTTAGTTACATTTTCATTACCGGCTTATTTGGTCGATAAGTCGAATGTTAACAGATATCAAATTGTGCAGCAATATTTCCCTGATACCTTTTGGATATCGCCAATAGGTGGAAATTTCTTTATTACAGACATGTACCTTTATTTTGGAGTGCTGTTTCCGTTCTTTATGTTTATGTTTTTGTTTTTGTTTTACATATTTGTGAAGTTCATTGAAAAGTTGAAGGTTAGCAATTTCTCAATACTGACTTATTCATTTCTGATATGGTGTTTTACATATGGACTTTTTGGCTAATTAGAAATCAGTTACTTGTCGGATTTTCTCTTGTCAGTAAGTTTTTTGTTATTATTACACTAGTTTTACTTATTTCAGGAACTAGAAAAATAATTTTTGGACGTTAATTTCGGTTTTGTATTATGAATGTAGCTTTCATCGGTCCATTTTCTGGAAGTCCTACGGGGCAATCAATAGCGTTAGATAGTGCATTTAAATGTAAACTTTATAATGGAAAGAAATTTGATTTAGGTGGAGAGGATGTGTATTTTTTAAAAAAAATATATCTTGCTATAAAGAATATTTTTTAGTTATATTTTGGCTGTATTCATATTTAAATAGAACTGAATTGGTATTATATATAACAAACTCTAGAAGTTTGTTAGGTTTTTATCGAGAGATTCCTTATTTCTTAATAGCAAAAATTTTTAATGTACCTTTAGTAACACACTTACATGGCGCAGACTTTAATATATTTTTTGAATCTTTAGGCTACTTAAATAGAAAATTGGTTCGTTTTTGTTATAATATACCGAAGGTGAATATTGTTTTAAATGAAAGAATGAGAAAAGAATATAGTTGTCTTGGAATTAATGTCTCAACGACAGTTATTCCAAATTTTGTTGATTTGTCTTTTGTAGATAGTGTCAATAAGAA
Source organism: Shewanella dokdonensis (assembly GCF_018394335.1). Lineage (NCBI taxonomy): Bacteria > Pseudomonadati > Pseudomonadota > Gammaproteobacteria > Alteromonadales > Shewanellaceae > Shewanella > Shewanella dokdonensis. The sequence goes on along the minus strand of NZ_CP074572.1, from coordinate 598,446 downwards.
TGATTTAAATAAAAAATTTGATATCAATAATATTAAAGTGATTTTTTTATCAAACTTGCTCGAAGATAAAGGTATTTTTGAATTGCTTTATGGGTATCTTCAATGTTCTGATGATGTGAAGAGTCGTATTAGTATTAACATTGTTGGTAAGCCGATGTTTAAAAATAAATCAAGTTTAAAAAATTTTTTTGATTTGCTTGATGCTACCAATGGGAAAGTTATTTATAAAGGTCCAAAATATAATCAAGATAAATGGAGTGAGCTTTTATCTAGTGATATTTTGATTTTGCCTACATACTATGCTACTGAAGCATTTCCGTTAGTTTTTTTAGAAGCAGCAGCGTCAGGATGTTTTATTCTCACTACAAAACATAACTATTTGGAGAGTGTTCTTTCTGATTTTTATTGTAATTTTTTTGAACCCAAGAGTTCTTCGGAAGTGTCAAGAGTTTTCACAGAGATGACTCGTAATTTAAATACTTTAACTTTAGGAAAAGAAAATAATTTCCTAATATCAAAACGTTATAGTAAAAGTTTTTATGAGTCTAACCTTTTAGATGTGTTTCAAAGCGTATTAGAATAGTAGGAGTAAAATTTGAAAGTTGCATTGATCTCAGGAGTTACAGGTCAGGATGGTTCCTATCTAGCAGAACTACTTTTAGAGAAAGGCTATGAGGTACATGGTATTAAACGCCGTGCTTCTTCTTTTAATACGTCAAGAGTAGATCATATTTATCAAGATCGTCATGATAGTAATCAAAATTTTATTTTGCATTATGGTGATCTGACTGATACTTCAAACTTAGTAAGGCTTATTCAAGAGATCCAGCCTGATGAAGTCTATAATTTAGGGGCTCAGTCTCATGTTGCTGTTTCGTTTGAATCTCCAGAATATACTGCGGATGTCGATGCAATGGGTACATTGCGTTTGTTAGAAGCTATTAGAATTTGTGGATTGGAAAAGAAAACCAGATTCTATCAGGCATCTACGTCTGAGTTGTATGGTTTGGTACAAGAAATTCCTCAGCGGGAAACTACACCTTTCTATCCTCGTTCTCCTTATGCTGTTGCTAAGTTATATGCATACTGGATTACTGTTAATTATCGTGAATCCTATGGCATGTATGCATGTAATGGCATTCTGTTTAATCATGAGTCACCTCGCCGTGGGGAAACATTTGTTACTCGCAAAATTACCCGTGCTTTAGCAAATATTTCTCAAGGACTAGAAAAATGCCTTTATTTGGGGAATATGGATTCTCTTAGAGACTGGGGGCATGCAAAAGATTACGTCAGGATGCAATGGATGATGCTTCAGCAGGACCATCCAGAAGATTTTGTTATTGCTACCGGAAAGCAGATTTCTGTTCGCGAATTTGTGCGTTTATCGGCAAAAGAGTTAGGCATTGAACTTGAGTTTCATGATTCGGGTGTTAATGAATATGCGAGAGTTGTTGGCATTGTTGGGGATAAAGCGCCATCGATTAAAGTTGATGATGTTATCGTCAGAGTTGATCCGCGATACTTCCGTCCTTCCGAAGTTGAAACCTTATTGGGTGATCCTGCAAAAGCAAAAGCAAAGTTAGGGTGGGAACCAGAGATAGCTGTTGAACAACTATGTGCTGAAATGGTGGCTTCTGATCTTGAAAATGCTAAGAAATATGCATTGCTTAAATCTCATGGCCACGATGTTTCGTTATCTCTAGAGGACTAATCATGTCTAAAAGGGTATTTGTTGCCGGACATAATGGTATGGTCGGCTCTGCAATTGTACGTCAGTTGCAGAAAAAATGACACTGAGCTGGTTCTTCGAAATCGTACAGAGCTTGATCTTTTAGATACTCGTTCAGTTATTGATTTTTTTAAAAATGAAAGTGTTGATGAAGTTTATCTGGCCGCAGCAAAGGTCGGTGGAATCATCGCCAACAACACCTATCCGGCTGAGTTTATCTATCAAAATCTGGTTATTGAAACTAACATTATCCACGCTGCACATATAGCTGGTGTTCAAAAGTTGTTGTTTCTAGGTTCTTCTTGTATATATCCCAAGATGGCTGCGCAGCCGATGAAAGAGTCGGCATTATTGACTGGTTTGCTTGAACCAACAAATGAACCATATGCAATTGCTAAAATTGCTGGTATCAAGTTATGTGAATCATATAATCGACAGTACGGACGAGATTATCGCAGTGTTATGCCAACAAATCTGTATGGTATGAATGATAACTTCCATCCACAGAATTCCCATGTAGTTCCGGCATTGATGCGTCGTTTTCATGAAGCTAAGTTAGCCGAAGCAGCACAAATAGTAGTCTGGGGTACTGGAACACCGAAACGAGAATTTTTACATGTAGATGATATGGCGGCAGCATCAGTTTATGTAATGGAATTGAATAAAGATTTATATGAAGCTAACACACAGCCTATGTTATCTCACATAAATGTTGGCACCGGTGAAGACTGTTCTATTAAAGAATTAGCTGAGACACTTGCACAAGTTGTCGGTTTTAAAGGCAGAATTGTATTTGATTCAACCAAGCCTGATGGTACGCCACGGAAGTTAATGGACGTTTCCAGATTACGCGAAATGGGATGGTCATACAGTATTCCTCTTAAAGATGGTCTCCAACATACTTATGAATGGTACCTCCAACATCAGGATGATTTTAGGGGATGACCGTAAAACTTCCATTGGTGGAATTTAGCCAAGTAATTCGGAACACGCCGCTCGTATCTGTCGATTTTGTCATTACTGATGGGAAGGGCCGTTACTTATTAGGAAAACGTAGCAATCGCCCCGCTAAAGGATTTTGGTTCGTTCCGGGGGCGCATTCTAAAGGATGAAAGTATTGCATCTGCATTCAAACGGTTAACTGTAGATGAGCTCGGCATTTGTTTCACTGTAAGCGATGCTAAATTTATTGGATTGTTTGAACACTTTTACGAAGATAATTTTTCAGGAACAGACTTTACCACCCATTATGTTGTTTTAGGCTATATGTTAGTTGCCGATATTAACATTATGAATATGCCTAAAACCCAGCATATGCAATATGAGTGGTTTTCTAGACAATCGTTATTAGACTCTGAAAGTGTGCACATCCATACCAAGTGGTACCTAGAGAAGCTATAGACGTTTAAAGGAGATATACATGTTATTGCCTGTTATCATGGCTGGCGGCTCAGGTTCCAGACTCTGGCCATTATCAAGACAATTATTCCCTAAACAATTTCTTACCTTAAATGGAAGTTTGTCGATGCTTCAAACCACTACCAAGCGGTTGAAGCATATAGAGCATCAACCTCCATTGGTTATTTGTAATCAAGAACATCGTTTCTCTGTAGCTGAACAATTACGTCTGACAGGTTCCCAGCATAGTGGCATCCTACTGGAACCTATAGGAAAGAACACTGCGCCAGCAATTGCATTAGCGGCATTTTATTCCTTAAAAAAGGCTATGACCCTGTAATGCTAGTTCTTGCTGCTGACCATGTGATTAAAAATGAACAGGCATTTTGCAATACAGTAATGCAAGCGATTGGTAGTGCTGAAGCGGGTAAGCTTGTTACCTTTGGGATCGTACCGACATCTGCCGAAACTGGATATGGTTACATTAAGCGCGGTAAAGCAGTCGGTGATAATTCTGTTTTTGAAGTTGCCCAGTTTGTCGAAAAGCCAGATTATGAAACAGCAGAGAATTATTTAGCTAGTGGTCAGTTTTACTGGAATAGCGGTATGTTTCTTATAAAAGCTAGCCGTTATCTAGATGAGCTTAAGCGATTCTCTGCTGAGATATATAATGCTTGTGCTATCGCTGTTAATGAAACCAATGAAGATCTTGATTTTATCCGTATTAACAGTGAAGCGTTTAGTAAGTGTCCAGAAGACTCTATTGACTATGCTGTTATGGAAAAAACAGAAGATGCAGTAGTGGTACCTATGGATTGCCAGTGGAGTGATGTTGGCAGTTGGGCGGCTTTATGGGAGATCAGTGACAAGGATAGTTCAGGGAATGCCTGCAAAGGAGATGTTATATCCATAAACTGCTCTAACTCTTATTTCCATACCCAAGAAAAAATGATCGCAGCGATTGGGCTGGATGATATTGTTATTGTTGATACCAAAGATGCGACTCTAGTGGCGAAAAAATCAGATGTTCAGTTGGTAAAGAAAGTAGTAGAACAGTTGAAAGCTGAAGGACGTAGCCAGTGGAAACACCATCGAGAAGTATATCGTCCTTGGGGAAAATATGATTCTGTAGATAGTGGTGAACGCTTCCAAGTAAAACGTATTACTGTTAAACCTGGGGCTAAGTTATCAGTACAAATGCATCATCATCGTGCTGAACATTGGGTGGTGGTTTGTGGTACAGCTAAAGTGACCATTGATGGTAAAGACCAGTACTTAACTGAGAATGAGTCAGTTTATATTCCGATCACGGCAGTACATGCATTAGAAAATCCGGGGAAAGTACCATTGGAATTAATAGAAGTACAGTCAGGCTCATACCTCGGTGAAGATGATATTGTTCGGTTTGAAGATAAGTATGGAAGAGCCTGATTAAATGAAGATTTCCATTGTTACTGCCACTTGGAATAGTGAATCTACAATTATGGATACACTTGATTCACTGGCGAGCCAAACATATCATTTGACAGAATTTATTATTGTTGATGGAGCTTCCAAAGATAAAACACTAAGCCTTATCCAGGGACGTGATGGGTTAATTAATACAGTTATATCTGAACCTGATAAAGGTATTTATGATGCTTTAAATAAAGGGATTCAGAAAGCTACTGGAGATGTCATCGGTTTCCTTCATTCTGATGATATTTTTGCATCACCAACAACCTTAGAGCAGATTGCTTCAGTATTCGCTGATGAATCTATTGATGCCTTATATGGTGATTTGGATTATGTGTCCAAAGATAATACGTCAAATATTATTCGGCATTGGCAAAGCGGTGATTTTGTAAAAAGTAAAATTAAAAATGGCTGGATGCCCCCACATCCTACTTTCTATATGCGTAGAAAACATTATTTAAAATTAGGTGGTTTTGATCTTTCGTATCGTATTGCCGCAGATTATGAGTCTATCTTGAGGTATCTTTGGCAGACTGATATGAATGTGGCGTATATTCCAAGTGTGCTTGTCAAAATGAGAATTGGTGGCGAAAGTAACCGCAGTCTAAAAAATATTATTCGTAAATCAAAAGAAGACTGGCGAGCGATGAAAGGCAATGGCGTTTCTCCGTTACAAGCAATTCTAGGTAAAAATCTGTCTAAAATTCCTCAGTTTTTCATTAAATAAAATATGTTGAGTACTAATAAGTTAATATATAACAGTGATATCGCTTTCGGAACAAGTGGAGCAAGGGGCTTGCCGTTCATTTCACGTCAAATGTCTGTGCGGCCTTTACTCATGCATTTATTGCAGTAGCACTTCGTTCGTTTAAGTTTGATAGCATTGCAATAGCCATTGATAATCGCCCCAGTAGTTATGCTATGGCCCAGGCCTGTGCAATGGCTGCAAAACAAGCCGGTATAAAACCCGTTTTTTACGGTGTTATACCAACCCCAGCTTTGGCATGCCACTCTATGGAAACTGGTATACCTGCAGTTATGGTGACAGGTAGCCACATCCCTTTCGACCGTAATGGTCTAAAATTCTATCGGCCTGATGGTGAAATATCCAAAGCTGATGAAAAGGCAATTTTAGAAACAGATATTTCATTTGAATCTGTGTCAAAACTACCAGATCTTTACGTCTCTGATGATGCTAAATTGACCTATCTACAGCGATATAAAGTGTTTGCAAGTCCTGCAATTGTGGGAAAACGAGTCGGAATTTATGAACACTCGAGCGCTGGTCGGGATTTGTATCGAGAGCTATTTTCTGACTTAGGTGCTGAGGTCATTTCGCTTGGTCGTAGCGAAGAGTTCATTCCCATCGATACTGAAGCTGTGTCAGAAGAGGATCGGGTTAGGGCGAGAGAGTGGGTTGCTCAATATGACTTAGATTTGCTGTTTTCAACTGATGGGGATGGTGATCGTCCGTTATTAGCGGGTGAAGATGGTGAGTGGCTGCGTGGCGACGTACTTGGAATCCTATGTGCCCAAACCTTAGGTATTGAAGCATTAGCAGTACCTGTCAGTTGTAACACAGCAATTGAACAATGTGGCGCATTTACAGAAGTGAATCGTACTCGCATTGGATCGCCATATGTCATAGATGCATTTGCAGACTTAAATTCTCGTTTTGCTAAGGTGGCAGGATTTGAAGCTAATGGTGGCTTCTTATTAGGTTCTGACATTAGATTGAATGATCAGCAGATCAAAGCGCTTCCTACGCGTGATGCCTTACTTCCTGTGCTGGCAGTATTAAGTCTTGCCAAGAATGGCATTGTGCCGTTAGTTCAACAATTGCCTCAACGATTCACTGCATCTGATCGGATCAAGAATTTTGCTACAGATAAAAGTAAGGCAATGATAACAAAAGCTATTGAGGCTCCCGTTGAGTTTATGGAGAAGCTGGGTTATTCATCTGTGTTAGTTGATTCAGTGAACACTGTGGATGGATTTAGGATCAGTTTAGAAAATGGCGACATTATCCATTTAAGACCATCGGGTAATGCTCCTGAACTTAGATGTTATGTCGAGTCAGATACGCCAGATTCTGCACAATCGCTGGTAAATATGACATTAAAGCAGATACTAATGCTAGATTAAGTGAATTATTTTTTGGTTAAATCATAATGGCTGATAACTAGTCCTTGTCGGTTATTATGATTTTTAGTCTATAATGGTAAAGCTCATTCCGAGCATGATATAAGAATAATTATGTTAGAAATTAAACAAGAACAGGGTAAGTAAAATTTACTAAGATTTGAGTAACAAGTGATAGCTAAATAGCATTAATGATAGATGTTTTAGAGGGATTAATAAAGTGAAATATCTAATTACTGGTGGCTGTGGTTTTCTTGGAACTAATATTGCGGCACAGCTTCTGGTTAATGGCGAAGACATAACTATATTTGATAATTTATATCGCCATGGTAGCTATCAAAATTTGGAGTGGCTTAGAACGATTGGCAAATTTGATTTCATTCATGCAGATATTAGAAATAGCAATGATGTCGAAAAGGTAATTAAACGATTAAAACCAGATGTAATTTATCATCTTGCCGGCCAAGTTGCTATGACCACATCTATTGTGGATCCTCGGATGGACTTTGAAGTTAATGCTATAGGAAGCTTTAACCTACTTAATTCTGTGCGTCTTTTTTCACCTTATAGTTCTATTATCTATTCATCTACGAATAAAGTTTATGGCGATTTAGAACAGTTTAATTATAGAGAGACCAGTACCAGATATGAGTGTATTGAGAAGCCTAATGGATTTGATGAGTCTATTAGTCTAGATTTTCATTCACCGTATGGGGTATCGAAAGGGTGTGCAGATCAGTATATGTTAGATTTTCATCGTATATATGGTTTAAACACTGTTGTATTCCGCCATTCATCTATGTTCGGTGGTAGGCAGTTTGCTACCTATGATCAAGGATGGGTGGGTTGGTTCCTTCAAAAAGCTATTGAAATAAAAAATGGAATGTGCAGAGAACCGCTTACTATATCAGGAAATGGCAAACAAGTTCGAGATTTATTATATTCTAGTGATTGTGTTAGTTTGTATTTAAATGCAAGCAAAAAAATTGAGAAGCTTACAGGGAAAGCATTTAATATTGGCGGAGGAATAAAAAATTCATTATCTATAATAGAGTTGTTTAATTTTTTTGAAAATTTTTTTGAGACTGATATTCATTATAAACAGTTAGCTCCAAGAAAAAGTGACCAAAAAATTTTTATTGCAGATTGTAGTCGAATAGAAAAAATTATGGATTGGCATCCTAAGATTATATGGAATGTAGGAGTTGAGAATGTATATGATTGGTATATATCTACTATAAAGTAAATTTATATGATTATAGATGCTAAAAACTATCTCTTTTAAAGAATGTCGCTAACTAAATGTGAGTTATAAATGGAAAGTGAAAACGTACATGGTTATAATAGGTGTTAACTGTTGGTTAAAGATAATTCCTTATATTCTTCTATTGCTCAAAGCGTTATAGGCCGTTATTCTGTTTATATTTCAAACGTAATGTCAATAATGATTCTTGCTAGAATGTTTACCCCGGATACATTTGGCATAATTGCAGCAGTAACAGTTTTTGCTTTATTCTTTCAATTAGTAGGAGAAGCAGGTCTTGGACCGGCTATTATTAATCTTGATACTTTATTACAAGATGATAGAAATGGTATGTTTTCACTTACTTTAATTGTTGGTGTTTGTGGAAGCGCGGGATTTTTATCATTAGGAAACATATTGTCAGAATTTTATTCTATAGATAGAATAAATGAAGTTATTCCATATGTCAGCATAAGCTTATTTTTCTTTACTGCCAATGTATTACCTAATGCATTCTTACAAAGGGAACGTTTTTTTAAAGATAGCTTGTATAGGCCTAATTACTGAAATTATAAGTACCACTTGTGTAGTTGTTTTATCGAGTATCGTTAACCCCTTACATGCACTAGCTGCAAAAATTGCCATTAGTGCAATATCTAGTTTTCTTTTGACTTACTATTTTTCAGGAAAAACTGAATTTGGTCGTCCTTTTCTAGGCCGAAAGTTATCAGCAATTATACCTTTGTTGAAATTTTCCTCTTATCAATTTGGATTTAATATCATCATTAGTTTTGCACAGAATTTAGATAATATATTGGTAGGGAAGTATTTTGGGTACTATACATTAGGTATTTATGATAAAGCATATCAGCTCATGCGTTATCCTTTAACATTATTGACATTCGCAATGACTCCAGCAATTCAGCCAGTTATAAAAAATTATTCAAATGATATTAATCGGGTGGAAAGCATCCATGTGAATTTTACTTTTAAACTTTCTCTTCTAGGATGGTTGTCTGGGTTATGTATATTTTTGTGGGCAGATATAATTGTTTTGATTATTTTTGGAAGTCAGTGGGTAGCGGTTGTTCCAATTATAAGAATTTTGTCAATATCAATACCTATACAAGTAGTTTTAGCTACAAGTGGTAGTTTTTTCAAGCAATGAATCGGCCTGATATATTATTTTTTAGTGGCAGTATTTCAGCATTATTAATGGTTTTTTCTATAGTGGCAGGTGTCGTTTTTCGAGATGTTATTTTACTTTCTTGGCTTCTTGTCGCTACATTTTATATTAATTTTTTCAAACATATTATTTTATGTATCGAAAAGTTTTTTTTCGTCCATTATATGGATTTGTTTATAAAATGCTTCCAATGTTAATGCTATCTGTTTTTCTTGTAATTGTTGAAATATTTTTTAAAGATTTATAGCTTGGTTATTTTAGGCTTTGTTTCCTAAATCGACTCAGTGAACAAAGCGCCCTATGATTGTTTAAATTATTAAACTACATAGTGAGTTTCAGGCATGCCTAGCCCTGTGAGCTTGTTCAATGCCCTTATCATCGCATAAGTTTCTCCTACCTGAGCGCTGGAGGATCCCCTCATAATTCGGGCCTCCCCGAGAGTGGTAATCATCCCGTAAATTAACCGATGGCAATAGGTAGTTTACGCCATACACGGCACTTGCCATCTGTACCATGTTTCACTTTCCACTCACCTTCGCCGTCTGTCGAGTCCATGGTGCAGCGAGTCTTGGTTTTAAAAGCAATATTGACCGTTTTTGCGTGTTTGTTGATACCAGTGTAATGTGGACACATTTGCGGAATGTCATCCAATTTAAACACTGAGTTAATGAAGCCTTGCAGCGCTCTCAGTGGCATAGAGAAAACACATTTAACCATAGTGCTGTGGTAATGGCTAAGTTGCTAAATACGTGTGGGCGACCTTTCCCGAGTTGCTGGACCTTAACCTTCCTCTGGGCAATAATCAGAGCCACGATTGATTAAAGCTTGATTGTATTGCTTCCAGTTGGTTGTTTTATAGCGAGGTTTGGGCACGGTTGAGGGGTAAGTTGATAGGCTATGCCGATCAGATCAGCGACTATCTCTTTAGTTCAACCGATTTAGGAAATAAAGCCCTTCGGAGTTGAATTCGTGTTTCGGAAAAACCGTAAATATCCCAATAGTCCGATTTAATGGAGTTTCCCTATATTCTTTATTCTAGAATGTGATCTAAATTTGTTTATAATAAATACTATTTAATGCAGATTTTGCTTATGTTATATATAAACGTGCAGTCGAAATTATTAGTACTGTATTTCTATGTGAATTAATGTTTTTTCTTGATAAGGTCGCAGTTTGAATATATTGCATATAGTTGCTGGTGATTTGTCTGGTGGTGCCGCACGAGGCGCATACTGGCTTCATCTTTCTCTAAAAGAAAAAGGTATAAATAGCAAAATATTAAACAATTCAAATTCATTTGTTTTTGATGAGGATATAATATTATCAAATAAAACTATTTTTGAGAAGACTAATGCTTTTTTTAGGAAAGTATTTGATAGATTTTTAATATCTTTCTATGTGAATCGTAAGGATTATATATTTAGCACTGGGATAGTTGGATGTAATTTTAAAAAGATTCATGAGTATAAAAATGCCGATATTATTCATTTGCATTGGATAAATGGCAGCATGATAGATATTAAAGATCTTCACAAGTTGGATAAGCCAATTGTATGGACTATGAGAGATATGTGGCCATTCACAGGAGGATGTCATTATGCTATTAAATGTGATGGCTATAAAGATTACTGTTGCTACTGTCCTCAACTCCAATCAAAAAGAAAGTATAGTTTAGCAAGCTTTTTACATCGGAGAAAAATTAAATTATTACCAAAAAAATTAAGATTGTTGGGGTTAGTTCTTGGCTTAGTAGTCAAGCGTTAGCAAGTACAATATTTAAGAGTCATGACGTTTGTACCATTCCTAACAACGTTGATTGTAGATCATTTTTCCCATTGGAAAAATTGATGGCGCGGAATCTTTTAGGAGTCCATACTAATAAAAAAATTATATTGTGCGGCGCAGTTAGGTTAGATGACTTTTATAAAGGCTTCCAATATTATATTGAAGCTATTAAGTTTTTAGATAGAGAAAAATATTTTTTATGTTTTTTCGGAAATGTCAATAATACATTGATTAGTGCTTTGGGTTTTGAGTTCTTTAGTTTTGGTTATCTTCATGATAGCTCATTGTTACGGCTTTTATATAATAGTGCAGATGTATTTGTGGCTCCAAGTACAATGGAAGCATTTGGGAAAACATTGGCAGAGTCGATGAGCTGTGGTACCCCAGTGGTTTGCTTCGATAGTACAGGACCTAAAGATATTGTTGATCATAAAGTGAATGGATATAGAGCTAAAGTTTTTGATTCTGAAGACTTAGCTAATGGAGTTAATTGGGTTGTTGACTCGAAGAACTATCAACAACTAAGTGACAATTCTATCAAAAAAGTTAGAGAAAAGTTTGATAACTCCATAGTCGCAGAACAGTACATTAAATTGTATAAAGAGTTATTGAGGGACGTTGTTTCTTAATAGCAAAAACATAAGGTTATTTTTAGTAACCAGGATAATATCCATGTCTCATGGAAATGATCAACGATGGAATAAGAGTTATAACCATTTTTCGTGTTGTGATAATCACTGTATAGTTATTTATCCTTATTATGAATAACGCTGTTGGTAGGGAGTAGATGGTAATCATCCCGTAAATTAACCGGCGTCAAAAGTAGAATTTTCTCGTAACATAAGCGCAGGAGATTCTGCATGAAAACATCAAAATTTAGCGATAGCCAAATCCTGGCGATCTTAAAACAAGCCGAAGCCGGTGCTCCTATGATGGCTCGGCTTAAAGAGCTAGAAACGGAAAATGCCCGGCTCAAAAAGATGTCCCCAAGGGGATAATAATATGCCGAGGAACGGCTCAAAGCCGAAATTCTCAAAGAGGCGATCGAAAAAAGGCGGTGCAACACCATTCCATTACCATCAAGTTCGCATGTCGTCTATTTGGGCTGAGTGAAACCTGTTACCGCTATCAGGCTAAACTCAGTGATGACAATGCGCAAATCGCCGACTGGCTGCTGCGGTTAACTGTGACTCATCGCAACTGGGGTTTTGGAATGTGCTTCTACTTTTTACACAATGTGAAACGCTTTGGTTGGAACCATAAGCGGGTGCTTAGGATTTTACCGTGAGTTGGAACTTAATCTGCGGATAAAGCCGAAGAAGCGCTTAAAACGTGATACGCCTGATGCATTATTAGTAGTGCCGGAATCGATAAATCAGTGCTGGTCTACGGACTTTATGCATGCCAGCTCGAAGATGACCGCAGCTTCAGACTGCTTAATATCATTGATGTTTTTAACCGAGAAGGATTGGCGATTGAGGTCGACTTTTCGCTGTCAGCTGAGCGTGTTGTCCACACGCTCAATCAAGTTATTGAATGGCGCTGCAAGCCCAGACAAATTCGTAGTGACAATGGCCCAGAATACATCAGCGCTTTACTGGCAGAGTGGGCAGCAAAACACGATGTTGAATTGAAGTTTATTCAGCCTGGAAACCCACAGCAGAATGCGTATGTGGAGCGGTATAACCGTACAGTTTGCTACGAGTGGCTAAATCAATATTTATTCAGCAGTATTGCCCGAGGTACAAGAACATGCGACAGAATGGCGCTGGTTTTACAACAATGAATGACCAAACAAGGCAATTGGTGGCATACCACCGAAATACAAACAGGCTTTAATAACGCAACCTTCTACTTCTAACATCCATTAAAAATGGGATGATTACCGATGTAAGAGATTGACCTTTATGACTTAGTTTAATTACTTTAGATAAATTCAGCCGTATGTTTATTATTTAAATTAAACTATAATAAATTTTATGAGAATTATGAATTTATTTGTATTAATGAGGAAGTGATGAAAATAGCTATAATACATTCACATTTAAATAATCGAGGTGGTTCACAACGCTATGTGATTGAAATTGCTAATAATTTTAAAAAACTAGGAGTGGATGTAAACATTTTCTGTTATGAATATAATAAAAAATTATGTTTTCAAGAGCTAACTTATAATTTAAATATTAAAAAAATATATACACGAGAGAATGTTTTTGAAGATAAAAATAGTTATAAAAAAAGTAATATATTAAAAAAATATTTGAAGTTATTTTACAATGTTAAAATGATACGCAGAATAGCTAATTCTATTGGCATTGATTACTTATTTTCTTTATATGTTACTAATAAAAATGCAAGTAAAGTAGCAGAACTAATGTTAAATAATCATGATGATTATGACTTGATCTTTGCTCATGAAGAACCTTTATCAGTATATGCGGCGATAAAATATAAGAAAAATAAAAATATTCCTATATATTGGTTTTGCTACGATTCTATAGAAAAATGGTTTCTTGAATGGAAAGTAGAATATCATAATTCTTTTATACGTAATTTTCTGCTTAAGCAGATATATTTTAAATATGATAGATATCTTATAAATAAATTTGTGGATAAATCTGCGGTGTTAGACAAAAAAATGTCGCAAAGATATTTTAAATTATATGGAAAACTACCGTTAATTAGAAGGGGAGGACTTCCTAAAAATGTGATTGGATATGGTAGGGAAAACAAAATTAGAGAAAAATTTAATTTGTCTGATAACATAAATATTATTTTACTATTAACTAGGTTTGTTAAATATAAAAGGGTTCATGATATTTTTGATGTATATATGAAGCTCGATGATGGAATTAGAAAAAATATATTTATTTACATAAATGCACCTGTAACTGATCAGTTATACTATCAGTGGTGTATTGATAAATATAAAGAGGTTTTAGAGAATAATAATATAATATTAGATTTGGAATTTTCTGGAAATGACAATGAAATGTATGATATGTATTTATCATCTGATATATTTGTTTTTCCTAATGATAATCAAACGTGGGGGCATGCTCCACTTGAATCTATGGGATGTGGTACCGCTGCGTTAGTTTCAAGTGGATGTGGAATAAGTGAAGTTGTTAAAAGTATTACTCCTGAAGCAGTTTTTGAAGTAGGTAATATTCATGAGTTAACTGATATGATTGAGAATATGGTTAAGAGTAGATCTTATAAAAAAATATCCGAAAAACAAAAGGATTATGTTAAAAATAATTTAGTTTGGGAAGATGTTTGTAAGATTTATATTGCTGATTTTAAAGACATCTTAGGAAATAAGCATGTGTAGCATATATGGGGGTTAGCATAAACTATAAAAAAGTAGCTAGTCTTTTTTCACATGAACTTCAGCATAGGGGGCCTGATGGAAGTGGTGTTTATTATGATGATGTAAAATGTTTAGTATTAGGTCATAACCGATTGTCCATTATCGATCTTTCTAATTCTGCAGTCCAACCAATGGTTGATGAAAGTGGTAGATATGTAATTGTTTTTAATGGTGAAATATATAATTACCTAGATATAAAACGTCAACTGATTATTTTAGGATATACATTTTTTACTAATTCTGATACTGAGGTACTCTTAAAAAGTTATATAGAGTGGGGAAGTGATTGTGTAAAAAAATTAGAGGAATGTTTGCTTTTTGTATTTACAATAAGAATGAAAATTATCTTTTTTGGCCAGAGATAGATTCGGGATAAAACCCCTTATTTATACTTTTTTAGAAGGGCAGTTTTTTTTAGTTCTGAACTAAAACCATTTTTGAATTCAGAACTTATTTGTAAAAAATTATCTGTTGAATCTATTAGTGAGTATTTCAAATTTGGTTCAGTTAAACAACCTAATACCATCCTTGAAGGGGTATATCAACTAATGCCTGGTCATACTATGACTGTTAAATTTGATGATCTAGGTTATGATGTCACTCGGTATTATGATTATGTAGAAGAATCAAAAAAATTATCTAAAATTACAAATTATAATGAAGCAATTATAAGGGTTCGAGAAGAGTTTGAACATGCTATTAGGTACCATATGGTAGCTGATGTAGAAGTAGGTGCTTTTCTTAGTGCAGGAGTAGACTCTACATCTGTTGTCGCTTTGATGAGGTCTTATAGTAACAAACAGGTAAATACGTTCAGTGTCGGTTTTAAAAATAAAGTAAATATAACAGATGAAACAGATATAGCCTCAAAAACGGCAAAAAATTTGGATGCTATCATCATAATATTATGATAGATGATCAGTATATAATAGACATTTTTGATAACTTTATTTCTAGTATTGATCAGCCAAGTATTGATGGCATAAATAGTTATATAGTGAGCTTGGAAGCTGCTAAAGAAGTCAAAGTGGCTTTGAGTGGGTTGGGTGGCGATGAAATTTTTTCTGGGTATCCTCATTTCAAAACAATTAATAAATATTCAAATAAAAAAAATGATTTTATTTATTTTTTTGCTAAAAAATTATATCAAAATAGATATACTCAAAAATATAATTTCGTTGGTGTCGATGAAGAACGTTGTTTAGAAGAAATTAGAACTATTAACAATAATGCTGAAAACTTTTTACTAAATAATTTTTCTATTGAACACTATCCTTTATCTCCTTATCTATCATCACTTCAAAGAATAAGTAAGTTGGAGATAGATAGATATATGCTTAATACTTTACTCAGAGATAATGATGTCATGAGTATGGCTCATTCACTTGAAGTTCGTCCGGTGCTACTTGATCATAAGTTAGTCGAACTAGCTTTTAGTCTTGATGATAGATTTAAACTTCAAAATGGTATATTGAAATCCGTTTTTGTTGATAGTATGAAAGATTTAATTCCTGTTGATGTTTGGAAGAGGAAAAAAACAGGTTTTGAAATGCCATATGCTATTTGGATGAATGGAATATTGAATAGCTATTTTAAGACTGTTGTTAATAATAAATCTGCTTTAATGATTTTCTCGTTAGATTATTTGTTAGCGTTGAAGAAACGAGTTGCAACTAGAAAGTTGAAAATAAATGATTGGGGAGTATTTATATTTTTATGCTGGCTCGATAAATTTTCAATTGAGATTAGTTCATGAATATTCAACAACTGTGACAGTTTCAGATTCCAAATTTGCACTGGGTGCGTCGAGGGTGTTCAATATTCTGTGTCAGCTTGGTCACAGATCGATGGTAGTGGTCAGTATTATGTTTGGCATAACCAAGATGCTGCTCCATCTCAGCTTCAAGAGCACGCTCAGCAAGCTTTTTGGTCAACAGCTTTAGGATACCTTGCTCACCAGGGCGGGATCGTACTTCTTAGCCAGTGTTGAATGTGGCACTTTGCTGTGATCTAATAGCAGCTCTGATGAACTTACTCGAACACTTGACGGTTGTTGAAGAAACCCGCTCTGACATTAACCAAAGGCATAATCTTGTGGACGTCATGTTCCTTGTCTTAAGCGCTATTATGTCGGGTGCTGAAGGCTGGCAATACATTGAAACCTATGGTGATAGTAAACTTCTCTGGCTACAAAAATTTCGCCCATTTAATCATGGTCTTCCTCGACGGCACACCATCGCTCGCATCTTGCGCACTGTGGTTGTGGAGTCACTGCTTGAAGCGCTGCTGAACTGGGTAAATGAGCAGCGGACCAATACAGGCAAGGCCCATATTGCCTTTGATGGCAAGGTGCTTAGAGGCGCTTACTGAATCGCCACTTACACAGTTCTTTTTACACTCAATATCTCTATGATAAGCTCCACTTATCCAAAAATTTTTATAGCTCTGTTAGATAATAATATGCCAAAAGATACCGTTAGAAAATTTATTATCAACTTACTTCATCGTAACAAAGACTATGCACCCTGTTCAGATGATGAATCGCTTATTCACTCTAATAGGATTGATTCTCTAGATATAGCCGAATTAGTCATTTTTTTGCAGAATAATTATGATATTTATGTATTAACTTCTGATCCTGACGTATTCAATGAGCTTGACTCAATTAATCTCATTGTTCAGTATATTCAGAATGCCAAAGAGCAATGAGATGTGTTGAATCGCTAGCAGTTCTTTATTTTGAACCACTCTGTATATCGAATATTAGCTAAAACATGGGAACCGATGAAAGAACTGTCAATTGAATAATTTTTACCTTCACGTATATCTTCAGGACTAAGGTATATCACTGAAGTTAAGTTTGTTTTTTTGTACTTTGCCAGTTGCCGTCATGGGATATTCAGTAACAAATCTAACGAATCTAGGAATTTTGTAGTCCGCAATATGGCCTTTACAAAAACACTTGATGTCATGTTCCGTTAATGTGTATCCTGTTTTCAAAATGATCCAAGCCACGACTTCTTCACCAAATTTTTCACTGGGTGTTCCGGTAACCTGAACATCGGCAACTGCGGGATGGGTATGTAGAAAATCCTCAATCTCTCGGGGAGATATATTTTCGCCACCCCGAATGATCATATCTTTTAAACGACCAACAATATGGACATAGCCTTGATTATCCATCATTGCTAAATCCCCGCTATGTATCCATCCTTCTGCATCGATTATTGCAGATGTTGCCTCTGGATCGTTCCAATACCCTAACATCAGGCTATATCCGCGAGTACAAATCTCACCAATCTCACCTATTGGAACTATGTTCCCCTGAATGTCGACAATTTTGTTTTCCAGGTGCGGTTGTGTCCTTCCAACCGTGTTTACTCGTTTATCTAATGGATCATCAGCACTTGTCTGAACTGATATGGGACTCGTTTCGGTCATGCCGTAAGCAATCTGTATCTCCTTCATGTGCATTTTATCGATTACGGCTTCCATAACTTCTTGTGGACACGGAGAGCCAGACATAATACCCGTCCGGAGTGAGGATACGTCGAACAGCTCAAACTGTGAGTTGTTTAATATCGCAATAAACATGCTGGGAACACCATAGAGGGCCGTTGCTTGTTCCTCTTCAACAGCAGTTAGGACCGACAAGGGTGAAAACAGCTCGCCAGGATATATCATGGTGGCACCATGGGAAATGCAACCTATGGTACTCAATATCATGCCAAAGCAGTGATATAAAGGCACCGGGATCACCAAACGATCTCGTTCGGAAAATTTCATACTTTCGGTTATAAAAAAAGCGTTATTTAGGATATTAAAATGGCTAAGAGTTGCCCCTTTAGCAAAACCTGTGGTTCCGGATGTATATTGAATCGTGGCGGGCGCCTTAACGTCTACTTGTTGCTGGCGAGTATTTAACTCACTGGCTGTGATAGTATCTGCCAGTTGGGGAGCGTACTCCACTGTATCATACCGACTCTCGGCTCAGTGCTGAGGGTGATGATAGCGTGCAAATCTGGAAATCGTTTTGAGTTAAGTTGTTCAGAGGAATGCAAAAGCTCAGGAATAAGCTGGTAGAGTATCTGAGTATAGTTATTGGTTATAGATACATCAGCAGCTATAAGCCAGTTACACTGCGATTGTTTCAATACGGTTTCGACTTCAGGGCTTTGAAAAGCTGGGTTAATACCAACCAAAATCGCGCCGACTTTAGAGATTGCTAACTGACTAATACACCATTGAACGCTATTGGGCGCCCATATTCCCACCCGCTCACCTTTTTGTACACCTAATGCCAATAGGGCTTTAGCGTAACAATCCACTTTTTGCTGTAGTGCTTGATAAGTCAAACGTGTCGGTTGAGCATTTTTCTGTTGATATCGTACAACAAGAGCTTCATTAGTAGGAAACTGAGCGACTATCTTATCAAAGTAGTTGCCTATCGTCTCCGTGAGCAGCGCCGGAGCTGGTGCCCCTTTCGAATAACTTAAATGAGCCAAATATCTCACTCCTAGATGAGTTGGAGCTTCATGTCGCTAGCGGAACTCGATAAGTTGTTACTTACCTAAGAACATTGTATATCCAGTTTGGATTTTTGTACTTTGCCAGTTGCCGTCATGGGATATTCAGTAACAAATCTAACAAATCTAGGAATTTTGTAGTCCGCAATATGGCCTTTACAAAAACGCTTGATGTCATGTTCCGTTAATGTGCATCCTGTTTTCAAAATGATCCAAGCCACGACTTCTTCACCAAATTTTTCACTGGGTGTTCCGGTAACCTGAACATCGGCAACTGCGGGATGGGTATGTAGAAAATCCTCAATCTCACGAGGATATATATTTTCCCCACCCCGAATGATCATATCTTTTAGACGGCCAACAATATGTATATAGCCTTGGTCGTCCATCGTTGCTAAATCCCCACTGTGTATCCATCCTTGAGCATCGAGTATCGTAGTAGTTGCCTCGGCATTATGCCAATACCCTAACATCACGCTATATCCGCGAGTACATATTTCGCCGATTTCGCCTCTGGCAACGGTATTTCCTTGAGTGTCGATAATTTTGTTTTCTAGGTGTGGGAGCGTCCTTCCCACCGTGTTTACTCGTTTATCTACTGGATCATCTGCTTTTATCTGCGATGAAATTGGGCCGGTTTCAGTCATGCCGTATGCAATCTGTATTTCCGGGATATGCATTTTATCGATGACTGCATGCACAATTTCGGGAGGGCAAGGTGCTCCACAGACCATTCCAGTCCGTAACGATGACAAGTCAAATAGTTCAAATTGCGGATGATTTAATTCAGCAACGAACATGCTGGGAGTACCATGAAGGACGGTTGCTTTTTCTTCTGTGACGGCAGTTAGAACTGACAAGGGTGAAAACAGCTCGCCAGGAAAGATCATGGTGGCACCATGAGTAATGCAGCCTAAGGTACTCACAACCATGCCTAAACAATGATGTAAAGGAAGCGGGATCACAACCCGATCTTGTTTAGAAAAACGCATATTTTCAGTCACGAAAAAGCCGTTATTCAAGATATTGAAGTGGCTCAGGGTTGCTCCTTTAGCAAACCCTGTAGTTCCAGATGTATATTGAATCGTGACCGGATCCTGGATAGCGACTTGTTGCTGCCGGGTGCTTAATTCATCAGCGGTGATAGTCTCAGCTAATTGGGGAAGCGTACGCCACTGTATCATTCCGATGCGTGGCTCTTCACTGAGAGTGATGATAGCTTGTAGATCGGGAAGTCTTTCTGAGTTAAGCGGTTTTGCAGCGAGCAGAAGCTCAGGAATAAGCTGGTAGAGTATCTGAGTGTAATTGTGGGTTATAAATGCATCGGCGGCGATGAGCCAGTTACACTGTGATTGTTGCAGAACATACTCTATTTCATGACGTTGAAAAGCGGGATTAATGCCAATCAAAATCGCACCAATTTTAGCCGTTGCTAACTGGCTAATACACCATTGGATACCATTGGGTGCCCATATTCCCACCCGCTCACCTTTTTGTACTCCTAATGCTAATAGGGCTTTAGCGTAACAATCCACTTTTTGCTGTAGTGCTTGATAAGTCAAACGTGTCGGTTGAGCATTTTTCTGTTGATATCGTACAACAAGAGCTTCATTAGTAGGAAACTGAGCGACTATCCTATCAAAGTAGTTGCCTATCGTCTCCGTGAGCAACGCCGGAGCTGACTTCCCTTTCGAATAACTTCGTTGAGTATCCAAGTGCCTTGTTCCTATGTGCATTGAGCCATCAAAATTTGCGAACTATTTTTACGGTAACTGACAATAGTTTGAGCAACTATACTATTTTCATATTCGTGCAAGACGTAGCTGACCATTTGAACAAAATTTAATTGCACAAATATTCAACTGGTTACAGCTGTATTTTTATTTGTCAGTTAATATAGACTACTTACCTTGTGCTTTGATTCCAAGGGTTACCATATGAAAGAAATTTTTCTAGAGCTAATGAGTTTTTTCTTTTCTAAGAAAAGTCGGATGCTCCTCATTCCTTTCTTAGTTGTTTTACTCGTGTTATCAGTATTGTTTGTGTTTACCGGTAGTTCGAGTTGGGCGCCTTTCATATACGCCATTTTCTAAGCTATCTGATGTTCTTTAATTGAGGTGTTTATGTGGATTCGCTCGTGGGGACGCAACCTACTATTGATGTCGTTGGGGATTATTCTAGCTTTGTTAGCTGGTGAAGGGGTTGTCCGAGTGGCCACCATGGATCAACAAAACTATGTGATCGAAATGTGGCGTTATGCGAAGTTGTTGAAAGAGAAAAGTCCTGATCCCGAGATCGGGCATCAACATCTTCCGAATCATTCCGCAACCTTACAGAATGTGATAATCCAAACCAATGAGTTTGGTATGCGTGGACCTCGACCTGATAGCCATGCTCAGCATCGTGTTGCGATAGTGGGGGACTCAATAGCCTTAGGATGGGGAATCTCCGATCAACAGAGCCTTCGAGGGCAACTCGCACAACGCTTACCAGAAAAATTTGATGTGGTAAATGCGGGTGTGGGAAATATGAATATGGCTCAGTCAGTGAAGCTTTGGTCAAAAATTAATCAAAAAATTAAAGCTGATACACTTATTGTACTTGTGACACCTAGAGCGACGGCTAAAGTAATAACACAAGAGCCGGGATGGTTTGTGAAACATAGTGAATTGGCAGCACTGGCCTTGACATTTATAAAGCAGCTAATGAGTGGTGAATTTGGTGAACAAGCACTGCTACATGGATATCAACAACAATGGCAAAGCGAGGCTGGTCAGGCAATATTAACAAGTGCCTTTAATCAGTTAAAGCATATTACCCAGGTACATAATGCCCGAGTGATCATTGCATCCGTGCCTGAAATGCACGATTTTAACCACTATCAGTTTGGATTTATGGAACAGGAGACTAAGCGCTATGCAGAACAATATGGATTTACGTATATAGATCTGCTCCCCTGTTACAAGGCGCTCCTACTTCATCATTTTGGGTTTCACCTCAAGATATCCATTTAAATGCAGCAGCGTTTGAGATTATATCGAAGGCTATTGCAGATAAGATACCAAGGTAAGCAAGTGCTAAATAACCACGAAAAGCCCGATGTCAAGTCAATTCGACTAAAATTACTCGCCTTATGTTGTAGTATGGTGATGCTATCGGTAATTGTAACATGGATACATGGGCAGTTATGGTTATGGTCCCTGCCATTTTCCTTCATTTTTCTGATATATGGAGTATGGGCACCTCTGAAATTATCTTTATTAATCAGTTTATTAGATCTACTTCATCTAAAGCTTAGAAAACTGTTGTTTTGGCTACTGTTTTATATTGTTATTACCCCCATGAGTTGGATTCTCCGTATAGTGAGACCTAAAAAGATCTGCTTAAAAATTAATAAAAAAGAAACTTCATATTGGGCCGCTCCTGAACAGAAGGAATTGGCTGCTGATGATTTAAACCGGCAATTTTAGGAATAGATACGGATGACCTATATTCTTGGTATTTCTGCTTTTTATCATGATAGTGCAGCGGTACTACTCAAAGACGGTAAAATCGTTGCTGCTATTCAGGAAGAACGATTTTCGCGGATAAAGAATGATGATCGGTTCCCAAAATCAGCCATTCAATGGATGTTAGCGGATAACCAACTGACCATGGAAGACATTGACTATGTGATCTTTTATGAAAAGCCATTCATTAAATTTGAGCGGATCTTGGAGACCTGTATTCGGTTTGCCCCCAAAGGATATGAGCTTTTTTGCCAGGCGATACCCGTTTGGTTAAAGGATAAAATTTTTCAAAAAGTATCGATTACTAGGAGTTTAACTGAATTAGAGGGGGAAAACAGTGGAATAAAAAGCTACTTTTTCCGAACATCATTTATCCCATTGCGCAGCAGCTTTTTACCCATCCCCTTTTACCTCTGCTGCGATTCTTACTATTGATGGTGTTGGAGAATGGGCAACAACGACAATTAGTGTGGGGCATGGAGAACGGATTGAACGGATTGCGGAGCTATCTTTCCCCCATTCGCTGGGGATGCTTTATTCTGCAATTACAGCTTTCCTTGGATTTAAAGTGAATTCAGGTGAGTACAAGGTGATGGGGCTTGCTCCTTATGGTCAGCCCATATACGCAAATGTGATTAAAGAACATCTGATTGATATTAAAGCAGACGGTAGCTTCCATCTGAATATGCATTTTTTCCGGTTTGCAACCGAACTACGGATGTATGGGTCAGAGTTAGCAAAGTTATTTAAAATTCCCCCAAGAACACCAGAAAGTAAATTGCTGCAAGAACATATGGATATTGCGGCTTCGTTACAGGCCGTAACCGATGACCTTTTTTTACAGTTAGCCGATTATGTTAAGCGGATAACAGGACAAACCAATTTGTGTCTTGGAGGAGGCGTAGCATTAAATTGTGCTGCGACAGGGAAAGTGCTAAAGAGTGGGCCGTTTGACCGCGTTTGGATCCAACCCGCTGCAGGTGATGCCGGTAGTGCGCTTGGTGCTGCATTTATATGCCAACATCTTTATCTCAAACAGCCTAGAATTGTCCAAGATGGCTATATGCCTTACCTAGGCGCAGCGTTTAATCAAGAACAAATACAAAATCAACTGGAAAGGTTGAATGCGAAATATACCCTGGTTGCGGATGGGAAATTGTTTATCCAGACCGCGCAGGCATTAGCTGAGGGAAAAATTGTAGCGTGGATGCAAGGATCCGCTGAATTTGGTCCTAGGGCTTTAGGAAATCGTTCGATTTTAGCTGATCCTAGAGTTGCTAATTTGCAACGTGATTTAAACCTTAAAATTAAATATCGCGAATCTTTTCGCCCTTTTGCTCCAGCAATCCTAGAAGATGATGTTGGGGATTGGTTTGATATAACAGGTTCATCACCACATATGAATTTTATCTATCAGGCTAAACCTGGGGTCGCAGAGCAAGTTCCATCAGTCATTCATGTAGATGGAACGGCTAGGTTACAAACAGTTTCCAAAGTAGGTAATGAAAAATTTTACCATTTATTACAAACATTTAAATCAATAACGAATTGTCCAATGCTGGTTAATACTAGCTTGAATGTTCGTGGTGAACCAATGGTGCTTTCTCCTGAAGATGCATTTAATTGCTTTATGAATACCGGGATTGATCTTTTGGTGATTGGTAATATTGTTTTGTTAAAGACAGAGCAAGATAGCCAACTCTATAAAAAATACCACTATGCTTTAGATTAGCCTGTCAAAGGATGATACATGCTTTTTCAATTACCTAGTTTTTTGATTTTTTTATTAGTGTTCTCATCATTATTCGATGGTGTCCAGATAGGTGGAATAAGTTTATCCTTATTCTTTGCAGTATAATTTTTTATGCATTTTGGAATACTCATTATATTGGCATTTTAGTTTTTTATATGATAATAGGCAGTATGGCCTGTTACCTACTCAGATACTCAATAAAACGGCAGATAGTATTCTGGATTATTGTCATTCTATTACCACTTATATTTTTTAAATATACAAATTTCATATTACAATCTTTAGGAATTGATTACCGTCTACATACTGGATTACCATTAGGTATTTCTTTTATTACTTTTACATTAATTAGTTTAGTTGTTGATCGTTCTCATGCGATAGAAAAAAAAACAAGCTGGCTAGATATTGCGCTATACATTAGTTTTTCCCTCATTTAATTGCTGGGCCGATCTTGCGAAGCCATCAATTGATACCTCAGCTAAAGTGTATCAAGGTAACTAAAGATAGTATTATTTATAATATTCCTTTATTTGCAGTTGGGATGATAAAAAAGGTATTGATTGCTGATCAGCTTGCCAGCTATATTGATCCAATTTTTCTGGCACCACAAAATTATCATACATATGATTTAGTAATCGCAGCCGTTGGCTTTACAATCCAAATTTACTGTGATTTTAGTGCTTATTCAGATATGGCCATTGCAACAGCTGGCATGTTAGGTATCCGTTTTCCAGAGAATTTTCATTCTCCTTATTTGGCATATTCACTTACCGAAACTTGGAAACGTTGGCATATGACTTTAAGTTTCTGGTTGAGAGATTATGTCTTCATCCCTTTAGTTCGTTATTGTCGAAATTCGCTACGTTATTTACCAATTTTTTTAACTATGTTGATCTCCGGTCTATGGCATGGGGCTAGCTGGAACTTTGTACTATGGGGAGGAATTCAAGGGGGAATTATGATGTTCGAGAGCTATATTGGTTATGCAAAGCTAATTAATCGCTATCCATACTTAAAGCCAATTTCTATAGCACTGAATTTTTTCCTGTGGAGTACCTTGCTAATCTTATTCCGCTGTTCCTCTATATCAGTCGCAACTGATTACTATCATCAATTATTCTATATTAACGAATTCCAAATTGACTCTATGCATTGGGAAGTGATAAGTTTGAGCCTAATTACATTACTATTGCATAATATTGATCGAGTAAATGAGATCCGTCATTATTTTTCAAAAGTTACACCAGTGCTGATAGTCCCCATAGCCTCTATTGTTATTTTGGGGTGTGCAATGGTTGCTGCTCAACGCCCTGAAAGTTTTTATTATTTTGATTTTTAATTTGGCTGAATTATGAATACAATCAAGAAAGTTATTGTGCTATTGGTCATGCTGGGAATTTTAGTTTTAATATTAGATGGCACTAGTGATTTTTTATTATATGCTCGAGTTCAACATCATAAAAATCAAGAAATATACAATAGAACTAATTTATTGAAAAAAATGTTACCTAATAGTGTTGTTCAGGCAGAATATATTGAAAATTTCATTGAAACTCAAAAGTATCTAAAATATCACTATATTCCTTTTATTGGGAAAATGGCGATTCCTGGCGATCACGGGATTTATCATATCGATGAGCAGGGTCGACGAATTTTAACAACAAAGGCACACGATGCTAAAACTCCTCAAAAACGATTATTAATTTTAGGTTCATCACAAAGTTTCGGATATTACAATAATGATGCACAGAGTTTCGCTGCTCAACTCGAGAATCTATTACCTGAGTATGTTATTGATAACTATTCTGTTCCAAGTCAATCAACAGCCTTAAACTTAGTGAATTGGAGACGTATTACATCATCTGGTCATAAATATGATTTAGCGATTATTGTCAATGGACCAATTGATTTTTACTCTGAATGTTTTGAAAATCCTGAAATACTCTCCCAGTGGCAAATGGAACAGAGCGATAAATATCAATTACCTGCTTTGATTTCAATTCCAAGAATAATCATCCAAAAAATATCGACTATAGAAGCGAACCCATCAGGCTGCCAAAGCGCAAGTGAACAAACACATATGGTGCAGCAAATCACTTTCCGTTTTCAACAGTTGTTAGATTATGGACGCTCACTGAATACAAAAACATTAATTTTCATTCCTCCAGTTCCTTGGGGAAATCGGGCTAATATTGACAATGTAAAAATTCAATTAGGACCGGACAAAGAAGTATTAGCCCAATTGATGAAAAAACTTGAGCCAATATCTAAAAAACATGAGGAAATTATAGACTTAAACCATATTTACGATCATCATAAAGAACAATTTTTTTTAGATGGTTTTGGACATCTAACTGTTAATGGTAATAAGTTATTAGCCAAATATATTGCCACTTATGTGGAGCAGAACGTTCCTATTGATTAAATAGAACTCCCGAATTCAGATAATAAGTGCATCACTCATGGTTAATCGGTGAGAAGAGATCAAGTGCCTATAGGTAGTATTCTGTAATCGCCAAAAACAGGGCTTTGTTTCCTAAATTGGTTGAACTAAAGCAGTAGCCGCTGATCTGATCGGCATAGCCTATCAACTTACCCCTCAACCGTGCCCCAACCTCGCTATAAAACAACCAACTGGAAGCAATACAATCAAGCTTTAATCAATCGTGGCTCGCTGACCTTCTGGATTGATGAGGACGCTATCGCCCACTGGAAAGCCAAGGCCGAGCAACTTGGAAAAGGTCGCCCTCGCGTATTTAGCGACTTAGCCATTACCACAGCGCTGATGGTTAAACGTGTTTTCGCTATGCCACTGCGAGCGTTGCAAGGCTTTATCAACTCGGTGTTTAAATTGGGTGATATTCCACTTTCGTGCCCACATTACACTTGCATCAGCAAGCGTGCAAAAACCGTCAATATTGCGTTTAAAACCAAGACTCGTGGCACCATTGAGCACTTGGCTATCGACTCGACGGGCTTAAAGGTTTACGGCGAAGGCGAGTGGAAAGTGAAAAAACATGGCACAGATGGTAAACGGAGAGTGTGGCGTAAGCTGCATATTGCTGTGGATACGCATAGCCATGAAATCATCGCCGCAGAACTGAGTTTATCCGGTGTAACAGACGCCGAAGTCATGCCGAATTTGCTCAAGCAAACCCATCGGAAAATCCGCAATATCTCAGGTGATGGTGCTTACGACACAAGAGCCTGTCACGATACCGTTCGGAGAAAACGCGCTTTGGTACTCATTCCACCGAGAGAAGGTGCTGCGCTCTGGGAACAAGGGCATCCGCGTAACTTAGCGGTCAGTTGGCAACAGCTACATGGTTCAAATAAGCAGTGGAAAAAACGGTATGATTACCATCGTCGGTCAATCTCAGAAATTGCCATGAACTACTTGGTGGCAGATTAAGCCTGCGAAATTATAACGCTCAGGTAGGAGAAACTTATGCGATGATGAGAGCGTTGAACAAGCTCACAGGGCTAGGCATGCCTGAAACTCACTGTGTAGTATGATCTTTAAACAATTATGATGGCTTTGTTCGCTGAGTCGATTTAGGAAACAAAGCCACGGCACAGCAGAAATGTCGTAGTATTAGGCTCAGTAATTTAGTGTGAGCTATTGGGATGAATGTGTAACTAGGTTGGCTTCTATATAAGCTTTGATATAAATGTTATATATTTAGTTGGAATGTGTTCCACCTAATTTTGCGTGATAGAAGGATATGAGTGTTGATTTATTGCTCGTTGGTGCTGGCGGCCAGATAGGAACTTGTTTGTGTGAGCAAGCAAAGCTTCTTGGTGTGTCATTCATTGCGATGTCTCATGAACAGCTTGATGTCTGTAATGAAGCTAAATTGTCAGCGCAAATAAGCCAATATAAGCCAAAGTGTATTATTAATGCGGCGGCTTATACCCAAGTAGATAAGGCCGAATCTGACCAAGCGGTAGTTTACGCTACCAATGTTCAAGGCGTTATCAACCTTGCCAAGTTCGCGAACGCAGTTGGTGCTATGTTAATTCACCTTTCTACAGACTATGTCTTTGACGGACTGAAGAAAGGTGCTTATCTCGAGTCAGATCAAACCAATCCATTATCCGTTTATGGCAGTTCAAAGCTGGCAGGCGAATTAGTTATCAAAGAGTATTGCCCTCGCCATCTTATTGTTCGGACAGGATGGGTGTTTGGAGAGCATGGCAATAATTTTGTTAAAACGATGCTGAAATTAGCACTTCAGCGAACAGCCTTAAATGTCGTTACTGACCAAGTCGGGGGCCAACCTATGCAGGGGATATTGCCTCGACTTTACTGAACATGACGCAGCAGGCGTTGGATCCTCAGTTCAGCAATTGGGGGATACATCACTATGCTGGGATACCCTATATAAGTTGGTTTGATTTCGCATCGGAGATCTTTTCTCGTGCAGTGCAACAAGGGGTACTTACTCAAATGCCAGAATTAAAGCCAATCGCCTCCACTGAGTATGTCTCCGCGGCTAAACGCCCCGCAAATTCCCGGTTAGATTGCGCTAAAATCAAATCAGTATTTAATATTCCCCCGTGTGACTGGAAGGCTGCTTTGGCAGATTTATCGCCATACATGCCTAAATAACGTGTGTATTTCTCTATAAACAAGAGACGTTAAATGAAAGGTATTATTCTTGCCGGTGGCAATGGCAGTCGCTTACATCCCGCTACCTTGGGGGTCAACAAACAGCTGCTGCCTGTCTATGATAAGCCTCTGATTTACTACCCACTGACTACCTTGATGCTCTCCGGTATCCGGGAGATATTAATCATCTGTACTCCGGCTGACTTAAGTACCTATCAACGAATTTTGGGTGATGGAAGTCAGTGGGGCATACGACTTGAATATGCGTTGCAGCCCAACCCTGATGGTATCGCTCAGGCCTTTATTATTGGTGAATCTTTTATCGGAACTGACGCTGTATGTCTCATCCTAGGGGATAATATTTTCCACGGGCACGGGTTAAGCAAAACATTACAAGAAGCGGCTAGCCGGGAAGAGGGCGCAACGGTATTTGGCTATTATGTCCAGGATCCTGAACGATATGGGGTCGTTGAATTTGATAGAGCTGGTGCGGCAATTTCTGTTGAAGAAAAGCCTTTGAAGCCAAAGTCCAATTACGTTGTTACAGGGCTTTATTATTATGACAACGATGTCGTGGATATCGCTAAAGGTATCAAGCCCTCTGCTCGCGGTGAACTGGAAATAACAGATATCAACAATGCCTACCTTAAACGCGGTAAACTACGGGTTGAAAAACTCAGTCGTGGTGCAGCCTGGTTAGATACAGGGACTCATGATTCTTTACTTGATGCCGCCATTTTTATTCGTGTGCTTGAAAAGCGGCAAGGGCAAAAAGTGGCTTCTCCAGAAGAAACGGCTTACCGCATGGGATTTATCGACAGAACACAGTTAGAAGCCTTAGCCATGCCATTATTAAAAAGTGGTTATGGGGCTTATTTGATGCGAATAGTACAAGAGAGTGAATGGGATAACACATGAGAGTTGTTGCGACCAACATCCCTGATGTAAAAATAATCGAGCCAGAGATTTTCGGAGATACTCGCGGTTTTTTCATGGAATCCTGGCGTGAAGATTGGTTTAACCAAAATGTATGTGAACGCCATTTTGTTCAGGATAACCATTCAAAATCCTATCGGGGTACTCTACGAGGTCTTCACTATCAAACAGAAAATACTCAGGGCAAATTGGCTCGTGTTGTTATTGGTGAAGTGTTTGATGTGGCAGTAGATATGCGCAAGACTTCCGCTACCTTTGGTCAGTGGGTCGGTGTGCTACTTTCTGCAGAAAATCAAAGGCAATTATGGGTGCCGGAAGGGTTCGCTCATGGGTTCTATGTGACAACTGAAACAGCAGAATGTCTTTACCGCTGTACTGACTACTACAACCCACAAGCGGAGCACTCCGTCCGTTGGGATGATCCTGAACTTGCCATTAAATGGCCTTTGCTCAACGGTGAAATGCCGTCATTATCCGTAAAAGATAAAAATGCTCAGTGGTTTAAAAATGCCGTTACATTTTGAGCAACAATAAGTCCCAGGACTCCTATATGAAAAGATTACTGATCACCGGTGGCGCGGGCTTTATTGGGGCTAATTTTGTTCATTATTGGTTTGCTCATCACCCAAACGATTACATCGTAGTCCTCGACGCATTAACGTATGCGGGAAATCTGGACACATTGCAGCCGTTCGTTGCTAACCCACATTTTCGTTTTGTGAAAGGTAACATTTGTGACACTGTGCTGGTTGAGGGGCTGTTGCGTGAAGAGCAGATAGACACTGTCGTTCACTTTGCCGCGGAATCGCATGTAGATAGATCCATTATGGGGCCTGATGCCTTTATTGATACCAATGTGATTGGTACACACAGCTTGTTAAAAGCAGCTCGTAATGTATGGCTATCCGATCCGAAAAATCCGTTACCCCATCGTTTTCATCACATTTCAACCGATGAAGTATATGGCTCTCTTACTGCCGCTGAATTGCCTTTTACGGAAGACTCTCCCTGTAAACCCAATTCACCGTATGCGGCATCTAAAGCAGCATCAGATCATTTGGTGCGTGCTTACCACCATACCTACGGATTACAGGTAACGGTAACTAATTGTACTAACAACTACGGTTATTACCAATATCCGGAAAAACTCATTCCCTTATGTTTGACCAATATTCTGCAAGGTAAATCTTTACCCATTTATGGTGATGGAAAACAGGTTCGTGACTGGCTATTTGTAGAAGATCATTGCCGGGGAATAGAGTTAGTACTTACCTGCGGAACCGTTGGCGAAACTTACAATATCGGTGGTGTAAATGAATGGCAGAACATTGATATTGTGACTTTGTTGTGTGAGTTAATGGACGCTGAGTTTGTCGCTAATCCCACACTTGTTGAGCGTTATCCTGATTCTCCTTGTGCCAAAGGTCTGACAGCTAGAACACTTATTACTCACGTAAAAGACCGTGCTGGGCATGATCGTCGATATGCTGTTGATTGCTCAAAAATTGAAACCGAACTCGGGTTTAAGCCACTAGAAACCTTTGAAACAGGTATTCGAAAAACCATTCACTGGTATTTGGATAATCAGCAATGGGTCGACAATGTGGAAAATAGCGAATACCAGAATTGGATAGCTCAGCAGTATGAAAGTCGCGGCTGACTCAAAAGTTAGCCGCGATTTTTTATTCCATCACTTTATGCAGCTGCTCCATACAGCCTTCACGCATTAACTTACTGAAGGCCAGACGCCACATATGGTGCATATACGTTAAACAATAACTTGGTATCGCTGTGACCCAACATCTGCGAGATATATAGTGGGTTCTCGTGTGCCGCAATATGCAGCACGGCTGCTGTATGCCGGGTGTCATTCGGGCTGTGACGAATGAGATTTGCCTTCTTCAGTGTCGGATACCACAGTTTGATACTGACTGAATGGGGTATCGAGTGGTTTACCCTGGTGAGTAAACACAAACTTGGAATCGCCGCGCTGGCGCTCCTTCAACCGTGTGAACATATCAAAAGTGTATCGCACATCCTCAGATCCAGACGGGACTTGGGAGTCTTAACATCCCCAAGTTCTCCATTCACTCAATTTTGCCGAATGCGGATCAAACGATGGTCAACATCAATGTGCTCCCATTGCAGCGCATTTATTTCTCAGTTACTCATCCCAGTCCAGACGCGCACGATAATCACCCCATTTAAGAGCAACCGTATCCAGAAGCTTTTTCCCTCTTGGGGGAGCTATAGCTCTAAACCGTTATTTAGGCAGGCGCGCTTCTTTATCTGGTCAGAATATTACTGCTGCCAGTAGTGGTTGATAGCGGGTGCAAAACCGTAGGCTTTAAATACTGCGCCGCCAGTTTTTAACGCTTCATCATTGCTGGAGGTGATATACACTTCTCTGGTGCCCGGTTTTAAGGCCAAATTGGTAGAGCGCAAATAGTGGCCTTGTTCTCGGCCGGCCAGGGTGATTTGCCCTATGGGCGTGGCATTCTGGTTCAGTACAATGACGCGTCCTTGCCCATGCAAGGCAACATACAGGTTGCCATCGCTATCGGCTTTCATTGAGTCTGCTACAAGGCCATTGAAGCGATACGCAATGTTTTCTCCAAAGGCACGAATATGGGTAGCATCTTGCATCAGTAGGCGATGTAACACGCCCGCTGAGAACTCCACCACCCACAAAGTTTTACCGTCAGGGGATAGGGCGATGCCATTGCCTCCGCTCAGGTTTTTCAAAATCGGTGTGACGGTTTTAAAGTCTGGCGATACATAGTAAACGCCGCCCACCGGATTGCCGCTATCACCGCTGGCATCGGTAAAATAGAGCCCGCCATTTTTATCAAACACCATGTCGTTCGGGCGAAAGCCTTTATCAGTGGCTACTATGGTTTGCATGTCGCTGCCATCCGGGGCCATTGAAAAAATCTTACCTTTGCTGCCATCAAACGCCACCGCTGCCACCACCAGTTTGCCATCTTTTTTAATGGCGATTGAGCAAGGTGCGTACTCTTTGCTGTTAAAGACGATGCTGTTCTTTTTATGGCTGTCTACTTTCACGATTTGCCCATGATACAGATCGGTCACATAGAGATTGCCGTGGCTATCAAAG
Organism: Shewanella dokdonensis; assembly: GCF_018394335.1. Taxonomy (NCBI): domain Bacteria; kingdom Pseudomonadati; phylum Pseudomonadota; class Gammaproteobacteria; order Alteromonadales; family Shewanellaceae; genus Shewanella; species Shewanella dokdonensis. Next base: position 565,678 of record NZ_CP074572.1, on the reverse strand, counting down.
GCCGGGCCTTCCAGCAACGTGGTGTCGTCGGTAATAGGTTGCCATAAAGCGGCTTGAGCGGTTTGCAGTTGGTTATCAGGATACGGGATGATATTGGCATCGGCGTGACCCGTTGGGTAATTGAGCTGTGAGTCTGCTGCGCTGGCAATTGCTGGCAGCAAAGACAAGGCAATGCAGCCTGCCAATAGTGTTTTTTCATGAGATAGCCTATTCGATCGATTCAAACTTGTGGATATTGGAGCAACAGCAATACCTTCGACATCAATGGCAAAGAGGATGCCGATTCTCCAATGTTGAGAGTTGTTACTTTAACGCAAAGAAAGTACTCTTTTAATCGTTTAAAGTAGCAGGAACTTTTGTGTGAGTACCATAGATCCCTTATCTGATGTTTTGCATCTACTTGCGGCCCACAGTTATGTCACTATCGGGCAACGGGCTGGGCCAGACTGGTCAATTCGTTACGATGGTTTTGTGGGCATGAAGTTTCTGGCCTTGAGAAAAGGGCAGTTGTGGTTTCGGTTGGAAGCGGAACAACGTTGGCATCAGTTACTAGCCGGGGATGGTGTCATCTTGACGCGTTTTGCGCCGTTCGTTTTGGCAACGGATCCGCGTTTAGCGCCCGTGCCGCTCTCGGCGGTGGATTATGTTATCGCGGATGGTTTTGCCGATCTTGGTGGCGACGACAGCGTTATTCTCTCTGGTAAAATGAAAGTTGATCAAGTGGCATCGGCTTGGTTACTGGATCTGTTGCCTGAGGTGATATGCATCCATCATGGTTCTGATACATCGGCTACGCTGAATTGGCTGATGGACAGTCTGCATAAAGAGATCCTGTTGCAACGTCCAGGCTCCGTATTGGCCGGTAATCACTTGATGCAACTGATTATGATTGAAGGGATCCGTTGCTGGCTGACGTCTGCTACAGACTTAAGCGGTTGGTTGGCAGCGCTGCAAGATAGCCGCGTGCTCAAAGCTTTAGGGGCGATTCATACCGAGCCGAGCCGTAATTGGCAACTTAGCGAACTTGCTGCCGTTGCGGGCATGTCGCGCACTGGATTTGCTCGCTTGTTTATCCAAGCGACTGGCACCTCGGCAATTCATTATTTAACCCAGTGGAAAATGCGTCTGGCAAGTCGGGAACTGCGGTTAAGTAGCGAGCCGATAAAACAAATCGCTTACAAGCTCGGTTATGTGTCGGAAAGTACCTTTAGTACTGCGTTTAAACGCCTATATGGTACTTCGCCAACGGAACATCGGCAGGCATATCGGCAAGATCCATCACAAGTTTTATTAACGGAGCTAACACCAGTGGCCACAGGCAGTTTTGCTTAATGCTGGTTATCCTAATGTGCATGGTGTTCGTTCAAGCGGTTATGGCGGTTTCCTTTCATTGTCGCCTGAGTGCTCGAATCTGCGCCCATCTGCGTAGAAATTGTAAGGGTTATCATTAGTTTGATTTTTGGTTAATGCGATATACTCTGCCGTTACCGCGATTCGTATTGTGTTGCGAAGAGTTTTCCCGGTGTATTAGCTAGCAGTAATGAGGGGCGATTACAGTTTGCCGTGGCATTACAACGAGACATAGTCAAATGACAACAAAAATAGAAAACAATGAAACGGTTTCTGAGCGTATCAGGGCGCTGCGAGACCGATTATCACCCGCCGAACTTGCTGTCGCGAATGCCATTTCTGAAAACTATCCAATGGGTGGCCTGGTTCCGGTTGTTCAGCTCGCCGCCAATTCTGGCACGAGTCCTCCAACTGTGGTGCGTTTCGTCAAAAAACTGGGTTTTGATGGCTATGCCGAGTTTCAAGATACGCTGCGCAATGAAGCTCAGAATCGACTCTTTTCTCCGGTAGGAAGCTACCCGCATAACCGTTCAGGACAAGATGAAACGTCTCCATCGGCACAGGCGCAGTTTGCGTATCTGGAGAGTATTCGCAACACCTTTGCCTCGCTCAGTGATACGGAAATCGCTAAGGCGGTCGAGTTACTTTGTGCCCCTGAGCACGACATTGTGATGGTAGGCGGGCATTTCAGCCAAGTCTTGGCGCAGCAACTTTATCGTTATCTGTCCATTTTGCGGCCGCAGGTGCGAGTGTGTGCCCCTGAAATTCATAGTTTGGTCGACATACGATCTTCAACGGTGGCGGTGGTGTTCGATTTTCGCCGTTACCAGCAAACGACCATTAATTGGGGCATGGACGCACTTAACAAAGGTGCCAAAATCATTTTGGTCACGGATCAGTATCTTTCACCTTTTGCCACTAAAGCTAATGTGTTGTTGACTGCCAGCAACAAGGGCTTGGAGCCTTTTGATTCGATGACGGCCGCATTTGCGGTGACTGAGTTACTGATATCCGAGACGGCTCGTGCACTCGGTAAGCCAGCACGTGACCGCTTGGCAGAGTTTGTCCAACGCCAAGATGATGAAGACCGTCAGATCCTCAAGTTTGATCCACCGGCTCGCGGTTTTTGAGGAGTTAACGGCGTAATGTATTCAACGGTTCCTTTATTCGGGAACCGTCGCTGGCTTATCTATAACGTTAATTCTCTTTTCGACGGTCTAGCGGTGCTGTCGGTAAACACTTAGGCTCGCTCGGTAAGGAAGTTGGTGATGACTCGGCCGACAAGCTCCCCGTCCAATGGTTGCGCTAGCGATGCCTTACTGTCTTGAACCACTTTGTCAGTCGCAATACCTTGGCGCATTTCGCAAAGCGCGTAAGCATATTCAACCTCAAACTCGGGATGCGGCTGTAGTGTAAGGGTGTAACCGTTCTTGTAGATAAGCCCGGCGTACGGCGTGAATGAAGAGTATAACAACACCTCAGCCTCTTCCGGCGCAGCGACCACTTGGTCTTGATGTGAACACGCGATGGCGACTTCTGGCTGGTGGATTAGCGAATTTTCGGGCGCAACCTGATAGATATGCCGACCTAATCCCCAACCTCTATCGACTTTTTCCACCGTACCGCCAAGCGCCTGCGCAATAATCTGGTGACCAAAGCAGACGCCGACCATAGGTATGCGCTGCGCATATGCCGCTTGGATCAGCGCTTCTAATTCATATCTCCATGGAATGTCGTCATAAGCGCTATAGGATGAGCCAGTAATAAATAATGCTTGAAGATCATCCACTTTGGGCACTGGTTGCCCATAAATGAGGCTAACTACTTCAAACTCCATATTGGGATTGTGGAAAGCCAACATGCGTTTGAACATCTCTGGCAATGTGCCAAAACGGCTGCGTAATGCTTGGGGGCCTCGCCGACTTCAAGAATCGTGAGTTTCATATTCCATACCTCTTACTAAAGATAACATCAAGGCGTTGAGTAAGCGTCTATCAGCGCTGTTACTCAACGTGTGGCAAGATAAGATCTTGTTTAATCAAATATATATTGTTTTTTCGATAGACTTATGCGGGCGCCTAGAGGCGTCACCGTCTTTAAGATTTAACTCGGCAATCTGGTTGCCGCTGGGGCTTTCAAGTGACATGGCGCTGCCAAATTTCGCTATCATGTCCAGGGATGACGCGCTCAAATTTATTGTTGACGACACCGCGCATGGTTCGGTAAGTCTCAATTTGATTAAACGCATTGCCTTGGTGATAGCCAGGAGGCCACATTTTTTCGATATTGGAATACCAATAAACAATGTCGCCAGCAGCAATGAATGGGCCATTATGGGTGTTAATTTCAAACCACTGGGAACCAAAGGTGTGGGTATCTTTTGCTAGGCGAGCGGTGATACCGGGAAGCACTTCTTCATCGCCTGTGATGAATTTAATCCGTCCATCAGTAATACCTTGCGTGGCGCGGATAAGATCATTTGGATCAAACGAAGTGAATACCCATTCTTTTTCTTCTTCGGTTTCATGTTGATGCGCCGCGCAAACGGCTTTGCTCCAACCTGTGTATTCATCAAGTTGTATATAGAGTGTCGCATTCGGAAACGCTTCAAAATTCCCCATATGATCAAAATGCATATGGGTCACTAAAATTGTATCTACATCCTCAGGGGTGAAACCAACACGGCCCAGAACATCTTCTGGTGATTCCCAGCTAGAAAAGGCATAACGAGTCAACCAATGGTTGTTCTGAAAGCCACAATCGACCAGGACTACATGCTGCTTTCCACCTACTTCTCCCCTACCAACAAGGTATAAATCATGGGGCTCATAGAAGTACCGGTATTACTATAGATCCCGGCACCGCCGAAAAATCTTGCGCCATATCTACTTGGCAGTAGGCTAATGACCAGATTGACCAATCCGTGTCTATTTTAAACTGTTTGTTCTCTGTCATTTCCTGTTCCCTTTAATTGATATTGGTCGTGATAAGAAATATAGATAGTTTAAATAGCTTTATATTTTTAAATGATGTTTTATGAAATCAATCATTACGCCTTCGCCATGTATAAATTCATCGAGAATATTAAAATGGTTGCGCTCTAATATTGCGGAACTCACTTGCCATTCACTTTGCTCACACGCCGCGGCAAAGTCTTTTGATTGACGCAGAAATTCCGTTGTTTCATTTGAGCCCACAGTTACAAGTAATGGCACCTTGCCATGGTCAGCGGTTAATACAGGTGTGAGTGAAATGGCATTTTCCGGGGTGATTTTTAAAATAGGATTGGCGGTTGTATGAGGAATTGGCCTGACATCAAATAGACCGCTAACGGCAATGGCGGCGATATATGGTGTGGCGGGCATGTCGTATTCATTTTGCCAGTCTGATGACAGTAGTTGCGCAACACCGTGCCCACCTACAGAATGCCCCACAATCATGATTTGATTTCTGTCTACCCCAAGAGACTCGGCATTGTTCCAGAAGTAACTGAAGGCGGCACGGTGTTGGCGGACAATTTCAGCGACGGATACTTTTGGACAAAGAGCGTAATTTTCAACTGCGGTAACTATGCCAAGGTCGGCTAAAGCTCGTGCAATATAACTCCACTCTTTACTGGTGGTGGCTTTCCAATAACCACCATGAATAAAAAAGACTGCCGGACGTAGTTTCGAGTCTTGCTCTTTCGAGGGGTAAAATATATCTAATGTTTCATCACGTGTTGGGCCATAGTGAATATCTAACGTGCACTTTAAATTATTTCTCGCATACTCACTGTTTTTGACAAAATAAGCAACGTATTCGCCAAAATCTGGAACTGTGGCTTCTACATCATATTGTTTATCTATTTCTGATGCGGATGTGAAATTTCTATAAAGTGTTTCAGACATTAAGAACTCCTTGAGTAAGCCTCAAAAGTTAAGATATAAAATAACCACCATTTATTTAATATGATGTCAGCAGTCAATTGGCTTATGGAATTATTACGGGCCAATAAATTACATTGGACACAGTTTTTTATGCGATAAAATAAACCCAGATGTTAAGACGCTTCATTTTTAATAGGTACAACATGCTGATTTACAGATCTAACACCAGTTTGCGAGTTTTGGAGCGGCTGACGCAAATCATCATGGTGCGGTTTTCCTGTTTTTCTTGATCAGAGAGTACGGTATCGCGGTGATCCGGCGTCCCGGCTAAAACCGCCGTCTCACAGGTACCGCAATAGCCATCAGAGCAAGAGAAAGAAAGCCCCTGGCGCACCTTACGCACACATTCGAGAATGGTTTCATCCTTACCAACGGTAATCGTTTCTCCAGACTTGCTCAGTTCCAGCTCAAATGAACCGTCTGGGTTACAGGCTTCGTTCGTTGTCTCATCACCACATGCCGTTGCATCAATCTCAGCAACCGGGGCAAGCTCAACACGGCCGAAGCGTTCCATATACAGATGTATCGATGGTCGGCGAGCGATCTCCGCAGACAAAGCATCCATCAGACTGTTGGGGCCGCAGGCATAAACCGCGGTGTCATCTGCCAGTTCTGCAACAAGCGTTGTAAGCTCAAGACGGCTGCCTTCGTCTTTGATGTGTAGGCTAACGCTGCCGGTGGCTGCGCCAGCTAAGGCTTCGACGTCGGCCAGATAAGCCATCCGTGTACGAGTGCGGCCAAGATAGTAAAGTTGCCATGGTTTGCCCTCGCGTTTTAAGCGAGCGATCATTGGCAGAATAGGGGTAATACCTATTCCACCTGCAATGAACACGTGACGGCTGGCGGGTTCTAAAGCGAAAGCGTTCTTCGGCTCACTTGCGGCGATGACATCGCCAACGTTCAACTGTTCGTGCACATATCGAGAGCCGCCGCGACTGTTAGGCTCAAGCAGAATGGCAAGTTGATAACTGAGCCCAGGTTCACCAGCAACAATAGAGTAAGCACGCACTAACCCATCAGGAAACGCTAATTCAATGTGCGCGCCGGGTTCCCAAGATGGCAGGTCATCACCAGCAAGTTGCAATTTGATGATGCCATCCGCGAGCGTTTCTTTGTCTTTCACTGTCAGTCGCAAACTGAATTTGGGTGCTAGGGCAATATCAGATGTTACTTCTCTGGATGTGGTCATATTCATCTGCTTATCTCACAGCAAAAATGTCAGATTGTGGTGGTTGCGTGGCGCATCAAGCAGGCAAACCACTTTGCGAGCAATTTTGGTAACGCCGTCTTCTTTAATAAAGACATGTCCCATCCAACCACTAAATGTTTGGATTTCATGGCCCGCGCGCATCTCTTGGATCAGAAACTGTGAACGAATCTTCACCTCACCTGCGTTTTCTGAAGGCAGACGCACAAAAGCGGTGCTCACATGCGAGGTATAGGACGGCGGCAGCTGAGAATAAGCCACGCCAGTTCTGAGCCAGACAATTCTGTCCCCAAGACGACGGCGGTCATCGAAGGCGATGGTCACCTGACGCTGTGGATCCGCGCGCTCGGCATCGGGTAAATCGCCAACGGCTGGCACCCAATACACACATTCACGGCTGTAGAGCTGATACCATTTTTCGAAGGCGCGACGATCAAGTAACCAGTTTTCATGGAGGATTAGCGATTCATAGGCGTGGCGTTCCTCATTATTCAGTACTGTGCCGCAGCCTTCCCATTCCTGCATGTCGTTACGCAGTTTGGCATAATAAGCATCGTCAATATAAGTTGACTCAAGCGTATCGCGTAGAATGTCTTCAAGGGTGAAGCCATCCTGCATTGGATCTGTATTCACGCTCATTTTGCTACCCCCAAATTGCCTTGTTCTATGCGCTTGAGCCATTCTTTCCAGAAAACCCGCAGCGGCAGCTCGTCAGAAACTGGGCCGCTTAGCATTCCTTTTGCGCCGATGTATTCTTTGCCTGTATCCAGGTGACGCCCCGTTTGTACCCACTCGACTTCTTCAATTTCGAGGCCGATTTGACACTCTTCGAAATTGGCTAAGTCGTCCGGTTCGCCAAAGGAAGGGAAGTCTTCTTGTAAACGCATGCGTAGTGAATTGACTTCATCCGGCAGGTCGTCTGCTACCAGCGCCGTGGCATACCAGTTGATATGGGTTTTGTTCACGCTTTGTGGCTCTATCACCTGGATCTGGTTACCGATAATCAACAGGTTAGGGAAGATATTCAGGTTCATGCCTGAGCCCATAACCACATCGAGGGCGGCATCCGCTTTATCGCCTAATTTCTCTTTGATCACACGCTCATAAGCACTTTCGCCCGGCATTGGGGCGGACTGATCCCAAAAACGTTTGATCTCTGCACGTTGGTCAATGAAAGTACCGCCATTACCACAGTCAGAAACGGTTTGCAGACCTTCATCAACATTGCCAAGCGCCCATTGCATATCGACACCTCCGCCGTAGCGGTCTTTGCGCATACGTAGCAGCGAAGCATGGGAATAGCCCGGGTGGTAACCATCGGCGGCATTGTCATAAATTAACTTCCAGTTGCCAGCGCAGCTAAACTTGGTTTGTCCACGGCGTAGTTGCAGTTCCGCGCCTGGCCAGCGGTCTAGCCATTCATCTAGCAAAGCTGCTGACGGACCAAGGTGCGTTTTTAAGTCGGGTAACTCAGTATTGAAGGTGCCGAAAATAAAGCCGCGATAGCTCTCAACTCGTAGCTTGCCGAGCCCTAACTCTTGCTTGTCAAACGCTGGGCCGTAGCCGTCTTCAATGGGCACGGCGGCAAGATCTCCCGTATTGGTAAATGACCAGTTGTGGTACGGGCAAGTAAAGCGACGGGCATTGCCTTCGTCGTGTCGGCAAATGGTGGCACCACGATGGGTGCAACGATTGAGCAAACCATGAAAATTGCCATCACGATCACGGGTCACTATCACCGGGCGTTTACCGAGACGTTTGCGTACAAAGTCATTCGGTTTCGGCAGTTCACTTGCATGTGCTAGAAATGTCCAGGTGCCACCAAAAATGCGGCTCATTTCTAGATCAAAAATGTCGCCATCTGTGTAGAGCGTGCGATGGACTCGCCCCGCTTCAATAAGATGATCAAAATGGGGGCTGCTAGTCTGAATGCTCACAAGAAATCTCCTTATTTTTTATTGTATTAGTAGCGAGTGAAGTATTCGTGATGTTCCCATTGGGTCACTACATCTGGTTTTTGCTCCCAATTGGGTTCGGCAGCAAGGAAGCGGTTGATTTCACTTTTCTTCATGGTAACCAACCAATTAATGAAGCCGTCACCCATGGCCGAGCGGAAGAATTCACTCTTGTCCAGCGCTTCGGTGGCTTCCATTAGATTTGTGGGCAGTTTGGGGCGATGGGTAGCTTCGTATGGGTTTGACTCCATTGGCCCCGGATGAAGCTTGCGTTCCAATCCGTCGCAACCACTCAGAATTTGCGATGCAATATAAAGGTAAGGGTTGGCTGTCGGCTCACCAATACGGTTTTCAATATGTCCAGACATATGTCTTGGGCGACCTTGCACACGTACCATTGCGGCGCGGTTGTCGTAGCCCCAAGTTGAGCGATCTGGCGCTAAGGAGTTTGGTTTACGGCGACGGTAGCCATTGATTGTTGGGTTGGTAAATACTGATGCTTCAACCGCGTGTTCCAGGAGTCCAGCAACATATGACAAACCGGTAGGGGAGAGGACTTCTTCGCTGTTAGGTGCGGCAACAAAGGCGTTTGGCACCCCTGGCGCTGAAAGACTCTGATGTAAATGCCAGCCTGAAGCAACAAAACTGGAGAAAATTGGCTTCGCCATGAAGGTGGCATGCAGCCCCATGCGCGCCATTGTCTGTTTTACCATCGAACGGAACAGCACCATTGAATCGGCGGCTTCTAGTGGATCTTGTACATCAAAGGTAAACTCAAGTTGGCCGGGGCCCATTTCGTCTTCCATGGTGCGCAGTGGCAACCCCAGTGCAAGACAATTTTCCGCGAGGGTGTCGGTGATTTCACTAATCTTATCTTGTTGATCTTCTGACATATAAGAAAAACCACGCCATAGTGCTTCAACTGAGGGGGCGCTGGTGGCACACCTAAACCACCCATATTCTGTTCACCAAGATTTTGGTCGGTCACGCGGGTTACATAGAACTCCACTTCAAGCCCAGTGACCAATTTGAAACCAAGATTCTTCAAACGTGAAATGGCTGATTTCAGTTGGTAGCGCCCATCAAAAGGAACCGGCCGACCATCACGTAGGTAAATATCACAAAGCACCCAACCAACCGTTGGCGCCCAAGGTAAGACTCGGAAGGTCAATGGATCAGGAACGAGAATGGCGTTGGAGAAACCGTGCATTTCGTCCATACCCAGTCCGCCTTCCTTACTGAAGGGGTTAAATGCGACACCCTCAGCCGAATCGAAGCTAAAGTAGGCGCTAGTGAATTCTACGCCATCTCGTAGCGCTGACTTGAATGCGCCGGGAAGAAGCGTTTTAGAGCGAAGTTTAGATTGCGCATCTGGCACAGATACGCGAAACGTCTTCAATTCTCCATTTTCCGCCATCGCAGCTATTTTCTTCGCCGCCTCTTGCTGCTCATGAGTCCAAAGACCAAACTCTTCTATGAAACCTGAAAATACTGGAGCATCGCTCATATCCATTCCATTACCTCTGTGAAATTACGTTTTATTAATGTTTTTTACATCTTGTTCATATCTGCTCACATTTATTATGTTTAATAATTTCCATGATCCATGTCAATGTGAAATTTAATAAACATATTATTTTTCTTTACTCGGGTGTTATGCAATGCTAGTGCCGGGGCTGCACGAAAGCCGGTATATAAGCGCTCTGCTTAGCTTTGGCGATATGTTGGCATTGCCGAAATTAGCGGGGTATTTTGATGATGGAGGGGGCGATCCACTGCGTTATCGTGAACAACGCAGAATAAATTTTAATGGCGTTCGCTCAATCGATAGATCATGAAAAAATTAAATAAGAAGTTTTAAAGCAGGTTGGCATGTGGCACTAACTTGGTGCAAATGCATATGGGCGTGTCCCTATTTGGGTCAATTTTTCTGTAACGACAGCTAAATTGTTTTTGTCCTTTGGAAGCGTGAAATATTAAAAAGGCATGTTAAAAAAACAATAATTTATTATAGTTACCAAAGGTTAGCCCTATGGGCCTATATTCTCCTGAACACTTTTACTCAAATAGCAATTAATGCCCTGACTTTAGTGAAAACGTATTTCGGCTAGGGTAAGTCGCATTTATATCTCACTCAATGGCGCGAAATTTAGGTCTTAATTTACCCAATATTCCTTCGGCTAAATTGCTATCAACCATAAACGCTGGCTGGGAAATAATCCCCAAGTTGTCTAAAGCGCGCTGCACCGCAGGTATTGCCGTTATCGGATATTAAACTCTGGTTGGTATAAACGCCGACGGTTCCTGTCGGATCTTTATTCCCTGAAAGATAATGACTATAAAATAAATATCGTATTCTGCGCGTTTCTGAGGGTGATTAGGAATACCGCTTTTCCTAGGTAGTTAGGTGAGGCAGATAACACTATCCTAATGGTTGAAAGTCGGCAGCCGGCTAGTGATGCGTTAGTTAATCGCTACATCACCACCTTCTTCAATAAGATTAACGTGTCCTTCATCAAGCGTTATCTTTGGCTGAAAACGATGAAAAGTGCCCGCCCCATATAGGTGCAATGTTACGAACAGCAGATGTTACCGCTGCACTCATTCGAGGCAAAGAGACGAGGAGGTTGTTTTGTGGTGAGTTAACTGAATTTAGTACATACCAAGAGATTCTGGGTTAATTTTTCGGCAGCGCAGAGGTCGCACCAGCAAAAAAACAACTTTTTTGGCATTTTGAGCAGTAGGAGCAAAAAACAAAAAAGCCTGTAAAAACAGGCTTCTTCGTGGAATTTGATGGTGGCCCCTCACGGACTTGAACCGTGGACCTAACGATTATGAGTCGTGTGCTCTAACCAACTGAGCTAAGGGGCCGTGCTAACGGTGTTTACGTCAAGCGGGTGTGAGTATACGAACTTTGTCCAAGCTTGTCACCCGTGTTTTACTGCTTATTGAACTGTAACGCTTTCAACTGGTTATCTGTTATGCAACCACTGATAAATTGGCAATAAAAAACCCGCAGATGCGGGTTTTTTAGCAATTAAGGGTTATTCATCCAAGAAGGATTTCAGAATTTCTGAGCGACTTGGGTGGCGCAGTTTTCGCAACGCCTTTGCTTCAATCTGACGAATACGTTCACGAGTAACGTCGAACTGTTTACCTACTTCTTCCAATGTGTGGTCGGTGTTCATGTCGATACCGAAACGCATACGCAACACTTTAGCTTCACGTGCGGTCAAACCTGCCAGCACTTCATGAGTTGCTTGTTTCAGACTTTCGCTGGTGGCGCTGTCCAGTGGCAGTTCCAGAGTGGTGTCTTCAATAAAGTCACCCAGATGCGAATCTTCATCATCACCGATAGGGGTTTCCATGGAGATTGGCTCTTTGGCAATTTTGAGCACCTTACGGATTTTATCCTCAGGCATCATCATGCGTTCAGCCAGCTCTTCTGGTGACGGCTCTCGCCCCATCTCTTGCAGCATCTGCCGTGAAATACGGTTCAGCTTGTTGATGGTTTCAATCATGTGTACCGGAATACGAATGGTACGTGCTTGGTCAGCGATTGAACGGGTGATTGCCTGACGGATCCACCAAGTAGCATAGGTAGAAAATTTGTAACCACGGCGGTATTCAAATTTATCTACGGCCTTCATCAAACCGATGTTGCCTTCCTGAATAAGATCTAGGAATTGCAGACCGCGGTTGGTGTATTTCTTCGCAATAGAAATAACCAGACGCAGGTTAGCTTCCACCATCTCTTTCTTGGCACGGCGAGCCTTCGCTTCGCCGATACTCATACGGCGGCTGATATCCTTGATCGCGGTAATCGATAGACCGGTTTCGGCCTCTATCGCTGCCAGTTTGCTATGGCAACGGACAACGTCTTCTTCTACAGCTTTCAGTGCATCGGAATACGCTTTGGCCGCGCTAGCCTCTTTCTGGAACCAGCTAATATCGGTTTCGTTGCCACCGAACAACTTGATAAAGTTTTTCTTTGGCATCTTCGCTTGTTCAACGCACAGCTTCATGATCAGCCGTTCTTGCACGCGCACTTTGTCCATCATGGCACGCATGCTTTTAACTAAGCGATCAAACTGTTTTGGAACTAAACGAAACTCTTTGAAGATTTCGCCAATTTCAAACAGTGCTCCTACGGCATGTGGGTGATTACGACCTTTTTCGGCGATGATTTTCAGTGAGTTTTCGTAGGCAGCACGTAGCTGTGCGAAACGTTCACGCGCTTCTTCAGGATCAGGTCCTTTTGAACCGTCATCATCCTCGCTGTCGGAGTTGTCGCCATCTTCGTCATCATCATCGAGATCATCTTCATCGTCTAAATCATCATCAGACAGTTCGGAACCGATATGAGTGGCGGTAGGGGCCATGTCATCTTCATCAGGATTTACAAATCCAGAGATAATGTCAGACAGACGCAACTGATCGGCTTCATATTGATCATATTGTTCCAGGATCATTGAAATAGCTTGTGGATATTCCGCCACAGAACCTTGGACTTCGTTAATCCCTTCTTCGATACGCTTAGCGATCTGGATTTCACCCTCGCGGGTTAACAATTCTACGGTCCCCATTTCGCGCATATACATGCGCACAGGATCGGTAGTACGTCCCAGTTCGTTTTCAACTGAAGCCAGCGCAGCAGCAGCTTCTTCTGCTGCGTCATCGTCAGTGTTGTCTTCAGACATCATAATGTCATCGGCGTCAGGCGCTTCTTCAAACACCTTGATACCCATGTCATTTATCATCTGGATAATATCTTCGATCTGGTCTGAATCGACCATGTCGGCAGGTAAGTGATCGTTCACTTCTGCATAGGTTAGATAACCTTGCTCTTTACCTTTTGCGAGCAACAGTTTAAGTTGCGACTGCGGAGTATGATCCATAGATATCATCCAATTTGGTAACTGTTACAACGATAAGCAACGACAACTCTAGTGTGCCGCGCAAACCATCAATTATAACCATTTGCACAATACTGTGCCAGCCCAGAGCAATTGCTAAGAGCGGAAAATTTTACATTATGATCGCTTCATTGCGGCGATCAGCTTCTTAAGCTGTAACTTTTCGTCTTTACTCAGATCTTGCTTCAGACTTAGTTCTTGGTAACGCTGTTCAATATATTGATTATTCAGCCATACCAATGCTGTTTTAAACTCTTGCTGCACGTTATCATCCGCCACTTGATGGTCCCATTGGGCCAGTTTGGTCAGGATCGGGTAATCTTCCGTATCCCGGTAATATTCAAGTAGTTGAGCGCTGTTCAACGTTTGGTTTCGAGTCAACTCTAACAAGCGAACCAGCAACTCTATGCCGGCCATTTTCAAAAATTGTAGTGCCGGTTGAGGCACTAAGTTAACCCCTAAACGGGGATCCTGTACCAGCAGGGCAATTGCCAATCTTAAGGGCGTGCCTCTGCCTTTTAATGTCTGTTGCTGCTGTGTTTGCGCAATACTCTTGGGTTGAAAACCCAAGCGGCGCTTCATCTCTTCAAGGTTTCCCATACGCAAACGATACGCGAGATTTTCCAGTAATAGGTTCTGTAACACATTGTCTTGAATGCGTTCTATTAGTGTCATGGCTTGCTTGGCAAGCGATGCTTTATCGTTGCTATTACGTCCCGTTAATGTATCAAACAGAAACTCTTGCAGTGGCTGGGCGCTGTCAATCAACTGCTCAAACGCTTCTTTGCCTGCTTTGCGCACCATAGAATCTGGATCTTCGCTCTGCGGCAAGAACATAAAACGTACGGTATCGCCAGGTTTGAGCATCGGCAGGGCGGTTTCTAGTGCGCGCCATGCGGCTTCGCGTCCGGCATTATCGCCATCGTAGCAACACACGACTTCTTTAGCACTGCGTAGCAGTAGCTGGAACTGTTCGGCGGTCGTCGATGTGCCCAGCGAGGCTACCGCGTAATCAACGCCAAACTGCGCCAGTGCTACCACATCCATATAACCTTCAACAATCAATATCCGTTGTGGATCGCGGTGTTGCTGCCTGAGTTCATAAAGGCCATAAAGCTCATTGCCCTTATGAAATATGGGCGTTTCTGGTGAATTCAAGTATTTCGGCGTACCGTCACCCAGGACTCGGCCACCAAATGCGATGACCCTGCCACGACGATCACGGATAGGAAACATCAGCCTATCGCGGAAGCGATCATAGCGGCGACCTTGCTCATTATTGATGAGCATGCCTGCTGTTAGTAACTTCTCTTGTAGTTGTGGTTTTTGAGCATACAAGTTCAGCAGGTTATCCCAGCCATCAGGCGCATAACCGATACCAAAACGTTCAACAATCTCTTCAGATAATCCACGCTGTTGCAGGTAATCTAATACCCGTTGTTTTTGTGGATGGCTGCGCAGTTGTTTTTGAAAATAACGTCCGGCGTCTTCCATAAGTTGGTACAAATCGCGGCTGATGCTTTCATCGGCACGATTACCAGACTCGCGTGGCACTTCCAGCCCTAATTGCCCGGCGAGTTCACCGATAGCATCAAGGAAGTCCATGCGTTCATATTCCATGACAAAGTCGATAGCATTGCCATGGGCACCACAGCCGAAACAATGGTAAAACTGTTTTTCACGGCTGACGGTAAAAGAGGGAGATTTTTCACTGTGGAACGGGCAGCAGGCAGCATAATTCTTACCGGCTTTTTTAACGGCACTTTGTGGTCGATGAGATCGACGATATCGGTTCGAGCAATAAGCTCGTTGATAAAATCTCTAGGTATTGCCATGCGTTTCAGTCTTCGCCCTTAGACCGATGTAAACAAACAAGCCGCGCTGAAGCACGGCTTGTTTGTAAAACTACACCAGATTACTGCAGTTTGGCTTTTATTTGAGTGCTTACTGCACCCATATTGGCCCGACCTAATACCTGGTTTTTGACTAATCCCATCACTTTGCCCATATCGGCTATGGACGACGCACCCGTGGCTTTAATCGCAGCATCAATGATTTGATGAAGTTCATCATCACTCAAAGGTTGCGGCAGAAATTCTTTCAGTACCAGAACTTCTGCTTCTTCTGCAGCGGCTAACTCAGGACGTCCAGCGGCTTGATACTGCTCGATTGCATCACGCCGTTGTTTCACCATCTTGGTCAGCACAGCTATTACCTGCTCGTCTGTCAGGGTCTCGCGGGTATCCACTTCAACCTGCTTGATAGCAGCAAGCGCCATCCGAATAGTGCTTAGGCGGGCCTTTTCTTTGGCCACCATAGCCTGTTTCATCTGCGCTTTAAGCTGTTCTGTAAGGCTCATAACAGTGATTAGTACAAACGTACGCGACGAGCGTTTTCGCGAGAAAGTTTCTTAGCCAGACGTTTTACCGCCGCAGCTTTGGCACGTTTACGAGCTGTAGTAGGTTTTTCATAAAACTCACGAGCACGCACGTCTGCCAGAATACCAGCTTTTTCGCAAGAGCGCTTGAAACGACGCAGAGCAACGTCGAATGGTTCATTTTCACGTACTTTAATAATTGGCATACGCCATCACCCCTTAGGTGTAATTTGTATTGAGTCACTAGACGTGACACAAGTCAGATTAAAAATGGTGCGGAATTCTAAACCGATTCCCCCTCTCTTGTAAAGGGGACACTCTGTTAGTTTATGGCATTCCGGTTGGATATTCCTAGGTAATCACAGTAGAATTAGCGGCCATTGTAGTTGTTGGATTTTGTAGTAAGCATCATGCGGGTATTAGGTATTGAAAGTTCCTGTGATGAGACAGGTATCGCCATTTATGACGACAAATTGGGATTACTTTCCCACGCGTTATACAGCCAAGTAAAGCTGCACGCCGATTATGGTGGCGTGGTGCCGGAATTAGCGTCCCGTGATCATGTCCGTAAAATTGTACCGCTGATCCGTGAAGCGCTGGCTAAGGCCGAGACTCGCATCGAAGATCTGGATGGCATCGCTTATACCAAAGGTCCTGGGTTGATTGGCGCATTATTGGTTGGCGCCTGTGTTGGCCGTTCACTGGCGTTTGCTTGGAACAAGCCTGCCGTTGGCGTGCATCACATGGAAGGGCACCTACTGGCGCCTATGCTAGAAGCGGAAGCGCCTGAATTTCCTTTCGTGGCGTTATTGGTTTCTGGTGGCCACTCGATGCTGGTTGATGTGCAGGGCATTGGGCGTTATCAGGTACTGGGTGAGTCGATTGACGATGCTGCCGGTGAAGCCTTTGATAAAACAGCTAAATTGATGGGGCTGGATTATCCCGGCGGTCCGCGCTTATCTAAGTTGGCCGCGAAGGGGAAACAACTGATTACAAATTCCCCAGGCCAATGACAGATCGTCCCGGGTTGGATTTCAGTTTTTCCGGGTTGAAAACTTTTGCCGCTAACACTATTGCAGCAGAACCTGATGATGAACAGACCCGTGCCAATATTGCTCGGGCTTTTGAAGAGGCGGTGGTGGATACCTTAGCCATTAAATGCCGCCGCGCGTTGGAATTGACTGGATATCAGCGTTTGGTCATTGCGGGTGGCGTTAGCGCCAATCAGCGCTTACGTGCGGCGCTAGCCGAGCTGATGCAAAAGCGCCATGGCCGGGTGTTTTATCCTCGCGGCGAGTTTTGCACAGATAATGGTGCCATGATCGCTTATGCGGGCTTACAGCGGTTGAAGGCGGGAGCCACTGAAGATTTAGCGGTAAAGGCCCAACCGCGTTGGCCTTTAGACTCCTTACCTGCGATTTAACCCTCGATTAGTTTTTCTTATTACGAAACATCTTTGGCTCTTCACCTTGGAAGAGCCGACGAATGTTATCTTTGTGACGCCAAATGATCAGCGCTGACAGCATGGTGACCGGTAGGGTGAAACGATCATCAAACCAGAGTGTATAGAGCGGCGCGAGCAGACAAGTCACAATGGCTGCTAGGGATGAATAGCGGGTCAGCAACACGACTAACAGCCAGGTGCCCATCAAACTGACTGCCATGTAACTGATAGGTGCCATGGCGCCTAACGCCGTAGCCACGCCTTTACCGCCTTTAAAATCAAAAAACAGCGGAAACATATGTCCGAGGCAAGCAGAGATTGCAATCACCCCTAGCCATATGCCGTGGATCCCCAACAAGTAGGCTCCATATGCGGGGAGAGCACCTTTGAGCATATCGAAAAAGAATACCAGTGCGGCGGCCCATACTCCGCCAATTCGCAACACATTGGTGGCACCAGGATTTTTCGAGCCTTTGCTGCGAGGATCCGGTAATCCCTTGAGACGACATACCAGAATGGCGCTGGAGATAGAGCCGAGCAGGTAAGCCACGGCTATCATGACAATTATCAGCACTACGGTATTCAAATTGGTTTCCTTACACGTCTTAAGGTATTATCGCGCACACCCAACGGGCGGCTTAAACGGCTAGATGGTTATGCTCATGGCGTAGCATCTCCACCAGCGTCTTATCCTACTGAAACTTAGTTCTGTGAGAAAGAGCTGACCGCTAATATCCGGAGGTAAAGCGTGGATTATACCGGCTTTAGCTGTGAAAGCTTATCTGACCTCCATTATCTGCAAGGAATACTATGGATAAAGTCCTGATAACCGGGCTGCAGGTGGATACTGTGATTGGCATCTATGACTGGGAAAAACAGCTGCATCAGACATTGGTTCTGGATCTGGAAATGGCTTGGGATAACCGAGCGGCGGCAGAGCACGACGATTACCAGCAGGCGCTGTGTTATGAAACTGTCAGTAAAAGGGTGGTACAGCTGATCACCGAAAAACCAATAGAACTCATTGAAACGGTTGCCGAACGTGTTGCCCACTGTCTGCTTGAAGAGTTTTTCGTGCCTTGGGTAAAGGTGCGGGTGATGAAACCTGGCGCCGTGGCCGCAGCCCAAGCTGTTGGCGTTGAAATTGAACGTAGCAGGTAGTCAGCGTGAGTCGTATTTTTATCAGTCTGGGCAGCAATATTGAACCCGCGCGTTATCTACAGGCGGGACTGCTGGAACTGCAGACAATTTTTGGAGAACTCAGTTGTTCACCGGTTTACGAAAGTGAGTCGGTAGGCTTTAACGGCAGCAACTTTCTCAACATGGTGGTATCTCTACAGACCGAGATGCCGGTGGCCGCCGTGGTGGCTTGTTTTAAAGCCATTGAATTGCGGCATGGGCGGTTACCGGGTGCGAAAAAATTTGCGCCACGTACGCTGGATCTTGATTTGTTACTCTACGATGCGCAGGTATGCCAGACCCCGGTGGTATTACCGCGTGCTGAAATTCTCACCAATGCTTTTGTTTTATGGCCACTGGCGGAACTTGCGCCGACATTAGTGCATCCAATTGCCGGTAAGTCCTACGCACAGCTGTGGGATGAATATGATAAAACGCGCCAGAAACTTTGGCCGGTAGCCGTAGATTTTGGCCAGTTGGCCTGATATT
Organism: Shewanella dokdonensis; assembly: GCF_018394335.1. Taxonomy (NCBI): domain Bacteria; kingdom Pseudomonadati; phylum Pseudomonadota; class Gammaproteobacteria; order Alteromonadales; family Shewanellaceae; genus Shewanella; species Shewanella dokdonensis. The sequence goes on along the minus strand of NZ_CP074572.1, from coordinate 546,832 downwards.
TCAAGGAGTTGTATGGATATTATACAGGTGGTCATTCTCGCGCTTATTCAGGGATTGACTGAATTTCTGCCGATTTCCAGTTCTGCCCATTTGATTTTGCCATCGCAACTGCTGGGTTGGCAGGATCAGGGATTGTCGTTTGATGTCGCGGTTAATACCGGTTCACTGTTGGCGGTAGTGATCTATTTTCGTCATGAGTTATACCGCATGGCAAAGGCTTGGCTGGCGAGTATTGCCAAGCGGGAAACCAGCAATGAAAGCCAACTGGCCTGGTGGATTATTTTAGCAACGTTGCCCGCCGTGTTCTTTGGATTCATGGCAAAAGGGTTTATTGAAACCCATCTGCGCAGTGCTAGCGTGATCGCCTTTACGACCATCGTATTTGGCTTGTTGTTGTGGTGGGCAGACAAACACTCCCGGCTGGCGCTGACAGAGTATCAATCTGGTTGGCGTAAATCGCTGATGATTGGTTTTGCGCAAGCGCTGGCACTTATTCCTGGTACTTCTCGTTCCGGCATCACCATGACGGCAGCTTTAATGTTGGGGTTAACCCGTGAAGCCGCCGCACGTTTTTCGTTCCTGATGTCGGTTCCTGTGAGCCTGGGCGCGGCCATTTTAGTGGTGAAGGATCTGGCGGAAAGCGCTGAGCCGCTGGATATGCGGGCGTTGATCCTCGGAACCTCTATTTCATTTGTTGCCGCTTATGCTTGTATCCATTATTTCCTTAAGATCATCAGTAAAATGGGGATGACACCCTTTGTGATTTACCGACTATTGCTGGGCATTGGTCTGTGTGGATTTATTGTGTTGCACAGCAATTAACGGTTGGTGCTTGTTCAGCAAAACCCTGGATGAGGCTTAGCTAGCAGGTAAAAAAATCGGCAACACCTTGGTGTTGCCGATTTCTATGGCGGAGTAAACCACCATTATTACTTTTTGTAGCGAGTAGCTACATTGTCCAGACGGTCGTTAGCGCGTTTTGCTTCAGCCTGAGCGTCCAGAGCAGCTGCTTTGGCATCTTTCACGTCAGCAGACAGTTTGCTCTGGTCAGCTTTCATTGCGCTTACTTCGGCAGACAGTTGGTCAACTTTGTTACCCAAGTTGGCAACGCTTTCTTCCAAAGCAGTGGTGTTTGCACAGCCACCTAACAGAGCAGTCATTGCTACGCCAGCAATCATCAGTACTTTTTGTTCATGAAGAAATCCCTTTTAAAGGTTTGGTTTTTAGTCGTTCGGCTGATGTTCAACCGATTCGTGCTTATTATCTCATAGCCAATTTAATTTGCTATGGGTATTAACAAAAACTCCTTTTACCTTATCCAATATGATCAGAAAAGCAAGTTTCAGTGGCAAATTCTGGATTTCTCTACGAAATTTCTAACAAATTGTGCCATTTTTTACGTAGTTTTGCTTAACAAGACTGATTTTTTCCAGACGCTGCAGGTTTAGCTGTTCACGAATAGCCGCTCCTTGATATCCGGCATCAATAATTGGTTGCACATTAACTGTGATGGCAGCGTCAAACAGCTGCTGTAACAGTCTGGCTTGGGGATAGTCTTGCTGCTCCAATCCCAACCGACCAGTGGCGTCAGCCTGACATATTAAGGCCAGTTGTTTTAAGCGATGTGGTTTGCGCCAGAAATCGGCTTTGTCGAACAATTTCAGTATGGTTTCCGGGCGCAACTCCGCCAGTATGTGAATATTCTGGTGTTGATCGCTGGCGAGTAGTGCCAAGTCCCGATATTCGGCGGGCACCCGCAAACGTTCACATAACTGACGGATAGGGGCAAGTCCTCGCTGACCGTGACCATGATGTTTTGGCAACAGTTCTTTCGGTGTCAGCGCTTTGCCCAAATCATGTATTAACGTTGCGAAGCGTACTTGCGTATCCGGCGTCAGCTTGGCGGCCTGTTTGAGAGCCATCATGGTGTGGATGCCGGTGTCAATTTCTGGGTGCCACTTAGCCGGCTGCGGTATCCCAAACAATGCATCCAGTTCTGGCATTAATGGTTGCAGGGCATTGCAGCTGCGCAGCACTTCAAAAAAGACCTGCGGTTCAGCGCCGTGCAAGACTTTTTCCAGTTCTTGCCATACTCTTTCGGCGGTCAAGGCCTGTAGTTCTCCACTGTCGGCAATCTGTTGCATCAGCGCGAGGGTTTCGGTGGCGATGGTGAAGCCTTGCGGGGCAAAACGTGCGGCAAAGCGCGCAACTCGCAGTACTCGCAATGGGTCTTCAACAAATGCAGGTGAAACATGGCGCAGGATACGTTGTTGTATGTCCTGCTGGCCGTTGAAGGGATCGTACAGTTTGCCATCAGCATCCAAGGCCATGGCGTTAATGGTGAGATCGCGTCTTAGCAAGTCCTGTTCAAGCGTAACATCCGGGCTGGCATAACAGCTAAAACCGCCGTAACCGCGTCCGGTTTTGCGTTCAGTACGTGCGAGGGCATATTCTTCTTGCGTTTGTGGATGCAGAAATACCGGAAAATCTTTACCCACTTGACGATAGCCAAGTGCTAGCATTTGCTGCTCGGTTGCTCCTACCACGACATGATCTTGATCTTTAACGGCCAACCCCAGCATTTGATCGCGTACTGCGCCGCCAACCAGATATATCTGCACTTACCCTAAATCCTTCACTAATTCGTATCTGCAGAGGATAACACGAGCAATGATTGCTGTGGACTTCATCGAGCGATCACACAATTCCCCTCTGGAGGTTTTGACAAACATCCGCCTTGTCTTACACTGGGCTGTCTCTTTCAACCAAGGATTGCCGAGCTCATGTACAAGGCGTTTTACGGACTGAGTGATAACCCGTTTTCCATTGCTCCCAACCCCAGTTACCTGTTTTTAAGTGATCGTCATCGGGAAGCGTTGGCACACCTGAAATATGGTCTGGGCGAAACCGGTGGGTTTGTATTGTTGACTGGTGAAGTTGGCACCGGTAAAACCACGGTGTCGCGTTGTCTGTTGCGACAACTGCCGGAGAATACTGACACAGCTTTTATTCTGAACCCGTCACTGACAGAAGCTGAGTTGCTGGCAACCTTGTGTGATGAGTTAGGTATTCACTACGGCGAAACCCCCACACTCAAGCAGCTTACCGACCTTATCAGCCGTTTTCTGCTCAATAATCATCAGGCGGGCAGAAACACCGTCATGATCATTGATGAAGCGCAGCATCTGCGTCCAGAAGTGCTGGAGCAACTGCGCTTGCTGACCAACCTAGAAACCGATACCAAAAAGTTGTTGCAGGTCATTCTTATCGGTCAGCCTGAATTACAACAACTACTGAAACGGCAGGAATTGCGGCAGCTAGCGCAACGTATTACGGCGCGCTATCACTTGTTGCCGTTAACTGAGCAGGAAGTCGCGCTATATGTGCAACACAGGTTGCAGGTCGCCGGGCGGATGGAACCTTTGTTCAACAAAGGGGCGATTCGCGCATTACACCGCTTTAGTGGCGGCATTCCCCGCATCATTAACTTGTTGTGCGAACGCGCGCTCATGGCTGGCTATGGCCAGTCAAAAACGCCTATTGATAGGAAGATGGTGAATGCGGCGGCGGCCGAAGTGCTCGGCGAATTACCACAAAAACGTCGCTGGTGGCTGCCATTATCTGCTGCATTAGTGGTGGTCGTGGCCTTCGGTGGCGGATATTACTGGTTGAACTATCACCAGGCGATGAATCAGGCACAAGCCTCAGAAAACACAGTGGCGTTGACCCCTGCCAAGCCAGCAGCTGTGCAGGCTAATAAACAGGCTGATTTGACCGAGCGGGTATTAAACGGCGCTATCGATAAGAGCCGTGATATAGATACAGCCTTTGCTGCCTTATTTGGTTTATGGAATAAAGCTCCTTATGCGGGCGTTTCTGCTTGCCAATCCGCCAGCCAATTGGGCATGGCGTGTTTTCAACAGCAAGGAAACTTGAGTTCGCTGCAACAACTGAATTATCCGGCAGTGGTGTATCTCACTGACGATGCAGGTAAAGCATTTTATGGGACGCTAGTTGCCAGCAACGCGCAACAACTGCTGCTGCAATTGGGCGAGCAGCAGTTCTGGGTGAGCATGGATTGGTTCAATCAGCACTTCAGTGGCATGTATGAGTTATTGTGGCAGCCACCTGAACAGGCGCAACAGGCCATCACGCCAGTGTCTAGCCTTGAAAAAGTACAATGGCTGGAAAACGCTTTGGCGACAGCAGCGCAACGGCAACCGCGGGTGATGAGCTACTTTGATACTGAGTTGGAACAGGAACTCAAGGCGTTCCAGCGGCAACATGGCTTAGCTGTTGATAGCAATGCGTCTTTGGCAACACTCGCACAACTGAGTATCTATCAGCATAATCTTGGCCCAGTGCTGCAAAGCGGAGGCGTTCGCTGATGTCAATTCTGTTAGACGCGGTCACCCGAGCCAAGCAACAACAACTGGATGATAATCTCGATCCGGTCTTGGCCCCTCGTTTCCCTGTAGAAACGCCAGCAGCGTTCCCCTGGTTGCCAATTGCATTGGCGGTTGTGGCTGCTTTGGCTGTTGGCGGCGCATTGGCGTTTGCTTGGCAACTGTGGCAGGCTCAGTCCCCAGCGATAGTGCCAACATCCACACCGCAAGTGTCAGCGGTGGATACCCGCAAACCGCTTATTAATGAGGCGGTTGTCAAAGATTCTGCAACTGAACCTGAGGTTCGGGTCGCCGGCCGTGCGGCTTTACCTATCGCGCAGCCGTTGCCAATGCCACAGTACAGTGCTCCGGTGGTGCCGCAACCCCAGCCCCAGCCAAATGACACCACAACGGCGGCGGTGCCAACATCTAACGCCCAACCTCAACCACAGGCAACTGCAAGTGTGGCGGCTGACGATGGCAATGAACCGATTATTCTCGGCGCTCAGCCAAATCAACGGGGATTGCAAGCGCTAAAAGAGCTGAAAAGTGAAGTACAGACAGCCGCAGATGAGAATGGCCTGGAGGATCAACCGCAACCTGCACAGGATGACCAGCAGGCTTTGATTGCCAAGTTTCAGGCGGCGTTGAGTGAAGTCGAGCGGCGTAACGCGATTGATAAGCCGATTACACCGACTGATGAACAACCGGTACCGAAACCACAGAACCTGCAATATCCTTCATATGGTAACTTGCCCGCCAGCTTGCAGCTACAGGTGCCAGAATTCAATATTACCGCGCATATGTACGCAACAGATCCTGCTAAGCGTTGGCTGAATGTGGACGGCAAGGAGTTACAGGAAGGCGACAAGATTAAGGGAAAGCTCAAGATTATTGAGATCCGGCCACGTGATGTGGTGCTGGATATTCAAGGGACGCACTTTAAAGTCCCGGCGATTTAATGATGAAAAAGGCGCGGTTAAGCGCCTTTTCTCTTGCGGATATGGGGCATTTTCAGTGATTAAGATAATGCCCTAATAATAGTGTCAGGCCATAGCCAGTGCAGTATGACAGCAACAGTGGTGGTACATATTTAAGATAGGAAACAAACGTCAGCTCTTTAACCTTGCTCATGGCAATAATGCCCGAAGCTGAACCGATTACCAGCAAGGAACCGCCAACGCCCACCGCATAAGTCAGCCCTAACCAGCCAGACAGTTCTAACTGTGGATCGGCTTTAAGCAGGGCGGCTGTCAGTGGCACGTTATCCAGCAGCGCTGACCCCATACCGGTGACAAAATTGGCAATATCTGGATTATGTCCCGCATAAACTTGTGCGAGTTGATCGAGTACACCAATCTCTTTGAGCATCCCCACCAGTAACAGGATCCCCAAGAAAAACAGTAGGGTGTCGTATTCCACTTGGCGAATATATTCGAGGATGCGGATCTCTTCGGTATCGGTGTGAACCGTTTTACCCACCAGAAACATCACCGATAATCCGCTAAGAAAGGTAAGCACCGGCGGAATACCAAATAAGATATTAAGTAGCATCGTCAGGATGATGGTGCTGATGAAAATCAGTGCGATGACCAGGTCAACTGTTTCATATTGCTGTTGTACTGGTGCGGCGGTGACTGTGCCTTTGGCACTCAGCGAGAACAAAATGGCCAGTAAAATAACCGCCACTGCTGCCGGGATCACCAGCAACAGCAGATCTACCATGTGCACATGCCCATCCAAAAAAATCATCAGGGTAGTTACGTCACCAGTGATCAATGACACTCCGCCAGAGTTAACCGCAAAAATAATCAGTACCGCCATCCGCCGTTTAAGATGGCTGTCGAGCTGGAAAGTCGTTAATAGTCCTAGTGACACTAACGTTGCCGTGACATTGTCACAGATAGCCGAGAGCCCGAGTGAGAACAGGGCCACTTGGATCATCAGCATCCTGACGCTGATCTGTTGTGGAAACAGCTTGGCAACGATTATCTGGATCATGCCCTTAGCGTTCAGGTAGGCAACAAAGGTCATGGTTGACATTAAAAACAACCATAACGTAGCGATTTCCAACAGGTTTTCGGATAACCGTTGCTGGATCAGCCGTTGATGAGTGCTGTCGCCTGCCGCAACGAACAAGGCAATCCATGAGATGCAACCTAAAAACAGCGTGGTTTTCGCCTTGTTGATGTGAGTGACTTCTTCAAAAATAATGCTAAGCAGTGCCAGCACTGCCAGAATGAGTAAAAAAGTGTGCAGCATGGGTCGTCCCTGCCAGAATCAGCGCCAGCCTAGTCAGTTGGCTATCAAGCTTTAATTAAGGTTAGTGTGATAAAGCGCACAGATCTGAACACATTGCAGGCGGGGTTGCAATCTGCTAACTCCCTAGAAATGATGGGACTTTGGTCGGGTGGTATTGGTTGTAGGCGCTGATATATCCTGTAGCGTTACTATTACGGCGGGGCTCTTAGCGGTGTTAGCCGTGCATCATGATGGCAACGGCATGCCATAAAAAAACGGGACACAACGCCCCGTCTTCTCAGTCAATGGTATGAATTATTTCATACTGGCAAATACTTTATCTGCGGCAGCCAAGGTGGCAGCAATCTCTTGGTCACCGTGAGCCAGCGACAAGAAGCCTGCTTCAAAAGCACTCGGTGCCAAGTACACACCTTCATCCAGCATACCGTGATAAAACACTTTAAACTGCTCGACATTGCACTTGGTGACTTGTGCAAAGTTGGTGACTTCTGGAGCATCGGTGAAGAACAGACCGAACATGCCACCTACGTAGTTTACCGCCATTGATATGCCATGTTTGGCCGCAGCCGCCTTGATGCCTTCTGCGACACGTTTGGTTTTTTCTGCCAGCGCTTCATAGATCCCAGGTTCACATAACGCTTCCAGTTGCGCCAGGCCGGCACTCATCGCGATGGGGTTACCAGAAAGCGTGCCCGCCTGATAAACCGGCCCGGTTGGTGCAATGTATTGCATCACATCTTTACGGCCGCCAAACGCGCCCACTGGCATACCACCACCAATCACTTTACCCAAAGTGGTGAGATCGGGTGTTACGCCATAATAGCCTTGGGCGCCGCCTTTGGAGACGCGGAACCCTGTCATCACTTCATCGATGATTAACAGCGCTTGGTAGTCATCACATATCGCACGCAACCCTTGCAAGAAGCCTGGTTGTGGTGGCACACAGTTCATATTACCGGCAACGGGCTCAACGATGATACAGGCGATCTCCTGCGGATATTGTTCGAACAAAGCTTTCACTGAATCGAGATTGTTGTACTCGGCAGTCAGCGTATGCTTGGCAAAGTCCTCTGGGATCCCTGGAGAACTTGGCTGGCCCATAGTCAGTGCCCCAGAACCGGCTTTTACCAGCAGGCAGTCGGCATGACCGTGGTAACACCCTTCAAACTTGAGGATTTTGTCGCGTTTGGTAAAACCACGAGCCAGACGAATAGCACTCATGGTGGCTTCTGTGCCTGAACTTACCATGCGCACCTGTTCAATGGATGGCACCATTTCACGAACTTTTTGCGCCATTTCCACTTCCAGTGCGGTTGGTGCACCAAAAGACAAGCCATTTGCTACAGCGTTTAACACGGCTTCGCGGATTTTGGGATGATTGTGACCCAGGATCATCGGTCCCCATGAGCCCACATAATCCACATAAGCCTTGCCATCGGCGTCATAGATGTATGCGCCATCGGCCTTGTCGATAAACAGTGGCGTGCCGCCTACACCGTTAAAGGCGCGCACCGGTGAATTAACACCGCCGGGAATAGTTTGCTTGGCCTGTTCAAACAGGTCTTCAGAACGGGTCATATCATTTCCTTACAGTTGATAACCGACTTATCTGTCGGCCTTACGTGAATACCAGTTGACCGGACACTCGTATTTTTCCAGTTGATCGGCAACGCCGAGTGTCAGGGCGAACAGTGCCATACGGATCAACAAGCCATTATCCGCCTGGCGGAAAATTGCCAAGTAAGGATGGTTGTTGAGATCGTTATCCAGCTCGTTGGCCTGTGCCCGGGAATCCCGTGGCAGGGGGTGCATGATAACAGTATTGGATTTACAGTTTTTGGTGTAGATGGCACTGTTTAAACGGAATTTGCCACGATACTTATCGGCTTCTTCTTGAGACGGGAAGCGCTCTTCCTGGATCCGAGTCAGATACAGAATATCAGCATCATGTAAATTACCTTCCAATTGATCGGTAATTGTGACGCGATGGCCAGCATTTTCAATGTCGGCGATCACAGAGTCTGGCATCGCCAACTCTTTTGGTGAAATCAGCGTGAAGCTGATGTTTTTATACATGCACAATAGGCGTGACAGTGAGTGCACGGTACGGCCAAATTTCAAATCACCCACCATGGCGATATGCATACCATTGATGGTCAGCCCATTACTGTTCAGCTCTTTTTTAATGGTAAACAGATCCAGCAGTGCTTGGGTTGGGTGCTCATTGGCACCGTCGCCGCCGTTAATTACGGGCACGCGGGAACCTTCGGCGAACTCTTTGACTGAGAAGGACTGAGGGTGACGCATGGCAATCACATCGGAATAGCTAGACAGTACGCGGGCGCTATCGTACAGCGATTCACCTTTGGACAGCGATGAATTGGCCATGCCGACAGTCTCGGCTACTCGGCCACCCAACAGGTCAAAGGCGCAGCCAAAGCTGACGCGGGTACGGGTACTGGGTTCAAAAAACAGGTTACTGAGGATGGCACCGTCGAGCACTCGGGTACGTTTTTCCCGTAGTGCATATGGAGTCATGCGTTTGGCAACGTCAAAAATGGTTTGAATATTGTCCAGATTTAACTGGCTTACAGACAGGATGTGAGATCCCTGGAATTGGTTCATCAGCCTTGTTTCCGTGTAGGGTGTGCCGCTGAGACACAGAGGTTATAGGGTGTTTGGCTGAGGCGAAACTATAACAGATGACCCTAATCATGAAAATGATCTGTCTCGGAAAATTACATAAAGTTGTCCTAAACACTACTGTTAGCAACATTGGGATAAATGGCTTGTTATCGCGGCTAAAAAATAGCATATGGCAATAAAAACAAATGGCTAGCACCAATCAAGTAAATATTTGGCACTTTTACCTGGAAATATTTTGCTGCTATAGGGTTCTGGATGTTGCCTACACCACAGAAAGCTAATGCAATTACATAAAAAAATGGAGAATTAACCGTGTATGCCTTAGCATTAGTCGGCCGCTTGCATCCTGTGACGGCCTCGTTTCCGGCAAATTGACTAACAGCTAAGTATCCAGACACATGCCTAAGTTTCCAGATTTTCACTTCCACCCGGGAACCCAACTCAGACTGCGTTTAAGTTCTAACTATTTTACAACGCACCCAGATTATCTGGTGTTATTGGCGTTGTCTGCGTTGGTAGGGGCGATTGCGGGTCTGATCGTATCTCTGTTCGAAATCGCCATTCATTTTATGGCGGATTACCGTATCCATTATTTTGATGATCTAGGACTGCCCGCGTGGATAACGGCAATTTTGGTCATTATTGCCGGAGCCATCGTTGCGGCGTTGGGGTTTTGGTTGACGGCACGTATTGCTCCCGAGACCTCAGGCAGTGGCATTCCCCATGTTGAAGGTGCCCTTGATGGGTTACATGATATTCGCTGGTGGCGGGTGTTGCCGGTCAAGTTCATCGCCGGGGTATGTACCATTAGTTCCGGCATGGTGTTAGGCCGCGAAGGCCCTTCGGTACAAATCGGTGGGGCAGTTGGCCGTATGTGTGCCGAAGCGGCTAAACGTTTTCAATATGCGCCACATGTGTTAACTGCTTCTGGTGCTGCGGCTGGTTTGGCAGCAGCATTTAACGCCCCATTAGCAGGGATCCTGTTTATCGTCGAAGAGATGCGGCCACAATTCCGCTATAACTTTACCTCGTTTAAATGCATCACGTTGGCGACCCTGATGGCCACCATAGTGCTACGTTTCTTCCGTGGGCAGGACGCGGTGATGGACATCCCGACGTTTAAAATTCCGCCTCTTGCTTCATTGTGGCTGTTTGTCGTACTCGGGATTATCTTCGGTATTGTGGGGATTTATTTCAACCGCTGGGTGTTGCGGGCAACGGCCGCCTTTAAAAATACCATAATCACCGCTTATTGAGAGTGACCTTAACCGGGGCGTTATTCGGCGGCGTATTTGCGTTTTTTCAGCTTTATGTGCCAGCACTTTCAGGTGGTGGTATCGCACTTATTACAGATTTTGTGCGTGAGCCTATGGCGTGGGCAATCTTGGTTTTATTGTTCGCGCTGCGGATGCTAGCGACGCTAGGCTGTTTTGCTTCTGGCGCACCAGGTGGTGTGTTTGCGCCAATGCTGGCATTGGGAACGTTACTGGGGCTGGCTTACGGTATTATCGCCGCAAGATTATTTCCTGGTTTAGTTGCTGAACCCGGTGTTTATGCGGTGGCCGGCATGGGGGCGTTATTTGCTGCTACGGTGCGCGCGCCTGTTACCGGGATAGTGTTGGTGGTAGAGATGACCGATAACTACCAGTTAATTCTACCTTTACTCGCTACCTGTTTGGGGGCAACCTTTATTGCCCAAGCATTGGGTGGCAGTCCTTTGTACTCGGCTTTACTGCAACAATCATTGGCAGCCAAAGCGGCAGAAGCTAACGCGGCCGCCAGTGTTGCTACCTCAGATGTTGTTACTGTTGAAGCTGAACCCGCGGAGGCGGCAGCAACTGCGGTGGCTGCGGATGTAGCGTTAAACAACGCCGAAGATCAGCCCGATACTGCCAATAAATCGTAAGATTGTGATACGGCTGCGAGGCAACTGCGGGTTTGTGGAAGACTCGCCAGCAAGCCTATAAGTCCGTAGAATCCTGTTTTGTGTTCCGTTATTGTCGGCATACTTTTTAATTTTTATTGCCAACAGCCACATTTAGCAGCGGTTACTGTCGTTCTTCCTACTAATAATTGCATAAAGGGGCCGTAAGATAATGGCAAGATATCACCGTTGGTTATTTCGCCTGCAGTTGCTTGAGCGAAGTATCCGGCCATCCTCCTTATATTTGCTGGCATTGCTAGTGATTGCGTTTGCTGTCGGCGCGTTATCGCTGTCGTTATGGCAGGATAATAGTCCCACTTCAAATAAATCTAATATTAATAAGATCAATCAATTGAGAGCTGAATTGACTGGCCAGTCACAAATATTGGCCAGTCGCAACCTTGAATTACAGCTAGCAAAAGAGTCCAATAAACAGATGCAGGAGATGTTTACCAAACAACATCAAAAGCAACAGGAGTTGGAGCGAGAACTAGCCTTTTACCGCAGCATTATGGCACCAGATAATAATGTTGATGGTGTGGCAATTAACGGGATGGAGTTACAAGCGGGGCATAAGGCTGGAAGTTATCGCCTACGCCTGATACTGACTCAACTGCAGAAACGTAAGCAGTCGTTAAAAGGCCGTGCCGAAGTGATATTGCAAGGGCTTAAGGCGGGTAAAGAAGCTGAAATCAATCTTGAATCTTTGATTGGTAAAGGCAAACTTAATTTCAACTTTAAGTATTTTCAGGTCGTCGAAAGCGAATTTGTGCTCCCCAAATCCTTTGAACTGCAACGGATCTTGGCAAAAGTGATTGTCCCTGCTAGCCGTTGGAGCAAAGGCGGTGAAACCGAACAGAATTATAGTGTGCCCGAATTACTGACTGGGGAAAAAGACTCCAGCATAATACTTGAACAAGAAAGTCAGGTATTAGATAATTCGCCACAGCAACCAGATGTAAGAGGTAATAATGACTGAACAAGCTGAATCAGCAATGCCCATCCGTTTTACTGATGCGGCGGCTGCAAAAGTGAAAGCTTTGCTGGAAGAAGAACAAAACAGTGCACTTAAACTGCGGGTTTATGTGACCGGTGGCGGCTGTTCAGGATTTCAGTACGGCTTTACTTTCGATGAAAAGATCAACGATGGTGATTTGACCGTGGAAAAACAAGGGGTACAGCTGATTGTTGACCCCATGAGTTTGCAGTACTTGGTGGGTGGCGAAGTGGATTACACTTCCGGGCTGGAAGGTTCGCGCTTCTTTGTCAAAAACCCGAATGCTAAAACCACCTGTGGCTGTGGTGCCAGTTTCTCGGTTTGATTGCCAGTGACACGAAAAACCGTCCAGATGGACGGTTTTTTTATCGTTTTTTCAACCTCAACATCTGTTATTGCATGATATTGAAGTTGATCTCCCGCTTGAAAAAATGACTGACCTTAGCGCTGAACACCAGCCACAGTTGTAGCATGGTCAGTGCGATCAATAATCCCACACTTAACCACCCGGGGATGCTGTCCAGAGAGTGCCACAGCGCACTTTGCTGCAACTGTTGCTGTAATTGTGGATTAATGTCGAGCAGATATGGCAGCAATGTGCTGCCTACAAGGCCGATGATAGCGTAACCCCGTAACAGCCATAAACCTGCCTTATGACGTGCCATGATGGCGAGTAACATCATCAAGGTTAACAGCGACAGGATAACTCCGCGGCCATAAAACAGCCCACTCAGTGCCAGTATTGCGTATACCAGCATCAGCGCTAATAAACGTTTCGGTAAGGGCGTTTTAGTGGGCGCGGTCATCAGCAACTCAGTGTGATTTTTTGGGCGAGAGAGTTTCGTCGAACTCATAAGGGGACACTACCACCCCCAGATCGTCAACCAGTGGAAATACGGCTACCAGCAGATCATCATCGGCCATACCGGGCGTCCAGCGCTCCTGCCAGTCTTTGAGGCTGACCGCTAGCGCTTGGCAATCCTGCCAATCTTCCTGGGCCCACTCTGTGGCGGCGTCTTCGCTAGGCCAAACCGGGATACAGTCTTCTTCATCTGTGGTCAGCATTACGCAGCCATTATCGTCATGTAACACCCATAACTCTTTTTCTCACGGACTTGCTCAATCATGTAGTCAAAGCGTTTATCCGGTGACATCTTCGGGGCCTTTTTCGTGGAAGTTTCAGCTTTCACAGCATTAATTCCTGTCAACTGTTGAAGCGGCGCATGCTACCACTGTGGTGTGAGATGATAAAGCATCCACACTATTATTTTGCCGGAAATCTAGCACCCAGCACGGCTTCTCGGGAAGAGCCAGTGACCGCTGGCAGATTGGCTGGTAAGCCTTCAACATGACGTAGTGCCAACCACGCAAAAGCGATGCCCTCAACCCATTTGGGATCTACGCCAAGCGCGGCAGTCGACAGTAAATGGTGTTGCGGTAATAGCGCTGTCAGTCGTTGCATCAGTGTTTTATTCAGGGCACCGCCGCCGCAGACGTAAACTTCACCATGGGTGCATAGTTTGCGAATGTCATTGGCGATGCTGTAGCAGCTCAAATCTAGTAGTGTTGACTGGATATCTTCTTCACTCAACTGACCAAATTCAGATAACTGTTGCTCCAGCCACGCCTGATTGAACAGCTCGCGCCCGGTACTTTTGGGATAGGCCTGTGAGAAATAGGGATGAGATAGCAACTGCTGCAATAATCCCTGATGGGTAGTACCGCTGGCAGCCCATAGACCATTGTGATCGAATGGCTCCTGTTTCACCTGCTGGATCCACGCATCGACAAGCGTGTTGCCGGGACCGGTATCAAATCCTAGCACTTGGCGGCTGTCGCCAGGCAGAAACGTGACATTACCTATGCCACCAATGTTGAGGATCACCCGAGTAACGCCAGCTTCGGCAAAAACCTGTTGATGGAACGCGGGAACTAGCGGTGCGCCTTGTCCCCCAGCGCGATATCCTTGCGGCGAAAGTCGGCAATAACATCAATACCGGTTTCTGCCGCAATGGTGTTGGGATCGCCTATCTGCAAGGTAAAGCCTATTTCAAGATTGGGCATGTGTCTGACCGTCTGGCCGTGGCTGCCGATTGCGATAATCTCTGAAGCTGGAATGTGCGCTTTTGCCAGCAGTTGTTTGACTGCTTGCGCAAATGTTTTCCCTACCGTGCGATCAAGGCGACCCAGGCGATTGATTTCGTCGTTGCCGGGTTGGCACAACCGCTGTAGCCCTTTGTACAGATGCTCGGGATAATCCTCTGTATGATGGGCCACCAGTTTAGGTTTGTTTCCCGAAAAATCCACCAGTGCAGCGTCTACGCCATCCATGCTGGTGCCTGACATCAGTCCGATGTAATAAGCGGTTTTCATGTGCATATTTCCGTTATTGTCTGGCAATTCTGATCTGTTGATTATGGGCTATCGTTGCCATGAGCTGGTTACTGATAGCCATAAATTTAGCCTTTTCTTTGGTGGCGATAGGCAAAGCCTTCGGCAAGTCAACGGTGCGCGGATTACGGTGAACACCGTTGACGATAAATTCGTAATGCAGATGGGCGCCGGTCACTCGGCCTGTTCGCCCTAACGTCCCGAGAATTTGCCCTTGCTTGATGTTATCGCCACGTTTGACTTTGCGTTTGTTTAAATGCAGATACTTGGTGGTATAGGTGTCATTGTGTTTGATAAACACATAATTGCCATTGTACTGGTTATAACTGGCTTCAATCACTTTGCCATCACCCGCCGCTTTTATGGGCGTACCTATGGCGGCCACATAATCCACGCCCCGATGTGGGCGCACCAAGCCAGTAACCGGATGCAGACGTTTAGGGTTAAAGTTAGAGCTGACATACTTAAAGTCTACCGGCGAGCGCAAGAAGGCTTTACGCATGCTGCGGCCATCCGCCGAATAATAGTTACCATCGGTATAACGCACGGCGGTGTAACGCTGGCCTTGGTTGATAAATTCTGCCGCCATAATATTACCGTTGCGTAAAAACTCACCATCGGCATATTCCTGTTCATAGACTAGGGCAAAGCTGTCGCCAGCACGCAGATCCAATGCAAAATCCACATCCCAGCCAAAGATGGTCGCCAGTTGCATGATCTGCGCTGGGGTGAGTCCAGCATCAACTCCAGCGTTCCAGAAATTACTTTTGATTTCGGCACTGACAAACTGCTGCCGGTTTTCCACATCTTTGTTGGTCACCTTGGCTTGATAACCCTCACCATTCTTTAAAATGATCAGGGTAGTGATGGCATCTATCTGGTAGCGCAGTTCCTGTAATGCGCCATTGCCATCTTTACCTATGATGATCTCTTCACCCGGTATGATTTTGATTAAATTCTGTTTGGCCAGTGGCAGTTGGGTGATGTCATAGACTTCACGAGCACTCAGCTGCGCCCGGTTGAACACGGCCGCCAGCGTGTCACCTTGCTTGATATCAAAATGTTCCAGCTCGGCCATCGCACTGGGTTTGGTATCGGTTTTGGGTTCCAGCGCTTGTTGGGTTTCGTCGGTGATCTCCGAAGTAATGGCTTCGGCGGCCGCTTCAGACTCCTCGGGCTCGCCACTTTCAGAAGTTTCCACGGCTGATGGCGCCTCCGGCGTACGGAATGCCAGCGGCACCTCGTAGCGGATATTGCTGTTAGCCACAGGTGTTTGGCGAGAAGCCGAGGCATCATCAGCGGGAAATATCAGTACGATAAAAGCGAAGACAACGAGAATACAGAGCAGAATCTGGTGTTTTTTCGGCAGTAGTTGCAACAGTGTTATAAGTTTTGCCATTGACCCCGGTACCAAATCGTCAAACTTGGGCATTGCGCACCAGTTTACACACTTTAAATTAGGCTGGCTAACAAGTAACATAAGTCTCTTTGATTTTGAAGTGCCTTGGGAGTTGTTGGCAAAATGGCTGATTTAGCGCAGGTAATGGCAGAGATTAAACGCGGGACAGAAGAAATTCTGCTGGAATCTGATCTGGTTGAAAAACTGCAAGAAGGGCGCCCGCTGAAGATTAAACTCGGTGCCGATCCAACCGCACCCGATATTCATCTGGGACACACGGTAATCCTGAATAAGCTGCGCACTTTCCAGGAACTTGGTCATGAGGTGATTTTCCTCATCGGTGATTTTACCGGGATGGTGGGTGATCCAAGCGGTAAGAACAGTACCCGCCCACCGCTGACTCGGGAACAGGTATTGGCCAATGCCGAAACCTATAAAGAGCAGGTTTATAAGATCCTCGACCCAGCGAAAACCCGGATTGAGTTCAACTCCAGCTGGCTGGAACAACTCGGTGCGGCTGGGATGATCCGTCTGGCATCACGGCAAACCGTTGCGCGGATGATGGAACGGGACGATTTTAAAAAGCGTTACGCTGCGGGCCAGTCAATTGCTATCCATGAATTTATGTACCCCTTGTTGCAAGGCTATGACTCTGTGGCCTTGCACGCCGATGTAGAACTGGGGGCACCGATCAGAAGTTTAACTTGTTGATGGGCCGTGAACTGCAAAAGGCTGAAGGACAGAAGCCA
This sequence comes from Shewanella dokdonensis, assembly GCF_018394335.1. NCBI lineage: Bacteria > Pseudomonadati > Pseudomonadota > Gammaproteobacteria > Alteromonadales > Shewanellaceae > Shewanella > Shewanella dokdonensis. The sequence continues at coordinate 530,079 of NZ_CP074572.1, read as the reverse complement.
CAGGCCGTCATCATGATGCCATTGCTGGAAGGGCTTGATGGCGTTAAAAAGATGTCCAAGTCTGCGGGTAACTATATCGGTGTTAGCGAAGCTCCTGACGAGATGTTCGGCAAGTTAATGTCTATCTCTGATGAACTGATGTGGCGTTATTTTGAGTTGCTGTCATTTCGCCCTCTAGGCGAAATTGAACAGTTCAAGACCGATGTGAATAACGGTGCCAATCCTCGTGATATCAAGATATTATTGGCAAAAGAGATCATTGCCCGCTTCCATAGTGAAGCCGCTGCCGAGGCCGCGCATCAGGCATTTATCGACCGTTTCCAGAAAGGTGCTTTGCCGGAGGATATCGAAGAGATCACTGTGACTGCCGGGGCCGAAGGTGTTGCGGTGGCTAATCTGCTGAAAGATGCCGGGCTGGTGGCATCTACATCTGAAGCTCTGCGCATGATTAAGCAAGGCGCGGTGAAGATGGATGGTGAGCGGTTGGATGACAGCAAACAGCACTTCGCTGCGGGTATCACCGCGGTATTCCAAGTGGGTAAACGTAAGTTTGCCAAGGTTACTGTGGCCTGAGGTCATATCTCTACAGCTTCTTATTTGCTCACCGCTAACATGTTGTTTAGTTGTGGTTAGTTATGGATGTTGGGGGCGATCAGAAACGTACATATTCCAGATGAGGGTGTGTACGTTTTTTTATGCCTGATAGCGAACCTGTCATCTGTCCATGAGAAATACCTGGGCTACGGTTTACTCTATTGAGGGTATTATTAAGATAAGTCATTCTCGTCGCTGGTTTTACCAGATGGCGTTGCCGTAGCACTGTCTTCGAATTAATTTTTAAATTTTTGCATGGCACGACTGACTGGCAGTGCCGTGTCGGCAATAATGACTTCCATGCTGCTAAAAGTGCGGCGCACTTTGCCGATCCGTGCCACGTTGACGACGATGGCGCGATGGATTTGCCAAAACTGTTCTGGATCTAATTCCGTTAATAATTGGCGTAACGATTGCCGTAGCAAATAAGTTTGTTGTTGTTCTCCTTCCTTAACCACCAGACTGAGATATTTATCTTCTGCTCGGATATATAGGATCTGCTCTGTAGCGATCAGGTGAATATCATCGCCTTTACTAGCTTTTAACCACTTGCGGTAATTGGCCGCGGGTGGTTGCTGTAGTTGCGAGCTGAGCTGACTCAGTAACTGTTGGTAATCGAGGTTATTGTTGTTGCGCAAACGGTTTTGTAGCCGCTCACAACAGTGGGCTAGGCGCTGCTCTGTCACCGGTTTTAGCAGATAATCCACCGCGTTTTTTTCAAAGGCATTAACGGCGTGCTCGTCAAAGGCGGTAACAAATACCAGTAATGGTGCTAGTGACGGCTGACAGAGTTTGCTGGCCACGGCCAAACCATCGCAACCCGGCATCCGAATGTCCAAAAACACCACATCAGGTTGTAACTCAGCGATAAGTGTTAGCGCTTGCGCGCCATTTTCGGCCATGCCGCTGATCTCCAGTTGCGGCCACACCTCGGCTAACATCTGTTTAAGATGAAACCTGAGTAATGGCTCGTCATCGGCAATGATGGCGGTTATGGCCTGAGACATGGTATTAGCTCCTCTCGCTGAGCTGCATTAATGGTGTTAACGGTAGAGATAGGGTGGCAATTACCCCATGCGGACTCTGCGGTTGCAACTGCAAGTTGGCTGCCCCGGCAAATAAGTGGTGCAGTCGTTGGCGGATATTACTGAGTGCAACACCATGACCCGATATGGTCGGGACATTGCCAAAACCCACGCCATTGTCGCTAATGACGAGTTGTAATGTTTGTACGTGTAATGTGGCACTGATAGTGATGTGGCCTCCGTGGCTGCTCGGCTCGATGCCATGCACTATTGCGTTTTCGACTAAAGGTTGCAGTAACATGGGCACAAATGGCAGGTGGTTACAGCCATCCGCAATGGCAAATTGATAAGTGAGTCTGTCGCCTAAGCGCATTTGCTGAATCGCCAGATAATCTTCCAGTAGTGCTAATTCATCATTGAGGGTGCCGACTAATTGTCTGCTGCTGTGCAAATTGCGCCGCAGTAGCGAGGTAAACCGAGTAAGCAGTTGTTGTGCATTATTGGGATCTAGGCTGATCAGGGCGTTAATATTTGCCAGCGTATTAAACAAAAAATGTGGCTCAATCTGGCTTTGTAGCTGCTTAAGCTCGGCCAACAATAGCGCTTGTTGTTGCTCAGCCTGCTGACGTTTGGCCACTTCTAACGCTTGCTGCATACGAAACTTTTGCTCAAAGAAGTAAAAACCAAAAGTGAGCGCCCCGGTGATGGTCAGCGCCAGCAACATGCCTGGAAATAACTTAGGAAGATGCTGCCATTGCCAACTGCCAAGGATCCAATATGCCGCATTGATACTGCCGAGTAGCAGCGTTAATACAATACTGAGTAGTGCGCGACCCAGTTGATGAAAATGTGGCAATAGATAGCCCAGAACGGCGGAAGATAAGAAGGCGGCAATCCCGTAACCCAAGCTAATGAGCAGATGGTTGAGAAAATCTCCCGGCCAAACTGAGTAGGTAAATGCCGCAATCAAACTACACGCCAAGGTGATCACCACTAAGCGGATAACGAGATTGTGCCGTGGCTGAGCAAAAATATGGGTCATCAAAAACGTCCAGAGAGTCCAAACCAAGTCACGCTTTGTTGGCCCAGATTAGCAAATGCCGCTGACGGCTGACCACCATAATAGCGCCATGACAATGACAGCGTTAAACTGCTGCGGCCATCCAGTAGTTGATATTGCACTCTGGGTGTCAGTACGACACTGCCATCGCTGGGGCCATACAAGCAGTCGATGCTTATGGTTAACGGCGATAATGCCGTAGTGAATTGTCGCCAAAAGCGCGAATTGGCCGCCAGATGCAATAACACGGTATGTTGCAGAATATTGGTGTGGCTATAGCCGATGGCATACAGACCGGCATTGCGTTGCGTGCTGCTCGATTGCCAGGGTTGTTGCCAAAACTGCGCTTGTTGTTGTGCTCGTTGCCAGTCCGCTTTTGACCAACTGCGGCTATCGTACCAATATTCACCAATCAACTGCACACCATGGCTACTAGCCCAAGTAAAGCCTAACAGGGTTTGCCAGCTATGCTGCTGAGTTTGCCGTTGTATTGCTACGGTTGTTGCTCCCGGCGTCAAATCTGTTAATTTCAGGCGAGTATATTGCTGCTGATATAACATTGAGCCGTGCAGTTCAAGGCTTTCACCTATTACCGTTACTAGCGAAGCTCCCGCTAGCCAATGACGTTGTTGATCCCAGTACACGAGCGCTTGCCATTCATTCGCATCGGTTAGCCAGTAACGGCGCAGGCCTAGCCCCTGCTGGGTTTGACTCGTATCTAATGATGAATGGTGCGAGCGACTGGTAAGCCATTGCCAGGTGCCATCGCTGGTAAATCGCGTCAGCATGGCAACCTGCGCGCCTTGCTCCACTTGGATCCCCACCGGATGACGCTGATAATCGCTAAAAATATTTAATGGCCGATAACCGTAGCCAACGCCCCAATCCAGTTGTAGCTTCCCGAGCGTGAGTTCCCAATCGGCTTGTGCATTCAGGCTTTGCTGCCAGTAAAGAGAACTCAGTGTGGCATGACTTTGCTGCTCACTACTATTCACTGCTTGATTGTGTTGCACACTACCGGTACTACGCCAAGCACCTGTTGTGAGCTGTAGTGATAACAATGATTGCCACTGGGCGTCATTATCAACGTCAGCAAAAAAGGTGGTCGCGCGGGTGTCCTCAACGGCAATGCCGCTTTGCCAATCCCATTGCCATTCCGCAGCTCCTCCCCCAAAAGTGCCGAAACATAGTAATCCAGCTAATAACTGGCAACGCATCACAACTGTTCCAACACGGTGCGGGTTAAAAACACCGGATTAAAGTAACTGGCGGGCAACGGATGGTGACTAATATTGAGATATTGCACTTCGGTGGTTTTGAGCGGTTGCAGTTTGTCGCTGAGCCGCATAGTGACCACCCGACGTTGGCCGTTAAGTTCGCCCGCGTGAAACTGTGCCATTTTGGCCAGTTTTCCTGAAGACAGGTAAAAGGCGGCCTGCAACGGAAAATTATCTTGTTTATCTAGCCATAGGGTGATGCGTTGGTAACTGTTGCTATCGGTCTTAGCACTTAGCTGTAACTGGTAACACGAGTACTGTTGTTCGTTAAGGGTCAGCTCAGTTGCGGTGACTTGCGTTATGTCATAGTCGCGATGCCAGGTTAAGGTAGCAATATCACCAATGGAGGCTTGCCCCAGCAGTTTTTGCATGGGGGTGATCCGGATCGGGCGGCTACTGCGAGGCATGATCAGCCAATATTGTTGACCGAGCATCAGCATCTTTTGCCCCAGCTCGGCCACTGATTTAAACATCACCAGCGAGTTATTGCCGTCGAGATACACATGGTAACGGCGTTGATTAATAAGCTGTTGTTGCTCGTACTCGCTAACTTCGGTCACAACCCGCGCTTGTTCACTGTCAAGGCGATAATGATCGGCTGCCATAAGCATGGCGTTGGCATCGATTTCATCGGCCTGGAGGCCATTGCTGGTTAGCCAGAGCAGGACTATCAGCCCGTTGGCGAGTAAACGAAGACTGCTGCGATTCGCTAAGTTACACATAAGTCAGTGCCTCGGTGATCGGTTTCTTTACGCCGTTACGGGCGGCCAGCCAAGCGGCCAGCACACACACCAGCAGTACCAGTAAACTGCTGGCAAGCCACATATCGACAGAGAATAAAATGGTGAGCGGATATCCCTGAGTCCGCCCCGGTGGTGGTGGCATCTGGATGTTAAGTTGCAGCAAACTCAGACTCAGCGCCGCAGTTGCTAAACCTCCAACCAATGCGCCAAGTAGTGAGAGCAATGCTGCTTCACGCATAAAACCGCCAATGATCTCCCGCGGCCAAGCGCCCATGGCCGCCAGTGTGCCAATCTCGGTTGTGCGTTCGGTGACTGACATAGTGAGCGTGTTAAACAGCGCGGCGAACACCACAAGCGCTAAAATGAAGCCAATCACGCCGAAGATACGATCGTACAGCGCCCTTACTTTTTGATAGAAAAATGCACTTTCATACCAAGGGGTAACTTCCAGCATTTGTTGGGGGCTGTTTAATGCATCGGTTACCCACTGGCTCATGGCGGCGGTCTGGCTGCTATCTTGCAAGTAGACCGATAGGGTACTGACTCTATCGCTTATCAGTAATGACTGGGCGGTGCTGAGCGACACAAACAACTGACGTTTATCTAGCTCAGGTACGCCGGTGCTGAAAATACCGCACACTTTGACGTCCATGGCGTTGAGCGCTCCACTGCTGGTGGTGCTCATCAGCGTGGCCCAATCACCCACCTTCAGCTTGAGCGACTGTGCTAAATCACTGGCGAGCATAATCTGTGGTTCATCAGCATTGAAACGTGGTGAGTCCGCAGGTAACAACGCGTGCCCCTGGCTGACGGTTAGCATCGGCCCTTGCAGATCAAACAAACTCGGGGATACGCCTTGTCCAAGATAGATTGCGGATTTTTGTCCGTTAGAGATCAAACCAGAAAACAGTACCTTAGGTTCGACTTGTGTCACTTCGGCGCGCGCCAATAACTGTTTGGTCAACTGCTGACTGCCGTTGATCCCTTCGGCTAATGGCGTCTCTTCCTGTTCTTTCAGGTAGCCAGGACGGTTCAACAGTAATTCACCATTGGCGCGGATAGCGGCCTGTTCAAGGGACTGGTATGTGGCTAGCCCAAAACCGGCGATGGCGGTTGTTGCAAAAATGGCGATGGCGATCACCAGCAGTGACAGCAGACTGCGGCGTTGATTACGCCACAGATTGCGCCAGGCAAGGCGCATAGCTTGTAATTGAAAAGCGTTCATGCGGCATTCTCCGCCGCAATGCAGCCGTCTTGCAGCTGAATGATGCGATCACAGCTGGCAGCCATACGTGGGTCGTGTGTTGCCACTAAAACAGCACTGCGATGCTGATGACAGAGTTCTCGTAATAGGCTGATAATTTGGGTGGCTGATCCTGTGTCTAAACTGGCGGTCGGTTCATCAGCAATCACCAGTGCTGGGCGACTGACCATGGCACGGGCAATGGCTACACGTTGTTGTTGGCCGCCAGAAAGTTCAGCGGGCTTTTGCCGTAATTGTGGTGCCAAGCCAACTTGAGCCAGCATGTCGCGTGCTGCTTGTTGCTGTTTATTCAACGGCCAGCCTCGCAGTTGTAACGGCAGCATCACGTTTTCTTCGGCGGTTAACACTGGCACTAGATTAAAGCGTTGAAACACAAAACCGAGCTGCTGCCGTCTAAGCAATGTCGCCTTGTGTACGGTTCGTGGGAAGGCTTGTCCGGAAAATTGGATTTCACCTTGATAGCGTAAATCCAGTGCTCCCAAGATCTGCAAGAGCGTACTCTTGCCGGAGCCGGATGGGCCACATAGGGCGACCATTTCCGCCATCGCCAACTGGCCGGTTACCCCCTTGAGTACCGCTACCGTTTGCTTACCCGCGCGATAACTTTTACAGATATTGTCAAAACGCAACATGATTACTCTCCTTTGGCTTTGGCAATCATGGCTGCCATTGTCTGCGTCAGAGGATGTGTTGGCGCTTGTTTAGCCAACTGTTGCTGCCATTGTTGCGCCCGTGCTAAGTCTTTGGCGACGAGGGCGGCGCTGATAGCGCGTTGGTAAATCCATGCCGTGTACTCAGCCGGAACCGCTTGAAATTGCGGCGAGGCGAGTAGGGTGATAAATAGATCGTAACCGCGTTCAAAACGGTTAAACATTTTGGGTACCGCCGTATAGGTTACCGCTGCTAACGCCTGGGTAAGGCTACGAATATCTAGCCCCAGCCGCCGCTCATCATTAGGTGCCTGAGCTAACAGCACCAGTGATTTGTCGATAGCGTTCAGGCCGGTTTCAGCGCATTGGTATTTTGACCAAGGCCAGAATTCATCCTTGGCTGTCATGGTCTTAGCACTGCCCCAATACACTAGCGTTAGCGGATCATCAGCTTGTTGCTGTTTCAGCTGCTCAAGTTTGAGTAACACACTGCCCATATCGCCTTTGGCGGCCGCCTGGTTGTATTCGGCAATTAATGCGGCAGAGGGGGCGGCCTCAGCGCTGATGACATTGCCTAATATTAGCGTTGCCAAAATCAATGAAATGAACGTTCGCATAAGTCTGTTCCTGTAATGAATGACAGAGTGAGCTTATGCAGTGGCAAAATGTGCTGCTTGAGTTTGCGATGAATGGTTGCTAGGTGGCGTGAATGGTAAATAAGTTGTGGTTGGGTTGTTGTGAACTCTGTTGGCGGGCGGCGCGGCATGTCTGGTTTCTGAGCGGCAGAAATGGCGCACCGTTGCTATTGCTGTGGTTGGTACTCATCTGGCACTGTCCTTGGCGTACCTGCTGGGACGTTTTGGGGTAATCTGCGGGGCTGGCAATCTCATGCGCTGGTTCGCTCTGCTACTGATGCTATCGCTGGCCTTTACCCCTGGTAAATTTTTATCGGGACTGGCACTTATATGGAAAAAAGTCTGAGCTATTTACTTACTAAGAAACGGGCCATGAATGAGTTGTGGCATCATGGTGCCCCATCCAGTATTACCTTCCAACATCACGCCCCCGTTGCTGTGACTACCCAATCCCAAGCGATGGCTTTGACATCAGAGAACGGCTGATGAGCTTTTATGCTTTGTTCTATTAATTGAGACCAAAAGGGTAATAGGCCAATTGCTTGTGCTTGCTGCCATAAGGTATTTGCCCGCTGTGCCACTTGCTCATCCAGAATTTCTGCCGGATAACGCGCAAAATCACCCGCCGAAGTTATCGGCAACACACTGTAAACTGTGCGTTGTATATCTTGAAACGGTACTTCAATGAATGCGGTGAACACCCTTAGTTGTTGCTCATGCCATTGGGTAATCACACGCACGGTAATGGCTTCATCAGCCGGGGTTAATGTCTGTAATGCAGGGTGATTTGTCAGCAGCGGCTGGATCAGTGCATCGTCGAGTTGCAACAACTGCTGCCATGCGTGTTCCACTGCGTTGCTATCAGATAATAATTCGCCAGCAAAGGTTTTCCCTGCAATTGACCATTTTTTGCTGTTACAGCGAACGCGCCAATACCCTGGTTGCCACTGCGTGTCTTTAAAAAAATTTCCCATCGCCAGCGAGCGTATCGATTAACTTATTAGTGCTGCGAAATGCCACGGGATAGCCATCCACAATGGTTACTCCCAAAGGCGTGAGTTTTTCGGCTAGTCGTTGCTTATCTTGCAACAGCTGTAGCGACTTTTTAGTGAGTCCTAGCGCTTCACTTTGTAACCGATGATAAGCCCCCACTTCTATATCATAGACGTACTCTAGTGCTCGCTCAGGATAACGGTACAATTGGAAACGATACGCAGCCGCAGGCGGAATACACCAGCGCCAGGCTAATGCTTGCACACGCCAAAATTGCTGCCATTGACTTATGTTGTGTTGCTTTTTGACATGAGGCCCATGCAACTGCACCGTGCGATAACTCGCGCGCCAACTGCTGAATGCGAGCCAACGTAACCATAAATATAACTGCCACAGCCCCCACAACAGCCGCGAACGAGTCCCGCAACTATGCCACCAATAAGCTCGGTGTTGCATTAACGGCGATGATAATTGTGGCAGTAAATAACGCCAACTTAGCAAACCATGGGGGTGGCGGCGCATAGACAGTTGCTTGAGTCTATTGATTAACGCATGCAACACCATCACCTCGGCGTTCAACATCAACTGAAAGCTCGCACCATGGGCGTGGTGTGACCAAAGGTTGACCATTCACATCTAAATACCCCAAGCGCCGCATCATTTCACCATGGTCTTGGATAATCCGCGCCACTTGTTCCCCTGTGAGTTTATCTCGCCAATCACCACTTTTACCTTGTCGAAAGAACTGCTGCGTTTGTGGAGGGCGCTCTTTAAAGCCGTGTTGCTTTTCTTGTTGTGATAACACCTTAAAATCACTAAAGGCGATTGCCTTTTTTATGCGCGCTTGATCAAGCGGTAACTCCAAGAATTGGCAAGCTGCCGTAAAGGTAGCTAACGGATGATTGAGCATATCCTCATAGCGGATAACTAAGCGGTTAAGCTGCGGTGCATCTAACCAGCTACGCACATGCCCAGACCACGTCAACAGTTGTTGCCGCACTTGACTGGTTAAACGGCGTTTATTTTGTGCCATGCAGTGCTGCGGGTTGCCCATATGTTCAATGGCTTGATCCAGCGAACATTGGCAATGGTTAGCGTAGGAAGGGGCTACATCTAACGGATTGCGTACGATGTACAACGCACCTTTAGTACCCGCAACACCGACAATAGGCGTACCGCCGTCAACCATAGTGTATGCATCGTGAATTTTATGGTAACCAAGCTCAGTCGCATCATGTTGCCAGTTATACACACTGGGGCGCAGCGCATCGATTTCATCTTGAGTCAAATCTGCCGTATCAAAGCCTAAGGTTTCATCTAACCAGCCGCGCGCACTGGCAATACTGCCGGTGCTGAGTTCATCAATGACCACGGGCTTATCGCCATCTTCAAGTAAGTTCTGCAAAAAAGCACGAAACCAAGTGTTGCCAGATTTTGGGTAGGATGCTAACCAATAGAGACTACTCATGGGTTAACCTCAATATCCTTGAGAATGGCATCCACCATCGCATTGGCGGTAAATCCTAATTTAGGTCGGGTTAGCCGTGACAAACGGATTTTACTGGCTAACTTGCCACACATACTCAAATGCTGCGGTTTTAGTTGCATCCCATGGAGGAACTTAGCGCGATAAGTATTGTTTTGCAGTGGCATAAATTTCGCCATACCGTTGATAGCTTCAAAGGTGATTTCATCGATATGGTCGCTACCTAGAATATAAATCCAACGGATCGGTAATGCTTGCTGCACTACACCATTAACCGGCAGGTTAAACTTATTCATCTCGGGGCGAATACGGCGTAAGTCATCAGTGACAATCTCAAATTGCTCCGCTGCATCCTGCCATAATTTAATCCGCGGAAATCCTGGCAGCGCCAACCCCGCATCATTTACCGGCACCACATCATCCGCCAGCACATCAAACCCACGTTGCATAAACGCAGCGGCTAAAGTCGATTTACCTGCGCCGGACGGTCCTACACAAATTAAACATTCATCACCAATGCGCACTGCATTGCCGTGGATCACCAACAAGCCACGTTGGAACAGCAAGGCTCCGAACGCGGAACCTAACAAAAACACCCGAATACTATCGTCATCAATGCCATCAGCAGGGTCAATAATAATCTCGTTACCATTGCGCACTAAAAAACGGGCAACGTTCGGTACCTGCAACCACAGTGTATTGGGAGCTGCCCATAAAAATGGTCCCAATTGTTCTCCGTCTGCTAGCCCGTTTTTTGCAACATTGTCAAAGCGAATTGTGACGTCAGTCTGTGTGCCATTAACAGGTACAAGTTCTGGTAAGGGCAACTCACTGGCAATGGTTAGTTGGTAAGCGGAGTAATACATGAAATCAGAGTATCCTGAGCTAGAGAGTATCCTGAGCTAGCGTTAAAAATAGTGTGATTGAGTGAGGAATACCGGCAAAGAGCATAACATAATGAACTTAATAACGATTAGCTACAACCATACAAATTTCGCTTAGTAATTTTAGTAATTACTGATGCCTATGTATTTTTGGCGGCAGCGCTGTCATCTATTCAAATCAAGAGTCCCGCGCAACAGCGAGTATGGCAGCAACAGTTATATCGATATTTAGCCCCATTACTGAACCAACGCTATCCCCATATCAAAGGACATGGCAGGTTAAAAGCCGTTGTAAGAGCCACACAAACCGCCTGCAATCATTATCGTTTTGTTGCACGTTTTGTTGTTTATCACTATTACCAGAGTATTTGCCAAACAATGCTGTTACCTGTTGCCTGGACCTTAACCCAACTGCTACGGCATTTAGCTCAGCTTCACGAGCAAGCACAACCAATGCGGTGGTGCGACGCTATCTTACGCAGTGGAGGGTATGGCTTATCGGCGGGCTGGGCTAAAGCAACAGGTGGTATATGCGCCGCAAATGCAACGGCTATTTATTCCCATAAAACAAAACAGTCGCAGCTAATTAGCTGCGACTGCCCAAACGCCATGGTGGATCTGGACTTTTCAATCTAGCCGTACCTCTGAACTTAGGAAGCTACTCCCGAATTAAGAGAGATTTCAGTGGTGGTTTGATTCGCTTTCGCACGTGTATCGCCCAAAGTGAGATTCTTTAACATTGGCGGGCAATATGGACGCTTAGTCTCTGTGTCCTTTCCTGAATCTTTAACCATTTCAGTCTTTGCTACAGATGATTTCATATCGTCTCCTCTCAATAAGTTCTACGTTAGACAACAAACCCTATGAATAGCGCTGGATGTCATTGCTATTAATAATAGTAAAATATTACGGGTATAACAGATGGGTAAAGTTATTACCATCTTGTTAGCCAGTTTAACGCTTGACTGTTTTTCTCAATCGATACTCTATCTAATACAGTGACGTTAGCTTCAGAGGCATTTTGAGTACTCCAGTGCTGCCATTGTGCAAACTTAAACGGATCCAACAAATCTTGTATGTCAGGGGGTAAATCCATCAATACTGGTGGCTTAGCAATCGCTGCTTGCTGTCGTTTTACATGCTGAGCACCATAGCCCATGTCTTTACTAGACTTCCAAGCCACTTTATTGGGCACTGTGCCAGTAATTGCGCGGCGGTGCAGATAGCGCCCCATGCCTTTAGGGCCAATTTTTTCAATGGTTGGGGTGGAAAGGTATTGCTGTACTAAACGCACATCCCAGAGTGGCCAACGGTAGTCGATGCCAAATGAATTTGCCATGAGAGTACAGTTATCTAGGCGAGTGGTCACATGCAGTTCGTGCAAGTGATGTTGTAGAATAAAATCATTGACTCGTCTAAAAGGTGCATCATAACGGGCGCTTTCCATATAATCGTGCTGAATATTGTAAGCCTCGATCACCTCCTTTTTAATAGGCAGTAGGGCCAGCGCTGACGCCAAGCGGTTAAAAAAGTGGGGCGATAGGCGGGGTTTTGCGGTTTCAATATTGCTTTAACAAGGCGTAATGGCCGAGTTATTGCGTTGCCAGACAGAATGTTGAATAACGCGCCATATTGGTGATTATCGAGGAACTCATAACGCGCCAAATTTGCCGGGTTGGTGACCACTTCATCACCGCCAAAACCTGAAAACAACACTTTGATATTGCGCTGCTGACATTGCTGATAAAACGGTAGATGAAGACTGGCGTTACCATGTTCCTCAGGATACCCCAATACTTTTAAGCTACGTTCCATCCGCTCAGTTTGGTTACCAAGCTGAGCACTCACTAAGTAATTATGGGCAATACCGCAGGCTTGGCTGGTTTCAAGAATATATTCCGGCTCTTGCTCGCACATCGCAAAGCCAAAACTGTGTAGTTGTTCTACCGGATTATCTAAGAATTTTGCTAGGTAGGCGGTGAGTGTTGCCGAGTCGATGCCACCGCTGTTTTCGGTGCCCAAAGGGTAAGGACTATGCATGCGGCAACGGATGCTTTCTTCCAGCACTGCCCGATAGTCATTGACCCAGCGTTCATCGCGTTGGTTCGCTATTGGTGCATCATCACGCCAAAAATGCCAGCGGCGTAGCTGTGGCTCGGCATTGTGCGCCAATAACAGGCAGTGGGCGGGTGGTAGTTTGCGCATTTCATTGTACGCAGTCTTGATAGGATCTTTGGATAAGCACAACCAAAGATAGCGCGCCATCCACTCAGTACTTTTGCTCAGGACAATGCCATCCATAGCTTTAAGTGCCGCAGCTGATGACCCAAAGAATAGTTTCCCTTGCTGCCAACTATAATACAGTGGTTTAACCCCTAACGGGTCGCGCACTAAAAATAGCTGTTGTCGTGGTTTATCAATAATAGCGATGGCAAAATCACCCAAAAGTTGTTCGGGTAGCTGTTGTAAGAAATGTGACCATGCCTCAAGCACTAACTGCGCATCGGTGAGTTGCTCATCTTTATGATTTAAACCTAGTGTGGCGGCTAATTGTTCGCGGTTGTCGAGTCGCCCCCAAAATGCCACGACCACGCCTTTTTGTTCACAATAAAGTGGCAGATGCGGATCACGGTCAAAATAGCCGTGGTGGTGGCGTTGCTCATAGAGCCAGAAGTTCGGCTCAGTATAAAAGCCATCATTATCGGGTTGATGGTACGGTGCAAGGGACTGCTTTATCACATCAGTATTAACTGCGGGAAGTTGAGAATGAGTAGAATAGACTCCAGCAAACATAAAAAATCTGACAATAAAGATGGATGCACCATATTATAATCACTTATCGATAATGTATATCTCTAGGTCACCATCACTTTATCGGTGCTTGGATAAAGTTAGCCAAAGTTTCAAATGGCTAGATTATTATTGTTAGAATATAACTTATTTATTAAGTATTATCGGATTTATCAATAGCTTATTTAGTACAAGGAATGAACATGTCTGAGCTGACACTTGATTGCGAACTGCGCCGTAAGCCTGATCAGATTTTTACTGATATGGATGGCGATACAGTAATGATGGTACCTGAAACTGGTAACTATTTTGGTATTAGCGGAACGGGGAGCCGTATTTGGGAGCTTCTTGAAGCGCCACAATCTATTGCTGACATTGTTGAGCAGATTTGTAACGAATATGACGTTACCGAACAGCAGTGTCAGCAAGACACCTTAATTTTTTGTCAATCTTTAGTTGATAATCAACTGGTAGATATTCAGTCTTGACCTCTGCTTGGATTAAATTTTTACGCCAATCACTATTTATTCAATGTTGGGCCATTCCCACTTGGCTGCTGTTAGGGCTAAGCAAGCTGGCTATTTTTCGCTTATCGTTTCGCAAGCTTGCGCCGCGATTAGGGATTCTACAGGCTAAAGGGTATTGGATCCCGCTGATATCTGAAAAGCAGCGACTAAGAGCAAAGCAGATAAGTAAACTCGTTCAAGGAATTGCGCCCTATACACCTTGGGAATCCAATTGTTTCCCGCAAGCCATTACTGCACGTTTTTTGTTGGGGTTGTATGGCATTCCTGGAGCGTTATATTTTGGCTTATGCAGAGACGCGGGGCAGATTAAAGCCCATGCTTGGGTATGCTCTGGATCAGTAAGAGTGACTGGTGGTTACAGTTTTAATCAGTTTACCGTAGTAGGTGCTTACCTTTTTACATTGAAAATGAGCTGAGATGATGCCCTCTTACGCTACTATTAAGCCGCTAATTGCACTTGTGACATTTAAACGAGTGTTACTCATATTGCTACTCATGATTCTGGCGGGCTTAACCGAAGGTTCGGGCATTTTATTACTGGTGCCATTGTTGCAATCATTACAATCTGCTGCGGTGACACACAATGTATCAGGGCAGATGCTACAGCGCATGGCGGAGTTAGGTGTTCCCACATCAACTTCATTCCTGATGGGCATCGTATTATTGCTGATTATATTAAGAGCAACTTTACTGTACGCCCGTGAGCGCCTCAGCACCATTATGCAACATCAGCTAGTCGACAAAATGCGACTGCGTAGCTTCGCGCTGTTGTTACATGCTGAATGGCGTTGGTTAACGCAGCAAAATCAATCTGATCAGGCTAACAGCTTGTTAGTCGACATCAACCGCATCGGCGTAGGGTTTAATTTTCTACTGGGTTTGTTGGCATCGTTGATGACGTTACTTGCGTACTTGATTGCCGCAGTGAGTTTATCTTGGCAAGTAACGCTGCTGGCATTTATCAGTGGTGGCCTCATTTTGTTAGTGCTAAGTGGTCAGCGAAAACAAGCACTGTCGTTGGGACAGCAGTTAGGTCAGGCTAATCGGAGCATGCAGGCAACAGTACAGCAGAGTTTAGCGGGTATAAAACTCGCCAAAATTTTGGGGCAGGAATCGAGTTTTATTGAACGTTTTGACCACACAATTGCAACATTACGTGAGCAACAACTGGCTTTCCAAAAAGACACTAGTTTATCGAAAGTCTTGTTTCAAATTTTTGGGGCGACGCTGCTTATTGGTTATCTGCTAGCCGGGTTGAATCTGTGGCATATTGAGGTTGCGCAACTGTTGACTTTAGTGATTGTGTTTGGGCGCATGATCCCGTTGTTTATGTCAGCGCAACAGCAGTTACACCATTGTTTACATGCATTGCCGGCACTTGAAGATGCTCAGCGACTGCAAGATGCTTATCGTGTTAATGCCGAACCCACCAAACTCGACAGCCATCAACCTATTGTCATCGGCAAGCAAATTCAACTTAAGAATGTGTCGTTTCAATATCCGGGTAAAAATTCACCTTCACTAGCACAAGTGTCATTAACGTTGAAAGTGCATACCACTACGGCGGTGATAGGCCACTCTGGCGCAGGGAAGAGTACGCTAGCCGATCTGTTGATGGGGTTATTAGCCGCTGATAGTGGTGAGATTTTATTGGATGATATCTTGCTGACTGGGCCCTTACGCCGACAATGGCGGCAATCGGTTGCTTATGTACCGCAAGAGGTATTTTTGTTTAATGACAGCATTCGTAACAACTTGCTGTGGGGTAATCCCAAAGCATCGGAAGCGGACTTATTAAAAGCATTGACATTGGCTGCCGCGGAGTTTGTTTTTGATTTACCAAACCAACTGGATACCATGGTTGGCGATGGAGGTGTTCGGCTCTCCGGCGGTGAGCGCCAACGTATAGTGTTAGCTAGAGCGTTACTAAAACAACCTACGCTACTGATCTTAGACGAAGCTACCAGTGCTTTGGATGTTGAGAACGAACAGCGTATTCGCCAAGCGATTGAAAATTTGCACGGTAATATGACGGTGCTAGTTATTGGTCATCGATTACCGACACTGGAACATGCCGATCAGGTCATTAAACTTGAACAGGGAAGTGTTGTTGCGCAAGGTACGTGGCAACAACTGAAACAACAACACGGTGGTGATGATGCATCTAAAAAGGCTATTACTCGACTTAATTTCTGAGCGCCAAACCATTACCCAGCAGCAACTTGATGTGCTAACTGATGCTGATTGGGCCACAATATGTGAAATGGCAATGTCACATCGGATTGCGCCTTTACTTTACTGGCAACTGAAACAAAAAATGTTAGTGATTCCTGTTTCGGTGAGTGAGCGTTTGCGGAATATCTATAAAAAGTCAGCAATAAGAGCGGTTAAGATGCAGGCTGAACTGCTCAAGTTACACCAACTGTTGTCATCGCAGCGAATTCACCATATTGCCCTTAAAGGGAGTTATCTCGCCAATGTGATTTATCCTCATGCTGCGCTCAGACCGATGCGCGATATCGATCTGCTGCTCCCTCAGGCACAACTGGCTGGAGCTTATGAACAACTGATTAAGCATGGATATCGCCACCCACCAAAATATGCCAAATATAAAGGAAGCTCTGATGATTGGCTAAAATTCAGTAAACATATTCCACCATTGCTTTCTCCGACAGGGGTTATAGTAGAACTGCATCATAAGGTTTTTCACCCAGAAAATAGTCCGAGTGAAGACTTAGTGGCTGACGATAACTTTTGGTATCGTTGTATTGTCGCGCACGTTGCAGGCCAACAAATCCTGTTTATGTCACCTACTGATTTATTGCTGCATCTGATTATGCATGCTAGTTATGACCATCGATTTAATAATGGCCCGCTGGTTCTGACGGATATTGCCTATTTGATCGAACATTGCACCATTGACTGGTCGTTATTTTGGCAAGCGGCTCAGGTCGGTAGTAGCAAAGATGGCTGTTCTTTAGTGTTGCATATGGTGAAGTATTATTTCCCAGAGATACGGATAGAGTCTCTTGATGATCTAGGTAGTAAGGGGCAAAGCTTAGCGATGGATGCTGAGCGATTTGCGCTATTAATGCTACAGGATTATGAGTCACGCGCAGTTCATGCCACATTAAGCAAAATTAAAGCTAGGGGAATAGTAGGTAAAGCTAAGTGGTTTTTTTAAAAATTTTTCCTTCTCGACAAAAAATTGCCTTGTTGTTCCCGGTAAACGCCGAATCATGGTCGGTTTACTGTTATTATCCTTTAAGGTGGTGGCAGCTTTGTAAAAGGATGTTCAATGTCTTAAGTGCTCGAACAAACAAATCCCAAAATCGGCAAGCGGAAGAACTAGCCGCTTTGGATGTCTGGCTCAAGTAATTTATCGTTTCTAGGTTCTGCTGTTCATATGTGAGATATATATTGCAATGTGTGAGATTTTTCACTCATTGTTGATTGTGCTTCGGTAACATACATAGGTAGGCACTGATTCTATATGGTAGTGTGATAGAAATATTCATTTCATCGGGATTATATTAAATGCGTGCTGCTCTCTTGGTTATGAGGCTAATTAGGGGGCAATACCCAGATTATCGAGAGGTAAGGTGCTGTCTGTCGATATTCAGTATTTGAATAATAAATTCAAAAAATGATGATTCGGCTTATATGGGGTTTTGTTAAACTCCGCTTAAACAAACACAAATAGTCGCAAATCTGCTGGTGGCGGGTACCTACCGGGTTCCTTCAAACTGGCTTTGCTGTAAGAGGTTAAGTGGAGTGGTAACAAACGTAAATCAGCAGCGCATGACGCATCTGCAAGCGCTGGAAGCTGAATCGATTCACATCATGCGTGAAGTGGCGGCTGAGTTTGATAACCCCGTCATGCTTTACTCTATTGGCAAAGACTCTTCGGTTTTACTGCACTTGGCACGTAAAGCTTTTTATCCCGGCAAAATCCCTTTTCCGTTACTGCATGTGGACACCACCTGGAAGTTTCGCGAAATGATCCGGTTTCGCGATGAGATGGCGCGTAAGCACGGTTTTACACTGTTGGTTCATAGCAATCCAGAAGGGGTGAGACTCAACATCAACCCGTTTGATCATGGCAGTGCCAAACACACCGATATCATGAAAACCCAGGCGCTGAAGCAGGCGCTGGATAAGTATGGATTTGATGCGGCATTTGGTGGCGCTCGCCGTGATGAAGAAAAATCCCGAGCCAAAGAGCGGGTTTATTCATTTCGCGACAGCAAACACCGCTGGGATCCTAAAAATCAACGTCCTGAGCTGTGGCATATCTACAACAGTAAAGTGAATAAAGGCGAGAGCATTCGCGTGTTTCCTTTATCCAACTGGACGGAGTTGGATATTTGGCAATATATCTACTTAGAAAACATCGAAATACCTGACCTGTATTTGGCGGCAGAACGTCCAGTGGTTGAACGCGATGGCGCATTAATCATGGTCGATGACGAACGTATGCCGCTAAAAGAGGGGAAGTTCCTCAAATGCGCAAAGTGCGTTTCAGAACCTTGGGCTGTTATCCGTTGACCGGCGCTGTTGAATCATCGGCTACCACATTACCAGAGGTCATTCAGGAGATGTTGCTGAGCACCACCTCTGAACGCCAGGGCCGGGTGATTGATCACGATAGTAACGGCTCGATGGAAAAGAAAAAAATGGAAGGTTACTTCTGATTTTTACTGAAAAAGTTGCCAGCAGAATTCGTTTTACGGTCAGGAATGCACACAGATGTCACATAGTTCTGAATTAATTGCCACAGATATAGAAAGTTATCTCAAGGTTCATGAAAACAAAGATATGCTGCGTTTTCTTACCTGCGGGAGTGTCGATGACGGGAAATCCACGCTGATTGGGCGGTTATTGTATGACAGCAAAATGATCTTTGAAGATCAGTTAGCGGCCATTGAGAAAGACTCGCAGCGTTTTAATACCACCAATGAAGCCTTTGATTTGGCGCTGTTAGTGGACGGTTTACAGTCAGAACGCGAGCAGGGGATCACCATAGATGTTGCTTATCGGTATTTTTCGACCGAACAACGCAAATTTATTATTGCCGATACGCCCGGGCATGAGCAGTACACCCGCAATATGGCCACGGGCGCCTCTACCTGTGACTTGGCCATTATTCTGATCGATGCCCGTCACGGTGTGCAGGTACAGACCAGACGCCACAGCTACATCTGCTCCCAACTCGGCATTAAACACATTATTGTTGCCATCAATAAGATGGATATCGTTGACTATGACCAAGCGGTTTATCAAAAGATCAAACAGGATTACCGCGATTTTGCGGAACAGCTGAAATTTACCGATGTGCGTTTTGTGCCTATTTCAGCGCTGAAAGGCGACAATGTGGTGAATGCCAGCGATAACATGAGCTGGTATCCCGGGTCACCCCTGTTAAAACTATTGAATACTGTGACGATTGACCGGCGTGTGGCTGATGCGTTCCGTTTCCAGGTGCAGTATGTGAACCGCCCCAATCTGGATTTTCGCGGGTTTAGCGGCACGGTTGCCTCTGGTGATATCCGTGTCGGTGATATCGTGGCCGTGCTGCCATCGGGCAAACAGAGCCAGGTCAAGGCCATTGTGACTTTTGACGGTAATCTGCCCAAAGCTACCGCTGGCATGGCGGTGACGTTAACCCTGACCGATGAAATTGATATTGGCCGTGGCGATATGCTCGTGCGGCCTCAAGATGCCTGTGTTGTCAGCGACAGCTTTGTTGCCGACGTAGTGTGGATGGCGCAAGAGCCGCTGTATGCTGACCGTGAATACCTTGTCAAAGCCGGCAGTAAACTCACCTCCGGCTATGTTCGGGCGATAAATTTCAAAGTAGATGTCAATACGCTGCAACAGAGCGATGCTAAACAGTTGTTGCTGAATGAAATGGGTGAGTGCCGCTGGGAACTCAACGAAAAAATAGCATTTGATCAATATGATACAAATCGAAATACCGGTGCTTTTATCATTATTGATCGGCTCACCAATGCTACGGTTGGGGCCGGGATGATCCGCCGACTGCCAACGCCAGAGCATACGCCGCGGCCACGTTACAGTGAATTTGAGCTGGAGTTCAATGCGCTGATACGTAAGCAATACCCGCACTGGAATGTGCGCGATATCAGCCAAGACTAACGGCCATGATGCTGACTCGTTGGCGAGGATGATGCCATGGCGCTGGATGCCTATCTTACCTTATTACTGTTTGTTGCTACCGTTGCCGGTCTGATCCGTTTTCAGACTCGGCCGGCGGCAGTATTTGGCGGTTTGCTATTGTGTCTCGTCGCCATGGGGCTAGTTGATCGGCAACAGATACTCACGGGAATGGCAAACTCTGGTTTGGTGACCTTAATCCTGTTGATGCTGTGTTCGTTGGTATTGGAGAAAACCCGTATTCTGCGGTTGATTGCCAAGAAAGTCATCGTGACCAGTTACCGTTCCAGTTGGTTACGGTTATTTGGACTGACTACGCTGTGTTCGGCATTTCTGAATAACACGGCGGTGGTTGCTACTTTGATGGCGCCGATCCGTACGAATCCGCACCATAATGCTAGCCGTTTGCTACTGCCTCTGTCCTATGCCGCCATCTTGGGGGGACGGTAACACTAATCGGCACCTCCACTAACCTGATAGTTAACAGCTTTTATATCAATGAAACCGGCAAGTCCTTGCCCTTTTTTCCTTTGCTGCGGTTGGGCTACTGTTGGTGCTGGGGTGTGGCGTAGTGCTGGCACTGTGCAGCCGCATGTTACCGGATTGGCAAAGTAATGACCTGAATTTAAAAGGCTATTTCATTGATGCCAAAATCACTCAAGGCTCCACGCTTGCCGGTAAGAGTGTGGAGGCCAATGGTCTGCGCCATTTACAGTCACTGTTCCTCGTTGAAGTGGTACGCGGCGGGCGATTGTTGTCGCCTGTAGTGCCGACAGAGATTTTACAGCCGGGGGATCGCCTGGTGTTTGCTGGTGACATCAATAAAGTGATGCAGTTACATCATTTCCACGGACTAGAGCTGTTTGCGGATAAAGATGGTTTGCTGCAGCGGGAATTGACTGAGGTGGTGGTACGTCAAGAAAGCATTGTGGTTGGCCGAACATTAAAAAGTGTTGGCTTTCGGGCATTGTTTGATGCGGCAGTAGTCGCCATTCGCCGTGACGGGCAGAACCTTTCTGGCAAACTAGGGGACGTGACGCTGGCCGCGGGGGATTTTCTGGTTTTGGCGGTGGGCGAGGATTATCGACAGCGGCATAACATCAGCAAAAATTTCATCAGTCTCAGTGGCGTTGAGCCGGAACAGCAACTGCGTGGATGCAGCGAATGGTTGGCGGTCGGCAGTTTTATGGTGGCCGTGACACTAGCGGCTGTGGGCGTGATGGATTTACTGCAGTCGATGTTGTTGTTATTGGGGCTTTATATTTTTAGTGGCTGCATTACTGTCAATGAGCTGCTGCGCCGATTCCCGCTGGATATCTGGCTGATTGTGTCGGTGGCGATTTTATTGTCTTTTGCCTTAATGAACAGCGGCGTGACCGAGTGGTTTGCGCAGCAGGTGCGGCAACATGCCAGTGGACTGCAACCCTTCTATTTACTGTTAGTAACTTATGTCGCTACCTGGTTGCTGACGGAAGTGGTCACCAACAATGCTGCCGCCGCATTGATGTTCCCGCTGGGGATTGGTTTGGCGAAAGGGTTGCAGGTTGATATTCTGCCGTTTGTCATGGTGGTCGCGTTTGCTGCCAGTGGCAGTTTTGTCAGCCCTTTTGGTTATCAGACCAATCTGATGGTGTATAACGCCGGGAAATATCGCCTGAGTGATTTTTTTAAACTGGGTGTGCCGATGGCGTTAACGTATGGCGCTATCGTGGTGGTGATGGTGCCAGTGTTTTTTCCGTTTTAAGCATAGCCGTGGTACTGGTGAAGGATATTTTCATGACAAAACAACATTCCTCTGATGTGGTCTGGCATCCGCACCAGGTCAGTAAGACCGCTAGAGCACATGCCAAAGGCCTCAATAAATCCGCAGTGCTGTGGTTTACCGGCTTGAGTGGTTCTGGTAAATCAACGATTGCCAATGCCTTGGAACAACGGTTGGCGCAACTGGGTTATCACACGTATTTACTAGACGGCGATAATGTGCGGCATGGCTTGAATCGGGATCTGGGTTTTAGTGATGCTGACCGGGTGGAAAATATTCGGCGCATCGGCGAAGTCAGCAAACTGTTTGTTGACGCCGGACTACTGGTGTTGACAGCGTTTATTTCCCGTTTCAGTCTGACCGGCAATTAGTACGACAACTGCATGACGCTGGCGAATTTATTGAAATTTTTGTGGATACGCCCTTGGCTGTTTGTGAACAGCGCGATCCGAAAGGACTCTATCTCAAGGCTCGGGCGGGGAGATTAAGCATTTTACTGGGATTGATTCCGCCTATGAAGTGCCGCTTAGCGCGGAAATTCATCTGCACACCGCTGACATGAACATTGACAGTTGTGTCTCGGCCATTTTGCAATACTTAACAGACGGTGGTTATTTGCAGCCGCGAGGCTGAGGAATTTGCGATGCATTATGATGTGTTTAACGGTGATGCCGACGGCATTCTGTCGCTGGTGCAATTGCGCCTGTTGGCTCCGCGAGAAGCCGTCCTGGTGACAGGCGTAAAGCGCGATATTTCACTGTTGCAACGAGTCTCAGCGGCTGCTGGCGATACGGTGCAAGTGCTGGACATCTCCCTGGAGCAAAATCTTTTGCCGCTGCAACGTCTGTTGCAACAAGATGTAGCAGTCGACTATATTGACCATCACCGCGCTGGCGAAATACCGCAATCGCCGTTACTAACCACCCATATCGATCTGAGTGCCGATACCTGTACTGCATTGATTGTTGACAAACTGCTGGATGGTCAACAACGTCTCTGGGCAATCGCGGCCGCTTTTGGTGACAATATGCTGACGGCCGCCCGGCGCTTAGCGGTAACGTTAGCACTGAATGACACCGACACTGCATTTCTGCAACAACTCGGCACATTAATCAACTATAACGCATATGGGAATAAGGTCGCTGAGTTACATATCGACCCGGCAACGCTGTTTCGCCAGTTAGTGGGTTATCACTCACCATGGGCTTTACGGGACGATTTTTCATCACCTTATTATGTGTTACAGGCAGCTTATGCACGTGATATGCAACAGCTTAGTGCGCTAATGCCTGCGCATAATGATGATGTCCTGCTGCTGTATCGATTACCGGATGCGCCCTGGGCAAAACGTATCAGCGGCGTCTTGGGAAACCAGCTTGCCAATGCCAACCCAGATAAAGCGATAGCCATCGTCACTGATAATCCCGATAGCACACTGATGATCTCACTACGGGCACCACTCAATAATCGGCAGGGGGCTGGAACCCTTTGTAGTCGTTTTGTCTCTGGCGGCGGTAGAGCCGCTGCCGCTGGCATCAATACATTACCTGCGCAACAATTGGCTCTGTTCCGGGAATCCGTCATAGCGTATTATGCCCGCGGCTAGTATAGTTGTGGCCCTTGACTCTGGAATCGATAATGAGAGCATAGGGAAGATAAAATCTATGAAGATTGTTGTGGTAGGAACAGGTTATGTGGGCCTGTCTAATGCGGTGTTGTTGGCGCAAAAACATGAAGTGGTTGCCATTGATGTGATCCCGGAAAAAGTGGATTTGGTCAATGCCCGTAAGTCGCCGATTGTCGACCCGATGATCGAAGAATATCTGGTGGAAAGACACCTTAATCTGACGGCTACATTAGATAAATCCGCCTACAAAGATGCAGATTTTGTCATTATTGCCACACCTACTGATTACGACCCCAAAACTAACTACTTTAATACTGGCTCCGTGGAGTCAGTGATCAAAGATGTGCTCGCTGCTAATCGCAACGTTTGTATTATTATCAAGTCCACCGTTCCTGTGGGTTATACCCAGGAAGTTCGCGCCACTTTTGGCACCGAGAATATTATCTTCTCTCCAGAGTTTTTGAGAGAAGGCAAAGCCTTGTACGATAACCTTTATCCTTCCCGTATTATTGTGGGGGAACGTTCACAGCGTGCTGAAACCTTTGCCCGGTTGCTGGCTGACTGTGCCTTAAAACCCGATATCCCTGTGCTGTTCACCGACAGTACTGAAGCCGAAGCCATCAAACTGTTTGCCAATACATTCTTGGCGATGCGCGTAGCCTTCTTTAATGAGCTTGATACCTACGCAGATTCGCGCGGCTTGGATACCCGGCAGATCATTGATGGTGTGTGTTTGGATCCCCGTATTGGCAGCCACTACAATAACCCTTCTTTTGGTTATGGTGGTTACTGTTTGCCCAAAGATACCAAACAGTTACTGGCGAACTATAACGATGTGCCAAACAATCTGATCGCGGCGATTGTTGACTCAAACCGCACCCGTAAAGACTTTGTGGCTGACTCTATTATTAGCCGTAAACCTAAGATTGTTGGGGTGTACCGGTTGATTATGAAGAACGGCTCTGACAACTTCCGCGCCTCAGCGGTGCAAGGTGTTATGAAACGGATCAAGGCCAAGGGCATTGAAGTTGTCGTCTACGAACCTGTGCTGACAGAAGCGCAGTTCTTTAATTCGCGGGTCATTCGCGATCTGCATGAATTCAAGGCGATGTCTGACGTGATTATTTCCAACCGTATGATGGATGAGTTACGCGATGTGGCTGATAAAGTTTATACACGCGATCTGTTCGGGCAAGACTAACCGCCATTAACAGCTTGATGATATTCGGTAAGTAACCCGCTACGTGCAGTTACTTACCGTACAGGATTTGGAAATGAAATATTTAGTGACTGGGGCCGCAGGTTTTATTGGGGCGCGGGTATCCGAAAAACTGTGCGAGGCTGGGCATCAGGTGGTTGGTATTGACAACCTGAATGATTATTACGATGTCAGTCTGAAACAATCTCGGCTCAACCATCTAGCGGCATATCACGGCTTTCGGTTTTTGAAATTAGATCTGGCAGACCGTGATGGTATGGCGGCCTTGTTTGCCAAAGAGCAGTTTCAACGCGTGATCCATCTGGGGGCTCAGGCTGGGGTGCGTTATTCCATCAGTAATCCGTTTGCTTACGCGGACAGCAATCTCGTGGGAACTTTGTGTGTACTGGAAGGTTGTCGGCATAACAAGGTTGAGCATCTGGTTTATGCTTCGTCCAGCTCAACCTATGGCCTTAACAAAAAAATGCCGTTTGCCACCAGTGATTCGGTGGATCATCCGGTATCTTTTTATGCGGCAACCAAAAAAGCTAATGAGATGATGGCTCACAGCTATGCACATCTCTATGGCTTGCCGACCACAGGGTTGCGTTTCTTCACGGTTTATGGGCCGTGGGGCCGCCCGGATATGGCGCCGATGTTGTTTGCCTCTGCCATCAGTGCCAATCAGCCGATTAAGGTGTTCAACCACGGAGATATGAGCCGGGATTTTACCTATATCGATGATATTGTCGCCGGGGTCTTATTGTGTGCCGACAAAGTACCGCAAGCTAACCCTGCCTGGACTGTAGAGCATGGCAGCCCGGCGACCAGCAGTGCGCCATACCGGATCTACAATATCGGTAATGGTAGCCCGGTACGCTTAATGGATTTTATTTCCGAACTGGAGCTGGCGTTGGGTAAGACGGCTGAGAAAATTATGCTGCCGATGCAGGATGGCGATGTGCAGGCCACCTGGGCTGACACTGACGACTTATTTCAAGCTGTAGGTTACAAACCTAGCGTTGCGATTAAAGAAGGCGTTAATGCTTTCGCGCAGTGGTACCAAGAATATTATCAGCGCTAACACTCGCTAAGCGTATCGACCAAGGTTGGCCGGAGCAGGTCAATCTTGGTCGTTGTGACGGTGTTTTCTGCAACATGCCGTTGTTTAGTAACCAGCAGTTGTTGCACTTTCCTCATTAACAACTGCTTGCCTGTGTTACTGGCATTGCTGCTAAGCTTTCGCTAAAGTGATGCCTTGAACCACCCACGTTATTCCATAGGGACTGCCATGTTTTCGGTTGATACCCACACCCATACTATTGCTTCTACCCACGCCTATAGCACGGTACATGATTATCTGAATGTTGCTAAACAACGGGGAATACAGTTGTTTGCATTAACGGATCACGGCCCAGCAATGGCGGATGCGCCTCACTTCTGGCATTTCGTAAACCTGCGGGTGTTACCTCGGGTTGTGGATGGCGTTGCCATTTTGCGTGGTATTGAGGCTAACATCTGTAACGCCCAGGGCGATATTGACTATTACGGTGACTATCTGGCTGAACTCGATCTGGTTCAGGCGGGTTTTCATGAGCCGGTATTCCCGCCGGCGGATGTTGCCCATCACACCGAGGCGCTGCTTGCCTGCATTCAAAGTGGCAATGTTGACATTATTACTCATCCTGGTAATCCCCGTTATCCTATTGAACAGGAACTGATTGTCCGTGCCGCCGCAGAGCATAATGTGGCGTTGGAGATCAACAACTCATCGTTTGTGTCTTCGCGCAAAGGTAGTGAATCGAATTGTCTGTCTATTGCCAAATTAGCCAAACAGTATGATGCACAATTGGTGCTAGGGTCAGATTCTCATGTCGCGTTTACCTTAGGCCAGTTTGATGAGGCATTGAAGATCATTGATGCCGTGGGATATTCGCACCAACGCTTGCTAAATTACTCACCAAATAAGCTGTTAAATTTTTTGCAGACACGTGGTCATCGTACCGTCAGTGATCTGCTGGCATATTTTGCCTAGTGCTAGCGCGGAGCCTGTTTCTGTCTGCGCTATTGGACCATCGCATTGAGCATTTATCGATAGGCACAACGTTAGCACACTGGGTAAATAGGCCAGCAACAGCTTTGATGGTTGGCATCTTGCTGTAGATCAAGTATTGTCGCATCCCGCCAGTACCCGTTGCTAGGCTGGCATTGTGACACCCTATAAGACCGCAGTTTTTAGGTAATCATTATCCCCTTTGATTACCAGATCCAGTATTGAGATCCAGGAGTAAACATAATGAAATTTGGGATTGATTTAGGCGGCACTAAAATAGAATTAGTCGCCTTAGACGATGCGGCAAGGAGCTTTATCGGCAGCGGGTGGCTACTCCCAGAAATTATCCTGGTACCCTTGATGCAATATGCGATTTAGTTGTCACAGCGGAAAATACGCTTGGTCAGCAGGGAACGGTTGGCGTGGGTATTCCCGGTGTGGTCTCTCCGTTTACTGGCGAAGTTAAAAATGGCAACTCTGTATGGCTGCATGGACATCCTTTAGATAAAGATCTTGGGCAGCGCCTTAACCGCGAAGTTCGGGTTGCCAATGATGCCAATTGCTTCGCTGTTTCAGAAGCTGTGGATGGTGCTGGCGCCGGCAAACGTCTGGTCTTTGGGGTTATTCTTGGCACAGGTGTGGGCGGTGGCATTGCCGTTGATGGCAAGGTTCACGCCGGGGGTAATGGTATCGCAGGTGAGTGGGGACATATTCCTTTGCCTTGGATGCACCCCGAAGAGTTTCGCTCGGCCAAATGTTTTTGCGGCAATTATGATTGCACCGAATGTTATATTTCAGGTACTGGTTTTGTGCGGGATTATAATCTGACCGTCAATCATAAGCTGGCATCCGGGAATGAAATCATGCAGTTAGTGGCTCAGGACGATAAGTTGGCAACGGCGGCATTTGAACGTTTTCTGGATCGTCTGGCGCGCTCGTTGGCATCGATGATCAATATTCTAGATCCTGATGTCATTGTGCTGGGCGGCGGCATGTCTAATGTCGATGCTATTTATGATCGTATCCCGGCGATGCTGACGCAATATGTGGTGGGCAACGAGTGTGAAACGCCTGTTGTTAAAAATCTGCATGGTAGTTCTTCTGGTGTGCGCGGCGCAGCTTGGTTATGGCCGTTATAGCCCATTAACTTAAGTTCACTGGTTTGCAACAGTGCAGCCACGTACACTCTTTGACGATTACAACTGACAATACGACAATTCATGTTTCTGATAAAACAAGTAGTTTCTCAATTCTTTATGCCAATTCCTCTGGCATTGATCTTATTACTCCTGGCGTTATGTTTCATGCGGAGTCGCCCTAAACTAGCTAAAGGGTTGGTGGTGTTTTCCATGGCCTGGTTGCTGTTACTCAGTAGCAGTTTTGGCAGTTACTGGCTGCTATGGCCGCTCGAACATCAATATTCCGTGAGAACTGCGGCCCCCAAACATGCCTGCGTGGTAATGGTGTTGGGATCTGGGCATGATGATGCATTGATGGGGGAAGCACGTCATAAGCTGTCGACTACTGCGTTGGCACGGTTAACCGAAGGGGTCGCGCAGGTGAAAAAGCCGCCAGCAATGATTGCCTATTGGTCGTGAGCGGCTGGACGGGTGGTTTGAACAGTTCCTCTCATGCCCAGCAGTTGCGTGATGCTGCCGTAGCAATGGGGGCCAATCCCAATAGGATCTTAGAGTTGCCTGATGCGCGTGACACCATAGAAGAAGCCTTGGCGCTACGTCAGGCGTTTGGTGCTGCGGCAACCGATATGGGGGATGATGCTGTAGGGGGCGTCAACTGCTACTCGTGACCTCCGCTGCCCATATGCCCCGAGCAATGAAGATTTTTAAGATGGCAGGAATGGAGCCCGTGGCCGCACCTACGGATTTTCTTGCCAGACGCGATCATTGGTGGCGCTTAAGCACGGCAAATCTGGATAATTCAGCGAAAGCCATTCATGAATATTTGGGCATGACTTGGTTGAGTATCCGTATTATGTTGGGCGCTTGAGTTCCATATTGTTATTTCTATGAGCAATGAATCGGTAGCAATACGCACCCTAGGTA
This sequence comes from Shewanella dokdonensis, assembly GCF_018394335.1. Lineage (NCBI taxonomy): Bacteria > Pseudomonadati > Pseudomonadota > Gammaproteobacteria > Alteromonadales > Shewanellaceae > Shewanella > Shewanella dokdonensis. Next base: position 501,271 of record NZ_CP074572.1, on the reverse strand, counting down.
AACGCAATGCACTTACGCTAACTATTGTCGGTGCTTTGTTTGTGCTTCTGGGACTTTGCCTGTTTGTGAGTTGGCGTGAATCTTTCATCGTTGCGCTGGTATGTTTCTCGGCCGGGGCTGTTGCTTTGGTATTGGGCATCGCCAAGCAGATCGAACCGGAAGTTATATTACGGCTCGATGCCCAGGGCATGGTATTTTTTCATCGTCGGGGCCAATTACAGGTAAGTTGGCAGAACATTCAACGTCTGGATTTACTGCGGGTACAACGGGGTGTTGATTGGCTGACACTGCCTTATCTTGGCATCAAACTCAAAGCGATTAATCCGGTGCTTGATACCATATCACCACGACTGGCCACTGGCTTACTGGCAGAACAGCGTGCTTTAGTGATGACCGCGGTGGCCAATGATGACGAACTGCAGAGTCTGGAGCATTACCTATCCGCAGAGTTTGAGCCATTAGTCGTGAACGGCGACCGATATCGAGGACTATTGGCAATGTTTGGCCGCCGCTGTTTAATGCTGGATAAATATCTGGGGTTTCATCTGTATATCCCCGTTGAGTTCCTGCCGCTGGCTCCTGAACAACTGTTGCGGCAACTACGGGAATATAGACAACAGCAGTTACTGGCTCTTGATAAATAACCACTTAGGTAGGCTTTCATCCTGTGGTTCCCGCCTCGAAAGATAATCCTCTATTGTTGTGTTATTTGCCGTTATTGAAAGCATTAATCTCAAATAGCTCAAACAGTTAACTGATGGTTTCTGTCTATATATTGATGTTAGGTTGCTGCTGTATCATCGCATCAGTGGCGAATTTACGATGGTAACTTCGTATCTAGGCTTAAGCCTTCCGGCCCTCAGATTTCCATTCCAATTCATAATAGAGCCACTTACGTAGTGTACGGCTTTAGCCGCTTGGTTATTTTCGGGGTTTCTTAATTGAGAAATAACAGAGATGCCAGCGACTGCACACCACAAATCTTAATCTCTCGATGCGTATGCGAGTCGGTTGCTTGCAATGGGTTAGTTTTTAATTCGATGCGTTAATTGATGTTGTCATAAAGAAGTCCTCTTTATGTCAACGTATTCCAGGACGGGACACAGCTCTTCGGCTTTCCATTCGAGCTACTGCTTGATAGACACTTTGCCTTGAAATACTGGCTGCACGACATGCTGCGGCTAAGTTTATTTCTCTTTGGGTTTTGGCTTGCCAGACATACCGGATAAGTACTTTTTCTTAAACCAGCTCCGTATTCATTATCCATGATATCGACCATACCATTGAGGATTTGGTTACGCAGTTTCTCTTCGGCTAGCTCACGCTCAAGGCGCTTGATAGTTTGTGCTGGGGTTTCTTTTGAATTAGGCATAAGGGGATGCTGAAAAGGTTTCGACCAATCGAGTCTACCATGCTTTCTGAGCCAAACGAGTACGGTTGTTTTACCCTGAATGCCAAAGCGCTGCTGGGCTTGTTTGTACGTCATTTCGCCTTTTTCTACACGCTCTACGACACCTAATTTAAAGGCTAAGGTGTAATCACGTTGCGTGCGCTTACGGCTTGAGTTAGTTGATGTTGCCATAAAGAAGTCCTCTTTATGTCAACATATTCCAGGACGGGACACACAACAAATAAAAAGGGATCCGGATGGATCCCTTTTTCGTTACAGATACTAACTAAACGTTATCCGTAAAAACACCACTTACTTGATGATGTGGAACTTCTCAATACCGTAGGACTTACCTTGAGCATGACAAGTGGCACATGATTCAACTGGTACAGTGTTAGGATCTGTCAGACCATCACTTTCTACAGTTGCACCATTAGACACAAAGTGGGCTTCTGCTGATGCGCTGGTGTGACAGCTGCGGCAAGATTCAGCAATTGGTGATACCTGAGAAACAGGACCATAGTTGCTAACTGCGATAGCGCGTTTGCCAGAGGTCAACATACCATTGCCATCGAAGAACTTGGTTCCATCTTTGTGACATACAGAGCAGTCATTAGATGGTGCTGGGTAACCATGCAGTACGCCCTTTTCGTCCAAGAAGATACCTGCTGACTCAAGTTCTGCTCCAGTTTCTGGATTATGCATGTTACCGCTATGGAAACGGTGGGCAACAGTCACCAAATCACGGTTGTGGAAGATCACTGGTGCTGGTGCCGTGCTCAGCACAATCGGAGCATCAGTTGCATCAACTTTTACGCTTCCATTAGCTTCGCGAGCCATTGTCAGGATTTGAGTTTCTGGGTGATATGAACCACTCCAAGTATTGTTATGGCAGTCCATACATTGGTCAAAGGTGTAAACGCCATGACGGTTACCCTTGATATAATCAAGAGAGTTGTGGCAAGCATTACATTTTGCTTCTGCTACAGTGATACGTGCTGGATCAACAAAGCGCGCTTCTTTAGCGGCGGCAGTTGGGTCTGTCAGGTTGAAGAACTTAACAGTTGAGCTGGCACCTACAGGATCACCATAATGGAAGGCCAAGTCTGGGTTATAAGTAGTTGCAGAATCGCAAGCTGCGATTGCTCCATCTTTGCTTACACAGTAATTGGCTTCAGTTCCAACATAGATAGAACCGGTAGCGTTAGCATCGATAACATCGAAAGTCAGCGTTAACACGCCATCAGTAACAGCAGCACTGGCATTCAGGTTCGCAACAGCAGCGTCTGTTGATGCCGGGTTAGAGCCTGAGCCATCCAAGTTAGGACGTCCACTCCAACGGGTTACTTCACCAGTAGTGCTGTCTACGTTACCCATTAAAGTAGAAATCTTGCTGAAATTGGCAAACGCTGTGGTAGCTGTAATTGGTGTACCAGCAATGGTTACATCAGCAGTTACTTCAACAGTGGTATAACCTGTTGTAGTACTAGGTCCAACAATTTTGGCACCAGTAAAGCTGATATCCGCTAATTTTGAATATTCAGCACGTTTACCAACTTTGTGAGCATTGATAGGTGCTAAAGAACCACGGTGACAACCTGAACAGTTTTCGTCATTAGCTTGTGGGATACCTTCGTGGCCTACGCCAGTTTCGAAGTTAACACCAGTATGACATCCTTGACACGCAGCGCGAGTAGGAGCTGTATTCCAAGTTGTTTTCTCTTCATCGGTTGCATTATGGCAAGTAGTACATTCGTAAACTGGTGCTGGGAACTCAATATTTGCCCAAGCACCTGGAACGCCACCTGAGTAATCAGCAACATGTTTGCCACCATGAATACGGTGGATCATTGCTGGCAGGTCAAATACATAACCCTTGGCGGCCTGGTCTGCATCTGGTTGAGTGGCTGGGTTATGACATGCAATACAGTTTTTCACACTTTCATAATTGCCATGTGCTTCGATATTGGCGATTGTGCCTTTGGCATTTTCACCATGACACTGGATACAAGCTGCGTCAGCTACAGTGTCTTTACCTGTAGATTCAACCAGCGCACCAGTTGCTGGAACGTAGTCCAGTGGCTGAGATAATACTTTGCCACTGAGGCTCTTGGTTACATCAGTAGCATCTTTCAGGTTATATACGCGCAAGAATACACGGTGGGGTGCATTCAAATCATCGTTGGCATTCATGATGGGGGCTACACCATCATGCTGCCAAGTGCCTGTATAGGTACCTGGATTTGCTGGATCTTCTGCCAAAATACAGGCATCACCAGTTTCACCACGAGAAGAATATGTACCATCTAAGGTACAGTACATTGAATGAGCACCGTCAGCACCGTTATTTACCCACACTGTAGCTGGGCCATCACCAGTGTCATTAGGCATAGCGGTAGTTGAGTAAATCGCAACCTGATTAATACCAGATAGTGGTTTTTCAGCACCAGCTTGGTCTTTTGCGGTTACTTTGAACTTCAGTGCGAAAGTACCTGTACCAGCCAAAGTATTGTCAGCAGGTTCAATAGTAAAAGCTACATCGCCAGCATTGTAAACGGCAGAAACAGCTGAACCAGCGTCTTGTCCATCTTGACCATTTTGACCGTCAGCACCTGGAGTACCTGGTGCACCATCTGCTCCGTCTTTCCCGTCATCGCCGTCAAATGTACAGGCTGAAAGCCCGAACAGGCCTAACAGGACTAACGCGAGTAATGACTTCTTATGATTTTTCATCATTGCGTCCCTTGTTCAAATTATGTGTACTGCATTTGCAGTAGCTTAAATATACCTACATCTAACGAGGTATTAAGCGAGTACATGCACAAATTGTGAAACATGGGTTAAGAAATTGAAATGGAAATTCCGGATTTCGAAAACTGTAATTTACTGGGGTTTATTTTTTAAGAGAACAAAGCTAAGAGATGATATAAATCAATTAAATCAAAGACAGACTATCATCCTAAAAATAGGATGATAGGGCACCTAAATTTAAATGCTATGTTCCAAAGCGACGTTCTTCTGCGGGCTGTACCCTGAAATCAAGTAATTTAGAAACTAAATCAATAATGAGCTGCCGTTGTGCCTGACTATAACGACGATAATCATTTGACCTTTCAATTAACTGATAACATGGCAGTGCCAATGTTCTTTGGAGTTTATCGACTTCGCTGGCGGGCAACAGACAATACTTTAACTCACTCATTCTGTCTGTCTGGCAAAGTTCGGTAGCGGGGGCAAGGCCTATGCTATTCATAGTAAGCAGATGTGCATGCCATTCTTCCACATCTTCGACTGAGTCCATTTCCGGTGAAGGTAAATTTTCTTGCTGGCAATAGAGTTCGAGTGGATCTATACGTTCGTTGAAATTTTTTACGCTCATATAAACGTAAGGGTAGTGGGTAATATCTTCTAGCGTAATATTGGGGTAGTGTTGCCAAATCGGGTGATCGGCGCGGCATACCAAACCTATCTCACGGCATTCGCCCACTGTGGTGAGTTGCAGCTCCTGATTGTCTGGTATTTCTAGGCTTATCCCCAGATCCAATTCGCCGCTGTGGATCAGATCGGCAGAGTCACCGCGCCATTTATATAAGCGGATTTTACCGAGTTTTTCTGTTATCTCTTTCTGACCAAATACTTTGGACAGTGCGCTTAACAAGCCGTATCCCACCGCGATTTGCAGACAGCCTTCGGTGAGGCAGTCACGACGACTACTGGCTTGTAATTCAAGCTGATAAACAGACTGAATAAAATCACAAACAGGGCGATACAAATTTTCGGCAAGCGGTGTGGCTTTCAGTTTCTGTTGGCGACGGTAAAACAACTCATCATCGAATGCTGCTCTAAGAGAACTGAGGCAACGGCTTATTTTGGGGGCTGATACTGACAATTCCCTTGCCGTGATATTTGCATGTCCTGTTTCGTAAATGGTTTTGAATACCATAAGTGTGAAAATATCCAGCTCACACAGTTGCTTTAAAAGTCGGCTTGCCATAGATATCTCTACTCGAAAGCTGAAATACAGTTAAAGTTAATTAACTTACGAAATATCATGTAAGTCTAAACATAAGTTGCCAAAATAACTGTGACAACCCGCATTCATATCTCTAATTCAGCAATTCGTGTAATAAAATTGTGATCTATGTCATAAGCCGATAGTGGTTATGGGTAAAGGTTCACACTGACGCTGTGTATTATTCTGTTTGTAGCTCAAGGCCTTCAAATAAATTGTTTTTATTGAGCTTATTCTCTGGATTGAGTTCCTGAAGCAGGTTTACCTCATCTTTGACTCTGATACCGATAAACTGGCCGCCTTCAAAGATTTCCATACTTTTGCTGGCAACTTCGCCTTCAACCGTACCTGTGCCTGTAATAATCAGGTGTTCACACTGTAACTTACCTTTAAATATCCCGGATACTTTCAATTCATGGCAGCAAAGCTCACCGTTAATCAGTCCTTCTGCTTCGATAGTGACTTGTTGTTCCGAATGTACCTTGCCAAATACTGAACCGCCGATCAGGGCGTTACCCGTAAATCCTGTTTCGCCGGTAATCTTGCAACCTGAGGCTATGTAGGTGATTTCACCCGTTTTTTTACTTTTACCAAACATCGCGGGAATCCTTTAACCGTGATTAATGTTATGCCTGATGGTATCGGGAAAGTTGCTTGAGCAAAACCACAAAGATTTGACACCTGACAGAAAAGCGCGCGGCTTTAACCTTGGGGGTTAATTGTGATGGCATTTACCGGGCATGCGGCAACACAAGCACCACAACCAGTACACTGTGTGGTTGCCAGTTGTGGCGTTGCTATTCCGCCCGCTTGAGGCATAAAGCTGATGGCGCCAACATCACAAAAATCTTTGCAGCTTTGGCAAGCAACACTTTGATAAGTCAGACAATGAGACTGAAATGTTACGGTCAAGTGCCAAGGGGTAAGCGCGGTATTGGTAAATATCGGTTCCGGGCACACGTTGGCACATTGACCACAGAAACTACACTCGGCACGTTGGAAATCAATCTCTGGGAATCCTGCTGTACCTTTAATCAAGACGCCAGTCTCACAAGCATCAACACACTTACCACAACGGCTACAATGATCTGTAAATGCCGCTTCGGGCACACTCCATGGCGCACGAAGTTTAGTTACTGCACTGGCATGTACAGTAAATAAACGTCGGCGCGATGGATCAACCATTAGCTGTGATACCCATTAGGATTTTGTGACTGCCAACGCCAGCTGGAGTCCACCATGTCCTGCAAGGTGTGGGTGGCTTGCCAGCCCAGTTCTTGTAACGCATAAGAGGGATCGGCGTAGCATGCAGCTACATCGCCAGGACGGCGTGGGGTTATCTGGTAAGGAATGGTTTTGCCACATGCTTTCTCAAAGGCATGTACCATATCCAACACGCTGTAACCCTGACCAGTACCGAGATTGTAAGTGACCAGCCCAGGTTTAGTTTGCAGTTTTTGCAAGGCTTTCACGTGACCTTGCGCCAGATCTACCACATGGATATAGTCTCTCACTCCCGTACCATCAGGGGTCGGGTAGTCATCGCCGAACACGCTGAGTTTTTCACGTTTGCCAATGGCCACCTGCGCAATATAAGGCATCAGATTGTTGGGAATATCATTCGGATCTTCGCCAATCAAACCGCTCTCATGCGCACCGACCGGGTTGAAATAACGGAGGCGGGCAATATTCCATTGCGGATTGGCGCGCTGGAAGTCTGCCAGGATATTTTCTACCATCAATTTTGACTGGCCGTATGGATTGGTGGCGCTGGTGGGAAAATCTTCCCGAATTGGCAGACTAGCAGGATCGCCATAGACGGTTGCTGAAGAGCTGAATACCAGATTGTGTACTCCGGCTTCCTGCATCACTTCGCAAAGCACTAAAGTGCCACAAACATTGTTCTGATAATACTTCAGCGGTTTTACAACCGATTCACCAACGGCTTTGAGACCGGCAAAGTGGATAACCGCATCGAACTGATGATCAGTAAAAATTTTGTGTAGCAGTGGTTTATTGAGAATATCGCCCTGATAAAACTGTACGGTTTTACCCGTTAACTGTTCTACTCGGTGTAACGATTCAACCGATGAGTTGCAGAGGTTATCAACCACAACCGCATTTATGCCGGCATTGAGCATTTCAACGAGGGTGTGGCTGCCAATGTAACCAGCACCACCAGTGACCAATACGTTCATTAATCCAGTCCCTTCACAAATTGTTTCAGATAGCTGACAAACTCGTGGCCCAAGTCGCGGTGGCGTACAGCATGCTCAACAATTGCCTGCATATAGCCTAGTTTGTTACCGCAATCATGGCTTTTCCCCAGCATGTAATAGGCGTTTACTTGCTGCTGCTGCATCAGCATGGCAATGGCATCTGTCAACTGGATTTCACCACCCGCGCCATTAGGGTTTTTGCCAACAGTGGCCAGATCTCGGCAGGTAACACATAACGGCCCACAACCGCCAGATTGGAGGGCGCTTCATCTACCGCTGGTTTTTCGACCAATTCCACCAAGGGAACTGAGCCACCGGGTTGTATATCTTGGCCGTTTACATCGGCAATCCCGTATTGATCCACTAATGCTTGAGGCACACCTTCCACCATGATCTGGCCATTAGCGGTTTCGCCATAGAGCCGAACCATTGCGGCTAAATTGTCTTGTTTGAGGTTACAGCTGGCTTCATCGATCAGCACATCTGGCAGTAACACCGCAAATGGATTATCCCCAACCACAGGTTTGGCACACAGGATCGCATGCCCCAGCCCTTTAGCTTCTGCCTGCCTTACACTGATAATGGTGACATCCTTGGGACAGATGGACTGAACTTCATTCAATAGTTGACGTTTAACACGACGTTCAAGCTGGGCTTCCAGTTCAAAACTGGTATCGAAGTGGTTTTCAATAGAATTTTTACTGGCATGGGTTACCAGCACAATTTCTTTAATGCCTGGCTTCGATGGCTTCGTTGACAACATATTGAATTAACGGGCGATCGACTACCGGCAACATCTCTTTGGGAATAGCTTTAGTTGCTGGCAGCATGCGGGTGCCCAGACCGGCAACAGGGATAACTGCTTTACGAATAATGCTTGATTTCATAGGCATCCTTTTCCTTTTTTGATAGGCCATCTGAAAAGTGTTCATTGTAAACAAACAGCAGATAAATGCTATGTGAATCACTGCCTGGCTCGCCAGTGCTAACTTGATGTTAACTAAAACTCGGCAATTGTTAACAGCAACTATTGCGCTTCTTTTGTGATAGAAATAAGACCTATCTCTGCTATTTCTCAATGCAGTGTAAAGAAGACTTGCCACCTTGTTCAGAACCCTCTAACTTAGTATCCGCACATGGTTGCCGCTTGGCTCATATGCGTAAAATCCCGTAAGCATGTACCAACAGAACAAGGGACAGCAGTCGTTATGCGTCTGGAAATCAGTTGTCAGGACAGGGTCGGTCTGGCCAAGGATATTTTAAGTGTGCTGGAAACCTATGGCATCAATCTGATGTCAATTGACGCCAGCAACAAAGGTTTTTTCTTTTTACAGTTTGCCGATGTCGCGTTTGATGTGCTGAGCGCGCTGATGCCGCAAATCCGCAAAATTGAAGCGGTATATGACGTCAGAACGGTCGCTTTTATGCCTTCTGAACAGGAACACTATGCGCTACAAACACTGCTGAAAACGCTTCCTGATGGTGTTTTTCTCTGGATGCCAAGGGCCGCATCCGCATTGCCAATGAGGCTGCTCAGTTCATGCTGGGAATGCAACTGCATGAAGTGCTGGATGAATCGCTCAATCATTGGGTGCAAGGATTTAATTTTGGACGTTGGCTCAGCGAGCCGCAACTGTTACCCCAAGCTGCCAGAGTACGTATCGGCAACAGTGAATATCTTGCCGAGATGTTGCCGGTCATGTTACCTAATGGCGATGGTGGTGAAATCCGCGCCGGGGCAGTGGTCACGTTAAAAAGTCCAGCTCGGGTTGGGCAGCAGTTTAATGCGCTGCAAAGTCAGAATAAGGGATTTGCTAATGTGTTGGCCGTCAGTGAGCGGATGCAGCAAGTGCTGAAACAGGCTGAGCGCATGGCACAATTGGATGCCCCTTGCTTATTACCGGAGAAACCGGTACTGGCAAAGAGATGATGGCAAGAGCTTGTCATGATGCCAGTATGCGGCGTGAAAAACCCTTTGTTGCCATCAATTGTGCAGCCATTCCTGACAGCGCCGTGGAAGAGGAACTGTTTGGCTACGTCAGTCACGGTAAGCTGATGAAGCGAGGTTTCTTTGAGGAAGCGCAGGGTGGTACCGTGTTTTTGGATGAAGTTGCCGAAATGTCTGCCGCCGCCCAGGTGAAACTGCTGCGATTACTGCAAGATGGAAGTTTCCGGCGGGTTGGTGGCAGTGAAGATATCCGGCCTGATGTGAGAATTATCTGTTCAACCCAGGAAGATCTTGCCGCCCGCTGCCAGCAAGGATTATTCCGAGAAGATCTCTACTATCGGATCCATGTGCTAGCGTTTCATTTGCCAGCGTTACGGGAACGGAAAGTTGATATTTTACCCTTGGCGGAGATGTTTCTGGAACACTATTGTGCCCAGTTGTCCTGTCCCGTGCGGCGGATCTCCGCAAAATGTCGCAGCTTTATGCAGTCTTATGCTTGGCCGGGCAATGTGCGGCAGCTTAAAAATGCTATTTTCCGAGCGGTATCCATGTGGGAGGGCGCCGGAGAACTCTCTGTCGAGCAGTTAAAATTGCCGAGTTACGATGAAAGTGCCGGCTATTTTGACCAGCAATTTGAGGGCACACTGGAGCAAGCCATGAAACAGTATGAAGCGAATTTGTTGCGGCGTTTATATCCTGCCTATCCATCCACTCGGCAGTTGGCGAAAAAACTTGGCGTATCACATACCGCTATCGCCAATAAACTACGAGATTACGGGATCAATAAAGAATAATACTGTTGATGCAATCAGGTGTTCTCCAGCAAAAAGGCGACAAACGCTTGATCTGCTTGGCTTAATGGCCGCTGTTTTTTCCAGGCGATATGTAATTCCAAGTAAACGGGTGGGGAGAAGGGCAAGGCGCGGATGCCATCGTTAGGGGTGATTACCATCTCTAGCACTGTGGTGATGGCATAGCCCTGATTAACTACCTGTTTGATAAGATTGATAAGATTGGTTTCAAAGGCAATTTTGGGGTGAGTTCCAGTGCTTCTGCTTGTTGTAACATCCATTCCCGATGATAGTAACCACGTTTGAACATCACTAATTCATGGTTGAAGAATTGCTCCAGGGTCACACTGGTTTGTTCCGCGAGCGGATGATCCAGTGATGTAGCAACCACCATCTGTTCGTTAATCAGTACTTTAGAGTCAAATTCCGGTTTGAGATCTTGTGCGGTAATAATGGCAATATCCACTTCCTGCTGTTCCAACATACGCAGTGCATCACGAGTGCCGCCCTCAAACAGCGATAATTTTAACCCTGGATATTTATGGCGAAACGCCATTAGGCGGCTTGGCAGGTAGAAGGAGCCCAGCATCCCTGGCACGGCGACTCGAACCTCGCCGAGAGCAAGTTGTGCCATTGAGCGAATATGACTTTCTGCTTGCTGCACCTGCTTTAATATAAGCATTGCATGCTGGTGTAAGGTTTCGCCTTCAGCTGTGAGTTTCAGGCCACTTTCCTGTTTGCGTTGGCGGCGATCGACTAAGGTAACTCCCAGTGACTGTTCCAGGCGTTTAATACTCTGACTAAGCGCCGGTTGTGCTATGTTGAGTTTTTCGGCCGCGCGGGTAAAGCTGCCATAGCGCACCAAGGCATCAAGATGTTTTAACTGTTTAATGTCCACGCGTTATCTCCCTTTAATGTGCATTTGCCAGCGCACTAACTCAGTTTTCAGCATAACAAAAATCAATGAAATTCATATTTTTTATCTATTATTGTTATGTTTTAGTGCGTGCTAATCTTATGGCAATGTCATAAAAGTTTGAGGTGTGTCACATCATGGGCAACAACGCGCTGACACGTATGTCCCGCGATAATCGGTTAATCTGGGCGTTATGTGTGGCTTCCATTGTCATTTACATCAACCTGTACATGATGCAAGGGATGCTGCCGCTGATAGCTGAAAAGTTTCAGGTGTCGGCTGCTCGTTCGACGCTGGTCTTGTCCGTTACCAGTTTTACCCTGGCGTTTTCACTGTTGATCTATGCTGTGATATCCGATCGGATTGGGCGCCACAATCCTATTGTTTGGAGCTTGTGGGCACTGGCATTGTCCAACCTGTTATTGGTCTACATCAGTAGTTTTGACGGGCTGGTAGCCGTGCGTTTGCTGCAAGGTATTTTGTTGGCGTCGCTGCCAGCCATTGCCATGGCCTATTTTAAAGAACAATTGCAGCCGCAGACCATGTTAAAAGCCGCAGCGGTTTACATCACCGCTAATAGTTTTGGCGGTATCGTTGGGCGCTTATTGGGCGGTGTACTGTCGCAGTATTTTGACTGGCAAAGCGCTATGTGGGTGTTGCTGTTGTTGAGTTTGTTGGGGGTGGCTATCACCAATTGGTTGCTGCCTAGTGCGGGCAGTGCGGTGAAGCGGGAGCGCCGTGCTCGACGCTGGCAGTTACACAAGGAAGGCCGTATCGATCTGCGTGGATTCCTGCGGCATTTACAGGATAATCAGATGCGGCTGGCTTACATCATCGGCGGTGTGACCTTCATGATGATGGTGAATCAATATAGCTTTATCCAGTTGCGTTTAATGGCTGAGCCATATCATTGGAGCCGTTTTCAGGCAACGTTGATCTTTTTGTGCTATTCCAGCGGTACCATTGCCTCTTATTTCACCGCCCGCTGGATTGCTCGCCACGGCCAGTTACCCCTGTTTAAAATGTCGCTAGTACTGATGTTAGCTGGCACTTTGCTGACCTTGCTGGAAAATCAGATCACTATCTGTATGGGTTTTTTGCTGAGTAGCTGTGGTTTCTTTGTGACCCATAGCTGTTGTAACTCGTTCGTAGCAATGCGGGCGAACCGCCACCGCGCCAAAGCTACATCCTTATATTTATGTTTTTACTACTTTGGCGCAGCGATGGGCGGCCCCTATCTGATGATGTTTTGGCACCACAGCGGCTGGCAGGGCATTGTTGTAGGCTCAATGCTGTTGCTGGCGGTGATTACTATTGCGGTTTGGCGTCTTGGCAGTGAGCAACGGCTGAGCCTTGCAACAGCGCCACAGTTGGCTAAAGTTCATCATTGATAAAGTCTTTACGCTCAAGCCCATATTTACGCATCTTGTCGTAGAGGGTTTTGCGTGGCAGTTCCAACTGCTCCATGGTGTGTTTGATGGAGCCTTTATTGTGGTTGAGCGCATCTTCAATCAGCAAGCGTTCGAAAAACTCTACTCGCTGTGTCAGTGACATGCCGCTATGCAGTAGCTCGTCACTGCTCATGGCGCCAAATGCGGCATCACTGCCAAGCAGTACATAACGTTCTGCCAGATTGCGCAGCTCGCGTACATTACCGGGCCAGTTGTAGGTACTTAGCCGTGCGACTTGTGACGCATCCAGTGCGATGAGTTCTTTGTGGTATCTGGCTGAGGCTACCCTGGCAAAATGCAGAAACAGCAACGAAATATCTTCACGTCTATCCCTTAATGGCGGAATTTCAATGGTCACCAAATTCAGCCGATAGAACAGGTCATAGCGAAACTCACCTGTGTCACACAGGGCTTTAAGATCAACTTTGGTGGCGGCAATGATCCGAATATCCAGCTCAATGCTCTTATTGGAACCTAGACGCACCACTTTGCGGTCTTCCAGTACCCGCAGCAGCTTCACCTGCAATGCCATGGGCGTACTTTCGATTTCGTCGAGAAACAGGGTGCCGCCATTGGCATACTCGAATTTACCAATACGGGTTTTGTCTGCGCCGGTAAAGGCTCCCGCTTCTGCACCAAACAGTTCACTTTCGATGATGGTTTCTGGAATCGCACCGCAGTTGATGGCCACGAAATTAGCGGCATTGCGGGGGCTGTGATCATGCAGATAGCGCGCTACCAGTTCCTTGCCAGTACCCGTTTCGCCATGCACCAGAATATCTGCCGGAGTGTCCAGCACCTGATGGATGATATGGCGCATCTGACGGATCCCCGGACTGTTACCCAAAATTCTAGGCCCCGGCGTCTTTGCGATTCCAATTCCTGTTTGAGTTTGCGGTTTTCTAAGGTCAGTGCACGTTTTTCCAAGGCACGTTTTACGATGTCGAGCAGATGCTCATTGTTAAATGGCTTTTCCAGAAAGTCATAGGCGCCTTGTTTTACCGCGCTGACCGCCATGGCGATATCACCAAAACCAGTAATTAAAATAACTGGAATATCAGTATCTTGCTGTTTTATTTGTTGCATCACACTGATGCCATCCATGCCTGGCATGTTGACGTCAGTGATGACCACACCCATCCAGTTACGGTCCAGCAGTTTTAGGATTTCCTGTGGCTGAGTGCTGGCTTTGGCGGCAATCCCTTCCAGTTCGAACAACTGCGTCAGTACCGTACCTATATGCGGTTCATCATCCAGAATAAGCACAGTATAAGCATCATGACTCATACGTTTTCCTCCTCTGGACAGAGCGGCAACAGGATTTTGAATTCGGCACCGCCATCCACGGCATTGGCAACACTGATACTGCCATTCATGGATTCTACAATCCGTCGTGAAATCGATAGACCGAGTCCCAGTCCTTGGCGTTGCGAGGTGGTGAAATAAGGCTCAAAAATCTTTTCCATTTGGCTTTCGTTTACTCCGGGGCCGGAATCGCGGATCTGGATGCAAAGCTGTTCTCCGGCACTAATGGTAATGGTGAGTTGCCGCGTTGGAGAGTGCTGCATGGCGGTGATTGCGTTACTGATCAGGTTCACCAGCACTTGTTGTAAGCGTACTTTATCACCAAAAAAGCGTAACGGGGCATCGGGCAGTCGTAACTGTAACTGTACCTGCTGCTTTTCAATCTCGGGGGTGACGATGGTTAACGCATCCTCTACGGCTAGTCGCAGATCGGTAAGTTTGTCCTGACCTTTGGTTTTACGGGTAAAACTTTTAAATTGCGCGACAATTTCGGCCAGTCTGTCTGCCAGACTGATAATGGTGGCAAGGTTCTCCTGTGCTTTATCCTGCATATTGCGTGTCAGCAGGATTTGCGTGTTTTGTGCATAACTGCGCAGCGCCGCCAGCGGTTGGTTGATCTCATGGTTGATACTGGCAGAGAGACTGCCTATGACCGTCAGTTTGGCCGCCTGAACTAGTTCGTCCTGTGTTTCCTGCAATTTGTCATTGGCATCTTGTAATTCGCGGGTACGTTCTTGTACCCGTTGTTCCAGTAGTTGTTGTGCCTGCTGCATCCGCTGCATATTTTTGCGGCGCTCAAGGCTGAACAATAACCCCAGTGCGGCTAACAGATACAGACAGGTCGATAACATCAACAGCGGCGGCAACGAAGTGTACAGCGGTTTTACTGGCGTCATCACATGGACATTCCAGCCCGCTTTGGTCATTTCACTACGGGTATCAATATATTGTGCTTTACCGCTGTCGGTTGGGATCTGATAAATCGGTGTTTTTTCAGAATGCTCAAAGGGCGAATACGGCGGTTTTACCGTTAGCGCACTGATAATACGGTTAGCGTAGCGGCGGCTCTTGTAGATAGCTTGCTGGCTGCTGTCATCCAGTGGCATTAGTGATTTTAAACGCCAGCTTTCCATACTGGCGACAAAGATCACCTGATCATCACCGCTGATAGCCAGCTCATATTGGCCGGATTTTGCCAGTCCGGTGAGTTGTTCTTCAATATCGGCAATGTCGACTTTAACAACAATCACCCCGAGGATTTCTGCTTTTTCCTGAATAGGATAGGAAAAGTAAAAACCCCGGGTATCTGAGGAGGTGCCGACCGCATAGTAGCTGCCTAAACGTCCGGCAACGGCTTCGGTGTAATAGGGGCGAAACGCATAATTTTGACCGATGAAAGAGTAGGGCTTCTGCCAGTTACTGGCGGCAATAGCATCACCATTTTTGTTGAGTAAATAGATATCAGAAGCTTCGGTTACATGTTGAATTTCTTCAAAATAGCGGTTGATGTGTTGGATCTCAGTATGGTCGCCACTGTGGCGTAAGGCTTTGGCCAACAGGGGTTGGTTGACAGCACATGGGGGATACTTTCATAGCGGATCAAGGCGCCATCAATGAAGTTAATCACTTCTTCGAGTTGCCTGCTGGCCAACGGTAATGCTCGGGAAAATCCTTGTTCCAGATGGTACCAGTAAGTCAGTCGCAAGGTTAAAAACAGCCCGCCAATCAGCAAGATGCTGATCAGCAGACGTTTACGCGAAGAGGATTGCGTTTGCATTTCTGGCCATTGCCCTAAATCACGGCGAGTCTGGCCTAGACTCGCCGATACCTCATGATTTTTCAAGGGCTAAGGCGTACGCAGGCTGTCAAGAAATTCTGGCAGTACCAGCGATACCTGCGGCACATAGGTGATAATGAGCAGAAAGCCTAGTAGCAGCAATAACCACGGCAGACAGGCTTTAATCACCCAACCTATGCTGCGGTTGGTAATCCCCGACGTCACAAACAGGTTAAGTCCCACGGGCGGCGTCAGCATCCCAATCTCCATATTGACGACCATGATGATCCCCAGATGAATGGGGTCAATCCCCAGTTTGACTGCAATCGGGAACAGAATAGGCGCCATAATCAACAGGATTGCCGAGGGTTCCATAAAGTTACCAGCCGCCAGTAACAGCAGGTTGACAATGATCAGGAAGCCCCACGGTGGTAAGCCCCAGCCCACAATCGCTTCAGCAATATGGTGGGGAATGCGTTCAGTGGTCAGGACATGGGCAAACAGCATGGCGTTACCAATGATAAACAACAACATGATGGACACTTTGGCACCATCACGCACCACGGTACGCACTTCCTTGTCGCCTGGGGTTTTGATGATCCCGAGTAGCATATGCCACAAGTTGCGCACAACCGCGGTGGGCAGCGCTTCTCCTGGATTGCGCCAAGCAACGTTTTTCAGTGGCCCAATATCACGATAACCAAATACGGCAACCAAATAGGCATAGATACAGGCAACAGCCGCGGCTTCCGTTGGACTGGCAACCCCGCCATAGATAGAGCCCAAGACGATGACAATCAGCATTAAGCCGCCCATCGCTTTGGCAAAGGAAATCGACAGTTTGCCAAGGCCAGGGAAGGGCTGTGATGGCAGTCCCTTGATGCGGGCGGTGATATAAATAGCAACCATCAACAAGCCACCCATCATCAAGCCTGGGATTAACCCGGCCATGAACATTCTGGCGGCAGAAACTTCGGTGGCGGCAGCATATACCAACATCACAATCGACGGCGGAATTAAGATTCCTAAGGTGCCGGAAGTGGTAATAACGCCAGCGGCAAATTTTTCTGGATAGCCCGCACGTACCATACCGACAATCACGATGGAACCAATGGCCGCAACCGTTGCTGGCGATGAACCGGACACCGCAGCAAATAGCATACAAGCCATGACCGAAGCCATTGCCAGGCCACCACGGATGTGGCCGACACTGTCCATGGCAAAATCGATAATGCGTCTGGCAACGCCTCCAGTCGACAAGAATGCCGATGACAGAATAAAAATGGGATCGCCAACAGTGTGTAGTGTTCTGACGTCGATGCGTACAGTTTCAATGCAATCGAGGCCAGTGAATCATTAGAAAATAACAAGATGGTCAGCATGCTGGAAAAACCCAGCGCAATCGCAATCGGCATTCCGAGCAGCATGCAGACAAACAGCGTAATAAACAGCGTGGCAATTGTCATGGTTTCACCTGCGGATCAGAATGGCTATGGTCAGTGGGATTACCCTTGTCAGCTGTATCATCAGCCAACTGCATACTTTCCTTGGCTTCGTCATGGAAGCTGAAACCTAAGGACTGGTTGCGGACAATCGCAATAAACAGTTCAATAAAACGCCAGGTCAGCATGGAAAAACCAAACAACAGAATGCTTTGCGACATCCATAGCGGCACCCGCGGATCTTCCACATCGATACGCCAGGTATCCCAGACTTTATCCGCATCGAGGTTGGCTACCCAGGAATGAGGCAAACTGATATCTTCCATGGGCACCCCGGTGGTATACATCTGCTTCAGATAGTCCCAACTACCAATCAGAAACAGGCTGCAATACACCAGACAGATGACCACGGCCAACAGCGCCGCATATTTACGCGCCTTACGGGGCAGGTTTTTAACAAAGGCGTCAACCCCAATGTGAGCACCAACTTTGACACCGTATGACATGCCAAACAGTACAAACCAACCTGCAATTGTGAGTGTTAGCTCCTGCATCCACAGAAAACCAACATTAAAGAAGAAGCGGGCGATAACCTCCACAAAAACCAAAATGGTCATGGCAGAAATTAATACGTTAAGAAAGCCCTCTTCGAAGTAGGCAAAAATTCGCGATAACATAATCCGTCCCCAGTGGAAAATGGGGGCAGCAACTGCCCCGGACAACTTTACTGGTTGGCTGATTCAGCAGCTGCAATCGTTTCTTTACCGATCTGATCTTCGAATTTCTTCCACACAGGTTTCATGGCATCGACCCAAGCCTGACGCTGCTCTGGCGTTAGCTCAACCACTTTGGATTCTTTTGAATCGATAATCGCTTGGCGATCTTCCGCATTCTTGTCTGCCGCCATTTTGTTACCGTAAGCAATGGCTTCGTCCAAACACGCTTTAATCACTTTGCGTTTATCTGCTGGCAGGCTTTTCCAGAAGGTATCAGAGGTCACGACCATGTAATCCAGCACCCCGTGGTTACTTTCGGTGATATAGGATTGCACTTCGTAGAATTTCTTCGAATAGGTATTGGACCAAGTGTTCTCTTGACCATCAATAGCGCGGGTTTGCAGCAGGGTGAACACTTCAGAGAAGGGCTTTTTCACCGCCATTGCATTGAGGCTTTCAAACTGCGCGGCCAGGACATCAGACGCCATTACGCGGAATTTTTTACCGGAGGCATCTTTGGGTAACAACAGCGGTTCGTTAGCGGAAAACTGTTTCATCCCATTATGCAGATAACCAATACCCACAATGCCTTTGCGCTTCATGGAATTCAGCAGTTTCTGGCCTTCCTCACTCTGTTGGAAACGTTCTACTGCATCCATGTCTTTGAACAGGAAGGGCAGATCGAACAACTGCAATTTTTTGGTATAGCGCTCAAACTTGGACAGCGACGGTGCCACAAACTGCACATCGTTCAGCAACAAGGCCGCCAGTTCATTGTTATCGCCGAAGAGCTGAGAGTTAGGGAAAACACTGACTTTGTATTCACCGGGTAAACGCTGCTCCACCAATTCTTTGAATTTGAGAGCGGCCTGACCTTTAGGTGTATTTTCGGCAACAACGTGGGAAAACTTGATTTCTACTGGCTCGGCGGTGGCCAGGAAGCTGGTTGCCATGACACTGCCGACTAACGCCAGTTTTGCCAGTGTTTTGAATGGTCGAGACAACCGACTGATGTGCTTGGTACTTTTTATAGTCATCGTGCTAATCCTTCTAAATTATAAGTTTTGCAGATACGAGCCCCATAAATTCGTATCTGGACCCGGGAAAACAGCTTTATTTCCCAATGGTTGCCCTGACTAAAGGCAAGTTGTGCGCCAATTTGTTTACTTTTCCGTAACCTATTGGTTATTCAAGTGTAGATTGTTTGATGTGCGTCACATGTAAATGTTGAGTGTGTGAGAAATGGCTCACAATTAATTGTGAAATGGGTGGATTTCCGCCTATTGACGTGAGCGAAGACAGGAACGGCAGCGATTGTGTAAGGTGACGCTTTACTCTTTCCCCTTGATATCCATGACTGCTAGAATAAGCGCTCTTTTTTCACTCGCCTGTGAACAGGCTCCTTACTCAATAAGGTTTGTGTTCGATTATGACCATCAAGACGCGTTTTGCTCCCAGCCCAACCGGCTATTTACATGTGGGCGGTGCCCGTACAGCCCTTTATTCCTGGCTTCATGCTCGGGCCAATAAAGGTGAGTTTGTACTGCGTATTGAGGATACGGATCTGGAGCGTTCAACCCAGGCAGCAGTGGATGCCATTCTTGAAGGTATGGAATGGCTTGGCCTGAATTGGGACGAAGGCCCTTATTACCAGACCAAGCGTTTTGACCGCTACAATGAAGTGATTGCAAAACTGCTGGAAGAGGGTAAAGCCTATAAGTGTTACTGCTCCAAAGAGCGTTTGGAAACGCTACGTGAAGGGCAGGCCGCTAGAGGTGAACGTCAGAAATATGATGGCTGCTGTCGTGATGCCGCACCACGTGACACCGATGAGCCTTACGTAATCCGCTTTAAAATGCCTCAGGAAGGCAGCGTAGTATTTGATGACCACGTGCGTGGTCGTATTGAAATTGCTAATGAAGAGTTGGATGACCTGATCATCGCGCGTAGCGATGGTACGCCGACTTATAACTTCTGTGTGGTGGTGGATGACTGGGATATGGGGATCACCTGCGTTATCCGTGGTGAAGACCATATCAACAACACCCCGAAACAGATCAATATTCTAAAAGCGCTGGGTGCACCTATTCCCGAATACGCCCATGTGGCCATGATCCTCGGTGACGATGGTGCCAAACTGTCAAAACGCCATGGCGCGGTTAGCGTGATGCAGTATCGTGACGATGGCTATCTGCCAGAAGCACTGCTGAACTATCTGGTGCGTTTAGGTTGGTCCCATGGTGATCAGGAGATTTTTCTCTCGACGAAATGGTGCAGTACTTCAAACTGGATGACATCAACAAGTCAGCCTCTGCCTTTAATACCGAAAAATTGCAGTGGCTGAACCAGCATTACATCAAAACGCTGGATCCTGAATATGTTGCAGGCTATCTGCAATGGCATATGCAGGATCAGCAGATTGATACCAGCAATGGCCCAGCATTGTCGGCGGTGGTGACCGCGTTGGCGGAACGCAGCAAAACATTAAAAGAGATGGCTGAACATAGCCGTTACTTCTATGAAGATTTTGCTGAGTTTGAAGAAACCGCAGCTAAAAAGCACCTGCGTGGTGTGGCAATGGAACCCCTGAAACTGGTTCAGCAGAAGCTGGCCGCATTACCTGAATGGACCCAAGAAGCGGTGCATCAGGCGATAGAAGAAACTGCTGCCGAACTGGAAGTGGGTATGGGCAAAGTGGGTATGCCACTGCGGGTTGCCGTCACCGGTGTTGGCCAATCACCATCGTTAGATATTACGCTGTTTCTTATCGGAAAAGTCCGTTGCGAGCAAAGAATCTCCAAAGCGGTTGAATTTGTAGCAGCCAGATTAAATTCCTAAAAAATGCGTTGACACATTTGGGTGTGCTGCATAGAATGCGCCTCGCACTTGAGACATGGGTGACAGTCCGCTGTAGCATGCTCAAATGTTCAAGAGATTCGGGGTTATAGCTCAGCTGGGAGAGCGCTTGCATGGCATGCAAGAGGTCTGCGGTTCGATCCCGCATAGCTCCACCAATTTCTTGGTCCAGGGTCCCCTTCGTCTAGAGGCCTAGGACACCGCCCTTTCACGGCGGTAACAGGGGTTCGAATCCCCTAGGGGATGCCAATTTCACCGATACAGCCTTATATTGGTGGAGTGAAAAAGTCAGCAGGTATAACCGCCTCAGGAAACAGAGTAAAGTTTCAGTCCAGGGTCCCCTTCGTCTAGAGGCCTAGGACACCGCCCTTTCACGGCGGTAACAGGGGTTCGAATCCCCTAGGGGATGCCAATTTCACCGATACAGCCTTATATTGGTGGAGTGAAAAAGTCAGCAGGTATAACCGCCTCAGGAAACAGAGTAAAGTTTCAGTCCAGGGTCCCCTTCGTCTAGAGGCCTAGGACACCGCCCTTTCACGGCGGTAACAGGGGTTCGAATCCCCTAGGGGATGCCAATTTCACCGATACAGCCTTATATTGGTGGAATAAAAAAGTCAGCAGGTTTAACCGCCTCAGGAAACAGAGTAAAGTTTCAGCCAGGGTCCCCTTCGTCTAGAGGCCTAGGACACCGCCCTTTCACGGCGGTAACAGGGGTTCGAATCCCCTAGGGGATGCCAATTCCGATATTCGGAATACGAATTTCGGGGCTATAGCTCAGCTGGGAGAGCGCTTGCATGGCATGCAAGAGGTCTGCGGTTCGATCCCGCATAGCTCCACCAAATATTCAGTTTGTGCCAGTCGCATGAACTGCTCCGGTAGCGGAGAGAAACACTTTCCAAGGTCCCCTTCGTCTAGAGGCCTAGGACACCGCCCTTTCACGGCGGTAACAGGGGTTCGAATCCCCTAGGGGATGCCAAATTCACTTCCATCGGGAATATGAATTTGGGGCTATAGCTCAGCTGGGAGAGCGCTTGCATGGCATGCAAGAGGTCTGCGGTTCGATCCCGCATAGCTCCACCACTTAATTAAAACCGCCTAGTGGCGGTTTTTTTGTGCCTATCATTTCTAGATAGCGTTTTATCTGTTTTAAGCGTTGGCGCCAAAGCCTCAAGAATGCTGCTTCGCCATTATGCGTGGCATCCTTGAGCTCGCTGCATGGCGTTGCAACATGTTGAGTCCAAGCTAACTCATCCTCGCCACATCATGTCCTTAGGGTCAGTTAATATTGGTTAGAACTGAAAACGACTGACTAAATCTTTCAGTCGTTGCGCCAGTTGCTGTAATTCTGTACTGGCGGTTGCGGTTTGATTGGCCCCATCGGTAATCGTGGACGAGGCACTTTGAATATTATTTAGGTTTTGGTCTACTTCTCTGGCGACCGCTACCTGTTCTTCTGCGGCGCTAGCGATTAATAGGGTGCGTTGACTGATATCTTTAATCTGCGAGGCGATTATCTCAATACTCTGACGTGTTGCCCGTGCGTTCTCCTCCATTGCCTGCGCCTGCTGATGGCTTTTTTGCATGGCGTCCGCCGCCTGGCGAGACTCTTGCTGCACTAATCTGATGGTCGACTCAATCTCTTCGGTGGAATTTTGTGTCCGCAGTGCCAGTGTGCGCACCTCATCAGCTACCACGGCAAAACCACGGCCTTGATCGCCTGCCCGTGCAGCTTCAATCGCAGCATTTAAGGCCAGCAAGTTAGTTTGCTCCGCAATCGCGCGAATAACATCCAGCACCTTACTGATATCATCAACTCTACGGGCTAAATCGCTGGAAAGTTGATTTGAACGGGTGATCTCTTTACCCACCGCGACTATCTGCTCGGTGGTTTGTGCAACTTGGGCGAAACCATCTTGCACCGACGATTCTGCTTTCTCTGTCGCATCTGAGGTGGACTGTGCATTGAGGGCAACCTCTTCTACTGCACTGGTCATTTCCGTTACTGCGGTCGCAGCGGATTGAATTTCACCATTTTGGATATTAAGTTCTTGTCGATTGGCATCTGTTTGTTGATTCAACAATAACGCTGCATTGGAAAGCGCGGTTGATGCGGTAGATATTTGGCTAATGGTATCTCGCAACTGCCGCTGCATATTTTGCATGGCGCGCATCACCGCCGCGGGTTCATCGGAACCTTCATCGTTGATGACATGATTAAGATTGCCATCCGCTACAGCTTCTGCACTGGCAACAGCTTCGGCCAGTGGCCGCACAATGCTGCGAGTAAATATCACACTGATAACGCCCATGACGGCAAAACTGAGCAACAACACAATGCCTATGGCGGTCATGGCAAACTCGTAACGCATATCGCCAGCATCACTGGCGTTGGCCGCCCCTTTGTTGTTGAACTCAATCATCGCCTGCAACGCTTGTTCAAGTTCTTTGGCGGTGGGCTCCATGTCCATTAATTTAGAAAAGGCCTGCTGTGTCAGGTTTTGCTTGGAGATGACTAAAAATTCATCATGTTGTGCTAGATAATGTTGTTTTGTTTGGGAATAACGCTCAAATAGTTGTTTTTCTTCTGCAGAGTTGGGATCGATAAGATGTTGATATTGTTTTTCAGAGTTTTCGATATCCTGCATGATCACCACAAATTGTTGCTCAGTCGCACGCATATCTTCTTCTCGGGACTGCTGTACATGGGTAAATTCTGCGACTCGCAATTTTTGGGTGAGATATAGTAAAGCCGAATTCTGACGTACACTCGGTAGCCAGTTTTTGTTGATTTCGGTGGACGCGTTATTGAGCTGATTCATCTGCTGCACAGAAAAAACTGCCATCAAGATCATAATGATTGCAATCAAACCGAAACTTACACCAGCACGCCAAGCAATTTTCATTTTACGCCAGTTCATGATGCCTTTTCTCTCAACAGAATTGTGATGAGAAAAGTGTAGCAAAGGCGCAAAATTTCAACGGTGTAAGTGCAGATTTTTAGTAAAATTTTGGTGTCTATCCGTTAGCCGTCTTTGCCGGGATAACGATTTCGCTATGCACGGTATCTTTCAGACAACTCGTGGCGTGTTATGGGGCATTGGCGGCGAACGATATTAGCGGCTACTGCAATATTATCTTTTCTGGCGAGTGGTGAGTGGAGCGCGCCCAGACCTTGCGGTTGTTGGGGCGCTCTTTTGTTGGCGCAGACGCTATCGCGCCAACATAGGTCATGATAAGTCTGAAGGCTTAACCGTTCTGATGGTTGAACCTAGTCAACGCCAAGGAATCCCCGGTCTGATGAGCCCACAAGTGTGCATAAATGCCGTTGTGTTGCAGCAGTTGCTGGTGGGTTCCCTGTTCAACCACTCGTCCTTGATCTAACACTATCAACCGATCCATCGCGGCTATGGTGGATAGCCGGTGGGCGATGGCAATAACGGTTTTGCCTTCCATCAGTTGATAGAGACTTTCTTGGATAGCCGCTTCAACTTCAGAGTCCAGTGCAGAAGTAGCTTCATCCAAAATCAGGATTGGTGCATCTTTTAACAGCACTCGCGCGATGGCAATACGCTGGCGCTGCCCACCAGAGAGCTTAACGCCGCGTTCTCCCACTTGGGCGTCCAGGCCACTATTCCCTTTAGGATCTGTCAGGGTTGCAATAAATTCTTTTGCCTGTGCTTTTTCAATGGCCTGTAGCATTTCTACTTCTGTGGCATCGGGCCTACCATAGAGAATATTTTCCCGAATGGAGCGGTGCAGCAGTGAAGTATCCTGGGTCACCATCCCGATGTTAGAGCGCAATGAATCCTGTGTGATCTCGCGGATATTCTGCCCATCAATACAGATGCTACCGTCTTCGACATCATAAAAACGCATCAACAGGTTGACCATCGTTGACTTACCCGCACCGGAACGGCCGACCAAACCAATTTTTTCGCCGGGTTTGATATGCAGATCCAGATTATTCAGTACCCCGTTTTGTTCGCCGTAATGGAAATTGACATGGTTGAAGTCGATAGCCCCTTTCGCAACCTGTATGGGTTGTGCTGCCGGTGCATCGGTAATCTTGGCGGGCTGCGATAGCGTATGCATACCGTCCGTGACAGTACCTATGTTTTCAAACAGCGCGCTGACTTCCCACATGATCCACTGTGACATGCCATTGAGCCGAAGCGCCAGACTGACGGCAATGGCAATGGCGCCTACTGTGATGGCGCTGCCCATCCACAACCAGATAGACAGGGCGGCAACGGCAAATGCCAGCAGATAGTTCAGTATCTGCACACTGACATTGATGCCAGTGACTAGGCGCATCTGCTGATAAACCGTATGCAAAAAGCCTGTCATGCTATTGCGGGCATAGTCTGCTTCCTGATGGGTATGGGCAAAGAGTTTTACCGTGGTGATATTGGTGTAGCTATCTACGATCCGGCCGGTCATGGTGGAGCGGGCATCAGCCTGTTCACTGGCCACGCGTTTCAAGCGCGGCACAAAATACCATTGCAGACAGACGTAACATACCAGCCACATCATCATGGGTAACATCAAGCGCCAGTCAGCGCGTGCCATCATCACCACCATAGAAGTGAAATACACCAGAATGTAGACCAGTACATCCAGCAGTTTCATCACGGTTTCACGGATCGCCAGGGATGTTTGCATCACCTTGGTGGCAATTCGCCCGGCAAAATCATTTTGGTAAAAAGCCACACTTTGTTTAAGCAGGTATTTGTGTGCTAGCCAGCGCACCGACATAGGATAATTACCTAGCAGGCTCTGATATACAATCAGTGCATGAGCCAGCGTTAGCAGCGGGATCAGCACCAACACCATCAGTGTCATGCCCAGTAACTTACCGCCTTCTTGTTCCAGCAAGGTAGCGGGGTCTTTGGTTACTAACCAGTCGACTAATTGCCCCATAAAGCCAAACAGTGAGACTTCTAATACCGCCAGCGATGCCGTCAGTAATGACATGATGATGAGTGGTTTTTCAAAACCGCGGGTGTAGTGACGGCAAAATGCCAGTAGTCCTTTCGGAGGTTGTGGCGGATCTATATCTGGTAACGGATTAGTCCAGCCTTCAAAGAGATTGAACAGCTTCTGGATCATGATGTTTTCTTGATTGAGTTTACTCGCTATAGGATACCCTATTTATGAGTTAATCGGCATCGGCTGATGATGTCATAACCGTGATGAGTTCCAATGATAATTGAGTGCCGTTTTCCGCTAGTCACTTGTATCACAGTTGGGTACTCTGGCGAGCAATGGCTGACTGCAGGCGTAACCTATGAGTATTTCCAGTTTATCGACGGCGATTTGTCGTCAAGCGCGTCTTAGTCGAGATCCCCGTTTTGATGGGCGTTTTTTTGTGGGAGTGCTGAGCACAGGGATCTATTGTCGTCCAGTATGTCCCGCGGTGAGCGCCAGTGAGAAAAATGTGCAATATTTTGCCAGTGCTGCGGCGGCAGCGGCCTCGGGTTTACGTCCCTGTTTACGTTGCCGCCCTGAAAGTGCGCCCGGTTCCAGTGCCTGGCGTGGTACCCGTACCACTTTAGAGCGAGCAATGTGTCTGATAGAGCAGGGCGCGCTCAACGGTGACACACAACAAGCCGTTGAATTACTGGCGCAGCGGTTGGGGATCAGTAGCCGCTGGCTGCGAAAACTATTCGCTGATGCGTTAGGCACCTCGCCTTTGCAGTACGCTATCTATTGCCGCCTATTGTTTGCTAAACAGTTATTGCATGAAACCGATATGCCGGTGACCCAAGTGGCATTGGCTTCAGGATTCAATAGCATACGGCGTTTCAATGAGGTCTTTCAGCAGCGATTACAGCTAACGCCAAGCGCTATCCGGCATCGCCCGGCAGTTGAGTCAGCGCCAGCTAACATCGCACTTTATCTGAGTTATCGGCCGCCCTACGCTTGGCAGTCGTTGCGACAGTTTTTACAGCAACGCGCCGTTGCGGGCATGGAATGGTTTGAACAACATGATGAACAAGGTTATGGCCGTACACTGGTCGTCAAACAGTTACAGCAACAGCTTCGAGGCTGGTTTTTTGCTGTGAATGAACCTGAGCAACATAGGTTTAAGGTAGAGGTCGCGCTGGTTGCAGACGATGCGCTCAGTTTGTTGCCGATGTGGTTACGGCAATTAAGACAGGTGTTGGACTTGGATGCCGAACCTGCGGCGATTAACCGTGGCTTATCGGCATTACTGCATTTGTTGCCACAACTGCAATTACAGCCAGGATTACGGCTGCCAGGCTGTGGCTCAGTTGCAGAGGCGGGTGTAAGGGCCATACTGGGGCAACAGGTCAGTTTGTCACAAGCCACCCAATTGTTGCGGCAACTGTTGCAACAAGCAGGCGAAACATTGCAGATAAATGGCCGAGACTGTGTGTTTTTCCCAGCACTGACCGCGTTGACTGGCGCTGTGTGTGCGGCACTGCCAATGCCACAAAGTCGGCAGCAGACATTACAGCGCCTGGCCGATTATCTGCAAACCGTAACTCAGCCTTCTACCGCCGACCAAGCGTTATTAGACGACTGGCAAACCCTTAAAGGCATCGGCCCGTGGACCGTTGCTTATGCCGCAATGCGGGGGCTTTCAGCGCCTGATGTTTTGTTAAGCGGTGATTTGGTGGTCAAAAAACAATTACTACAGTTGTTGCCAGCAACTGCCGCCGCAGACATGAAAACCACAATGCAGCAGATTGTGGCCACCGCATCGCCTTGGGGCAGTTATCTGACGTTAACTCTCTGGCAGCAAGCGGCTGCCAATAATACTACCAATAACCCTAATAGTGACAATCGTCGGAGTCGCATATGAGCCACCATCTGATATCAACCACGAGGCCGTTATTGCCAGTGGCGGAGCTAACCATGGACTCGCCTTGTGGCCCTTTGTGGTTGGCCGCAAGCAGTGCCGGATTAACTGATCTCAGGCCAGTATCGGCGCGCTTGGCTGTCTCTCAGGCAACAACCCCAGCGTCAGTCACGCAGGCTCGCGAGTGGTTGTTGCAAACGGTAGCGCAGCTGCAACAGTATTTTGCTGGGGAGCGGCGTGAATTCAGTATCCCGTTAGCCCCAATCGGTACAGCGTTTCAACGGCGGGTTTGGCAACAGCTGTTACAAATTCCCTACGGTAATGTCAGCAGTTATGGTGAATTAGCTAACCGTTTACAACAACCCAAGGCGGCCAGAGCGGTGGGTAGTGCGAACGGTGCCAATCCTATTGCGATTATGATCCCCTGTCATCGGGTGATAGGAAAAAATGGTACGCTGACGGGCTATGCTTGGGGGCTGACGATGAAGCAGCAATTGCTGGCGTTAGAGCAGGCAGAAGCGTAAATTTTTGCTGAATATCACCAATCACGAATAAACATTGCGGTATTGTCATTGCCGATATTCCCGAGGTGTTGTGGTAAGAAAAGTGGAACTGATCTGGTTAAATGATAATGTCGCCGCGTTAACAATGACGCCGCAGCTTGCGTTACCGCAATTAATGCAAGCACATCAGTTGCTTGCATTATTGCAGTTGCAGCCAACTGCCACCGTGAATGCTGCGGTGGCTGAACTACAATTGCCATTACCTGAGTGCTTGACGCCAGATGAGCAATTACTGCAAACCTTAGCGCAGTTATTACCGCAGGCTCATAGTTTTGTGGCGCAGCAGTTGCAATTAGGACATAAGCTGTTGCTGACGGCGGCTGATGCCGGACTGCTGGGGATCATGATGGCGGAATTGTTGATGAGCGATGGTGCGGCCCCAGTGCATGCGGTGGCACAAGTTCGGTCATTATATGAAGATGCTTTTGCTGATGATGGCTGGGATCAGTTTGTTTTTGATGTGCTTTATCGACTACAAGGCTAAAACTTGTGCACTGGATCCTACCGCAGTGACTCTACCTCATAACAGCTGTGTTATGCTAAAGCGCGATAATTATCGTTTTTTATTTTCGGAGTATTCATGAAAAACAAGGCCAACCAGTCGCAAGGGCTGCTGCTATTTCGTTTGTCGCAGCGTCAGTTATTTGCCATGGGAACCTTGAAAATTCGTGAGTTGGTGCCATTCCAACCACTGAGTCAACTACCTAACGCGCATCCCTGCGTTGTCGGCGCCGCGGCTATTCGCGGACACACCATTCCGGTGGTGGATATGGCAGCCGCCGTTGGTTATGCACCTATTAGCCAGAATGAAATGGCATCGTCTTATATCATCATCACGGACTGCCAGCGGATGGTGATAGGATTTTTGGTGCGCGGCATTGAAAAAATTGTGGAGTGTAATTGGCGCGATATCGAATCGCCGCCATCCAATCTTGGTAAAAATGCGTTTCTTACCGGGGTGACTCGTTACGATAACCAGTTGATCCAACTGCTGGATTTGGAACTGTTATTATCCAAAATTTTCCCACTGGCAGCACAGAATCTTGCTGGGGTGACCGATATTCAACGTGAGCTGCTGCGGCCGTTGCGCATTTTGTTGGTTGATGACTCGAAAGTGGCCCGTAAACAGCTATGCGATGCTTTAGATGATCTCAATATCCCCTATGATGTCACTTCCAACGGCAAGGAAGCCTTGTCGATTATGGAGCAGTGTGCTGCGGAACAAAAACCGATAGATATTCTGGTGAGTGACATTGAAATGCCGGGGCTTGATGGTTACGAACTGGCATTTGAGGTGCGTGATAATCCGCTGTTACGTCACGCCTATATTATTTTGCACACTTCACTTTCGAGCGAAATCAGCGTCAGTCAGGCGCATCAAGTAGGCGCTAATGAAGCCCTGACAAAGTTTGATGCCCGTGAACTGGTTGAAGCCATGCTACGTGGCGCCAAGTCGCTGACAGAAAAGTAACTTGCCGTTATTGACCATGATTTTACGTTTTTCCTCGGTGGCGGCTAGACAAGCCGCTATATCTCCGTTAAAAACGTAGCTGCAATGGCACTTGCCATCATGAATAATAACGACAGGTTAACGAATGAACCCATCCTCCTCTGTTTTTAAGCGATTGTTGCGCACTAGTTTGGTGCTGCAGATTTTTATCGGCATTGTCGCGGGCATTGTGCTCGCCGTTATGGCTCCTCAGTGGGCCAAAAATATCGCGTTTCTTGGTGAATTGTTTGTTGGGGCGTTGAAAGCCATCGCACCCATTCTCGTGTTTGTCCTGGTTGCGGCCTCGCTTGCTAATCAAAAGAAAAATACCCAAACGAATATGCGGCCTGTGGTGATCCTCTATCTTGTTGGGACCTTTGCCGCCGCACTGACCGCAGTTGTTGCCAGTTTTCTCTTTCCCTCGACGCTTGAATTACAACTGTCACAACAGCAACTGACACCGCCACAGGATATTGTTGAAGTCATGCATACGCTGTTGTTCCGCTTGATTGATAATCCGGTCAATGCGCTGATGTCAGGGAATTATATCGGTATTTTGGTGTGGGCGATTGGACTTGGCTTGACGCTGCGCCACGGTAGTGATGCTAGCAAACAGGTATTTGGGGACATTGCTCATGGCATTTCGCAGATGGTGCGTTTTGTCATTCGTCTGGCGCCCTTGGGGGTGTTTGGGCTGGTGGCTGTTGCGGTGGCTGAAACCGGTTTTGGCGTGCTTGCCAGCTACGCTCATTTGTTAGCCGTCTTGCTGGGTGCCATGCTGTTTATTGCCTTAGTGATCAACCCGTTGTTGGTATATTACAAAATCCGCCGCAACCCTTATCCTTTGGTTTTGACCTGTTTGCGGGAAAGTGGTGTGACGGCGTTTTTCACGCGTTCCAGCGCCGCCAATATTCCCGTCAATATGGCGCTTTGCGAAAAGTTGCAATTGCATGAAGACACCTATTCGGTGTCTATCCCTTTGGGCGCTACGGTTAATATGGGCGGCGCGGCGATTACCATCACCGTACTGACATTAGCAGCGGTAACTACTTTGGGAATTCCGGTTGATATGCCCACCGCGCTGTTGTTGAGCGTCATTGCCGCAATTTCTGCGTGTGGTGCTTCTGGCGTCGCTGGCGGCTCGTTATTATTGATCCCTCTGGCATGCAGCTTGTTTGGCATAGATAACAACACTGCCATGCAGGTGGTCGCGGTAGGTATGATTATTGGTGTGGTGCAAGATTCGGCTGAAACAGCGCTGAATTCCTCAACTGACGTGGTGTTTACCGCGGCGGCCTGTATCGGCGCCGAGCGGGCACAGCAGACTCGGTAATCCTTTCTATTTGACTCATAAAGGCAACCCAAATGGTTGCCTTTGTCTTATCTTCCTAAAAGCTGTGAACCACTTCACCAAGTGCTGAAATAAGCCACTTGATGTGATCTTTATCGCGCTTTTACTGGCGCAATAAGTTACACTGCGCACGCATCAGCAAGTTATGACTAACTGTTTGGTTTGTAACTGTTTTGATCATATTTTTACGTTTTTATTACTTTTTGCATTTGGGGGCAAAAGTATTATGGGTTTACTGCTGGATATCCAGAATAAAGTACCGTTGCAATTGCAGGGACTGAGTAAACTTTCCGGTCTTTCTGCGTTGGAAAAACGTCGCAGATTGCAACAAGGTCATCACCATGAACGCCAGTTTGTGGGGTGTTGGCGAGATCCTCGGCAGCAAGTGAATGATGAAATACAGCTGTTTCGCGACAACGGCAAATGGTTCATGGAAACTTGGTTCAGCGATGGCTGCCATAGTTTAGATGAAATGGCTGTCACAGATACTGCCGAAGGCCTGCGCTTGGAAGAAGCTGAAGGCAATCTGTTTGGTGAATACCTGCTGTTGCAAGACGCGAATATCTTGGCGTTTTGCAGCGATAACGGCGGGCGTTATCTGGCTGAAAAACTTAGTGCTTAAGACTTTGCGGCCAGTTTAAAAACCGGCCATGCTGACAAAGTGCATCTCTTTGCCTGACCAGGGGTGATTGAATAGCAAACTGGCGGCATGGAGGCACAGGCGTGGCCGCGCTTGTTGTACTTGTGCATCACCGTAAAAATCATCTCCCAGAATGGGATGCCCCAACGCTAGCATATGAACTCGGAGTTGGTGTGTTCGCCCTGTTGCTGGCTGTAGTGCGACTAACGTGGCGTTGTCTCGGCGCTCTAGCACACGGTAGTGAGTGATTGCTTTACGTCCTGCATCATCTACTTTTTGCAGCGGTGGGTGTTGTTTATCTGCCGCTAATGGCAAGTCCACTGTGCCTTCATCCTGTGCGACAATCCCCCAAACTTCGGCAATATAAAGCTTATCGTTACGGCGTTCTTGAAACTGAGTTTTTAGATTGGATTCGGCTTTTTTGCTGCGCGCAAACACCATGATCCCCGACGTAGCGCAATCGAGGCGATGCACCAGTAATGTCTCTGGATATAACTGTTGCAGGCGGGTGAGGGCGCAATCGTGGGTTTCTGCGGCCATTCCCGGATTGGAAAGCAAGCCGACCGGTTTATTGATGACAATAATGTCACGATCGCGATAACGAATATCCAGCCAAGGTATTGTCGGTGGTTGGTAATGAAATTTCTGCATAAAGCCTCCTTGAGCGGACGGCATTCTATCAAAAACTCAGCCGCGCGGCAGGTATTGTTCTGGTGTTTTGCGTGCCAGCATCCGGCTGTAAGCCATCAATTGTGGATATAAAGTGCGAAAGGCGATCTCGACTTCAACATCGAGCTTTTGAGTGCCACAGCGGCTCCCTGAAACAACTGGGGTTGGGATATGCGTCGGCTAACACCTTGCAAGGCGGCTTCCAGCCCAGCGCGTCCCGCGTAAGCGCATAACCAGTTGTCTTGTTTCATCATAGGGAGCAGGCGTTGCAGGCGCTCTGGTAACTCGGTGGTTTGCTCCAATTGTTGGTAAGCCTGG
The DNA here is from genome assembly GCF_018394335.1 of Shewanella dokdonensis. Taxonomy (NCBI): domain Bacteria; kingdom Pseudomonadati; phylum Pseudomonadota; class Gammaproteobacteria; order Alteromonadales; family Shewanellaceae; genus Shewanella; species Shewanella dokdonensis. The sequence continues at coordinate 468,592 of NZ_CP074572.1, read as the reverse complement.
GCGCAAAATACGGCTAACGTTTGCTGATGATATTCCTCCCAGTAGCGTGCCAGCATGTGGTCAAACGCTAAATCCATCAGCACTGGTGCTACCCGTTGCAGTGCTTTGGGAAACTGGCGGCGCAAGTCGCGGGTCAGCTCATGTTCATCGGTGATGCGATCAATTTGGCGATGCAGCCAGATCCCTTGTTGCAGGTGGAATGGATGGTCTGTGATATTGCCTTTGGCGAAGTCGCCCGCGAGGTTGCCAGCAAGAGAGGTTCCGCTAATATCGGCCAGATGCAGATGGGCCAGAAAGTTCATAATTTGTACTTGCGTGTTTTTATCATCGGGCTATTATGTCGCACCAGAGTATGAAAAGCATCACAGATGCTGGTGCGCGCATATAGTACGGTGTGCGTTTGATTTTTCAATGCTGTTGGTTTTAAGGATCAAGGATGATGTGGAACTGGATCGGCAAATTTATCGGTAAAGACCCCCAACCTCAACGCAAACGGGTACAAGTAGACATTCCGTTTGAGCAGATCTTGTCCAGCCCGCCAATGATGGATGAACACAAGCAAGAGGAAATACCGGAGTCGGAATCCAAGGGTTCTTGATCTTGTCCCGACCAGCCCCTAGACTAGCGGCCGATTTTCGCTATGCAGAGGCTCCTCAATGCGAGTTGCAGATTTCGCTTTCGATCTTCCCGAAGAGTTGATCGCCAAGTTTCCTATGCCTGAACGCAGTGCTTCCAGATTGTTGCATCTGGAAGGTAATACCGGTGCGCTCGATGACCTTCATTTTACTGATATTCTTGATTTAGTCGAAGAAGGCGATCTGATGGTTTTCAACAATACTCGGGTGGTTCCCGCCCGGGTATTTGGCCATAAAGCCAGTGGTGGCAAACTGGAAATCCTTCTGGAACGCATGTTAGATGATAAGCGCATGTTAGCGCATGTGCGCAGTTCCAAATCCCCCAAACCCGGTAGCGAAATCGAGCTGGATGGTGGCTATTGGTTGAAAATGCTGGCTCGCCATGATGCGCTGTTTGAGTTGCAGTTACAGGGGAGGGTACCATTCTGTCAATGCTGGAAGCGGTTGGACACATGCCATTACCGCCTTATATTGACCGGCCGGATGAAGATGCCGATAAAGAACGCTATCAGACGGTTTACAGTAAAAATCCCGGCGCGGTAGCCGCACCTACCGCAGGATTGCACTTTGACCAGGCGTTGCTGCAAAAACTCAAGGACAAAGGGGTCAAACAAGCCTTTGTGACGCTACATGTAGGTGCCGGTACTTTCCAACCGGTACGGGTTGATGATGTGCAAAAACATCATATGCATTCTGAATGGGCCAATGTGCCTGCCGATGTGGTTGATGCTATCCGCGCCACTAAAGCCGCCGGTAAGCGGGTGATTGCCGTGGGCACTACCTCGGTTCGGTCATTGGAAAGCGCTGCCAAGTTTAACGGTGGCGAAATTCAGCCATTTTGTGGTGATACCGATATCTTCATCTACCCAGGATTTGATTTTAAAGTGGTGGATGCCATGGTCACCAATTTTCATCTGCCGGAGTCGACGCTGATCATGCTGGTCAGCGCTTTTGCTGGCTTTGAACATGTGATGCCGGCTTACCATCACGCAGTCGCGCAGAAATACCGTTTCTTCAGCTACGGTGATGCCATGTTTGTGACCAAAAAGTAAACTAAGCACTGTGCTTACGCTATACTGCTGCACCAACCGTAGCAGGTGTTATGGGCAAGGGGACGCATAGCGTTACCGCTTGCCTTCTTTATTTAGGGCCTTTGGCCGAAGCAAGTCGGACTGTTTCTCTGACGAGGTAATCAATGAAATTTGAACTGGATACCACTGACGGCCGCGCGCGTCGCGGTCGTTTGATATTTGCACGTGGCACCGTAGAAACGCCAGCGTTTATGCCCGTTGGTACTTATGGCACGGTCAAGGGCATGACCCCGGAAGAAGTGCGGGCAACTGGCGCGGACATCCTGCTGGGCAATACCTTTCATTTGTGGCTGCGTCCTGGTGAAGAGATCATGCGCAAGCATGGTGACCTGCACGATTTTATGAACTGGCCGCGGCCAATCCTGACGGATTCTGGTGGCTTTCAAGTATTCAGTCTCGGTGATATCCGTAAAATTACCGAAGAAGGCGTGCATTTCCGCTCTCCCATCAATGGCGAAAAAATCTTCCTCGATCCCGAAAAATCGATGCAGATCCAGCATGCGCTCGGGTCTGATATCGTGATGATCTTTGATGAATGTACGCCTTATCCGGCAACACCGGATGAAGCGCGTAAGTCAATGGAGATGTCGCTGCGCTGGGCCAAGCGTTCCCGCGAAGAATTTGATCGTTTAGAAAACCCCAACTCACTGTTTGGGATTATTCAGGGCAGCATCTACGAAACCCTGCGTGATGAGAGTTTAACCGGGCTGGTGGACATCGGCTTTGATGGTTATGCCATCGGTGGCCTCGCGGTTGGCGAGCCTAAAGCGGACATGCATCGTATCTTGGAACATATCTGTCCGCAGATCCCGGCTGATAAACCCCGTTATCTGATGGGCGTAGGTAAACCGGAAGATTTAGTGGAAGGTGTGCGCCGCGGTGTGGATATGTTTGACTGTGTGATGCCAACCCGTAATGCACGCAACGGACATCTGTTCACCAGCGATGGCGTGATAAAAATTCGTAATGCGCGTCACAGGGATGACACATCACCATTGGATCCTGAGTGCGATTGTTATACATGCAAGCATTACTCTCGGGCTTATTTGCACCATCTTGACCGTTGTAATGAGATGCTCGGTGCCCGTCTCAATACCATCCATAATCTGCGTTATTATCAAAGATTGATGGAAGGTTTGCGTGGCGCTATCGAGACAGGTACATTAGACGCCTTTGTAAAGGATTTCTATAGCCGTCAAGGGCGAGAAGTGCCTGATCCGATTGATTGAACCTACTGTTAATAAGAAGAGAAAACTATGTTTATTTCAAATGCTTATGCGAGTGCAGCTAATGGTGCACCCCAGTCTGGCGGCACCATGGAACTGGTGTTTATGCTGGCGATTTTTGCACTTATCTTCTACTTCATGATTTTCCGTCCGCAGTCCAAGCGTGTGAAAGAGCACAAAAACCTGATGTCCTCTCTGGGTAAAGGTGATGAAGTGCTGACCAGTGGCGGTTTAGTCGGCAAGATAGCCAAAATTGCCGATGACAATGATTACGTGCTGCTCAGTCTTAACGACGACACTCAAATCACCATTAAAAAAGACTATATTGCGGCGGTATTGCCTAAAGGCTCTATGCAGTCGCTGTAAGCCAAGGGAGCTGAGGCGTGTTAAATAAGTATCCTATGTGGAAGAACCTACTGGTGATTATTATTATCGCCGTAGGTGCTTTCTATGCTGTACCTAACCTCTTCGGTGAGGATCATGCGGTGCAGGTGGTGGGAACTCGCGGCGCTGCTGTGACTCCAGCCACTGAATCTCAAGTTGAACAACTGTTGGCCAGTAAAGGCATAAAAATCAAGCGCTCAGAACTGGAAAACGGCCAGTTGCTGGTGCGGGTTAATAATGCTGAGGATCAACTGCTGGCGAAGGAAGCTATTGCTTCTACGCTGGGGGAAAACTTTTCGGTAGCCCTCAATTTGGCACCTGCGACTCCGGCATGGCTGGAGAAACTCGGTGCTAATCCGATGAAACTCGGTCTTGACTTGCGTGGCGGTGTGCACTTCCTGATGGAAGTGGATATGAGCGAAGCTATTCGCAAGATGGAAGACGCTAAAGTGGCGGATTTCCGGAGCCAATTGCGTGAGCAGAGCATTCGCTACGCCGGTGCCAAAGCGACACCTAAAGGCATTGAAGTGCGTTTCCGTGATGCCGATACCTTGGCAAAAGCGGAGCAATACCTGAAAACCCATTCCAACAATGAAATGGTGTTTACTGATACCAGTAACGGCGACAACTTTGTGTTGTTAGCGTCAATGAGTGAACAGTATTTACGCCAGATTAAAGAAGATGCACTGACCCAGAACATCACCACTATCCGTAACCGTGTTAACGAGTTGGGGGTGGCCGAGCCTGTGGTGCAACGTCAAGGTGCCGAGCGTATTATTGTTGAGTTACCGGGCGTACAGGATACTGCGCGAGCCAAAGAAATTCTCGGTGCGACCGCCTCTATTGAATTCCACATGGTGGATCAGAAAACCGATTTGGCGGCAGCTAAGGCCGGACGTATTCCTGCGGGTTCTGAAGTTTACAAACGCCGTGAAGGCGGTGAGGTGGTACTGCATAAAGATGTGATGCTGACAGGTGATCATATCACTGGTGCGCAGCCTTCATTTGACCAGTACAGTCGGCCTCAGGTCAGTATCAATCTGGACGCCAAAGGCGGCAGTATTTTCTCTGATGTGACTAAAGACAACATCGGCAAACCGATGGCAACATTATTTATTGAGTACAAGGACAGCGGTGAGCGCAATCCTGACGGCTCAGTCAAAATGAATAAAGTTGAAGAAGTGATTTCCGTCGCCACTATTCAGGCGCGTCTGGGACGTAACTTTGTGATCACCGGGCTGACACACGGCGAAGCGCAAAATCTGGCGCTGTTGTTGCGTGCTGGTGCCTTGATTGCCCCTGTGTCCATCGTGGAAGAACGTACTATTGGTCCAAGTCTTGGTGCTGAGAACATTCAGAATGGTCTGCAAGCAATGATCTGGGGCATGGCCGTTGTGCTGTTGTTCATGATGATTTACTACCGCGCCTTTGGTGTCATCGCCAACCTGGCGTTGACTGCTAACTTGGTGATGGTGGTTGGCGTGATGTCCATGATCCCTGGTGCTGTGCTGACATTACCTGGTATTGCCGGTATGGTGTTGACAGTCGGTATGGCGGTAGACGGCAACGTGCTGATTAACGAACGTATTCGTGAAGAGTTGCGGGCAGGGCGTCCTATCCAACAGGCGATTCATGAAGGTTACGGTAACGCGTTTTCTACTATCGCGGATGCTAACATCACCACCTTTATCACCGCTTTGATCCTGTTTGCTGTGGGTACCGGTGCCATCAAAGGCTTTGCGGTAACACTGATGATAGGTATCGCTACTTCCATGTTTACTGCAATTGTGGGTACCCGTGCGATTGTTAATGCACTATGGGGCGGCAAGCGTTTGAAAAAGTTGTCTATATAGGAGAACGTGGACATGTTGCAGATTTTATCTTTTAAAGGCTCAGTCAACTTTCTCCGTCATGCACTACCTATCAGTATCATGTCGTTGATTTTAGTGGTGCTGTCACTGGTGTGTTTGGCGACTAAAGGCATCAACTGGGGGCTGGATTTTACCGGCGGTACCTCGATTCAGCTGACTTTCAGTAAACCCGCAGATCTGAGCTCACTGCGTGATACTCTGGATAACGAAATCATCGCTGGCGCGGTAGTGCAGAACTTTGGTTCTAGCCGCGATGTGGTGGTGCGTTTACAGACCAAAGAAGGCGTGAAAAGTGATGATCAGGTAAAACTGGTGCTGAGCGCAGCCAAGGCTCAGGATCCAGCAGTGGAACAGAAAAGTGTTGAGTTTGTTGGCCCACAGGTCGGTAAGGAGTTGGCTGAACAAGGCTCTTTGGCGGTATTAGTCGCGCTTATCTGTATCTTGCTATATGTATCATTCCGTTTCGAATGGCGTCTGTCATTAGGGGCTGTTGCCGCCTTGGCACACGACGTAACGGTGACCTTGGGATTATTCTCCTTCCTGCAATTGGAATTTGATTTGACCGTACTGGCCGGGGTGTTGACCGTGGTGGGTTACTCGTTGAACGATACCATTGTGGTGTTTGACCGTATCCGTGAAAACTTCCTGAAGATGCGTAAAGCAACCCCAACGGAAGTGGTAAATACCTCTATCACCCAGACGATGAGCCGTACCATTATTACTACTGGTACCACCATCATCACGGTCATTGCCTTGTTCCTTAAGGGCGGTACCTTGATCCATGGCTTTGCGACTTCATTGTTGATGGGGATTACCGTAGGTACATACTCTTCAATCTACGTTGCGAGTTTCTTGGCCATCAAGTTGGGCATCTGCCGCGAACATATGATGCCAGTACAGGTTGAGAAAGAAGGTGCTGATCAGCCTTCTATCATGCCTTAACCCTGGTTTATCGCTAAAAAAGCCACTTTCGAGTGGCTTTTTTATTGCATAGAGTTCGATTATTTGCCGTGACTAACAATCAAATGTTGATAAAAAGTAAAATTTTACTTGAGACAACTCGACAGCAGCTTTGCTAGGCAGTAGCATGGCGCTTGACAAAAATTAAACAGTTTATTTTTTGTCCATCCGATTTATTCCTGATTTTTCTTTACCTGGTGGGTAGAGTGCAGTGGTAGGAAGTCACATGGAAGAACGTAAAATACTGGTTGCTGGTGGAAATTTGCTTCAGGCGCATACATGGAAAGGTATGCTGGAAGCCTGCGGTATAACCGTGGAGTTACGTGGTGAAGCATTAATGGGCGGCGTTGGTGAGTTGCCGGTTGATATGCAAACGGTTGAACTGTGGATCCCTGAGTCACAACAGGAACAGGCACAGTCACAGTTAGCAACGCTGAATGCCGATCTGCCGCAATGGCAGTGTTTGCAATGTCACGAATTTAATGACGCCAGTTTCGAACTGTGTTGGAATTGCAGTGCCGAGCGTAGCGAGTGTCATAACTGACCTGAATATTGCTATCCGGTAACCGCTGTTGGTGTTGTGCCGACAGACAATTTCTTGTCAGCTTTGGAACCGGACTGATGCGATATTTCCCGCTATTTGTCGATACTTCGAATCTATCTGTATTGCTGGTGGGTGCCGGCGAAGTCGCTAGTCGAAAATTGGATCTACTCGCGCGTTCTGAAGCCGAGATTCACGTGATTGCCCCGCAAGTGTGCGATGCCATTACAGCTTATGCTGACCGTGGCCGCATTATGCTATCTTGTCGAACCGTTACAGCTGCCGATTTGCAAGAAGCCGATCTCGTCTATATCGCCACAGCCGACCGACAGTTAAATCAGCAGTTGGCCGAATTAGCTCGAGCGGAAGGGGCGATGGTCAATGTGGTTGATGACCCCGACAATTGTGATTTTATCACCCCATCATTGGTGGATCGCGGCCAACTGGTGGTAGCCATAAGTACCAATGGTGCGGCGCCAGTGTTTGCGAAAGATATTCGTGGCAAGCTTGAAGCCTTGCTCCCCTCATCATTAGCACCATTGATGGATTTTATTGCCGATAAACGCGCAGAGGTGCAGCAACAATTACCCAATGCCCACCAGCGTCGACGTTTCTGGGAGCGTTTTCTGCAGACGAATGGCGAACGTTTTGATGGCCTCACCCGCACCCGTTATCAGCAGTGTTTTACTGACGCAGAAAGTGCTGGCGAATTGCTATTATTACAACAAGATGTAGCACCGCAGCTATTACCCATCGCAGTGATCCCTTGGTTGCAACGGGTGGATATGGTGGTCATGGATGAGATGGTAGCGCCTGCACAACTGGAGTTGCTGCGACGCGATGCGACTCGGGTTTATAGTCCGCTGGCCGACAGTGATTTGTTGAGCAATTGGGAGCTAGGGCAGTGGCTATTGCGAATTACTGATGCAACCGAAATTCAGCGTTTGAAAGCGGCTTTCCCGTTTGCTAAACATTTGCAGCCAGGCGCTATTTGATTGCTCTTCTAGTAAATAAAAAACCAGTCCCGAAAGACTGGTTTTGGTTTTCATGTTGCGTTTTTATTTATTATTAAACTTCTTCGGCTTCAGTTGCCGCCAGTTCCTGCGCCTTGCCTTTACCAATGTAGATCACCAGTCCGGTGATTAACACTGTCATGATAGTCCCGGCAATGGTGGAAACTGTCATTGGCAGCCCAGCGCCTAGGGTGTTGGAGTTCAGCAGGAAACTGATCACTACGTCGGTCATGAACATGGCTGGAATGGTACAGATCCAGTGCAGTTTGTTGTGACGGAGCAGATACGCTGAGGCTGTCCATAACATCATCACGGCGGTAGCTTGGTTAGCCACACCGAAGTAGCGCCAGATAACCCCAAAGTCGACCTGAGTCAGAATGGCACCCAATATGAACAGTGGGATAGCCAGTACTAGACGTTTGGAGATCTTGGTCTGTGGCATACCGAAGTATTCGGCCAGGATCAGACGTGCTGCGCGGAATGCTGTGTCACCAGAGGTGATAGGCAGAATAATAACGCCCAGTACCGCCAGGAAACCACCAACAGCGCCCAACAGCCCGGTAGATGCACCATACACAACGTTGGCAGGGTTGCCTGCCATGGCATCGCTCAGCCCCTGAACGCCATCAAAGAATGACAGGGCGATAGCACACCAAATCAACGCAATAATACCTTCACCAATCATGGCACCGTAGAACACAAAACGGCCGTTGGATTCGTTTTCAACACAGCGTGCCATCAGTGGTGACTGAGTTGCGTGGAAACCAGATACCGCACCACAAGCGATGGTGATGAACAGTGCCGGCCACAGTGGCGCGTCTTTCGGGTTCAGGTTTTGCAGGAAGTCGCCAGGACCGAAACCGGCTAGCAGTGTGTGCTGGTCAGAGACAATAATCGCAATTGTCAGACCTACGGACATGAACATCAGTAGGGCACCAAAGAAGGGATACAGGCGACCAATGATCTTGTCAATCGGGACGATGGTGGCGATCAGGTAGTACACGAAAATGACGCCAACGAACATGCTGACGCTCCAGCCAGTCAGTTTACCTAACAGGCCAGCAGGAGCAGAGATGAACACAACGCCTACCAGCAGCAACAGTACCAGTGCGAAAATGTTCATGAAGTTTTTGGCGTTTTTACCGAGATATTTGCCCGCCAAGTTGGGTACAGACTGGCCGTTGTTACGGACAGACAACATACCGGAGAAGTAGTCGTGTACCGCACCTGCGAAAATACAGCCGATAACAATCCACAACATAGCCGCTGGGCCGTATAGTGCCCCCAAGATAGGACCAAAGATTGGACCCACACCAGCGATGTTAAGCAGCTGGATCAGGTAAACTTTGCCTTTTGACATTGGGACATAATCAACACCGTCATTTTGGGCATAAGCCGGGGTTTGGCGCTGTTTGTTAATGCCAAATACCTTCTCCACGAAGGTACCGTATATAAAGTAGCCGCCGATCAGCAGACCGACGCACAGTAGGAACCACAACATAGGTTTGTCTCCCCCAATTAGAATCGTAGCAAGTGTAAACAATTGCGTAACAACGCCAAGTTGAGTTTGAGTCAGCGGTCAAAAGCGATGGTTGAGCGGTTACTGATACAGATGAGCGGTTTGGGTGGTAGCTTAACGGTCAGATAATCCAACTTAGCGGTTGAAAATCCGTGTCAGGGGTTTAGGGATACATACCGAGGTTACGCCGTTACTGGAAACCAAATGCTTGTTTCAATGGTTTAAGGAAACGCCTAGAAACTGGGACTTTGGCACCACTGTGCGTGGTCACTTCGGCGCCAGCTTCTAATACTTCTATCTCAGCAATTGCTGATGGCGCAACCAGATACTGCCGATGACAGCGTAACAGCGGAGTTTTCTCTTCCAGCACTTTCAGTGTGAGTTCGGTATGTACTTTCTCCTTTGCTGTGGCTACGTGGATACCGCCAAGGTCACTGAACACGTATTCAACATCCTTGACCGCGATAATTTTTAGGCGGTTTGCGCTGAAACAGGGCAGATGTTCCAGATATTGTGGTAACAGCACATCCAGTGCTCTAGGGCGTAAATCCCGCCGCACTTTTTCCAGCGTCTGCTTGAGGCGTTTTTCGTCGAGCGGCTTAAGCAGGTAATCAAAAGCATGATTATCAAAGGCACGCACAGCAAACTCATCGTAGGCGGTCACAAACACCACTCGCGGCATCTCTTCTGGGTTCAGCATGGCGATCAGTTCCATACCGCTTATCCGCGGCATCTGAATATCCAGAAACAACAGATCTGGCTTATGCTTGCTGATAGCCTGCATCGCCTCTAGGGCATTGCTGCATTGGCCGACGATTTCCAGATCGCCAGCCTGAAGTAGCAAATCAGCCAGTTCTTGTCTGGCATAGGGCTCATCATCCACAATCAAGCAGCTAATCATGTTCAAACCTTGTTAGGTAAACGGATTTTAACTTTGGTAAATACTTCGGGTTCATATTCAACGGTTACCCCGTATTCCTCACCGTATAGGTTTTGGATACGTTTGTGCACTAGATTCATTCCTAAGCCATCAGAATCTGTTCTGGGTTGGTATAAGCCCGCATTGTCAGTAACTTCCAGTATAAGATCTTGTTCTTGTTGTATCGCCTTGACCTCAATAATTCCGGTTTCCATCATGTGCGAAGTGCCATGTTTTACGGCGTTTTCAATAATTGGCTGTAAGGTAAAAGCTGGAACCTGCACGGAATACAGTGCTTGCGGAATATCGATGCTGACATTGAGCTTGTCGATAAAGCGCGCTTTTTCGATAGTCAGGTAAGATTCGATATGTTCCAGCTCATCGCCCAGGCTGACCATGCCGGTGGTTCGTTTGAGGTTGATCCGCAAAAATTGACTGAGTTGCTGCAATAACTGCCGGGCTTTATCAGGGTTACGCCGAATTATGGCACTGATGGTATTCAGTGCATTGAATAGAAAGTGCGGATTTACTTGTGCTTGCAGCAGCTTGAGTTCCGCCTGGGTCAGCAGGTTCTGCTGTTGTTCAAAACGGCCATAGAGGATCTGGTTCGACAACAAGCGGGCGATCCCTTCTCCCAACGTACGGTTGATGTTGAGAAACAGTTTGTTTTTTTGCTCGTACAACTTGATGGTGCCAATAACCTCATTGTCGCTGCGTAGTGGGATCACCAAACTTGAACCCAACTTACAATTCGGGGAGATAGAACAGGAGTAGGGGAACTCCACTCCGTCAGCAAACATCACTTTGTTTTGATGAATCGCATCCATGGTGATTTGTGACGATATCGGCGTGCCGGGCAAATGATGATCGGCACCGATACCGATAAAGGCCATGAGTTTTTCCCGGTCGGTGATGGCTACGGCACCAACATTGGTTTCTTCGATGACAATCTGTGCTACTTGGGTGCTGGTTGTTTCATTGAACCCTTTACTCAGCAAGCCCACACTGCGTTCGGCAATTTTTAACGCTTTAGTGGAAAAAGTGGATGACAGCTTGTCGAACATTGTCTTTTGGTCTCGCACCATACTCATAAATGATGCCGCGCCCAGCGAGTTGACAATCAACATTGGCGGCGCAATCTGCCGTACCAGATCCAAGGCTTCTTCAAAAGGATTGGCAATCATCAGAATAATACACATCTGCATCATTTCGGCATAAAAGGTCACTAAGCCCACCAACATGGGATTAAATACCAGTTCGCTTTTCCCATGTCGCCGCAGATACAAGTTGATCATGCCCGCGCTCAGGCCTTCCATGGTGGTTGACACCGCACAGGCAATATCGGTAAAGCCACCAAGCGTATAGCGATGCAGCCCTCCTGTGAGTCCTACCAAAAATCCGGTGGCGGGGCCACCTAACAGCCCGCCCAGCACCGCTCCCATTGCGCGAGTGTTGGCAATAGCGCCGTGGGTTTGTTCGCCGAAGTAAGTGGCCATGACGCAGAAAGCTGAAAAAACTAGATAGATAAATATCTTATGAGGTAAACGCGTAGAGTTTTCAGTAAATAACTTAAACAACGGCGTCTTGCTGGTGAGGTAGACAATTACCAAATACAGACACATCTGTTGCGTCAAGGCGAGGATCAGTGACATTGCAAACCTGCTAAGTTAACGGACTTGGCGATTTTCCCATATTGCGGAGGGGAATTATATATTGCCAGCGTTATTGCGCTAAATCAGTGAAACCAGCATAAAACCAATATAAGCTATATTTTTAATGCGTTTTATGGAGTAAATAATGAGTGACTCAGTTCATGGTCATGAAGTGCTGCAACTGTTGCTGGAATATCCTCAAGGATTAAGTAAAAGCGAGTTGCTGTTACAGATGTCACAGCGTTTTGGGGCCAATGCTCGTTTCCATACCTGTAGTGCCAGTGATATGGACGCCGAAGCATTGATCCACTTTCTGGCACTGAAAGGTAAATTTATTGATCGCAGCCAAGGCATTACCACGGATGCCAGCCTGATCTGCAATCATTGAATAAATTGTCACTGCTCGGATGATGGCGGCAGATCCTGCACTTGGGTCAAGAGTGCCTGCTGTTCGTCGTCCGACAGATCGCAATAATAGTGGATGAACATCCTGAGCAGCCGGGATTTGGCTATTCCGGTGGATTGGGCGACGTCATCAAGTTGCCGAATACTGGCTTCACTGAGGCTAAAAGTGGCATGGCGAAAGGTATGTGAGGCGGATTTTTTGCCGAGCACCTTGCTGCAAACGGCTGGGTTTGCCCGCAGCATAATTGGTAGCATCTTCGATAAAATCTTCGATAGACACATGTTTAGGTTTCTGTTTTTGTTGCTTACGTTTTAAATCAGTTAAGCTCATAAGAGTTTTCCGGCGGAATGGCCAGCAGTTCATCCGCAATTGCGCGGATCTCTTCCGCTGCTTTGCCATCCGGCTCTAATTCGATGACCGACGAGCCTTTTTCCTCACTGTCGTCGTATATGTTGCGACTAAAAGTTACCGCATTGAGCACCCGCAGTCCGAAAGAGGTCACCACCTCCTTTGCCTCAAGAATACGTTTGCCCTGAGTGGGCAGTGCTGGGCATTGTGTCAGCACGATAGTCGCGACCATTTTGGGATTGACCATTTTACAGGTACTCAGCATGTCTTCCATATGGGGCAGCGTTTTTAAATCGCGACGTTTGGGCCGCAGCGGGATCACGACATAGGTTGCTACCGACATCGCCGCCCGCATCGCTAGATTGTCTTGCCCACCGCAATCGACGATCACGTAATCAAAACGTTCATCAAGGCTCAGCAGGTCGTTACGTATTTTGCCATATAGCTGAATGCAGTTAATCGCGGGCAGTGAGGTATCGTTATTACGGGCTTGGATCCAATCAGATGTGGTTCTTTGTGGGTCACAATCGACCATCAACACGTTGGCGTTGAACTTCTGGGTAATGTGTACCGCAAGATTTTGCGCAAGGCAGCTTTTGCCGCTGCCACCTTTTTCGCCGCCAACAAGCAGTATCATAGATTTTCTCCCAGAGCATTAGATACTTAGTCGCTAAAGTATAGAACAGTCGGTAAAAATCGTACGCTGACTAAAATAATTGCAGCGCGATGCGGTAGCCGGTTTGGCTCTCAGTACAACGACATACTTGCCCTTTGACTATGTTCTGGGCATCGCTACCACTGTTAAAGGTCACCTCAAGCAAGGTGCCAGTGATAAATGGTTGACGGTATTCAAGTAGTAGACCTTTGCGAGATAAATCAATGCAGATAGCTGTGTCGCTATGCGGTTTTTCTTCTTTGTCCTGCCAGTTAATGCGGATCTCTTCTGCTTCGAGATCAACCCTTAGCGATGCTCGCCTTTCTTTAAAGCTTTCAACGTTATCATCACCCATAATTGGTTCCCATCATCTCGTCAAATGACTCAGCTCGTTAAACATAGCACAGAACAGATTTTCACCAACTACCTAATAGATAAACATTAGTAAGATCAAAAAGCCCGGCAAGTGACCGGGCTGAATGTTAGTTATCGTAATCCTGATTCTTCGGATAAGGCATTTTGATTTGCCCCCAGCGGATCACCACAACCGTGCTCGCCAGTACCAGTGTTGACAGCGACACGGCTAGCACCCGCCAGTCTTCCATCGCTTTCATATCCAATATCAGATACCGTGCCAGTGCGACAATCGCGATATAGAGCGGCATTCGCACGGGTAATTTACCCGATTCGGCATAATTGGCTACCATCGCCAGCACTTCCAAATAGATAAAGAGTAACAGCAGATCCGCCAGCTCCACTGAGCGCATATCAATCAGGTGAAAGACTTCTTGACCAATCGCCACTATGGTAGCAAAGGCAATTAATATCAGTACCAAATGCTCGACGGCCTTTAGACTTCTGGAGCCATACTTCCGATATAATTCCATGAAAACTCCAACAAAAGATAATGGGGTTATTATCGACAAAAGCGGTGTCGCTGGGCATGGAAAAGTGCGTGATGTGTCTCACAAATTTTCATATGGTTAAATATTTGTAATGCTAATGGGGGCAACGGCAAATAAAAAAACCGCCAAGCGGCGGTTTTTCTGGTCATCAACCATCGCTTACTTGAGGGCTTCGCTCAGCAGTGGTCGGAAACTTTTTACCAACAATGAGGTGGTTTTTGGGCCACCAGCAACAACATGGCCAGAGGTCAGGTATTTGTAGCCACCAGAAAGATCGGTAACGGTACCACCCGCTTCACGCACAATCAGATCGCCTGCGGCAATATCCCAAGGTTTGAGACCAATTTCAAAAAGGCATCAACGCGACCAGCCGCTACATAACACAGATCCAGTGCTGCTGAACCTGCACGGCGGATGTCGGCACAAATGGTGAAGGTTTCTGCAAACAGCTTCAGATAAGTTTCGGTATGTTGGCGTGCTTTAAATGGGAAGCCGGTTGCCACTAGGCTATGGCTTAAATCAACAGGGTTGTTAACACGTAGGCGGAAGTCGTTCAGCTTGGCACCTTGGCCGCGAACTGCCGTAAACAGTTCATCACGTATTGGGTCATAAACCACGGCAACTTCGGTTTTGCCTTTGTGTTGCAATGCGATGGATACTGAGAAATGGGGCAGGCCTTTAACAAAGTTATTGGTGCCATCCAGCGGGTCTACAATCCACATGTAATCTTGATTCTCACCGCGGTTTTCGCCGTTTTCTTCACCAATAATAGTATGATCTGGATAAGACTTACGGATCTGATAAACAATCGCCGCTTCGGCTTCTTTATCGATATTAGACACAAAATCATTCAGACCTTTGGCGTCGACCTGAACCCGGTCTAACTCAGAAAAACCACGCATAATAACTTGGCCTGCGGCACGTGCGGCGCGCACACCAATAGTGAGCATCGGATGCATTGCAATCCCCTGGATGTAAAAGAACGAAAAATAACCGCGGCATTATACCCTGCCTAATTAAGATGGCAACTGCCGATTTTTCTGTCTTAAAAAATTGGTGGGTATGGTAATATCCGCCACCTGTTTTTTTGATTCGACAGTTATCTTCATGCTCAGCAATATTCGTGTGGTGTTGGTGGGGACCACGCATCCGGGAAATATCGGATCCGTCGCCAGGGCCATGAAAACTATGGGATTATCTTCCCTTTATCTGGTGGATCCTCAGGTAGAGCCAGACGGACAGTCCATCGCTTTGGCGGCCGGGGCGTCTGATATTCTTAAAACGTTAGTTAAAGTGGATACTCTGGATGAGGCTATCCACGACTGTGGCCTAGTTGTTGCGACTAGCGCTCGTAGCCGCACTTTAGAATGGCCGGTGTTGGAGCCTCGGGAAGCCGCTGAAAAACTGGCGCTGCAAAGCCAACATGGCTCGGTTGCTATGGTGTTTGGCCGTGAACGCAATGGGTTGAGTAATGAAGAATTGCAAAAATGTAATTATCATCTGTTCATTCCGGCCAATCCAGAATACAGCTCGTTGAATCTGGCGCAGGCGGTACAAATTGTGTGTTATGAAACGCGTATGGCACATTTGCAGCAAGTGCAGCCCCAAACAGCCGAGCCTATGGAATACCCGTCTGCTGAAGATCATGAGCGTTTTTATGAACATCTGCAGCGCACATTGCAGAAAACCGGATTTATCATCAAAAATCATCCCGGGCAGGTGATGCAAAAACTGCGGCGGTTGTTTACTAAGGCGCAAATCGAAACTCAGGAACTCAACATTTTACGTGGGATCCTGACCTCGATTGAAAAGAAAATAGTCGATAAACCAGGCAATAAAGAGTAGCCGAGGAACACAAATGGGTGTGATATCAAGAATTAGAGAGGATATTCAGTCCATCTATCATCGGGATCCTGCCGCGCGTAGTGCGCTGGAAATCCTGCTCAATTACCCAGGCATGCATGCCATTTGGATGCATCGTGTCAGTCACAAGTTGTGGATGGCTAAATTTTATTTTCTGGCACGTTGCTTATCCACGTTTGCGCGGTGGGCTACCGGGGTGGAAATTCATCCAGGGGCGGTGATTGGCCGCCGTTTCTTTATTGACCATGGAATGGGCGTGGTGATTGGTGAAACGGCCGAAATTGGTGATGATTGCACGCTTTATCATGGTGTTACATTAGGTGGAACCACTTGGAAAGCGGGGAAACGCCATCCAACATTGGGCAACAATGTGGTTATCGGTGCCGGCGCTAAGGTGCTTGGGCCTATCACCATGCACGATGGTGCGCGGGTGGGGTCAAACTCTGTTGTGGTCAAAGATGTACCGAAAGATACCACAGTGGTTGGTATTCCTGGTCGAGCTGTGACCGTTGCCACTGTGCAGTCGAAAGAGAAGAGCGAACGTCGCAATGCCATGGCGAAGAAGTATGGATTCGATGCTTATGCGGTATCCCCCGATAATCCAGATCCGGTCGCTAACGCGATTGGTCAGATGCTGGATCATATGCATTTGATGGACTCCAAAGTTGCGGAACTATGCCAAGCCATTCAGGGCATGGGCGGCGCGGTCTGTACCGAAAGATTGCCACAACTGGATGTTGGGGATTTTTGCGAAGCAGAACTTGCCGCCGCAGAGAAGCGCCAGCAAGCACTTGATGCTTTTGACCCAGAAATCTGACTTTTATAGCTAAATGTGAACTCACAGCATTGAATCCTGGCGGCTAAAAATGTTAAATATCCGACCAAGCCGTCAGGGTATTCGTCAAGAAATTGGGCCATCATCCTAGCGTTAAAGTTGGATTTATAGTTGACTAAAATACTAGGGTATGATGAAATCCAGACATCTCCAATCAAGAGCTGTGGTGTATTAATGAAACTGACATCTAAAGGTCGTTACGCGGTCACTGCAATGCTGGATGTTGCCATCCACTCGGCTCAGGGACCTGTACCTCTCGCAGATATCTCTGAGCGGCAGGGCATTTCTTTATCTTACCTTGAACAACTTTTTGCCAAACTGAGAAAACAGGGGCTGGTAGCCAGTGTTCGCGGCCCAGGTGGTGGTTATCGTCTTGGACGGGAAGCTACCGATATTTCAGTGGGTATGGTAGTCAATGCCGTAGATGAATCGGTAGATGCTACTCGCTGCCAAGGGCAGTCTAACTGCCAAAGTGGCACCCGTTGTTTGACTCATTCTCTTTGGGGAGATTTGAGTAAACAGATTTCTGATTTTTTAAATGGTATCAGTCTTGCGGCGTTGATGCAGAAACGCGATGTGCAGTATATCTCCGTTAAGCAGGATCAGATGCATCAGGAACAACAGAGGATCAGTGCCTAAGGCCAACTCTGTGTAAACCATAAATAATGATAATTGTACGTTGTATGTAGCCTCAACAGAGACTGCGCAGTACGGAGTGTGTAATGAAGCTTCCTATTTATTTGGATTATGCCGCAACAACCCCAGTTGACCCTCGGGTTGCTACAAAAATGGCACAGTACATGACTATGGACGGCGTATTCGGTAACCCCGCATCCCGTTCTCACCGTTACGGTTGGCAGGCTGAAGAGGCGGTAGACATCGCCCGTAATCAGGTTGCGGATCTGATTAATGCCGATCCCCGTGAAATTGTATTTACCTCTGGTGCAACTGAGTCTGACAATCTGGCACTTAAAGGTGTGGCCTATTTTTACCAGAAAAAAGGCAAACACATTATTACCAGCAAGACCGAGCACAAAGCCATATTGGATACTTGCCGTCATCTCGAACGTGACGGTTTTGAGGTCACTTACCTCGATCCTGACAGCAACGGCCTGATCCCCCTGGAACGTATTGAAGCCGCGATGCGGGATGACACCATTCTGGTCAGCATCATGTACGTTAATAACGAAATTGGTGTGGTGCAGGACATTGATGCTATCGGTGAACTGTGTCGCAGCAAAGGCATTGTGTTTCACGTTGATGCTGCCCAAGGTGCAGGTAAACTGCCTCTGGATGTGCAGCAGACCAAGGTTGACCTGATCTCCATCTCCGGCCACAAAATGTATGGTCCTAAAGGGATTGGTGCCCTGTATGTTCGGCGTAAACCACGTATCCGTCTGGAAGCCCAGATGCACGGTGGTGGTCATGAACGCGGCATGCGTAGCGGTACCTTGCCTACACATCAGATTGTTGGCTTGGGTGAAGCGGCGGCGATTGCTAAAGCAGAAATGGAATCTGATAACCAACGTATCCGTTATCTGCGTGACAAGCTGTGGAATGGCATTAAAGATATCGAAGAAACTTATGTCAATGGTGATATGGAACACCGCTTCTGTGGCAGCCTGAATGTCAGCTTTGCTTATGTTGAAGGTGAATCACTGATGATGGCGCTGAAAGACCTGGCGGTATCTTCTGGTTCTGCTTGTACCTCTGCCAGTCTGGAACCCAGCTATGTGCTGCGGGCGCTAGGACTGAACGATGAAATGGCACACAGCTCAATCCGCTTCACCATCGGCCGTTACACCACAGAAGAAGAGATTGATTACGCGATAGAAACTATCAAGAGTTCTATCGGCAAGCTGAGGAGATGTCTCCTTTGTGGGAGATGTTCAAGGATGGGGTAGACCTCAATCAGGTGAAGTGGGCAGCCCACTAATTTTCCCAGCAGACAGATGAATTTGGAGCGGTAATATGGCTTACAGTGAAAAAGTAATTGACCACTACGAAAACCCTCGCAACGTTGGTACGTTCGATAAGAATGATCCTTCCGTTGTGACCGGGATGGTCGGGGCTCCTGCATGCGGCGATGTGATGAAGCTGCAGCTGAAGATCAATGACAACGGCATTATTGAAGATGCCAAGTTCAAAACTTATGGCTGTGGTAGCGCGATTGCCTCTAGCTCGCTGGTCACCGAATGGGTGAAAGGCAAGTCTGTAGAGGAAGCCGCCGCAATCAAGAATACTGACATTGCTGAAGAGCTGGCATTACCTCCGGTGAAGATCCACTGTTCAATCCTGGCAGAAGACGCCATCAAGGCGGCGTTGGAAGAATACAAATCCAAGCAACAGAAGTAATGCCGGGAGTTGACATGGCTGCAATATCAATGACGCCTGCAGCGGCGGATAGAGTACGTACTTTTCTGCAAAACCGTGGAAAAGGGGTTGGCCTGCGTTTGGGCTTAAAGACCTCCGGCTGCAGTGGTATGGCTTATGTCTTGGAATTCGTTGATGAGCTTAACGAAGACGATGAGGTATTTGAGATCGATGGCGTCAACATTATTGTTGATGCCAAAAGTCTGATTTACCTGCAGGGGATTGAGCTGGATTTTGTCAAGGAAGGTCTTAACGAAGGTTTTAAGTTCAATAACCCAAATGCCAAAGGGGAGTGTGGTTGTGGCGAGAGCTTTACTGTTTAAGCAGACCGCAACCGTAGTACGCTGATGAACTATTTTGAGCTGTTTGAAATCCCTCAACGTTTTGATATTGATGTTGCTGAGTTAGCGAATCGTTATCGGGAACTGCAAAAGGCGGTACACCCAGATAAATTCGCTAACGCCGGTGAGCAACAGAAACTGTTAGCAATATCGAAAACGGCCCAAGTCAATGATGCCTATCAGACACTGAAGGATCCTATCCGTCGTGCTGAGCATATGCTATTGCTGCGTGGCATCGATATTGATAATGAATCCACCACCATGAAAGACAGCAGCTTTTTGATGCAGCAGTTGGAGTGGCGCGAAGCATTGGCAGAACTGCGTGGCAGTGACAATATTGAAGCGGATATTGCGGCATTGGAAACTGAATTCAAACAGTACCGGCAACAGCTACAGGAAAACCTGCGTCAACAATTGGCAGATGAACAGACAACAGCAGCAATTTTAGCTGCTGATCAGGTCAGAAAACTTAAATTCATGGCAAAATTGCAAGATGAGTTGACGCGCATTCAGGACGCTTTATACGACTAAGTCCATTGCGAGTTTTCTGGCGTGAAGCACAATGAATTGGCTCAATCTGATTGGGCCAATTTTTTAACCTAGAATGGAACATTATGGCACTTTTGCAGATTGCTGAACCCGGCCAGATGGCCGCTCCTCATCAACACAAGCTGGCCGCTGGTATTGACCTGGGAACCACGAATTCGCTGGTGGCGTCAGTGCGCAGTGGTCAGGCAACCACATTACCTGATGAAGTCGGCCGACACGCGCTGCCATCGGTGGTGCATTATGGCGCTGACGGCCTGACGGTTGGCGAGCAAGCCCTGACTAATTCTGCGCTAGATCCTGAAAATACCATTGTTTCGGTCAAGCGTTTTATGGGACGTTCACTAGCCGATGTGCAGCAAGGCGAGCAGCGTTTCCCTATCATTTTGAAGCCAGCGACAATGGCTTACCGGTATTTGTGACCAGCGCCGGTAAAGTTAATCCGATTCAGGTGTCAGCAGAGATTTTGCGGCCCTTAATCGCGCGGGCAGAGGCAACCTTAGGTGGCGAGCTAGAAGGGGTGGTGATTACCGTCCCAGCCTATTTTGATGATGCTCAACGCCAAGGGACCAAAGACGCTGCCAGTTTGTTGGGCGTCAAAGTATTACGGCTGTTAAATGAACCGACAGCCGCGGCAATCGCTTATGGTTTAGATTCTGGTCAGGAAGGCGTTATCGCTGTTTACGATCTCGGTGGTGGCACCTTTGACATCTCCATCCTGCGACTGAATCGGGGCGTATTTGAAGTGCTGGCAACCGGTGGTGACTCGCGTTTAGGCGGCGATGATTTTGATCATTTGCTAGCAGAAGCACTGCGGCAACGGTTGGGGCTCACCGAACTTAATCGGCAACAGGAACGCCAGTTGCTGATGGAAGCCCGGCGTGTGAAAGAAGCGCTGAGTCAGGCTGATAGCGTAACGGCGACATTAACCGTTGAGGCTCAGCCGTTACAGTGTGATATCTCGCGCAGCGAGTTTGATGCGCTTATTTTGTCATTGGTTCGTAAAACCATCAGTAGTTGCCGTAAAGCATTACGCGATGCTGGGGTTGATGCCAGTGATGTTCTCGAAACCGTCATGGTCGGCGGCTCGACTCGCGTGCCATTGGTGCGTGAACAGGTTGGTGACTTTTTGGTAAGCCGCCACTGACCAGCATTGATCCCGACCGAGTGGTTGCTATCGGCGCTGCTATTCAGGCGGATATTTTAGTCGGCAATAAACCCGATTCCGAACTGTTGTTACTGGATGTGATCCCGTTGTCACTGGGGATTGAAACCATGGGCGGCTTGGTTGAAAAAGTTGTGCCGCGCAATACGACTATTCCCGTTGCCAGAGCGCAGGAATTTACCACCTTCAAAGATGGCCAAACCGCGATGGCGATTCATGTGGTACAGGGCGAACGTGAACTGGTGGCCGATTGCCGCTCACTTGCCCGGTTTACGCTTAAAGGTATTCCGCCAATGGCGGCAGGGGCCGCGCATATTCGGGTGACATTCCAGGTTGATGCCGACGGCTTATTGAGTGTGACTGCAATGGAGAAGTCCACTGGCATCCAGTCCAGTATTCAGGTGAAACCCTCATTCGGGCTTTCTGAGAATGAGATTGCTGGCATGATCAAAGATTCCATGACCTATGCCAAGGCGGATATTGAACTGCGCATGCTTACCGAGCAACGGGTGGAGGCGGCGCGGGTGATTGAGTCATTAAACTCAGCGTTGCAGCAAGACGGTGACTTATTGACCGCCGCCGAGCGAGCCGTGATTGACAGTACCATTGCGGCACTGGATAGCGCTGCTGTCGGCGACGATGCTGATGCGATTAAATCCGCCATTGAAAAAGTGGATGCTGCCACCCAGGACTTTGCTGCCAGAAGGATGGATAATTCAATTAAGACCGCACTGAAAGGTCAGTCGGTTGACAAGATATAGGTGAAATCATGCCTCAGATAGTGTTTTTGCCCAACGAGGAGCTATGCCCCGATGGTGCGGTAGTAGAAGCCAAGACCGGAGAATCAATCCTGGATGCGGCTTTACGCAATGGTATCCAGATAGAACATGCCTGCGAGAAGTCCTGCGCTTGTACTACTTGCCATGTGATTGTGCGGGAAGGCTTCAATAACTTGGAACCGAGCGATGATCTGGAAGACGATATGCTGGATAAAGCTTGGGGGCTCGAACCGGAAAGCCGCTTGTCCTGTCAGGCAAAGGTAGCCGACGAAGATTTGGTGGTAGAAATTCCCAAATATACAGTGAATCAGGTCAGCGAAGGCTGATAACGATAAAGCCGGTCACTGACCGGCTTTATTTTCGCAATGATAAACAACGATATAGTCCAGTTAACGCTACACTATCAATAGCGAATGGACAACTTAGGAGAACCTATGTCTTTGAAATGGGTTGACTCGTTGGATGTGGCGCTGGAACTGCTCGAGGCCTATCCAGAGGTAGAGCCACAAAATGTACGGTTTACCGACCTGTATGAATGGATCTTAGCGCTGGAAGATTTTGACGATGATCCACAGCGGTGTAATGAGCAGATCCTTGAAGCCATTCTGCAATGTTGGATGGATGAGAAGTAAATAGCCGGCGTCAACAAAGGATGGTTTTTGCCATCCTTTGCGATTTTTAACCTTTAGTCAGGGTAAACCTGGTTGCCATCTCGCATAATCCTTGCGGTTTGTGAGATTGGATTAGGATTTGTCACAGTTATTGCGTATAATCCGCGCGAATTTTGAAACTCGCTGATTAAGGATCCTAGTCATGGCGATTGAACGTACTTTTTCTATCATCAAGCCCGATGCCGTTGCCAAAAACCACATTGGTGCTATCTATAACCGTTTCGAAAGCGCTGGTCTGAAAATCGTCGCTGCCAAGATGGTACATCTGACCAAAGAACAGGCTGAAGGTTTCTACGCTGAACACAGCGAACGTCCTTTCTTTGGCGCACTGGTAAGCTTTATGACTTCTGGTCCTATCATGGTTCAGGTACTGGAAGGCGAAAATGCAGTAGCTGCAAACCGTGAAATCATGGGCGCTACTAACCCAGCGCAGGCTGCTCGCGGTACGCTGCGTGCTGATTATGCTGACAGCATCGATGAAAATGCCGTTCACGGTTCAGATGCACTGGCATCTGCTGAACGTGAAATCGCTTATTTCTTTGCCGCTGACGAAATCTGCCCACGTACTCGTTAATTGCTACGTTAGCTAAATAAAAGGCGCCTTTGGGCGCCTTTTTGGTTGTTGGGGAACGTCATGACCATGTGGGTTAATGACTCAGTCGCAATTCCTGACGATGCTCATGGGCATATTGCTCCGAGCAGCGCTGGCATCGCTGTTCTGTTGGATCCTTAGCCAAGCGTTCTGCTTCTATCTCATTTTCACAATCGGCACATAAGCCATAAAGCCCGAGATCTAACTGACACTGTGCCGCATCTAATCGATTGAGCCTATTGTACAGCGGATGATGACACAACTCGGCATCCACCATGGCATCAATGATCTTGCTTACAGGCCAATCTGCCCAGTCAGCGTTAAGCTCTGTGATTGCGACTCTGAGATCCATCTCAATTGCAGACAATCGTTGTCTGATCAGGGAACCACTCACTCTATACCGCCTTTTGCTTGCTTATGAGCCTATTAGTCTAATTGGCAATGGTTGGTCAACTATGATGCGGATCAAATCCGCTTGAGATTTCCCGTGATGTCGGTCAAAAGCAAGGTTTACAACAACAAAGAGTGGTGTTCAGGCGGCGTTTGCTAACACGGCAACGACAGCATCAGTGGTTTTGTGTAGCCGCAGTTCGCGAAATAGCGTGTCTGCTTGGTCGTACTGCCGATTCAGATAACTGAACCATTGTTTGATTCGACCGGGAAAATAATCGTTGCGGGGTTGGCACTGTTGTTGGCGGGTATATTCCATCAGCAGCGCCAGCGTTTGCTGCCAGCTATAGGGCGCATCATTATTTTTGATGTGTGCCGCCAAATTGGGCATGGTGATGGCTCCGCGTCCCACCATGATGCTGTCACACCCCGTTTGTGACATACAGCGTACCGCATCTTCGCGGTTCCAGATCTCACCGTTGGCGATGACAGGGATTGGTAACCGCTGGCGGATCTCGGCGATGTATTCCCAGTAGGCGGGTGGGCGGTAGCCATCCACTTTACTCCGGGCATGGACGGCTAATTCAGTGGCACCAGCTTCATAAATTGCCAGGGCATTTTCCATGAACAGGCTCTTGTCTTCATAACCCAGGCGGATTTTGGCGGTGACCGGGTATTTTTCAGGGACGGCTTGGCGCATGGCCTGCACTATACAATGGATTTGTTCCGGGTATTGCAGTAATACCGCGCCGCCTTTACTACGGTTGACCATTTTCGCGGGGCAACCAAAGTTGGCATCAACACCGTGCGAGCCGAGCTGGATAGCGCGAATAGCATTCTCGGCCATCCAGTCGGGTTCCTGCCCCAGTAGCTGAACCCTCACAGGGGTGCCGCTTTGGGTAAACCCGGCATTATTCAGCTCTGGGCACATCCGCAAAAAGACTTTCTCTGGTAATAATTGATCCACCACGCGGATAAACTCTGTCACCATCAAATCGTAGGGATTAATGGCGGACAACAGTTCCCGCATCATATGATCGACCACCCCTTCCATCGGGGCCAGAATGACTCTCACGTTGGCTTGTTCCACAACACAGATAAAGGCGCGCATTTTACCTGATTGTGGCGGCTTTCTGAAAGGGTTTCCGTATGTGGTGGATTGGCACTTCGCCACGATTCTTTGCTATGGCGCGGAGGGTTGTTAAGATAGCAACCAAATGAGAATTATTGTTATTGCAAGCCTATGATAAAACGCAGTGTATTACTGGGATTAGGGATTGTCAGCCTGCTGTTAGGAATGGCTGGAATTGTGTTACCGCTGCTGCCAACTGTGCCTTTTGTGCTGTTGGCGGGGTTTTGTTTCGCCCGTTCCAGCCCGGCACTGCACCATTGGCTACACCAACATCCGTGGTTTGCTCAAGCATTGAACGATTGGCATCAACAGCGAGGGTTGCGTTTGCCGTTAAAACGTCGGGCGTTGCTGATGACTCTCGCCAGTTTTAGCTTGAGTATCTGGTTAGTATCTTGGGGGTGGTTGAAACTGCTTTTGGCAATTATCTGTATGATACTGATAATTTTTTTATGGCGACTCCCGGTTATTCCCGCGACTGAAAAAGCCACGGCCTATCGCGCTGAATAAGTGATATTGCGATGCGACACACAATCGGATAATCGCTGTTGCAACTGACAACAAAGGGGCTTAAGCTTTAGCCGGATTTAGAAACGCGGTCCACCTTGGTGTGGACTTTTTGTTGTATGAGCCGGTATATTCCGGGAAATTAAGTACTGAAACTATGGCTATTAACCCCGACAGCTTAGCGCTGATTAAGCAAAGCATTAAAACTATTCCTGACTACCCGAAAGCCGGAATTCTGTTTCGCGATGTGACCAGTCTACTGGAAGATCCAATTGCCTATCAGACCACTATCCGTGCCTTTGTTGAACACTACAAAGACTTTGGTTTTACCAAAGTAGTCGGCACCGAAGCCCGCGGTTTTCTGTTTGGGGCGCCATTAGCGCTGGAATTAGGTGTGGGTTTTGTCCCTGTGCGTAAACCTGGCAAATTGCCTCGCGCCACCATTTCTGAAACCTATGAATTGGAATATGGCCACGATACGCTGGAAATGCACGTTGATGCGATTGTGCCTGAAGACAAGGTGCTGGTGGTTGATGATCTGCTCGCAACCGGTGGCACTATTGAAGCCACAGTAAAACTGATCCGCCGTCTTGGTGGTGAAGTCAGCCATGCGGCGTTTGTGATTTCCTTGCCGGATATTGGTGGTGAAAATCGCTTACAGTCACAAGGGTTAGAAGTATTGAAACTGTGTGAATTTGCAGGAGAATAATCTCTTTTGTTCCCGGTCCCGGATCGCCCGGGTAGCATGTCAGATTGGCACATGTTATTGTTTGGCGATCCGTGGAGCTTGCTCCCGTAAAATGAATGTAAAGCTATTCTGGGGAGTTACATGTCCTATCAGGTATTAGCCCGAAAGTGGCGACCTGCCAGTTTTGAACAGGTGGTTGGGCAGTCTCATGTACTGCACGCACTGACCAACGCCTTAAGCCAGCAACGTCTGCATCACGCCTATCTGTTTACCGGTACTCGCGGCGTGGGGAAAACCAGTCTGGCGCGCCTGTTTGCCAAGGGGCTTAACTGCGAACAGGGAATTACCGCAACTCCCTGCGGAAAATGCAGCGCCTGTCAGGAAATCGCCCAGGGGCGGTTTGTTGATCTGATTGAAGTGGATGCCGCGTCCCGCACCAAAGTGGATGACACCCGAGAGCTGCTGGACAATGTGCAATATCGTCCAACCCGTGGCCGTTTTAAAGTTTATCTGATTGACGAAGTGCACATGCTGTCACGCAGCAGTTTTAACGCACTGCTCAAAACCTTGGAAGAACCGCCAGAACATGTGAAGTTTTTGCTGGCGACGACCGATCCGCAAAAATTGCCAGTCACTGTGTTATCGCGTTGTCTGCAATTCAATCTGAAGAGTCTGACCCAAGACGAAATTGCCAAACAGTTACAACATATTGTCACTGAAGAAGCCTTACCGTTTGAACCATCGGCACTGGCATTGCTAGCCAAAGCTGCCAATGGCAGTATGCGTGATGCGTTAAGCCTGACCGATCAGGCGATTGCTTTTGGTGCCGGGCAGATCAAACTGCAACAAGTGCAGACCATGCTGGGCGCAATTGATGAGCGGCAGGTGATTTCTCTGCTACAGGCACTGGTTCAAGCCGATATCGCCCCCTTGTTACAGGAAGCTGACCGTATTTTGGCCTTTGGGGCCGATGCCAATGAAGTTCTGCGCAGCTTATTGGAACTGTTGCACCAGATCACGCTGACACAGTTCGCTCCTGCGGCGGCACAACTGTCATTATATGCCACTCAAATTCAGGAATTTGCTGAGCAGCTTGCTGCTGAGCAGGTTCAACTTTATTACCAGCTATTGTTACAAGGGCGCAAGGATCTGCCGTTTGCGCCAGATCCTAAGTCTGGCTTGGAGATGGCGTTGTTACGGGCGGTTGCTTTTGTCCCTGAAACGCCACCAAAGCGCTGGCAAAGCACGGCTACTCATGCCGATAAACCCGTGTTAACGGCGGCGGAAATGACACCCGTACAAGCGGTGCCAGCATTACCTCAATCAGCCGATAACCTCAATGCTAACCCTTCCATCGACACTTCTGTAGCGGTCAACGCTGAACCGAGTCCGGTGGCAGCGCATATGCCGCGTGAGCCAGTTGATGACGACGAGGATACGGCATGCGTTGCCGAACAAACGCTGATTTTGTCTCAGGCAGAAAGCTTGGGGCATCAGTATCCGTCAGCGGAACTGGCGGAGGAAACCGCAACTGAGGATGAGGCAGAAGCCGAAGTGCCCTTTCGGGACGAGCTGACCAGCGATATGTTTGCTGCCGAGCCCCATCCGCAAGCAACTGAATGGGTTGATGAACCGCAAACAACGGCTGCGACAGCACTGTTTGGCGATGAGTTGCTCGAGCAGGTTTTAGCCACCAGAGAGCAATTGCTACAGGACATCGATGCGCTGGCAGCTGATGATGAACCCGTCAATATGCCAGAGCGTCATAGCGACGCTGCCTCAAAAAAACGCTGAAATCCCGCTAAAAGACCGTCCTTCAAAGAATTCAGTGGCTGCCGAGATAGCCGCCACCGCCATCGTTGCGCCTAGTGAGGCGGAGGACTTGCCTGATGAGCCACTGTCTAATGAGTCATTACTTGATGAACCACCGCTTGATGAGTCAGTAGCAGACTTTTCATTACCAGATGCTTCATTGCCTGATGCCTCATTACCTGATGATAGCTCAGCGCTCTCGTTCTATAGCGAAAGCGAATGGGCCGCACAGCCGTCTGATGAGCAAGCAATGTCGGCCTTTGAGTTAGCAAAGCTAGCGGAGCCGCCAACCCCTGAGGCCGCATTAGCTGCAACGCCTGTTACCGCAAATATTGCAGCGGCAGCGCCAAGCGGCTCCCCAACGCCCACAGTGGTTTCGCATGCCGCCGTCACCATGACGGACACTGCTGACACTTCTGCACAGGTTTCGCCCGCAACTATGAGCATCAAACCGCCTGAAGGTAACCCGGCGGATTTAGGTTGGTATAAGCTGATATCTTCATTGCCCATCCGCGGTCGTGTTCGGCAACTGGCGGCTAATGCTGTATGTTTGTCATTGGGTGAGCAGTGTCTGTTGTTACTCAAACCCGATCAGAAACATCTGGCTGCCGCAGCGGCCATTGACCAATTACAGCAAGCCTTGCAGGACGCCTTACAGCACCCGATAACGGTGGCATTCAATGTCGGCAATGACGCTGCGCGTGAGACACCGCAAGAGATCCGCCAGCGTTTTAAAAAGAGTTATTGGCTCATGCCGAAGAGAAATTACTGGCCGATGACAAGGTGCGTTGGTTAACGCAGCATATGGGCGCAAGGTTGGAACCTGACTCCTTGAGTTACAACCCTGAACAACTGGCGCAAAAAACGGCACTTATTCCAGATGGGCAACTACCGCAGTGATGCAACTCGGTTTGTGTCAAGCTATGGATTGCCAAGCACGATTATTTGGGTAAGATCAGCGAACTTTAACCTGTCACTCACTGTTAATTGAAGAGATAACGTTATGTTTGGAAAAGGTGGAATGGGCAACCTGATGAAGCAGGCCCAGATGATGCAAGAACGTATGGCCAAAGTGCAGGAAGAGATTGCTCGCATGGAAGTCACCGGTGAGTCAGGTGCTGGCCTGGTGAAAGTGACCATGACGGGTAACCACAACGTGCGTAAGGTAGAAATTGATCCCGGTCTGCTAGAAGACGATAAAGAGATGCTGGAAGATCTCATCGCTGCCGCCTGTAATGATGCGGCTCGGCGCGTAGAAGAAAACCAAAAAGAGAAAATGGCACAAGTGACCGGCGGTATGCAGCTACCTCCTGGCATGAAACTACCATTCTGAGCCCAATGGCGGATTAACAATGAAATTCAGTCCATTGGTGGATGAGCTTATCCAGTCATTGCGTTGCCTACCAGGTGTTGGCCCTAAGTCGGCACAGCGGATGGCGTTTCAGTTGCTGGAGCGAGAGCGTAAATCTGGTTTGCAACTGGCGGAAGCCCTAGATAAAGCAATGAAAGAGGTCGGTCATTGTCAGTCCTGTCGCACCTTTACCGAAGAGTCATTGTGTCCGATTTGTGGCAGTGCCAAACGTGGTCATGCCGATACCATCTGTGTGGTAGAAACCCCGGCTGATGTGTTGGCTATCGAGGCTGGCGGCCATTACAGTGGGCGTTATTTTGTGCTGCTGGGGCATCTATCGCCATTAGATGGCATTGGCCCCGAAGAGTTAGGTCTGGCGCTGCTGGAACAGCACCTCGCCAGCGGTGAAATCAACGAGCTGATCCTGGCGACTAATCCCACGGTTGAAGGCGATGCCACCGCCCATTTCATTGCCGATATTGCCCATCGCTATCAAGTCAATGTCAGCCGGATTGCGCACGGCGTGCCGGTAGGTGGCGAACTGGAGTATGTTGACAGCACCACACTGGCATTGTCGTTTAACGGGCGACTGCCGTTGTAATGTTATTCATCAAGATTTATTAAAAAAGTGGATTGCCAAGGCCCTGCATTGCAGGGCTTTGTTTTTTCAATTGTCGCTTTTTATTGCCTAGCCCTTGAAAAAATATTCATGACCCCCACCTTAACTAACAGTCCAATTTGGTGTGTTTTAACCATTAGTTAGCGATAAACGAAGGAACTATTCATGTCACAACAAGAAACTCTTGGTTTTCAAGCTGAAGTGAAACAGCTTTTGCATTTGATGATCCACTCTTTGTACTCCAACAAAGAGATTTTCTTGCGTGAACTGGTGTCAAACGCCGCAGATGCTGCTGATAAGCTGCGTTATCTGGCGTTGACAGATGATTCACTGTACGAAGGCGATGGCGAACTACGAGTGCGCATCACCACCGATAAAGACAAAGGCACAGTGACCATTGACGATAACGGGATCGGTATGACCCGTGAGAGTGTGGTTGAACATCTGGGCACCATTGCTAAGTCTGGTACCGCAGAGTTCTTCAAAAACCTGTCTGGCGATGCTGCCAAAGACTCGCAGCTTATCGGTCAGTTTGGTGTGGGTTTTTATTCCGCCTTTATCGTGGCCGATAAGGTTACCGTTCGCACTCGTGCGGCGGGTGCCAAACCAGAAGATGCGGTGCAGTGGGAATCTAACGGTGAAGGCAGCTTTACCGTTGAAAACATTGTTAAACAAAACCGTGGCACCGAAATTACCCTTTATCTGCGTGAAGATGAAAAAGAGTTTGCCGATGATTGGCGTCTGAAATCCATCATCACCAAATACTCAGATCATATCTCTATCCCGGTCGAAATGTGGCAAGAAGGTACCGCTGAGCACGATGGCCCAGATGGCGAGAAAATTGAGGCCACTGAAGGTCACTGGCAGGTGATGAATAAAGCCACCGCACTGTGGAACCGCAACAAATCCGATATCACCGACGAAGAGTATCAAGAGTTTTACAAACATATTTCCCATGATTTTAGTGAACCACTGCTGTGGAGCCATAATCGGGTGGAAGGCAAACAGGAATACACCAGTCTGTTGTATATCCCCGCCAAAGCGCCTTGGGATTTATGGAATCGTGACTACAAACACGGTCTGAAACTGTTTGTACAGCGGGTATTCATCATGGATGATGCTGAACAGTTTATGCCGTCTTACCTGCGTTTCGTAAAAGGCTTGATCGATTCTAACGATTTACCGCTGAACGTTTCCCGCGAAATTTTGCAGGACAACAAAGTCACTCAGGCACTGCGTAGTGCGCTGACCAAACGTGTGCTCAGTATGCTGGAAAAACTGGTGCAGGATGATGCCGAAAAATATCAGCAGTTTTGGACTGAGTTCGGCCAAGTGTTGAAAGAAGGCCCAGCCGAAGACTGGAGCAATAAAGAACGTATTGCGGGCCTGCTGCGCTTTGCTTCGACCCACAATGACAATGCTACGCAAGATGTGTCGTTGGATGCCTACATTGAGCGTATGAAAGAAGGGCAGCAACACATTTACTATATCGTGGCTGACAGCTACGAAGCCGCCGCCCACAGCCCACATCTGGAGCAATTGCGTAAGAAAGGCGTAGAAGTACTGCTGTTGTCTGACCGTATTGACGAGTGGTTGATCAATCATCTCAATGAATATAAAGGTAAACAGCTGCATTCTGTGACCCGGGGCGATCTGGAACTGGGTGAGCTGGAAGACGCTGAAGAAAAAGCTGAAAAGGAAAAGTTAGCAACTGAGTCTGAAAGTCTGGTAAAACGTATCAAGGATGCCTTGGGTGACAAGGTGACGGAAGTGCGCATTACCACTCGTCTAACCGATACACCTGCTTGTGTAGTGGTTGGCGAAGGTGAAATGTCGACCCAGATGATCAAACTGATGCAGGCCGCCGGTCAACCTGTGCCGGAAGTAAAACCGATTTTTGAAATCAACCCGGCGCATCCTTTGGTCAAACGTCTGAATGACGAGCAGGACGAAAACCTTTTTGCCGATTGGAGCAATCTATTGCTGCAACAATCAATGCTGTCGGAAAAAGGCAGTTTGTCAGATCCTTCCGCTTTCGTTGGTTTGGTCAACAAGATGCTGTTGGACAGCTTGAAATAATCTGGTAGAAAAGGGCCAATAGGCCCTTTTCTTATTTTATTCGGGCTTTAAAACACAACGATTTTATGAATGAATGCCTGTAACAACGATTACAGGCACAACGATGGAAACCACTATGGAACTTACCCGCGACAACATTCAGCAAGTGGTGGAACTTTCCAACCAGCAATTAGTTGCTCTGGTGTTTTGGGCAGCGCAGATGCCGGAAAGCAAGACATTGCTGCAGACGATGGAACAACTCGCAGCGGCTTTTCCTGGTCAATTGCAGTTGGCATCGGTTAACTGTGAAACACAGTTAGAGTTAGCTTCTTATTTCCAAATCCGTAGTCTGCCGACCACGTTATTGCTGAGCCAAGGACAGCCTATTGATGGCTTTGCTGGCGTACAGAGTCGAGAGCAGATCCAGGCGATGCTACAAAAACATCTGCCAGCAGCTTGGGAATTGAAGTTAAATGACGCCAAGGCATTATTGCAGCAAGGTGATGCCACCGCAGCATTGCCATTACTGAAAGACGCTTATGCGGAAGAGGCCACTGCGGCTGTGGCGTTGCCCTATGCGGAAGCCTGTTTGACGAGCGGCGATCTGGCAATGGCTAAGACGCTGTTGGCTACGATTAAACTGGCAGATCAAGACGGTTATTACAGCTCATTGATGTCACAACTGGACCTAGCCGAGAAAGCCGCCGACACTCCTGAAATCCGCGCACTTCAGCAAGCGCTAGAGGCGTCACCAGCGGATGTGGAAGTATTACAAAAGCTGGCCACGGCACTGCATCTAGCACATCGGGATGAAGAGGCTTTAGCGTTGTTATTTACGCCGCTGTCGCATGATTTGAATATTGGTGATGGGGCAGTAAAGCAACAGTTGCTGACCTTGTTATCAGCGTTGGGGCAGGGAAATGCGCTGGCCGGTCAATATCGGCGTAAGTTATACAGTCTGCTGTACTAGCTGATAATATTGGCAAATTCTTCCGTTGTGACCATAAATTAGCTGGAGAATTTGCCAACTTTCGCTGACACCACCTACGGCGAAGGTCGAAACCAAAAACCTTCTCAACAGTGCGCATTTATGCGAAGATCCCCGGCCTGACAAGAATTACAGATGCGAACAGAGGAATCTTAATATGCGCATTATCCTATTGGGCGCCCCTGGTGCCGGTAAAGGTACCCAGGCTCAGTTCATCATGGAAAAGTATGGTATTCCACAGATCTCTACCGGCGATATGCTGCGTGCCGCGGTAAAAGCTGGCACTCCGCTAGGACTGGAAGCCAAAAAGGTGATGGATGCCGGGCAACTGGTGTCAGATGATCTGATTATTGAACTGGTGAAAGAACGCATTGCTCAGGACGATTGCGCCAACGGCTTCCTGCTGGATGGTTTCCCCGCACAATTCCCCAAGCCGATGCTATGGTGAGCAACGGCATCACCATCGACCATGTGATTGAGATCGATGTGCCGGATGAAGAGATAGTAAAACGTATGAGCGGTCGCCGCGTTCATCCTGGGTCTGGTCGCGTATATCACGTTGTGTTCAATCCGCCTAAAGTTGCTGGTAAAGATGATGCTACCGGTGAAGACTTGGTGATCCGCCCTGATGATGAAGAAACCACAGTGCGTAAACGTTTGGCTATCTATCATGAGCAGACTGAGCCGCTGGTTAGCTACTACAGTGCTATGGCCGCTAAAGGTGAAACTCAGTACCGCAAGTTTGATGGTACCCAGAGTGTTGCCTCTGTCAGTGCGGCTATCGAGAAAGCACTGGCATAAGCTATCGGCCAACCCGATTCGCATAATTGAAAAAGTCCGCATCCGCGGACTTTTTTATGTTTTAAGCGGTGTTACCTTGACGCCATGTTTTTTTATCAGGAATTTGCCGTGTCACACAGTCATCCACCTTTTGGCGTTTTACTGGTTAATCTCGGGACACCCACTGCGCCAACCAAAGACGCTGTTCGCGCTTTTTAAAGCAGTTTCTGAGCGATCCCCGTGTTGTGGATCTGCCTGCTTGGAAATGGCAGCCCATTTTGCAAGGGATTATTCTTAACATTCGTCCCGCCAAAGTCGCCAAACTCTATCAGTCTATTTGGTGGCAGGATGGCTCACCGTTAATGGTGATCAGTCAGCGCCAGCAACAGGCGTTAGCCAATCAGTTGGCCTCAAGGCTTGGTTTGGCGATTCCCGTCGCTTTGGGAATGAGCTACGGGGCGCCATCACTGGCCGATGGTCTGGATGAACTGCAACGCGCTGGTGTCGATAAAGTGCTAGTGTTGCCCTTATATCCGCAATATTCCTGTTCTACTGTTGCCAGTGTTTTTGATGGTGTTGCGGCGGCATTAAAACCGCGCCGTAATATTCCAGAGCTAAGGATGGTAAAAGATTACCATGAGCGTCCAGGCTATATTGCAGCGCTGGCCGACAGTATTCGTAACCACTGGCAGCAGCATGGTAAGGCGGCTAAGTTGCTGTTTTCTTTTCACGGAGTGCCAGTACGTTATATCAATGAAGGCGATCCATACAAACAGCAGTGTTTGACCACCGCCGCCTTGGTGGCACAAGCGCTGGCGTTGCCGGAAGCCGAGTGGCAGGTCTGTTTCCAATCGCGTTTTGGCAAGGAACCTTGGTTGACACCTTATACCGATGAAACGCTGGCCAGTTTACCCAGCCAAGGCGTGAAATCTGTCGATATCATCAGCCCGGCATTTGCGGCGGATTGTCTGGAAACGCTGGAAGAAATTGCACAAGGCGGTAAAGAGACATTTCTGCACGCAGGGGTGAACAGTACCGTTTTGTCCCTTGTCTTAATGATGGCGAACAGCACATGGCATTTCTGGCCGATCTGGTGATCTCCCATGCTGAAAATTGGCGTTAGTCACGCTGGCGCGGCCCCGCTGATGTGATAAAATCGCGCCAATTCAGCTGCCGCTAATACGCGGCAGTTTTTTCACCCTAAACCACCGCTTTTGGCGGTGGTGTTGGTTTGGCCCGCTTGGTGGGAGCACTGAGACGCATCATGAAGTTTCCTGGACAACGTAAATCCAAACATTATTTTCCGGTTAAGAGTCGTGACCCGATATTGGCACAACTGACCACCCAACCTTCGCCCGTAAACACCTGGATTTGTGGCATTGATCAGACGCTGGTTGACATTGAAGCGCAGGTAGATGAACAGCTATTAGCCGATTATGGCTTACCGAAAGGCAACTCCACCTTGATTGATGATGTTGCGGCGCAGCGGCTGTACCAACAGCTACAGCAACAGCAGTTGATCACCGGTGAATTTGCGGGCGGGACTATTGGTAACACGGTGCACAATTATTCGGTGTTGGCCGATGACCGCTCCGTGTTGTTTGGCGTGATGAGCAAACAGATTGAAGTCGGTAGTTACGCTTATCGTTACCTGTGCCATACCTCTTCAAAAGTGGATTTGGATTATCTACAGCCAGTGAATGGCCCAATCGGCAGATGTTTTACGCTGATTTCAGCCGAGGGTGAACGGACATTTGCCATCAGTAAAGGCTCGATGGACAAGCTGACCCCCGATCATATCAGCAAACCATTAGTACAAGGTGGTTCGGCCCTAGTGCTAACGGCTTATTTGATGCGGGCGCGTAAGGAAGACGGCATTGCCGACGCAGCAATGCAAGCCATTGAATACGCCAAGGCGGCGGATGTTCCTGTGGTCTTAACGCTGGGTACGCGCTTTTTGATCGAAGACGATCCGCAGTTTTGGCAAGATTTCATTCGTAACCATGTCACAGTGCTAGCAATGAATGAAGATGAAGGCGCCGCGTTGACAGGCTTTGATGATCCATTACTGGCATCAGAAAAAGCCTTGGAGTGGTGCGATATGGTACTGACTACGGCCGGGGCTACCGGGCTCTATACCGCCGGATATGCGGAAGAAGCTGAAAAGCGTGAAACGGCCCATCTGCTATTACCGGGCAGTATCCCAGAATTCAATCGTTATGAGTTTTCCCGGCCGAAACGCAAGCAGGATTGTGATAATCCTATCAAGGTGTTTGCCCATATTTCACCTTACATGGGCGGGCCAGAAAAGATCCGTAATACCAACGGCGCGGGTGATGGTGCATTAGCGGCATTACTGCATGATTTAGCCGCCAATAACTATCATAAAGCACGGGTTCCAGGCTCCATCAAACATAAACGTGGTGGTTTGTGCTATTCCTCTTTTTCGCAGATCTGTAAGTATGCCAACCGGGTAGCGTATGAGGTGCTAGCGCAGAACAGTCCTCGCTTATCTCGCGGCTTGCCGGAGCGGGAAGATAGCCTCGAAGAAGCGTACTGGGAACGTTAACTCTCACAACTAAAAGTAAAGGCGCCTTGAGCGCCTTTATCATTTCTGAAAACGGTAAAATTATGCATTTATTCCGGTTCTGACTTTGGAATAAAGCTACGCACTTTGCCCGCATTGGTGTCGTGATATATCTTTGGATCAAATGCATTTTCACTTTTGGCGACAATCACAGTGGCAACACTATCACCCGTGATGTTTACCGCCGTACGCACCATATCCAGCAGACGATCTACTCCCAAGATCAATGCAATCCCTTCAACGGGCAGCCCTACTTGTTTGAGTACCATCGCTAGCATTACCAACCCAACGCCAGGAACGCCAGCCGTACCAATAGACGCCAGTGTCGCGGTCACGACCACTGAAAAGTAATCTTGGACGGAAAGGTGAATGCCGTAAACCTGCGCAATAAAGACGGTTGCTACCCCTTGCATAATCGCGGTGCCATCCATATTGACGGTAGCACCCAGCGGTAAGGTAAAAGAAGCAACACGATTATCCACCCCTAAGCGATGCTCAGCCGTTTCCATATTAACTGGCAATGTGGCATTAGAACTGGCGGTACTAAATGCGAACAGCTGCGCATCACGCATCTTGCGGAGAAAAATCAGCGGATTAAGCCCTGTAAAAAGCTTAAGCAGCGTTGGGTAGACCACAAATCCGTGCAGTAGTAGCACGCCTAACACAACAGCAAAATATTTAAGTACATCTTTAAAGGTTTCTAGCCCAAGCGTTAATGCCAGCTTCCCCATCAAGGCAAACACACCATATGGCGCTAAATACATTACCAGTGTAACAACCCGCATGATCACGTCATTGAGATCTTCAAATACCGCAGCGACACGGCGGCCTTTGTCACCCACATGAGATACTGCAAAACCAAAAATTACAGCAAAAATAATGATTTGCAGCATATTTCCATCTGTCATCGCCTTGATGGGGTTCGTGGGCACAATATTGATAATGACTTGCGCTAGGCTGGGTGCATCTTTGGCATCATAGGCCAAATTCACTGTGGATAGCGTATTACTGCCAGGATGGATAATTACCGCGACAAAAATCGACAGCACCAGAGCTACCGCAGTAGTAAATAGGTAGAAGGCTAGGGTTTTACCCCCGAGTCTTCCCAGTTTTGAGGGTTCACTCAAGGAACTGGTACCACATACCAGCGAGATAAACACCATAGGCACCACCAGCATCTTCAGGCAGTTGATGAAGATGCTGCCCATGACATTCAAGACACCTTCAGTAATGTACTCCTGGACAAACTGGCTACCGGGAAATGCATTGCGTAATATCAGGCCAATAAAAATCCCCAGCGCCATGCCAATTAGGATTTTGCTGGTAAGCCCTAACTTCCTCTTCATAAACGCCATAATTATTCCTGTTAATTTATAGATCTTATTCTTGGCGTTGTAAGCCTATCAAGAAAGCATAATTCAGGGAACACGAGTGTACAGATATTGGATGCAAATATATGTTTAAAGAATGATAAAATTGAATTTATTGTGTGAACATTATGTTTACTCTAAGCTGTAGCCTATATACGTGTCTTTAAGGTCATATGGATAACAAGGAGGCTGACAATGCGGTCAGCATTTACGCTTTTGGGGCATTATTTTGCAGTTTTTTGCTGAGTGCTTGTGGTGGCGGTGGCAGTGCACTTTCTGACCCTGGGAATGGTCAGACACCACCCTCCGGCAGCAATACCATTTCATTAACTATTTCCAATAGTGATATCAATGCTGATACTCCAGCGACGTTAACCGCTACGGTACAAAATTCGCTTACGGGCGCTGTCTCGGGTGAACTAGTGACTTTTACCCTTAACGACAGTTCACTGGGCACTTTTGTCCCCGCCATTGGCACAGCCCTCACAAATGCCAATGGTGTGGCGACTGTCACTCTGGCGACCTCTAATGTTCCTGGTGCTGGTACGGTTGCAGCGTCCATAGCTTCCGGCGCTTCAGCAACAGTCGGGTTTACCATGGCTGGCGATGGCGGAGCTAGTGGTGGCAGTGCTCAGATTACTCTGAAGCTGACTGATACTAATGGTACCGTTATTAACAGCATTACTTCTACCACCCCAGGAGTGCTGACCGCGACAGTTAAGGGAATATCAAAACAGGTTATTGTGACCTTTGATTCCACTATTGGTGACTTGCCAGTAAAAACAGCCATTACTGACGCTAATGGTGTCGCCAGTGTTAGTGTCTATGCCGGGAGCACTCCTGGTGCTGGGACGGCAACAGCATCGATTGCTACCGGGGAATCTGCGGATCAAGTATTTGTGGTTGGGGCTAGCAATATAATGATGGGCAGTGGTACGCCATTTGTTTCTGGTAAAGCTTCTGTTAGCACCTTGACCCTGTCTGCTGGTGGTACGGCCACTATTTCTGTGATGTTACAGGATGCTGATGGTAACCCTTTCACTGAACCTGTAGATGTCAGTTTCGCTTCCAAATGCTCTAAGAGTGCCACTCCGCAGGCAGTGCTTAGCAGTCCGGTAACTGCTGTCAATGGCCTAGCTTCTAGCACTTATCTGGCGAAAGGCTGTGTGGGTGACGATAACATTACCGTATCGGCAGATGTGGGAGGAAAGAGCTTATCGGCCACAGGTGTTATTAACGTGTTAGCAGCAGATGCTGGCAGCATAGTCTTTATTGATGCCACACCTGAGAACATTGGGATTAAAGGGACTGGAAGTGATGAATCTTCAACGCTGAGATTCAAGGTCTTGGATACCAATGGTAACCCAGTGGCCAATAAGTCGGTCACTTTTAGCCTTAACACAGCGGTTGGCGGATTAACAATTAATCCGCCAAGTGCCATGACAAATAGTGATGGGATTGCTCAAACAGTGGTTAATTCCGGCACTGTTGCTACTAGCGTCAGGGTGACCGCCGCAATAGCGGATACCGATCCGGTGATTTCCAGTCAGTCAAGTGTACTGGTCATATCTACGGGAGTACCAGATCAAGATTCTTTCTCACTTTCTGCCGAAGAATTAAACACCGAAGGTTGGGATATTGATGGTACTCAGGTACCAGTGACGGCGCGGTTAGCCGATGCCTTTAATAACCCAGTTCCCGATGGTACAGCTGTTTACTTCACAACGGAGGGCGGTGCCATTACTCCATCGTGTGTGACCAGTAATGGTGCTTGTACCGTTACTTGGACCAGTCAGAATGTACGCCCAGAAGGACAGACGCTGATCGACAGTTTTGGTGACATGTATCGTAATCCAAGAGCTGAATTGTCTGCTAGTGGCGGTAACTATTATGGTCAGAAGTTTGGTGGTCGTGCCACTATTACCGCAACAGCTATTGGTGAAGAATCTTTTCCAGATCTTAATGGCAATGGCCGATTTGATGCTTCAGAAGTCACTGCATTTTTAGGCAATGATGTGGGTGGCCATCCCTATGATCTGGATGAGGCATTCGGTGATTACAACGAAGATGGTGTGTTCAACCCCGAACAAACAGGTGGACAAGCGGGCGGTGAGCTGGAAGAGCTGATTGATTTCAATAAAAACGGCACCTTTGACAGCAAAGATGGTAAGTACAACGGGGTGTTGTGTTCTATTCCCGCACACAATGGCTGTGCTAATGGTATCGACCAGCCTAAATCGATTGATGTACGGGCTAATTTAGTGCTGGTGATGTCAGGCAGTAACGCGTATGCAACCGTTGCTAACGATATCCGCATTGTTGATCGTGATGGTGATAACCTGGGTGGCAACATTGATATCAATGGCAAGTCTACTGCGATAGTGCAATTTACTATCGCTGATCTGCATAACCAGCAGATGCCAGCAGGCACTGTCGTGACTTTCACTACCTCGGCAGGTTCGGTCGCTAGTTCTGCCAATTACACTTGGCCTAGCTCGAACCACAATGGTGGACGCCAGTTCAGCGTAACACTTAAAGGAGCTGATCAGCCGGACTCTGGCGCATTTATCGTGACGGTGGAGACTCCGGGCGGCCTGACAACCGAGGTTGTTAACATACCCGTCAATATCTATTGATGTGTTGCAAAAAGGGCGCGCTGGCGCCCTTTTTATACTGGTGTGGGGGAGGTCATTGAGATCACTGCTGAAACGGATAGATACTACCAAGTTTCAGCAACTGTGTAAGCTCATCTAGCGCGCTTCTCGATTCCAGTAATAATTGAGGATCTGCCAAATCCGCAGCAACTAAGCGGTCGCGATAGTGGCGCTCGACCCAATGATTTAACTTGCTAAACAACTCATCTGTCAGCAAGACCTGTTGATTAATGGCGGCTAACTCAACATCATTCATGGCGACTCTTAAACGCAAACAAGCCGGCCCGCCACCGTTATGCATGCTTTGCTTCACATCAAAATAATGTATCTGCTTGATCGGCGTATCCAGCGTCAGTAATTCATCTAAATAGGCTTTAACGCGTGGATTTTCTGCACAATCTGTCGGCGCAATTAACGCCATCTCTCCTTGTGGTAAAGTCACCAGTTGAGTATTAAACAGGTAAGTATTTACCGCATCTTGAATACTGACGCTATGGCTCGGAACTTCAATCAGATGCAGTTCTCCCTGGCATTTTGCGCGTAATTCTGCCAGCTTTTTATTGCTGTCCCAGAAGGCTTGTTCATGGAAAAACAGCACATTCTGATTACCTACAGCAATAACATCGTTGTGGAAGACCCCTTGATCAATAATGGCTGGATTTTGCTGAATGAAAACGCAGCCGTCTTCATCTAATTTATGTAACCGGGCAATGGCTGCTGAGGCTTCCAGCGTTTGTCTAGCGGGATATTTCAACGGCTTGGGGAGAGTGGATCGAGCACCGAATGACCGTACACAAATATTTCCACTCCGGCATTATCATATGCTTGGCATAGGCGGGTGTGGTTGGCCGCCCCTTCATCCCCAAGATTGGCATGTGCTGGCAACGGTTGATGATGGGCAAAGTGGCGATTGTCGGCAAAAATAGCTTTTAGGATGTTTGCAGTTGTTGGTGGTTCCAAGCTGCGATGCAACTTATCGACAAGATTTGCTGGGGTAAAGTGGATTTTGCCGTCATGAGTATCGGCACTTGGCGATACCGTCGCCGCATTAGCCGTCCACATGCTGGAGGCGCTGGCACAGGCCTGGCAATAACGCGGGTGCCTGTGTAGCGGCTTGTTGCAATACTTCAGCATCAGAGCCAGAGAAGCCCAAACGGCGCAGCGTGTGTACATCGGGGCGTTCTTGTGGCGCTAGTACGCCTTGCACTAATCCCATATCGGCGAGGGCTTTCGCTTTTTCAAGCCTTGTTTGGCGGCCGCTCGCGGATTCGATGGCTGGGTTGCATGACTCTGCGAGGCAACATTGCCAAAGGACAAGCCGGCATAGTTGTGAGTGGGGCCAACGAGGCCATCAAAATTAGCTTCAAATTGTTTCATGGCGGTTCCTGTTGCTGTGATGCAGGGCGTCATTGTAAAAGTCTGAATGCCAGTATACTGATGTCCGCTCTGCTCACAACCTGTACAAAAGCAAGAGATAAAGCGGTTTATTGTCACAATTGCATAACTATTGCTTGCTTGCAGGCAGAATATGAAATATTAGTTTTTAATAACGCAATATTATTTCTTTAGAATATTTTTTCCTTGCTTAAAAAGTGAGTTGCCGTTGCACATAAAATGGCGATTGACTTGCAAGTCGATAGACAACCCTCTATATATGAGGGCAATTTTTACCTTTCAGAGATTTTTTGGCGCTAATCACACTATGGGAAAATCGCTAGTTATTGTCGAATCGCCGGCTAAAGCCAAGACTATCAACAAATATCTTGGTAAAGAATTTATCGTTAAGTCGAGCGTTGGTCACATCCGGGACCTGCCGACCTCCTCTTCTGCCGAGCCGAATGGCAAGACTAAGTCCGTTGCCGATGTGCGTAAAATGTCAGCGGAAGAAAAGGCCGATTACAAGAAGCAGAAAGAACACGCAGCGTTGGTGTCCCGCATGGGCATTGACCCTGAACATGGCTGGAAAGCCAATTATCAGATCCTGCCTGGCAAAGAGAAGGTCGTAAAAGAACTGAAAGCTCTGGCGGAAGCTGCTGATGAAATCTATCTCGCAACCGACTTGGACCGCGAAGGAGAGGCGATTGCTTGGCATTTGCAACAAGTCATCGGGGGCGATAACGCACGCTTCAAACGAGTAGTGTTTAACGAAATTACCAAAAGCGCGATTAAAGACGCGTTCAGTCATCCGGGCGATCTTAACAATAATATGGTCAATGCCCAGCAGGCGCGGCGGTTCCTCGACCGAGTTGTTGGCTTTATGGTCTCGCCACTGCTATGGAAAAAAGTGGCGCGAGGTTTGTCTGCCGGACGGGTACAGTCTGTCGCCGTGCGACTGGTGGTTGAACGTGAAGCCGAGATTAAGGCCTTTGTGCCAGAAGAGTTCTGGGATGTGCGTGCCAATATGGCAACGCTGGCAGCAGAACCTTTAACGCTGGAAGTGGTGAAGCAACGGGAGCAGGAATTCGCCCCACGCAATGAAGCGGAAGCCATGGCAGCTGTAAAACTGCTGGAGCACGCTTCCTATCAGGTGGCCGCTCGAGAAGTTAAGGCGACACAGAGTAAAGCTAGCGCCCCCTTTATCACCTCTACTTTGCAGCAGGCCGCGAGTACCCGTTTGGGCTTTGGTGTTAAAAAGACCATGATGTTGGCGCAGCGTCTCTACGAAGCGGGCTACATTACTTACATGCGTACAGATTCTACCAATCTTAGCCAAGAGGCGTTGGAAAGTGTCCGTAGCATGATTGCCAAGGAATTTGGTGAAAAATATCTGCCAGCCGCACCGAATCATTACGGCAACAAGGAAGGCGCACAAGAAGCGCATGAGGCTATCCGCCCTTCGGATGTCAAAGTCCATGCCACTACACTGACCGATATGGAGCGCGACGCTCAGCGCCTGTATGAGTTGATTTGGCGGCAGTTTGTATCCTGTCAGATGACGCCAGCACAGTATGATGCGACTCGCTTGACGGTGAAAGCGGGTGACTTTGAGCTGCGAGCCACTGGGCGCACGCTCAAATTTGATGGCTGGACACGAGTGCAGCCAGCGCTGAAAAAGAAAAATGAGGAAGAAGTCACTCTGCCTTATGTGGCTGAAGGCGATGCTCTAGCACTGCAATCATTGGATCCTAAACAACATTTTACCAAGCCTCCTGCAAGATACAGTGAAGCGTCATTGGTTAAAGAGCTTGAAAAACGCGGTATTGGCCGACCATCTACTTATGCCACCATTATTTCGACTATTCAGGATCGTGGATATGTCAGAGTGGAGAATCGCCGTTTCTTTGCCGAAAAAATGGGGGAAATTGTCAGCAAACGCTTGTTGGATAACTTCTCCGACTTGATGAGTTACGACTTTACCGCCGAGATGGAACAGACGCTGGATAATGTGGCGCAAGGGCAGTTGGAGTGGAAAAAGTACTCGATAGTTTTTATAAAGAGTTTAGCCACACGCTGGCGCGAGCGGAATTACCCGCAGAAGAGGGCGGTATGCGCCCTAACCAGATGATTTTAACCGATATCAAGTGTCCTACTTGTGGTCGGCCGATGGGGATCCGTACCGGTTCAACCGGGGTATTCCTCGGATGTTCTGGGTATGAATTACCACCGAAAGAGCGTTGTAAAACCACGCTTAACCTGACGCCGGGTGAAGAAGCCATCAGTGATGGTGAAGATGCCGAGACTGAGGCATTACGGGCAAAACATCGCTGTAAGCTTTGTGGTACGGCAATGGACAGTTATCTGCTCGATGAAACCCGTAAG
The DNA here is from genome assembly GCF_018394335.1 of Shewanella dokdonensis. Classification (NCBI taxonomy): domain Bacteria; kingdom Pseudomonadati; phylum Pseudomonadota; class Gammaproteobacteria; order Alteromonadales; family Shewanellaceae; genus Shewanella; species Shewanella dokdonensis. The sequence goes on along the minus strand of NZ_CP074572.1, from coordinate 424,610 downwards.
CTGCATGTGTGCGGTAACAACCCGAGTTGCCCTGGCTATGAAATCGAAACCGGCCATTTCAAAATCAAGGGCTACGAAGGGCCAGTGATTGAGTGCGATCGTTGTGGCTCAGATATGGAGCTGAAAAATGGTCGTTTTGGCAAATATTTTGGTTGTGTGAATCCGGAGTGCAAAAACACCCGCAAGTTACTGAAAAACGGTGAAGCCGCGCCACCAAAAGAAGATCCTATCCATCTGCCAGAACTGAAATGCAGTAAATCGGACGCTTATTTTGTGTTGCGTGATGGTGCCGCTGGGGTGTTCCTTGCCGCCAGTACCTTCCCTAAATCGCGAGAAACCAGAGCGCCGTTGGTTGCTGAGCTGGTGAAATATCGTGAGCTGCTATGGCCTAAGTATTTATACCTGGCAGATGCTCCGGTTGCCGATGATGAAGGGCATCCAACCGTGGTGAAATTTAGCCGTAAGACGAAGGAACAGTATGTCGCCAGTGAAGTTGACGGCAAAGCGACTGGATGGGCGGCACATTATGTTGATGGTAAGTGGCAGGTGAACAGTTCGAAGAAGAAAGCCTGAACTATTCAAGCACATTAAATCAGTCACATTAGTAAAACGCCCTGCATTGCAGGGCGTTCTTTTACCATTTCTTTTTCGGCTGAAACAATACGTCGATATCGTCTTCGTCTTTCTGTTTAGGGGCACTTGGCTGCGCCATCTTTACGGCGCCATTGATCTCTTCCAGCAGTTGCTTGGCCTCTTCAACTTTACGGGTAATGAAAGGATCCCCTGGGGTTTGCCCCTTGATGGTGTTCAGTGTGCCTAACGCTTTGGTAACCATTTGCCGCGATGAACCATACTGCTTCATATAACAAGCGCTACGAGCGCGCGACAGCATACTGTCCACATTAATGCGCAGTTGTAAGCTGTTAATACGCGTCTCTTCACTGGAGAAAACCACAGGATCCATTTTCCCTTTGTTGTGCTCATCGCGAATGATGGCTTTCAACTTTTTAAGGGTCTGTACCAAGACTAGGATTTGCCGATCGTTGTCGGGAAGCCGAAAGTTCTCAATAGACGGCTGCTGGGGGGACTCTTCTGCAGGTTATTGATCATGCCATCTAAGTCCATCACCCGACGTTCATAATCTGCCCGCTGTGCCGCATTGCTAAGCATCATCGCCTGTTGTGCGGCTTCTTTAATTCGTTTGTATAACACCAGATTAGTATGGCTGGTACAGGGAAACATGCCTGTGTTGGCCAATACTTCCTCTGTTTCCTCTAAAATGGCTCGCTGACGAGCCAATTCGGTTCGTCGCAACGCTTCAGCACGCTGTTTTTGCTGTTGCAGGGCGTTAATCCCTATCACTAACAGCAACAGCGCACCGATCAGCACCAGTACCAGGGTAAATGCCATAGTTGTTCCGATAATATATAATTTTAGTAATGCTACAATAAATCAACAAACTAGCCTAGCTATCATAGCCCAGCTTGACGATAGTGTCGTAGATCTTGGACAGGAAAATCATTATATTCCTGTTTGATTTAGTTATAACGTTGTACTATAACGTTTGATTATAGTTAGTTGCTATTCAACCATCATTCTGTCACTGCGTGGTACAGAAATTCAAGGATTTATCAACATGAAGCTGCAGCAATTGCGCTATATTGCCGAAGTCGTCAACCATAACCTGAATGTCTCTGCCACCGCTGAAAATCTATATACGTCGCAGCCTGGGATCAGTAAACAGGTGCGTATGTTAGAGGATGAGTTAGGCATCCAGATTTTCGGTCGCAGCGGTAAGCATTTAACCCATGTCACCCCGGCCGGTGAGCAGGTCATCCGCATTGCCAATGACATTCTCGGTAAAGTTGAAAGTATTAAAAAGGTGTCGGAAGAGTACACCAAGCCTGATCAAGGCGATTTAACGCTGGCGACCACTGACACCCAGGCGCGTTACGCGCTGCCTAAAATTATCCAGCAGTTTATTGCGCGTTACCCCAAGGTTAACCTGCATATGCATCAAGGCAGTCCTTCGCAGATCAGCGAGTCTGCTGCCCATGGCATTGCCGATTTTGCCATTGCGACAGAAGCGATGCATCTCTATACCGATTTGATTATGTTGCCTTGTTACCATTGGAATCGTTCTGTGGTGGTACAAAAAGATCACCCGTTAGCCTCACGGAGTCACATTTCTATTGAAGAGCTTGGGCGCTTTCCACTGGTGACATATGTTTTTGGTTTCGACAAAGCTTCAGAAATCGAAAAAGGCTTTAAGCGGGCCGGAATTGAACCTAGGGTGGTATTTAGTGCCACCAGTGCTGATGTGTTGAAAACTTATGTGCGTTTGGGGCTGGGCGTGGGCATTATCGCTTCCATGGCGGTAGATCCGGTGATTGACAGTGATTTGGTGGCGATTGATGCCAGTCACTTGTTTGCTCACAGCACCACCAAGATTGGCTTCCGTAAAGGTAACTTCCTAAGAGGTTACATGTATGATTTTATCCGTCACTTCGCCCCCATTTAACCCGTGATGTGGTGGAGAAAGCGGAAGCGTTGAAGGATGCGCAGCTCATTGAAGAGATGTTTGCTAGCATGGAGTTGCCCGTACGCTGAACGCTAGCGCTAGGTGGCATTGGTCGTATTATCGAAAGGCCCGGCAGATGTAAGCCGGGCTTATTGTTTCTGTTAACTGCCGCTCAACATTCCACGATATTCACGGCAAGTCCACCTCTGGCGGTTTCCTTATATTTACTGCGCATATCTTTACCGGTATCCATCATGGTTTTAATCACCTTATCCAGCGATACCTTGTGATTGCCATCGCCACGCAGTGCCAGCCGTGAGGCGTTGATGGCTTTGACCGCCCCCATCGCATTACGCTCAATACAAGGCACTTGAACTAACCCGCCTACGGGATCGCAGGTAAGCCCCAGGTTGTGCTCCATGCCGATTTCGGCAGCATTTTCTACATGTTCCACGGTGCCGCCCATAATCTCGGTCAGAGCTGCCGCCGCCATAGAGCAGGCGACACCGACTTCACCTTGACAGCCGACTTCTGCGCCAGAAATCGATGCGTTTTTCTTGTAGAGAATGCCAATCGCGGCAGCCGTAAGCAAAAAGCGCGCGCAGCTGTCTTCATCAACGGGCTCAACAAAGGTGTCGTAGTAGCAAAGTACGGCTGGAATAATGCCCGCCGCACCGTTGGTGGGGGCGGTGACCACGCGTTCTCCCGCCGCATTTTGCTCATTAACGGCCATTGCAAACAGATCCACCCAATCCATGGCATTTAACGGGTCGATATTGTTCTTGCTTTCAGCCTTTAGACGACGGTACAAGGCAGGTGCTCTACGGCGTAATTTTAAACCGCCAGGCAGAATGCCTTCTTTGCGGCAGCCTTTTTCGACACAGTGTTTCATTGTTTGCCAGATGTGCCACAGCTTTGCCTTGAGTTCGGTCTCTGGCCGCATGGTCAGTTCATTTGCCAGCATCAGCGATGAGATACTCAGGCCATTATCCAGACACAAACTAACCAGTTGGCTGGCACTGTCAAAGTCATAAGGCACTTTGGGCAAGGGGATAGCGGGTGAAGCATCTTGCTGCTGAATTTCCTCTTCATTGAGGATAAAACCACCGCCCACCGAATAGTAAGTGCGCTGACATAGGCAAACGCCTTCTCGCCAGGCGGAAAGCGTCATGGCATTGGCATGGGCTGGCAGGGTTTTACGTCTGTGGTAGGTGATACCATCTTCACGGGTAAATTTGACCTGGCGACCATCGGACAATTGTAACGCTTCATGGTCATGTACCTGTTGCAAAATGACATCAACGCTGTCGGTATCAACTGTCTCAGGATCTTCACCCATCAACCCGAGGATTATCGCTTTACCGGTGCCGTGGCCTTTACCTGTCTGCCCTAAAGAGCCAAACAGCTCTGCCCGCAACTCATCTGTTGTCGATAACAGGCCTTCACGGTTAAGTCTTTCAATAAAGAATTTACCCGCTTTCATTGGCCCTACCGTATGGGAACTGGAAGGACCAATACCAATTTTGAACATGTCGAATACGCTGATCATGTAATAAACCCTGATAGTGCTCGCTATTGTTGTACTTCCTGAGTGTCATACTCGCACCCAGTGAAAATTACAGGTAACCTTGGCAGCAATGCTGACCGGATATTGTCTCAAGTATCCCACACTTTGCGACGGCTATATCATTAGTTATTTTAATCAATGTAGATTCGCATTAGCTGCTTTAAGGTTACTGGTAATACGCTAGATATTCAGTATAGCGCTAGCTTGGCGAAATATATGCAACGCTGGAATGGTAAGCTGATAGTGTAAATTTAATAAGGAAAATGCATGAGTTATCTGATGCTGGATGTGGCGGGAACCCAATTGCAGGGGGATGAAGCCGAAGTGTTGCAGCACCCGGCGGTGGGGGGCTTGATCCTGTTTAGCCGCAATTATCAGAGCCGCGAACAATTAATTGAACTGGTGCGTTCCGTCAGACGGTTGCGGCCAGAATTAATTATTGCCGTCGATCACGAGGGCGGTCGGGTGCAGCGGTTTCGTGATGGCTTCAGTCAGATCCCGGCAATGGGCAGTATTCTGCCTGCTGCCCAAGATACGGCACAAGCGCTCGACTGGGCGAAAGAACTCGGTTTTCTTATGGCCATCGAGCTGCTGGCTTGCGATATCGACCTGAGTTTTGCGCCAGTATTGGATCTGCATGGCATCAGTGAAGTGATCGGCAAACGCTCATTTGCCAGCGATGCCGCGACAGTCACTACGCTGGCGCGCAGTTTTATTGGCGGGATGCAGGATGCCGGAATGGTGGCCGTTGGCAAACACTTTCCCGGACATGGCAGTGTCGCCGCCGATACTCATCACGCTCAGGCGCTTGATAACCGCCCGCTGGCAGAGATTGCGGCTAACGATATGCAGCCTTTCGAAACCCTGATTGCCGAAGGCGCGTTGCAGGGCATTATGCCTGCACATGTCATTTATCCGCAGGTAGATGCCAAACCCGCGGGCTTTTCTCCATTCTGGTTGCAGCAGGTGCTACGGCAACAACTGCGGTTTGCAGGGGTCATTTTTTCAGATGATCTCGGGATGAAAGGCGCCGCATTTGCGGGGATTTCCGGCAACGGGCCAATGCTGCCATCGCCGCAGGTTGCGATATGATCCTGGTGTGTAATGAGCCGGAGGGCGCTAGAACATTACTGCATGATTTTACTTGGCCGCACTCGACAGCGGGGATGCTCGCGAGTTTGAAACCAGATCAGGGGCGGCTGCTTGATGCCTTACAAAATGAATCGCGCTGGCAAAGTGCCGCAGCGTTGGCCGCTCGGCTTCATCCTTGATAATTTGACTTGGCACAAGAAAAGTTGCACAAAGATTGGTTAGTTTGAATACTGCACATGCCTGCATAGGGAATAGCAACAATGATTTTGTATCTACATGGCTTTGACGCGACCAGTCCCGGTAATTATGAAAAAGTCAGACAGTTGCAGTTTATTGATGATGATGTGCGACTGTTAAGTTACAGCACGCTTTATCCCAAGCATGATATGCAGCACCTGCTTAACGAAGTGTGCAAACAGCTAAAATTGACGGATGATAAGCAGCCTTTGCTGTTAGGTGTCGGTTTGGGTGGTTTCTGGGCAGAACGCATCGGCTTTCTGGCGGGCATTAAAACCGTGCTGGTCAATCCTAATCTTTGGCCTGAAGAAAATATGCCGGGGAAAATTGATCGACCAGAGGAATACCTGGACATTGCCCAGAAATGCGTTAAGGATTTTCGCAATAAAAACCGTGGCCGCGCCTTGTGCCTCTTATCTGCGCAAGATGAGATGCTGGACAGCCGTCGTAGTTGTGAGCTGTTGCAGCAGTATTACACTGTCATCTGGGATAAACAGCAGCCACATAAGTTTCCGTCACTCTCCAGTCATCTGGTAGCCATCAAAGCATTCAAAAAGCAGCCCTGAGCGTATATTAAGAAGCCCTGAGCGGCACGTTGAAACAGCCCTGAGCGTACATGAAGAAGCCTTGAGCGGCACGTCGAAACAGCCCTGAGCGTACATTAAGAAGCCCTGAGCGGCACGTCGAGACACCTCTGAGCCGAACATCGGCTCGGCCTTTAGTCGCACATGAAAACTGCCAGTGCTGAAAATCAAAAGAGTCCTGATCATAAAGCGCCTAGAATTGCTGCGGTGCCGTATCTTTGGCAAGTCAGCTTTGCGGCTGAGGCGGATTTAGCAACATAATTTGTCGTTTATCTTTGCTTTTTTGTAGTCGGAGTGCTTGATTTATAAGAGCAATAGCAAAGAGGAACAGGTGGCATGAAAAGGGTAATGATCACCATTAGGGGCAAGGTTCAAGGCGTAGGATTTCGCTATTCGGCATTGCAGAAAGCTAATGCACTTGGGGTTACCGGTTATGTTAGCAACCGGGATGACGGTGGGGTGGAGATCTTGGCGCAAGGGGCGTTCCCGGCGGTAGATCAATTAATCCATTGGTGCGAAACCGGGCCGACTAACGCCAAAGTGGACAGTGTTTTTGTGGAAGAGGACGAGGCAGACGAAATCTACCTCGATTTTTCCATTACGGTTTAATGTTGTGGCGGCGTTCCATTGGTGGCTGGCGGCTCATCGGCTGCGGGAGTCTGTGGCTGGTCGTCTTCAGCTTCTTGCGATTCGGGTTCCTGCTGCTCAGCGCCATCAGGTTGTCTGATACGTCTTACCTGTAACATCATGCCCATGGCAGGATGATCAAAATAGTGGATCTCTGTGCTACGAATGCGCCGATTCTGCTCCATAGGAATGCTGAACAGATAAGGCATTACCGTGGCTGGAAGCCCCTCTACCGAGATACTCTTTTGCCCAGGCTGGCGCAAATTGAAACGGGTCTCAACGTAAAGGTAATGACTCAGATAGATATTCAACAGGCCATCAAATTGCCAGACTGCTGCGGGTTTTTCGGGTGACATCAAATTATCAAAGCCGTTGAAGCTACCCTGGTTCAAGGGTTGTTCACTGATAGGCAGGCCGTTGGCCTGAAAGCGACTAGAAAAATCCTGTCCGGCAAACAGATGCAACGGCTGTGCTTGGCGCCGAGGCTTCATCTCTTGCCGCCAAGTGATATGCAACAGGGATTGCACTCCAGCCTGACGCTGTAGCTTGGACATCATTTCACCAAAACGCGCTTTGTCGGCGCCTTCAAGAACGGCGGTTTGCAGATTGGCACTTCGCTCATCTTTAGGATGCACATCTACTGGCATAATTTTCGGCATAACCAGGGTTTGAGCGCTTCCCAGTCCATGACATGGTTGTTGCGGTTGAGTGCCAGAATGAGTGTCACTGCTAGCGCTACCCAGCGTATTCCAGCTGTTGTTGCCGCAGTCGCCCATGGCCATGCTGACGCCGGTGATATCACTGGCAACTTGTGGTGTCAGCAGATCCAGCGCATTGGTGGTTTTCAGTGCCAGTGGGCTATCAGGCCAATGTTCATCAGTTTGCGCCTGACGCTCAAAAATGTAGATTTCCACTTCGTACCAAGGATATTGCGCCGCCTGAACCATTGGACTCAGCGTCAATGCTGTCAGCGTTGCCAGCATAAATTTTGCAAACACTATCTGTCTCCCACTGTGTGTTGTGCCAGCTGTTGCAGCAATAACGAAGTCATTTCCAATCGCTGCTTACTGCCTTCAGTCGCTAACGTGAACTTTAACTTATTCGGGCCGTCCATTCGATAGATTTGTGGTTGCGACTGCAGTAAGCCGATAATGAATCCCGGATCGATCAGATGATCATCGCGAAATTCCAGGCTGCCGCCCCGGTCATGCATCTCTAGCTTCTTAATACCTAATACGGTGGCTTGATGTTTCAGTAACGTCAGTTGCATTAGATTGCGGGTGGCTTCCGGTAACAGGCCAAAGCGGTCAATCAGTTCCACTTTCAGCTCATCCAAGGCGGTTTCACTGCGGCAGTTGGCAATACGCTTGTAAAGCGACAAGCGGATATTAACGTCACCGACATAATCCTCTGGCAGCAGCGCTGGTAGCCGTAAGTCCATCTCACACTGTTCATTGAGCATTTGTGCCAGCGATGGTTCTTTGCCTTGTTTTAGGGCGTTGACGGCGGATTCCAGCATGTCCATGTACAGGCTGAAACCAATTTTGGAGATATGGCCGCTTTGTTCTTCGCCGAGTAATTCCCCCGCGCCGCGAATTTCCAAGTCCTGCGTTGCCAGCATAAAACCGGCGCCTAGGTCTTCCAAAGCATCAATCGCTTCCAGACGTTTACGCGCATCGGTTGTCATCCGCTTTGGATGCGGTGTCATCAAATAGGCATAAGCCTGGTGATGGGAACGACCTACGCGGCCACGCAATTGATGCAGTTGTGCCAGCCCGAACATATCGGCGCGCTCAATGATAATGGTATTGGCACTGGGCACATCAATCCCGGTTTCGATAATCGTGGTACACACCAACACGTTGTAGCGACGGTGATAGAAATCGGACATGACGCGCTCCAATTCCCGTTCTCGCATCTGTCCGTGAGCAACCACTACCTGTGCCTGCGGCACTAATTCACGAATATCGGCAGCGGCTTTTTCAATGGTTTCCACATTGTTGTGCAGAAAATACACCTGACCACCACGGAGAATTTCACGTTGAATCGCTTCGCGTACGGTATTTTTATCGTATTCGCGGACAAAAGTTTTAACCGCCAGCCGTTTCGCGGGTGGGGTGGCAATAATCGACAGATCGCGCATGCCCGACATCGCCATGTTGAGGGTGCGTGGAATTGGCGTAGCCGTGAGCGTCAGAATATCCACATTGGCTCTAAGTGCCTTGATTTTCTCTTTTTGGCGCACGCCAAAGCGGTGTTCTTCATCGATCACCAACAGCCCAAGGTCTTCAAAACGAACATCGGAGTTGAGCAGTTTATGAGTGCCGATGACGATATCCACTTTGCCTTCAGCCAGTGCGTCAATCACTTGTTGTTGCTCTTTAGCAGTGCGGAAACGCGACATCACCTCTATGCGGACTGGCCAGTCGGCAAATCTGTCTTTGAAATTTTCGTAGTGCTGCTGCGCCAATAGGGTAGTGGGCACTAACACCACGACTTGTTTGCCCGCATTTACGGCCACAAACGCCGCGCGCATGGCAACTTCGGTTTTACCAAAGCCCACATCACCACATACCAGCCGATCCATCGCCACTGACGATTGCATATCGTTCAGCACGGCATCGATAGCGGTTTCCTGATCGACGGTTTCTTCAAACGGAAAACTCTGGGCAAAAACAGCATAATCTTCTGGCACCAGTTTAGCGGCAACGCCGGGACGCGATTGCCTGCGGGCATAAATGTCCAGTAATTCCGCCGCCACATCGCGAATGCGTTCAATGGCCTTTTTACGGGCTTTATCCCAGGTGTCATTGCCGAGTTTGTTTAAGCCCGGTTGCTGATCCGGCCCCACGGTATAACGGCTGATAAGATGCAGTGATGAAACTGGCACGTAAAGCTTGTCGCCACCGGCATATTCCAGCTTTAAATACTCGGCAATCATGCCACCGGCATCGAGTGTTTCCAGCCCTTGATACAAGGCTACTCCGTGTTCCAGATGCACTATCGGCTGTCCGACCTTTAGCTCCGCCAAATCGCGCACCAGCGCATCTTGGCTGACTTGGCGCTGTTTATCACGGCGTCTTTGCTGCGCAATGCGGATGCCAAACAGCTCAGTTTCACAGATGATGCTTAACGCTGGCTGTTGCAATTGACAGCCAATGGATAACGGCGACACCAGCAAACCGATAGACTCTGGGCTATTAAGAAATGCCTTGATACTGCTGAACTGCTGTGGCTTTAGACCAATTTTTGCCAGCAGTTCCAGCAAGGCTTCGCGGCGACCTTCGGTTTCGGCACTGAACAGGATTTTGCGGTGTTGCGCAACAAAGTCTGCCAGTGCGGCTAACGGTTGTTTGTGTTTGTGATTAACCGTTAAGTCTGGCAGCGGGTTGACGGCAGCAAGTACCTGATGTTTGTGATTGCTGACACTATCTAGCTGCACCCGCGGCAGTTGTTTAAAACTACCAAACAGTTGATCGGTTAACAGGTACAGATCTTTGGGGGCCAGCAATGGCCGCAGTGGATCGACTTTACGATCTTCATAGCGGTGCTGTACTTGCGCCAAGTGTTCATCGGCGGCGCTTTGTAAATCGCCAATGGTCAGCAGTTGGATTTTGCCGCCCAGATAATCGAACAGGCTGGCGGTTTCATCGAAAAACAGTGGTAGGTAATTTTCGATGCCGGCAGGCATCAGATGCCGACTCACTTGCTGATATACCGATTCCGGTTCTTTGACCACTACTTCAAAGTAGCGGCGGTAGCGTAGGCGGAAGCCTTCAATCGCCGCGTCATCGGTTGGAAACTCACGCGCCGGTAACATGCGGATTGCAGTGACCGGATCTTGTGATAACTGGGTGTCAGCATCGAAGTAGCGGATAGATTCCACTTCATCATCAAACAGTTCGATACGCAAAGGCGCGGGCGAGCCCATCGGAAAAATATCCAGAATGGAACCGCGAATAGCAAACTCGCCGTGCTCGTAAACCTGGCCCACCAGATGATAACCGGCATTGACCAGATGTTCGCGCATCTGCTGTAACGGATAGTGGTCACCCTTTTTCAGCAGCATCACATTGGCACTGAGAAATGCCTGTGGCGGTAATCTGACCATCAAGGTGGTGACTGGCACAATAACTAGCGCTTTTTGGGCACCAGGTAGCCGCGACAGGGTTTCCAGCCGTTGTGAAATCAAGTCCTGATGTGGCGAAAAACTGTCGTAAGGCAGAGTTTCCCGATCAGGAAACAGCCATACCGGCATGTCATCGGCCAGTAGATAACGCAGTTCAGCTTCCAGCGTCAATGCCGTTGGCGTATCGGCGGTGACCAGCAAACTGATCCCGGCATGCTGTCGTGCCAGTGATGCTAACGTCAGTGCGCGGGCAACACCTTCCGGTAAGCCGAGATAACGGATGTCTCCGGCTTTGGTGGCACTCTCGGGTGCCAGAACAGAAAAAGCAGTCATTAAAACGGCAAAGAATGGTTTCTGAAAGATGGCGCACATTGTAGAGATTTGCGCCGGTGAGTACCAGTGGCGTTAGCGGCTGGCTTTGCGCAACTTTAACTGTTTTTGTTGCACTACCAGACTGGCTTTGACCAGTTGTTCTACTTCGGTTTCGGTGATGACGCTGTATTCCAGATCTAGCAGATAGCTCCCTGGATTATCGGGATCTTCGCGGCAATCACTGACTCTGGCAAGACACAGCACCGAGAGGATCTCTTCTCGAACAAACAGCAGCAGTTTTACTTGTGCGTTGCGTGGCAGTGCCTGCTCACTTTGCAAACGCACGCCGCTGCCGCCAAACTGCAGACCAAGACAATGTTGCCCATCCCGGGCTTCCTGTTCCAGCAGGTGCTGCAACACCAAATCTACTTTGCGGGATTGCAGTTTCAGATATTCCACTATGGCCCGGCCATCATCACCCATCTGCCTGAGATGGATCAGGCAGTCACCTTCCAACGCTTTGACTTCGCTCATTAGCTGCATGCCTTTGGATTTCATGCTTTGCAGTTCGGCTTCATCGGGTAATGCTTGGCCTTCCGGCCACAACGAAATGTAAGCATCGAACGGGTGTGGAACGCTGAAATAGCCACTGGATTCTGGAAACAAGGCAATGCCTCTTGTATTTAGCGGGTCAATCCACCTATTATCGTGCCCACTTCAATGATTTAGCAAGCCTGCTGCGGATTTGCCGCACAGCAGTTGAGGAGACATTGTTCTGTCCATGAATCCGGCCCTATCCTGTTTTATCGGTTATCGTTACTGGCGGGCGCGTAAATCTAATGCCTTTGCATCCTTTATTACTTTTTTGCGGTCAGCGGTATTTTCCTTGGTGTTGCCGCACTGATTATTGTTAGTTCAGTAATGAATGGTCTGGAAGGGCAACTCAAACAGCGTATTCTGGGTGCGGTGCCGCAACTGACGGTTCATAGTGAGCAAGCGTTTGATAACTGGCAGCAATTGGCAACAACGCTAACATCCTTACCCGGAGTACGTGGCGCTGCCCCTCGATTGCCACCCAAGCAATGGTGCAATCCAGTAGTAATATCAGTGCGGTGCAGCTTTACGGCATTTTGCCTGAGGCGGATCGCCCGTTGTCTCCGATAGCCGACCATAGTTTCCCAGAAGCCTATAACGCGTTACAGAGTGGTAGTTACAAGGTATTACTGGGCGGGGAACTGGCGCGAAGACTCAATGTCAGTAGTGGCGATAAGGTACGGCTGTTAAGTGGCGATGGCGTGGTGTATTCGCCTTTGGGGCCGGTTCCCAGCCAGCGTACTTTTGAAGTGGCAGGCGTATTTGAGATGGGCTCGCAGGTCGATGCCAATGTTGCCTATTTGCATTATGCCGATGCGCGGCGTTTGATGCGCAAAGCTCCCAATGCGATTCAGGATCTGCGCTTGTTTCTGGATGATCCCTTTGCCGCGCCGCAGTTGACGCCCAAAGTGGCACAGTTGCTGGCCAGTCAGGGGCTGAAGGTTAGTGTCAGTGACTGGCGCGATAATTACGGTCATCTGTTTGCCGCGGTCAAGATGGAAAAAACATGATGTCGCTGATGCTCAGCCTGATCATCGCGGTGGCGGCTTTTAATATTGTGTCGGCGCTGGTGATGATGGTGGTGGACAAAACCGCGGATGTTGCCGTGCTCAAAACCCAAGGGCTAGGGCGGGCAGATATTATGTTGGTATTTGTCTCACAGGGTTCACTGAATGCATTGTTTGGCCTGGCGTTAGGGTTATTGATTGGGATTGTGGCAACCGAACATATCAATCCGCTGTTAAATGGCATCGGCATTAGTATTTTAGGGGCTGGTCAGTTACTACCTGTCATCATCAACCAACAACAGTTGCTGATGATTGCTATCGGCACTGTGATTATTACTTTGTTGGCAACCTTGTATCCAGCACTACGGGCTGCCGCAGTGCAACCCGCCAACGCGCTACGTTACGAATAATTGAGTTAAGAGAAAACAGATGCAGCATCAGCCATTACTGCAGGTCCTAGGGGTCAGCAAAAGTTATCAGGAAGGCAAACTCAATACCCCGGTATTGCACGAGGTGTCACTGACGGTCGAAGTGGGTGAGCAACTTGCGATTGTCGGTAGTTCTGGTTCGGGTAAAAGTACCTTGCTACACATCATAGGGACACTGGATAAACCCAGCGCTGGGCAGGTAATCCTTGACGGTGAAAATCTGTACCAACTATCGGCGGCGCGGCAGGCGCAGATCCGCAATCGCGAATTAGGCTTTATCTATCAGTTTCATCATCTGCTGCCAGAGTTTACGGCGCTGGAAAATGTCTGCATGCCGGGTTGGATTGCCGGGCGTCATAAAACAGAGGTGCAGGCAGGCCCGGCAACTGTTGACTCGGGTTGGGCTGGAACATCGCTTACCGCATTTACCTTCAGAACTCTCCGGTGGCGAACGGCAACGTGTGGCGATTGCGCGGGCGCTTATCAATAACCCTAAACTAGTGTTGGCAGACGAGCCAACCGGTAATCTGGATGCCAATAGCGGTGAATCCGTCTACGAACTTATTCGGGAACTGGCATCACAATTGGGCACCGCCTTTGTGGTGGTCACCCATGACCATCAGTTGGCGGCCAGAATGGATCGGCAACTGCAAATGGTGGATGGTCGCCTGAATGTGGCCGAGGCTCAGCTATGAAGTCGGCGTTGCCTTTACTGATCGGTTGGCGTTTTTATCGAGCACGGCAGCGCAGTGGCTTTGTCAGTTTTATCTCGTTTGCTTCTACTGCCGGCATTGCGTTAGGCGTGGCGGTGCTGATCTTAGTGCTATCGGCAATGAACGGCTTTGAAAGCGAACTGGAAAAACGTTTGCTCGGGGTGGTGCCGCAAGGCGAGTTGTTGTCAGCCGGGCAACCGATTGCCAACTGGCGGCAGATGCTCAGCGATGCCAGTACCATCCATGGCATTACCGCCGCGGCACCTATGGTGAAGATGCAAGGATTGGTACAAAAGCCCGGTGGTTTTGCCGGGTTGCAGGTGGTGGGCATTGACCCAGCGCTAGAGCAGCAAGTCTCGACTTTGGGAAATTATCTGTCTCCTGGCTGGCAAAGTCTGCAAGGTGACGCCAACCATATCGTGATGGGGCAAGGTTTACTGAAAAAACTGGGGCTGAAAATCGGCGATTCGGTGACGCTTTATCTACCGCCACCGCGGGAAGCTGGCGTGTCCACCGATATTGGCCGCGCCCGCAGTCATACACTAGTGATCAGCGGCAGTTTCAGCGTTGGTGGCGAGTTAGATTTTGCCAATGCCTATGTGCCGTTAGCTTATGCACAAAAATTGCTGGAACTGGGCGATGCGGTGACCGCCGTGCGTATCAAGGTGGCGCGGGTATTTGAAGCGCCAAAGCTCATCCGTGAACTGGGCTATCAGCAACAGCAGATGCTGTATATCAGTGACTGGACCCGCACGCAGGGCCATCTGTATCAGGATATTCAGATGGTACGTACTGTAATGTATCTGGTGTTGGCGCTGGTGATCGCCGTGGCTTGCTTCAATATTGTCTCGACCTTGGTAATGGCGGTGCGCGACAAAGCGGCGGAGATTGCGATTCTGATGACCATGGGCTTGGGGCGCCGGGCGATGATGGCGGTATTTATGGTGCAAGGGGCGCTCAACGGTATCGTTGGGTGTGTACTCGGTACTGTGTGCGGTGTGTTATTGGCACAAAATCTCTCGGTGATTGCCGCATTTATCGAAAAGCTGACCGGCCATAAGTTTCTGTCGGCCGATGTGTATTTTATCGATTTCCTACCGTCACGCTTGGAACTGTCCGATGTGTTGCTGGTACTGGGAATGGCATTGATGATGAGTCTGCTAGCAACCTTATATCCGGCCTATCGCGCCAGCCGGATTGCGCCAGCCCAAGCGTTAGCCGCCCGCTAATGCCACTAAAAAATAGGCCGCGAGAGCGGCCTATTGACTATTTATTGCGGCGTTTCTGCCATTGCATGTAGATGGAATACTGCCAGGCGCTGCGCACCACCACATAGCCTACAACGGCACTTATCACCCCAAATACGAAACAGCCAAGAAAGAAGGGTGGTGCGATGGTGGAAAACGACTCTTCTACCCATTTCCACGACAATTCAAAAGCAAACTGCTCTGGCGGATGATGCAATATCTTAGCGCCTGCCAAATACGCCAGATAAAACATCGGCGGCATGGTGACCGGGTTGGTGATCCACACCAGCGCCACAGAAACCGGCAGATTAACATTGAACGCTATTGCCAGCGCGGCGGCTAACACCATCTGAAATGGCATGGGCACCCAAGCGACAAACAAGCCGATAGCGAAAGCACCAGGCGCGGAGCGTCGCGTGAGAGCCCACAGGTTGGGATTATTCAGCAAACTACCGAAAACACGCAGGTATTTATGTTCCCGCAGGACTTCTGGTTTCGGCAGGAACTTTTTTATCAGTTTCTTTGGCATAAGGTTCGATTGCTGTCTTAACTTAGCTGATGAATTACGTATTGAGCGGCTTTTGCCTGGCTCTGATCTCGGCTGTTTTCTGGCCGCAGATGCCATCCTCTCCATTATCACAGTTAATTATTGCAGGGGCTTTACTCCTGTGCGCACTGTGGCATCGCCAACATTATCATCCCATCAAAATACTGCTATGCGGCGCATTTGCCGGCATATTATGGATGATATTGTATTGCCATTCTGTGTTGTCGCTGCGGGAAGTGGACGAGTATTCATCGCTTCGGGGACATACGACACCCCTAACTGTGCGGGGAAAATCATATCACTGGTTAGCAGCAATGGCGACTGGATTAATATAGAAGTTGCTGAAGCACGCACGCCAAGTGACTGGAAGCCAGCAAGGCGCTGGCGATTAGGGTGGGAGCGACAGCAATTGCCCTCAGGGGATAACCTGCCATTGCCACAAATCGGGGAATATTGGCAGTTTGATGTTCGTCCACGTGCATTTCCATCGGTACTCAATCAAGGCGGTTTTAATCAGCAGCGGCACTTACTGGCGCGGCACATTACTGCTAAGGGCTATGTTTTTGCGGCGACTAAGTTAACGCCCGCCAATGACGGGCGAGCGCTGTTGCTACATGGACTGACAACGACACTACAGCATGTTGATAATGGTGATATTTTATTGGCGCTCACCATGGGCGAACGTCAACTCATCAGTGCGCAGCGTTGGCAACAGCTAAGGCAAACCGGCACTGGGCATCTGGTGGCAATTTCTGGATTGCATCTGTCAGTGGTCGCCTTGTGGTTATATGTCTGCTGTCGCTGGTTGTTGTTACGCTGTTGGCCAACCCCGGGGCGACGTAACCTGTTATTGGCGCAAGTGCTGGCACTTGGCGGCGCGGGTGTTTACGCCTGGCTAGCTGGTTTTGGTATTCCGGTACAGCGGGCATTATTGATGTTGCTAGCACTGGTGTTGGTTAACATGTCAATGCGCTCCGTGTCTGCTTGGGAGCGTTGGCTGTGGGCGCTGACTTGTGTCTTGCTGCTGGACCCATTAGCTGCGCTCAGTGGCGGCTTTTGGCTTTCCTTCCTGGCCTTGGCGCTGATCTTGTTGGAGTGGCATCGAAGTGAGCCGCAGCACAATGCTAGTTGGCGTCAGAAACTATGGCACTGGTGTCGTCAGTTTTGGCGGATCCAGTGGCGTTTATGTTTGGGGCTGACATTAGTACAGGCGTTGCTGTTCGGTGGCGTAAGTCTGCACAGTTTCTGGATCAATCTGTTATTAGTGCCTTGGTTCAGTGTGGTGGTGATCCCGCTCAGTTTGCTGGCCTTGTTAGTCTGGAGCCTACTGCAATGGTGGTGGCCAACAGCGGCGCTCAAGCTGTTTATCTGGCAATTAGCCGACGGGTCATTATGGCCCGCCGCTCAGTTATGGCAACTGAGTGACCAGCTGCCGGGCAGTTGGTCACTGTTGCCTTGGTCGCTCACCTTGAGCCTGATGTTTGTGCTGGTCGTTTGGGTCATTTGGTACTGGCGGCCGCGGCGGCTGTTTTTGTGGCTGCCATGCTTGCTGTTGTTGCCCGCGTTATTGCAGGCTGCACAATGGCACGGCTGGCTGATGGCAAAAGGTTGGCAACTGCATGTGCTGGATGTCGGTCAGGGGCTAGCTGTGGTGGTTCAGCAAGGGCCGCGAGCGCTGTTATTCGATACCGGCGCGTCATTCCCCTCAGGATTCAGTTATGCCGAACGGGTGATTTTGCCGTTTCTTGCCGCCGCAGGCGTCAGACAACTGGATTATCTGGTAATAAGCCACGGTGATAACGATCATGCCGGTGGGGCAGCGGTGATGCTGGCGGCATTTCCTAACAGCCAGTTGCTCACCGATGTTGCTGGCTTGCCAGCATCCCAAGGCTGTCGCCCCAGACAATGGCGGTGGCAGACACTGAATTTGACGCTGTTAGCTCCCGAAATCGCCGAGCCTGGCAACAATGGTTCTTGCGTGTTGTTAATTTCTGATGCGCAACATCGGGTATTGCTGCCGGGCGATATTGAACTGGTGGGCGAGGTGGCACTGCTGCGGCAACCTATTGCGTTTAATGCTGATATTTTATTAGCGCCTCATCATGGCAGTAAAACCTCTTCTAGCCCTGATTTTATCCGCGGTGTTAGGCCGTCCTGGGTGGTATTTCCGGCAGGGCTCAGTAATCGTTGGCAGTTTCCCCGTATGGAGGTGCGTGCGCGTTATCAGTTGGTCAATGCCACACAACTGGTCAGCGGCGAGCAGGGGCAGATAAGTTTTACGCTGGATGCTCGCGGGATCACTGTGGCCAGTTACCGTCAACAGATAGCGCCTTACTGGTACAACCGTTTGTTTGGATTTGGTAACGCCGTCAATCCAGAGTAGAATGCCGACTTTGCCAATATTACTGAAGTTACAGTCTCCATGAGCAGTGCGCCTAAACACGAAACCTGGACAGTATTTAAACGGTTAGTCTCTTATGTTCAGCACCTGAAACCGGTGTTTGTTATCTCGGTACTGGGACTGCTTGGCTACGGTGCAGTTGATATCACCTTTATGACTTTCATCAAGCCCTTTGTGGATGAAGGTTTCTCGAGTAAACCTGCCGTTGCCGTAGGTGCCGAGCTGGTGACTACTCAAGGTTTTCAGTCTGGAAACGATGTATTAGCAATGGCGCCATTTATCGTGGTGGGGCTATTTATCCTGCGCGGCCTATGTAACTTTGTCTCCACCTACGGTATTTCTTACATGAGTACCAAGGTGATCCAAGAGATGCGCCAGCAGGTGTTTGAACATATTCTCAAACTGCCGGTCAGCTTTATGGATCAGCAGAATTCCGGCAATCTTATCTCTAAAGTGACCTATGATACTGAGCAGATTGCCCGCGCTTCGGGCAATGCGCTGATCACCATTGTGCGAGATGGCATCACAGTTATCGGCATGATTGGCGTCATGTTTTACTACTCGTGGAAACTCTCGATTTTTATCTTGGTGATTGCCCCGGCTATCGGTTTGGTGATCACTATAGTGAGTCGCCGTTTTCGCAAGGTGTCACGGCAGATCCAGAATGCTATGGGGTCGGTGACCACAGTGACCGAACAGATGATCAAGGGCCATAAAAATGTGCTGGCGTTTGGTGGACAGAAAACCGAAGCAGAGCGGTTTGCTAGCGCCAACGATTTTAACCGTTACCAGAACATGAAACTGGCGACCACCCAGGCTATCAGCCAACCACTGGTGATGATTATTGGCTCTTTCGCCCTAGGCGCGGTGATTTTTGCGGCCAGCCTCGACAGTTTACGGGGCGAGTTGACCGCCGGGATTTTTACCACTGTGCTGGCCTGTATGCTGTCGATGCTGCAACCCATTAAAAACCTCACTCGAATCAATGCCGAATTTCAGCGGGGTATTGCGGCTTGTACCACAGTGTTTGAATTACTGGATACGCCAACCGAGCAGGACAGTGGTAATTATCAGGTAGAACGGGTGCGTGGTGACGTCAGTTTCCGCAACGTCAGTTTCACTTATCCTGGTCAAGATAAACAGGCGCTGGAGCAGGTGGATTTTCATGTGCAACAAGGGCACACCTTGGCGCTGGTCGGGCGTTCCGGCTCAGGTAAATCCACCATCGCCAGCTTGCTGACACGCTTTTACCGTGGTCTGGAAAGCGGCGATATCCTGTTGGATGATGTCAGCATTTATGACTACACCCTTAAGTGTTTGCGCAGTCAGGTGGCCTTGGTATCACAGCAAGTGACACTGTTCAATGACACCATTGCTAATAACATCGCTTACGCGTACCCCGGCGAGGCCAGCAGGCAACAGATAGAAGATGCGGCGCGCTTGGCCTATGCCATGGAATTTATTGAAAAACTGCCTAACGGACTGGATACCGAAATTGGTGAAAATGGTGTGACCTTATCCGGTGGCCAGCGGCAACGTATTGCCATCGCCCGGGCGATTTTACGTGATGCGCCAGTGCTGATCTTGGATGAAGCCACCTCAGCGCTGGATACGGAATCAGAAAAAGCCATTCAGAAAGGCCTCGATAATCTGCGGCGCAACCGTACCTCAATTGTGATCGCGCATCGGCTGTCTACCATTGAAAATGCGGATGAAATCCTAGTGGTTGACCAAGGCCGCATTGTTGAACGTGGTAATCACAAGGCGTTACTCGCGCTAGATGGCATGTACGCCAAGCTGTATCAGATGCAGTTCGGGAGTTGATGCAGATGGAATCGTGGGTCAATCGTATCTGGTACGGTCGGCACTGGGCGCGCTGGTTATTATGGCCTTTGTCCTGGTTGTTTGCCCTTATCAGTGGTCTGCGGCGGCTGGCGTTTCGACTTGGCATTAAAACACAGGTAAAGCTACCGGTGCCGGTGATTATTGTCGGAAATATCACCGTTGGCGGCAGTGGCAAAACACCTGTGGTGATCTATCTGGTTGAGTGGCTCAGGCGGCAAGGTTATCGTCCTGGGGTGATCAGTCGTGGTTATGGTAGCCAGCACACCCATTCGCGGCTGGTGGTTGCCAATTCAACTCCGGCGGAAGTCGGCGACGAACCTTGCATGATTGTTCATCGTACTGGCGTGCCTATGGCGGTCGGTGCCGATCGCATTGCCAGTGCGCAACTGCTGCTGCAATCGGCGGATGTGGATATTATTATCAGCGACGATGGCTTACAGCATTACCGACTCGCCAGAGATATTGAACTGGTGGTACTGGATGCCAACCGTGGTTTGGGCAATGGCATGTTGTTGCCCGCAGGGCCGTTACGGGAAGGTGCTTGGCGTTTAGAAACCGCTGATTTTGTGTTGTGTAATGGTGCGCTTGCAGACAGCACGGCGCACTTTGCCATGACATTGCAGCCTGCCGGGTTAAAACCTGTTGCCAGTGACATTGACCAAGTGCCGCCAACAACCGCACAACCTGTGGTGGCGCTAGCGGGGATTGGCAATCCACAACGTTTTTTGAGACCTTGCAACGGCAAGGATATTCCCTGAGCCAGGCCATAGTATTTGCGGATCATCATCCTTACAATATTGAAGATTTTACCCAGGTTGCCTCGCAACCCATTGTGATGACCGAAAAAGATGCCATTAAATGTCGCACATTTGCAGGCGCACAGTGGTGGTATTTGGCAGTAGATGCGGTATTCTCGGCAACATTTGAAGCGCAATTACTGGAATGTGTGCGTTCAGTAATGAGCAACAAGCATGACTAAATAGAAAGGACAGTCAGATGGCATTTGATAAAAAACTTCTGGACATAGTGGCGTGCCCGGTTTGTAAAGGCAAACTGGAGTATGACAAAGAACACCAGCAGCTGATCTGTAAAGCAGACCGTCTGGTTTACCCTATTGATGATGGTATCCCGGTATTGTTAGCGGATAAGGCCGTTAACTGGCAGGAAAACCAAGAATAGTCGCAGCTTAATACGGTTAGGTTGTGTAACTCATCGCCTTGCAAGGTGATGTTGCAGATTGCTAACAAAGTCCTAGAGGTCAATCTAGGACTTTGATTGGATTGATTGAAACGCTCACGCTTATCCTCAAGCACTTAGGTGTAATGGCTTATACACGCTCTAGCCGTTTTAATTATATGGTGTGTAGTGTGACTTGAGCGTATGCCTATACAGCTCACTTCTGGGACATATCCGTGTTAGGACTTTTGCTCTAATGAAAGCATTTCAGATTATCAATAGTATGGAAAAGCTATAAACCTGTGGCCAGTTTTACTTGACCACTACAACAAAAAGTGATCAAATTTTCGATTTAGTTTATTGAGTGGGCAATATGATTGATAAAAGAAAATGTTTAAGACGTATGTTTGGTTATATGGTTTTCTTTATTATATTATCCCCATTAGTTTATTATGGTTTTAATGAACATGGTGTTAAACATATGCATGATGTTCGTTTTTCTGCGGGGGTAATAGGATTAGCGATTTCTATTGTGTGTTTTTTTTATTGGTTAGTACTATTTGTTAAATCCAAGAAATGACATCTTGGTAATTCATGTGAAAGTGAATCACTACTACTTCTGTAGACAACTGTTAGTTGATGCAGCGCAGTCTTGAAGTGAAACAGAAGTAATCAACGATATCAGTTTGCAACTTACGTAACTCATCCTGCATTTTAATGTATATTAACATGCAGAAATTTCGGGGTTACTCGCATATTTGTGAATCGCCATCGACTCAATAGACACTCTGGGTCATTACTAAAATTTGGTTAACGTAAATGGTCGAGCAGGATTACTAAGTAACCCTTGAACACCGAATGGGGGACTATCTTGTTACTCGTGCCATCAACCCGCTCATGGACAATTTCGAATTTAAGCATTAACTCTAACGCGTCTGTTTCGGATTAAATTCTCTATGGCTTAACGCTTGTAGCCGCGGCTACAAGCGCTCGCGATGGGAGTTCAGCCGCGTTTTTCTGCGGCGACTTGGCTGCACTTGCTATAACTCTTGCTAATCACGCGACTCCTTAATGGCTTCAATTAAAGCATCCTTCATTATTTGCTTAAGTGGCTCGGTTGCTCCCGGCACTGTCTCAGGTGCGAACAGTCGTGAGTATGTAACTACCGCCAAAAACAGCATAAAGACACATTTCCAGCACGAATGCTGCCATTGCGGCTAGTAAGTCTTCCATGGCCTCAAGAGTTATAACGACTAAGCTAACGGGTAGGTTGTTGAACGAACGAGCATGGATTAGACTCGAAAAGAAACTCGGACAGCCATGAATAACGTATGAAAAAGATAAACTACCTACTGATTTTTATAGCATTTCTGCTATCCGGTTGCACAAGTCAACCCACTGTATATATTTATGGAAAGTATCTAAATAATAGCCAAAAAGAGGCTATAATAAACACCTTCGAGAAATCGGACAAATATCACGTGGAGGTAAACGATTTTGATTTTCCAACCGATATAACAGTAAACACTCTCCTCTACTCTTTGTTTTTACAGAAGCCTGAATCTATCGATATCGTATCAAGCTTATCTACCTCTGCTGGATTTTCAATTAAGCAAAAACAAGTTTTTAATGTAGGAAACAACTGGTATACAAAGGACTCAATAGCGTTATTTTTGTTCCCTAAAATTATAGATAATGGCATTACTTTTTTTAAGCAAGATTTAATTAACGATTATAAAGCACAAAATTGTGGTACAGCGACTTCTCTGAAGCTTAATAAGAATGGTTCATTCAACCTCGAATCATTATCAAAAGGCGGCGACAATGTCATTGAATCAATAGATGGCATTTGGAAGTACAGGCAGTACCCATATTTGGAATTGCAAAAAAAGGTTCACCATATGCAGACTATTACTTTGAAATAAGACGCTTTAAGGGTGCAGACAAGGTAAGTGAGATAGACTTCTTGGAATTAATTTCTCTGAATACAGGTAGTTTACCCGAAGGCTGTTCTTTCTTAATTGGTACGAGAATATAAGAGACATTTGAATCCTTGGCCGCAGTGTGAGCGCGGACGCTCACGACTTTAGCAAACGTAGTTCGCATGGGCATAACTTATTTCTTTGGCTCAGAATGGAACGATGTGAATCTCTGTAGCATTACTAAAATTGCTCAATGGACTCGAACCTCAACCATTACCAAAGCAACACTGCAACACAGATGGAGCAAAGTTGATCTTCCGTGATCTGAACGTTCAGTCCCGGATGTTATGACTTTAAAACAATGAAATGCTCGATTAGCCGGATCATTAATGCTTTTTGATCAGGCAGACTTTCCGCAACTAGCAGTGCCAATGCAACCAAAGTGTTATCGTTAATCAGATCATGTATCGGTTTTCCCAGCAAATGCTGGTTGAGACGCAAGTACCACAGAAATAAAAAAGAGCCAGTCCGCTTGTTGCCATCCACCAATGGGTGATTTTTGATGACAAAATAGAGCAAATGCGCTGCTCGGCTGGCCACATTGGGGTAAAACCATTCACCACCAAAGCCTTGCTCGATAGTTTGTATGCTTGATGCTAGCCCGTTACCGCGTAGCTGGGCAAACAGTTCGGTAGCTTCGCCTTTGTCCACTAAGGTCTGTTTAAGTTGCTCAATAGCGGCGATGACGGCCTCAAGCTCCAGCGGGATCATCGCATCCTGTTGATGAGTCACATCCTTGAGACTTTGTTCATCATAACCCTGTAAGAGAGACCAAGAACGTGCATAGTCACTAATTACTGCGACGACAGCAGATCCTTCTGAATTGAGCAGCGTTTGGTTGCTTAAGGTTTGTGAAAGCAACTGAATAGCCTGATTGAATTCAATCCCGCGCTGAGCCAGTCGATGCTGATTCAGCGTATAACCATCGATAAGATGTTGCTTTAAGGTCTTGGTGGCCCACTGACGGAATAACACGCCTCGCTGAGACTTTACGCGATAACCAACGGAAATAATGACGTCTAAGTTGTAGTGATTTGTCTCATAGCTTTTACCATCGCTGGCAGTTGTCCGGAATTTCCGGACAACTGCCGCTTCTTCCAATTCGGCTTCTTGAAAGATATTACGAATATGCTCAGAGATAGTGCGTTTGTTCTTGTCGAACAAAATACACATTTGTGCCTGATTGAGCCACACGGTCTCTTGCTCGAAGGTCACGTTTAGCGTTAACTGACCATCCTGCGTGATAAACACCGCATCATTTAAAGGTGTGAGGCCGTCCATCAGCTCAGACATTAGCTCGCCGCTACCGTTTCATCAGTGTAGGTTAACGTGATTTCAGAAAGTAATTTAGAAGTCGTCATTTCGAAGTCCATGCTTCTGCGTATCTCTATACCAGTAGAACTGTGTGGCATTCATAAAAATAGATCAACTTGGCGAACTAGGTTACCTATCTAGTGGTACTGTAAACAAGGTGTTGACGTACGCCCGAATTGCGCAGGATACCTAAAGTCTTGTATAGCATTGATGTGTATTCTGCATATAAACCTGTCAACCGCTTATGAAATCCCCAGCCAATACGAGATGTATCGTCAACAGTTTTTTTAAACGGGAACTCTGCTCCTGCCTTTATAAATACACAAAATTCTTTTACAAAAATATTATTTATTGTTAACGGCGCTGCGGTATGATTTTTCACCTATCGCCGATTGACGATGTAACTACCTATCGTATAAGGAATCTGTGCGTGGACGCTCAGGACAAACACTATCAATCTGCACTTGCTGCATGGCGTGCAGGTAAAGAAACCCGCGCCATTGTGACGCCATTTGCTTTTAAGCTCGCACCTGAACTAATCGGTATGCCGTTAGCTCGACCGTGGCGGCGGGGCGTGGCCATAGTGCTAGATCTGATGTTGGTATCCTTGCTAAGTAGTGTCTCAAGTATGTGGATTGCCTTGCTGGCCGCTATTGCTACATGGGTGTTGAGCAAGCGACATGAGCAAGTGGTGTCAGCTTGGGCGCGGCGCTGGCTGCGGATAGTGAGCAGTTTGGTGATATTTGTGGTCGTTCTCAAATTTATCGGGCCCTATCTCGATGTCGATAACCACGGTGACACCAATAGCACTATCGGTCAGTTGCAGCAAGTTTCCCATTCGGCTGCCATGGCTATCATCGCTGGTAAACTCGATAATTGTAGCGATAATTCTTGTGTTGAAGAGCTACTGCCATCAATGAAAGAACAACTAGATGCTTTGTTGGCAGACAAGCCTGCAGAGCGGCAGGAGTTAGTCGCATCGCTCTTTAATGACCTCTCGTTTCTTTCGCCTGCGGACAAACAGCAATATGTCGAGCAACTGATGGCAGGGGTTAAGCTTGTGCCTGCCGATGCTCCAGCCACCACTGAAGAAACACCCGATTCAACTCCAACAAATGCGCAAGAGCCTAAGTCCAGCAATGCAATCATTACGTTCTCTGGTCGTCCGGTTGGTTCTAGCGCCACCGTAGGAGACGCAGAGTTGCAGAGCAAGAATGACAAGGCGACTACATCAGATAAGCACTCTCTCATTGATTGGGCTAAAGGTATTATTGCCGATCTGGGGTTAGGGTTAAGTTGGGGCGCGTTGTATTTCACTTTGTTTACTGCCTTGCTACGTGGTCAAACGCCCGCCAAAAAACTGTTGGGCATCCGGGTGGTGCGGCTTAATGGTGAGCCGCTAACTTTGTGGGGGCTTTCGGTCGCTACGGTGGCTATGGTGCTGGTGTGACTACCGGGTTGCTGGGTTTTTTGCAAATCTATTGGGACAGCAACCGTCAGTGTATTCAAGACAAAATTGGTGAAACTGTGGTGGTGATGAACGCCGAACTGACTCATCACGCCGTTGCCGTGGCGAGCGAAAGCGAGGCCGTAGTGCCGCCAGCGGCGACAACACAGGCACCAAGCTAGGCGCGCCAACAGATTAGCGACAAAGTCCTAGACCTAAAGCTAGGACTTTGAGCTGATGGCGGCATTTAACATTTATGCTTAAAACCCTGACCACCATTGCCGTGAGCAAGGCCCAGTCTCTAAACCTTGGTGCCTAAGAGCTGTTGTTTTAAGTCGACGCTGCTGTTGTCTTTGTCTGTGCCAAAATGGTACAGCTCTATGGCAAACATCATCAGCTAAGATAACGGCTATCCGCAATTGTCCCGGTGTGATTATGCCGTTCTTGTACTTGGTGAGCGGCGCTGGCGGCGGCAAAACATTAACACGGCATATTGGGGAAGAAGGCAAAGCGCATTTTGCTATTGTTTCAGTTTAGTTGCTCTTAATGTTAATAATGATCTGTCACACTGTTTCATTTTTGTATCATATTCTGTTTATTAACAAAATTTCAGGATTATATCCTGGTATTTAATTGATCCAGCCCCTTTCCGAGAGAGATAATTAGCCCAGTTATCGGAATGGAGTCCTGTCATGGTTCAGAATTTCAATGACCGGGTACAGCAGGTGTTGCAATCTCATCCCGGACAGCGGGTTTGCCGCTTTGAGTATCAAGGGCAATATTATTGGTTGAAGCAGGCAGAAGTGCTGCATGGCACTATGCGGGTGCTGAAACCTAATCCACAACTCGCTATTGAAAACGAAAAACAAACATTGCAGGCATTACAGCAAAAAGCGGCGCCCGTGCCACGGGTTGTCAGTGAGGGGCCGGGGTATTTTGTGATTGAAGATGCCGGAACCACACTCAAAGATTGGTTGAATACGCCAGGAGTGGACTGCGAGACGTTACAGCAGATCCTAGAAGATAGCGCTACCGCATTAGCCCAGTTGCATACCATGGGATTAGCCCATGGGAGGCCAGCATTGAGAGATATCAGCTGGCAACAGGGGCACGTGACTTTCATTGATTTTGAAGCCAGCCAGCCCAAGAAAAGCATGGTGTTTCAGCACATACGTGATCTGGTGGTATACATCCACAGTTTGTATCGTTATCTCGGCCCTTTGAACGAAAATATCGGCAGTATTGTCGCTTGTTATCGTAATGCGGGCGGAGAACAGATCTGGCAAGAGACAAAGCGCTTTCTCGCCAGTTGGCAGTGGCTGTACTATTTGTTGCGGCCGTTACGGGATATCGGCGGTCGAGATGTGCGACCGATTTACTGGTTGTTGTGGCATTTTCGCCACGCGTCATGATATCGGTGAGCTTGCGGTAAATAGCAGTGTCAAAAAACGGACATTGCTATTTTTGTTTGACTCATCGCATTAACTGGCTGTTTCTTCTTTTAAAAGCATTTCTATGATATTGCTAAGTCCTAACTGGATGAAAAATAGTCAAAAAACAATCTGGTATGACCAGGCTATTTTTTAATCGTTCTTATTGTTTGTTTCCCAAGGAAAAATCTTTGAAACCCGCATTTTTACTGGGTTTTAGCCTATATACATTCATTTGTACCTGCCCTAGAATGCCTACGCCAAACAGGTAAAAATCTGTCAGCCACACGATATGAAACATATGTCACGGTTCGGCGGAAAGGAAATCCTCCGTGCATACACGTTTCAGCTAGTTGAATAGCAACATCACAACAATGTCGCACCTAGCTCACGGTTCGCAGCAGCGATGTGTTTTTGCCCAAACCTGAATGAGATGTACGAATGAAATATTCCGCCATAATGCTGCTTAGCAGCCTTTTCCTTAGCAATGCCTTTGCTGCCGATATGCGGCGGTTTGAAGGTGAACTTTCGCTGAATGTTGAAGATTACCAACAACATGCCATCAGCCACTACCAGTTACAGGACTCGCAAGGGCAGCACCACGATTTATGGTTATCTGAGGCACCTAAATGGTTGCGCCCTGGACAGCGAATCCGAGTGTTTGGTAAAGCCATAGGTAAGCAACTACAGGTCACCGATAACAACATCAGCCTGTTGCAGTCCACGGAGACACTGACATCAACGCAAACTGTGAGTGCTAGCAGCGCGATGGTTGCGGGCGAGCATAGTGTGCTGGTAGCGGAAGTGAATTTTGCCATCAACCCGATAGTGAAATTCACTCAGGCAGAGATCCAAGAGCTGCTGTTTAACCAGTCTGCTGCCTTCTATGCTGAAAGCTCTTATGGCGCGATGACACTCTCTGGGGATGTGGCTTCAGCCGTGACCGTTGATGTTGATGTCTCTGTGTGCAACACCGATGCGTTAGCTCAGGCGGCTGATAGTGAACTGAATGCTCGAGGTTATAATCTTGAGGGTTATGACCACATCATGTATTTGATGCCGACACATCCTAAATGTACCTGGTCAGGCAAGGCTAACGTTGTGGGCAAACGCAGTTGGATTAAGCGGGTGCAGCTATCAACCATCAATCATGAACTGGGGCATAACCTTGGGTTGTACCATGCAAACAAGAAAGATTGTGGCGATTTGACTACTAAAGATAGCAGTGAATGCACCATCTATGAATATGGCGATTATCTCAGCGCCATGAGCGGTACCAATACCGCTAAACATTTCAACGCCTTCCACAAAGAACAACTGGGTTGGTTGAGTGGTAATCGTGTCGTTACGGTTCAAAGTGACACCCGGGTGACGTTATCGCCTGCGGAGTTTGACGGAAATTTTCCACTGCTGCTGAAAATACCCAATGGTCAAGACAGTGCTGGCAATGCGCGGTTTTACTATATCGAGTATCGGCAGGCTGTTGGGTTTGATGCTGCTCTGGCGAGCGATGCCCCAGGTATGCTTGATGGCATACGTTTACGCGAAGGCGTTACTAATAACCCAGCAAGCAGCTATTTACTCGACCCTACACCTAACAGTAGCGATTATGACTGGGATGATATTAGTCTGTCCCCTGGACAAGTATATGAGCAGCAAGGAGTTCGTCTTGAAGTTGTTGCTTCTGATGCAGCATCTGTCACGCTGGATGTTTCTATGCCGAGCGCTTCGGCGCAATGTGTGCGAGCTAGCAGCACGCTTACCGCCCAAAACAGTGTGGCGCAATTGCAGCAAGGGCAGCAAGCTTCCATCGATCTGCTGCTGGTAAATAACGACAGCAACGGCTGTAGTGATGCGGTATATAGTCTGTCGGTACAGCATGATGATGGACTTTATACCTCACTCAGCAGCACCAATATTACGCTAGCGCCTGAAAGCAGCACGCATCTGACGCTGGCTGTAACGGCAATACAAGACAGCGGTAGCAATGCTTGGCAAGTGGACGGAACACGTCAGGCTAGCTCTCAGACACTTGTGGCGGGTGGAAACATTATGCTGTCGCAAGCCATCAGTAATACTGCGCCACAAGCACTGGATGATAGTTTCAGTAATATCACTGGCGCCACGGTACTCAATGTGATGGCGAACGACAGTGATGCGGATGGTGATGTATTGCAGGTGAGTGGTACGACTCAAGGGCAATATGGCAAAGTGGTGGTCAATCCAGATAATACATTGACTTACACGCCGTCTAAGCGCTTTAAAGGCAGTGATCACTTCAGTTACAGCATTACTGACGGCGAGTTTACCTCGTCCGCGACAGTGACTATCAGCAATAGCGCCTCTTCCAGTGGTAGCGGCACGACAGTAAAAGGCGGTGGTAAAGGAAAAACGGTTAATTACCCAGCTATTAAAAAAGGGCTGCATGAGCAGCCCTTGGGGGCTTTAGTGATTAACGCTAGTCTTGCGGCGGTGTCAGCGGACACAAATCACAATTGGCTGTGGACGAGTTGCCTATGGTCGCTAATTCACCTGTATCAACCACAGGTGATGTAGCTTTAGCCGTTGCAGTATTAGCGAGGCTACCACTGGTGCCATTCGGTAGGGTTGCTGGCAGATAGTCACCTGTGGTGACATTACAGACATTGCCACCGAAATTACCTTCCTGCATCCCACCATTATTGACGCAGAACTGATTGCCATCGCAACTGTAACCCGCACCGCAATCTGCATTGGTCAAACACATTTTCGGAAAATCCAAACTGAACATGGCTTGCAGATTGGGATCCACTGAGTCTGTCAGCGAAACGTTCAGCGGCGCATCACCTGTGTTACATACGGTGACATCGTAGTCCTTACGCAAGGCTACCACACCATTGGTTGCTTCCAGCGACAAACTACAGTTTTTATGAATGGTCAGCATTGGGCTCAACGCCAGCGAATCACATGTTGCGGTATACTGATCTGCCACTATGCTGGCAGCGCCAAAGCTGACACTGGCATCTACAGTGTTGGTTCCACCATTAACATCAGAAATGTAATAGCCGTTATAGGTCAATACTTCATTTGGCGCCCAACCATCAGCACCATTGGCAAACATACTTACGCCCTGAGTCACCATAAATGGCGCGGCATCACTGGGTGCATCATCTACGGTGACAGTTTCTACTGCACCTATGCTGCCGATGCCGGTATTGGTGAGTGACAGTGTATAGTCAATGCGGAATTTATTGTCGGCGGTCAGTTCTGTGGCGCCACAAGTCTTGCTGATGGCAATGCTACACAGCGGAAAGTTGCCACCGAGGAAATCTTTCAACTGGGCAGTTTCAGAACGTGATGAACGGGTTTCGATTAAGAAGCTGCTGAAACAGGGAATTTCACTGATCCCCGCAGCCATAAATGCCTGGCTGACATTCAAACGGCCTTCAAACAGCGACTCGATAGCGTAAACATTGAGGGTACCTTCTTTGTTGTCATACGGCCATAAACCGTTGACTGTGCCCGCCAGTTCCACCTGTTCGTTGGTTATTGCACAGGCAATGCCTGAATCGCCCGCCGTACCGCACTTAGCGCCGGAAGCCCCAGATGCGTATAGCAGATCCAGATGTTCTGAAACGCTGCCACCGGCATTTACCCAGCGCATTACCTGTACGTATGGCACTGAATTGGAACCTTGTGGATATTCCATAATGATGAACAGGTCATTCTCCTGGTGCTGACCAGTAAACTGGTTATTGGCTCCTGGCCCCACCTTATCTTGGAAGAACCAGAATCCCATGATGGCATCACCGTTATTGGCATAACGTTCAGCCCCAAAGTAGAACACCAAGTCATTACCTCCGGCACCATTGTCAATAAAATAGGCCGAGGCATAACCGTTACGCAGGTCATCTTTATCGGGTACTGCGCCATCGCGATACCACCATTCAGTGACATCCAATGTATCTTTAGAACCCCCTTTCCAAAAAATAGTTTGGGGTGGCAGGTCAGCAATAACCCCCGTGGTTACATTGGCCATACTGGTGCTCAGATTAATGTTTTGCCAGTCATCCAAGGCGGTTTCTTTGACGGCGTTACCATCCAGTTCGACCTTGTCCACTGTAGCTTGCACCCCATAAAGGGTAAACGTGCAGGCACATAGCAGTGCGGTACGAAACAATCGGCTGAGTTTCATAGCATGCTCCTCTCTGTGTGATGTTAAACGGAATCTCGTTGCACCCTGCAAACCTCTGCATACTAGAATTCCGCAGCTAAACATCAGCGATAAAGCAAGCGTTGAACCATTATTTAACATGGTGAAATATAAAATTATTTATTCTTTTTTGAGTAATTTGTGTCTCAGAAATGAAACGGCATGTAGCAAACGCGAAGCAACAATGACACATATGTTCAGGGGCGAATGTGGCACTTCTTTAACAGGCGGTAAAAGGTTGCCCGGGAAATATTGAGTGCCCGAGCGGCGGCAGAAATATTGTGTTTATTATCGGTAATGGCTTTTAGTAGGACTTCGGTATCTAGTTCGTCACGGCGGTCGGCCAGGTCTGCACATTGTTGGTGGGGGTTCAGCGATGATTCCAGACCAAGTAATTTGGCGCTGATAATGTTGTCATCACTCATGACGACAGCACGGCGAATACGGTTACGCAACTCGCGCACATTGCCCGGCCAGTCGTAGTGCTGCATGGCACTGACCGCATCGTCACTAAATTGCAATTGCTGCCCAGAAACGAGGCAATCTTCAAGGAACTGGCGAGCCAGCAGTGTGACTTCCTCACTATATTGCCGCAAGCTGGGTACATGTAACCTCAAAACATTAATGCGATGATAAAGATCTTCTCGGAAGCGTCCCTCTTCAATGGCGCTTTCCAGATCCTGATGCGAGGCAAATAACAGCCGACAATCAATGGGCAGCAAAGTGTTACCACCAATGCGGGTGATCTGCTTATCATCCAAAAATGCAGCAGGTTGACCTGAAGATCTAATGGTAGATCCGCGATTTCGTCCAGAAAGAGTGTGCCATTATCTGCTTGTTCCAGATGACCAATGTAACGTTTATCGGCACCGGTAAATGCGCCTTTTTCATGGCCAAAAAGCGTTGAGTGGATCAGTCCGGCAGGCAATGCCCCACAATTAATAGTGATGAATGGACCATCACGGCGACGGGACAGATGATGCAGCCAGCGGGCGCACAGTCCCTTGCCGGAACCCGTTTCACCACTGAGCAATACGGTTTCATCTGAGTTGCCAAATTTATGTAGATTATTGCGTAGCTGCTGCAATAAAGGATGCTCTCCTTGTATTATCGGCACGCGCTTATCTGTTGGTTTATGTTGCGGGGTTGGTGACATCAACTGTGTCATGCCCCACATATGCCCAAGGGTATCGGCAAAACGATTCCAATCCAGGGGTGATGATAATAATCGATAAAGTTGGCCGAAAGTAACCAACTACAGCGTTGATCGAGCGTATTGTCGGTGATGGCTAGCCAGTGTATTTGTGGATACTGGCGCTGGATAAGCGCAATCTCTTTGGCAAGATACTGCTGGTTACCACTGTGAATGGCCGCTACTGCTACGCTGATGTCGTGTTGTTGCAGATGCACCAACGCCTGTGCCGCTGAGGTGGCATGTTGGCAACACCAAGCCGTACTTTTCAGTTTCTCACTGCACTCCCGTAGGCTGAGATCAGGATCCAACACTAATAAGCAACGCTTCCAGACCTTACTCCCATCAGGAGGGCACTTACCAGGCTGGTCCATAGCGTTTTCGGGTGTAGTTAGCCCTTCATGTTATAAATTTTAGGAAAGGTTTACGGTGGCAACAAATACTAACCACCGTATTTTGTGAGTTTTTAATGGGCCGGTAGTCCCTGGTACAGCGTGCGGATCCAACGTTCTTTGGGTATAAAGTTCCAGCCCCAGTTCTGCCAGCGTTCAGGTAACGGTGTTGCTAGCATCTCCGCCACTGTTTTATTGACACGTTTGCCATCTTGCATCCAGTTGATACAGTCATCCAACATATGTTTAAAGCGCAGCAAGTCGGCACGGGAAGCCAGCGAACCGTGACCCGGAATAATTTTAGTATCGTCTTCGGTCAGCTCTAGCATTTTGGCAACCGCATCACGGTAGCCCAGCACTGAGCCGCCATGTTCGAGATCAATAAACGGGAAGCGATCTTTAAAAAACAGATCGCCCGCATGCAGCACTTTGCCATCGTGCCAAAGCACTATGGTGTCTCCGTCAGTATGGGCTGGCCCAAGATGCAGTAAGCGCATGTTCTGGTTGTTGATGTGAACCGCCAGTTCTTGGTCAAAAGCCAATACCGGTAAGGCTTTCGCGGGCGCTTGTTGTTCTGTCAGCCGCGTCAGGACATTTGTTTGCGCCATGATAGTCGCGCCATGTTCGCCAAAATAATGGTTGCCACCCGTATGATCTGCATGGAAATGGGTATTGATAACGTACTTGGGGAAACCTTCTTGCAGCTGTCGCAGTGCCGCCATAATCTTATCGGTCATGGGCGCATATTGCGTATCAATGAGCAGTATGCCGTCCTTGCCAACACTTACCCCGAGGTTGCCGCCTGCGCCTTCTAGCATATAGCGCCCAGGCGTGAGTTCAGTCAGTTTAACCGTCACGTCGGCAAAGGCGTTTGCATCAGCAGCCAAGGCCGTTGGAAGCGGGATAAATGTTGCTAAGAGTAAATAACCCAAGAACTGGAATACGCTTGTTAATCGTCTGGATGTCACGGCCTTTTCCTTAAGTTGCCATATTTATAGAGAACACAATACTGTTCCGCGCTGGAATCGCCAACAAAAAAGCTGCCGCAGCAGCTTTTTCAGTGCAACAACTTTAGGTCCAAGGTAATAGTCGGCGGCTTAGCTGCAATGAGTGACCAAAATACATGGCACTTGCATGACGCATGCGGTAAAACGCCTGATAACACAGTGGTACCAAGTACAAACTCGTTAAGGTAGAAAAGCTCAGCCCACCAATGATGGCGATGGCCATTGGCGCATAAGCCGGCCCCCGCACCGATTTGTGTCTGGCCTACTGCCAGCGGCACCAGACCGAGAATGGTAGTCCCAACCGTCATCAGTACTGGCCGCAGACGGGTGATACAGACATCGGATATCACCTTGGATAGCGCATCTAGTTCCGGTGTCATCTGATTTATCTGGTCTACCAACACTATGCCGTTATTAACGACAATGCCCATCAATACCAAGATACCAATCATTGCCATGATAGACATAGGCGTGTGAGTGAGCAGCAGCGCCCAGAACACCCCGGTGATGGAGAACAAAATGCTGGTGATGATGGCACTGGGCAGTAACAGTGACTCAAATAGGGCGGCCATGACGATGTAGATCATGGCAACGGCCAACAACATATTCACCAGCATTACTGACTGTTCTTCATCCTGTTTTTCAAAACCGCCAGTTAAGGAAAAACGATAGCCATCAGGGAAATTCACGTGTTGCATGACTAGCGTGATCTCTTTCTGCGCCTGTTCCATGCTGATGCCTTCGAGATTCGCACCTATCGAGAGCGCGGTTTCGCGATTGTAGTGACGGATAACATCGAACCTAGGCACGATCTGGATGGCGGCAATATTGCTGAGAGTAAATACTTTATCGCCGATTCTCGCGACCGGGAGTTGCTTCAAGGTTTCCAGCGATTGTTGCCATTGCTTGCCATACAGCAGCTCAATACGTAGCTCGCCACTGGGATCATGCCGAAATGAGCGAAGTTGGCTACCACGTAAGGCGGTGCCGATAGTGCTGGCAATATCATTCAGCTTTAAGCCAATACGTGCCGCTAATTCACGGTCAATGTGGATCACCACTTCCTGCTGTGAGCCGTTCAGTTCTGAACGGACATCCTGCAATCCCTTAATATGTGACAGCAAGGGGATCACCTGCTGGCTGAGGCGGATAAGTTCGCTGGTGGAGCGCCCGGTCAAAGTTACGCGTACGCCAGAGGTATCATCGCCCCAGCCAAACTGGGGTTTAGCAAAGGCATATTTGGGAAAACCTTCGCGGATCTGTTTTTTCAACGCATCAACTTCTATCGGTAAGTCTGGTTGCAGCAGAATGACCGAGCTAGCCTCATCGGTGGCGTAGTAGCTGTATACCGCGTCAATATGAAACTTCTCTTTATTGGCGTACAGGTACTGTTCCATCTGATTGACCATGGCTTCTGTAACTTGCAGGCTGTGGCGACCTTCTACCTGATAGTTGATGTACATGCGTTCGGTGCTGTCGCTGTCCTGGTTGTCTTTTTGTACTAATTGCAGTGGTATGGCAGTGGACAGTAAAATTAACACGGCGATCAAGGTAGAGGTTTTAGGGTGTAGCAATACCCAATCAAGGCTGCGCTGATAATGCCGTTGCATTTTCGGTGGTGTCGCATCGACGATTTCTTTTTTCAGTTTAATATGTGCCAGCAGCAGCGGAATCAATGTTTTGGCTACCAACAGCGAGGCTGCTAATGAGATACAGATGGCAACCGCAACGTGTTCCAGCATCACGGTAAGCTGAACTTTGACACCAAAAATATTCGGCAGAAAGACAATCGCGGTGGTGAGTGTGCCCGCCAGCACTGCTAGCGAGACTTTATCAACCCCGGCAATAATCCCTTGGATGCCACCGTGATGGTGTTGCTGTTCTTGCAGTACGCTTTCAGAGACCACCACGGCGTTATCGATCAACATGCCAATGGCTAGCAGTAAGCCCATCATCGACAACACGTTGAGGCTGTAACCAAAGAAGTACATGCCGGCCAGTGTTAATCCAATAGAGATAGGCACTGATGACACCACTATCAGCGTCATCGGCAGGTTGCGCAAAAACAGATACAACACCACAAATGACAGCAGGGCACCGATTAATCCAGACATCAACAGTTCATGCAGCGAGGATTCAACTTCCAGTCCCTGGTTATCCATAATGAACAGCTTGATACCGCGGAATTGCTGATCCTGCTTGACCGCATCGATGACTTTGATGACTTTGCTGGATACATCCACCAGATTGGCGCCAGATTCTTTAAAAATATCCAGTCCAACTGCGTATTTCTGATCCAGATGACGGCCTTGGGTACGTTCCGGCAGTGCAAATCGGATATCTGCCACATCGCCAAGATGTAGTCCGGGGGCGATGGTCAGCGCACCGATTTCGTCGAGATTACGGAATTCCCCTTTGGGCGATACTTGATACAGCACGCCATCATCACGCAGGTTACCACCGCTGATAATAAAGTTTTCCCGCAGTAACTGCTTACGCAATTGTGGCAGTTCAATGCCACTGGCGGCCAGTCGCTGCGCGTCTATACGCACCTCAATCTGTTTCTGATCAACCCCGTAGAGGGTGACTTTAGAGACGCCATCCACCCGTTCGAGTGGCCTGCGCAGCTGTTTATCCAGCAGATCGAATGCTGCCGACAGCTCGCGGTCACTGGAGATGCGAACCGTCAGTACCGGCATATCGGCAGTAGAAAATTGCTGGATCAACACCCGTTCCACATCATCGGGCAACAGATGCCGCACGGCATCTATTTTCTCACGGGCTTCTAGGCTGCGAGTGGCAACGTTTTCACCCCATTTCATTTTGATTTCGATCTCACTGCCATCTTGGCTGGATTTCGATTTCAGCTCATCCACGCCGCCCATAGTGGCTAAGGATTCTTCTAGCACGTTGGTGATATCGCGCTCAACTTCGGCCGGAGAGGAACCTTTGTAGGGCACTTGCACATCGATTTCTGGAATATCAATACCCGGTAGCATCTCCAAAGGCAGCATGCGTGCAGCGGCCATACCAAATAGCAGGATTGCCATAAAAAACATGCTGGTGGTGACCGGGCGCTTTAATGCCAATTCCGTCAGGTTCATGCTTGCGCTCCTGTGATCTTGGCGGCTGGATCAGCACTCGCCTCGTAAGTTTTACGGTCAAACAGGGCGTACAACACCGGAATGACCACTAAGGTCAGCAGGGTCGAGAGGCTCAGACCAAAGATCACGGTAATGGCCATAGGCGCACGGACTTCTGCACCATCACCTAAACCGATTGCCATCGGCAGCAATCCCAGTGTAGTGGTCAAAGTAGTCATTAGGATTGGCCGTAATCGCGATGCTGCGGCCTCGCGGATTGCGGTGAGTTTTTCAACGCCGGCTGCACGTTGCTGGTTGATGCGATCGACCAGCACAATGGCGTTGTTGACCACGATCCCCGCCAACATGATCAGACCAATAAAGACAATGACAGACAGTTGACTGCCGGTCAGCCACAGACCATAGATACTGCCGCTCAGCGCCATGGGAACCGCCATCAGGATCAATAGCGGATGCAGCAAGGATTCAAACTGGCTGGCCATAACGATGTACACCAGAAATACCGCCAGCAACAGGGCAATCTTTAGTGAAGTGAAGGAGCTTTCCATCTCTTCATTTTGACCGCCGAAGCGAGTTTGCACTGAGGCTGACATAGGCACTTTTGCCAGTAACTGGCGGGCATTGGCAACCGCTTGATTAAGATCGCCATAAGCCAGGTTGGCAGAGACAATCGCGACCCGCTGTTGACTGATGCGGTTAATCGCTGAGGGGCCGAGCGTCAGTTCCACATCGGCGACCGCACTTAATGGCAGAGGGTGGGTGCTGTCGGGGTTGATCAGCATGGCGCCGATATCACTTATCTGCCGTCGCTCGTCTGCCTCGCTGCGTACCAGAATGTCGATTTTACGTTCGCGCAGGGTATATTTACTGGCGACTGTGCCACCTACACGTTGGGCAATTCGCGCGGCAATCGTGGGGGCGTCCATGCCCAGTGCTGCAATACGGGCATGATCAAAACGGATACTGATCTCCGGCTGACCATCACGCAGCGTGCTGTTGATGTCGGTAAAGCGCGGGTCTGTTCCCAATGCTTTTACCAACGCATCAGCGCTTTGTTTTAATGGCCCAAGTTCATAGCCACTGAGTTCGATTTCCAGCGGTGTCTTGAAGCTGAATAATTCTGGAAACTTGATATTAGCTTCCAGTTCCGGGATGGTTTTAGCGCGGGCTCTCAGTTTGGCGGCAACTTCATTAAAGGCATGGTGATCGGCCAACACCACCTGTAATCGCCCCCAGTTCTCGCCGCCGCGACTGGTGTCTGAGGTCATCAAGCCGCCACTGCCCGCTTGGCTGTAGGCATGTTTTACCGCTTTATCGTCGCTGATAACGGATGCCAGTTGCTGCAACACTTTATCGGTATGGCTGACTTCAGTGCCTGGCGGCAGCAAGATTTCTACATAGAATTCGCCTTGATTCATCGGTGGGATCAACTGCATGCCTAGGCGGTTTACCAGCAAGCCTGCTGATGCGGTAAACAGCAGCGCAATCGTTATCGTTAAAGCTTTGTGCTGTAACGCACTGTTTAGCAGAGGTTGATAAACATGGGCTAACAACCGATAACCAGCGTTGAATACTGCTGACAGTGGCCGCATCACTAAACCCGCTAACCAACTGCACAATCTTAGCAGCAGCAAACTAACTGTCATCAGCGCTCTTGGCAGCCAGTTCAACAACAGCGTGAACGGCAGGGCAAAGACGGTAGCGCTGTAATAGCGGACTTTTCCCCAGCGACTGGCAGGAAGCGGTTTAGGCAGGTGTTTAACCAAGGGCGGTAATGTTTTGAAACCTTCGCGGGAAGCCAGCATTGGAATTGAGGTCAGTGCCACCAACAGTGAGGCTAATAACGCAAAGGTGACGGTGAGTGCTTGATCCTTGAACAGGGCTCCGGCAATACCATCCACAAAAATCAAGGGGACAAACACCGCCAACGTGGTCAGTGTCGATGCGGTGATCGCGCCGGCCACTTCACGGGTTCCGGTCACGGCAGCATCAAGCCGGTTCATGCCGCTTGCTTTACAACGGTCGATGTTTTCCAGTACCACAATAGCGTTATCCACCAATAATCCTACCGCCAGTGCGATGCCGCCCAGTGACATAATGTTCAGGCTGAGTCCGGCAAAATACATCATGTTAAAGGTGGCGATGACGGAAAATGGAATGGAGATAGAGATGATCAGTGTGGGGATGATGTCTCGCAGAAACAGGTAGATCACCAACATCGCCAGCAGGCTGCCGATTAACGCGGAGGAGGTGACTTCACTGACGGCGCTTTCAATAAATTCCGATTGATCGTAGATCACTTCCGGTACTGGCGCGCCGGTTTTGGCCGCTTGCACCTGCATCCGTTGCAGTTGTTGCCGTACCTTCTGAGCAACCGCAACTGTATTGGCATCCCCTTCTTTGTAAAGCGCCAGTTCAATGGATTCTTTACCGCCAATACGGGTGATGTCCGAACGCTCTTTAAAGCCATCAGTCACCTGGGCAATATCTCCTAAGCGCACTAAGGTTGTGCCATTTTTATAGACGATAATGTTGGCTAATTCGCTGAGGTTACGGAATTGGTTAACTGTTCTTACCAGATACTCTTTGTCACCCTGAACCACTTTCCCGGCAGACAGGTTGATATTTTCTTCAGCAATACGCTGTTTAATGAGTTCGCTGCTCAGGTTTAACTGTGACAGTTTCTGCTGGTTTAACAGAATGTGGATTTCCTGTTCCAGTCCACCCGACAAACGAACCGATGCCACGCCGGGCAGGGTTTCCAGCTCGCGCTTTAGCTCCTCTTCGGCGTAAGTGCGCAGTCGTTTCAGTTCTGCTTCACTGCCATCTTTCGCCGGTAATGCCAGACGCATGATGGGGTCGAGGTTGGGGTTAAAACGTAACAGTACCGGTTTGTCTATATCCAGTGGCAGTTCTATGGTATCGAGCTTTTCACGGACTTCCAGTCCAGCGAGATCCATATTGGTGCCCCATTCAAATTCCAACGCGACATCTGAGGTGCCGGAACGGGATACTGAACTGATCTTGCGCAGACCTTTAACAATCCCTACGGCTTCTTCAATCGGTTTGCTTACCAGCTGCTCAACTTCTACTGGCGCCGCGCCATTGTATTGCGTACGGATAGTGAGGGTAGGGTAACTTAAGTCCGGCAGCAGCTTCACGGCTAGCCGGGAGAATCCCACCATCCCAAATAAGATAATAGCCAGCATAAACATCCAGACGGTGACTGGACGTTTCACCGAAGTGTCAATCATCGACATTGCAGTAGTCCTTGATAATTATTTGGCGGCGGTAAGACTTAATGGCGACAACACTTCAACCAGTGATTGGTCTTTCAGGTTATGCTGCCCGCGTACAACGACTTGCTCCCCAGGTTTAATGCCGCTGATAACCTCGACTTTATCGTCTTGGCGATATCCCAGCT
Source organism: Shewanella dokdonensis (assembly GCF_018394335.1). Taxonomy (NCBI): domain Bacteria; kingdom Pseudomonadati; phylum Pseudomonadota; class Gammaproteobacteria; order Alteromonadales; family Shewanellaceae; genus Shewanella; species Shewanella dokdonensis. The sequence continues at coordinate 384,099 of NZ_CP074572.1, read as the reverse complement.
TCACTTCTCGGCGTTGTGCCTTGCCATCCTGAATGACATAAAGCGCTTGAGTATCATCTTGATTAATCACGGCATTGTATGGCACGACTGGCACGTCATTATGGGTGTCGTATTTCAGTTGTACCCGGGTGAACATCCCGGCTTTCATGAGATTTTGCTGATTGGGCACCGACAGAGTCACTTTAAAGGTGCCGCTGGTACTATCAATCACAGGACTAATACGTAATACCGTTGCGGCAATATGGTCTGTTTTATTGCGGTAGACTTGGGCTTCCTGTCCCAGTTTCAGGCTGGCTAACTGTTGTTCCGGTAAATGCATGATGCCGTACAGCTCATCTTGCTGAACAAGGTAAAACAGTTTGTCGAACTCTTTGGCCATATTGCCTTCTTTGACGAAACGGCTGGCAATCACGCCATCAATGGGTGAGCGGATCTCGCTTTCTGTCACCTGTAGCGCTGCCAGATCTCGCTGGGCAATCGCCGATTGCAGGCTGTATTCCAGTTTGGACACACTGTCAGCGCTGATGAATTCTGGGTTTTTCATCTTTCTGTAGCGTTCCAGTTCTTGCGACAGGATCCTTACTTCAGCTTCATTGTGGGCCAACTCATAACGTTGCTGACGGGCATCAATCCTGGCCAGCACTTGGCCTTTGGTGACGCGATCACCTTCTTCCACATAGATATGTTCAATCACGCCCGCAATCCGGGTCGCAACATTCGCTTCTTCTGGCGCTTCCAATGTGGCAGTGGTGCTGTAATAGGAAGACACCTGACCTTCTGCTACTGTGGAAATTTCTACTGGGATGGCAAACTGCTCTTCTTTTTTGTTTGTTGTTCTTCACCACAACCACTGAGCATAAGCCCAGCAAATGCGGCAGCAGCAATACTGTTAATAACAAAGGTGGATGTTGATTTCATTTGAAGATCCTTATCATTCAGATTGCAGCAGTAAAAGCAAGACTGGTGCCATTAATTTATTTCTATTTTAAAACAAATAGTTAAATGTAATTTGGGGCCGCTAATAGTACCGTTAACCGCATGATGTAGCGAAAGCATTTACTAATTGGTGAATTTTGCTAATTTCGGTAACAAAAGCGTTAATTGTGGCGACAGATCGCAGAGTTAGATGACAGCTACAGGCAATTAGGTTGGAAAATAAAAATGAAAAAGGCGCCATTAGGCGCCTTTGGGGATCAATCAGAAGGGGTTAGCGTTTTCCCAGCGGTACAAAATCACGCATGCTGTGACCAGTATACAGCTGCCGTGGGCGGCTGATCTTGTGACCAGGCTGATCCAACATCTCTTTCCAGTGAGATACCCAGCCAACGGTACGGGCCAGGGCAAAAATCACGGTAAACATGCTGGTTGGAATACCAATTGCTTTCATGATAATGCCGGAATAGAAGTCAACGTTCGGGTACAGTTTCTTGGAGATAAAGTATTCATCTTCAAGCGCAATACGTTCCAACTCCATGGCAACATCCAGCAATGGGTCATCAATCTTCAGCTCGCTCAGCACTTCATGACAGGTTTCGCGCATGACTTTAGCCCGAGGATCAAAGTTTTTATAAACACGATGACCAAAGCCCATCAGACGGAATGGATCATTCTTGTCTTTGGCTTTTTCAATGAACTCAGGAATACGGTCAACTGAGCCAATCTCTTCCAGCATCTTCAGACACGCTTCATTGGCACCGCCGTGAGCCGGACCCCACAAGGAAGCAATTCCCGCGGCAACACAAGCAAATGGGTTAGCGCCAGAGGAACCTGCCAAACGTACTGTAGAAGTAGAAGCGTTTTGTTCATGGTCGGCATGCAGAATAAAGATGCGATCCATGGCCCGTTCAACAATAGGGTTGACCTTGTACTCTTCACAAGGCACACCAAACATCATTTGCAGGAAGTTTCCGGCATAACTGAGGTCGTTACGCGGATACTGGAACGGCTGACCAACAGAATATTTGTAGCACATAGCGGCGATAGTTGGCATTTTGGAAACCAGCCGGTAAGCCGCTACTTCGCGGTGTCTAGCATCGGTGACGTCCAGAGAGTCCTGATAAAAAGAGGACAAGGCACCTGTTACCCCACATAACATGGCCATTGGGTGGGCGTCGCGACGGAATCCGCGAAAGAAGAACGCTAACTGTTCATGCACCATAGTGTGGTTGCGAACAGTTTTGGTGAACTCTTCATACTGGGTTTTAGACGGCAGTTCACCGTACAGCAACAGATAGCACAGATCCAAGTAACTGGACTCTACTGCCAACTGGTCAATAGGATAACCCCGGTGTAACAGTATGCCTTTGTCACCATCTATATAGGTAATCGCTGATTCACATGAGGCGGTGGCGAGAAATCCCGGGTCGAAAGTAAAGTAACCTTTGCTGCCCAGTTTACTGATGTCGATCACATCGAAACCAGCTGTTCCCTGTTTTACTGGCAGTTCTATTGAGTCATTCCCTGGAAGTTCTATTTTGGCTATTAGTTCAGCCATACCCCAATCTCCTTAACTTCAATTATGTGAGTGCGGCGTATCAATCGGCCATTACTTTACAAGTAATCTAGATCACATTTCAATTTAAATAAGCGTTTAAATCCGTTAGACATTGGTATAGGTAAGACCAATTTCCCTGTTAACTCTACAGCTTACGGTAAAAAATAATGAAAAAAATAAAATTTCCAGAATGTGATGTTTGTATTTGACTTTTGCGACGAGTATACTTTGCTGCGGTCCTTGGGGGCTATAAACAGGACGCTTTTACCTCTCTTTGTATAGTCTATAAATATGAATAGGGTCAACTAGTTACCTGTTTGTAATAAGCAGTCCATTTGCCAAAGTTGAAACGTGACTTGCGTCACAAATCGATTTTTATCAAAATCGCTTCATATAACAAAAATGCTCAATGGAGCTGAGTGAGCAGAACGTGAAAAAGCAAAGACCTGTCTATCTTGATTTGCAGACCATTCGCTTCCCGGCGGCTGCAATCGTATCCATCCTCCACCGAATTACTGGTGTCATTATGTTGTTTGCTGTCGGTATCCTGTTGTGGTTGCTAAACGCATCATTACAGTCAGCCGAAAGCTTCAATCACTTACAATCACTGCTGGATAGCTTTTTGATGAAGTTTATCCTTTGGGGCATTCTAACCGCGCTTGGGTATCATTTATTGGGTGGCTTGCGCCATCTGGTGATGGATACTGGACGTTGGGAAGAGTTGGCTTCCGGTAAAGCCTCGGCTAACGCAGTGTTTGTGTTGGCAATTGTCTTTTCAGTATTGGCGGGAGTATGGGTATGGTAACCAATGCCGCGAGTTTCGGACGCAGTGGTGTCCATGATTTCATAATGTTGCGTGCCAGTGCCGTGATACTGGCTTGCTATGCCGTATTTCTGGTGGTGTTTGCCGCTGTAAGTTCCCCTCTCACTTATGCTGTGTGGCATGGATTATATGCTGCATTGCCCATGAAAGTGTTTACGCTGCTGGCTTTGATTGCGCTGCTGATCCACGCTTGGATCGGTGTTTGGCAGGTGCTCACTGATTACGTCAAAAATGTCTCACTGCGCGGTGTTTTGCAGTTTGTATTTGTGGTGACTGCCTTCGTTTATCTGGCAGCCGGCATACTGATTGTTTGGGGGTATAAGTGGCTATTCCAGTTCGCGAATTTGATGCAGTAGTGATAGGTGCCGGTGGCGCTGGTATGCGTGCTGCATTGCAGATTTCTAAAGAAGGCAAGAGCTGCGCGCTGTTGTCTAAAGTATTTCCAACTCGTTCTCATACTGTGTCTGCCCAAGGCGGCATCACCGTTGCTCTGGGCAATGCCCATGAGGATAACTGGCAATACCATATGTATGACACCGTGAAAGGTTCTGACTTTATCGGTGATCAGGATGCCATTGAATATATGTGCCAGACTGGCCCTGAAGCGGTTATTGAGCTGGAACATATGGGCTTGCCTTTTTCCCGTTTCGACAATGGCAAAATATATCAGCGTCCTTTCGGTGGTCAGTCACGTAATTTCGGTGGCGAACAGGCTGCCCGTACTGCCGCTGCGGCTGACCGTACCGGTCATGCGTTGTTGCACTGTCTTTATCAACAGAACGTAAAAAATAAGACCCAGGTATTTTCCGAATGGTATGCCTTGGATTTGGTAAAGAATGAAGATGGTGTGATTGTCGGTTGTACCGCCCTGGAAATCGAAACTGGCGACATTGTTTACTTCAAGGCTAAAGCAACTGTGCTAGCAACCGGTGGTGCTGGGCGTATTTTCGCGTCGACTACCAATGCACATATCAATACTGGCGATGGTGTCGGCATGGCTGCTCGTGCTGGCGTGCAGTTGCAAGATATGGAAATGTGGCAGTTCCATCCTACTGGCATTGCGGGTGCCGGGGTGTTGGTCACTGAAGGCTGCCGTGGTGAAGGTGGTTATCTGCTGAATAAAGATGGCGAACGTTTTATGGAACGTTATGCGCCAAATGCCAAAGACTTAGCCTCTCGTGATGTGGTTGCCCGCGCGATGATGACCGAAATCCGTGAAGGTCGTGGTTGCACCGATGGCGATATTGGTCCGCATCTTAAGCTGAAACTGGACCACTTGGGTAAAGAAACGCTGGAAGCTCGTCTGCCAGGGGTATGCGAACTGTCTCGCACCTTTGCTCATATCGATCCGGCTGACGGCCCAATCCCGGTAATTCCTACTTGTCATTATATGATGGGCGGCTTACCAACTCGGGTAACTGGACAAGTGATTCATCGTAATACCGATGGTACCGAGCAGGATGTTAAAGGTCTGTTTGCTGTTGGCGAAATCGCTTGTGTATCTGTCCATGGCGCTAACCGTCTGGGCGGTAATTCGCTGTTAGACTTAGTGGTTTTCGGCCGCGCAGCGGGCCATCACCTCGGCGAAGTGCTGAGCGATGGTGAAACCCCTAAAGCAGCAACTGAAGCTGAAATTGCTAAATCGCTGGAACGTCTGAACCGTTGGGAAAGCAATAAAGACGGTGAAGACCCCTTCAAGATCCGTAAGGATCTGCAGATGTGTATGCAGATGCATTTCTCGGTATTCCGTACCGGTGAAGCCATGGCCGAAGGGCTGGAAGAGCTGCAACAGATCCGTCAGCGTCTGGCAAATGCCAAACTGTCTGACAACTCCAAAGAGTTCAATACCCAACGTATTGAATGTCTGGAACTTGATAATCTGATGGCGACCGCCATTGCTTCTGCTTATGCGGCTAACTTCCGTACAGAAAGTAGAGGCGCTCACAGCCGTGAAGATTATCCAGAGCGTGATGATGCCAACTGGCTGTGCCACAGCTTGTTTGACCCGGTGAGCGAAACTATGGATCGCCGTCCGGTTAACATGGCGCCTAAGTTCCGTGAAGCGTTTCCACCGAAGAAACGTACCTACTAAGGAGTTGTACAGATGAAATTGGATATTGCCGTTTATCGTTACAATCCTGATGTAGACAATAAACCCTACATGAAGGATTACAGTCTGGATATTCCAGATGGTTCTGACTTGATGGTGTTGGATGTACTGTTAAAGCTTAAAGAGCAGGATCCATCACTGGCCTTTCGCCGCTCTTGCCGTGAAGGCGTCTGTGGCTCTGACGGTATGAACATGAATGGTAAGAATGGCCTTGCCTGTATTACCCATGTGTCTTCTTTTAAAGGCAAAAAATTGGTCATCAGACCCTTGCCAGGCATGCCGGTAGTACGTGACCTTGTCGTCGACCTGAGTCAGTTCTATAAACAGTATGAAAAGATTAAACCGTACCTGATTAATGATGGTAAACAACCGGTTCGTGAGCATTTGCAATCTCCTGAAGAGCGCGCACACTTGGATGGTTTGTACGAGTGTATTATGTGTGCCTGCTGTTCTACCGCTTGTCCATCATTCTGGTGGAACCCTGATAAGTTCGTTGGCCCCAGTGGTTTGCTGCATGCGTATCGCTTCCTGATCGACAGTCGCGATACCGCCACAGAAGAACGTCTGTCGGAGCTCGACGATGCGTACAGCGTATTCCGTTGTCATGGCATCATGAACTGTGTTGATGTTTGTCCGAAAGGTCTGAATCCGACCAAAGCTATCGGGCATATCAAGTCCATGTTGTTGAATCGGGCGGTATAAATGCAAGAAGACGGCCAATCATCCATACTGGTATAGGCTCGTCTAGAGTCACTTCTTCGGCATGAGGAGGTGGCTCTATTTTGTATGTAAAGGACAACAATTGCCGCGCAATACGGAGATTTCTCTGGCGGTCTTTATCTGATGAAACATCAGGCAATGCACGTATACCAAGATTGAAAGGAATAGAAATGCACCAAGGCATCATGAAAGCTTGGCTCGAGACCTCCCACTTGAACGGAGCCAACTCGACCTATGTAGAAGAGATGTATGAAGCCTATCAGGAAGACCCAGAGTCAGTCTCCGCGGACTGGCGCGAAGTCTTTGATAACCTCCTCCCATCAATGGTGCGTCATCCGATGTACCGGAAGCAGCCCACTCCAAGATCCGCGACTATTTCCGAGCTTTAGCTATGGAAGGACGCCACAAAGGTGTCGCCCGAGTATCAGATCCTGAAGTTGATGCCAAGCAGGTTAAGGTTCTACAGCTCATCAACGCTTATCGGTTCCGCGGCCACCAAAACGCCAGTCTCGATCCGTTGGGACTTTGGAAGCGTGACAAGGTGGCGGAGTTGGATCCGGCGTTTCATGGTTTGACCGCTGACGATATGCAGCGTGAATTCAACACCGGTTCGTTTGACCACGGTGGCGAAACCATGAAACTGGCTGACTTACTGGCCGCACTTAAAGCGACTTACTGCGGTTCTATCGGTGCTGAATATATGCACATCACCGATACCGAAGAGAAACGTTGGATCCAGCATCGGCTGGAACCAACCTCAGGTAAAGCCAGTTATGATCAGAAGGTAAAACACCGTATTCTCGAAGGTCTTAACGCCGCCGAGGGGATGGAAAAGTATCTGGGGGCAAAATTCCCAGGGGCTAAACGTTTCTCGCTGGAAGGCGGTGATACCTTAGTACCTATGCTGCGCGAGATTATTTATCGTGCCGGGGATGCTGGGACCAAAGAGATTGTTATCGGTATGGCTCACCGTGGCCGTCTGAACGTGCTGGTGAATGTGCTTGGCAAACGGCCCGCAGAGTTGTTTGACGAATTCGCCGGTAAACACCATGACAGCCTTGGTTCTGGTGACGTGAAATACCATCAAGGGTTCTCATCAGACTTTGAGACTCCCGGAGGCAATGTGCATCTGGCGCTGGCCTTTAACCCATCACATCTGGAAATTGTGAATCCGGTAGTGATGGGGTCAGTGCGTGCGCGTCAGGATCGTCGCGGTTGCGCTGATGGCCTGCAAGTTATGCCTATCACCATTCATGGTGACTCGGCTATTACAGGGCAGGGCATTGTGCAAGAAACCTTTAATATGTCGCAAACTCGGGCATATAAGGTTGGCGGTTCCATCCGTATCGTCGTGAATAACCAGGTGGGCTTTACGACCTCTAACCATCAGGACGTGCGTTCTACTGAATATTCTACCGATATCGCCAAGATGGTGCAGGCCCCTATTTTCCACGTCAACGCTGACGATCCAGAAGCGGTTGCCTTTATCGCACAACTCGCGGTGGATTTCCGTAACACCTTTAAGCGTGACATTTTGGTTGATCTGGTTTGTTACCGTCGTCACGGTCATAACGAAGCGGATGAACCGAGTGCTACTCAACCGCTGATGTATAGCAAGATCAAGAAGCATCCAACCACCCGTAAAATCTACGCTGACAACCTTATCAGCCAGCAGAGCATCTCTGCCGAAGAAGTGACAGCCATGGTGAATAATTACCGTGATGCCTTGGATAAGGGTGACTGTGTCGTCAAAGAATGGCGACCAATGACGCTGCATACAGTGGACTGGACGCCTTATCTGAATCACGAATGGGATGAAGCCTATGATGCCGCAGTGCCTTTAGCGCATCTTAAAGAACTGGCCACCAAAATCAGCGACGTGCCCGAGGGGTTCAAGCTACAGTCACGGGTTGAGAAAATCTATACCGATCGCAAGAGCATGGCCGAAGGCGAGAAACTACTGGACTGGGGCGCGGCCGAAACACTGGCTTATGCAACGATTCTGGAGCTGCGCAAGCGGGTTCGGATCAGCGGGCAGGACTCTGGCCGAGGCACTTTCTTCCATCGTCATGCGGTACTGCATAATCAGAATGATGGTACTACTTATCTGCCATTACGTAATGTTGCCGATAAGCAGGGGCCATTTGATATCAATGATTCGGTGTTGTCTGAAGCCTCAGTGCTGGCATTCGAATATGGTTATGCCACTGCTGAACCTGAAGGCTTGGGTATTTGGGAAGCGCAGTTCGGTGACTTTGCTAACTGCGCCCAGGTAGTGATTGACCAGTTCCTGTCTTCAGGTGAACAGAAGTGGGGACGCTTGTGTGGCCTTACCCTGTTATTACCTCATGGTTATGAAGGTCAAGGCCCTGAACATTCCAGTGCCCGTCTAGAACGCTTCCTGCAACTTTGTGCTAACCACAATATGCAAGTGTGTGTACCTTCGACTCCTGCGCAGGTTTACCACATGTTGCGACGCCAGGTTGTTAGACCTATGCGTCGTCCACTCGTGGTGATGTCACCTAAATCACTGTTGCGTCATCCTTTGGCGGTTTCTTCATTAGAAGAACTGGCACAAGGGACTTTCCAGAACGTGATTGGTGAGATTGATACGCTTGACCCCAAGAAAGTAAATCGTGTCGTGTTCTGTAGCGGTAAGGTTTATTACGAGCTGCTGGAACGTCGTCGCAAGGAAAATATTGATAATGTTGCCATTATTCGTATCGAACAGTTGTATCCGTTCCCTCACGAAGAACTGGCGGGCGTGTTGGCTGAATTCCAGCATGTGAAAGATTTTGTATGGTGTCAGGAAGAGCCACAGAACCAAGGCGCCTGGTATTGCAGCCAGCACCATTTCTGGACCGCAATTCCTAAGGGCGCGCAACTGAGTTACGCTGGGCGTGACGCTTCGGCAGCGCCTGCGTGTGGCTACCCAGAATTGCACACACACCAACAGGAATCTCTGATCATCAGCGCATTGAATCTGAAGTAATAAATTTTTAAAAAGGAAAGCGTTCCATGAGTATCGAAATCAAGGTACCAGTTTTGCCAGAATCCGTAGCCGATGCGACTATTGCCACCTGGCATGTGAAGCCCGGTGAGGCGGTGACCCGTGATCAGAATCTGGTGGACATCGAAACCGATAAAGTTGTGTTGGAAGTGGTAGCTCCGGAAGACGGTTCTATCAGTGAGTTTCTGGCACAGGAAGGGGACACAGTATTGGCCGAACAGGTCATTGCTAAATTTACCCCAGGCTCAGTTGTCGGACAGGAAGTGACTAAAGCTCAGGCCGAAGCCAGTGCGCCTAAAGCGGAAGCCGCTAGCGAAGATGCAAGCACCGATGCGCTGAGCCCCTCAGTGCGCCGTCTGGTGGCCGAACATAATGTAGACCCAAGCAAAATAAAAGGGACTGGCGTTGGCGGCCGCATCACCAAAGAAGATGTGGAAGCCCATGTGAAATCCGCCGGCAAAGCGGCTCCTGCCGCAGCACCTGCTCCGGTAGAGTTGGCTGGCGATCGCAGTGAAAAACGGGTACCGATGACACGTCTGCGTAAGACTATCGCTACCCGGTTGCTGGAAGCGAAAAACTCTACCGCAATGTTGACCACTTTCAATGAAGTCAACATGAAGCCAATCATGGATATCCGTAAGAAATATCAGGATGTGTTTGAGAAAAACACGGTATCCGTCTGGGCTTTATGTCGTTCTATGTTAAAGCGGTTACCGAAGCATTAAAACGCTATCCAGAAGTAAATGCTTCACTCGATGGCGATGAACTGGTGTATCACAACTATTTCGATGTCAGCATCGCAGTATCAACACCACGTGGTCTGGTAACCCCAGTATTGCGTGATACCGATACTTTGACCCTGGCTGATATGGAAAAAGCCATCCGCGATCTGGCCATTAAAGGCCGTGACGGCAAGCTGACTGTAGACGATATGATGGGCGGTAACTTCACCATTACTAATGGTGGCGTGTTCGGCTCCTTGATGTCTACACCTATCCTGAACTTGCCACAGAGTGCGATTCTGGGTATGCACGCAATTAAAGATCGTCCGATGGCTGTAAATGGTCAGGTGGAAATCCTGCCCATGATGTACCTGGCTCTTTCCTATGACCACCGCATTATTGATGGTCGTGAGTCAGTCGGGTTCCTGGTAACAATTAAAGACTTACTGGAAGACCCAACCCGTCTGCTGCTTGACCTGTAAGGGGAACTACAGGCAGTGATCTCGTAGCTGGCTCGCTTGCGGGCCAGTTGGACTGAAACGTTGTAAACGGATAAATCATCATGAATTTGCATGAGTATCAGGCAAAAGCCTTATTTGCTGAATATGGTTTGCCAGTGTCTGAGGGTGTCGCTTGCGATACACCTCAGGAAGCAGTGGAAGCTGCTGGTCGCATTGGCGGCGACAAATGGGTCGTAAAATGTCAGGTGCATGCCGGTGGCCGTGGTAAGGCTGGTGGCGTAAAGGTAACTGGAGATAAAGAAGAAATCCGCGCCTTTGCTGAAAAATGGCTGGGCAAGAATCTGGTTACTTATCAAACCGATGAAAAAGGTCAGCCCGTTGCCAAAATACTGGTAGAAAGCTGCACTGACATCGCTAACGAATTGTATCTGGGCGCAGTGGTTGACCGTGCTTCTCGTCGCGTAGTGTTTATGGCATCTACCGAAGGTGGTGTGGAAATCGAAAAAGTGGCGGAAGAAACGCCAGAACTGATCCACAAAGCCGTAATCGATCCGATTACTGGCCCACAGCCATTCCAGGGCCGTGATTTGGCATTCAAACTGGGGTTGAATGCCAATCAGGTGAAACAGTTCACCAAGATCTTTATGGGTCTGGCGACCATGTTCCTGGATTACGATTTTGCCCTGTTGGAAATCAACCCACTGGTCATCACTACCGAAGGCAACCTGCATTGCTTGGACGGTAAGATTGGTGTTGATAGCAATGCGCTGTTCCGTCAGCCCAAAATCAAAGACATGCATGACCCATCACAGGATGATCCACGTGAAGCCCATGCCGCTAAATTTGAACTGAACTATGTTGCTCTTGACGGTAACGTTGGCTGTATGGTGAACGGTGCAGGTCTGGCAATGGGTACCATGGATATCGTTAACCTGCATGGTGGCAAGCCCGCTAACTTCCTCGACGTAGGTGGCGGTGCCACTAAAGAACGTGTATCTGAAGCGTTCAAGATCATTCTGTCAGACAGCAATGTGAAAGCGGTACTGGTTAATATCTTCGGTGGTATCGTGCGTTGTGACATGATCGCCGAAGGCATCATCGGCGCAGTAAAAGACGTGGGTGTTAATGTCCCTGTTGTAGTGCGCCTAGAAGGTACCAATGCGGAATTGGGGGCTAAGGTGCTCGCTGAATCCGGTCTGGACATTATTGCTGCTAAGAGTCTGACCGACGCTGCTCAGCAAGTCGTTAAAGCTGTGGAGGGCAAATAATGTCAGTTTTAGTCAATAAAGATACCAAAGTGATCTGTCAGGGTTTTACTGGCGGTCAAGGCACTTTCCACTCTGAACAGGCATTGGCCTACGGTACACAGCTGGTTGGCGGTGTGTCTCCAGGTAAAGGCGGTACTACTCATCTGGGGCTGCCAGTATTTAATACCGTTAAGGATGCTGTTGCTGCCACTGGGGCGACTGCCTCGGTGATTTATGTCCCAGCTCCATTCTGTAAAGACGCCATTCTCGAAGCTATCGACAGCGGCATTCAGCTGATTGTTTGTATTACCGAAGGTATTCCAACTCTGGATATGTTGCAGGTAAAAGTGAAGCTGGAACAGACTGGTGTACGCATGATTGGCCCTAACTGCCCAGGGGTTATCACTCCCGGTGAATGCAAAATCGGTATCATGCCCGGTCATATCCATAAGCCAGGTAAAGTTGGCATCGTATCGCGTTCCGGTACGCTGACTTATGAAGCAGTAAAACAGACCACCGATGAAGGTTTCGGTCAGTCTACCTGCGTCGGTATTGGTGGTGACCCAATTCCAGGTACCAACTTCATCGACGTACTGGAAATGTTCCAGAACGATCCACAGACAGAAGCCATCGTCATGATTGGTGAAATCGGTGGTACTGCCGAAGAAGAAGCGGCTGCCTACATCAAAGCCAATGTGACTAAGCCTGTAGTGTCATACATCGCTGGGGTAACTGCACCAGCAGGTAAGCGCATGGGGCATGCGGGTGCTATTATCGCGGGTGGTAAAGGTACTGCTGCGGATAAATTCGCTGCGTTGGAAGCTGCTGGTGTTACAACCGTGCGTTCACTGGCGGATATCGGCAAAGCATTGCGTGAAAAGACTGGTTGGTAATCGCTGACCGGGTATTAAAAAGGCGCTGTTCAGCGCCTTTTTTCGTGGATGTTGTCCGAGAAAACAAAAAAGTCGACAGAGTGTCGACTTTTGCATTTAGATGTTCGAGCTATTTACTCTTCATCCCCATGATCGCATTTGCCATCGAGACTGGTACCGTACAGATACAAGCTGTGATTGGTCAGTTTGATATTGTGTTTGCTGGCAATCTCTTTCTGACGGCGCTCAATCACGTCATCAGTAAATTCCATCACTTTGCCACACGTCAGGCACACTAGATGATCATGGTGCTCTTGGGTCGCCAACTCAAATACCGCTTTACCACTCTCAAAGTGATGACGCGTTACAATGCCCGCATCATCAAATTGGTTGAGCACTCGGTAAACGGTTGCCAGGCCAATCTCTTCGCCCATATCCAGCAGCTTTTTGTACAGATCTTCAGCACTGATGTGCTGATTTTCGGGACCCTGCATCAACTCCAGGATCTTTACCCGCGGCAGGGTGACTTTCAATCCAGCTTTTTTAGTGCTTGATTTCCATCTGTCATGGCTTATCTCTTCTTGCGGAACCCTGGACAGACCAGACGGTTCGGAATTGGATATTAGGTTTCATTATATGGGGGTTATTCAGAAACTTAAACCTTTGTCGGTGTTTTTGCCAATATCCGTTACCCATTTAACTATCCTTGTGGTAAAAGCGAGTCTTAACAGTGTTTTTAGTGTGGTTATACCAAGGCACAATTGTTCCTCTGGCAGGCAGCGGGCAAGATGACCAAAAAACAACAGGGGTCGCAGATGTACCATCGTATTGTTGTACTTACAGGTGCCGGTATTTCGGCAGAGTCGGGATTGAAAACCTTCCGCGATCAGGACGGTTTGTGGGAAGAACATCATATTGAAGATGTGGCCACGCCGGAGGGGTATCAACGCAACCCGCAACTGGTAGAGCAGTTTTACAATCATCGTTGGCAACAACTCAATGATACAAACGTTCAGCCCAATGCCGCACATGTAGCGCTGGCGGAGCTGGAACACGCGTTTTCCGGTGAGTTATTCTTGGTTACCCAAAACGTTGATAATCTGCATGAACGTGCGGGTAGTCGCCATATGCTGCATATGCACGGCGAGCTTGGCAAAGGTCGATGTCCCCGGTCTGGGCAAATCTTTACTCTGCACGAACCTTTTGGCCCAGATAACTGCTGCACTTGCTGTATTCCAGCGCAGCGACTGCGCCCTCATATTGTTTGGTTCGGTGAAATTCCTATCGGGATGGATCGTATTCACAATGAATTAGAGCGCTGTGATTTATTTATCGCTATTGGTACCTCTGGTACGGTTTATCCAGCGGCAGGTTTTGTTGATATTGCCAGCCACCATGGTGCGCTCACGGCTGAAGTGAATATTACTGCAAAGGATCCTCACAGTTTATTTCATTTACATTATCAGGGAATGGCAAGTGAAACTGTGCCGTTATTAGTTGAGAAGATCCTAAAGGGCAGCCTTTTTAGTAAATAATGGGCTTATTTTAAATATTAGGTATATAAACCTTTGTTATTTTATTTCGGGATATCCGTCGTCTTAACAAGTTTTACCGATAGATTATAGGTGAAAATGATTTACAATATTTATATAATAAATTATCACCTTAATTATTAATAATAAAACTATTCTGTTGTTCATAATAACGCTGCTCTTAATATTTAATTAATTATTTTTTAAGAATTAATCAGGGTAAAAGATTTTTTATTAAGCTCTGTTTAATAAATCGATATTTCGTTAATTTTATTTTAATAGAGTTAAAGATTGTTTAAGTGTTCATAATTAAAGTTTGTTTTAGGTCAATTTTGTAAATAAAAACTTATCTGATACTTGCTGCGGATATTAAATCCAAAATTAACAATATTAATTAATTAAGGTAAATAAAGCTGACAGTATTTGCCATGACTTTTATTTGTCTTGTGCACGGTTGTTGCTGTCCATGGATTTACTGAGCAGGAGTAAATGATGAACGCAAAATACAGGAAACTGGCATTGCTGCTGGGGGCATTGATGTTAGGAGCTTGTGGTTCAGATGGTAAGGATGGTGCCGATGGCGCACCCGGAACGCCAGGGCTTCCTGGTGAACCTGGCACACCCGGACAGGATTACACCAAAGATCCTGTTACCACTTCACTGACCACAAATCTTGAAGTTCTCAGTTATAGTCTCAATGAAGGCTCTGTGAGCTACGAATTTGAAATTACTGATGAAAATGATAAGTTAATCAATGGGCTGCAAAGCGCAGAAGCCAAGATCGCGGCGCTGACCAGTAAAGGGTTTATCAATAATCGCGATGGTCTGAATGGTGGTGCGGCTACAATGAGCACTGAAGGTGCCGCGCTTGAAGTGTTAGGCGATGGTCACTACCGTTTTACTGCACCTATGCCTGCGGTAAATACCGCAACTGAAGGATTGGTCTGGCTACGTGTGGGTGGGGCGAATGGTAGCGGTATTGCCCGTTCTAAGGCGCTGATAGTTAATAAACCCGAAGGTGTCTTTTCCACAACTACCGAAAGTTGTTACTCCTGCCACGTAGACTACTCTGTGAGTCCGCGCCGCCATGCCAGTTATGTTGCTGAAGGGATGGATGGTGAGGTTAACTTTGTTGAAGGGTGTCTGGTTTGCCATGGCTCGGTGAGTCGCAGCTTTGAAGGTGGTGGCTATGCAACCAATACACTTTCAAAAATCGGTCATATTAACCATCAGGAATTTACTAAAGATTTCAGTGTGATGAACTGTAGTAGTTGCCATACAGAACTGACCGCTAACATCAATATTACCGGCCCTGGCTGTATCGACTGTCACAATACGGGGGTCACTACCCCAGGTGATATTCTGCCCGCCAATGGCCTTGATGTCCGGACTATGCACGCGAGTGCTGCTGGTATTACTCAGTTAAAAGCCCTGCGCACCCAATACACGGTTGCGTTATCGACTCCGGTTTCTGACGGTGCTGGTGGTTGGTGTTCAACTATCACTGTGACAGATGCTGATGGTGCTGTGGTCAATATTAGTGAAAACTACAACGCTGAAGCCTCGAATGAAGCTACTGCTGAAGAGGCTTCTTATATTGCGGGTAAACCTATTGTTTATGCGGGTGCATACCTGCACGCCTATGACAAAGGTGGCATAGTCGGTCGTCCAGGTGTTCGCAATAGTGAATCTAAAACGGACAATCCTGATGGCACTAGAACCGTTTGTTATGCTGCGGCCAATATCTCTACTGGCTATGAAAATGCCGGTTATATGTTCTCAGCCCGAGTAACTTTCTCTACTCCAGGCTGGAAATATTATGACGAAAACGTTCGCGGTCAGACTAACAATAGGATCCGTAGCCATGGTTATGATGGCTCTATGGGCGTGTCATTCACCGCATATTCCGATGTGGTCAATCCAGCTGATGGCAGCAAAATCTCCGGGTTTGAGCGCCGTCTGAATGTGAAAGCTGATAGCTGTACTACCTGTCACAACGATGGCACTGCATTCCACAAAAACGGTGCCTTTGATAACGGTGGTCAAGGATGTATCGCTTGTCACGGCAACGGGATGGCGCGTACTTCAGCAACCTATGGCCCAGGTTTTGGTCCGATGATCCATAGCTGGCACTGGGGTAATGGTGCAACCGTGGGTGAAGTTGAACAGAATGCTGATGGTAGCTGGGTTCAGACCAATAGCGCGAATGGTGCTAGTGCCATTAATCCGGCAGTAAGTTGTGTTGCTTGCCACGATGGCGTTGTCGATCTGTATGCCGTTCCTGCCCAGTTCATTCTGGAACCCAGCAGTAAGATGACCAGCCCAATAACCGCTAACTGCTATGCTTGCCACACTAATGAGTCCGCACTAAATCACATGCAACAGAATGGTGGTGAAGTTTCGGTGGATGCCGTTGGTGAATGGTTCAAGACTCCAACCATGGAATCCTGTGCAACTTGTCATGGTGAAGGTAAAACTTTCGGTATCGATAAATATCATCGATTCTGAAAGTAACTGAATATCCGGCAGTCTATGGCTGCCGGATATCCTGGGGGTATTCCCCAACGGTTCCTGTGCCCTTCAATGCATAGGTGATTGGAATTACAGTCCCTTGTTGCCAATCAATTTTTTGCGGCCTGAGCGATCGGGCCGCCTTTTTTAACCGTGACTTACTATCTGCCGCTGGCTCGACGTCATCTTAGGTAACAGCGCCGCAACTTCCAACATGGCATGGGTCAGTTTACTCAACTGCGCCGAGCTAATGATGTAGGGCGGCATGATGTAGATAAAACGGTTGAAGGGGCGTATCCAAACGCCGCGTTTGACAAACTCACTTTGCAATAACCCACTGTTGACGGGTTCATGTAATTCCAGTACGCCTATCGCTCCCAACACTCTTACCTCTTTGACAGCGGGAAGCTCGGCAGCCGTTGCCAGTTGCTGTTTAAGCTGTGTTTCGATAGCACTAACTTGTCGTTGCCAGTCGTTATTCGCAATAAGCGCTAAACTGGCCGTTGCTGCACTGCATGCTAAGGGATTTGCCATAAATGTCGGCCCATGCATGAAAGCTCCGGCCGGTGAATCACTAATGCCGCGGCCACTTCATCGCTGCATATGGTTGCTGCTAGGCTGATGTATCCACCCGTGAGTGCTTTACCTATACACATGATGTCAGGACTGATCCCCGCATGATCACAAGCAAATAACGCTCCGGTGCGGCCAAAACCGGTAGCTATCTCGTCAGCAATCAGCAACACGTGATACTGGTGACAAAGTTCCCGTGCGGCCTTGAGATATTCAGCACTATAAAACCACATGGCGCCTGCGCCTTGCATGATGGGTTCCAGGATGAGTGCTGCAATATGCGAATGATGTTGCTCCAGCAGTTGTTGCAAACCCGCAATATCTTCTTGGGACACAGGTTCACCAAAACGGCTCGTGGGGGCGGCCGCAAATAACTGCTGGGTGACGTTGTCACCAAACATGGTGTGCATGCCTTCTTCTGGGTCGCACACACTCATGGCGGCAAAGGTATCACCATGATAGCCGTGGCGAATCGTCAGTATTTTCTGTTTTAGTGGGGCATTTCGCCCTTGCCAGTATTGCAGCGCCATTTTCAGCGCAACTTCAACGGCGATTGAGCCGGAGTCTGCCAGAAACACCTTGGTCAGCGAGGGCGGCAATAACGCCAACAGTTGCCGCCCCAGTGCTATCGCGGCTTCATGGGTGATACCGCCAAACATCACATGGCTCAATTTTTGGAGTTGCTGCTGCATGGCGTTAACAATAGCGGGGTGCTGGTAACCATGGATACAAGCCCACCAGGAGCTGGTGCCATCAACCAGTGCTTGACCGTTGTCGCGCATGAGCAGGGCTCCACTTGCCGACGTTATCCCAAAGACTGGCGCAGGAGCATGCATGGAACTGTAAGGGTGCCATAGGTGCTGCTGCTCAAATTGATAGTCAATAATGTTCATTAAATAATCACTTGTAAACTAATAATGATTTAATGCGTTGACTGATATCGACGCCGGGGTATGCTAGCCAAATTAAAAACTACCTTCAAGCCGTTTTATCAAGGTCAGTCGTCTTCAACAGGAATCGTGTTAATGTCGCAGCAGCAATTACGCCATGATTGGCAACGTGAAGAAATTGAGGCGTTATTTGCCTTGCCAATGAATGACTTACTTTTTCAGGCTCACTCACTACATCGGCAACACTTTAATCCGAACGAGATCCAGGTGAGTCGGTTGCTGTCGATCAAAACCGGTGCGTGTCCAGAAGATTGTAAGTACTGTCCACAAAGTGCCCGTTACGATACCGGATTAGCGCAGGAGCGTCTGCTGGAGCTAGAAAAGGTGTTAACCGAGGCGCGTAGTGCTAAAGCCGCGGGTGCCACGCGTTTTTGCATGGGCGCTGCATGGCGTAACCCTAAGCAACGTGACATGCCTTATCTGACTCAAATTGTAAAAGAAGTGAAAGCGCTGGGACTGGAAACCTGCATGACGCTAGGCATGCTCAATCAACAGCAGGCGCAAGAACTGGCGGAGGCCGGGCTGGATTACTATAACCATAACCTCGATACCTCTCCTGAGTTTTACGGCGACATTATCTCCACTCGGACTTATCAGGACCGCTTGGATACGCTGGAATATGTTCGTGCCGCTGGGATGAAAGTATGCTCCGGCGGTATTGTCGGTATGGGCGAAACCGTGACTGACCGTGCGGGCCTGTTGCAGCAACTGGCGAACATGCCAAAACACCCTGATTCTGTACCTATCAATATGCTGGTAAAAGTGGCCGGCACTCCGTTGGCTGAACAGCCGGAGCTGGATCCTCTGGAATTTGTCAGAACCATCGCCGTTGCTCGCTTGCTGATGCCGTTGTCACGCGTGCGACTGTCGGCTGGCCGTGAAAAAATGACTGACGAACTGCAAGCAATGTGTTTCTTTGCCGGGGCCAACTCTATTTTTTACGGTTGCAAATTGCTGACAACCACGAATCCCGAGGAGAACGATGACATGTCCTTGTTCCGCCGTCTTGGGGTAAAACCTGAACAAGGGCAGGTGGCATTGCTGGAAGACGAAGGGGCCGAGCTTTCTGCTGCGGCCAAACATGCGCAGGCGTTAGCCGATAAAGCCTCGGCCCATTTCTATGATGCAGGAGCCTTGTAACCCTTGGCCAATGCAGGCGAATTATTGCAACGTATTGCGTCCCAGCAGCACCAATTGCAGGCGCGAGGATTATGGCGGCAGCGGCAACTGACAGAGCCCGTTGTCGGCAGCGTCAGACGGGTGCAACGTAATGGTCAGCAGTTTATCGACTTTGCTGGGAATGATTATCTTGGCCTAGCGACTCATCCGCAGGTGATTACTGCGCAGCAGCAGGCGTTGCAACGTTATGGTTGTGGCAGTACCGCCTCGCCGTTGGTGAGTGGTTACAGTAACGCTCACGCCCAGTTAGAACAGCAGCTTTGTGAACTGTCTGGGCATGAAGCTGCCTTACTACTGCCCAGTGGTTTTGCCGGCAATAGTGCGTTGTTGAAGACGTTATTCACGGCAAGCGATACCGTTATTGCAGACAAACTGATCCATGCCTCGATGATCGATGCTTTGAGAGATCGTCAGGTGAAACTACAACGCTTTGCTCACAACGATCTGGCACATGCGGAGCAGTTATTGATCAAGACTCCTAGGAGTGCTTTGGTCACCGAATCAGTGTTCAGCATGGATGGCGATAGTGCGCCGCTGACTGAGCTGGCGGCGCTATGCCAGCGGTGTAACAGCCCGCTGATTGTGGATGATGCACACGGATTTTTATTGAGTGATTCACTCCAAGTAAAACCCTTCGCCCGGTTAGTGACCTTTGGCAAAGCCTTAGGTGGCCAGGGCGCCGCCATTCTTGGCTCACAGCAACTCATTGATTATCTAGTAGCTAATGCTCGCGAGTATATCTATTCCACCGCGTTAGCTCCGGCAGCTTGTGCGGGGGTTAGTCAGGCATTGCAACTGGCAGCCGACGGATATTTGCAACAGCAGTTGTCGCAGAATATCGCTTATTTCCGTCAAGCCTGTGCTGCACAAGGCATTGCCTTGATGCCATCCAATAGCGCGATCCAACCGTTAGTGCTGGGTGATAGCGAACGAGTCATGCAGGTTGCTGCCCGCTTGGCACGACGAGGCTTTCTGGTGGGGGCTATCCGGCCTCCTACCGTGCCAGCGGGGAAGGGACGCTTGCGGCTGACATTGAGCGCTGCTCATCAGCCACAACAGTTATTGGCATTGGCAACTGCATTGGCGGAATGTTGTGATGATGCTTGAATTGCCTCAGATTGCTGCGCGGTTTTCACGGGCAGCGCCTTTATATCAGCAACACAATACCTTACAGCGGCGCAGTGCTAGCTTGTTGCTGGATAGAATGACACAGCAAGGCGGTGATTGGTTGGATCTGGGCTGTGGCCCTGGTACTTCTTTGACCGAGTTTCAACCACAGACAGTGGTAGCCGTAGA
Source organism: Shewanella dokdonensis (assembly GCF_018394335.1). NCBI lineage: Bacteria > Pseudomonadati > Pseudomonadota > Gammaproteobacteria > Alteromonadales > Shewanellaceae > Shewanella > Shewanella dokdonensis. The sequence goes on along the minus strand of NZ_CP074572.1, from coordinate 363,599 downwards.
CATTGCCACCGCCATGTTGCAACAGTTGCGCGGTCACTTCCCGGACTATCAAGCAATTTGTGCAGATGCGCAAAATTTGCCGTTCAAAAACAGAAAGTTTGATGCGATATTCTCGAATGTGGCGCTACAGTGGTGTGCCGATCTTGGTGCGGTAGTGCGCGAACTCAAACGCGTCTCTCGGCCGGGCGCGGAAATCTGTGTGTCCATGGTGGCAGACAGTTTGCCGCAACTGCAACGGCTGGGATTATCCAACCGATGCTTTGCCAGTTACGCCGATATTCGTGCGCAGTTTACTCAGGTTCCTTGGCAGTCTCTGCAGATAGAGCAACAAACTATTCGCTGTTATTTTAACGATTTGCGAGCGTTGCTGTATTCCTTGAAAGGGGTTGGTGCTTCAATGGTTGCCAGCGGTGGTGGATTGCGTGGCCGTAGGTATTGGCATTTGTTGCAACAACGGGCGGAATCGTTGCGAACCCAAGCCGGTTTGCCGCTGGATTACACAATAGTGCTGATCACTGCTCGCAGCTGAATTTGGGCAGCTTTTTCAGGAAAACAATGATGATTTTTTTGTCACCGGTACTGATACTGACAGTGGTAAAACCCATGTGGCGGCAGCGCTGTTACACAAGGCCAGAACGAGTTATGGACTGAAAACCGTTGGCGTTAAACCCATCGCATCAGGTTGCACAAGAACTGCGCAGGGACTGCGTAATGCGGATGCTCTGATGTTGATGGAACAATCTAGCCTGAAACTGGATTATGAGAAAATAAATCCGTTTACCTTTGAACCTGCCATTGCCCCCATGTGGCCGCCGCCGATGTTGCTGTAGAACTTAGCCCAGAGAATGTGCTGGCCCGATTAGATTTGACACAGTATGCAATGGCGGATTTTTGTCTGGTAGAAGGTGCCGGAGGTTGGCGTCTACCCTTAGGCAATAATCGCTATTTATCAGAGGCAATAGTCGCGTTGGCAATGCCAGTGATTATTGTGGTGGGGATGAAGCTTGGTTGCCTGAATCATGCTGTGATGACCGAAGAACTGATCCGTGTCGATGGCTTACAGGTTGCTGGATGGGTAGCTAATCGTGCGCAGCCCGAAATGGCACGTTTTGAGGAAAACCTGGCAAGCTTAAAACAGATGATGCAATCGCCATTTTTGGGGATGATCCCTCATCTTCCAGCGGTGACCGTGGCTGACATGGCCGAGTATCTCGACTTAACACCACTATTGCAGTCGCGCTAGCCCACTAGCCGTTGTTGGGTATATTGCCTTTTAAAGCAACTGATCCGGGCACTTTAAAAGGCAACTTATTCGCTAAAACTATCTATCTGTTCTATGACATTGCCTGCAACATATGCGACAAATCGCTACCTGGGGCTACCGGGATTTCTTGTTCCACACCGCTAAACAGGTAAGCTTCCTTATCCCCAAGCAATGTCAGCGTATTGGCTTCCAGCCGCAGCGCTGTGCCTTCTTGGATCCCCAGTACGGGTGTGAGTGGATCTACACAAGTAAACTCCAGAATTCTTTGTGCCCGAGATTCGCCGTTATGTCCCGGTAACGTCAGCTTGCTATAGTGCGGATTGATTTGGAATGGCAGCAAACCCAATGCGGTAAACGAGGGCGGTTCAATGATTGGCATATCATTGGTGGTACGAATACTCTGACCCGCAATATTTGAACCTGCGCTCCAGCCAATGTAGGGTTTGCCTGCTGCGGTTTGCTCACGAATAAGATGCAATAAATCATAGCGATATAACTCATGCAGCAGATGAAAGGTATTGCCGCCGCCAACCAGAATGCCATCGGCATCACGAATGGCTTGCTTTGGATCGCCATGCTGATGAATGGAGGAAATATCCAGTTTAAGGGGCGCTAGTCCATCCACAACCGCGGCTAAATAGCTATCGTACGTCATACTGACACCCGCATATGGAATAAAAATCCACTTACGGGCAGTTGCTGTGAGCGGCTCAATTAATGGCAGCGCATGGGCCAAGTAGGAAGTGTTGCCAGCACGGGAACTGCTTAATAGTAAAGCATTAATAGCCATGAGTTCGTCCTTACCGGTTAATTGGTCTGTCCATAGTAGCAAAAAGCCTCAGCAGGCAACAATGCTGCGAATATCATCACTTCAGTGAGCACTCATATTCTATTAAGTTTGGTTTAATCAGTGCTTTCTAGACTGCTGCCATTCTGCCGCGATGCTGGACAGACATCGGCAAAAATAAACGTAAATTAATCTGCGCATCCCTTGAAAAGTGTTTTTGTGGACATATTATGTCTGTATCGCAATTAAGAAGTAGCGGATTTCATGCACAGGAGCTGATATGAAGCGTGTAATTCTGTTGATAGCAACGAACTTGGCCATTCTTGCAGTGGCTTCCATCGTAATGTCTTTGTTGGGCGTTAACAGCAGTTCAATGGAAGGGTTGTTGGTATTTGCTGCAATATTTGGTTTTGGTGGTGCCTTTATCAGTTTGGCAATTTCCAAGTGGGTGGCTAAACGTTCCATGGGGTGTGAAGTGATCACACAACCGCGGGATAATACCGAGCGCTGGTTGCTGGAAACGGTGGCGCGGCAGGCTCAGCAACTTGGACTGAAAATGCCAGAAGTGGCAATTTATCAATCCCCCGAAATGAACGCATTTGCCACTGGCCCGAGTAAAGATAATTCATTAGTTGCCGTGAGTACCGGGTTGCTATACGGCATGAATGCTGATGAAGTTGAAGCTGTGTTGGGTCATGAAATGAACCATGTGGCTAACGGTGACATGGTGACCCTGACATTGATCCAAGGGGTGGTGAATACCTTTGTTATTTTTGCTGCACGTGTAGTGGCTGGTATTGTCAGCAATGTTGTGGCTAATAATGATGAAGAAGGGGAAGGTCTTGGTACTTTTGCCTACATGGGCGTAGTGTTTGTGATGGAAATGCTGTTCGGGATCCTAGCGTCTTTGATTGTGGCGTATTTTTCTCGGGTTCGTGAATTCCGCGCGGATGCAGGTTCTGCCCGATTGGTGGGTAGCAGCAAGATGATTGCCGCATTGCAGCGCCTTAGTCAGGGGCCGGCGGTAGGCGATATGCCAGCAACCATGTCTGCCTTTGGCATTAACGGCAAACGCTCTATGGCTGAACTGTTCATGAGCCATCCGCCTCTGGAAAAACGTATCGAAGCCTTACGTAAAATGGCTTAATCCCTAGGTTTAGCGGTGAAATGGCTGTTTTTTTCAACAGTCATTTCACTTATTTCAGTATTCTGCCATTAATGTATTAGTAACTGTTTTATCAAGTAAAAATTTTGTAAAAGTCCATTTCAGTTCACAGTTAACTTGATTTAGCGCACATTTTGTTTATTCCGATGTTGTTAAAGTACCCCAGACTTAAATTTAGTTTGCTTAGTACCTAAAGCTTGGCTAAGTTAATTTGAAGTCGTGCTATTTACTGGCGGCTGGATGGGGGTCAACCCTGACATAAGAATTCCCAGTAGCTGTCAAAACCGGAGGATATAATTGTGAGCAATAAACTGTTAAGTGCATTGTTTGGTGCGGGTCTGGCTGCTCTGGCGATGTCATCTGCTTCTTTCGCGGCAGATCAGAAAATCTCTGATTTCCACGTAGATATGGGTGGTGGTTGTGAAACTTGTCATAAAGATGGTTCACCATCTGCTGATGGCGAGTATGAGTTCCAGCAATGCCAAAGCTGCCACGGCGGCCTGGCTGATATGGATGCAGTTCATAAGCCACACGATGGCAAACTGAAATGCGCCGACTGCCATGCAGTGCACGATATGAATGTGGGTCAGCACCCAACTTGTGACAGCTGTCACGATGATGGTCGTACCCCAGAAAAATCCTGGGTAAAAAATAAGTAATATTGATTACTTTCTCAGGCAAAAATGCCGGCATTTTATGTCGGCATTTTTTATGCGGTTTACCAATTGTCCCGTTTGGGCGGATAACTCATTTGTTCATTGGCGTTTTAGGACAGCGTAATCGGTTGTCTTACTGCTAACTCATCAAAATAATTTTTACTACAGTACCGTGCCGCCGTGCACCCGGGAAATTAAACGCTCGTTCAGCATTAGGTTCGATACCTAAATAATCAATCAGCAGCATATTTAAAATCTGTGCGCAGATACCGAGAATAGTGCAGTTTCAGCTCGTATGGTAACAAGAGTCAATTCAGTTTGAGCGCCAGAGTGGAACCTTGGGAGGTGGCATATGCGTCAGTTGCAACTGAGTAAGGCCTTTACCTTGATAGAACCAGGGCCTGTGGTACTCGTTACCACTCATGATGGACAGCACGATAATATCATGACTATCTCTTGGACTATGGTGCTGGATTTTGCCCCACGACTGGCCATCACCACGGGTGCTTGGAATTACTCATTTGCTGCATTGCAGGAGAATAAGACGTGTGTCATTGCCATCCCGACCGTCGACATGATAGACACTGTGGTGGGGATTGGTATGTGTTCAGGTGCTGACACTGACAAATTTGCGAAATTCAAGTTGACGCCTGTCCCCGCTCGTATTGTCGATGCTCCCTTGATTAAAGAATGCCGCGCCAACATTGAATGTAAAGTTGTAGAACTTGTTGAGGCACATAATATTGTGGTACTTGAGGCTGTTGCCGCATACGTTGAGCCTGCCCACAAAGAACACCGTATGATCCATGCCGTTGGTGATGGAACGTTCATTGTTGATGGTGAGCTGATTGACCGGCGGAGGATGATGGCGGCCAAGATCCCATACGGGGTTTAGATGATGAATACCAATGTCTATATCCGGGTTTAAATAAGATTTAGAGTCGCTAAACAAAAGAGTGTACTTTTCCATGTCCATAGCTATTGAGGCTCTTTATTCTGGAGATTTTTATTGACCTCATTTTAGTTTTACGAGACAGTTAGTAATAATTTTCTAATCTCTCTATTTTCTTAGCAAGCACTAACTCTGGAGTCAATATTTTTAAATTAATATTTTGGTTATTATTTCTTTGGACATTAACAACACTTATTATCCGTGTTTACTTATTCATGAAAGAACGATACGGATATGCATCTTGGTTTTTTGAGTGGCTGTTAGCCTGTTTAGCTTGTCTTGGAGTATATGTTGTTGCATTTAAACAACCGATATTTAATCAAATGTTTTGGTGGGCAGTATTGTTTTTTGTGATTTTATCAAGTTTTATGAGAATGAGAAGCTATCGTTTCCAAAATCAGTTAAAGCAATTAACTCTTCGGCAAGCTTTATTTGTTAAGGCTATAATGGTTATCTATACATTACCAATTATTATTATGCTGCTTATTAATGTAACAAATAGTACTGGTGTTTGGGATATGTAGTATTTTTATAACACTCAGTGTGAAAATTTTGAGTGTGGAGCCAAGATATTGGCATTTTTTTAGCAATGAGCTAAAACCAATAAATCCAGTTTATGAATTAGATTCTCTTATTTCAGTCGAGATTTTTAATGGCGGTGACATTTTAGCTCGGTTGGCTAATAAAAATAAGATAACCGTCGAATCCATTTCCTCAGAATAAGAATATCAGGGTACTTTCTATCCGTAGATATGATTTCCCCGCTGATAACTGTATCTTACCTTCAAAGGGAAAAGGCATTATATAGTATTTGTATTGTTTAGATACCTAAATCGCGACACAATGATATGTCAGATTGTGGGCCTAGTCGACTAATGCAAACAATGTTATTTAGTAACCTGATTGATTAGGGACAAATCTTGTGTGTTCCTCAAAGATAAAGCTAAATAATGTAAAGTCAGTGTTAGTTATTAAGATATAAAACGTGTGTCAGAACTGAGTTTTTCTGATACATAGTCAATAAATGCTCTTAGGCGGCTTAACTGTCTCAAGTCCTTGTGATAACCAATCCAAACATTACGTTGCGGGAGTGTTTCATCAAGCTCGACACGATGAAGTCCATGAAATGAATCACCTAATGCTGTAGGTAAAACGGCAATGGCATCACTCGTAAGACAATACTGAGCTTGAGCCTGTCGACTATTACTCATAAACACAACGTTTGCATGAGATAATTTCTTTCGAAGCCAGATATTATCTGGCATTTCGCTAAATTGACCATCCATAGTAATGATATTTAATGTTTGTTCTTTTTTAGTTAAGTCAATTTTCATCTCTTTATTTGCATAAAGGGCATAATTCATAGCCAGCACTTTTCTTTGTACAATATCTGGATCTTTAAATGGAATGATACGGAATACAATATCCGCTTCTCTTTTTTGTAAGTTTAATTGTCTAAAATCTGTATTTAATTCTACGGTAATATTGGGATTGATTTTTGAAAATTCTGCAATGTATTCAGATAAGACATGAATACCAAACCAATCTGATGACGATACTTTTAGATGACCACTTAACATCTGCTCTCGTCCAATCAAGTTGCGTTCCATCGCATGGATATTATTTTCTATCTGTTCAGTATGATGTAAAACTTGTTCGCCTTCGTCGGTCAGCATAAAGCCAGATGCTGTTCGTTGAAACAGTTTATGCCCAAGCGCGGCTTCCAATGCTTGGATACGTCTTCCGACTGTTGGTTGGCTTGAGTTTAACATCCGTGCCGCACCTAGTAGGGTTCTTGTGCGGCTGATCGCGAGAAAGATACGGAGATCGCTCCATTCCATCGGATTATTCATATTTGAAATTTGACTATTCAATTTAATTTATTTGGTTTCACTTAATTATGGGGATAATTAAATAATATTCAATATAGGAGCCATGATTATGAGTAATCAGATGAAAGCCGCGGTGGCGGTAGCCGCTAATACACCGTTAAGCATCCGCCAATTAGCAATTCCAGAACCTAGTGATAATGAGGTAAGGATTAAAGTGGTTGCAAGTGGTGTTAACCCCGTTGATATTAAGATTGCGACAGGCATGGCTGCCCATGCTCGGCAACCTTTTCCCTCAGTACTTGGCATAGATAGCGCGGGGATTATTGATAAATTAGGTGCAAACGTTGAGCAGTTTGCAATTGGCGATCATGTTTATGGAATGGTGGGTGGCATTGGTGGCTATCAAGGTTCTTTGGCGGAATATCAGGTCGTTGATGCAGACCTATTAGCAAAGGTTCCTGATGAGATCTCTTTGAAAGAAGCGGCGTCTATTCCTCTGGTATTTATTACGGCTTGGGAAGGGCTGGTTGATCGAGCCAACGTTTCCAAAAACATGACCGTGTTAATCCATGGTGGTGCTGGTGGTGTTGGGCAGATGGCAATCCAGATTGCGAAAGCTCATGGCGCTACTGTCTTTGCCACTGGGACGGCAAAACATGCTGCTTTTATCCGAAATCTAGGCGCAATTCCTATCGACTATACCAAGGAGAGTGTTGAACATTACGTCAGGGAATACACCAATGGCGAAGGCTTCGATATTATTTATGATACTGTGGGCGGTGAAGTATTAGACAATTCTTTTCGTGCGGTGAAAACCTATAGTGGACATGTTGTTAGTTGTCTTGGGTGGGGAACTCATAGCATTGCGCCTCTCTCATTTCGGGGGCGACATATTCAGGCGTGTTTACCATGCTACCTATTCAGAGCGGTAACGCGCGAAAACACCACGGTTTTATTATGTCTCAGGCGACAGAAATGCTTCGGAACGGTACTTTGCGTGTCCAGCAAGAGGCGACTGTCTACACGCTTGATGATGTGAATGACGTGTACCAGCGTGTCATCGCAGGGAAAACGACAGGAAAGCTCGCCATTGAAATTGCCCCAGAGTGAGCCGCCCATTGCGATAATGCCTATGCCGATTCTGACAGGCATCATCTAGTTTTGTCGGGATATCTGCCGGGTTGTGATTGTGGTTGTATAAGGTGCATCCGTGGTGGCGATAGGGCTTAATTTTCACCACCACGGGAAAACGGTATAAATCGGTAGCGATTCTGTTTGTAGCCCGGTATGAATTTTTAATTTGGATGCAGTAGCGGGAAATTGCGCGATTGCAGGATTGTTGGTATTACTTTCTAACCCCACTTTTATTAAAAATTAAATGTTATGGGAAAGGCCAGACGCTCTTTTGCCCAATAGAGATGTGTCGATATTAAACCTTCACACAGGTCACAATAACATTGCCAGATTGCTGATCCCACGGGATGAGTTTGTCGTAGTCGTGTTCAAACATGTGCACTTCAAAGTAAGGCTGTAATAGTGCAAGCAAGTCAGCAAAACTGAACGCGACCATGGGATGTTCGTCATGCCATATCTGGGTTTCTGTGGCGTTGGATTTTTCAATGCTGAGTTTGAGTGACTGCATGTCGCCTTCACCACTATAGAACCAACTGGAACGGAAAGAGAACAAGTCATCTGCTTGCCTGGCGCTATGTTTAACAAATAACGCATTGTTTATTTTGTCTTTTGCGACTGCATTAAAACAAAAAATACCGCCTTGTTTTAAGGCGTGATATACCCGGCTGATACATTGTTGCAGTGTACTGATGCCAGCGTTGTAGTGGATGGAATAGAGAAAACAGGTAATCAAATCCAGTGGTTCATCCACTGCAAAACTGCTCATATCTTGGCGAATAAATTGCGCTTCTGGACAACGTGTAGCGGCGATATCAAGCATTGGCTGGTTAATATCTAGCCCTCGGCTCTGATATCCAAAATCGATGAAATGACGCAAATGTGGGCCGGTACCGCAGGCTAAATCGAGATGGCGATTGCCACCATTGCCAAAAATCTGGTGGAGTCTGCGAATGCAGTGGCTTTGGGCTTGGTAGTCGATGTCGACACACATTAAATCGTAATAGCCTGAAAGATCGGTGTAGAGTGCATTGGCAGACATAATGGCCTATTCATTTCAGCGTCACTGTGCTTGGGTGGCGCATAGTAAAGCAATCTGTCGGTTTTGCGAAGAGATAAGCGATGCCAGCGGTTAGATAGTGGCAATGGCTGACGCAATTAACTGAGTTGATGGGGGGATTTTTCTATGGTAGTGGCTGCGATAAAAAAGAGTGGTATGTACCACTCTTTTAAATATTCAAGGAGCGCCCGTTACGCTAGCCTAGCCAAGCTTTGGCCTGTTGTTCATCAAGCAAGCGTAACGACACGGTATCTTTTGCCGCGGCGGCGATGGGCAGTTCTCCATGCATCAGTACATCGTCGCGGAACCAGTGCAGGGTGATGGTGTCTCCGACCTGATAGCGTTGCAGCGCCTGTTCAAATTGCGCGCCCACTTGCAGCTCATCCGCCGCAATCAGTAAATCTTTGGCACTGAGTCCGGCTTGGTGCGCCGGGGAGCCGTTGCTGACGCTGGTGAGACGAATACCTAAGCCTTCCACCTTATATTTTGCCCCGAAACCGATGCGGAGTCCGTCAGTATCACCGCCGCCTTGATCGCTATTGCCACTGCTAGCACGTAGTTGCAGCTCAACGCCAAATTTGGCTAGCAGCTCAGTTAATGGCAGATCTGCCGTTTTGTTTAGCCAGGCAAATTCAGCTGTGGCATCACGACCTAATAATTCGCTGTAAAGCTGTTGGTGACTGTCATCAGCGGTGCCAAGGGCTTTTTGAGCAAAACGTTGCCACAGCAGGCGCATCAGGTCGTCCAGCGATTTCTTGCCGTGAGTTTCTAATCTCAGGGTTAAATCGAGGAACAACGCAAATAGTGCGCCTTTGGTGTAGTAACTGACAATCGCATTGCCAGCGTTTTCATCCTGTTTGTAGAATTTGGTCCAAGCATTAAAACTGGAATCGCTCAGGCTCTGTAGTAAGCGGCCACTACCGCGATAAACCCGGGTAAAGGTCTGGCTTAGTAGTTCCAAGTAGCCTTGTTTGTCAATGCGACCACTGCGATAGGTCATTAAGTCATCGTAATAAGAGGTGATGCCTTCATAAGCCCATAACTGGCGGGTGTAACTTTCTGCTAGCAACTGATACGGCATAAAAGCGGCGGGTTTAATACGTTTGACGTTCCAGCTATGGAAATATTCATGGCTACAGAGTGTCAGATAATTGCGATAGTCCTTATCCACTGGCGCATCCAGTGACGCGGGTAATTCATGGCGAGAGCAATGCAACGCCGTGGAGGCGCGGTGTTCCAGCCCGCCAAAACCGTCTTTCAGCACTTGCGTCATAAACAGATAACGCTCGAATGGGGCCGGCGTGCCAAACAGCTGGATCTGGCTTTCACAGATGGCAGTTAAATCGGCCAGCAATCGTGGCATACAGCAGTGATGGCGCCCGCTAAGGATCACGTCGTGGCGTACCCCGCAGGCCTCAAATGTGCCTATGGTAAAGCTGCCCATCTCCACCGGATGATCGATAAGCTCGTCGTAATCAGCCGCACGAAAACGCCCGAACTGCCAGTCGTCACCACTGATGCGTGGCAGCATGGTGGCCAGTTGCCAGTCAGCAATCCCTTTAGGGGTAGAATTTCGACTTCATGCGCTTGCTGCTCGCGGCCAGATACCGCCAGAAAGACACTACTGCCGTTGAAGAAACCGTGGGTTTGATCCAGATGTGCGGTACGCACTGACAAATCCCAGGCATAAACCCGATAACGCAGATGCAAAACTTCGGCGTTGGATGCTACCTGCCAGCGCTGTTTATCCAGTTGCTGCAATACCAGTGGCCGATTGATTTCATCGAAGGCGCAAATATCGATAAGATTTTTAGCAAAATCGCGCACCATGTAACTGCCGGGCAACCAGGCGGGCAGCCACAGTTGCTGTATTGGCGCAGGTTTATCGATACGTACGGTAACTTCAAACAGATGGGCCACCGCGTCGATGGCAGTAATCTGATAACGGATCATGGGAAGAGAATTTTTGTAAACGTAAGATGGGTTTATGCTGCCAAAAATGGCTGTTCCCAGCAATCAAAGTTGCATGTTTCGGTGAATTTATACTGTCCTATTATGCTGCCAGTAACGCTGCCAATGGCCGGAACATATTGTTGCTGTTGCTACGGGTTTACAGCCTTGATAAGGCTATTCGTGACGCTAAGCTGGTTTAGACGCTCCATCTGCGATGGCTTCGGTTATAATGGCTAAACAGCCAAAAACTGTGATATTAAGGCTTTGAAAACAACACACCGGAGAGTGGACTATGGCCGAAGAAACCCTATTTAGTAAAATTGTACGGCGTGAAATTCCTGCGGATATCGTGTACCAGGATCATCTGGTCACGGCGTTTAGAGACATTGCACCTAAAGCGCCGGTGCATCTGTTAATTGTGCCTAATCATGTGATCCCAACGGTGAATGATGTGAAAGCGTCAGATGAACAGGCGCTCGGACGCATGTTCACTGTTGCTGCCAAATTGGCGGAAGAAGCGGGCATCGCTAAAGATGGTTATCGCCTGATCGTTAATTGTAATGAATATGGTGGTCAGGAAGTATTCCATGTGCACATGCACCTGCTAGGTGGTGAGCCATTGGGGCCGATGCTGAGTAGTAAAAGCATTGACAAGAGTGATAAATGAAAACCAATCCAGAATTCTTTCCGATGACCGGTCTGGCGACCCGCTTTGTGAATCAGTTAGTTCAGTGTCGCCGCCTAGGGTTGCGGGTACATGAAGCCAGCGAGCATCATGTATTGCTGGAATTACCCTATAACGAAGCATTGATTGGTTATCCTGATACCGGCGTGTTACATGGCGGCGTGCTCACCACCTTGATGGACACCGCCAGCGGTTGCGCCGTGGTCTGCGCCATCAAACAAAAATTTAATTCGTTAGAAATATCCCCCACGCTGGATTTGCGTGTGGATTACATGAAACCTGCACAACCACACCAACCAATATTCGGCTTTGCCGAGTGTTACCGCTTATCTTCCAGCGTGGCGTTCACCCGAGGTATTGCCTACCAGAACAGCATTGATGATCCCATTGCACACACAGTTGGCAGTTTTATGCGGATCAGCCCTGAAATGGTTGGTGATGCGTTCCGACAGGCGTTAATGGGGGATGAGCAACAGGCATGAGCGAGAACAAAACTCAGGTAAGTGATGTCAAAAGCCTGGTAGCTAAGGTTACTGAAACCAACGATTTTAATTATTTGCTGGAGCATGTGCCTTACGCTCGCTTTATTGGCATGGAAGTGAACCGTTTTGGTGATGAACTGGTGTTTTGCTTGCCGGCGAAAGAAGACAACATAGGTAACCCAGTGTTGCCCGCGCTGCATGGCGGGGTGATGGCAGGCTTTATGGAAATGTCGGCAATTATCCAATTGATGGTATTTATGCAAACCAGCAAAGTGCCTAAGGTTGTCGATTTCTCTGTCGATTATCTGCGCGCCGGTTACTATAAGGACACTTTTGCTGAATGTTACATCACCCGCCAAGGACGACGCGTGGCGAACGTGCATATCAACTGCTGGCAAACCAATCGCAAACAGCTGATTGCAACGGCGAGGGCACATTTTTTGATTGATTGATGAAGGAGTATCCAGAATGAAAACAGCTGTGCTAATGACAGTGGCGTTGCTGACGCTTGGAGCCTGCGCGACCAACACTGCCGGGATTTATGCAAGTTCTCAAGGAATTAACCGGGTCGATAATGTCAGCATTGGCCGCAAGGTCAGTCTGGAAGCCATAAAAGCCTATCCTGATGGCGGTCAGTTGAGCGGCTATGCCACCTTGCGTAGCCACGCATCTTACAATCTCAATCTGCAATATCGTGTCACTTGGTATGACGCCAATAACAACACTGTTGACGCAGAAAATATGAGCTGGGTGCCGGTGACATTACATGGTTTTCAGCAGGTTCAGGTGAAATCAACCGCCCCGAACGGCCGTGCCAGCTGGTTTGATATTCAGGTGCGAGAAATCATTCCTAACTAAACATCTCAACTAAGATATCATCTCAATTAAGCTGGATTCAGACTAAAAAACGTGGCATCAAGCCACGTTTTTTGAGGTCATTATCAACTCAATAAGACTTACAACACTTGTGTCGCTGGACATTGCTCCATTAGCGTCAGTTGTGCAGTTGGCACCGCCCGGATGGTAACGCCAAAACTGGTGATTGCTGGCAGAGTGCAGTTATGATGATGGCGGATACAGGCCGCATCGGCATGGGCTTTGTCCATGGTGGTATGGGCATCGGCCACGAGATCTACCGAATATCCCAGTGCCGCCGCACGGCGCACTGTGGTGTCAACGCAAAACTCGGTCGCAAAACCACAAATCACCAGATGGTCAATGCCATGTTGATCCAGCAACGGTTTTAAAATTGTGTTCTGGAATGAATCCGGCGTGCTTTTCTGGACAAACTGATCGCCATGGCGAACCAGTAAATCCAGTTGTAACTGCCAGTCATTGCTGCCGGGTTCCAGGCCTTTGCGCTGGTGTTGAATAAACACCACTGGATAACGTTGTGCGCGAGCCCATTCAGTGACCGCGTTGATGTTATCAATGGTGGCCGTAGCGCGATAGGGCAGTGGTTCCTGCTCGAAAAAGCGCGCTGTACATCTATGACCAATACCGCTGTTTTCATGTCATGCATTCCTTACTCTCAGTCATCACCTTGAGCGTTGATGACTGACTTGCTTTGCTGGGGAGAATCGGTGCAATTAACCGCACACGGTTGTCCAAATTACGCGGTTCACGAAAGAAAATTTGCGGTGTTGGTCAAAAAAACGACGGGATGACCGCAGTATTTCACTGTGCGTGAACTGCGGTCATGTTGCTAACGGCTGAGGATGTTCTACATCACATTATCGTAACTTATGGTGCGGCGTTCTGGCAGTAGCCGCAGCAACAGTGCCAGTGTGGAACTCAACGTGGCAAAGGCTATCACTGCCTGCCAACCCCAGAGGCCGAACAACTGGCTGGCAACAAAGCTGCCACTGGTCATGCCAATAAATACCCCGGCAAGCAGGATGGCATTGGCTCGGCTCATGGCCTGTGGCGCGGTGTTGTAAATAATGGTTTGGTGCGAAATCAAACACATCTGCACGCCCATATCAAAACTAACCGTCAGTATGGCTAATATTGGAAGATACCAGCTGGAATGGATCCAACTTCCGGCGGCCAACATCAGTAAAAATGATACGCTGGTGAGCAGTGCGCCAATTCTGGTCATGCGCTGTGGCCCAAAATGGTCGGCAGCTTTACCAAAAAGTGGTGCGGTGAGGGCGCCTACAGCACCCGCGAGTCCAAACAACCCAGCAGCACTACTGCCCAGATGAAAACTCTGGAACAGCATCAGCGCTAGCGTGGTCCAAAATGCACTGAACGCGGCGTTTAGCAGCCCTTGTGCCAAGGCGGCTTTTTGCAGACTCGGATACTTGACCAGCAAACTGAACAGTGAGCGATACAACTGGCCAACACTCAGGGTACTGGAGGGGTAAAGCGTGGTAAGGCGCGCCATAATAAAATCGTGACCAGTAACATGCTTGCGGCGGCGGCCAGATAAACACTGCGCCAGCCAAACCATTCACCGATAAAACCACTGATCACTCGAGATAACAGTATTCCGGTCAACAAGCCCGTCATCACCTGGCCTACAATCCGGCCGCGTTGGCTGCTGTCAGTCATTGCTGCTGCGGCGGGGATCACATCCTGCGCCATGGTGGCGGTAATGCCGACAATAAAGCTGGCAAGCAGCAATGGTGCCAACCCCGGGCTGACTGCCGTGAAGGCCAGTGCGGCGGCTAAGGCCAGGCCTTTAATGAGTATCACGCGGCGCCTGTCAAACTTGTCTCCGAGCGGGATCAGCAGCAACAGCCCGAGTGCATAACCCGCCTGCGTTAACGTTGGCAGCGTACCGACGGTGGCACTGTTCAGGTGAAAATCATTCCCCAGCAGCGCCAGTAACGGTTGACAATAATACAGCGAGGCTACGGCCATCCCTGCGGTCAGCGCCAACATGAAGATCAGGTAGCCGGGGATCCCGGCTTGTTGAGTGTTATGTGTATTGTGCATGGATTTCATCATGGTGTACCTACTGATTTCGATGGAAGTGATGATAATCCGCTGATATTTGCTGTGTAGATGGCTGGCTGGTAATCTTTGTATACGTAATGCGTATATGTGGTTGCTCGGCAGCGTTTCCATAACATGACTGGAGTGAAAGCATGGTGATTGCCAATGTGCCCGACCGGGTGGAACTGATGAAAACCTTCATCCGTATCGTTGAAGCAGGTTCAATGTCTGCGGCGGCGAAACAGATGGCCACCACACAGCCCACAATCAGTCGCCGTCTACAAACGTTAGAGCAGCAGTTGGGTCTGAAATTGCTGCACCGCTCTACCCATCAGTTCCGTTTGACCGAAGTCGGTGAGCGTTATTACGCGGGGGCGCGGGAACTGGTCGAGCGCTGGGACAGCTTTGACAGCGAACTGACCGGCGCGATTAGGGCGCCAGAAGGGATGTTGCGGGTTGTGGCACCGCATGCTTTTGGGCAGGATGCGTTGGTGGCGCCGTTGGTGGATTTTATGCGGCGATATCCCGATGTCTCGGTGCAATGGCTGCTGCATGATGATCGTGCCATCAAGGATTTTATCGCTTCGGATATTGATTGTGCCATTCAGGTGGGGGAAGTGAGCGATGCGAATATGGTGGCGATTAAACTGGCCGAAGTCCCTCGGATCCTCGTGGCGTCATCAGCGCTAGTGGCAACCTGGGGCGCACTGACACATCCGCGACAATTGCAGCAGAAACCCTGGTTGTCGCTGCAAACTTTTTACCGTAATGAGTTGACTCTGCATCACCACAGTGGTGAGCACTACACTTTGAAACTCACCCCTAAATTCTACACCGACAGTCTCTATGCCTTATGCAGCGCGGCCGTCAATGGACTGGGCATAGGTGTGGGATCTGCATGGTTGGTAGCAAAAGATGTGCGAGCCGGACGATTACAGCAGTTGTTACCTGGCTGGCAGGCGGCACCGTTACCGGTTTATATCGTCTATCCTTATGCCCGATTTTACCCGGCAAAGTTACGGCTGTTTGTCGATGAGATGAAAATACAGATGCCGCAGGTGATTAGCGCGCTCACAACCAGTTGAATAAGTGGGTTAGAGCGAATAACGGGCTTTCCGCTCTGCGGTGTAATGCCACCAAGGCGCGGCATCTTCTCCTTCAATAAAGCGGGTGATGGCAATAAATACATCGAGGACACAAGGGTCTTGGCGTTCACCTGTCAGGGCGCATAACGCCAGATATAACGCGTAGGGATCGCGCCCGTGCAGTTGCTGCGGTGTGCTAATGCCCAATCGTTGCAGATCGCCCGCCATAGCTTGGCCAACATTGGGCAAGTCGGTCAGTTGCTTTACCTGTTCACGCACCACTTTTGTTGGATTCATGTTGCCTCTTCCCCATTAGCAAATGACTGCGCTGGTTAACTTTCTCGGCGTTACGGTAACTTGCAAATACGCCCCGCGATAAGTGCTCATTGCCGCACCAGCGTAGCACGAGCAAAAACACTGGCGCTATGGTGAGTTGCTGGTCATTTGGGCTAACGCTTGCTGATCGGCTTGTTGCAGATAGTCCTGCAAGGCCGTCAGCAATAATTTCAAGGCTAATGGCTGATGCAAGCGACTGCGATAAATGCCATAGATCCCCAGTAATTGTGGTGGGTAGTCGCCAAGCAGCGGAATTAGCTGACCACTTTGGATATAAGGGGCGGCATCTAACGTCGGCAACATCGCAATACCTGCATCATTGAGGATGGCATCCAGTAAAATGGATGACTCATTAACGCACAGATTCCCTCGAATTGCTGCGTCAATGGGCTCGCCACCCGGCGCTGTAAACGACCAGTAGCCATCAGAAAAATTACTATAGTGCAAACAGTTATGGTTGATTAGCTGCGCGGGGGTTTGTGGCGAGCCATACTCGGCAAGATAGTTGGCACTGGCACATAGTACCGAACGGCAGTCACCCAGTTTTCTGGCAATAATATTGGGATCTAGCTCGTTAGTGATGCGCAGCGCCAGATCGATCCGTTCCGCCACTAAGTTAACGTTTTGATTACTGATCTGTACTTCCACTTTCAGGGCGGGATGTTGCTTGAGAAACTGCTGCAATAGCGGATTCAAGATCCGCTGTGCGGTGAAATGGGCGCAGGAAATACGCAAGGTTCCCGCCACCGTTTGTTGTAGTTCTACTTGGCTGATCCCTTCGGCGACTTGTAGCAGCGCTTGGGTTTGTAATAGCAGTTGCTCCTGCTGGCGTCAGGCTTAATTTGCGCGAGGAGCGATGCAATAAGCGCGTTCCGGCCCAGTCTTCCATTTCGGCTAAATAGCGACTGATCATCGGTCGCGACATCCCCATCGCCCGCGATGCGGCGCTTAAACTACCCAATTCACAAATACGATTAAATACCTGCGCAGCGGTGATCCTGTCCATTTATCTGCTCGATTTAAGAAACAAACTATGTCTTATTATGGGGATTTTGTTGCTGAAAATGAAACTTAAAATAGCAGCATAGATTGAACGCAGGAGATTTCATGATGACTCAAGCAACACAATTCACTTTGCACTGGATTATTGACCCGCTCTGTGGCTGGAGTTATGGCGCCTTACCACTACTACAAGCTACCGCCGCTGCATGGCCAAGCCAAAATGTTTTGCACTCAGGCGGCTTGTTTATCGGTTATAGCCGCCGTCGAATCGATGCCGACTGGCATCGGCATGTCAGTGAACACGATGCCCGTATTGCGGAACTGACCGGCGCAGTTTTTGGTGAGAATTACCGTCAGCACTTGTGCCGTGATCAGTCGGTGGTATTGGATTCACTGCCCGCCAGTGCGGCGATGCTAACACTGCAACAGCAAGATGATGGCGATGCGTTAGCGTTTCTTGCGGCAGCGCAGCACGCTTGGTATGTGGATGGCAAAGATATCACTCAGCCTGCGGTATTGAGCGCCTTGGCCGCAGATTTGGCGATAGACACTGGGCGGTGGCAACAAGCCAGCAGTGATGCGGCTAAAAAGCAGGCCACGCAAGCGATTGAGCAAACGCGGCAACTGATGGCTCAGCACGGTGCCCAAGGGTTTCCCAGTCTATTGCTGCAACGCGGTGAACAATTTATCAATGTGCCGGTTAACCGTTTTTATGGTGAGCCCGCAGCGTTAGTTAAGCAACTGCGCCAATGGTTATCGGCGTGAGTACAGAACAATCGAAAGGAGTAGCAAATGAAACAATTAGTTAAACTGTGGTGGGCCGCCGTTGCCGGGTTACTGGCGAGTGTTGCCAGCGCCAATGGCGCCACATTGCAATTACAGACGTACAATCCACAGCAGAATGGGATATTCCCCATCAGCTCGACTTTGATTAGTGGGCCGCATGAAGCCATGCTGGTTGACGCACAATTCAGCACCCAAGATGGTGCCGCACTGGTACAGCTCATTAAAGCAAGTGGCAAGCATTTGACCACCATTTTGATCACTTGTGGCGATCCTGATTTCTATTTTGGTTTACAGCCGATAGTGGCGGCGTTCCCAGATGCCAAAGTGGTTGCTACTCAAAAAGTCGTCGACCATATCAATGCCACAAAAGCGGCCAAAATTGCGTATTGGGGGCCGTTGTTAAAAGCTGGTGCACCCAGCAAAATCATTGTGCCGCAAGCAACAGATAAAACGCAGTTTACGGTTGACGGTGTAACGGTAGAGCTGCACAAAGCCAATGATTATGGTGCATTTTTGTGGATACCACAGAACCGTACGATTTTAGGTGGCGTGGCGGTGGTGTCTGGTCAACATGTGTGGACCGCAGATACCCAGAGTGTGGCTGCAAGACAAAGCTGGCGTGATGATCTGGATGCCATGTTAGCGCTTAACCCCGTAAAGGTGATCCCCGGACATTATATTCACGCTATGCCAGCGGGGGTAAAGGCGCTGGAATTTACTAAACAGTACCTGCAAGATTTTGATGCCGCACTAAAAAGCGAACATGGTTCAGCCGCTGTGGTGGCGGTAATGAAAGCCAAATACCCCACGTTGGCTGGTGAACAATCGCTGGAACTCAGTGCCAAAGTCAACACAGGCGAAATACAGTGGTAATTCAGTGTGGTTGATGATTGAGGCTATTTGAGTATGTAAGCAGAGAGCGCACTTCAAGTGCGCTCTCTGCTTGATAAGCTATCTTAGGACAAGACAAACACTAACGTTTAGGCGTTCAGCGCTTGATCCAGATCGGCGATGATGTCATCGATATGTTCAATACCGATAGACAGGCGGATCATTTCGGGTTTCACGCCAGCCTGCAACTGCTCCTGTGGCGCCATCTGGCGATGAGTGGTTGACGCAGGGTGACAGGCCAACGTTTTGGCATCGCCAATGTTGACCAAGCGTTTAATCATCTTTAATGCATCATAAAATCGTACTCCGGCCTCGTAGCCGTCTTTCAACCCAAACGACAAAATGGCCGAAGGGTTTCCGTGCATATATTTTTGCGCCAGCGGATAGTAAGGCGACTCTTGTAACCCGGCGTAGCTTACCCAACTGACTTTCGCGTGATCTTTAAGAAACTGGGCGACCTTGGCGGCATTGTAGCAATGGCGCTCCATCCGCAGTGGCAGAGTTTCCAATCCTTGCAACAGTAAAAAGGCATTCATGGGCGATAGCGTTGAGCCGGTGTTACGCAAAGGTACGGTACGCGCGCGGCCAATAAAGGCGGCAGCACCAAACGCTTCGGTATAAATCACTCCGTGGTAAGACGGCTCTGGTTGATTGAATACCGGAAAGCGGGCTTTGTGTTCCGCCCAGGGGAATTTGCCTGAATCGACAATCACGCCACCCAAGGAGGTACCATGGCCGCCAACGTATTTGGTGATGGAATGCACAACGATATCGGCGCCAAATTGGATGGGTTTGCACAGTACCGGGCTGGCAACCGTGTTATCGACAATCACAGGCACGCCTTGTGCGTGCGCCAGTTTGGCAATGTTTTCCAGATCGGCAATATTACCAGCAGGATTACCGATGGATTCACAATACACGGCTTTGGTCTGGTCGTCGATAAGCGCGGCTAGGCTCTCGGGTTTATCATCTTTGGCAAATTTTACCTTGATGCCAAGGCTGGGCAGCATATGGGCAAACAGGGTGTAGGTGCCGCCGTATAACTGTGGTGTGGAGACAATGTTATCGCCGGCCTGAGCCAAGGTCAGAATGGCATAGTTGACGGCCGCGGCTCCAGCACTGACCACCAGTGCGCCTATGCCGCCTTCCAGCGCTGCCAGTCGCTGTTCCAGCACATCATTGGTTGGGTTCATCAAGCGGGTGTAGATATTACCGGGAACGGCCAGATTGAACAGATCGGCTCCGTGTTGGGCATTATCAAATTCGTAGGCAACGGTTTGGAAAATTGGCACCGCGACAGACTTGGTGGTGGGATCAGTTTGATAGCCATAATGGATGGCAATGGTTTCATCTTTCATGAGGCACTTCCGTTAGCAATGATGCCGTTATAGAAGCACATAAGCCATATGCCGGAAAGGGTGTCAGTTCAAAATTCAGCGGTTTACTCTTAGGTTATTGTCACTGCTTGAAATACTGTCCCGGCGTTTTACCAAACTGTTCGCGAAAGGCCGATACAAAAGCGGATACCGAATCATAACCACAGTCCAATGCCACCGTGGTGACCGCTTTGCCATCCCGCAAGGCTTCTAGCGCTTTAAAGAGCCGTAATGCCCGTCGCCATTGGCGGAAGGTCATGCCAGTTTCTGCCTTGAATAAACGGCTGACACTGCGATCGCTTAGCCCCAGCCTGGAAGCCAGTTGTGCCAGCGGAAGTTGTTGATCTTCTACCTGCAACTGCTGACACAGCGTTTGCAAGCGCCGATCCTCCGGCATGGGCAATTGCAATGGCGCTGAGGGCAGTTGCGCCAATTGATCCAATAGCACTTGTGCTAAGCGAGCCGCCGCCGTTGCTGGGGCATATTCTGCCGGGTTGACACTGAATTGGATGATCAACTCGCGCACCAGCGGGGTAATTTCACATACCAGTGGTTGCTGCCAACGTGGTTGCGATAGTTGGTTGCTGTCAACATATAGACTGCGCATCACAGCTGCGCCGCCAGAGACTACTTCGTGCTGTTCGTGTGCGGGAAGCCAGATGGCATATTGCGGCGGTGCCACATAACGGCCGCGACGGGTATTGACCACCAAAATACCAGACAAGGCATAAGACAGTTGGCCCCAGGGATGACAATGCCACTCGGTCTGACTGCCGTTATCACTCCAAGATTCGGCACGCGCATAAATAGGGCGCGGCAACTCAGTCAAGGCCGGGATCAAACGTTTTTGTCTTGTTTTCGACATTCTATTGGTTTTTGCCGTTAGCCGGAAAATAACAGCAGTTTACGCTATGGCAACTGATAATGCGTTAGTGATGGCGCATCTGTGGGCAGTTTATTTGGAAGACAATCATGGTACAGCTTAAATCAATGCTGAAAATTATAAAGAAAGAATGGTTCCTGTTAGGGATGGTCGTGGCGATTGCCTTGGCCGCTATATTACCAGTCCCCGGGCACTCTGGTGGTATCTTGCATCTGGAAAAAGTGACCGCAGTGGGCATTGGTATCATCTTTTTCCTGCACGGGATTGGTCTGTCGCCTGCCGCTATTCGTGCCGGGCTTGGCAACTGGCGCTTGCACCTGCTGACCCAAAGCACCACCTTTGTGTTATATCCACTGTTATGGCTTTGTTTTGCTTGGTTGTTCAATCTGTTATTGCCTGCGGCTTTGGCCTTGGGATTTTGTTATTTGCTAGTGTTGCCTAGCACTATCTCTTCATCTGTAGCTATGACGAGTGTGGCTCACGGCAATGTGCCCGGGGCGATTTTTAATGCCTCGCTATCCAATGTGATCGGCATTTTCATTACCCCTTTGTTAGTTGGCTGGTTTATGGGCGTTGCGGGTGGGTCGCTGGATCTGACTCACACCATTATCAGTATTGCCAAAATGCTGCTGTTGCCTATGTTGGCCGG
Organism: Shewanella dokdonensis; assembly: GCF_018394335.1. Lineage (NCBI taxonomy): Bacteria > Pseudomonadati > Pseudomonadota > Gammaproteobacteria > Alteromonadales > Shewanellaceae > Shewanella > Shewanella dokdonensis. The sequence continues at coordinate 341,681 of NZ_CP074572.1, read as the reverse complement.
GCAGTTGCTGCGCCCTAAATTGCTGGGATGGGTACAACAACATAAATCCTTTACCGGAAAGGTAGATAAGCTGGTGATCCTGCTGATTATCTACAACGCCTTCTGTGATTCGGTGATGCAAGGCATCTGGCATGATTTCTCTGTGCCTATGCTAGCCACCACCATTGTGCTGTGTGTGCTGATCTTGCTGCTGGTGGTATTTCTGTTACAGCGGCTGACCAAAGGTTTGGGGTTCCCGGTGGAAGATGAAATCGCCGCGCTATTTTGCGGTACCAAGAAGACTTTGGCGGCCGGAGTGCCGATGGCTAAAGTGATTTTTGGTGCCGATCCGCGCTTGGGAATGTTGTTACTGCCAATTATGTTATATCACCCGTTGCAGATTTTTTACTGTGCGATTTTGGCTAATCGCTATGCTAAACGTCCACAATTGGCGGCGGCCTAAGTTGGTTTTGACGTTAACGACAGATACTAACTTTAGGGTAAGTATTTGTCGGCCGTTAGCTGGCCGCTAGACTGCTCATACTTCATTAGGAAGGTAACCAATCAAGGATTATTTTATTCATGAAACTTTACTTTACTCCTGGCGCCTGCTCACTCGTACCCCATATTTTGCTTGAAGAATTAGGGCTGGCACACGAGTTGGAACAGGTGGATTTGACAACAAAAATCACTAAAAGTGGTGCAGATTTTTCAGCCATCAACAGTAAGGGATATGTACCGGCGTTGGCGCTGGATAACGGCCATATACTGACCGAAGTGTCAGTGTTAGCACAGTACCTGTGTGATCAGCGGCCAGACGCTGGGCTGATCCCTGCTACTGGCGAAGCGCGTTATCAACTGTTGAGCCTGTTGGTGTATATCTCTACCGAAATCCACAAACCTATGGGTTCTTTATTTAATCCTAAGGCGAGTGTTGATGCCCGGGCCGCAGCTCAAGCATTGTTAACTCGCCGCCTTGACTGGATTAGCGCAGAACTCGGCGACAAGCCTTATTTGAGCGGAAGTTATAGTGCCGCCGATGCCTATCTGTTTACCGTGCTCAATTGGGCGAACTTGGTAAAATTTGATTTGAGCCGCTGGCCAACACTGCAGGCGCATAATGCTCGGGTGGCGCAGCGTCCTGCCGTGCAGCAGGCGATGAAAGCTGAAGGTTTACTCTGAGATGAGGTTATCACCATTGGCATTGAAGGTAATGCTGATGGTTGAAAATAACCTAGTGAGCAGTGGCATTTCGCCGCTGCTTTTTTGTGCCCATATCGCATATCAAGACTGTATAAGAATAATCTAATTGTATGATTTTTGTTACAATTAGATAAACTGCAGGGGCACAAAATCATGTTAGTTTAAAACACAATAGGCCTTTTTTAGCAGGAAGCAACTATGCTGAGCATTCAATCTTTAAGCAAAACCTACAGCAACGGTGTTAAAGCACTGGACAATGTGACATTGGAGATCCCCAAGGGAATGTTTGGCTTGTTAGGTCCAAACGGTGCCGGAAAATCTTCCTTAATGCGCACGATTGCCGCCTTACAATCCGCTGACAGTGGCAGCATAGTTTTCGATGGTATTGACGTATTACGCGAACCCCAACGGTTGCGCCAAACACTGGGATACCTGCCTCAGGATTTTGACGTTTATCCGCGGATCAGTGCCTGGGATTTACTGGAACATCTAGCGATTCTTAAAGGCATCAATCATAAAGCTGAGCGCCGCGAAGTGGTGGCCGGCTTGCTGGCGCATACCAATCTCTATCAGCATCGAAATAAAGCCGTGAGTGGTTTTTCCGGCGGTATGCGGCAGCGTTTTGGTATCGCCCAGGCATTGTTGGGCGATCCTAAGTTACTGATTGTGGATGAGCCAACCGCTGGGTTGGACCCAGAAGAACGTAACCGCTTTCATAATCTGCTGGTGAGTCTGGGAGAAGATAAAGTGGTGATCCTGTCGACTCACATTGTGGACGACGTCTCAGAACTCTGTGCCAATATGGCGGTGTTGGCTAGTGGGCAGATCCTCCTGAAAGGTGCGCCGCATCAGTTACTGGAATCACTACAAAGCCGCATCTGGACTAAAACCGTGAGCCAGGCCGAAGCGACCGAACTAGAGCAACATCTGCAAGTTATCTCCAAACGGTTACACGGTGGGCTAACGGTTCTTAATGTCCTTGCCGAGCAAGCCCCAGAGGGTTTTGCTGAAGCAACCCCAGGCTTGGAAGATCTGTATTTTTCAACGCTGCACCGTCATCGCAGCGCCAACAAAGCGGCTTGAGGAGATAACCTATGTTGTTAGCTCTATTACGTTTTGAATGGCGTTATTATCTGCGTCAGCCATCTTTCTATGTGGTGGCATTATTACTGTTTTTTATCAGTTTTTTTGCTGTTGTCTCCGAAAATGTCCGCATTGGCGGCGGTGGCGAGGTACTGAAAAACAGCCCGTTTGCTATTTCGCAAACACTGCTGATCATGGGCATTATCAGTATGTTTGCCGTGGTGAATTTTGTTGGTTCTACCGCGGTACGCAATCAGCAGTGCCAGATGGAGGAGATCCTCTACAGCAAACCGTTGCAACCACTGGCCTACCATTTGGGACGCTTCATTGGCAGTTACCTAGTGGTGCTGGCCGTGTTTGCTTTTGTGCCGCTGGCGATGTGGCTAGGCAGTTATATGCCTTGGGTTGATGCCAGTCGCTTTGGCCCTAATCGGTTAGCCTATTATCTGGTACCGTTTGTGACGCTTTCCATGCCAACGCTGTTGCTGTTATCGGCGTTGTTTTATGCCATGGCTAGCCGCTTTCGCTCGATGATGGGGATGTACCTTACCGCGGTGCTGCTGTTTGTTCTGTATAACCTCAGCGGTGAAATGGCCAGCCAGCCACAGTATCGTAATATTGCGGCGATTCTCGACCCCTTTGGTTTACGCGCTTTTGCGGATGTGTCCCGTTACTGGACCATGAGTGAGAAAAATACACTGGTGGCCGGACTACATGGTGTATTGCTGTTAAATCGTGGCTTGTGGCTGGTAGTGGCATTGCTGCTGTTATTGCTAAGTGGCATCTGGCGCTACCCACAATTAGTGCAGAAGAAAGAGCGTAAGACCAAGAAGGTCGATGCTATCCCCACACTGAAACCACTGTCACAACTGTTATTGCCCACCGCGCCTTCGGTGTTTTCCCAGTTCAATACCCGAGTCAAGTTTGAGATCCGCCAGGTATTGCTGAGCGCTTCTTTCATGGTGCTAGGCGCAATTACGATATTTACGCTCGGCAGCCAACTGCTGGGGAGTTACGGCTGGTACGGCACTTCGGATTGGCCCGTGACGCAAAACATGGTTGATAACATCTCCGGTGCCACCAGTCTGCTGATGGTATTGGTGCTCATTTATTACAGTGCGGAAATTGTCTGGCGAGAACGCAGTTCTGGCATGGGCGATATCATTGACTCACTGCCAGTACCTAATCTGGTGTTTTGGAGCTCTAAGCTGCTGTCTACCATGCTGGTGATGCTGTTGCTGTATGTGCTGGCGACGGCCACCACCATCGTTTTTCAGCTGTTCAAGGGGCAGTACAACCTGGAACTGGCGCAATATGCTATCCGGCTGGGTTATTTTAATCTGCTGCCACTGTTTCTCTCGGTGATCTTGGCGTTTTTCCTGCAAGTGGTGAGCCCCAATAAATATGCCGGGATGGGGCTGTTTATCGCCTATTTCTTGACATCCTTGGTGATGGCGAACTGGGGCCTAGGGCATTCGCTGTATAACTTCGGGCAGTCGCCATTTATGCGCTATTCCGACATGAATGGCTACGGCTGGAGTCTTAAAACCCACACCCTTTACCTGATTTACTGGGGCGCATTCAGCTTGATCCTGTTTGTGGTGGGATATGCGTTGTACCACCGTGGCCCACAGCAAGGCTTGCGTTATCGTTTAGCCATGCTGGGTCAACAAATGGGAACGGTTGGCAAACTGAGCGTCGCGGCGGCAACCGTGTTGTTTGTGTTGATGGGTAGTTATCTGTTCTATCAAACCACAGTGGTGAATGAGTATGTGACCTCAGAAGCGCAGATGGATCTGCAAGCCGATTATGAAAAGCTGTACAAACAGTACGAGTCTCAACCTGGGTTAACCACCACAGCGGTTAATGCCGCCATCGATATTTTCCCCGAGCGGCGGGCGATTAAAGCAGATGTCTCGGTCAATTGGCAGAATCGTTCGGGCGAGGCGATTTCGCGGATCCTGGTCAATCTGCCGTCACATACCAAAGCCACTGATCTGCAAATTGATATTCCAGGTGCCACGCTGGGCGAGTTTGATGATAAGTATCATGTCGCCTGGCTGGAGTTTGCTCAACCACTGGCGCCTGCAACCGCTATCAGCGGTCATATCCGCTTGCTGCGCCAGACCGTGGGCATAGAAGAAAGCGGCTTCGATTACGAAGTGGTGCATAACGGTACTTTTATCAATAACTGGAGCTTACTGCCGCGTTTTGGCTACAACGCCGGCTATGAGCTGGATGACCGCCATGAGCGTGAAAAACGCGGGCTACAAGATAGACCGCGGGCGCATAAACTGGAAGACAGCCGTTTCTATACCCAGAACTTCTTTGGGGTTGATGGCGGTTTTATCGATTTCCAGGCAACGGTATCTACCTCGGCCGATCAAGTCGCGATAGTGCCGGGATATCTGCAAAAAGAGTGGCAGGAAAACGGTCGCCGTTACTTCCATTATCAGATGGATAGTCCGATGGTGAATTTCTACTCGATCCTGTCGGGGCACTATGCGCTGAAAAAACAGGATTACAAAGGGATTGCCATTGAAGTCTATTATCATCCGACTCACGGTTGGAACGTAGACCGAATGATGGAAGCCGTGCGTGATGCCATCGACTATTACAGTCAGGCATTTGGCCCGTATCAGCATCGACAACTGCGGATTATCGAGTTCCCTGGGTATCGCTCGTTTGCCCAAAGCTTTGCCAATACAGTGCCTTACTCCGAAAAAATTGGGTTTGTCACCGATTTACGCGATGGGGAAAAAATTGATCCTGTGTACTACGTGACCGCCCATGAAGTGGCCCATCAGTGGTGGGGACATCAACTGGGGGCGGCCGATGTACAGGGCAGTGCGGTATTGTCCGAAAGCCTGTCGCAGTACTCGGCGCTGATGGTCTTGCAACATAAATATGGCGCTGAGATTTTGCGTAAATTCCTCAAGTATGAGTTGGATCGTTACCTGCGTGGTCGCTCGGCCGAGCAGAAAGAGGAATTGCCACTGTTGCGTACCGAAGGCCAGAGTTATATCCACTACCAGAAAGGCTCGGTGATCATGATGGCGATTGCAGATCATCTGGGAGAACAGCGTCTTAATGACAATCTGAAGGCATTTTTGGAGCGCTATCGTTATCGTAACGATCCTTATCCGACCACGCTGGATCTGCTGACATATCTGCAACGTGATACTAGCGCTGAACAGTCGCAGTTTATCGATGAGTCCTTCCGCGATATCACGCTGTACGATTTGCGGATGACCAAAGCGACGGTTGTGGCGCTGGATGATGGTAAGTTCAAGGTCAGTATGGATATTTTTGCCCAGCGAAAAGTCGCTGACGGGCAGGGTAAAGAGACCGAAAAACCCTTGAATGAAGCGATTGATATCGGTGCTTTCAGTGCTGATCCAGACAAACTGCAAAATCCGCAACAGGTGCTGCTGTTACAGAAATATCCACTGCACAGTGGTGACAATCATCTGGAGATTATACTCGATAGCAAGCCTGCTTATGTGGGGGTTGATCCTTATGTGAAGCTGGTGGACCGCGATGCGGCCGATAATATTTACAAGCTCTAACCGCTGAGCGTGGTTAAACGTTAAATCCCGGTAACTGTTGGGTTACCGGGATTTTTTTGTCATGGATAAATGGCCGTATCATGTTGATGGTGCTTGAGCTAGGCGCACAATTTGCCTAAGGTGATGCCTCTGAATTGCCATTAATGAGGATGAAAATGGACAGTCGATTGGCAATGCAACTTAACGCCTGGTTGGCGCTGGACCCAGATCCGCGAACCCGCGAAGAATTGCAGCGTTTGGCACAGCCGGGCCATGAGCATGAATTGGCGGCGCGCTTTGCCGGGCGCCTAGCCTTTGGCACCGCTGGCTTGCGTGGGGAGGTCGGTGCCGGCCCCAGCAGAATGAACCAGCTTGTGATCCGCCAAACAGCGGCAGGGCTGGGGCAATATCTGCTACAGCAGTTAGCGGATGCTAAAAGCCGTGGTGTGGTAATTGGGTACGATGGCCGCTTGGACTCCGCCCGGTTTGCGCAAGAAACCGCCATGGTACTGACCGCGCTGGGTATTAACGTGCGTCTTACCCGCCGTGTTTGTCCCACCCCTTAGTTGCGTACGGCGTTAAACATTTCGGTGCTGCGGCTGGCGTGGTGGTTACTGCCAGTCACAATCCGCCGCAATATAATGGTTTTAAAGTGTATTGGGGCAATGGTGCCCAGATTATTCCGCCACATGATGCGGGGATCGCGGCGTGTATCGAATACGCTGCTCACCAGCCAGTGACGCTACAATCTTTGCTGGATGCCGAACAGAACGGGCAACTGCAATGGCTGGATGATGATTTTTTCCAGAGTTATCGCGATGCTATTTGGCAGAGCCCTTTGTTACAGGCAGATGCGGCGGACAAGACTATTGGGATTGCCTATACCGCCATGCACGGCGTGGGGGCCCAGATGGCCAAAACGCTATTGGCAGATGCAGGATTCCAGCAGCTGTATTCCGTTGCGGCCCAAGAGCAGCCTGATGGCCACTTCCCTACCGTTAATTTCCCCAACCCAGAAGAACCGGGGGCGATGGATTTGGTGATAGCCGAAGCCAGACAACATCATGCCTTGCTGGCATGTGCCAACGATCCTGACGCCGACAGGTTTGCGGTTGCGGTACGACGTGGTGATGATTATCAGCAGTTGTCTGGCGATCAGGTGGGCATTCTATTGGGGCATTATCTGCTGCATAAAGCGCCAGCGCATCAACGTTTGGTGGGCACCACCATAGTGTCATCGGCATTGCTTGAGCAGATCGCCTTGGCTGCCGGTGGCGAGTGTTATACCACTTTAACTGGCTTTAAGTGGTTAGCCAATGTGGGCATGAAACAGCAAACCGCAGCGCAACAGTTTCTGTTCGCCTATGAAGAGGCTCTGGGATATATCGTTGGCAGTTTGGTGTGGGATAAAGATGGATTATCCGCCCTGTTGGCTTTTGCGCAGATGACGGCCGAATTAACCGCGAAGGGCATGACTATCTGGCAGCAACTGGAGGCTATTTATCGGCAACATGGCATGTATCTCAGTCGACAGGTGAGTATTGCCTTGAAGCCAGATACTGCCGATATCGGTGCTTGGTTGCGGCAAAATCCCCCACAAGCATTGCTGGCATGACAGTTTTGTCGGTGGCAGATCTTAAGCAGGGTCAGCATATTTTTGCCGATGGCCGAGTTGAGCCCATCCCATTACCGAGCAGTGATGTGCTGATTTATCATTTGGAAAACGGTGGTCGGGTGGTGGTGCGGCCGTCAGGCACCGAGCCTAAAATTAAATGTTACTACCAGTTAGTGGAACAGCTAGTGGCGCAGGATGAACTGGTGGCCGCAGAGCTGCGTGGTAATGCGCGTATGGATGCTTTTGTGCAATTGCATCAGGCGTCATTACCCCAATGAGTGGTGAGATATAACAATAAAAACGCCGACATAACGTCGGCGTTGGTTTCTGTAAACGCTTATTTTTTACAGCTGGAAATCCCAAACGGGACATAGAGTGGACACCAGCCTATCGCCGCCGTTAGTAGCGGAATGACGCCGATAATGCCCCACCACGACTGGTAATAATAACCTGCGGCCATAATGGCTAAACCGATAATTACCCGGATGACTTTGTCAGTTGTTCCCACATTACATTGCATAGCGATTCACCTCTTAGCTCATGGCTCATTCTATGAATGGGCAATTGTTGGAAATTTGTGACTAAGTGTCATTATGCTACCAGCAACAGCGACTTACCATGATTTCGTGGAGATAAACTACAGTATAATTACGCAGTTTCGGCCTTGTTCTTTCGCCTTGTAAAGCGCCTTGTCGGCGGCTTTGATAATCTGCTCGGGCAGTTCTCGCCCCTGGGCCTGTTCGGAAACACCAATACTGACGGTGATCTGTACCTTTTTCTGTGTGGCGCTTGAGCTCTTGCCGCGCTGTTCGGCCGTGGCGGTTTTCCGGCGGGAGCGATCTCTGACAATAAATGGGGTGTTGGCGATTAGCGCTCTGATTTCATCCAGATACTCTGCGGCTTCTTGTTTACCCATGCCGTTAAAGATAAAGGTGAACTCTTCACCACCATAACGGAATACTTCGCCTCCGCCGCCAACCTGAGCAATCTTACTGGCCACCATGGCCAGTACATCATCGCCTACATCATGGCCAAAGCTGTCGTTGAATTTCTTGAAATGGTCAATATCCAGCATCGCCAGCGAATAGTGCCGCGACAGTCCTGCCAGCCGTTCAAACAGCTTACGCCGTCCATTAAGCCCGGTCAGTGGGTCGCGATAAGCCAGATCATGGGAGGTTTTAATGCCCGTTAACAGGGCAATGGCCAGCGCCGCTGTGGCAAAAATACTGGAAATGTAGGGCGTGTCCAGGCAGTAAAGGGGCACTATGTTAGCCAGCATCACAAAGAATAGGCCGATCTGAATAGTACCTTTACGCCACAGGCACAATCCCAGACTCAGTATCAGCATGGCGAGGGAAAATAGCAGTCCGTTGACGCTGACCACCATCTGCGCATAACTGCGCGGTGCAAAATAGTTGTCGAGCCAAGCGATAATGCTGGCACCATTGAGCACGTAAAAGGCGGCGGCTAATCCCGCCACCATCAACGCCAAGCCACCGAGGACAAAGGCGTTAGGATGCGTTAGCCCACGTTCGGTAACCAGTTGATTGCACAACATCAGCAGTGGCATGGCGAGCACCAGCAAGGTGTATACGTAGCGTACCAGCTCTGCGGTAATGGGCGACTGCAAGTAGCTGCGGATCAGCAGATAATTAGCCACGGTTAGCAGTACGCTCAGCAGTAATTGCCGTTTCGAAAACTGTAGCGCAATAAAGGTGCCTATTGCCCCCAGAGCATAAGGCAGCCACAGCAGGGCGGTTAGCCACTCGCCGGTAATCTTGTCATGGAAAAACACCGCAATCGTGGCAGCGGCCAAGATAAGCAGCGGCGCAATAAAGCCGTTGATTAAGTGATTCTGTGCCATTGATCTGTCACTAATTCGTGCATGGATGATGGTTGGTCGTTACCGTATGGGCTTCGGCATTGTATCTAACCCAGCTGTTTTTGCTACCGACAAACCCAAAAGCATGGAGTAAGCCATAAAAATGGCGGGAATTAACCGGTGGCAGCGGGTTTAATACTGCCACCGGAGCATCATGACATCAGAGAATAAACTTGCTGACTTCACGATTGATGTCAGCACCCAATTCCTTGAGTGTAATTGCAGCGGCAGAAGAGGTTTCACTGCTGCGTGACATCTCATCACCCACTTCCCGAATGGTTTCGGTATTGCGGTTGATTTCCACGGTAACCGATGCTTGTTCTTCTGCGGCAGAAGCAATTTGCGCTGCCATGTCATTGATATGACTAACGGCTTCATTGATCTGTTGCAAGATCTGACTGGCCGCTTTGGCATCATTAACACTCTCAGATGCCATATCGCCGGCGTGTGTCATGGCGGTTACTGCTTGGGCGGTGGTTTGCTGCAACACTTCAATGGTGGCTTCAATCTCTTTGGTCGAATCGTGGGTACGTTTTGACAACACCCGTACCTCATCCGCCACTACCGCAAAACCACGGCCATGTTCGCCCGCGCGAGCGGCTTCAATCGCTGCATTCAGTGCCAACAGATTGGTCTGATCGGCAATCCCCGCAATGGTGGACAAAATGGAGCTGATCTCCTGCGAATGGCGGTGCAATTCGTGGATGATATTGCCAGTGTTGCCCAGATCGTCCGCCAGTGCTGAAATGGAACTCTGGCTTTTATCAACCTGCACTCGCCCTTGTTCACTGAGCGATACGGTATCCATCGCCTGATGCGAGGTCGACTCGGCATTGCCAGAAATTTCTTGGGTGGCGGATGCCATCTCGGTGATGGCTGTAGCGACCATATGCAGTTCAGACTGGTGTTTTTGCACCCGTTGATGTTGTTGGTGCGCCGTACTGGCTGAAGAGTCAGCTTCCTGTTGCAGTGACGTTGCTGTTTGCCTCAGGTTGGAAATGATGCCGTGCAATTGGGCAATGAAGCGGTTAAAACTCCCTGCCAATTGACCGATTTCATCAGTGCCATTAATTGGCAAACGTTTGGTTAAATCGCCGTTACCTTCCGCAATAGCGTTGAGATTACTGCGGATCTGTTCCAAATCGCGGAATAACACACGGGTCATCAATGCCATAATCACAATGGCTATCAAAAGCATGACACTGCCAATCGCTAGCTGAGTGATCAGTTGCTCATGTACAGGCGCTAATACCGCGGCGCGATCCATGACCATCACAAAGGTCCAGCGCGTACCGGGAATGTCAACGGCGTACAGCAAGCTATCTTGTTGATTAATGTCAGCGCGGGCAATTGTGTGGCCGTTCACCAGTGCGCGTATTTTGCTTGGCGCTAACTCTGCCGAAAACTCTGATGCGGGTTTACGGCGCCATTTGGCGTCTGGATGGGCAATAAGCTGGTCACTATCATCAATCAGCAAGGCATAACCTTTACCAGGAATTGACAACTTGCCTATGGTTTCGGTGAGCGTATCCAGCGTCAGGTTACCACCAATAATACCAATCAGTTGGTTGTCTCGATGGACTGGGTAGGCAATGGTAACCACATATTTGCCAGAGGTTAGCGAAGTGTAGGGATCGCTGATAAATAAGTCGTTACGTTGTTGTGCGCCTTGGTACCAGCTACGTGTGCGCGGGTCATAGTTTTGCAAAATAACCTTGGGGTCGTTTTGCAGCATTTGACCATCGCTTGTCCCAAGATACGTGATAATAAAACCCAGCGCTTGCTGCGTCTGGTGCAGAATAATATGAGGTGCAATTTCTGGGCGTTCACTCAAGGTTACTGCTGTTTTTTCAATAGCCTGAACCCTGTCATCCATCCAGCTACTCAGGTTGACAGAAACTGACTGGGCAAAGCCATCAATATCGAGGTTAAGCGTACTGTTAATAGTGCGGTCAAGCGACGCCATACTCTGCCAGATCAAAGCAAAACTCATCACGGCCAAGAGTAGGGCTGAAGTCAGAGTTATTTTGATCTTTAACGGCCAGTTGTTGATGAAGGACAGCATACATCTCCTTAATCCTGCTGAAAAACGGGGAAATATAAAAAAAGATTTCAGTAATGTGCAAGGAATTCCGGGTGTGGTGGTAACCGGGCTTCAGGCGGATAGTCGAAATCTATGTCATTAAGAAAAGGCGACCATTTTAACAGAGAACTTTAGCACTTTGTGATGAAAAGTTAATAAGCGTTAGTGAGTGATTCTAGGATTGTTGGCTAACTTAGCAAACAGTGCCGGGCAGCATGGTCGCCATCGCCAAGGGTACGGCGGGCTGCTAGGCCGTAAGCGGGCAGGGGCCTGTCCGCTTCTTGCGCTAAACTGGCGTTAGTGGAATGTCGGTGTGTATGCTGGCGTGTTTGCTCAATCGCAGTGGCCAGGCCAGTTGTAATTGCTGCAAGATTGCTTGCTGTTGTTCCGCCAGTTGCTGTTCTTCCACCAGTACATCACGCAGGATTTGTTCAGTGGTCAATGGGTTTGCCAGTACCACACGGAAAACGGTGACGGTTTGTCGTTGATAACGTGCGGGTTGCAGGCGGGTTCGGGAGACAAAAGATTTCCCCTGTTCGCGCTGGTTTTTCTGGATCACGAGTGTCAGATCGTTGAGCAAACCGTTAATCAGAGTGACTTTATCCCAGGCACCACTGGACACCGCCTCATTTAACGCAAGTTGTACTGGCTGCGGCACATAACGATAAGTCAGCAGGCACAGCTCCGGCGCGCTTATCAGTTCAAAGTCTGGGTGGTGGTTGATTAACTCGGCAAAAAAGCGGGCTTTTTCCAGTGAACGATTGATTAATATCTCATAGCCGTGGCGGCCAATGATATTCAAACAAGCGTGTACCAGCATCGCCATGCCTGGGCGCGAACCTTCCAGCGTTTGCGAGCCCAGATCTTTGGAACCGCGACGCAGAATATATTCAGCATGGTGCACAATGGCGCGGGCGAGTTTAGGGTCACGGAATAACACCATTCCGGCACCCATGGGCACATACAGCTGTTTGTGGGCATCAATGGTCACGGAATCCGCGCGCTCAATACCGTCCAGCAGGTAGCGATACTTGGTTGACATCAAACTGGCGCCGCCCCAAGCCGCATCTACATGGAAATGGCACTGATATTCAGCCGCGAGGTCAGCTAACTGGTGCAGCGGGTCGATATTCCCGGTTTCTGTGGTACCGGCAACACCCACAATCGCCATGATGCGCACGCCCTGTGCCGTCAGCCGTTCGGCGGCGGCGCGCATTTGCGCCACATCCACTTTGTTGTCAGCATCGGTTGGGATTGACACAATATTCTGGCGGCCAATGCCCAGCAAGTCAGCCGCTTTGCCGAGGGAGTAGTGACCGCGCTCAGAAACCAGAATAGCCAGATCCTGCCAACCATAATGGCGCAGGGCGGCTGTCAATCCGGCGCTGGTGACGCCGGGAAATTCACCCTCGGCGTGCAGTAACTGGTTGCGGGCAATCCACAGCGCGGTAATGTTAGCAACCGTACCACCGGAGCAAAACGCTCCCAAGGAATGATTGGCGCTGTGCATCCATTGCTGATAAAACTTGTGCTCCTGACCAAACACCAGGTGGTGCATCATTCCCAGCACCTGACGTTCCAATGGTGTAAATGCTTTGGACGTCTCGATTTTGACCAGATTCTGGTTGAGTCCCACCATGACTTTAGACAGTGGCAAGACAAAGTAAGGCATCGCCGAGGTCATATGGCCGATAAAGCTGGGCGCGGCAGTATGCACCGAATGCGCCACCAGGTTTTGCATCATCTCTTCGGTATAATCAGACACAAAAGTCGGTTCCGCCGGGATGTTATAAGCCTGAAAATCCTCTTCAATCTCGCTCAACGGTTTCTCCAGTGCCACAATGCTCTGGGTCAGAAATCCCGCTAAATCCTCAGAAAGCGCGTGTTCAATCTTACTTAACGTCGATTCTGGCGCTTCTGGAACGGTAAAGATGCGCATCATGCTCTGTGCTGAGGCGGTTGCCTTGCGAGGCTTATCGGTCATGGATGGTTCAGATCTCACATTACAAAAGCCAGCCAACGGCAGGCGATGTTTATTGGGGTGCTCACTTTACTGCAAGCAGCATAAGGCGACAAGTTCTGGCTGTCAGTGCCATAAACGCAAGCGCCTCTAGCAGATGGTTACTAAGCCGCCGTTGCTTATGCCGTTTACCTTCATGTGCTCATTTTCTCGACCAGATAATCCACGAATACACGGATACGGGTGGGCACATTGTTACCGCCGATAAATACGGCGTGAATCGCCTCTCTGTCCTGCGGGTTATAGTCTTCAAGCAGCGCAACCAGTTGGCCGCTGGCCAGTGCCTGTTGCACATGAAAGCGGCCCACGCGGGTGATACCGATACCCTGTTGCGCCAGTTCTACCAAGGTTTCGCCGTTGTTTGCGATAACGTTACCTTTGACGGCGAGCATAAAATCCTCGCCGTTCTGCCGAAACGGCCAGCCCGGTTCGATCCGGCGAAAGTTAAAATCGAGGCAGTTGTGCCGGGCCAAATCGGCCGGCGTTTGTGGCTTACCAGCTTTAGCGAGATATTCGGGAGAGGCCAGAACCACGCGGCCGGTATCGCCTAAACGGCGGGCATGTAAACCGCTGTCTGGCAACTGACCAAAGCGGATCGCCACGTCAACCTGACCGGATGCGACATCCCGGAGTTGGTCTGATACATCAATCTCCAGCGTAATATCGGGATAGCGCTGCAAAAACTCTTTTAACAGCGGCACGATTGTCAGGCGGCTATGGGCGGTCGCTGTGGTGACTTTGATCTTGCCTCTGGGGCTGCCACGGTTAGCGATGGTTAGCTCGGTATCATCCAAATCTTTTAAAATACGCCGCGCAGCTAACGCGTAAGATTCGCCTTCGCTGGTTAAACGCAGGCTGCGGGTGCTGCGCACGATAAGGCGCACGCCAAGGCGTTTTTCTAGCCTGGTCATCATGCGGCTGACGGCTGAGGGCGTAAGCTGCAGTTCACGTGCTGCCGCACTTAAACTGCCTGTACAGGCAACCGATAAAAAGGTTTCCATTTCTGCTGTTCTGTCGGTTTTTATTACGCTCATAAGAAACCTGCTGATAGTGATTAGACTATTTGTGTACTGCTTATTTGTGACTCAGGCGCAAAGCTGAATGTCTCTGACGCTGCTTTTTCTCGGTTTTTAACATGAGTATATTCTGCTGCATCACAAATTAGCGAGATTTAATTCACGAGACACAGTATGAACATCAATATTCCTTTATTCGCGCTAGCGCTAGGGGCCTTTGGCATTGGCGTTACCGAGTTTTCCCCTATGGGTATGCTGCCAGTAATAGCCACTGATCTTGGCGTATCTATTCCGACAGCCGGTATGCTGATCAGCGCTTATGCCTTTGGTGTATTGCTGGGAGCCCCTTTAATGACGCTGGCATTCGCCAATATGGCACGGCGTAATCTGCTGCTGTTGTCGATGGCGATATTTACCGCCGGTAACCTGATTTCGGCAATGGCCGACAATTATAACGTGCTGCTGTTGGGGCGAATTATTACATCGTTTAACCACGGCGCCTTTTTTGGTGTCGGGGCGATCGTGGCGATGAACGTGGTGCCGCCAGAAAAACGCGCCGGGGCTGTAGCCGCGATGTTTTCTGGTTTGACAATAGCCACCATCGGTGGCGTGCCGTTGGCATCTTATATTGGTGAAGTGATTGGTTGGCGCCTAGCTTTTTATGGTATGGCCGTTATTGGCCTGATGACCATGTTGGCGCTACGGCTGTCGTTACCGTCCATGGCCAATAAACAAAAAGCCAATGTGCGTAATGAGCTGCGGGTGCTGGGTAAAAAGCCGGTGCTGGTTGCCCTGTTGCTAACCGTGGTTAGCTCCAGTGCGATGTTTACCGTGTTTACTTATATCGTGCCTATTTTGCAGCAAGAGACTCAAGCTTCTACCTTTTTTGTGACGGCAATGCTGGTGTTGTACGGTATTGGTTTGGCAGTGGGCAATATTCTCGGCGGTCGCTTTGCGGATCGTTCAATGAATTTAACGCTTATCGCGTCGTTAGTGGCGGTTATGCTGCTGTTGGTTGTGTTGGCTATCACTGTCGCCGTACCATTAATGGTTGTGCCGCTGATTTTTATGTGGGGTATTGCTAGTTTTGCGTTGGTGCCACCACTGCAGGCTATGGTTGTGCAGGAGGCAGCAGAAGCGCCTAGCCTGGCATCGGCGATGAATATCGGCGCATTTAACTTGGGTAACGCATTAGGCGCGATGTTGGGGGCGCTGATGATAAGTGCTGGCTTTGGCTTGAGCGCCGTGCCACTGGCCGGTGCGGCTACCGCAGCGGTGGGGCTAGTTATGGTATTGTGGTTCAGGTATGGCCGGCGGCCTGCGGTTGTTACGGCAGAGCAAAGCGCCGCAGGCTAACAATATTGTTTAAAAAGTAAAAAGCCTGAAAACAGGCTTTTTAGACATTTGCTGGGGCTTAATCTTAATTGCCGTCATGTGCGTGAACTTGCATGACAAACTTAACGATGATGAACCATCGCTGCCCCAACTGGCGTATATCGAAAAGGTAATCTTAGTTTTTGTCTTGTAGACCAAGCACCCACATAGCAGCAATATTACTGGCGGCCCGATGCAGATTGGGGCGGGCATTGCGTAATGCATGTTCCAGATCTGTGGCGGCCGGGATGATATCGAAAATGGCTGCCATGCCTTTCTCTAGCACTTTTTCTGCGCCGTCACCTAGACAACCCGCTATGCCTATCACCGGCAATTGTCTGGCCTGTGCCAGCCGCAACACACCCATGGGGGTTTTGCCGAAAATTGTCTGGCCGTCAATGCGTCCTTCACCGGTGATCACCAAATTGGCACCCGCCAGCTTCTCATCCAGCTTGACTGCTTCCATGACGATATCGATGCCGGGACGCAGCTTGCCACCAAGAAACGCCATCACTCCCAGCCCCATACCACCGGCGGCTCCCGCACCAGGCTGTTGCCGCAGATCGGCAAAACCGCTGCGAGCCAGAACATCGGCGTAATGACCCAAGGCCTGATCTAGGCTGGTTACCATGCTCGGTGTTGCACCTTTCTGTGGGCCAAATACCGCGGAGGCACCGCGCTCACCACACAGGGGATTATCAACGTCACAGGCGACTTCAACAGTACATTCAGCCAGCAAAGGTTGCAGCCCTGACAGGTCAATGCTGGCAAGCTGTGCCAGTGCGCCGCCGCCAACGGCTAAGTCGTTGCCCGTCTTATCTAGCAAGCGGACACCCAGCGCTTGAGCCATACCGGCGCCACCATCATTGGTAGCACTGCCACCCAGCCCCAGAATGATATGACGAATGCCGCGGGCAAGGGCATCGTTGATCAGCTCTCCAGTACCATAGGTCGTAGTGATCAGTGGGTTACGGTCGGCAGCTTTCACATGATGCAAACCTGACGCGGCGGCCATTTCGATAACGGCGGTGAGCGGTGTTCCCGCAACCTGTCCCAGAATACCGTAGTGGGCACTGACTTTATTGCCCAGCGGCCCGGTGACTGACAATTCAATGATGCTGCCATTGGTGGCATCTACCATAGACTGCACCGTGCCTTCACCACCATCCGCAACCGGCACTTTTAGATATTCGGCATGGGGTAAGTGCAATTTAAACGCCGTTTCGATCTCGGCGGCGACTTCCATAGCACTCAGACTTTCTTTAAAGGAATCTGGAGCGATGACTATTTTCATTGAATGTTCCTGTTACAGCAGGCTGCCGCCCGCTGGACGGCAGCAAATCAGAAATTTACAGCAGTACCAAACTAAGTAACCAGACAAAAATAATGGTCACAACGCCTTGTACTAAGGTGGCCATTGTCTGGGCTTTGTAGGCTTGAGACACGCTCATACGACTAAACTGAGTTACCACCCAGAAGAAACTGTCGTTTGCATGAGACACTGTCATGGCACCGGCACCAATAGCCATTACGGTTAATACATGGCCCATTTCAGAACCTAAGCCAATGGATTCTAGCATCGGTGCTACCATTGCGGAGGTGGTAACCAGCGCCACAGTGGAGGAGCCCTGCGCGGATTTCAGTGCCGCTGCCACAATAAATGGCATGAAGATGCCAATCCCCAATGCAGACAGGGTTGTCCCCAGATAATCACCAATCGGCGTGGCTTTGATGACAGCACCAAAGGCACCGCCAGCACCGGTGATCAGCAAAATGGGCGCGGCACTGGAAAGACCTTCTGAAATCCGTTGTGAAAACTCCTTCATACGGTTTTCTGGTTTCAGCAATAACAGTGACAATAACAGACCAATCATCAAGGCGTTCAGCGGCTGGCCGAAAAAGTGCAGCAGCGCGAACAGATTATCGGTACCAAAAGGTTTGGATGGGAAGGCGGCGATAGAACCAATACAGATCAACAGAATTGGCACAAAAATCGGGGCAAAGGACGCCAGAGCGCTAGGCAGTTTGCCGTAAGCGGCTTTGACTTTCTCGAACTCTTCCGCTTGATGTACCAGTTCTTCGGCACCTTCGCCCTCTGGTTCATCTTTCATAAAACGGTTAGCCCATAGCAAGCCAGCGAGGGCAGCAACAATAGCGACTACCAGGCCGACACCAATAACTAGCCCCAGACTATCTTCCAGCCCCAGGTTCCCCGCTGCCGCGATAGGCCCAGGTGTTGGTGGCACGAAGGTATGGGTTGCGTATAAACCGGTTGCCAGTGCAACGCTCATGGCGACACTGGACACCTTCATACGACTGGCCATGGATTGTTTAAGACTGTTCAAAATAACGAACCCGGAGTCACAGAATACCGGGATTGACACCATGTAACCAATGATGGACATGGTGAGGGTCGGGAAGCGGTTACCCAGCAACTTGATGACCGAATCGGCCATAGTGATGGCGGCACCGCTTTTTCCAGAATAGTGCCGATGATTGTCCCCAATACAATCACCAGACCGATATACCCTAGAATACCGCCGAAACCTGTACCTATGGTTTTGGCAATATCCTTGAGTGGCAAACCGAAGCACAGCGCCGCGATGAACGTCGCCAGCAACAGCGTTAGAAACGGGTGGAGCTTAAGTTTGGATGTAGCGATCACAATGAAGATGATCACTCCCAGTAATATTAATACCAGGTTCATGATGGTCCCTTAATTTTTTGTTATTCGGGTTTGTCTTTAGGCGTTTATATCCCTGTGGCCCAAAGGCACAAGAACTTTGCCATTATGCGGGACTCGGGGCGGGCAAGGCTTTGGAAATGATCACGGAAATCACCTGCAAAAAGGATAATTTTTTGGTCATTTGCACAAAATGCTAGGATTGTAAGCGTTCCAGAACTTCTCCCAGATAAAGCTGCAACAGCCCATCCAGTGAGTTAAGGTCGATACCGGTAATTTGGGTGATTTTTTCGAGACGGTAACGCAAGGTATTGCGGTGAATATAGAGCGCATCGGCGCAACGCTGCTGATCGCCAAAATGCTGCAGATAGACTTGCAGGGTTTTGGTCAGAACGCGGCGGCGGTCGCGCTTTGCAACAACTGAAACGGAGCGGCTAATTCTTGGCCGCGCCAATCATTGCCTAGCCCAGATAGTAATACCGGCAAGGCGTGGTCTTGGTAGAGGTATTTGGTGTGCTCGGGGCTCGCCGTTTGCCCAGTGCCAATGTTTCACAGGCGGTGCGGTAGGATCTGATGATACCGCCAGCGCCAGGAAAGTAGTGTCCCAATGCAATTTTTAGCCGCCCCTTGGTATCGGCTGGAAGTCGAGCCAGCAATTTCTCGATACGCACATCTTCTAGGGATGGATCCCAACTGCAGCCATCAAGGAAAGCCGGTTTCAGGATCACTAACTGATCCAGTGCTGTCAGCGCTACCAGGTTATTGCGCTGTGGATACTCTAGCAGCAACTGAATATCCCGTAAGCTGGTGTGTGGTTGCGCCTGCGCTGATAACTCAATCACGGCGGCTACTCGTGGCACAGTTAAATCGATCTGCAGTTGTTTGGCCCAGGTTTGCATCTCTTCGGGATAACTGCCTTCGTGACGGATCAACTGTAAAATAAACTCTTCACGTTGACGTTTGCGCCATTGTTCCACCTCCATGGAGTTGGCCTGTTCCACCATCATTTCTGCGGTCATTTTCAGCAATTCACCGAACTGCATCAATTGCTCAGGGGCTCCGGTAATTCCCACTACCCCAATAATCTGTCCGTGATAGTGCAGTGGCAGGTTGATCCCGGGTTTTACGCCATGAAGACTATGAACGCTGCCATCATCAATGCTCACTGTACGATTCTGGCTGATAGCCAGCAGTGCGCCTTCGTGGATGGTGTTGATGCGGCTGCTGTCGCCAGAGCCAAGAATTACGCCTTGGCTGTTCATTACATTAATGTTGTGGTCAATGATCCGCATGGTGCGATCGACTATCTGTTGTGCCGTTGCCGCATCGAGGAAGTACATAATGGCTATCCGTTTATCAGCGCAGCAACCCGCTGCTGCAACAAAGGTAACAGGGTTTGTTCAAACAGTGGATGCTGTTTCAGCCACAAACGATTTCGCGGACTGGGGTGGGGCAGTACCAGCATCTGGGGCCACAGTGCTTGCCAAGCGGCAACGGCCTGTGACAGATTGGCTTTGGCCAGCGGATTGCCTGCTAAGTGCCAAGCCATGGCATATTTCCCCAGCAGTAATGTCAGTTGAATATTGGGCAATGACGCGAGTAGTGGCTGCCGCCACGCCGCGGCGCACTCAGGTCGTGGTGGTAAATCACCTTGCCGTCGACCATTTTTTTGTTGGGTGCCAGGATAGCAGAAACCCATAGGCACCAGTGCAAACAAGTCGGTATTGTAAAACTGCTCACGCGTAACCCCTAACCACTGTCGTAATCTGTCACCGCTAACATCGTCAAAAGGCCGACCACGCTCATGAGTGATGCGTCCAGGGGCTTGACCCGCAATGAGGATCCTGGCCGGGGTCGCGGCTTGTAAAATGGGTTTCGGGGGTAACGGCAAATGGGATTGGCAGATACAACAATCCTGAATCTGCTGTAGCAAAATCTCCGATGTAACATTGGCCATTGCGGGTTTAGCTTCCCAGCAGCAATTGCCACAGATGATAGAGGTTGTAAACGCCCCAGCCTATGCTCAGTAACAGCAACAACCAGCGGATACTCAGAAATAATAGGGACTGTTGGGGCTGCTGCTGAAGGGCAAACCAGCCGAGTAACAATGCCAAAATGACCAGTGGCCAGGCCAATAGTGACAGTAGCAACAACAAAGTACTGGCGCCAAGGAGTACCCAACCTGCATGATTGCCACGGCGACGAGCCGAGTTTTTAGCTGTAATGGCAGTAACGCCAAGGAGGCGGCAATGATGATCAATCCCAAATTCAGCATGAGGTAGGCGGTGGAGCTGTTGTCCTCCAATACCATTGCCGTTGCCAGTAGCGGCATCAACAACGACAGTACGGTATGGGTGGTCACAAAGCGTCGACTGCTGTACTGGCCATTAAAGTAAAACAATAGCTGCAAAGCTAAATTCACGAGTGTAAAACCGCCAAGTCCCAGGATGACAAAAACGCTTGCCAGCACGCCATTGGTTGAGTCAGCGAAAACTGGCAATGTGATGATAGCCAGCGAGGCTCCTATTGCTAGGCGCCCACAAAAAGAAGAGCAGAAGTTCATACCGTAAGGTGTTTGTTATAAATGATCCGCCATACCATGTCGTAAACTGGCGTCAGTTGCAAGGGCTGTTTGAAAGACCGCTCACGAATACCTCTGAACTCAAAAAATTGGGCGGGTCCTTCCGCCTGAGTATTATCACAAGGTAAACGGGTATCGCTATCTTAGATAGAAACAGATAATAGCTGTAATGTTAATGAAATGTAATTTACTTTGGTTGCGGTCACGAAGCAAGTGAAATCTGCGGTTACTGTGAACTGACAAGCGAAAGGGATAAGTGAGATACCACCATAGAAAAAGCCCGCATTGCGCGGGCTTCAATCATTGTGTTTGCTTGGGATTAAAGCTTGTAGTTAACGCTTAACATCACCAAGTGCGCTGTGTAGTCGTGGCTGAGATCGCCAAAGCTGACCAGATTCCAGATACCATCAACGGCGAGGTCGTTTGCTGCATCGTTGTCTTCATACTTGACCATCTTGTAATCAAGACGCACGGCAACTTTCTCAGTAGCTTGGTACTGGGCATAGGCATTAACATCCTGCTCTTTAGCAAAATAGTCGCCGTAATCCCCAGTCACGCCTTGACGTACTTTGGTGGTTGAATCAGATTTTGAGTAAGTGTAATCCAATCCAAGGCGCAGTTTTTCTCTAGCAGGTTGTCGTAGTAAACACCAGCACCCACTACATCCACTTTGTCTTTGGTATTGGCAAACCAAGTGGCTACAGTGCTGAAGTTTGCGGCTCCAGCTTGCTCGTTTTTGATCGTCTGATGATTGTAGAACAGGTTCAGATTGAGATCTTCCAGCACCTGATAGTTGATGCTGGCGTCGTAACTTACTTCACGAGATTCTGTCAGACCAATGGTGGTGTCGCTATAGTCGTCCAAAGCGTAACGGCCACCGAGATCAATCGTCAGATTATCCAGCGGTGTATGTGTCACCCGAGCTTCTACCATCTTACGGTCACGGTTGGCCAGATAGTATTTGCGCAGTAATGGATTCGCTTCAGAAGAGGTCCACTGCGAGGCTTCGTAATCGGAGCCATCACGCTTGCCATAACTGCCTTTCAGCGACATGTTCCAGTGTTCCAGTGCGCTGACAGCTAAGCGAGCCCATACACTATTTTCATCGGTGACTTCACGATCTGTGTAGTTGCGTTCATCGCGGCGATAATCGTAACCACCGGTCAGTTTTACACCGGAAATAATCCGGTAATCTGCGGCCAGTTTGCCTTTTTGCACGGTGGAGTCATAAGGTGTGTTGTAAGCGGCATTACCAGTGACGTTATTAACGCTAATCTGTGTCCACTCGTAAACATCTGTCTTATTGTCACGGTCGTAATAGTTGTAACTACCAGAAATCCGCAGATCGCTGTTGATGCGTTTCACAGCACGGATGTCCATGCCGGTTATGTCTACTTCAGCGTCTAGGTTCGCTTCGGGTAATGTGTAGCTATAACCAGAAGTAACAAAATTCTGATCCTGAGTCATACGTCCTAGCATCAGTCGACCACTGACAACACTGCCATCCGCACTGTATTGACCACTCAGTGAGATGGTATGGGCATCGTTATCGGGATCAAGTGACTTATAACCCGCAGTTGCACCACCAAAGGTTGGGGTGTAAGCGCTGTCAAAACCTAAGCCCTGATCATCATTACGGAAGAAAGAACCATTGTAAGTCAGGGCGGTAAACCAGTGATCGCCTTTCAGTTTAATACCGGCTTCTACGGTATCAGTGCTGTAATCTACCGGTTCAGGCAGCATGATTGCCTGGTTGAAGATGCTACCAGTAGTGGTTTTTACCCCGGTTTTATCTTCACGCTGATAATGCACAAAAGTGCTCCACAGCTGATCGGCCTGATATTCAAAACCGAGGCCATAACGTTTGCGTTTCAGCGACAGTTCGAATGGTGACAGGCTGGATTGCAGTGCTGTCATACCATCGCTAGCACCTGCCGCTACCCAATTGCTTGGCAGTGACAGATAATCTGAGCCAATACCAGCATAAGGGGTCAGGGCTGTTTCGCTACTGTAGGTCGCAATCTGACGATAGTTGGCAGAGACTTTATACTTGCCAATTTTGCCGGAAGTGACTTCTGCCCGGCCATTTTCCATGCCTAGGTTAGTGGCTTTGATTTCCGCCTGATAACCATCTTTACCACGGTAACGAATATCGGCATCAACTTTTCCAACGACGTCATTCTCTGCCGCAAGAGTATTGGCTGAGTGAATATCGTCGCTATCGTTGTAACCAACGCCTACGCCAACCTGGCCGCTAGCGCCTGTTTCAATTTTACAGGCGCTACATTTCCAGTTTTTCATATTGATGCTGCCAGTATTGGCATCGGCGATGCCATAACCGTCAGCTGCCATTGCTGCACCAGCGTTTGCCAGTAAAGCAATGGTGATCAAATTAACGTTAAATTTCATCTTCCCGCTCCCTTAACGCTGCAGCAATTTGCCAGATGGGTTGTTAGAACCGTGTACCTGACTGTGGCAATTCAGACAACTCTTGCCACCTGTAAAGGCACTGCCATTCACAGTAGAGCCAAGGCCAGTATTGCCTAAGTAAGCATTGCTGGTATGGCCATCACTGGCGTGGCACTGTTGACATAATTGCGGCGCACGAGTCTTCAACATGGCTTCATTGACAGAGCCGTGTGGATTATGACAAGTCACACAGTTTTCAGTCACTGGTGCATGTTCCCACAGCTTAGGCCCGCGTTTTTCGGCATGGCAGCTGTAGCAGGTTTCGTTAATGGATGGCTTTACCAGATCAGATTCTGTGCTGGTACCGTGTGGATTGTGGCAATCGGTACAGGTCATCTGATTCCATTTCAGCGGATGTGCAGAACGTTTGTTCATGTCTGCTTTCTGCTTAGTGTGGCAACTGGTACAAACTTCGACTTCTGTGGCTTTAGACAGCACAGGATCTTTGGCTGCATGGATAGTGTGGCAAGAGGCGCAAGCGACATCCGCATTATCGTGATGACTGCCATCCCAGTTCATCCGTTTGTCATCTTTATGGCAACTCAGACACACGCTGTTCTGCTTCTGGGCAGACAGTGTTGAGCCTTTACCAAAGGTGATCATTGGTTCGGCACCGCCGCGATTATGGTTGCCCAGGGGCCCGTGGCAGGCTTCACACTGTAAGCCAGCCATTGGACTCTTACTGGAGTCAACCGCGCCATGAACCCCTTCAAAAATGTCCATGACATGTTCAGTTTTGCGGTGACACATTAGGCAAGTGTCAGCACCTTTAGGGAATATTTGCCTTCGGCAAACTTCTTATCGAGGGTTGCTTCCACTTCGGCGGGGGTCATTTTGGCATCCCACTTTGCTGCGTGCGCAGTGTGGGTCAACCCGAAAGACAACACCGCAGCCATCAACGTGGTGCTCAGCATTGTCTGTATCTTTTGGTTTGTATTCATTGTTTGCATCCTTGATTTGTCCAAACTTGGCTGAAGGCAGGAGGCAACACCTCCCTGCGGGTCCGGGCAAATTACATATTGACCACTGTATGATCTGCTGCTGTTGGTTTGTGGCAGAAGAAACAGGTTTCTGACTGCGCGGCCTGGTTGGCGGCGGTGTAATCACCGTTAACAACCGCACCGTAGCTTTCAAGCGTTGCTTGAGAGTGCAAACCATCAGACCCCAGTGCATGACAGGAAGTACAAACGGCAGTGATTGGTGTAGTGTACTGACCCGCTGCGGTTGCCAGTGCGCCTTTGTTTTTGAAGGCATCCAGGTTCAGGTCGTTATGGCACTGAGTACATTGGGTGATCACACCAACTTCGTTATGCAGCAGATGGACTTTCATCTCAAATGCGCCTCTCATGGCTCCGCTAGTGTAAGTACCATCTGGAGTATGACAAGCCACACAGCCGTCCAGCCCAACAGTCATTTTGCCATTGACTTCGCGTCCCAACTGTTCACTGAGCACGAAACCGGCATGGTGACTCTTGTGTAACTGGAAGGTTTCACCGTGACAGTTCTGGCAACCTGCGAAGCTAACTGAGTCAGTGTGGCGATGAGTTGGCGCGCTGCCTGATTTGGTGCCAAAAGCCAGCTGTGCTTTCATGCTGGTGGTTTCACTGTCAGCAGTACAGTTCACTAGGTTTGCGCCACTGGTGCACATTTCCAAGCCGATAAAGCTGAAGGCGGTATCAGCCGCACCACTGCCAAAGGGCAGAACCTGCGTGGTGTAAACCAGTTTACCGTTTACAATGCTGACATCACTTTGCAGTGCGTTGTCGGCAATCAGGTTTTTGCTGTCATGAGCCTTGCCTGAGCCTGGGCTAGCGTTGTAGCCCATGACTGGGAATTCAGGATCGACGTTAGTAACGGCTTCCAGACGTTTGATCTTGCTCAGTTCAGTGCTGGCATCTAGCGGTTTTCCTTCACTGTCAAGCAATGTCACACTCAATGTGGCAGAGTCATCTGTGTTAGCAACCAGTGTCGCTGACATACCTATTTTGGCGATAACAGCTTTTCTGTCCTGATAACCAGTAGAGTGAACTTCTTCGGTCCATTCACTGTTATGGCAGGCAACACAGTTAGAGTTATCAGACTGTTGGCTATGGCCTTGGCCGGTAGCAAAATCAATATTGCTATGGCAGCTACCACAGGTCTGTGCAGTTGGTACTTTAGACCAGTTACCCCAATCAGGTGTTAAGTCGCCCTGATCGTTGTGACAGCTACTACAGGTTGTCAGTGCATCACCTTCATAAATAGGGGTCGGTTGACCATCGGCTCCCATCGTAAAGTGTTTAGCATGGATCAACATGCTGAATTGATCGTCTGAGTTACTCAAACGATTAGGTGTATGACAGCTGGCACACATGTTCACGTCATTGTATGCACCGTTGTGATGGGCGGTACTGACATCTCCATGGCACTTGTTACAGCTCGCGGTAGCCACTATTTTGCGGGAATAGCCGGGTTCATTACCTGAAATAGTGTAATCAACAACGGCATTACTGTTAGGAATTGCAGTGCCATCCGGCAGTGGCGTATTGTACGCCCGGATCATGAAGCGCTGAGCCAAATCCGCATTAAATGTGGTTCTGGTCGCAGCGGCATCAGTAAACTTGGCTGCAAATGTATAGGTGTATATCCCGTTTTTCTTATCGACAAAAGTGCCTGGACAGCTGCTGCTAAGATCACAGGTTTCATCGACAATATATTGCCACTGGCTGGCATTACCGACCCCACTAGCGCCTTGGGGTAACAGTTGCAGCGCGTAAAAACGCATCTTCTGCAAACCAACCACTGCTTTATCGTCCTGGTTGGTCACCTGAAAACGAAGGCTGGCAACTCCATCCTGAACGGTAGTGTCATAAAAGGTAAAGTTCAGATTGTCGACGGTCATGGCGGGACTGCCTCCGGCAGAACCATCAGAACCGCTTGCACCATCTGCGCCATCGCTGCCGCCACAGCCCCTAGGGCCATGGATAACGCACCGGCAGCTAGCAGTAGTGCGTATTTCGATTTACTCGCGTTCATCATTATTTTTTCCCTGCAAAGTGGAAGCACTCGGTCAACATCCTGCCGGTTTATTACCGATAGATAGGTGTTGTAATCAGCTTGTTGACCCATGCTGGATAAAGTATCTCCCACGGAAAGGCTAACTCAGAATATCAATAAATGCTTCTAAACAGGCGTTAATGTGTGACTTGGATCTTTCTATTTAAAAAGGATTATTTGTGTCGTTCTGCTTGTACTACAGCTTTTGCTGAATAACCTGTTAAACTATGTAACTTGCTGTTTACAAAAAGCGAAGGAGGCGATATGCCTCCTTCATTTGGTATAGTGATTAAGTATTAACTTAATTACCGTGAACTTCCATTAACTGGGTTGGGGTGTGACAAGTAATACAGGTTTCAGCCGCCCGATTTTTCACATCATCGGCGCTGCTACCATTGAGAATACCGCCGTTGGTTTCGATGTGAGACTTAGCGGCATCGGTCAGATACTGTTGGTGACAGCTCAAACAGGCCCCTGCATCGGAAGATACCCATGTTTCACCACCTGAGAGATCACCATAACGCCAGGCGCGGTCGGTATCGCGTCCCAAGGTGATGCCATCACTGGTATGGCAAGTCATACAGTCAGTTTTCAGTACCGTACCAGAACCCAATCCGGCATATTTCAGATAGTGGCCTTCCTGCTCATGCACTTTAAAGGCAAAACTGGTTGGCTGGCCATCTCGTAGCGTTTTATCTGGGGTATGACAGGCTTGACAGTTCACACCATTGGCATTGTGCACTATCTCTTGGCCATGACAGCCTAAACACTTGTTGGCATCAATGATAGGCCGACGGGTTGCCACTGTGGCTGAGTCATCAGCGCCAGTATCACCCCATACGAACCGATACGGATCCTGTTTGATATAAACAGTGCGACTACCATCGGTACTGCAATCGGTCAGCTGTACATCGGCTACGCCATAACCGCCGTTATTGAAACAAGCTTGCAGCGTTGACCAGATTTCAAAAGTCTTGCCCTTGGCATCTGCTGGCATGTTCATGTTGTTCAGCGTTAACGTATAGGTCTTGGTCGCTGCATCATAGCTACCTTCGCTCAAGCGTGAACGACGGTTGTTGTAGGAAGCCTCATTGTATGCTGGGAAGTCTTTGTCGATGTCCCAACCAACGACCATACGGCTACTCTGGTTGACGTAGTTCTGATCGACAGCATTGCCATCAGCATCCTGCACCTGCACTTTGAAGGTCAGTTTGTTGTTGGCGTCTAACCCAATGTCAGTCACTTTGACACCCATCTGCTGTGCCAGCGTATAGGCTTTTAATACATCGCCATGACGTTTAACTGCGCTGCCGGTGCCTGGATACGGAGATTCCGCATTGTGGCAAGACATACAGTCTGTGCTGTCATGATGGGCTGATGGTTTTTCAGAATGGCAAGCGATACATGCGGTATTGCTTTTCTCTTGGGTAAACAGTGCCGCATCACTAGGGGCATTAGCGCCTTGAACATGGCATACGGCACAGTTCACTGCGGGTGTTTGTGGGAAGTTGACTTTGCCGAAGTCTTCAACTGCTCCTCCATATCCCACAACTTTGTAGTGATCATCCACTTTGTTGCCATCTGCGTCATAGGTATGGCGCTCGCTACCACGGTGGATAGCATGGATCATATAAGTGAAGTCAATACTGTTTCCTGATTCAGGATCGCCAGATGTTGCGGTATGGCAAGCTTCACAGTTTTCCAGATCTAGGCGACGACCGCCGTGCGCTTTAAGGCTGTCAGGCTGGTGGCAGGTATAACAAGCATTAATTGACACCACATTGCGGGTCTGAATGCCTGTAGTCATATCGCTAGATGGTTGCCAGTCAAAATGGGCATTGACCGCCATGGTGGTCAGTTTCAACTCCAGCGTGGCGCGTTGGGTATCATCAGCGTTATAGGTCACTGGCAGTGGGGTTGTGATATCCGCAACATTGGTCTGGTAGGTGTAGGTGTAAGTGCCGTCACCATTGTCTTTCAGGCAGTCATCGCAACTTTTAGCCGCTTCAACGCTGGCTTGAAACTGCGTTGAAGGATGCAGATTATCTACATCGGTAGGTACGTTGGTTGGCTCTTTGACAACGTTTATATAAGACTGCCATTGGTAACCGTGGTCAAAACCAGCACTGGTATCGGTTGCTGCATCAACCACATGTGTTAACTGGGCGATACCAAAACGCAGATCATCATCTTTGGTGAGTCCTACCACCGCAACGCCGTTAGCGTTGGTCAGTGAAAAGGTAACGCTTACGCTGCCATCAGCAATCGAGGCATCGGTAAAATTGGCTTTCAGCGTAGTGGCGTTTTCGATGTTGATTGTGGTTAATCCGGGTTCACCGGGAGCACCGTTCTGACCGTCTTTGCCGTCGCTTCCGCAACCGGCGAGCACTAAAGACAATAGACCGGCTCCCAATAGCGCTTTGCTCGCGGCATTGAAATTAAACCGTTTCATCATTATGTATCCCTGCAAGGTTTGTTGTTCTCACTGTAACGGGCATTGGTTTTAGAATTGTCGCTACAGTGAGTGGAGTGAGTTTTCCGTGTATAAGACTATCTATATATAAGGAAATAAGCAGTTATTTTAGCCGGGTTATGTGATTGAGATCTGACTATTTACAAAGGCGTAGTCAGGTTCCTGGACAAATGTTCAAAGCCGTTATTCCTAGCCATCAAAGGGGAGAAAATAGTGAGTGGCTAAGGTGATTACCAATGGCATGAGGGGCTTGGTGGCACTGATGAAGCCATCTATACCAGTAGCCAATGGTTTATGTGCTCTAGCTAATATTTTTTATGCTTGTTTGCATGCCTTTGGCTAAAAAAGCGGTACAATCCCCGCTGCATTTGGGGGCGTGAACTTTGATGTGTGTCAGCTTTTTATTACCTAAAATCCGGCTTGTTCCCTGTTTTTCTGACCCAGTACACAAAGTTGCCACAAACCGCAGTTTATTTTCATCTGACCATTTATTCCCACCGGGATTTGGCACATAATACGGACACAATTGAAAATTATTATCGTTTACAACTGACGTTAATAATTCACGCGGCAGCAGTCGGATCAACGGCTGTAAGGCAGTCAAAGTGGTAGAAGCAATGAAGTTAAGTGAATTGAACCCCGGCGATCGCGCAAAAATCTCTGATATCGGACGTCTGGAACTTCCATCCGCCGTTAAGCGCAAGCTATTGTCACTGGGTATCACACCTGATACTCATTTCTCACTTATCCGTCGTGCGCCGATGGGATCGGGTTTAGAACTTGAAATCCGTGGCAGCAAATTGTGCGTGCGTCAGGAATTGGCACAGATCATCGAGGTGGAGAAGGCCAATGATTAAGCAGTTCCATTGTGTCACCGTTGGTAATCCCAACGCCGGTAAATCAACTCTGTTTAATGCACTGACGGGAGCCAATCAGCAGGTAGGCAACTGGGCTGGTGTCACTGTAGAAAAGAAAACTGGTCGCTTCACGCTTAACGGTGTTGATGTTTATCTGACAGACCTACCCGGTATTTACGATATTTTGCCCTCTGAGAGCGATTGTGACTGTTCTCTGGATGAACAGATTGCCCAGCAATTTATGGCAACGCAGAAGATGGATGGCATTATCAACATGGTGGATGCCACCAATATTGAGCGTCACCTCTATCTGACGGTGCAGTTGCGGGAGCTGGGGATCCCCATGGTGGTGGTACTGAATAAGATTGATGCCGCCATCAAACGAGGGATCAAGGTTGATACTGAGGCCATGAGTAAAAAGCTCGGTTGCCCGGTGATTGGTGTGACTTCTCGTGAACCCAAAGATGTTGAAAAAGTGAAAGCTTTGGTGGTGAAGTTTTTTGACGGTCAGGTATCGTCTTCACCGCTAATGCTGGACTATGGCCAAGAAATTGAAGCGAGCGTTGCGGCCTTGCGCGCTGCTGAACCCAATTTAAGTCGTGGCCGAGCACTGGCAAAACTGGCCAATGCTAAGGGTTGTAATACTTGTCATCGCGGCAGTAACGACCAGGAAGTGGAGCAATGTGCTGAGACGCTAGCGCGCGATGGCAAAGACATCGAAGTACACGCTGCGGCGACGCGATTCAACTTTGTGGAAGTCTTATACCAAACTGCCATTCATGCGGAAGGTAAGCCAACGCTGAGTGACCGTCTGGATCAGATTGTGCTGCACCCAGTGTTGGGCGTTCCCATCTTCCTTTTGGTGATGTATCTGACCTTCATGTTTGCCATCAATGTGGGCAGCGCTTTTATCGATTTCTTTGATATCGCGGCAGGTGCCTTGTTTGTGGACCATTTGGGTGCTTGGTTACAGAGTGTCAATTCGCCAGAGTGGGTGATTACTTTGCTGGCCGGAGGACTGGGTCAAGGGATCCAGACTGTTTGTACCTTTATTCCGGTGATTGCGGCGCTGTTTCTGGCGTTGTCAGTGCTGGAAGGTTCCGGTTATATGGCGCGGGCAGCATTTGTGGTTGATGGCTTGATGCGGCGTATCGGCTTGCCTGGCAAGGCCTTTGTGCCAATGATTGTCGGATTTGGCTGTTCTGTACCCGCCATTATGGCAACCCGTACGTTGGGCAGTGAGCGCGAACGTATTGTTACCGGCATGATGGCGCCCTTTATGTCCTGTGGTGCTCGTTTGCCAGTCTATGCGCTGTTTGCGGCGGCGTTTTTCCCTAATTCCGGTCAGAATCTGGTGTTCCTGCTCTACATTATCGGCATCTTTGCCGCCATTGGTACTGGGCTGATGTTGCGTAAGACATTACTGCCGGGTAACAGCAGCGCGGTAGTGATGGAACTGCCAGGGTATGAACTGCCAAAGCTGCGTATGGTCTTCGGTCGTACCAGCAAACGTACCAAGAGTTTTATTCTCGGGGCCGGGAAGACCATTGTACTGGTGGTCACAGTGCTGAACTTTATCAACTCTATTGGGACTGACGGCACCTTTGGCCATGAAGACAGTCAGGAATCACTGCTGAGTGTGGCTAGCCAAAAAATTACGCCAATCTTTGCGCCGATGGGGCTGCAACAAGACAACTGGCAGGCGACTGTGGGGATTGTTACCGGCATTTTTGCTAAAGAGGCTGTTGTTGGCACACTGAATAACCTGTATAGCAGTAATGCTCAGGCCAATGGCGAGCTGACACCACTCGGTGACAGTTTTAAAGAGGCTTTGAATACCATTCCGCAGAATCTGTTAGGCATCAATCTTGGTGATCCTTTGTCACTATCCGTAGGACATGTGGATAACCTCAATGAAGCAGCAGAAGAGCAGGGCGTCGCACAAACCACTTTTAGTGCTTTGCAGAAAGGCTTTAGCGGACAGCTATCGGCATTCACTTATCTGTTATTCATCCTGCTGTACACTCCATGTGTGGCAGCGATGGGGGCACTGGTGAATGAGTTCGGGCCTCGTTGGGCAAGCTTTGCCGCCAGTTGGACCTTGGCGCTGGCCTATGGTACGTCCACCGTGGTTTATCAGGCTGCCACTATTACCCAGCATCCACTGCAGTCGGTTTCTTGGATCGCCTTTTTCAGTGCTGCCTTGGTGGGCTTCTATGCGTGGTTGAAACGTAAAGGAAAGCGTACTCAGCAAATCATTCCTGGGATAAAAATTATCACCGAGTAATAATTGGCCATTTGTTTGAAAAAGCAGCGCTATTCGCTGCTTTTTCTTTTTTACAGAACGTTGACGGATGTAACGACAGTTTTTATCCTAGAAGCATTGTCAGCGGGCATGATCTGTAGGATCATGCCCGTTTTATAAAGATTGCACGGTTCGCAAAGAGGAATTACATGAGTCAGCTGGACACTGAAGTACGTCCGAGTAACTTCATTCGCAATATCATTGATGAGGATTTGGCCAGTGGCAAGCACACCAGTGTGCACACCCGGTTTCCGCCGGAGCCTAACGGTTTCCTCCATATCGGTCACGCAAAGTCTATTTGCCTGAATTTCGGTATTGCCCGCGACTATCAAGGACAATGCAATCTGCGTTTTGATGATACCAATCCGGAAAAAGAAAATATTGATTACGTCAATTCCATCAAGGAAGACGTGAACTGGCTCGGTTTTCAGTGGAGCGGCGATATTCATTATTCGTCCGACTACTTCGATGCCTTGTATGGCTACGCTGTGGAGCTGATCAACAAGGGCTTGGCTTATGTCTGTTTTCTTAACGGCGAGCAGATGCGTGAATACCGCGGCACGTTGAAAGAGCCAGGCAAAAACAGTCCATATCGGAATACACCAATTGCAGAAAACCTCGCGCTATTTGAAAAAATGCGGGCGGGAGCATTTAAGGAAGGCGAATGTAGCCTGCGCGCCAAAATCGATATGGCATCGCCTTTTATGTGTATGCGCGATCCGGTGCTGTATCGCATTAAATTTGCCCATCATCACCAGACTGGCGATAAATGGTGCATCTACCCGATGTATGACTTTACCCACTGTATCTCTGATGCGTTGGAACACATTACTCACAGCTTATGTACGCTGGAGTTCCAAGATAACCGTCGGCTGTATGATTGGGTGCTGGATCATCTGGACGATTTTAACTATGACGGCCGTACTCATCAGTATGAATTTTCACGGTTAAATCTTGAATATACCGTGATGTCCAAGCGTAAGCTGAATGAATTGGTCACCCGCAAACTGGTGCATGGCTGGGATGATCCGCGGATGCCAACCATTGCAGGTCTGCGTCGTCGCGGCTTTACACCGTCTTCCATTCGTGAATTCTGCGACCGTATCGGTATTACCAAGCAGGATAACTTGGTGGAAATTGGCATGTTGGAAGCCTGTATTCGTGAAGAGCTGAATGACAATGCGCCACGGGCCATGGCGGTGATAAATCCTATCCGCATGGTGATTGAAAATTATCCGCAAGATCAGACTGAAATCATCAGTGCGCCAGTGCATCCGAATAAACCGGAGCTGGGTGAACGGCAGTTACCTTTCAGCCGTGAACTGTATATCGATGTGGAAGATTTCCGCGAAGAAGCCAACAAACAGTACAAACGTTTGGTGCTTGGTAAAGAAGTGCGTCTGCGTAATGCGTATATCGTTAAAGCAGAACGCTGCGATAAAGATGAACAAGGCAATGTGACCACCGTATACTGCAGCTATGATGCCGAAACCAAAGGCACTAATCCTGCCGATGGCCGTAAAGTGAAAGGCGTGATCCACTGGGTCGACAAAAACAGTGCCTTGCCCGCCGAATTCCGCTTATACGATCGCTTGTTCAGCATTGCCAATCCTGCGGGCGCGGCTACCTTGGATGAAGCATTGAACCCTGACTCATTGCAGATACGCCACGGCTTTGTTGAAGCCGAGTTAAAAACGGCGGTTGCAGAAAAAGCCTACCAGTTTGAACGTGAAGGATACTTCTGTGCTGACTGTAAGGACTCTACTGCGGAGCATCTAGTATTTAACCGTACTGTGGCGTTGCGTGACTCTTTCGCGTAATTGCCAATTCAAGAGAAGGCGCCTTGTGGCGCCTTTTTTATGATATCACTGTGGTGTCGTTTTACTGCTGTCGTCCTGTCGCCCTCCATACAGATATGACTGAATTCAAGCTGTGGGTTATCAGTCACCAAGTCAATGAAATAACGTCAGTAAGCACCCGATAAGTTGCAAGTGGATCTCCCGCCATCGCTTGTGTCACTACGACCAGCGGCTAGCCTTCCCGCCAACGGTATACCCGTTTAGCAAGATGTTGATACCGTTTCTGCCTGTTGCCAGGGTGCGACAATATGCCACGCCAGTTGTGATCTAGCTCTCGTTATAATGCGCGCAATTTTTACAGATGATTGACATTGAAGGTGATCATTGTGCGCAGCAACACTCAAGAACAAGCACGCAGCTTTTGTTGGAAGCCCACGGCTATCGCTATTGTCGTTAGTTCGGCATGGTCGATGTCTGCCTTGGCCGCAGACACCAGCACCCCGCCTATTGAACGACTACAGGTGTTAGGGCAACAGCCGCAACATCACAGTAGCTTGGGCGCGACTGATCGCATATTGGCACAGCAAGGCGTTGATTTTTCTGCCGCCAGGCGGAGTATCGGCATTACCCATTGTCAACGGTATGATGGGCGATCGCATAAAAGTGCTTATCGATGGTAGTGATGTGACTGCTGCCTGCGCTAACCAGATGAACCCTCCTTTGTCTTATATTTCCGCTAATCAGGTGGCGGCTGTTGAGGTAGTCGCTGGGGTATCCCCTGTGAGTGCCGGTGGGGATAATATCGCCGGGGTTATCAAGGTTAGCAGTATCAACCCAATATTTACTGACAATGCACAGTTGCAATGGTACAGCGGTTATTTATCCGCCGGATACCACAGTGTGAATGATGCAACCCTGTTAGGGGCGGATTCAAACTGGCCAGTCATCGTTTCAGTATCGATTATCAGGGCGCATATGAAGATGCTAATAGTTATCGGGATGGTCATGGTGACAAAGTGCTGGATACGCTGTACCGGGCACAGAATCATGCGCTGACGGCCGCCTGGCGCGATCAAACCCAGCAAGTGGCGTTGCAGCTAACACATCAGTACATCCCATTTCAGGGATTTGCTAATCAATACATGGATATGACAGATAACCACAGTTATGGCGTGCTGGCTCGCTATCAGCGGCAGTTAGTCGATGATGGGGAGTTCAGTGCTCAAGCCAACTGGCACAGTGTCAGCCATAAAATGGGATTTTTCAGTGCAGAAAAAACCGGCATGATGCCAATGAACACTGATGGCGATGATTATAGCTATCAGTTGCACTGGAATTTGCCGTTTGGCGACCATAGCACCTTGTTGCTTGGACAGGAAAGTTATGACTACCGCTTGGATGATGTGTGGCCAGCCGTGACGGGTTCCAGCATGATGGGGCCTAATGACTATATCAATATCAATGATGGCAGACGGTTACGGGCAGCAGCCTTTGGTGAATGGCAACAACAATTGACGGCACGCTGGTGGTGGTCTGCTGGTATTCGTTATGAATATGTCATGACCAATGCTGGCGCCGTACAAGCCTACAACAGCATGGCAATGATGGGCATGACAAATGTCGATGCTGCCGCTGCCAGTAGTTTTAACGCCACCGAGCGTAAGCGTAGCGATAATCTGGTGGACATCACGCTACTGGCGCGCTACCAACTGGCCGCTGGCCAACAACTGGAACTCGGATTGGCCCGTAAAAACCGCGCCCCCAATTTATATGAACGTTACAGTTGGGGACAGGGGATTATGGCTTCCACCATGATCGGTTGGTTTGGCGATGCCAATGGCTATGTGGGTGATATTAACCTTAAGCCTGAAACCGCTAACACGCTCAGCCTCGCTTACACAGCCACTCGCGATGATTGGCAAGTTACGGCGAGTGTTTGGTACAGCCAAGTTGAGGATTACATTGATGCTGCAGTGATTGGCAGCTTCAACCGTAGCGCTTTAGCTAATGGCCAGCGTAATTTGCTGCAATTTACTAATCTGGATGCGACGCTCTATGGTGCCAGAGTCAGCAGTGCCTACCGGTTAGCCGATAATCGCAGCGGTTTGTGGCAAGTCAATGCCAGTGTCAGCGCCACCCATGGGGAGCGAGATGACAGTCACCAAGCGTTATACCAGATAAAACCCTGGCAAACAGAATTGGCGCTGCAACAACAGTTAGGCGATTGGCAGAATAATATTGCTTGGCAATGGGTTGCGGCTAAAGACCGAGTGGACCCGCGGCGCCTGGAAAATTCCACTGCCGCTTATTCGCTGCTTAACTTCAGCAGCCATCTGCAATGGCAAAGCGTTACGCTGACATTTGCAGTGAACAATTTACTGGATCATTACTATGAACTGCCGCTTGGTGGTGTCAGCATTGCTGATTACAAGGCTGACAGCAGCAATGGTTTTGCCCAGTTAGCAGGCTCTGGTCGATCTTTGGAATTTGGTGTCAGTTATGCCTTTTAAGGTATGCTGAGGGCAACCTACCTGACGGAATAAAATGCCATGTTGCTATTGGTCGTGATGTTGTTGTGGCGTCGACCATCACCCCAGCAGATGCTGCTGTTATTGTTGGCGGAAGTATTGCTGGTTAACACTTTTATGGCGGTGAATGGTGCTGCCAGCAACCCGTTTAATGCCGTGTTGTTGTTGCCTATCGTACTCGCTTTCATGTTATTGCCATGGCTTGCCGCTGCACTGTTGTTAAGTGTCAGTATTGCAGCGCAAATCAGTCAGTTGTGGCTATTGCCTCGGCATGGCGAACCGGCGGCCATGATGCTTAACCATTACTACGGTATGGTGGTCGGTTTTGTACTGACATCGGTGTTGGTGGCGGCGGTTGTATGGTATCTGCGCGAGCAGTTAGCGGCACGAGAAGAAGCTATTCATCAGCTACGTGAGCGGCAACTACGTAATGAACAGTTACTTGCTATTGGCACCGCCGCTGCGCAACTTACGCATGATGTGGCAACCCCAGTGCAGTCGATGCGGTTATTGATTGATGAAGTCATGGAGCAGCAATCTGCCGGGGAAGCACTGACCGAACTCGAACGACAATTACAGCGTATTGAACAGCAGCTACGTAACTGGCGCGATATTGCCGATGAAGTACGCGAGGCCAGGTCGCGGCCTTATGAACTGAAGATGTTGTGGCATTCGCTGCAACAACTGCTGTTATTAGCCCGGCCGGAAACCGCTATACACTGGCATTGGCAAGCGGGCTCGGGGCAGTGGCATATTTTGGCTGACGGCACGTTATTGCCCGCTTTGAGCAATATTATTATCAACGCCTGTGAAGCGGCGCAGGCGCAAGCCAACGGTGAGGTTCAGGTGTCTGCTAATCTCATCGATAGTGGCTGGGCGCTAAAAATTATAAACTCGGCTAATGACCTATCACCCAGCATGTTGGCACAGTTGGGTTTTCAGTTATTGCCTAGTGATGATGGACACGGTGTAGGCGCAGTCTTGACCAATGCTACCATTGAAAAATTTAAGGGGCAGGTCAATTGGTATCGCGAAGGCGATAAGATGGTCACTCTGGTGCAATTGCCGTTGGAGGCTCATGCAAAAAATCATAGTGATTGATGATGACGTTAGTTATCTGCAAGTCTTACAGCGTCGCTTGCAACACGCGGGCGCCTACGAGGTGTCAATTTTTACCTCAGCGACTGCGGCGCTACAACAACCCGTCCAGCAGATAGACGCTATTTTACTGGATATGATGTTGGAGCAGGCGTCTGGTTTGGACGCTATCCCGGCCTTGAAAAAACATTTTAATCCGACTCAGTTTATTATGTTGACCGGATACGCCAGCATTGCCACAACCGTGGAAGCCATGCGGCGCGGCGCCACCGATTATCTGGCAAAACCGGTTGGCCTCAATGAAATCCTGCAACGCTTGCAGGGCAGCAACAACGCCAACTTTGTTGCTGATGGCAAACCGCTGACGCCAGCCCAGGTTGAATGGGAACATATTCAGCGTACTTTGCTGGATCATGCTGGCAATATTTCGGCGACAGCAAAGGCGTTAGGGCTACATCGCCGCACGCTACAGCGGAAACTACAAAAGCATTCTCCCGCGCGTATACGTGACTGAGTTACATTCCTAGCGTTACTTAGCCATCGGCGTGTAAACCGCAGCAGTCATACGGCAAATCCCACTAGAATATTACCTATTCAAGATTGATATGACTTGTAACTCATAACAATCTGTTTTTAATGGCTTATTAGTTAGTCAAATTAATCAAGGTTAAATGAAGTATTACATTTATTATAAAAATAATACCAAGTATGACATTGATCAATTTTCGTAATACTCGAAGCCTTTACACTCCCATCACTCGCTAATTTTCTAACCAAATAACAACTGATATGAAATTGACTTCAACAGTAATTTACGGGGTGCCAGTGCTGTTTGTGGCAACACTGGTTCAGGCTGCGGATGCTGCACACACTTCTACCGCAGAGGCACATGCCATTGAACGGGTCGCGGTTTTCGGCCGGCAGCTGAATTTGTTAGGGCAGAGTAGCTCAGCATCTGAGGGCATAGTGGGCGCGGGCGAGATAGCATCCCGGCCGTTGCTACGCACTGGAGAAGTGCTGGAGTTTGTACCGGGAATGATGGTGACTCAGCACAGTGGCTCGGGTAAAGCCAACCAGTACTTTTTACGGGGATTCAACCTAGATCACGGCACCGATTTTGCGACAACGGTTGATGGTATGCCTATCAACATGCGCAGCCACGGTCATGGTCAGGGCTATACCGATCTCAACTTTTTGATCCCGGAATTGATTGGTCAGATCCATTACTACAAGGGCGCATATTACCCGGAAGTGGGCGATTTTTCCGGCGCGGGCTCGGCGGCGATATCGCTGACCGACGATTTGCCCTATCGCCAAATGGCGTTAACTTTGGGGGAATATGGCTATCAACGCTTGCTGGCAACCGGGCAACAGCAGTGGCAAGACAACAAGTTTATTTTTGGCGGCGAACTGCAACGTTACGATGGCCCTTGGAGTGACGTTGAGGAAGATGTGCGCAAGGTGAATGCTGTTGGCCGTTATCTGACACACGTGGGTAATGGACAACTGGCGGTCACCGCGATGGCATACAGTAACGACTGGAACTCAGCCGATCAGATCCCTGAACGTGCGGTCACTGCCGGTATCATTGATGAGTACGGTTCGTTAGATACTGATTTGGGCGGGGATTCGAGCCGCTACAGTCTGTCTGCCAGTTATGTTGACAGTGACTGGCAAGCCAGTGCCTACGTGATCCGCTCACGTTTGAACCTGTTTTCCAATTTCACTTATTTTCTCGATAATCCACAGGATGGTGATGAGTTTCAGCAAGTGGATAACCGGGAGATCTGGGGCGGTAAGTTGGCGCGTGACTGGCACGTAGCGCCATTCGGCATTACAACCGATATCACCTCCGGTATGGATGTCCGCTATGATCACATTGGCAAAGTGGCGCTATATCATACCCAAGCACGGCAGCAAATCGGCACAGTGCGCGACGATGCGGTTGATGAGTTTTCTAGCGGCCTGTTTGGCAAGCTGGAAGCCGAGTTGACTAATGACCTCAAACTGCGTCTTGGCGCCCGTTATGATTACTACAACGCCGATGTTGACAGTGACAATACGCTAAACAGTGGTAATGCTAACGATGGTATCTGGAGCCTGAAAGGCGGGCTGTCTTATCTGGTTAGCGATGATCTGGAATTGTATGCCAGTGCCGGGCAGGGCTTTCACTCTAACGATGCGCGAGGCGCCACTATCAAGGTGGATCCTGCTACGGGTGAAGCACTGAATAAGGTGGATTTACTGGTACGTTCTACCGGGGCGGAACTAGGGTTCCGTTACTATGATCGGCAATATATCAATCTGTCGGCCGCATTCTGGTATCTGGATCTGGATTCAGAACTGCTTTATGTGGGCGATGCTGGAACCACCGAACCCAGCCGCGCTTCACGGCGCTATGGCGTAGAAGTTTCTGCCTATTACTGGCTGAGTGATGCCTTCAGTATTGATGCGGAGTTGGCGGTAACCCGCGCCCGTTTTACTGAAGATGAAACGCTGGAAGGTAAGTATGTGGATGGCACTGTGCCTTGGGTTGCCAGTGCTGGGATTAACTACCAGCCAGATGCAACTGGCATCCACGCGGCACTGCGGCTGCGCTATCTTGGAAAGCGGACGCTGGACAGTTTCAAAGCACATGAAGCTGATGCGACCACACTGGTAAATTTGTCGCTCGGATACGCTTATCAGGATTGGGATGTGAAAGCGGAGATCCTCAATCTGTTTGACAGCAATGATCATGATATTGACTACTGGTACAGCTCTCGTTTGAGCGGGGAAGCGGCGGATGGTGTGGAAGATTTACACTATCACCCAGTAGAACCTCGCATGTTGCGCGTCAGCCTCAGCTACCGTTATTGAGTTTATGTGTGTGTCCAAGCCTGCCGCGGAGGGCTGCCCGGCAGGCTTTTTTGTGGGCAAGAGGTTTATGGCATTCTGCTGCCACTCTTGCCATTGCCGTTATCCCTCGTTCTTCGTTGTGTCCAGATAAATCTCTGCCGTACGACTCTTCTTTATTAATAAATTTATGTATACTGGCTCGCGCCAAGGGGTGTTTGCCTGTTTTTGCAGGTGGACTGAGATGTCTTGTGACGAACCCTTAGAACCTGATCCGGCTAGTACCGGCGTAGGAATGGGCCACAATTTGTGCACTTATCACTTCGCTTATCCCATGCCGGATCTCAAACATGCAAATATTTGAGGTCCAAATGTCTAGATTTTTTTATCCCGGTGTTATTGCCGCAGCCGTACAGCTGGCATTGAGCACTGCTGTCTTCGCTGCCGATAATCCCAGTAACAGTGACTCGCCCAAAGCCACAGAGTCCCCCCCATTGAGGTGATGGTGGTCAGTGCCGACTTTCGTGGCACAGCGGTGGAGAACATGCCTTCCAGTGTGACTGTGGTCGATCAGCAGCGTATTGACGATCAGGCTGCTGAGCACTTTGAAGACATGATCAACAATGTCGCCAACTTCAACTGGTCCGGTGCCACATCGCGGCCACGTTATTTCCAGATCCGCGGCGTCGGCGAGCAGGAAGATTACAAAGGCGCGCCTAACTCATCAGTGGGGTTTATTGTCGATGATATTGACCTTTCTGGTCTGGGAAGCGTGTCCAGCCTGTACGATATGCAGCAGTTTGAAGTATTGCGTGGCCCGCAGGGCACCCGTTATGGCGCCAATGCGCTTGCTGGGCTTATCTATCTGAAAAGCAATGATCCTACCCAAGTGTTTGAACATGGTTTGGAGTTATCGCTGGGGGATGACCATCTGCGTACCCTCAGTGGCTACAGTTCCGGGCCGTTGACCGACTCTGGCAAGTTGCTGTACCGGGTGGCATTGCAGCAGCATAAACAGAACGGTTACATGGATAATCGCTATTTGCAGCGTGATGATACCAATCAGCGCGATGAATTCAGCGGCCGTTTGAAACTGCGCTGGTACGCGAGTGACAATCTGCAAGCGGATCTCACCGTGTTGCACGCCGATTTTGACAATGGCTATGATGCCTGGACATTAGATAATAACGGCAAAAATACCCTGACAGATCAACCAGGAGTTGATAGCCAGCGCACCACAGGTGCCAGCCTCAAGTTCAATTACAGCGGTTTTGCACCGTTCGAGTTGATATCACTGACCAGTTGGGCCAACAGCCATTTCGACAATGGTTATGATGGCGACTGGGCCAATCCCGAGTATTGGGCGGCGCGTGATTGTGACGGCGAGGCGTGTGAGTACAACTACTGGTGGGATAAAAAAGGCAAGCGCCGCACAGTTACACAGGAATTTCGTATCACCTCTAATGAAGCTGGGCGAATTTTTGCGGGTACCACTGACTGGCTTGCCGGTGTCTATCTGATGGATTTGCATGAAGACAATGACCTGTATTCTGAATACAACGGCTGGCCGGACGAGGTGTTGCAGTCAGATTACCGTGCCGATAACTATGCCATTTTCGGCCAACTGGATAGCGATTTAGGCCAGGGTTATCGCTTATCTACCGGGCTGCGGCTAGA
The DNA here is from genome assembly GCF_018394335.1 of Shewanella dokdonensis. NCBI lineage: Bacteria > Pseudomonadati > Pseudomonadota > Gammaproteobacteria > Alteromonadales > Shewanellaceae > Shewanella > Shewanella dokdonensis. Next base: position 299,537 of record NZ_CP074572.1, on the reverse strand, counting down.
GCGGCGTCACAGTGATTACAGTGACAGCAATGCCGATAATTTTGACCCGTCAGAGAATATGTGGGGCGGACACATTGCACTATCAAAGCAACTGACTGCGGGGCAAGAAGCCTACATTCGTATTGCCCGGGGCTATAAGGCGGGTGGTTTTAATATGACCTTGCCGCAGTCGTTGGCGGATAAAAAACAGTTCGATATGGAAACCCTGTATAACTATGAACTGGGGTTGAAGTCGCAATGGCTGGATGGGGTTGCGGCAACACGTCTGGCACTGTTTTATATGGATCGTCGTCAGCAACAGGTTTCCGCCTCTTTGCAGGATCCTGTAGATCAACAGCGCTTTATTCTGTTTACCGATAATGCTGGTAGTTCCAGAAATTATGGCGCTGAGCTGGAAGCTAACTGGTATCTGTCTGATTCAATAGAATTATATGGCAGTGTCGGTTATTTGCAGACCGCTTATGGCACGTATCTTTATAACGATAAATACGGGACGCAGATTGATCTCAGTGGCCGAGATTTAGCGCATTCTCCACGTTGGACATACAGTATCGGCACTAGCTGGCATGCGGATAATGGCTGGTTCGCTAATGTAAATGCCAGTGGCAAGGATAAGTTTTACTACTCGGATAGCAACGATTCGCAATCCAAGCCTTACACCATTGTCAATGCCAAGGTGGGTTACGATGCACAAAGCTGGGCGTTGTACCTTTGGGGACGTAATCTGTTCGACAAACAGTATGGCGTGCGCGGCTTCTATTTTGGTAATGAACCCGATCAGGACTGGGCTGACAAGCAGTACATCCGTTATGGCGACCCGCGTCAGTTAGGTGTCACCTTTAAGCTGAAATTCATCTAATACCCTATGTCCCGGCTCTCAGCCGGGACTCGTTGGAGGAGAATATATGCAATTAACTGTTGATATCAGCATGTACCCGCTGCATGACAACTATAAAGACCCCATTCGCTGGCTGATAAAGCGTCTGGACAGCTACCAAGGTATTGAACGGGTGACTAATTCCCTATCGACTCAAGTTAGTGGTGACTATGACGCGGTGATGCAGATGCTGTCGGTTGAGATGAAAGCCGCGTATGAGCAGTTTGGCAAGGCCATTTTTGTCTGCAAGTTTCTGCAAGGTGAATTTGATTTGCGGCGCAGGACCTGAATATGGCGCAGTTGTGGCAACTTATCAGCCAGGTAGTTACTGAAGCGCAGAGCATGGACTTGTGGGAAGCGCTTGCCGTGATACTGGCATTAGCGTATCTGTTGCTAGCGATGAAGGCTAGCGTCTGGTGTTGGGGCGCGGCGCTGGCTAGTACCGCCATCTATACCGTATTGTTTTGGAAGGTGTCACTGCTGATGGAGTCAGTGCTCAACCTTTATTACATGGCGATGGCGTTTTATGGCTACTGGTTATGGCGCCGTGGCGGTGAGCAGCAACAGGGCATTGCGGTGAGTACCTGGCCGTGGCAACGTCATCTGCTATTGATCGTTATCACCACAATATTATCGTGGCCTGTGGGCTGGTTTATGGCTAATCACACGCATGCTTCGTTTCCGTATCTGGATTCAGTTACCACCTGTTTCGCGGTCATGACCACTTGGTTGGTGGCTCAGAAGGTGTTGGAAAACTGGCTGTATTGGGTTGTGATTGATTTGGTGTCTATTTATTTATACGTCAGTAAAGGGCTGATGCTGACCTCATTACTATTTGTGTTGTATGTGGCCTTAGCGGTTGGCGGCTATTTTTTATGGCGCGCCGACTGGCGGGCACAGCAGCCATCACTGGTTGAGCGTTAATGACACTCGTAAGCATTGCAGGTAGGCTTGCTGGGGACGTACAACGGGCATTGCAACAGTTGGCATTACCCATGCCTACGGCGATTGAGCGGCAAAGTCTGGGGTTGAGTAATCAGAGTTTTCGTTTGGATTTTCACCAAACTTCGCTGCTGCTGCGGCTCAATTCGCCAGTAACCGACCGTATCTGCAATCGCGATAATGAAGTGGCATGTTGGCGTGCGGCGCAAACTGCCGGGCTGGCACCACAGCTGCGTTGGGTCGACAGTGACAAACGTTTTTACCTGAGTGAATGGCTCACCGAATCGGCTAACGGCGTAGCTGCTACATATGTGCCCTGGCGCCAGCTTGCCGTTACACTACCGCACAAACTCTCCTCGGCGTCACTTGCCAGCCAGTCGCCTGTTACGGAGGCGTCAGCAACAGAGTGGTATCCGGCTCAGCAACTGCTACAACTGCTGTTGGGATTACGCGAACTGCCGCCACCCGCATTGGACATCAGCTTACAGTTGCAGTGGCAAATCTATCTGGTGCGATTACAGCAGATGGCCGCTAATGGGGATTATGCGGGTGCTAACACGCATCACGCGGCGCAGTGGTTACAACGGTTACAATGGCTACAACAGTTATCGTTAAGTGCCAGATTTGCCACGCTGGATGCCTGTTTGCTGTCGCACCAATATTGCCATCGGGATCTCAGTGCTCATAACCTGTTGTTGCATAACGACCGCCTCTACTGCATCGATTTTGAATACTGTTGTAGCTCACATCCGTTGTTCGAACTGGCGGGCGTGATCGCCTGTCACCAATTGTCAGCGGCGGCCAGACAATGGCTGATCCGCGAGTATCTTGATGGGCATCCATATTTGACATCGTCCAGCGAACAGGCATTAGCCGCGGCACTGGACATCTTCTGGTTATATTCCTGTGCCTGGGCATTACAGATGGCCGATGGCCGCTGCCGCGATGGTCGAGAATTCTTCAGCTGGTTTGACAACTACCGGCAACTTATACGAGAGTGATAAGTATTCCGCAATGGTTCCGACCGTTATCAAGGACAGGCTGACGGATGAAACGATGGTTACTGCTACTGGCTGCGCTGCTGACGCTTAGCGCTTGTTCCACCAAAATGAGCTATCACTTTCTCGACTGGGCGATTGCTTGGCAGTTAGATGATTACGTCTCGTTGAATAAAGCGCAGCAGCAACAATTTGATCAGGCGTTACAAGCTTTTTGCAGTGGCATCGGCAACAGGAGTTGCCGCGTTACAGTGCCGATTTGCAACAGTTACGCCGTGCCTTGCAACAGCATTCTCTGACACCAGAATTTCTCAGCCAGTTTACGGATAACGCTAGGCAGCACTGGTTGCGGATCTTTTCGCGCACCTTCGACGACATAGTGCCACTGGTAGCTTCCTTTAGTGATGAGCAAGTGGCACAGATAAAAAAACAGTTGGCAAAAAATCAGCAATCCTTGCAGCAAGAGTATCAGGATAAAACCGCCGAACAGCGGCTAGCTCAAGCCGATGCACGCTTGCAGGAGCAGTTACAGGACTGGATTGGCCGCTTAACCCCGCCACAAAAGCAACTGATACACCAATATAATCAGCAGCGGCTCGATATCACCAAATTGTGGTTAGATTACCGTCATGAATGGTATCAACAATTAGTGATAACACTGGAACAGCGTCACGATCCCAGCGTGTTACGGCAGCGCTTGCAATTACTGCTGACTACCCCAGAACAACTGCGGTCGGTGGAATATCAACAAAAATTGGATACTAACCGCCAGCGTTTGGGATTGATGCTGGTGCAGGTGGCACAGCAGATGAGTGCCAAGCAACAGCGGCATATTCAACGAAAACTGGATGATCTTATCAGCGATTTGGACGATCTCAGCGGTGCTAATGGTTGAGTTAGCAGCAGTTGTGGTTGCAAACGTTCCTATTCAGCGGCAATTTGTTATGCTAAGACCACTAGGGTATCTGTTTTAAAGGACATTATTTTGGATGCTTTAACACTTCTTTTGACCCGTCAATCTTGCCCGCGCCTAGTGGCACCGGCACCAGATGCAGAGCAACTGCAAGTTATTTTGGATGCAGCCGCCAGAGTACCAGATCATGGTGGCCTGGCTCCTTGGGAGTTTATTATTGCCCAGGACGAAGGGCTGAATCGGCTAGCCGATGTGTTTGTGGCGGCGGCTACCGAAGCGGGTGATGACGATGAATTTATCGCCAAGGCCGCGAATATGCCGCTACGGGCGCCGATGATTATTACCGTGGTTGCCAAGACGCGTAGTGACATTAAAAAAGTGCCGGAATTGGAGCAGCAGCTCTCTGCTGGTTGTGCTGTGATGGCAATGCAGCAAGCGGCATTTGCGCAGGGACTTGGCGGGATCTGGCGCACGGGTAGTTTTGCCTTTGATGAAACGGTGAATAAATTGCTCGGGCTGGAAGATAGCGATCAGATAGTCGGCTTTTTGTATCTCGGTACTCCCGCCATTGCCATGCCACAGAAACCGCAGAAAGCCGGTAGTACTTTCGCTCGTTATCTGTAGCGCTTGCTTGCCTTCTTGAAATGCCGACGTAAGCGTCGGCATTTTTGTGTCCTAAATTCATGCCGTTGATGTATCTTCGGCGCCACTTCAGCAGCGATAAGCTCTATGCCTTATTTGCTTACATCTCTAATGGTTAGATGTGTAACTATTTGATTTGAAATTGCATTTTATTGCTAAGTTGGCGATTTCCAATTAGCTTCATGTTCCTTTCCTTGGTGTCTGGCACAGTGGAGCTGCAGATGGCCGATATGAGCAGTGAGGCTTTTTTGATCGGGTCGCGGCGGCATTACAGCATCCTGGCTATTTAGTATTGCCACAGTTGCTGGCGCCAGCACTGCTCCAGCAGTTGCAACAGCGCCTAGTACCACAATCAGGGGCTGAGTTTCACCATGCCGCCATCGGTCGCGGTGGTCAGCAACAGCAAAATACGTCCATTCGTGGCGATCATATCCGTTGGCTCAACAATGCAGAACAGCCAGATGCACAGTGGTTAACGCTGATGGAACAGTTACGGGTTGGGCTAAACCAGCGCTTGTTCATGGGGTTGTTTGACTATGAGAGTCACTATGCTTGCTACCAGCCCGGTGCCTTTTACCGTAAACATGTGGATGCGTTACCCGGCAGCCGCAATCGCATCTTAACTACAGTGCTGTTTCTCAACGAGCAATGGGGTGCGGACGATGGTGGTGAGTTGCAGATTTTTGATATGGAAAACAATCTACTACAACAAGTTGTGCCGGAAGCGGGCACACTAGTCATTTTCCTCAGTGAATGTTTTCCCCATGAAGTGCTAACCACCAAACGTCATCGTGGCAGTATTGCTGGATGGTTCCGTGTCAGTAATAGTCACTACGGTTTTTGATGCCGCTAAGTCCCTGAATTTGTATTCAACAGCTTGTCCTTTCTATCGCGTTTCATGCTAGTCTGATAATCAAAGGTCGCTACTGACAAACTCGGTGGCAGGCTATCAAGAAAGACAAGGCGAGAAGGAGAAGGGTTGTGGGACAGGAAGGTTATTTATCCGGAGAGTATGTCATTCTTGAACCGCTGACACTGGCTCATCTGCCAGCGTTATCATTGGCCGTTGCCGATGGCGAATTATGGAATCTGTGGTACACCAGCGTGCCACACCCTGATGAAATGAAGGCTTACATTCAGGCGGCTCTGGATGCTGAGCAACGCGGTGAAGCCCTGGCCTTTGCGGTGCGTTGTCGTGACAGTGGTACCATTGTGGGTTGTACTCGGCTGTGTCATTGGGACCAACCTAATCGGCATATTGAGATTGGTTACACTTGGTACAGCAAGAGTGTGCAGCGCACAGCGGTTAACACGGAAAGTAAATTACTGCTGCTGAGTTATGCTTTTGAGACATTGGCTGTGATAGCGGTGGAATTTCGCACCCATTTTCATAATGAAGCCAGTCGCCAGGCGATTACTCGACTGGGAGCCAAACAAGATGGTATCTTGCGCAATCACCGACTACTGAAGGACGGCACGGTGCGCGATACCGTGGTGTATTCCATCATCGACAGCGAGTGGCCAGAGATAAAACAGCATCTGAAAATTATGCTGGAACATCATAAAACGCAATAATCTAGGTCTTTGTCGCTATACGGACGACATGTATTACGCATTTCCCTTGGCTGCCGTGCTGTTGTGCCCTGAAAAAGTGATCCAGATCAACTTGAAATTCATTTTTGACTAAAGTAGTTTTTGGTCATCCAACCAAAAAGGATGATCAGGATGACAGTTAAAAAACTTATATGGGCGGTGCTGATGCTTGGGGTGAGTGCAACGGCTGGTGCAGGAGAAGCCGAACAAGCATTTACCGACGAACTTCACCAGTGTGCAGCGTATTATCAGTTGGGGTCGCAAATGGTTGCGGCGATGAATGCACCGCAAATGGCGGCGGTAGGGGAACGCCTACAAACGAATGCGAAAACCGCTGAACAACTGGCGGCAAAATATGAGTCCGCTGATGCCACCCAGCAGGCGGTAGCCAAAGCAACTGAGCAGATGATGCAATCTACTGGCGGTAAAGGCATGGGCGCCTTGATGCAGCAATACAAGGACAAGTGCCAGGAAATACTCAATGATCCGCAAAAACGGTTGGATTATTGGGTGATGGCTAAAATGTAAGCATTCAGGAGCCCGCAATTGCGGGCTTTACTTTTTCTGCCGCCATTCCTCTGATGTTGTCAATTGTAGTTGGTTACAGATTATCCCTTGATTTTATTTGTAATTAACCGCCACACTAGAGCCTGTATCAGCCACAGGACGCCCAGTTATGGATCAACGTATGCGACATAAGGCGCTGCTGTATCATTGGTATCAGCAAGGTGCACTCGCCGAAGCGCATATGCCGCAAGCGCTGGCAATGACAAAAGCACAACCTCAGCAATGGCAGGCGTTTTTCAATCAGTTATTGCTGGGCGGCGCAGTGTTGTGTCTAGGATCTGCGTTAATCTGTTTTATTGCTTACAACTGGCAGCATTTTGGGCGTTTGGGCAAGCTGGCACTGCTTGAAAGTATCTGGTCGCTACTGATGTTGGCACCACTCTTATTGCTGAAATATTCCGCACGCATCGCCATATTCAAAGTTGCGCTGCCTTGGGTCAGCTTGTTAACCGCGATTGTTAGCGGTGGCGTGTTGGCTTATGTGGGTCAGGCTTACCAGCAAGGGGCTGATGATTGGCAACTGTTTGCGATTTGGTCTCTGTTGGCGTTGCCGTGGCTTTGGCTCGGCCGTAGCGACTGGCACTGGGGCTTGTTGGCACTTTTGCTGAATTTGACGTTATGGCAATGGTTTGAGGTCAATGGCTGGTCAGCCTTTCAGCATTGGTTCCCAGGTGAACAAGCAACATCTTTACTGTGGTGGCAGGTGCTCTTGAATATCGTCTTGCATCTGACTTTACTTCGTCTTAACCACTTGGCGATGACTCAGTGGCCAGCCGCTAAAGTGACTGAAGCCTTATGTGGTGCTGCCTTATGGCTATTGATGCTGGTGGCGATTGCGAATGCTATTTTCTCCGGTGATTTGCTGTTCGACCGCGGCGCCAGCCCAACATTCTGGTCTTGGTCACAGGCTTGCTGGTGGTTAATCTCTGCAATGATGTTGATCATTTACTGGCGTGGACGCTGTCTGTATGGCTTGGCCTTGCTGATGTTTGCGCAATTGTTTTATCTGCATATGTGGTTGCTGCGTGCTCTTAGCGAATTTCATCTGGAATCTTCCGGCTATCTGCTGATGTCGGCCTCAGCGGTGGGCTTATCGGTGGCGATAAGTTTGTGGTTAATGAAACTGCAACGTCAGTTTGGAGAAGCCTCATGAGCCGGCAGCGGTTGTGGCAGCAATTAGTCGCGCGGCAATTACTGCAAGGCGAAATGCCGGTGGCACCGCCAATACCTTGGTATGTGGTGCTGTTGCAGACGCTGGCCGCATGGATAGCTAGCGGCTTTATGCTGGGGTTTCTCGGCAGTCTGATGCTAGTTTTGCCCGTGCGTGAAAGCGATGGTTTTGCGATTGGTGGCGCGCTAAGTTTTGTCATCGCTATTTTTATCGTGACGCAACAGCAACGCCGCTACAGTGGCCTGTTTCTCTCTCAACTAGGTTTTTGTTTTGCCATGGCGGCCATCGGTGGCATAGCTATCGGATTGGTAGAACGTCTGCATCTGCGCAGCGATGATATTTATCTGTTATTAATCGTTTCGGGGTTGCTACATTGGCGGATATTTGCACTTTTCAGTATCCGTTTCTGTGCCGCATTGCTGATGTTGGGCGCGGCGATCTTGTGGTTACTGGAGCATGGGCTCGGGGTGTTGATATCGCCGGTGCTATTGCTGGCAAGTTTTTGGTTATGGCGCTATGAAGCGGATTTTGGCTCTTGGCGACCGTTGTTGCGGCCATTGGCTTTTGCGGCTGCCTTGTTGCTGCCTTGGGTGCAATTACCTTTATTGGAGCACGCTAGCGTGGCGTTTCATCAAAGCCAATGGGCGTTATCGGCACATTGGCCAGCGTTGCTGAACCTATTCTGTGTGCTCATATTATTACCTGTCACTTGGATAAGGCAGTTACCCATGCTCCGGCAACGGCTGGGGTTAGCCGCGTTACTACTTCTATTCGGCGGCTGGCTCTATTGGATCCCAGGATTGGTGGTAGGCTTGGCATTATGTGTCTTGGGGTTTGCCGCCGCAGAAGGGGGCTGTTGGTGATGGGGGTATTATCGGTCTTGGGCTTCAGTAGTTGGTTTTACTATTCCCTGAGTTATACCTTGTTGGTTAAATCCGTGTTGTTGTTAGGACTGGGCATCAGTTTGCTGTGGCTACTGTGGTTTATTAAAACCCAGTGGTTTACGCCGCAACCGTGGCAAGCGCCAGCACCACAGGAGGCAGATTAATGGTGACTATTCACTATCAGCCTCGACAGAAAACGGCACTTTGGGCATTAGCGCTGGGATTGTGTAGCCTGTTGTTGGTGAATTTATCGGTGTGGCATAAAGAAGGGGTATGGCGTGACGGTGAACCTGTCATGCTGGCGCTGGCACCTAAAGACCCCCGCTCATTGATGCAAGGGGATTATATGGCGCTGGACTATGTGGTGGCGCGTGAGCTTCGGCAAGCGTTACAGCATGACGGCCATTGGCAGCCCAATCTGCAAGGTTGGATGTTGGTGACATTACAAGCACAAGGTGCGGCAGTTTATCGTGGTTATCGTTTTACCAATACCGACATTGATATGACTGGGCAACAGCGGCTGTTACCGTTTAAAGTGCGCAATGGTCGGGTGCGTATTGCCAGCAATGCTTGGTTTTTTGAGGAAGGTCAGGCCTCGCATTTTAACGCCGCCCGTTACGGTGAATTTCGACTCGCACACGATGGTGAACTACTACTGGTCGGTTTGCGAGATGAAAATCTCCAGCCATTGTGAACCGCGCCAGCGTGGCTTCCGCTGGGTCATTCATTTGCGACTAGAACAGATCTGCTAGCGCCTGTTCCAGCTTGGGAAATTGAAAGTGAAAGCCTTCATTCATCGCTTTAGTTGGGATCACGTACTGACCTTTTATCAACAGTTCTGCCATTTCACCAAACAGCAGTTTCAGCACAAACGCTGGCACGGGCAGTACTGCTGGTCGCTGTAATGCGCGTCCCAGCGCGCGGGCAAACTCAGCATTGCTCACCGGGTAAGGGGCTGTGGCGTTATAGATCCCTTGCGTTTGCGGATGATTCAGTAAAAACAGCAGCAATTCAATTAGATCGACCAAGTGGATCCAGCTCATTCCTTGCTGACCATCAGCGATGGGGCCGCCGAGTCCGACTCGAAATGCTGGCAGCATTTTTGCCAGCGCTCCACCTTTCGCGGCCAATACGATGCCCGTGCGCACAATACACACGCGGGTCGCGCTTGATTGCGCCACTAATGCACGCCGTTCCCACTCGGCACAAATATAGTGGCTGAATTCCTCTTGTGGTGTGGCGTCTTCGTCCAGTAGCGTGTCATCCTGACTGCCGTAATAGCCGATGGCTGAACCACTGATAAAACATCTGGGGGCTGACTGGACGCTTTTATCAGACTACTGAGCCTGGAGGTAATATCCCAACGGCTGCGGCAAATCCGTTGTTTCTGCAATTCGCTCCAGCGTTTACCCACAATTGGTTCACCTGCCAGATTGATCACGGCATCAATGCCATTAAGATCCTGCAAGCCATCAAGTGATGGCAGGTATTCATGATGTAGCCCCAGTTTTTGTCTGGCGAGCAAGGGATTGCGGCTGATAATCAGCAGTTGATGTTCCGGTTCGAGACTTGCCACCAATGCGGTACCAACCAATCCAGTGGCGCCGGTAATCAGTATCTTCATTGCTCCTCCGCTGAGATGCCACACTGTCTATGCTGATTATAGAATTGCGTGGTGAAACTGCTGATAAATCAATTTGGCCGTTGCCAACTCAGTTGTAATGACACTGAGTCGGCAAAACGCAGGGCATGCGGTTTATCTACTTCTACCGTGGCATATTCGACCCAAGGATGTTCACTGGCAATTTCCAGAATTTTGCCAGTCAGATGTTCCAGCAGCGAAAACCGATTATCCTCTACCAAGGCGATAATGGCTTTGGTAATCGTGCGATAATTGAGCGCATGTTCCATAGCATCGGTTTGGCTGGCTTTCTCGGCACAGTAATGGATGGTCACATTAATGATCACATCCTGACGGTTGTTGATCTCTTCATCCTTGATACCAATAAAAGTGCGCAATCTGAGATTTTTAATGCGTATAATAGCCAATTCTGGATTCATCATGTGATTACTTATTGTTTGATTTGCAGTTTTATCTAAAAGATTAGCAACTTTATCTGGGAACAAGAAGGATTTTAGCAATGCCGCAATCATACGGTCCGTCAATGGCGTTACGCACCTTTGCCTTAATGGCGTGCATGGTAGTGGTGCTGGCGGGAATAAAAGCCGCGGGCAGTATTGTGGTGCCATTTGTGTTGTCCGTTTTTATTGCGGTGATCTGTACCCCTGCGATTGCGGTGATGACGCGTCATCGCCTTCCTCGCTGGCTGGCGGTGTTGTTGTTGATGGCTTTGATTGTGCTCGCCGGTTTATGGTTGGCGTCAGTGGTGGGCGGGTCAATCAACGAATTTTCTAAACAGTTACCTGTCTATCGAGCACAGTTGGTTGAGCAGTTTTCTTGGGTGCTGGATAAACTGCAACAGTTCAACATTCAGATCTCTAAAGATAAGGTTTTAGCCTACTTTGACCCTGGAATGGCCTTGTCTTTGACCACTAATACATTGTCGAGCGTGGGCAATGTGATGGCCAATTTGTTGCTGATTATTCTGACCATAGTATTCATGTTGTTTGAAGCAGAGTCATTGCCACGTAAGCTGCATATGGCATTAAACGACCCAGATATGCGGTTATCGCAAATAGACCGCTTCTTGCATTCTGTGAACCAATACATGGTGATTAAAACGCTGGTGAGTTTGGCAACTGGCGCTATTGTGGGTATCGGTTTGTGGCTGATGGGGGTTGATTATCCCTTGTTGTGGGCCGTGGTTGCCTTCCTGTTTAACTACATTCCCAATATTGGTTCCATTATTGCGGCGTTACCAGCAGTGTTACTGGCATTTGTACAGCTAGGGCCAACCGGAGCCGGTGGTGTGGTACTGCTGTATTTGGCGGTGAACATGGTGATGGGCAATCTGGTGGAACCCCGTTTTATGGGGCGCGGCTTAGGCTTGTCGACGTTAGTGGTATTCCTGTCGTTAATTTTCTGGGGATGGCTGTTGGGGTCGGTGGGTATGTTACTTTCTGTTCCGCTGACCATGATTGTGAAAATTGCCTTAGAGTCAGGTGAAGGCAGCCGTAAGTTAGCGATATTGTTGGCCGATGATGCCAGTGCCTTTGCCGCTGATAAGGTTGAAAACAGCGCCAATGTTGATAAAGAGTAAAAGGACATCATAACCAATATGCAGTTGTTATTGGATGCTATCTCGCAATTAACGTTACCCAGTGATGCCGCGCGTTTGTTTCATGGGCGTGGTGGTCTGTATCCCGGCTGTGAGCACTTGAACTTAGATTGGTATGCGCCGGTACTGTTGCTGACATCCTTTAAGCCGCTTGCTGAGGCTGAGTTACAACGCTTCACACAGGCGCTGAGTCAGCGATTAGCGGTGTTGCAGTCTCCATGTAATCTGGTCTATCAATATCGCGCCAGCAACCAGACTGAAACCCGTTTGCTGTGTGGCGAGGTGCCAGAGCCGCACCTAGTTACCGAGAATGGTTGCCGCTTTCAGGTGCACTTGTTAACAGGGCAGAACCACGGATTATTTCTGGACATGGCAAATGGTCGGGCGTGGGTGAAAGCGCATGCGGCGCAGTGTAAGGTACTGAACTTATTCGCTTATACCTGTGGTTTTTCTGTTGCCGCAATGGCGGGCGGCGCGGATGAAGTGGTCAATATCGACATGAGCAAAGGCGCATTGGCCATAGGCAAGCAAAACCATCTGCTGAATGATATGCTGCTGGCGTGCGTTTTCTTGGGCACGACATTTTTAAATCCTGGGGTAAGTTGAAAAAACTCGGACCTTATCAACTAGTTATTGCCGATCCACCAAGTAACCAAAAGGGTAGCTTTGTTGCCACCAAAGACTATTTACGATTATTAAGGCATCTGCCGGAATTATTGAGCCCAGGTGCCAACGTGTTGTTGTGTCTCAATGCCCCTGAGCTGGATCGCGCCTTCCTGCAAACACAGGTGGCTGAGGCGGCACCGCAGTTGACCCTGTTATATCAGCTGGAGAATCCTGCAGTGTTTGCTGACCGCAATCCAGAAAAAGCGTTGAAGGCGTTGGTCTATCGTTTTGCGGCTGAGTGACGTCAGTAACGCAGGTTATCGGGCACTATGCTCTGACTGTCACTTTCCAATAAAGAGGCAATGCTGGCGGCATCGGCATGGGTCATCGCGAAAAATTGAAATATCAGCCGATCTTGTACATCTAGCGGCAGATGAATGCGTTCCATAAACATCCGCATCCCCAGAATATCGCCACTGCCGATCAACCCCGCCAGTGTTCGTGCTTCCATGTCTAACAGATGATTCATCATTCAGTCTCCCAATCGACCATTGATAATTATATAAGCAATAGCAGATATACATGACGACCGATGGAATAAATTGCTTTAAAAGTGAGCGCTGTCAGATCCGAAAAGTATTATTTTAGATGATATTTATGAAAGTATTACGGATTTTAATTACTTAAAATTTGCTTTTTTGTACATTATTACGGGTTAAATCGTTAATTTTAACTTTCTTAAATGAAACTAAATTGTAATATTTGGGGCGATGGCAGTATAATCTCATTGCCAGTGTACTCTCCGACGTGCCGTGTTATGTCATTGTCACTGGTAATAACTGCGAGGTGGCTGTGATGCAGACTGACTCACCAATGCTCGATGACACCGGAGATTTTATGGATCTGCACGAATATCAAGATGCTTATTATCAGATACAGGACGAAGTGATTGACTCTTTGCCAGTACAAGCCGACGAAGAATTCTTTCTCGATTAATGTGCAACGGTTGCATCGTTTCTGAAAATAACCCCTTCACACCTTGAGGGGGTTATTTTTTGCGGTGACGCCACGATTATTCCCCATCTATAACGCTTACTTCTGTACTGTTAATGGCCGCCGTTTGTGCGGGATTAATACTCCTCGCTGGTCTTTGTGTATTGGGTAATAACGACACGTAAAAACGGGTTAGACATGAGCTCAATCACATTAACAAAATAACAACACAAATAATAATTAATATCATTTATAAAAATTAATTTAATATGTTATCGTTCCCAAAAGTCTGATGGTGTTGTTGAAAAAATATTCAGCATTTCAGCAAGATAACTTTTGTACTGCAAGTACGGAATTCAGGGGGAATGAACATGCAAAAAGCGGTAGCTGCACAGGTGTTAAGCGTTCTGGCATTAGCGGTCAGCAGCCAACTCTGGGCTGATGATGGTGAGATGGAGCGCCTGGTGGTGACGGCCAGTGCCAAGGATCAACAGTTGAGTACCGCGCCGGCGTCAATTTCTGTGATTGATGCTGACGAAATCAAGTTACTGCCAGTAAAAGATCTCGGTGATGTATTGCGCTCAAGCGTCGGGGTTAGCGTTAATACCGGGACTGGTGGTCGCAACGATATCTATATCCGTGGCATGGGCCAGGGGTATGTGTTGATGCTGATTAACGGCAAACGCGTGTCTTCTTCCAATGGTCTGTGGCGTGGTGGCAACTTTGATATCACCGCCATTCCCGTTGATGCCATCGCTCGTGTTGAAGTGGTGCGTGGCCCAATGTCAGCGCTTTATGGTTCAGATGCCGTGGGTGGCGTTATTAACGTCATTACCAAACAGGCGGATGAACATTGGGATCTGACTTTTGATACCGAATACAGTGCGATGACCGATGGTGATGGTGGCGATCGCACTCGCTCCAACCTGTTTGGTACGGGGAAACTGACTGACACCCTTGGCATGATGTTCACCGCCGAAAAAGCGGATCAAGACACCTGGAATAACGATGAACTGACCTCTGGTTACGATTCTATCGAAGAACGTAATACCAAAAAACTGTATACCTCCTTCAACTGGCAAGTGGCTGACAATCAGACGTTAGACTTAGATTATCAATATGATAATGACAAAGTGCCAATGACCAGTTATTCGGCCACCGCCCAACGTGAGCAAAAAATTGAACGTAATACTTTCAGCCTGACCCATAAAGGTGAATGGGATTGGGGCGGCAGCGAGCTGCTGGCTTATCGCGAAAAATCCAAGATGTACGACTACAACACCCAGTATCGTTTGCAGCCGCCTTTGGGCCGCAATATAGCGGAAACCAATACCATTTTCCGCGGTACTGCGTTTTTCTCGGCACTGGCTCAAGACTGGACTGTGGGCGGGGAATATCACAAGACTGAGGTCGATGACCTAGTGCAATATCCTGTCACGGGTGGTGACAGCACAGAACAACATTCGCTATTTATTCAAGATCAATTGGATTTTCTGGAACAGTTTAGTTTGACTTGGGGCGGCCGCTACGATGATAACCAGGATTATGGCTCGCGTTTTAGCCCCCGTGCCTATCTGGTTTTCGATGCAGAAAACGGCCTAGTCGTTAAAGGTGGTGTCGGCACGGCATTTCGCGCACCATCCTTGTTTGAGTCTTCCCCAACCTTTGCCTCTGTTAGTTGTGGGGGCGCTTGTAACCTGACGGGCAATCCAGATCTAGAGCCTGAAACCAGCGTCAACTATGAACTGTCGGCAATGTGGAGCCAACAGCGTTATGAGTTGTCCGCGACCCTTTATCATAACCGGGTGAAAGATTTAATCACGGTAGGTGCCTGGGATCGCGTCAGTCCAACACGTACTTACTATAACGAAGACAAGGTGACGTTACAGGGGCTTGAGCTGACGGGCAGCGTTGATTTAACCGAAGATCTCAGCCTTAAAGGTAACTATAGCTATCTCGATACCGAGACAGGTACTGGTGAAGAACTCACCGGTCGGCCGCGGCAGACGGCTAATCTCAAGCTTGATTGGCATGTAACCGATGCCTTTATGTTGTACGCCTCTGGTAACTACTACGGTTCCCATCTCAACAGCAGTGCTGAACGCAAAAGTGGTTATACGTTGCTGGACTTAGGTGGCAGTTACCAGTTCAACGAACATGTGAAATTCCGTGCCGGTGTGACTAATGTGACTAACGAAGAACCGGCCAAAGATGACGAGGACTCAGAAATCATCCTGCCGGGGCGCGCCGTTTTTGTGGGGCTAAGTCTGAGCCTGTAACGCGTTTAAATGTGTTTAGCGGTCATCGGCAGCCATGCTGCGATGGCCGTTTTTGTTTACAGCAATTCTACATCATGATTGTTCTTGCTGAATTAAAGTCCCTGCCTAATCCGGTGTTGTTGGCTATATTCATCAGTAGATGAATTTAAGGAGTACACCATGCCAGCCAAACCGGGAAGACCCAAAGGTGATCCACAAACCCGTGCCGCATTGGTCAATGCTGCCAGAGCGTGCTTTTTACACAATGCCTATGAACGGGTGTCAATTCGCGAACTTGCTAGACGGGCCAAGGTGGATGCCGCCATGATCCGCTATTACTTTGGTTCCAAGGCGGGTTTGTTTGAAACCATGGTGCGAGAAACCATCGCGCCGGTAGCACAGATACTTAAACACAATCTCAGCTGTGAACTGCATTCGCCAGAGGAGCTGATGCAGGCTTACTACCAGATGATGGCCGCAAATCCGGCTTTACCGCGACTCATTTTTCAGGTGCTGAATAATCAGCACAACAATGAGGTGTTTTCGATTCTGGCCGGGGTATTTAGCGAAATGCTGGGCAACGCTTCTGGTTGGGTGCAGCAACTGGCCGCACGCGGACAACTAAACCCCACACTGGAGCCACAACTTGTCCGCCTCAGTTTTCTCAGCCTGATGGTGTTCCCGCTGATCGCGCCCAAACTACTGATGCAGGAATTTGACTTTGAATTAACCGATAAGTGGCTGACGAAACTGCTCAATCATAACCGGATTGTGATGCGTGAAGGCTTATTCAATTCAGATAATCTGCCACCCAGCGAACTGGGAGTGAATCATGAATTACAAAAATAGTTGGTGGTTGGTGTTACTGTTTTTGGGGGCTTGTTCGGGTGGCGAGGATGGGCGCGCCATGGGAACGCTGGAACGAGACCGGATGGTGTTATCGGCACCGGTAGCGGAACAGATCAGCGCCATTATGGTGACCGAAGGGCAGCAGGTACACGCGGGTGAGTTGTTATTGCAACTGGATAATCGCAGTGCCAGCGCAGTCGTGGCGCAACGGCGCGCCAGCTTGGAACAGGCCAGAGCGAAACTGCTGGAGTTACAAACAGGTGCCAGAAATGAACAATTGGCGGCGGCTGAAGCGGCAATGCAGGCGGCCAAAGCACAAGCGGAGGATGCCGCCAAGCAATATCGCCGCGCACAGGAGTTGTATCACGCACAAATGATAGGTAAAGCAGAGCTGGACTCAGCCACCGCTCTGAAAAACCAGACTCAGGCACTTACCGAACAGGCGCAGCAGCAGTGGCTAGAATTGAAAAACGGAACCCGCAGTGAGCAACTAGCTCAAGCCCAGGCTCAGGTTGATGAAGCGGCCGCGGCTTTGGCTGCGGCTGAAAAATCGTTGGCCGATCTTAGCCTTAAAGCACCGCGGGATGGCGAAGTGGACATTCTGCCGTGGAAAAGCGGCGATCGGGTTGCCGCAGGGGTGCAATTGGTGACCTTATTGGCGTCCGATCGCGCCTATGCGCGGGTGTATCTGCCGCAAACGGCCTTGGCACAGGTACATCGTGGCGCGAAAGTGCAGGTGTGGCTGGATGGTTACTCGCAACCGTTTAGCGGCACCGTCAGCAATATTCGCAGTCAGCCAGCCTTCACGCCCTATTTTGCGCTGAATGAGCGGGACCGGGCGCGGCTGATGTATCTCACTGATATTGATTTACCAGGCGCTGCTAGCCTACCTGTGGGGATCGCGCTGGAGGTGCGATTACCATGACCGAAGCCGCGATCTCTCCTGCAACTGAGGTGGCCATTAGTGCCAAAGGATTAACCCGGCGCTTTGGTGAGCTGGTGGCCGTCAATCAGTTGGATCTGACCATTGCCAAAGGCACTATCTATGGCTTTCTTGGCCCCAACGGCTGCGGCAAGTCTACTGCAATTCGGCTGCTGACTGGCTTACTGGAACCCAGTGCTGGCGAGGTAACTGTGTTGGGGCAAAGGCTGCGAGGTCATGAAGAGTCGCTCAAAAGTCGCATCGGTTACATGACACAGAAGTTCTCACTGTATGACAACTTGTCAGTACTGGAAAATCTTAAGTTTGTTGCCGCGATTTATGGCGTCAAGGGGCGGCAAGGTCGTGACCGAATTGATGAATTGTTGCAGCAGTATGGGCTGGCGCCCCGGCAGCAACAGCTGGCAGGCACGATGAGCGGTGGGCAGAAGCAACGCTTGGCGCTGGCCTGCGCGACGTTACATCGTCCAGAACTGCTGTTTCTTGATGAACCGACCTCCGCGGTTGATCCACAAAACCGCCGTGATTTCTGGGAGCAACTGTTTGATCTCTGTGCCGCAGGCACCACCATTTTGGTGTCTACCCATTACATGGATGAAGCAGAGCGCTGTCACCGCTTGGCGATTATGGAGCACGGCATCAAACGCGCCGATGGTACGCCCAGAGAGTTGATGCAGTCGATGGGGGCTACGGTTATTGAAGTTAGTGGTGAGGGGCTGCGTCAGCTTAAACAGCAACTGACTGCCCAAGCTGCGGTTATTTCGGCATCACAGGCAGGCAGCCGTTTGCGGGTGCTGGTGAAAGATCAGCAACAAGATCCACTTGGCCTGTTGCGGCCTTGGTGCGTGGCACATCAATTGGAGATAGTTCGCCCCAGTCTGGAAGATGTGTTCGTGACTTGTACCGGAGGCCGCCATGTGGGCTAGATTACTGGCTATCATCACCAAGGAGTTGAAACAGCTGGCGCGTGATCGCATGACCTTCGGCATGATAGTGATGATCCCACTGTTACAACTGGTGCTGTTTGGCTATGCCATCAATACCGATGTGCGTCATGTGCCAGCGGGGTTGTTGACCTCAGTCAGAACAGTTACAGCCGGGCATTATTGCAGGCATTATCCGCCTCGCAAGTGGTGGATTTTAGCCACAGCTACCGCTCCGCTGCTGCGGCAGAACGAGCGATCACCAATGGTGAAGTGAAAGCCGTGTTATATCTGCCAGCAGATTTTGGCGAGCGTTTAGTCAATCATCCGGCATTTGACAGTCGGCGGGAACGTTCGGCGCTGACCCGCCCCGTTGCTCAATGGTTGGTGGACGGCTCAGATACCATGGTGGCCGCCACCATCCGAGCACTTCGTACCATGCCATTAGATGAAGTGGCTAACCGGAGCGTCAGTGCCGTGGTGCCAACATTTGAAGTGGTGGAGTACTTTAACCCTGAGCAGCGTTCCGTGGTGAATATTGTGCCAGGACTGCTGGCGGTGATACTGACCATGACCATGATTATGTTTACGTCTGCCGCCATTGTGCGCGAACGCGAGCATGGCAATATGGAATTTCTGATTGCTACGCCAGTAAAACCATTAGAACTGATGTTAGGTAAAATCATTCCGTATGTGCTGGTGGGGTTAATCCAGGTGGCTATCATTCTCAGTGTCGGTCATTGGGTTTTCGCCGTGCCGATCCGTGGTGGACTCGATTCCTTGTTATTGGCGTCACTGCTGTTTATCTGCGCCAGTCTGACGCTAGGACTGGTGATCAGCACCATTGCCCAGACCCAGTTGCAAGCGATGCAGATGACGGTATTTGTGCTGATGCCATCAATTCTGTTATCGGGTTTTATGTTCCCCTATGAGGCGATGCCGCAAGCGGCACAGTGGATTGCTGAGGCGCTGCCAGCGACCCATTTTATGCGGATGGTGCGCGGTGTGGTACTGCGTCAAGCAGAGGTCATGTCATTGGGCAAAGATGCACTGTGGTTATTGGGTTTTACCTGCGTTGGCGTATTGATCGCTTCAAAGCGCTTCCATAAACGGCTGGGATAGTGGTTTTGCTCTCGGTATTTTCAGGGTATTACTGAAATAACATGGTTATCAGCTTGCCAGAGTGACCGGCGGCGGAAGTTTCACCACGTATGCCGACTAAAACTGCGCTTGGGTCAATGCGTCTTCAAGGCTGCTCGTTGTGGCAGCAGGATAATGAGTAACAGCATACTGGTTAATAACGCCGCAGAGGCTGAATAGCGGCTGAGTTCCAGCCCTCCCTGGGCCAGTGGTTTATCTAGGAAATCTCCGACAACCGCACCTAACGGGCGTGTCAGTACAAATGCGGCCCAGAATAATGCGGTACGCGATATGTGACTGAAATAGGCCAGCAACACAATGAACAGTAATAAGCCACTGAAAACTCCGGCAGCAAACAGATACCCTAAATCGGTACTATCTGCTGTCCAGTCACCAAGGGCTGTGCCCAGTGTCTGTGAAAACATGATGGTCAACCAATAGAAAAGCTGCGCCTTCGTGTTGCTGACAGAGGTAATATCAATCGTTCCGAGTAGTCGTTGCCAGCAAAATAACGTAAGTCCTAACAAGGTGAGTAGCAACAAGCTCCCACCGCCATAACCAATACCCAGTGAGCGGGTAGCAAAATCGGCTAAGGTGGTGCCCACGGTAGTTGATGCCAGAATGGTGGCCCAATAGCGCAACGGCTGAAAATCCGTAGCCCGGATCTGCCATAGCACCATAGCGACGAACAGCAACATAAACAGGGCACTGCTAATGAGATAGCCCAGAGCCATCGACATGGAAACAGCATCGCCCCCGGTTTCGCCGAGGGTCGTCGCCAGAATCTTAATGATCCAGAACCCCAAAGTCACCGCAGGGACTTTGATCAGTGTTGCTTGGGTTGTGCTATTCATCACAAGGTCTCCCCATTAAGTCTGCGAGGTTCTGCTGACTGGCTGGTATTGGTCGTGCGGCGCTTCCATCATAAAAGTGCGATGAGAAAGCATTCTTGCCATTTAAAAACGCAATGCCAAATTAACGCCAAAATAATGCCCTGTTTCACCATCTTTATGGACTGTGGGAGTGAGTAGATAGTGATCCGTGCTATAACTGCCAATCAGCGCCCCGACAGCAAAACAACTGGCATCAAGCAAGGCTTCCCCGGCGGTATTATCACCCACGGCAAATTCACGAAACTCTTCCAACGTACTGACGGCGGTTGGCAGCCAGAAGCCATTCTGGGCACGATCCTGTTGCGGTAAATAATGACCACTTAACGCGGTGACTGCACCCGCAGTGAACAGACCACCCGCAAAATGCCCCAGTTCACTGTTTAAACTTGAATTGCCGTTGGCATGCGCCTGACAGCAGCACAGCAATAATCCACTGATAACTAATCCTGTTTTCATGATGATGCCTTCCGTTAGTGAGCGCATTTGCTCTTTCATTACCCACTTATCGCGTGCTATCCACGGCGCAGCCTATGCTGGATAAACTACAGTCTGCTTGAGCGTTATAGTGAATCTAGCCTTGGTATTCTTAACGGAGAGTTAAGGGGAGCATTTGTGTGGCACCGAGCGTACTGCCAGAGATTTGTGCTATTACAAGCCTTGCCGTTAATATGTTGCAACAATGAGTCTGCTTAATTAATGGAGATTGCCGTGGCTCAACATCCGGTTGAACAACAGATTGCACAGGCGGATAAGGCGATAATGGCCGAAGATTTTGATACCTTGATGCAGTTTTATGCAGCAGATGCGTTACTAGTGGTTAAACCCGGTATGAACGCCATTGGTAAGGCCCAGATCCGTAAAGCCTTTGAAGCCATCGCCGGCTATTTTGAGCATTCATTACAAGTCACACAGGCCGGAATGGTGTTGCTGCCTGCGGGAGATACTGTGCTGGCGTTAGCACGAACAATGGTGAGTGCGAATAACCTGCCAGCAACTGAGCGGCAAGCGACCTACGTGTTCCGGCTGATTGACGGACAATGGTTGTGTGTGATTGATAACTCCTATGGGCACGCCTTGTTAACGGCAACCGCTTAAAACAACGCCGGCAAATGCCGGCGTAATATTTATTTCAGATGACCTGCGTTATGCAGTTGCCGCTGATCTTTTGGCGGCGGATTCCATTGATACAGCCAGGTTTCTGACAAGGGTTGTCCATCCGCCTCCAGATACAGGCGAATATTGATAGGATCTGTGCTGTCGTCTGGCGGCACCAGATCAAACATGGCGCGATAACCATCAATAGCATGTAGTGGTCTTGCGGATTCAATTTCTGTACGGCCTCGAGACACTGAAATCACCGCTTTCACTTCGGCATCCTTACTGAGCATTGGCAGCGAGCCCCCGGCAAAATCCACCACGAAACGCTTACTGTAATAAGGGCGTTTTTTGCCTATCACGCCACCAATACCGGTGAAGGTATCCACCACCCTCGCTTTGGGCGATTGTTGGGGCGCTACGCCCCCCAATACATGTTGTAGCTGAACAATAGTTCCTGACCGGCTTCTACCGGTTGTGCCGGATTCCAGAATGCCACTATGTTATCGAAGGTTTCATCCAAGGTCGGGATTTCCACCAGTTGTACAGAACCTTTGCCCCAGTTGCTGGTGGGTTCAATCCATAGACTCGGACGTTTTTCATAGAAGACGCCGTCGTCCTGATAATGATCAAAGTTGCGGTCACGTTGCAACAGACCAAAGCCCTTAGGATTGTCATCGCTATAGGCGTTAAAGCGTAATTCAGCCGGATTATTTAACGGACGCCAGATCCATTCACCAGTGCCTGTGTGCATTGCCAGACCATCCGAGTCATGGATCTCTGGGCGCCAATCATAGTCAGTACGGCGATCGTTTTCGCCAACCATATACATACTGGTTAATGGGGCAACACCAAGCCGCTCGATGGCTTTACGGGGATAGATAGCCGCATCAACTTTTATCTTTAATCTGGCTCCGGGCTGGATATCAAACCGATAGGCACCGGTGACACTGGGGGAATCCATCAAGGCATAAACAGTGGTCACATCCGCATTATTTTTAGGATGCTCCAGCCAGAAGTCCGTAAACATCGGGAACTCTTCTGGGTGATCCATCGCGGTATCTACGGCCAATCCCCGAGCAGAAAGCCCATACTGCATCTCCTGACCGACAGCCCGAAAATAACTGGCGCCAAGGAAGGCGATAACATCGCGTTCCCAGTCAGTGTGAAACTGCATTCTGAACCCGGCAAAACCAAGATCTTTCGGAAGGGCTTTACCGTCAACCTTGGACTTGCCGTAGTCGAACATTGCCGATGAATACTTGATAGGCGAGGCTTTGCCATCTTGCAGTTCGTACATCTGTACCGGCGTATCAAAATACAAGCCAAGGTGGAACAGCTCGACTCGGAAATTCACCTCGTCGTTGCGCCACAGCGCCGCCTTTTTCTTGAAATGCAGTTGTTGATAATCATCCCAGTCCAGATGTTTAAGACTTTCTGGCAGTTCGCCTTTGTGGCTGACATAGGGCTGTGTTGCCAGATTGCGAGCATGGCCCTTGAGCCAGGCATAGCTAAAATTTTCATCTGCTGGTGGGGATGCTGCACACCAACGGCGCAAGCCGATAAACTCAGCAGCACACCACAGGACATTAATATACTGCGGGTAAATTTTAGCGCCCGCTGCCGTCGGCCTGGCGCTGTGCTGTTTTGGCCTGTACGGTCGATGAACCGTAGATTTTCCATACTTTCTTTTGCAGACAATAAGTTGAATTGCATAAGCAGACTCTGAGTTAGGTAACTTTCCGGTATTTCCCGCCTGGGCGGGTTCCTTACGCTATAGGTTACAGGTAATGACCAAACCTGTGGAGGTGCAGTCTAGGCAACTTTCGCCATAATCTGCATAAAAATCAGTACGCCAGAATCTAGCACATTTTTGTCACAAAGAAATGCCATGACTGGGTTGGGTTCAGGAAAAAAGCTTTGGCATCAGCATTGTAAATTACTATGGGTAAATATTGTTATTTTGTAACCGTTAACTGAATTGAAATATAAAAAAAGCCACCTCGTTAGAGGTGGCGACAGGTTGGGAAGAGCTAAACTTAGTGGATATCAATCTGATGTTTGGTATCGGCTTTCACTGCAGTTTTCGGCAATGTCAGATACAGCATGCCATCGTTGAACTTCGCATCAATGGCATTTTCGTCCACATTGTCCGGCAACTGAAAGCGACGGACAAACTGGCCGTAATAACGTTCGGTCAGATGCTGTTTGTCATCTGTATGTTCATGCTTACGTTCACCGCTGAGTACCAGACAGCCATCTTCAATGTTGAGGCTGATATCTTCTTTCTTCATTTCCGGTAACTCTACTTTCAACAGATAATTGTTAGCATTTTCGCTGATATCTGTTGCCGGCAACCAATGGCGTTCGCCTGCCATAAATGGGCTAGGCCAGTTCACCAAAGAGCCAAAGCGGCTGAACAGGTTGTCGAATTCTTCTGCAGGATTCCAAGGACGTAATTTCATATGACCTCCTTATGTGTTGTTATCCCAAGTTGATTCAACATTGCGGTAATTCTCGATTACCTGCTTAGTAATATGGTAGCGCAGGATGATTTTTCAAGGACAAAACCATAATTTTTTTATGGTATTTGTGCATAAAAGGCGTGGGCTTATGGCAAATGAAAAAGGCAGGAATCATCCTGCCCTTTGCGGTTGTTATTGCGCGCTGAGTGTTCAGGCGGCGGCTTTCATCGCTTTCACAAATGCCCCAAGTTTTTCCAGCATCACCTTAGGGTTATCTAGGTTGGCCGCAATAATCTTGACTATCGCAGAGCCGGAGATCGCACCCGCCGCACCGGCCTCAATGGCCGCGGTTACCTGTGCAGGCTCGGCAATACCAAAGCCCAGCAGTGGCGGTGGTGCGTCAAATTGCTTCAACATATCCAGAATTTCATGTATCGGCATGCCTGCGGCGTTATCTGCGCCAGTAACGCCAGCACGTGATAGCAAGTAAGTGTAGCCTTCGCCATTGTTGGCAACTTGGGTCAAGGTATCGGCATCGGCATTCGGTGGCGCGATAAAGATAGGGGCAATGCCAACACTCTTGGCCGCCGTAACAAAGGGGCGGATTCTTCGACGGGTACATCGGCAACCAATACCGAATCGATACCTGCGGCTTTGGCGCGCTGATAAAAATTCAGTACCCCATTGGCATACACCAGATTGGCATAAAGCAACAGACCAATGGGAGTGTCTGGGTGTTTAGCGCGGATTTGACTGATCATTTCAAAACAGCGGCTAGGGGTGGTGCCATTGTGGAGTGCACGCAGGTTTGCGCCTTGGATCACCGGGCCATCGGCCAGCGGATCTGAAAACGGAAAGCCCAGTTCCAGACAATCGGCACCGTTGGCAATAAGTGTGTCGACAATTGCCAGCGACTGCTCAGGATTGGGATCCCCCAGCGTCACGAAAGGCACAAAGGCGCCGCGTTTTTCTTTGGCAAGCCGGGCAAAACAGTGTTGATAGCGTTCGCTCATTTTAAGCCTCCTGGCTGGCTTCGCGGGCGGCCAGTATGTCTGAAACGGTAAAGATATCTTTGTCACCACGACCGGAAAGATTCACCACCAAGAGGGTGTCATCGCTGCATTCTTTGGCGTAACGCAGGGCGTAAGCGACCGCATGAGCGGACTCCAGCGCCGGAATAATACCTTCATGTCGCGCTAACAGCTGGAAGGCTTCCAACGCTTCGTCATCGGTCGCCGATTCATAATTGGCGCGTCCAGAAGCGTAAAGATAGGCGTGTTGAGGCCCTACAGATGGAAAATCAAGGCCAGCAGAGATGGAATAGGATTCTTCAATCTGTCCCTCTTTATCCTGCATTAAAGGCGATTTCATGCCAAAGAAAATCCCGGTCTTGCCGTGACGCAATGGTGCACCGTGCATATGGGTTTCAATGCCTTTACCGGCGGGTTCGACCCCGATCAGTTTAACGGTTGGCTCATCAATGAAATCCGCAAACATACCGATAGCATTGGAACCCCCACCCACACAGGCGATTACCGCATCCGGTAAACGGCCTTCTCTTTCCAGCATTTGGCGTTTGGTTTCTTCGCCGATCATTTTCTGGAATTCTCTGACAATGGTCGGGAACGGATGTGGTCCGGCGGCGGTACCTAACAGGTAATGGGCTCGTTCATAACTGCCGGACCAATCACGCATGGCTTCGTTACAGGCGTCTTTCAGAGTGGAGGAACCCGCGTGCACCGGGATCACTTCAGCGCCCATTAAACGCATGCGGAACACATTGGGGCTTTGGCGTTCAACGTCTTTGGCCCCCATATAAATCCGGCATTTGAGTCCTAGCAACGCGCAGGCGAGGGCAGTCGCTACCCCATGTTGACCCGCACCGGTTTCGGCGATGATTTCATTTTTGCCCATGCGTTTGGCTAGCAACGCCTGCCCCAGCACCTGATTGGTTTTATGGGCGCCACCATGCAACAGATCTTCCCGCTTTAGATAGATTTTCACCTTAGGGTTGGGTGACAGATTGCGGGTCAGCGTTAAGGCGGTTGGGCGCCCGGCATAGTTCTTCAGCAGGTCGTGAAACTCTGCTAAAAAAGCTTTATCTTCACGTGCTTCGACAAATGCCCGTTCCAGTTGTTTTAGGGCCGGCATCAGGATTTGCGGCACATACATGCCGCCATATTCCCCAAAATAGGGGTTGAGTAACATCTCGCTCATACTATTTCCTTGCAGCGGCGTTGCCGCCGTCAAACGGGTGATTACGCTCTGACGGCTGCCAGTACGTCGTAAATTTTATCGCTGTCTTTGATCCCCGGCGCGACTTCAACACCAGAGTTGAAATCCAGGCCGAAGAATCCCTGTTTTGCCGCGTCTGCCGCGTTATCTGGCCCTAACCCTCCGGCCAGCATTGCTTCATGCTTGCGGGGCAGCGGTTGTTGCCAGTCAAAAACCTTACCTGTGCCGCCAAAGCTGGCACCACTCTTACTGTCATAAAGTAGTCTGTCTGCAAATTGCGGTAGCGCCGAGATAACCGTCTCTTCCGTGGTACTAACGGCGATGGCTTTCCAGATCTCAGTGGTGGTCATGCCTGCGTTATCGAGTGCCTGCCGCAGTTTTTCCAGCATTTTGTCATCTTCGCTGCCATGCAGTTGCACGGCGCTGAGTTGTAGCTCGGCCGCGATAGTGGCCATCTCGGCCACGGGAGCATCAACAAACACACCGACTAGCTGTAGCCGCTGCGCTTGCTGGCGGTTGTTGGCGGCCAGCTCACGCGCTTGTTCTAAGGTGACTTTGCGGGAAGAGTGTGGCGCAAAAATCAGTCCGCCATATACCGCGCCAGCATCGGCCGCAGCATGAATATCGCTATCGCGGGTCAGACCACAGATTTTATGGTGACCGAAAATCAGTTTACGGCAGGCCAGATCCAGATCTGCCTCGGCCATCAGTGAACTGCCCACCAAAAACCATTCACCAAGGGGCTAGCTGCCGGACATCGGCATGGGTATAAATGCCGGATTCGCTGATGACTAGCATTTCCGGTGGCAGTTTCGGTGCCAATCTTTCCGTGGCAGCGATGTGAGTGGTCAAGTCCCGTAGATTACGGTTGTTGATCCCCACCAGCGGCGCATTCAGTGCGATTGCCCGGTGCAGCTCATCTTCGTTCGATACCTCAGTGAGAATATCCAGCTTGTATTTAGCGGCTTCTGCGGCCAGTTGCCGATATTGCACGTTATCCAACACGGATAACATCAGCAGAATGGCATCAGCGCCCTGATGTGCCGCCAGTTTCACCTGATAGGGCGAAATAAAAAATCTTTGCACAAAATTGGCTGGTCTATCTGGCTGCGTACCTGGGGAATAAAATCAAAATCGCCCTGGAAAAACTGTTCATCTGTCAGCACTGACACGGCACTGGCATAGTGACGATAAACCGCAGCAATGGCTTGCGGATCAAAGTCACTACGGATCAGCCCTTTGGACGGACTGGCCTTTTTGCACTCCAGAATAAAACTGGCTTTGGGTCCACTGAGGGCGCGATACAGACTGCGGTGTGAGATTTGTGGCCGCAGGCTGGCTTCAGGAAAGCGCAATTGCAGTTGGGCTATATGATCTTTTTGCTGTCGACAATGCGAGTTAACACATTACTCATTGGTCGTCGTCTCCCGTTGACTGCCCGCCGCCAGTTGCTGTACTAAAGCAGCACCGCGGCCAGAGTCAAGTGTTTGCAGCGCCAGCGCTGTTGCTGCTCGTACATCTTCTGCTAGCCCGCTGATATAAAGGGCGCAGGCGGCATTGATGGCAACAGCATGGCGCTGGGCAGTGGTACCTTTACCATTGAGCACTGCCAAGGTAATGGCAGCATTCTCCGCCGGGGTGCCGCCTTCCAGCGCTTCAATCGTCGCGGCGTCAACACCAAAATCGGCAGGCGTAAGGCAATATTCTATTATCTTGTCGTCCTTTAGTTCAGCAACCAAGGTTTCACCGTGAAGTGCTACTTCATCCAAACCGGCACCGTGCACAACCATGGCACGTTTTACGCCAAGTGCCTGTAACACGCCGGCAATAGGACGCACCAATTCTGGACGGTAAACACCAAGCAACATGTAATCTGGGCGAGCGGGGTTTATTAACGGGCCTAGCACGTTAAACAAGGTGCGGGTTTTGAGTGCCTGACGCACCGGTACCGCATGACGAACACCGCCATGATAGTGAGGCGCGAACAGAAAACAGATCCCTAAGTCGCTGAGACAATGTGCGGCAGTCTCAGGGGACATAGTGAGCTTTATTCCCAGCGCTGACAATAGGTCTGATGCCCCGGATTTGCTGGAAACTCCACGATTACCATGTTTGGCCACTTTGGCCCCCGCAGCCGCCGCGACAAAGCATGCCGTTGTGGATATATTGATAGTGTTATGGCCATCACCGCCGGTGCCAACAATATCGATAACGCCGTTACCACTGACCGGAAAAGGTTTGGCCGCCGCTAACAAGGCATCGGCTGCGCCGCTGATTTCATCAATGGTTTCGCCCTTGATTTTTAGCGCAACCAACAGTGCAGAGATGGCCGCTTCGCTGAGTTCTCCTGCAATCAATGGGGTAAACAGCGCCTGAGCTTGGCTGCGACTGAGCGACTTACCCGCGTAAAGCTGTTCCATTAATGGTTGTATATCAGACATTGGTGACCTCTCTGCTGCTGGATGTCAGATACTGTAGGGCTTGCACCAACAGCGTACTGCCTTGCGTGGTAAGTATGGATTCTGGGTGAAACTGAAAGCCGACAGACGCATGTTCACGGTGTTGTATCGCCATTGGCATGCCATCGAAACTGGCGATAACCTCTAGGCAATCGGGCACTTGGGTGGCTACTAATGAGTGATAACGGGCGACCGATAACGGCGATGGCAGTCCGCTAAACATGCCTTGGCCATTATGTGTCACTGGGCTGGCCTTGCCATGAACAATCTGTTCGGCGCGGCCAACTGTACCGCCGTAATATTCTACTAATGCCTGATGGCCGAGGCAGATCCCTAGGATTGGAAGTTTGCCGGCAACTTTGCCTATCAGCGCCAACATACAGCCAGCCTCTGCCGGAGCGCCTGGCCCCGGAGACAATACGAGTGCCGCTTGCGCAGGTTCTGCGAGCATCAGTGTTGCTAAATAGTCAGCACTGATATCGTTACGATAGATGACAACTTCAAAGCCGAGGCTGCGGAATTGGTCTACTAGGTTGTAGGTAAAAGAGTCAAAATTATCCAGCAGGTAGATTTTCACAGTGCGCCTCCCATTTTGATCGCGCTGATAACGGCTTGCGCTTTTTGGCGTGTTTCTTCAGCTTCGGCCAGTGGTTCAGAGTCATACACCACACCAGCACCTGCTTGGATATAAGCAACGTCATTGCTGACAAAGGCTGAGCGGATGACGATACAGGTATCCATGTCACCCAAACCGTTGATGTAACCTACTGCGCCGCCATAGCTGCCGCGGCGTTTTTGCTCTACTTCACGGATCAGTTGCGCAGCGCGTACCTTGGGCGCGCCCACTAAAGTACCCATATTCATGCAGGCTTGATAGGCGTGTAGCGCATCTAGATCTTGCCGTAACTGACCCGTCACGCGGCTGACTAGGTGCATCACGTGGGAGTAACGATCGACTTTCAATAAGTCGGAGACTTTACGACTGCCACTGGCACTGATGCGGGCAATGTCATTGCGCGCCAGATCAACCAGCATGATGTGTTCGGCTAACTCTTTTTGTCGAGTCTGAGTTCCAGTTCTATGCGGCCATCAAGATCGGCATCTATGTTGCCGTCAATGTCTTTGCCGCGTTTGCGGGTGCCGGCGATGGGGTACATCTCTACTTGGTTACTCTGGGTTTCATATTTCACCGCGCTTTCAGGCGATGCGCCAAACAGGGTGAAATCAGCGGCGCGCAGATAAAACATATAAGGGCTGGGATTGGTGAGTCGCAGTGCCCGGTATGCTCCTAGCGTGTTGGGGCAGGGCAAACTGAAACAACGGGACGGTACTATCTGGAAAATATCACCGGCACGGATATGTTCCTTAAGTTGCTCAACTTGGGCGCCATATTGAGCATCACTGATATTAGCCTCAACCTCAGCATGCACCCCTTTAAGCTGGGGAATTTCCTGTTGCTGTTGGCAAAGCTCGGTGATCTCCACCACTCGTTGCTGTAGCTTTTTGCTAACTTGACTGTCTTTGGTAAAGGCATGGCTGATCACTTCGGCATGCTGGCGTTGGTGATCGACGATGATCAGCGTTTCTGCCAGATAAAATAAGTAGTCAGGACAATGGTTGTCGCTGTTTGCGACATCAGGCAATGGCTCAACGGTGGCAATCAGGTCATAACCTAGCACCCCACCGAGGAACAACCCCTCAAAACAACTGCTGCCTTGCATCTCTATGCCTTGTTGCAGTAGGCGCAGACCTTCAAGTGGTGACAGCGCTTTGAGCCGGGCATCTTCATCCAGCTCACCACTCACTTTACTGAAGCTAACAATCACCAAGCGGTTGCTTTCGCTGACCTGTGCTAAGGGTTTGAAATAACTGGCAATAGCGGGTAACAGTGCAGCGCCATTTTCAGAAAGGGCATTGAAACTGACGGTTTGTCCCATACAGGTGATGCTTAGCGCCGCATGGGTGAGAATGATACTTTTAAGATGGTCTTTGCTGTCTATTTCGGCAGATTCTAGCAGCATGGTATGCGGCCGGTTTTCGGTCAGTTGTTGATATAGTCGTAGCGGATCGTCCTGGTAAGGTAAGGGGCTACGGCTGTAATTGACCGTGGCGATTGGCTTAAGTCTGCTCATTATGTTGATCCTGTGTTGCCTGGTATTTACCTGCTGCGGATATTCTTGCTTCAGAAACGCAAGAAGCCCGCATTTTGCGGGCTTCTTCGTTGAATCTTGCTGTTTCGTTTAGTTACAGCGCTTCACACCACCCGCGTTAAGGGGAGTGCCACCACCATACGATGTTGAGAGAAGCGATGTTAAACATAACGAAATATTCCTGTTCAGTGATTGCCCTATAGAAAACCGCAGACGGCAATTAATGTCAACGAATTATTCACAATTTTTTGGAAATAATCTTGGGTGTTAATAAGATAAATCGCTTTTGCCCGGCAAACTCAAGTACAATAAGCAAATGATTACTGAACAAACCTGTATCGATCTACATTGCCACAGCACCGCCTCTGACGGGGCTTTGTCGCCATCAGATGTAGTGGCAAGAGCCATTAACAACGGTGTTGATGTATTGGCCATCACCGATCATGACACTATTGCTGGCGTGGCAGCCGCCAAGCGCTTTAATCAGCAGCAGCCACAACCCTTGCAACTGGTGAACGGCGTAGAGATCTCTACCCGCTGGCATGCCTACGATATCCATATTGTTGGGCTGGCATTTGACTGTGAGCATCCACCGCTATTGGCTTTTTTGGCACAGCAACGGCAGTTACGAGAGTTGCGGGCGCAGGAAATTGGTCAACGACTAGAAAAAGCAGGAATTACCGGAGCTTATGAAGGCGCTAAAATGCTGGCTGGTGATGCAGCGCTCAGCCGCGGACATTATGCCCGTTATTTGGTTGCCGCTGGGGTAGTTGATGATATCAGCAAGGTATTCAAGCGCTATCTGGCCCGAGGTAAAACCGGCTATGTACCTAATAACTGGGGCGATATGCAGACAGCGATTGCGGCGATCCATGCCGCCGGTGGTATCGCCGTGCTAGCACACCCAAGCGGTTATCAACTTAAAGGCAAATGGTTGAAAAAGCTGGTTCGAGAATTCAAAGAAGCCGGTGGCGAAGCTATGGAAGTGGTTATGGGGCAGCAATCCCCAGACGACCTGGTGCAATTAGCGCAGTTAGCCAATCTCAATGGCTTGAAGGCTTCTGTGGGCAGTGACTTTCATTTCCCTGGTCGCTGGTTAGAACTCGGCAAAAATTTACGCCGACCCAAAGGGTTAGACTGGGTGTGGCAAACAGAGCAATGGACAGTTAAACAATGAGTCAGTTTTTTTATGTGCATGAGGTTAATCCTCAACCGCGGTTGATCAATCAGGCGGTAAATATCCTTAAAAATGGCGGTGTTATCGTTTATCCCACCGATTCTGGCTATGCCTTGGGTTGCATGATAGGTAACAAAGATGCCATGACTCGTATTGCCCGGATCCGTCAGTTGGGGGATAACCATGAGTTTACCTTAGTATGCCGCGATCTTTCAGAATTGTCCACTTACGCACGGGTGGATAATCAGGCATTCCGCTTACTGAAAAATAATACCCCAGGGCCTTATACCTTTATCTTTAAGGCAACCAAAGAAGTACCTCGGCGGTTACAGAATGAGAAAAAACGCACCATTGGTATTCGCGTGCCAGACAATGTGATTGCGTCTGCTTTGCTAGCAGCGCTTGGCGAGCCATTGATGTCGACCACACTGGTTCTCCCCGGTAACGATGTGGCCGAGTCTGATCCAGAAATGATCCGTGATGAACTGGAACACCAGGTCGATGCCATTGTGGCTGGCGGTTATCTCGGTGAAAAGCCCACCACTGTGATTGATATGTCAGAAGACACCATTGAAATCGTGCGTGAAGGTGCGGGTGATATAACGGCGTTTCTTTAACCGATATTAGTCGTTATAATCGCGCGCTCGATGCGCCACCAAGCAAGGAGAAACGGATGACCGAAGGCGTGCAGCAGAGTTTACCGCTGGCTATTGTGCGTGGCGAAGTGCTGCAGGAACTGCCGGTTGATCTGTTTATTCCGCCCGAAGCGCTGGCGGTGTTTCTGGAAGCCTTTGAAGGCCCGCTGGATCTGTTGCTATACCTGATCCGCAAACAAAAACTGGATGTGGTTGATCTGCCGCTGACACAGATTACCTCGCAATATCTGGAATATATTGAGATGTTGCAGGGCGCTAGAGTGGAACTAGCGGCCGATTATCTGGTGATGGCGGCAACACTGGCGGAGATTAAATCGCGGTTATTGCTACCCAAGCCGGAGCTGGAAACTGATGAAGAGGAAGATCCTCGGGCACAGTTGATCCGCCAGTTAAAGGCCTATGAAACGATCAAGGATGCGGCGATGCAGTTGGATCAACTGCCACGCTTGCAGCGCGATGTGTTTCAGGCCAGCGCGGCACCATCAGCGACCATTCGGCCAACGCTGGTGCCACCAGATGTTAGCCTGCTGGAACTGGCACGAGCCTTTGGCGAAGTGCTCAAACGGGTTGAAGCCTATGGCGACCATCAGGTACGCAAAGAGCAGTTATCGACTCGGGAGCGCATGAGTCAGATCCTGGCGCAGCTTTCCAGCGAGCGATACACCCCGTTTAGCGAGCTGTTTTCCATCAGCGAAGGACGTGCCGGGGTGGTAGTGAGTTTTCTGGCATTGATGGAACTGGTCAAAGGGCTGCTGGTGGAGTTAGTGCAAAGCGAGCCTTATGCACCAATTTATCTGAAAGCATTTTAACCGGAACGGAGAACTGGACGTGTCTCAAATCAATGACTTGCAACTGAAACAATTGTTGGAGGCTACGCTGTTTGTGTTGGCAAAACCGGTGTCAGTCAAGGCATTGCGAGAAACAGTTCTGGCGGATTTCAGTGTGTCATTGCCGCGTTTGAAAACCGTGTTGGAAGAACTGGTGCTGGAATATCAGGAGCGCGGTGTACAACTGGTGAATGTTGCCGGTGGTTATCGCTTTCAGACCCGAGACAGTCTGAGTGAAATACTGCAGACCTTATGGCAGGAGCAAGCGCCTAAATATTCGCGGGCGACGCTAGAAACGCTCGCGGTAATTGCTTATCAGCAACCGGTAACCCGCGGCGAGATTGAAGCGGTTCGAGGCGTGGCTGTCAGCAGCCAGATTATTAAAAATTTAACTGATCGCGGCTGGGTTCGCGTAGTGGGGCATAAAGAGGTGCCGGGACGGCCTGCGTTGTTTGCCACTACTGCGGAATTCCTGGCCTATTTCGGCCTCGATAAATTGGCGGACTTGCCGCCATTAACCGATGCTGAATCATTAGCGGCGGTGTTTTCAGGAATGAAAACCATGCCGGAAACCATAGAAGAGTCTATTAATGAGTGAAAAATTGCAGAAAATCTTGGCCCGTGCTGGCCATGGCTCCCGTCGTGAGATGGAGGCATGGATAGCTGCAGGCCGGGTGAGTGTCGATGGTGTAATTGCTAATCTGGGCGACCGCATTGAAGCCGACGCCAAAGTACGTATCGATGGTCGCCAGGTATCGCTCAAGTCTGCCGACGAAGTGATCTGTCGCGTGCTGGCTTACCACAAACCGGAAGGGGAAATCTGTTCCCGTAAAGATCCAGAAGGTCGTCCAACCGTATTTGATCGACTGCCGCGTACCCGTGATAGCCGCTGGGTTGCTGTAGGGCGGCTGGATATTAACACCTCAGGTTTGTTGCTGTTCACCTCGGATGGTGAATTGGCGAATCGCTTGATGCATCCTTCTAACGAAGTGGAGCGTGAATATGCGGTGCGCACCTTTGGTGAAGTCAGTGATCTGGTGGTGCAGAAACTGCGTACTGGCGTGATGCTGGAAGATGGCCCAGCACAGTTTGATCAAATCAAATCAGCCGGTGGCGAAGGCATCAACCAGTGGTGGCATGTGGCGTTACATGAAGGCCGCAACCGCGAAGTGCGGCGCTTGTGGGAAGCGGTAGAAGTGCAAGTCAGCCGTTTGATCCGGGTGCGTTATGGCATGATCGAGTTGCCTAAAACTTTGCCCCGTGGCGGTTGGATGGAACTGCCATTAGAGCAGGTGAACTATCTGCGGCAAATCGCTGGGTTAGAGCCAGAAACTCGCTCCATGCTGGGAATGGATAAACACAGTGTCGCGCGGGCCAAAGTGCGCAGTGCCAAAGTCCGCCGTGCGGTGCGCAAGCAGAAAACTACCCAAGGAAAACCGACTCGATAATCGAGTCTCGCTCGTCATCGTCAACATAAGAGGCCGCATTTTGCGGTCTTTTGTGTTATATGGTGAGTAACCTTTGCACTGGACCGCGCATATGAAGCTGATCTCTTGTAAAAATATTTGGTGTGCTGCTGAACATAATGCTTTTGGCGATTTATGTCAGTTTCAGGGAAAGTTATATAGCGTATTTCGGGAAGCGGCGCAGCATATCTCGCCGGATGGTATGTTGCGGTTGCTGTGTTCCAGTGACGGTGGCGAACATTGGTCCAGTGTTGCCTGTTTTAAATCGAGTACAGCCGATTTACGTGACGGCAAATTAATGGTTGTCGGTGATTATCTTTATGTTTATGGGGCGGCGGTGTCCCATGACAAATCGCCGTTACAGTCTGTGATTTGGTCATCGGCAGATGGGCTGCACTGGTCCGAGGCGGGCAATATTGGCGACCCCAAATATTGGCTATGGCGCATAACGGTAACGCCAGCGGCGTTGCTAGCGGTGGGATATCGCGCCGGAGCTGACGGCGACACCCGTTTATACCGCAGTGCCTTGCCTGAAGCGGGGCAAATACCGGTATTTTCACCGTGGGTTGTTCCGTTTCAGGCGGATGGTTACGTTAATGAGTCTTCACTGCTTGTCGTCAATCAGCGTGCCGTATGTCTGTTACGGCGGGATCCGGTTTGGGATGACCAACAAACGGCCTTGTTAGGTATCAGTGAGCATTATCCTTTCAAAGATTGGTCGTGGCACAGTCTTGATAAACGTATTGGCGGCCCAGTGATGTTGGTCGACGGTGAGCGTTTATTGGCGGTGGTTCGGTTGTACGAAGACCGAGTGAGAACCTCGGTGGTCGAAATTGACACCAAGACGATGACCATAAAAGAATGCCTTGAGATGCCGTCTGGCGGCGATACCAGCTACGCAGGCGTGGTGCAGCAAGGTCGGCAGTTATTGATCAGTTATTATTCCAGCCATGAGCAGCATACCGCTATCTATTTTGCCAAGGTTGCGCTGGATTGAAGCCCTCATGGGCGTTCGCTTATTGTCAGCGTAAGCGAACTCCCAAGGTTGACCCGATATTATTTTAAGAAATCGAGCGCGCCACAAACCGCAGCCACTTGCGCTTGATTGCAGATATCTGCCGTGGCTTTAGGACTGTCTGGATACACTTCGGTGGTACAAGTGTAGGGCGCACCGCTGACACTGGCGCATAAGCCCAATGCTTTGAGGGCATATTCGATAACCCCAGGTTGCACCACTGCTGAGCCGATGATATTGCCGTCCTTATCCGCCGGGGCAATGTGTGTCACTTTAGCAACTGCATCAATAATGGCTTTTTGAAATGCGGGCTGAGGATGCGCGCTGTCATCAACCACATAAAAACCATCGGGGATCTCACCCGGCGCATACTCTTTGCCATCGCGTGCTGACAGCGCTGGGCGGAATTCACTTTCATCGGTGTCAGTGGTTTCGTGCAAGTCAATATGGGCTAAAAATGGGCCATGCTGCGCCGCGACTAATGCCATCAAGGCAGCAGATTCTTCGGCGGGGCTATTTGCATAAAACGAACGGTTAGGATCGATTGCCAGTGGATTCCAGCGGTTGATCACTTCATAACCCCAGGGACTGACGCAAGGGGCAATCAGCAGGTTAACGTCGTTGATATAGTGTGGGGCTTGGGTTTTGGCAAACAGTAATGCCCCTTGAACACCAGAGGTTTCATAACCATGAACGCCACCGGTGATCAAGACACAAGGCTTGGCCGCATCCCAGTTTTTTGATTTCAGCGCGAGTAACGGATAGCGGGCAGGATCGTAACTGAGCGCGCCATATTGGAGTAGCTCAAATTGCTCAGTGAGCGCATGGATTTTCTCGACCACCTGTTGCTGATAGCTACGTTGGATGACTTGGGCTTGACGCCATTGCTGTTTTTCCTTGTCCCCCAAGGAACTCCGGGGATACCTATGGGGTAAGTTGATTCCTGAGCCATTATTTGATTCCTTGTTGTTGTGATTTTTGTGAAACTCATTGCATGTTTAGGGTTTTGGCTGAGCGCTAAATTGCTGGCCGTTTTCGTGGCGACTGTCATCACCCATCAGATATAAATACAGCGGCATGAGTTGCTCTGCCGTTTTGAGTGTTTGCGGGTCTTCCGCTGGATAAGCGTTGGCGCGCATGGCTGTGCGGGTCGCTCCAGGATTAATACTGTTGCTGCGCACTGTGCTGCCATCACATTCATCTGCCAGTACCTGCATCATGCCTTCAGTGGCAAATTTGGAGATAGCATAAGCGCCCCAATATGCCCGGCCTTTGCGTCCAACACTGCTGCTGGTAAACACGATTGAGGCGGCTGGTGCTTGTCGCAGTAACGGCAATAGCGGTTGCGTCAGTGCCAGTTGTGCTACCACATTGACCTTTAGCAGCTGCTCTAACGTTGCGATGGGAAGTTGCTGCAATGGTGTGAGTGTTCCTAATAAACCGGCATTGTGCAGTAACCCATCGAGCCTGCCAAACTGAACCGCAATCAAGTCTGCCAGATGCTGATAATCGGCCGTGGTCGCGGTTGCGAGATCCAGCGGCATGATAAGTGGCTCCGGGCTACCTTGCGCGACAATGGCATCATACACCTGTTCCAGTTTTTGTTGCGTTCGCCCCAGCAAAATGACCGTTGCGCCGTGAGCCGCATAGGTGATGGCAGCAGTACGGCCAATGCCATCACCCGCCCCCGTTACCAGAATAATTTTATGGCGTAGTAAATCTTTTTTGGCCTGATAGTCCAACATCAACTAAATTCCCGTTTTCCCAGCAACCCGCTACCCGATTGGTGTTGCCGATGACTGTTTGTTTTGTTTAAAACAAATGGCTGATTAGTGGCGTAATACCTTGGTTTCATTTGTTTCTGTTTTGTAGCTAAACCGATAATTTTGCATTAACTTGATAAGGATTGGGACTTAGGTCTCATCTCTGTGGTCGCTGTATTTGGGGTATTGTGACCAATTTGTCAGGGAAACAAAACTACTACAACAAGACTTGGGGTTACAAACATGAACAGACTGATAGTGGTTGCTGCCATGACGGCGGCATTTGGACTCACAGCCTGCGGTGGCGACAGTTACGATGAGCTGCAAGACAATACCGCACCGTTGGTACCAGAAACACATCTGATATTTGATCCGGCGAATTCGGCAATACCTGTGCCTAATGACCTACTACTCAGTGGTACGCTGGATGGTACGCTTAACATGCCGGGGGAAAGTTCCGGGGATTATACCGATCCACAATTGGCGTTAGGCGCGTTGGATGGTTGGTCAACCACGCAAGCGATTACCATAGGTTTTACCCCCTCAAAGGACAGCGCTGGTAATGCGGTAGGCTTATTGGCTTCATCGGTGACACAGGCGGGCGCTGTGCGGCTATTCGAGGCAACCAGTGGCGGGCCGTTATCAACCGATAGCAGTTGTCAGTCCGCCACGGCGGTCAGCGCTTGCGCCGTGGCGGATGAGCTGACCTGGGGAGAAGATTTCATTACCCAGGTGTCTGGCAATAATATTGTCGTGATCCCGCTGAAACCGCTTAAACCCGCCCACTCTTACCTTTATGCTGCAACTACTTTAATCAAGGACACTGAAGGCCGCAGCGTTGCGCCTTCCACAACCTATGCTTTGCTGAAAATGGATATTGCAACCCATCCACTCGAAACACCCGATCAGTTGATGTTGCAGACACTGGTCAACAGTTATGAAAAAGGGCTGAGCAGTAGCCACGGTATTGATAGTGACACAATTATTTATTCGGGATTATTTACCACCCAATCGGTAAGTGATGTCTATGAAACAGTTAAACTTTTGATGTTGCAATCGGGTTCACCTTATGCGCCAACGTGGGTGCAACCACCTATGCCAGCAGGGTACACAGCGGCCACCGCTGCGGGCCTGACGGCGGCAGATGGTACCGCCTATGTATTGGCTGATATGGCTGATGTTTATACTGCCGCAATAAGATTACCTATATACGGCGATTGTTCATCTGCTAGTTGTGATGGTATTGATGGCCATTGGCAGGCGCTAGGCGATAGTCCGGTTGCCGTATTGCAGGCATTGCAAAATGGCACCATGAGTCAGAGCCATTTTGCGACTCAGGCGACAAGCTATGGCATAGACCCGAGTGCCGCACTGGCCAATCCATCGTTACTTGCCGGAAAAACTGGACCTTGGATGATGACAGCAACGCGGATGTGAATCGGCATCTGACGCGTTTTAATCCCATCCCCAGCATTAAGGGCTATGAGACGGTTTCCTTGTTGATCACTGTGCCCAACGCCACCAAACTTGCGGCTTTTTATACGAGCCAAGGTAAAACGTTTAACGCACCTATTAGCGGCTGGCCAACAACACTCGCAATGCACGGCTTAGGCGGCGGCAAGGAGATGGCCTTGGCTTATGCTGGCAGTTACGCTGCTGCTGGCGTGGCGCTGGTGGCGATGGATATGCCTCTGCATGGTGCCCGTTCCTATGATGCGAATAATGATGGCGTCTACGAGGTCTCTGCCACCGATCCATCTTTTGGCACTGTGATTGGTAAGCCGCATGCGTTTGATAATGGTAATGCCCTGGTATTTGTGAATATCGCCAGTACCTTATCTGTGCGTGACAACTTCCGCCAGGCTACCGTGGATCACCTCGCTTTGCGCTTAGCCATTGGTGGTTTGAGCGCATCACAGGTGGCTGGTGGTGGTTCTCCGCTGTTTGATGCCGACAAGATCACTGCACAAGGGTTAAGTTTGGGCGCTATTGTCGGCACCGATTTTGCGACTTATGCCAGCAGTGGGCTGGTCGATCCCAGCAGTGGTAGTGCTTTGCCAAATTATTACGGGATAAAAGGCGTATCACTGGTTGCGCCAAGTGGCGGGCTGGCCGGGAGCTTTGCTGGCTCAGCTACCTTCTCGCCCGTGTTGTTTGCCAACATCACGGCATCGGACACCTTTAAGGCGTTAGTCACTGCGGCTAATACAGCAGGGTATACAGAGGATTCTGCTGAATATGCCGCGCTGGTACAGACGGTATATCAAAATTTTATCCCGACGTTTGCCTTTGCGGTTCAAACCGCAATAGACAGTAGCGATCCTATCAGTCAGGCGGCCATGTTGCAGGCGTCAGGCTTGCCGGTGCATCTGCTTGAGATTGTCGGTGATGGTGCCGACAATAAACCCGATCAGGTGTTACCTAACAGTGTGAGTGGCTTTCCGTTGTCAGGAACGGAGCCGCTGATCACAAACCTGGGGCTGAGCTGTGTGGACAGCAGTGGTAGCCACGGTGCAGTGCGTTTCACTAAAGGGCATCATACTTCCATTGTGAGTCCGTCAGAGGTGAGCGGTGTGACCGATGGTATGGCGGCGGCTGCAACCGCAGAAATGCAGTCGCAGGTGGCAACATTTGCCGCGACAGCTGCGGCCGGGACTCCGGCCATTGTGGTTACCAATCCGCAAGTTATCCAGCGCTGCGGCAGTTAAATCAGGTTGTTGATAATAAAACGCCCAGCAATGTTGCTGGGCGTTTGTGTTGCTGACCATGTCACTGTCATTGTCCGTGTGGCTTAGGCACGGCAGTCAAAAGTGCTCCAAATCGGCGCATGATCCGATGGTTTCTCCATGGCGCGTAAGTCATAGTCAACATCGGCTTCTTGCAGCCGCTGCGCTAATGTTGCAGTGGCGAGAATGGTATCGATCCGCAGTCCACGATTCTCGTCAAAACCACGACTCCGATAATCAAACCATGAATAGCGTTGTTCTCGCTCTGGGTGTAATTGCCTGAACGTATCAACCAGTCCCCAGTCGAGCAGTGTTGAAAACCATTGACGTTCTTCAGGCTGGAAACTGCATTTGCCTGTCTGTAACCAGCGGCGAGCATTGGCGGCTCCAATCCCGATATCGAGATCTATGGGGGAAATGTTCATATCACCAATGATGGCAATATCTTGGCTCGGACTGAAGCTAGTGTTAAGCCAGTTCATTAAATCCGCATAGAATTTACGCTTGGCGGGATACTTCACTTCATGGGCAATGTTTTCGCCTTGAGGGAAATAGCCGTTGATAACTGTCAATGTTCGGCCATTAGGCTGCATAAACTCGCCGGTTATCAAGCGGCGCTGAGCGTCTTCTGTATCGCTAGGAAAGCCTTTTTGGATCTGCAATGGCGCTATTTTTGACAATAGCGCTACCCCATAATGGGCTTTCCCACCATGGTAGTGCACCTGATAGCCCATTGCCGCCACTGCATCATACGGGAATGCTTCGTCATGAACCTTAGTTTCCTGCAAGCCAATAATGTCGGGCTGATGGCTGTCAATCAACGCTTGTAGCTGGTGCAAGCGTGCACGCAGCCCATTGATATTGAAAGAAACAATCTTCATTTATGGTAAGACCGGTTTGAAAGGTTTAACAATCACACTGGCATAAACGCCGGTCGCCACGTAAGGATCGGCATCTGCCCAGGCTTGGGCCGCTGCCAGCGATTCAAATTCAGCCACCACCAGTGAACCGGTAAAACCCGCCGCACCAGGATTGTCACTATCAACAGCTGGGTGCGGACCGGCAACCATTAACCGCCCGTCATCGGCAAGCAACTGCAGACGCGCGAGGTGGGCAGGTCTTACTGATAAACGATTTTCCAGGCTATTTTCAACGTCTTGTGATGAGATCATGTACCACATTATTTGAGTTCCTTCCGTTGCTCTTCCGGTATGTGTTTAAACAGATATAACACTGTTACGATAGTATTTAGCAGCGTTACGGCGGTAAGGCCAAACACTTTAAAATTTACCCAGGTTGCCTGGCTTAAATGAAAGGCAACATAAATATTGGCGAGACTGCACAGTACAAAAAATATGGCCCAGTACCAAGTGACTCTTGTCCAGATATGGTCAGCCACTTTGAGTTCGTTGCCTAACATGGATTTGAGCACCGGGCGTTTGAGCCACTGACTGACAACTAACGCCAGTGCCATCAGGGCATAGACAATGGTCACTTTCCATTTAATGAAAACATCGTCGTGCAGAAATAGTGTCAAAGAGCCAAAAATGGCAACCACCACAAAGGTGATGATATGCAGCTTTTCCAGCTTGCGGTATATCGCATAAGTCATAATTAACTGTAGCGCGGTTGCCGCCACCAGTACCCCGCTGGCAACATAGATGTCATATAGCTTATAGACAGCGAAAAAAATGATAAGAGGAAGAAAATCCAGTAACTGCTTCATGATTGGCCAGAGAATTCTGAAAACTAGCCAGAGTGTAACACGCTCCGAGGCTAAGGATAACCCTAGGCTAGAAGGCTCCTACGTTGGTTTTCCCTGTTTCTGGTACAACCTCAATAATTATCCAGCTATTACCGCGCCGTTTGAGTTTTAATGTGCGGTCGTCTATCCATTTTTCGCCCGCTTTTTTGCCAACAAGTTTAACCACTACCGTGACTTCATCAGAGAATTTACGGAAAAAATCGATATCGATATCTTCGATTGACAGAGTGACATCCGTCATCGACAGGTTGAGCATATAACGCTGCACTGACTGTGCAATGTAGTAACTGCGCAGCACATCTTTAATGGGGGCATCAACATATTGCGTGGCTTTTTCAACGTCACGGTCAACATAGATTGCTTGGAAGAAACCAAGAGCAATCTGTTCTGGACTTGCTTCGCCATCTTTGGCCGCATCACTGCAACCAAACAGACATATCATGCAGAAAAATATTACGTATCTCATGCGATTATAGATAGAGGCTGATGTAGTCAGTATCGGGGTTTTTGGGGCAGACCGCAAGCCGTTACACCGCACTGGGCCGCAGCACTAAATTGCGGCTGAATAAACCCGAGGGTTATCCACAAAATCTGTGGACAACTTTGTTGAATACTCACAGTGAACATCCTAACAGATTGAAATAACGTTTAAATTATTGATGGTCAATTTTTGTCGTTCATGGAAAATTTGCGGTGTGATTGTGCAGCATCAATAAAAAAGACGCCCAAATGGCGTCTTTTTTATGTAACACGTTATCAGTTCTGCGTTGCCTGAATGGCGGTTAAGGCAATGGTATAGACGATATCGTCCACCAATGCGCCGCGAGAAAGGTCATTCACTGGCTTACGCATGCCCTGCAACATTGGGCCGATACTGATCAGATCGGCGCTACGTTGTACCGCCTTATAGGTGGTGTTGCCTGTGTTCAAGTCAGGGAATACAAACACCGTTGCTTTACCGGCAACCGGGCTATCTGGCGCTTTGGAACGGGCCACGTTGGGCATTACCGCTGCGTCATATTGCAAGGGGCCATCGATCACCAGATCCGGGCGTTTCTCCTTGGCAATTCGTGTTGCTTCGCGCACTTTATCCACATCAGAACCACTACCTGAGTTACCGGTAGAGTAACTGATCATCGCTACTCTCGGGTCAATACCAAACGCTTTGGCAGATTCGGCTGACTGAATGGCGATATCGGCTAACTGTTCTGCATCAGGATCTGGGTTGATGGCGCAATCCCCATAAACCAATACCTGATCCGGCATCAACATAAAGAAGATAGAGGATACCAGACTTGAACCTGGCGCTGTTTTAATCA
The DNA here is from genome assembly GCF_018394335.1 of Shewanella dokdonensis. Taxonomy (NCBI): domain Bacteria; kingdom Pseudomonadati; phylum Pseudomonadota; class Gammaproteobacteria; order Alteromonadales; family Shewanellaceae; genus Shewanella; species Shewanella dokdonensis. Next base: position 255,991 of record NZ_CP074572.1, on the reverse strand, counting down.
ACTGTAACGGTGGTCGGATAGTGTTGGCCGTAGTATGCACCGCTCCGGAAACAATCCCGTCAACCTCATCTTGCGCCAGCATCATAGTGCCAAGCACCATGTTGTCTTCCAGTTGTTCACGCGCGACCACTTCGGTCAAGCCTTTACCACGACGCAGTTCCACCATGGGCTGGACATAACGTTCGCGGACTTCGTCTGGGTCGATAATGTCAATGCCTTCGCCAAGGCTGACATCTTGCAGGTTGGCGATACGCATGATTTCATCGCGTTTGCCCAGTAGCACACAGTGGGCAATGCCGCGTTCAGCGCAGATTGCCGCGGCTTTAATGGTGCGCGGTTCATCACCTTCCGGCAACACCACGGTTTTATGGGCTGCCCGCGCCAGTTCTGTCAGTTTGTAACGGAAAGCTGGTGGTGACAATCTGTGCTCACGCGGTGAGTTTTCTGTCACGCTTTCAATCCAGCTTTGATCGATATGGCTTGCAACGTATTCCTGAACTAGATCAATACGTACCGCGTCATCTACCGGAACTTCATGGTCAAAACGCTGAATATTGAGGGATGTCTGCCAGGTGTTGCTGTCGATAAGGAACACGGGCAGGCCGGTTTCGAAAGCTTGTTCACACAAGTCCATAATGGCGGGTTCTGGTTCATAACCACCACTGAGTAGCAAGGCGCCAATTTTGACCCCATTCATGGCAGCGAGGCAGGCAGACACTATCACATCTGAACGATCGCCTGAGGTGACCAACAGCGAATCGGTTTTGATGTGGGTGACCATATTCGGCAATGAGCGGGCGCAGAAAGTGACTTTACGCAGCCGCCGCATGTGCATTTCTCCCGCATTAAGGATCCTGGCACGCAGATGTTTGGCTAAATCTGATGCGCGCGGTGACACCAAGTCAAGATTGTAGGGCACGCTACCTAGGATCCGTAGTGGACTTTTGCCTGGGAGTTGGAACATGCCAGCCGTATCGATATGCTGGCTAGGATCATGGTCAAACATCTCCGACAGATCGGGACGGGTGCGGCCTTCTTCATCAACGGGTGCACCTATTTTGTTGACGATGGCGCCGATCAATCGGCGATTTTGTGCGCCGCCCCATGAATGGTAGGCAATCTCCAAGCGATTCATCAAACCATTGGGGGTGTCGTTGCCAGGCGTTGCCACAAAGATAATATCGGCGTCCAGGGCTTTGGCAACGGCATAGTTGATGTCGTCAGCAAAGTGATGGCTACGAGTATGCACCAGCCCTTCAACTATCAAGGTTTCAGTGGCACCAACCGACTCAGATACTCTAGCGATTATCTGCTCCATCAGCACATCCGTCTGATCGGCACGGATCAGCGATTCGGCATGATCCATATCAAAAGGTTCGAGCGGATTAACGGTTGGGGATTTACTGAGAATGGTGGTGGAGCGTTCTGGCCCTTTATCATCGGGCCGCAGTTGTGCGATGGGCTTGAAAAAGCGCACCTTGACGCCGTGACGCTCAAGTGCACGAACCATCCCCAGACTGATTGAGGTCAGACCAACGCCTGTACCTATGGGGATCAACATAATGTTACGGGACATAGAAACCTCTTCTTAAAACCTTCGCAATAGTCACTGCTGGTGCGTAAGATTTTGTTGTTTGTCCAGATACCGCGCCCGGTAAAATGTGCCACTGGCGCGGTATAACCGTTGATTACTCAATGAGTTTTAAGGCGTCTGCCGCAATAACCCACTCTTCGTTGGTTGGGATCACCATGGCGACTGGGCTAGCGTCGGCAGTAATAATGCCACCGTTACCAAAGCGAGCCGCCTTGTTACGATCGTCATCAACCTGGAATTTAAATATTGCTAAGTTTTCCAAAACCTTACGGCGCACTAAGTCAGAGTTTTCGCCAATGCCACCAGTGAACACTATTGCGTCCAGTTTGCCGAGTGGCACGGTATATGACGCAATATATTTCGCCAGGCGGTAACAGAAGATCTCTAACGCCAGCGTCGCGCCCTTGTGGCCTTCGGCATAACCTTCTTCAATGCCGCGGCAATCGCTGGTCAGCTCAGAAATCCCCAACAAGCCGCTCTGTTTGTTCAGCATTGAATTGACTTCATCAACGGTATAGCCCAATTGATGAACTAGGTGGTAGACGATAGAGGGGTCCATATCACCACAACGGGTGCCCATTACCAGGCCTTCCAGCGGTGTTAAGCCCATGGAGGTATCGACGCTTTTGCCGCCCTTGATGGCGGTAACTGACGCGCCATTGCCTAAATGGGCAGAAATCAGGCACAGTTCCTCAATCGGTTTGTCGAGCATCTGCGCTGCTTGGCGACTGACAAACAAGTGGCTGGTGCCGTGCATGCCATAGCGGCGGATACTGTGTTCACGGTACAGTTTATAGGGCAGGGCATAGATGTAAGCTCTTTCCGGCATGGACTGGTGAAAGGCGGTGTCAAACACAGTCACCTGGGGCAAGTTGGGAAAAGAAGCGATAGCGGCACGAATGCCAATAAGATGTGCTGGATTGTGCAGTGGTGCCAGAGAGGCACACTCTTCAATACCGTCAATGACAGTGTCATCAACAATTACTGAATGGGTGAACTTTTCTCCGCCATGCACAATTCGATGTCCGACGGCCAGAATTTTGGAAGATAATTCTGGCAATGGCCCTAATATATTTTCAACAATGAATTCAACAGCTTCACGGTGTGCAGTATAGGCACCCAGTGACATTTCGTGTTTTTCACCGTTGTATTTCCACTTGATGCGCGAGTCTTTCAGACCAAAACACTCTGCCAGCCCTGAAATCTCTGCATCGCCAGTGATGGCATCGATGACCGCAAATTTCAGCGAAGAGCTGCCACAGTTTAAAACCAATACCAGTTTATTTGACATCTTAATAAACCTTATGCCGTTTTATTAACTGATCCGGGAAAGCCAGCTTCCGAACCTGTGTTCACTTAGCATTTCCTTGTCCAGTTCTATGTTGGGTCAGTTTTTGGAAATGTGCTAAGGTAAAAGCATTCTCTTTACTGCAGGGGCGTTCCTTGAATTCCGGTATCCTTAAGACCTTGAGCGATGGTCAGCATTATATGAAGACCTGGCCCATGGTGCGACAATTGGGTTATCACTTTCCTGAGTTTCGCGTGATCCGCGCTACCCGTTTAGCAACTACCCTGATGCCGGGATTAGCCCTGCTTGCTGGTGGTAGCCAGCTGTATTTATATGGATGGGCTTATCTGCCTCAGGCACTAGCCACTATCCTGTTTTTTATCAGTATGCCACTTCAGGGAATGTTTTGGTTGGGATGGCGAGCACGCCATCCGCTCCCGTTATCATTGCTGGAGTGGGGCAATCAACTTAACGCCAGGCTGGTAGAGCAGGGCGCTGGTTCGCGTCCACTTGGCGCAAAGGCCTGTTACATGGACATGGCGGTTATTCTGAAGCTGGCATTTGAACGTCTTGAAGCCAGTTTCTGGGACGAGATTTAGCCTTAATAACTGGCGTTGATCCCGCGTTTAGTGAATACCGCTTTGATTTTTTCCATCGTATCGTGGCTCGGTGGGGTCACACCTTCTAACTCGTAGGTTTCTCCCATCGCCTGCCACTTGTGTTTTCCCAGTTCGTGGTAAGGCAGTAGTTCCACTTTCTCTACATTGCGCATGGGTTGGATGAATTCAGCCAGCATCTCCGCTGAAGCTTCATCCTCGGTATAACCACCAACCACTACGTAACGGATCCAGGTTTTTTGTCCCCGTTTAGCAAGGTATTGGGCAAACTGTAGCGTCCGTTGATTACTCACTTTGGTCAGATCTATGTGTTTGGCATCATCCATCTGTTTGATGTCGAGCATTACTAGATCTGTGTTATCCAATAGTTCATCAATAACGGGTGTGTACTTGCGTACAAAACCATTGGTGTCGAGACAAGTGTGGATCCCTTGCTGTTTGCAGGCGTTAAACCAAGCCGCCACAAACTCTGCCTGTAACACCGCTTCACCACCGCTGGCTGTCACACCACCGCCACTGGCTTCATAAAACGGCCGATAACTGAGGATTTGCTCCATCAATTCGTCGACCGTTACATCCTTGCCATCGTCCAAATCCCAAGTATCGCGATTATGACAGTATTTGCAGCGCATCAGACACCCCTGCATAAACGCGATGAAGCGTATACCTGGGCCATCAACTGTGCCGAAAGATTCTATCGAATGGATTCTTCCTGTAACTGCCATCAATACTCCTGAAGTGGCTGCAATGTTGCCATTGCAGCCCATCTTATCAGACGGATTTGGTGAAAGTACGGGTAATTACATCTTGTTGCTGTTCAGGTGTCAGCGAATTAAACCGTACCGCATAGCCAGATACACGGATGGTGAGCTGAGGATATTTCTCAGGGTGCACCATGGCATCTTCTAGCATTTCGCGGTTCATTACGTTGACGTTCAGATGTTGACCACCTTCGTGACCCGGTTTATGGGCGAAGTAGCCGTCCATCAGTGCCGCTAAGTTAGCACGGCGGGCTGAGTCTTCTTTACCTAATGCGTTTGGCACGATAGAGAAGGTGTAGGAGATACCGTCTTGCGCATGAGCAAATGGCAGTTTGGCAACGGATGTCAGCGAGGCTACGGCACCTTTTTCATCGCGGCCATGCATTGGGTTGGCCCCTGGCGCAAACGGTGCTCCGGCACGGCGTCCATCTGGTGTGTTACCAGTTTTCTTACCATAAACCACGTTTGAAGTAATGGTCAGAATTGACTGAGTTGGAATGGCATTACGATACATCTGTTTGTGGCGGATTTTATCCATGAAACGATGTACCAGATCGCAGGCGATGTCATCTACACGAGCATCGTTATTACCGAATTTCGGATAGTCACCTTCGATTTCAAAGTCAACGGCAATGCCATTTTCGTCACGTACCGGTTTAACTTTGGCGTATTTGATAGCAGACAATGAGTCGGCAGCAATAGACAGACCCGCAATACCGCAAGCCATAGTGCGACGTACATCGCGGTCATGCAGTGCCATCAGCGCCGCTTCATAGCTGTACTTATCGTGCATGTAGTGGATGGTATTCAGTGCAGTGACATACTGAGTTGCCAGCCATTCCATCATGTTGTCCAAGCGCCCCATGACATCATCAAATGTCAGCACGTTAGCAGTGATTGGCGCAGTTTTGGGGCCGACTTGTTTTTTCAGTTTTTCATCAACGCCGCCGTTGATGGAGTACAACAGGGTTTTAGCCAAGTTGGCACGAGCGCCGAAGAACTGCATCTGTTTACCGATAACCATCGGACTTACACAGCAAGCAATACCATAATCGTCTGATTCAAAATCAGGGCGCATCAGGTCATCGTTTTCATACTGGATTGAACTGGTATCGATGGAGACTTTAGCGCAGTATTTTTGAAGGCTTCGGGCAGATTTTCAGACCAGAGCACAGTGATGTTTGGCTCAGGACTTGGGCCCATGTTGGACAGTGTGTGCAAGAAACGGAAGCTGGTTTTGCTCACTAATGGCCGTCCGTCTAGCCCCATCCCACCAATAGATTCGGTGGCCCAAATTGGGTCGCCAGAGAACAGTTCATCATATTCTGGGGTACGCAGGAAGCGCACCATACGCAGTTTCATGACGAAATGGTCAATCATTTCCTGCGCTTGTGCTTCAGTCAGCAGGCCTTTTTCAGATCGCGTTCAATGTAGATATCAATGAAGGTTGATGTCCGCCCCAGAGACATAGCGGCACCGTTCTGGCTCTTCACTGCGGCCAGATAGCCGAAATAGGTCCATTGAATGGCTTCTTTGGCATTAGTGGCCGGGCCAGAGATATCAAAGCCGTATTTGGCCGCCATGGTTTTCATCTGTGCCAAGGCACGATGTTGCTCGGCGATTTCTTCACGTAACTGAATCACGTCACTCAGGTTTTCACCCGCTTCCATCTGCGCTTGCAGTGAAGTGAACTGGGCAAATTTGTCCTGCATCAGGTAGTCGATACCATAAAGGGCTACACGGCGATAGTCACCGATAATACGGCCACGACCGTAGGCATCTGGTAAGCCGGTCAATACCCCAGATTTACGACAAGCAAGAATTTCTGGTGTGTAGACATCAAACACACCTTGGTTATGGGTTTTACGCAGTTCGCTGTAAATATATTTCAGTTGTGGATCCAGTTCACGGCCATATGCCTGGCATGAACTTTCTACCATACGGATCCCACCATTTGGCAACAGGGCCCGTTTCAGTGGTGCATCAGTTTGTAGACCCACAATGGTTTCGAGTTCGCGGTCGATATAACCGGCATCATGTGAATCAATGGTGGAGACTTTGTCAGTGTCAAAATCGACGGGGGCGTGAGTGCGGTTTTCCTGCTTGATGCCTTCCATCACTTTTTCCCACAAAGTGTTGGTGGCCGCAGTAGGACCTGCGAGGAAGGATTCGTCACCTTCATAAGGGGTGTAGTTGTTCTGGATAAAATCACGCAGGTTGACTGCAGATTTCCAATCTCCAGGTACAAACCCTTCCCAGGCCTTTTGGAACAGATCAGTTGTGTCGGTCATCGTACTTCACCTTTTGTTTGATAAAGTGGGCGGGATTACTGTCCTGTCTGTTTCCTCGGGACGTTAACCCCTGTTCTGTCTCGCTGCTTAATTCTCTGGTCGGAGTCTCAAGCTTTCAGGTACCAAATCAATCAGTCTTTTACCGATTGAAGAATATCTGTAAATGCCCTTAACCTTAAATTGGTAAGACCAATTGTCCAGAAAGATATTAGCATAAGATTGTAGGTGGTCACACCACTTAACAATCACTCGGCTTAAGTTAATGCTAAATTTGCTACTGAGTTATCAATTTTTAAACAATTAAGATCCGTATCCACCAGTGATATTCACTACTAAACTGCAAAATTGTAGATGTTTTATATGGCAAAGATATGAGTAATTACTCTAATCAATTGATAACCGGCTGTTTACATTAATCTTTGAACGAGTCCACAGACATACTGTGAATGGCGCTGAATCGCCAAAATGTGCCAATCTATGGCAGATGCTCCCCCTTGTAACATAAAAAATATGCACTGGATCACGGAACCGCTATGAATTTATGTTATGGAAACAATTGTAATTAAGCGATGGCTAAACAATAAAAATTGTCGTAAGGTGAGCCCGGCTGTCAGTAACTAGGGTATTTCGTGGTTAATTATTGGCCAGCAACCATTAGGGGTAAAGGCTGGCATCGCGGGAATCTAGCAACAGACGGCTGGATATCAGTCAAATTTTGAGCTGCTATTCAATATTGAAAGGAACTGAGAGGCGGCTAACATCTTTCGCAGCATAAATTGATTTCTGCCGATAAAACGAGGCATAAATACTCTGACGATGATGTAGTTTTGCAATATTTGTTTCTAAATCAAAAGTTTCTAATTTTTGGTAACTTTGCGGTCGAAAATTAATTAATGTTCGGCAGACCGAAGTATTTATGGCCTGTTCGCCGAGTGTATGCCTGGCTAGAACTTCGGTTACTGCCCAACAAGGTGGTAAAAAAATGAAACTGTTTTCTGAACATTTGCAAACCGTCATCGCCAGTGGTGAAGGAAAAGTTAATAAGCCGTCCCTTTATCGCTTCATTCAGGCGATTTATGCCGGATTTTTTATCGGTCTGGCCTTCGTTTTTTATGTCACCGTGACTACCGGGAATTCAGAGGCTCATTGGGGGGCAGTGCACCTGATGGGTGGGGCTGTCTTCAGTCTTGGATTGATCCTAGTAGTGCTGTTCGGTATGGAACTTTTCACTAGTACTGTCTTATCTGCTGTGGCCTGCGCGCAAGGGCGTGTCAGTTTTGCCAAGATGCTGTCGTGCTGGATTGAAGTCTATATAGGTAATGCGGTTGGTGCCTTGATACTGGTGGGCTTGGTATGTGCAGGCGGCTTGTATATGACCGATGGCGGGCAGTGGGGCCTGAATGTTGTCGGTATCGCCTTGCACAAAGTGCATCATACCTGGGGACAGGCGTTTGTGCTGGGGATGATGTGTAACATCATGGTGTGTTTAGCGGTGTGGTTTGCTTATATGAGCAAGGATGTCGGCACCAAAGCGTTGTTGATGGTAATGCCAGTTGCCTTGTTTGTGGCAACCGGTTTTGAACATAGTATTGCCAATATGTTCATGTTGCCTGTTGGTATTGCCTTTAAGTATCTGTTACCTACCGATTTGCTGCTGAGCCACGGTTATACCGAGCAGGTTTTAGAAGCATTGAGTATCAGCCATATCGTTACTGCTAATCTGATCCCCGTGACCTTGGGGAACATTGTTGGTGGCGCTGGCGTCATCGGTTTGGGGATTTGGGGAACTGAAAAAGCCTCAGGTGCTCAAGATGCTAAAGTGGTTGAAAATGATAAATCAGCGGCGCGTTCAACTCCTAAAACCGCGGCGTAATATGTTGTTGATGTAGTTTTAATGAATAAAAAAACCGGCAACCGCCGGTTTTTTTATCCAAGATAGGCGTTAAATTGTGCGCCAATCCTTAAATGCTGCTTTGGCTTTTTGCAGCTTTGCGTACGCCTGCAACAGACTCTGATGCTTATTAAAATTCAATAATCCACCTGTCTTAGGCAGGTCATAAGCAGCCTTCTGCCCCTTGATGTGTGCCAGCGCCAGTGCTACGTCATGTTCAGTAAACATGCGGCGGAATTTAGGCAGATATTCCTCAGCCTCCCGATCTTCTTCCTGCATCTGCAACAACGCCAACAAGGTATGATAAAAACGTAATCGAGGTTGTTTTTCTGCCGTGATGCCATAAGCGTTGAAGTCTACGGTCCATTGTGCCCAGTCATAGGCATCTTGCAGTTCGTTCAGCGCCAGTGCCAGCAAACAGCGCAGCTCACCAATACGCAGTGTTGCCCAAGCGCTATTGGCGTCGACGGCAAGGCACAATAGTTGATCGAGTGGTTGAAATTCATCTAGGTCCAGCGCGTCAATTTCAGCCAATACTTGCGCCGCTTTTTGTTTATCTGTCGCCGCATGTAACCACTGTTCTAACAGGGCGCGCAGCTTCATTGCCCGGTTGTTGTTGGCGAATGATAGGTCATCTACCGGATAGATCTCTGAGTAGCCTGGTACCAGTACACGGCAGGCATAAGTTTGCAGGTGGCTGTAGTCAGCGATGTAAACTTCGGCATTTTCATCGTGGAATTTGCCTAGCAGATGGGCAAACTCTTCTTCAGTTGAGCCGCTAAAGTTCCAGTCACTGAAGGGAAAGTCAGCGGTTTCGCGAAACAGATCCCAAGAAACTAAACCCGAGGAGTCAATAAAGTGAGTTTCTAGATTGGTGTGATCCGCTACCTCGTCATTGTTGAATGATGGCGATGGGAAAATATCCAGATCTTTCAGGCTCCGACCTTGCAGCAGTTCTGTTACTGTCCGTTCCAATGCCACTTCAAAGCGTGGATGCGCACCGAAGGAGGCAAAGCAACCACCATTTTGCGGATTGAACAAGGTGACACAGATAACCGGATAACGACCACCTAATGACGCATCAAAGCAAGTAATGGGAAACCCTTCGGCTTCTAGTGCGGCAATCGCTTGTTGTACTTTAGGAAAACGTGCCAATACCGTAGCAGGGATCTCTGGCAGCGAGATACATTCGGCAATAATCTTATTTTTAACATAGCGCTCAAAGCATTCAGATAACGCCTGTGTGCGGGCTTCTGTCTTGCTATTGCCAGCCGACATACCATTACTGACATAAAGATTACCGATAATATTCATTGGAATATACACCAGCTTACCATCAGACTGCCGTTCAAACGGCAGGGCACAGATCCCCCGTTGCGGGTTACCTGATTGCACATCAATCAGCGTGGCAATATCCAAATCTTGTTGTGGGTCGTAATGCTGCCACAGATAGTCGTCAAGTAACCCTGCGGGTTTGGACTCACTTACTGGAAACCATTTTTCATTGGGATAATGTACAAATGGGCCATTGGCTAATTCCTCTCCCAGATAAAAATCCGCAAAGAAGTAGTTACAGGCAAGCCGTTCAAAGTATTCACCTAGGGCACTGGCAAGTGCGGCGTCGCGGCTGGCACCTTTACCATTGCTAAAGCACGCTGGGCAGTTGCGATCGCGAATATGTACAGACCAGACATTGGGCACCGGATTCAACCATGAAGCCTGTTCAATATCAAAGCCCAGATCTGCCAGTCGTTGCTGCATGGTATTGATCGAAGTTTCCAGCGCTTCGTCTTTACCGGGAATGTATGTCAGAGTCATTAAAAAACCTTGCGGGGTTATTGGTGCGAGGGGGCGCATGTTAGCACAGCTGCGATGTTATCTGGCAATCATTATCATTCAACCGCTAGGGTAAGGTTTCATATACGTCAATTGTTACCAGTGGTAACGGCTTGCACATACAGGTTTTTTATCAACAGCTTGACTGCTAGAATGGCAAGCAATTTTTTAGTCTGTTGCAGCCAGCGGCTGCCGGGATTTGAACACTTGGAATTTTTATACGATTACGGATTGTTTTTGGCAAAGGCGATTACCCTGGTGGTGGCCATTGCCGCAGTCGTGTTGCTCGTTGTTGCCGCCTCAATGAAGCAAAAACATGAGCGTGGCGAACTGAAGCTGACACACATCAGTGAAGAGCTGCAGTCGCTGCGGCATCATCTCAAGGCGGAGTTACTGGATAAAAAAGCGTTCAAGGCTTATGAAAAACAACATAAAGCGGAACAAAAAGCGAAAGACAAGCAAGCCACCGATAGCCAATTGCCACGGGTGTTTGTCCTAGAGTTTAAAGGCGGGATAGAAGCGTCTGAAGTGGCTTCGCTGCGGGAAGAGATTTCTGCGGTGCTGGCCATTGCCGATAAAGCCGATGAGGTACTGATTAGTCTAGAAAGCGGCGGAGGTATGGTGCATGGTTATGGCTTGGCCGCCAGCCAGTTGGAGCGCGTCAGACGTGCCGGATTACCGCTGACAGTGTGCGTGGATAAAGTCGCCGCCAGTGGTGGCTATATGATGGCCTGTGTGGCTAACCATATTGTCGCCGCGCCGTTTGCCATTGTTGGTTCTATCGGCGTAGTCGCCCAAATACCTAATTTCCATCGCTTGTTGCGCAAGCACGATATTGATTATGAACAGCATACGGCTGGCGAATTCAAACGTACCTTGACGTTATTCGGCGAGAATACCGATGAAGGTCGGGCCAAGTTCCAAGAAGAACTGGAGCAGACGCATGAATTGTTTAAGGGGTTTGTGAGCAATTTCCGGCCACAGTTGGAGGTTGCCAAGGTGGCAACCGGGGAACACTGGTACGGACAACAGGCATTAGCGCTTGGTTTGGTGGATGAGATTGGCACTAGTGATGACTTGCTGATGAAACTGGCGGACGAAAAACAGGTGATCAAGGTTCGTTATCAGATCCGTAAAAAAATCACTGATAAACTGGCTCATAGTGCTTCGTTGATGTTGAGCGAATGCTACGATAGATTGCTACAAAGAAATCGTCCTATGTAGTGGTTTATGGTGTCCAGTCCTAAGATCGGAACGCTAAAAAACAAAGGCAAGGTAAATTACCTTGCCTTTGTTTTTAGATAGTTACACTGGTATTAAAGCGGGTAACTAATGTGCTGATAGAAGCCGACCATCATTTCCTGGGTCTTAGGATCTAACTCAATCGCTTTAGCAAACTCTTTCAGTGCTGCTTCCACTTGATTCATATAGCGACAGTAACCTGGCTCAGAATAATCATCATGGGTGGCAACCAGGATGAAATCGATTGCTTCGACCTGTTTTTTCCCGTCCCAGTGCTGTAGAAACTTGGGTTCGTTATCATTGGGGTTAAAACCGATCAGTACGGTTTCCTTCGTAGACCCTAGCTCTTCATATTTGCTATTACGTACCAATGGGGTCAAGCCATTCCCCACCATTGCCACATGTTTCAGGTGTTTCTGATTCGCCGCTGCCAGGAAACGGTCTTCCAGATACTGATACAGCGCTGAATAATCATCGGTATCCTGCTTAAGCACCGACATTTTTAATTGGCGGCTCAGTGGCAGTGTAACTTTGACGTAAGCGGTAGAGGTGTAATTGCTTGGCAACTCACACTGTCTGGATTTATAACGCATGTAAATGTTACGCAGCTTATAACCATAGGTTTTGTTTTCGCCTTTGGCAGAGGCAAACAGATCATAGGTCATATGCTGGTGGTCACGGATTTTGACGTTGAGCTGTTTTTCAGGCAGCAGCGGCAATAGGTCTTTGACCACGGCGCGCACCCGGTTGTGAAAGCTAGCCGCATTGGCGCGAATATCTGAACCTGTAGCTAAAAACAGGAAGCGCAGCTTACGTGCTTTATAGTCTGGCTCGAAGTACAGGCTTTGTGCTTCATGGTAAGCCGGGTTATAAAAGAACAAAATCTGCTCTGCGGTTTGCAGGGTATAGGCTTCGGTGTGATAACGCACCACTGGCAGCTTGTCATTGGCAATAACATGCACATTAAACAGCTCTTGATCAGCTGTCAGCTTAAAGAACTGTTCGCTGATGCTGCGGTAACAATGTTCGTAGCTGTCGTAATGAGCAAGTAAGGCATCAGTGACCTTGATGTCAGCCATAATGTACTGATTGGTGCGCGTAGCCAGCGGTACGTATAGTTTTTGCATCAACATAATCATTCCTTGTGAATCGTTGTTCAACGAATGGGGATATTTTAACCGTTTTTAAAGTGCGGAAATATAGAAGACAAGCGGCTTTCAGCACGACATTTATTTATGCTAAGTTACCGTTTTTATGAATAAAACTAATCCGAAGGAATCCTGATGATCCTGGCTACCAGTGACCGACTGATCCTGCGCCATTTCCAAGATGATGACTTAGGCGCACTTTTTGAGATGAACCGTGACCCACAGATCCTGACTTACATCCCTTCTACACCTTTTCAACATCTGCATGAGGCAGAGCAAGTCCTGAAACAGGTGATTTATGCTGACTATGAAAGGTATGGCTATGGTCGCTGGGCCGTTGAGCTAAAAGCCAGCGGTAAGGTTATTGGATTTTGTGGCCCTAAATATCTGGCAGATTTTGATAAGGTGGAGCTGGGCTATCGCTATTTTCCACAATATTGGGGGCAGGGCATTGGCTTTGAAGCTGCCAGTGCCGCATTACCGTTATTTAAAACCCAGTGCGGTGTTGACGAGGTGATTGCGTTGATTATGCCGGGTAATCAGGCGTCAGCAGCGTTAGCACATAAATTGGGCATGCAGGTATACGCCCATGGACAGTACCTTGGGCACGAGGTTGATATTTTCCATACTTGGCTTTAAGCCATAGGCCGTTAATGCGAGCTGTTTACTGCAACGCTTTTTGCACCCATGGCAACATAAATTCGCTGATGGTTGGCTGGGCTTGCTCATTGGGATGTATGCCGTCGCGTTGCATCAACTCTGGGTGTGGGGCAATGACGGTCATAAAAAAGGGCACCAAGGTTACCTGCGGGTTGGTTGCCAACTGTTCATAAACCGCCATAAATGCTTTTTCATAGCGAGGGCCATAATTGGGTGGCACCATTACCTGAGACAGCAACACTTTGGCGCCCGCTTGCTGTGACAGCGTAATAATTTTTGTAAGATTTTTTCAGTTCCGCGGGGGCAAAGCCGCGTAGCCCATCATTACCACCTAACTCTACCAGAACCACATCAGGGTTTACTGATTGCAACAATCCCGGCAAACGTCGCAGTCCGCCAGCAGAGGTTTCACCACTGACAGACGCGTTAATAATGGTATGCTCTGGTAACGCTTTGCGTAATCCTGCAACCCAGCCTTTGTGTTCATCAACACCATAGCTGGCACCTAGGCTGTCGCCAAGCACCAGCAGCGTGGCGGCTTGAAGCGGTAAAGCAGTTAGCATTAATAGCAGTGGTAAACAGACCACCGGACGACAACATAAGGAAGCGATTTTGAACAACAGTGCCATAAAAGTTTCCCATTTGGTTAAAACCGTAACGACTCAGGAAGGTGAGCTGACTATCCTGAAAGGCATCAATTTGGATGTCAAGCCAGGGCAGAGTGTGGCCATTCTTGGTCCTTCAGGTTCTGGCAAGTCTACGCTACTTGGATTGTTGGCCGCATTAGACACCCCAAGTTCTGGTGAAATCTGGTTGGATGGCGAGCCCCTGTCTGGTCTAGATGAAGAGCAGAAGGCGGCACTACGCAAGCAAAAAGTCAGTTTTATCTTCCAGTCGTTTATGCTGGTCGATACCTTGAGTGCCTTGGAAAATGTCATGTTGCCAGCTGAACTCGCGGGAGTTCAGGATGCTAGAGATCGAGCTAAACGAATGCTTGAACGAGTCGGGCTGGGGCACAGATTAACTCATTATCCAAAGCAGTTGTCAGGCGGTGAGCAACAACGGGTGGCGATTGCCAGGGCATTTATCGGTGAACCCAAAGTGCTATTTGCCGATGAGCCCACTGGTAACTTGGATAAGCACAATGCTGATAAAGTCGCCGATATGTTGTTTGCCATGAATCAAGAAAGTGCAACCACATTAGTCTTAGTGACTCACGATTTACATCTAGCACAGCGCTGTGAACGGCAATTAGTCATGGATGATGGGCAGCTTTTTGAACAAGGTGTTGACGATACTGCAGCGGTTGGGGAGTGATGACGATGGCATGGACTCTCGCATGGCGTTTATTTAGGCGTGAACTCAAACAGGGACAGTTGTTACTGATCATTCTGGCGCTCACGCTGGCCGTACTCTCGGTGACCGGATTAGCCCGCGTCAGTGAGCGCTTACAAGTGGCAATTAATGGGCAAGCCAGTAAATTTATTGCCGCTGACCGCATCATCAACTCCCCGGTGGCGCTAGACGACGCAATTTTACAGCAGGCCGTCACATTGGGGCTGAAGTTGTCAAAAAATCTGCAGTTCAACTCCATGGTTTACAGCGGTGATGCGTTTCAATTGGTTACGGTAAGGGCGGTTGATGATGCGTATCCCCTTAAAGGGCAAATTGAGCTTGATAATGGGGTAACCAATAAACTGCCTCAGCCAGGAAATATTTGGTATGAAAGCCGCTTAGCTGCGTTACTTGGGCATCCTGATACTGTTGAGCTTGGTAACAGCCGCCTAAAAATGAGCGCCGCCATCAGCCGTTTGCCTGATGCCGGTTTTAATATTTTTGCCTCAGCCCCTCTGGTGTTGATGCGCCTGGATGATGTTCCTGCTACAGGCGTTATTCAACCGGGGAGCCGCGTCACTTATCTGTATCAGTTTGTGGGTACGCCTGCGCAGTTACAGGCATTTGAAACCTATGCGAAACCGCTGCTCACCAGCTCACAGCGTTGGGTCGATGTACAATCTGGCGATTCTCCGATTGCCAGTGCGGTACAGCGTGCCGAACGATTTCTGTTGTTGTCGAGCTTATTAGGTATCGCCTTGGCTTGCGCCGCTATTGGTATTGCGGCACAGCGTTATTGCCAGCGTCACTATGATGTGGTGGCTATGGTGAAGACGTTTGGTGCCAGTGCCCGCCAGATCCGTATTTTGTTTGGCCTACATTTATTGTTGGTAACTGTAGCTGGGGTCGCTTTGGGATTAGTGGGCGGTTTCCTGCTCGATGCTTTAATTACATTGGCACTGCCTGCTGAGATAGCCGCTTATTCTGCCCCCATTTTACGTCCGTTGTTGTTAGGTATTACCACTGGATTTATCAGTGCGTTTATGTTTTCGGCTTACCCATTATTGCGATTACTTAATATTCCACCACTCAGAGTGCTGCAACGGCAATTAGAAGGCGTGAAGTTAGGCATGTGGCTACATCTGCTACTTAGTCTGCTGGCGATGGGGTTACTTGGCTGGTTGTACTCAAGGTCGCTGACGTTAACGCTTACTGTTGTGGCAAGTGTGGTGTTGTTGGGGCTGTTATTAGGCGTTTTGGGGCTGCTGATGATCCGTATGGGGCAAACTATAGGGATGAAAACCACCAATCCGTTTTCTTTGGCGCTCGCTGGATTACGTCGGCGCGCCAGGCAAAATGCCCTGCAACTGGTGGGTTTTTCTAGTGCGCTGGTGTTGCTTCTAACTATTTTGGCATTACGGCAGGATCTCTTAGATGAATGGCAAAAGCAGCTACCCGACAATGCGCCCAATTATTTTCTGGTGAATATTGCCCCAGAAGAAGTGTCACCAATGCAGACGTTTTTGCAACGTCATGCGATTGATGCAACTGATATTTATCCGGTGATCCGCGGGCGTCTTAGTGCCATCAATGGGGAAGATGTCATCACGCCAGAGCAAAAGGAACAAGGGCAGCGTGGGCGTATGGGAATATCCCGGGAACTTAATCTTACTTGGCGCGATAACATGCCGCCTCATAACCGAATTCTACAAGGTCATTTTAATCAGGCGGACGATGACGTCTCAGTAGAATCCGGCGTTGCCGAACGTCTAGGGATTAAGATTGGCGATAGTCTGAGTTTTGTTATTGATAATCAATCGATTGTTGTAAAAGTGGCAAGTATCCGAGCGGTGCAATGGGAAACCATGCAGCCTAATTTCTTTATGATTTTTACCCGTGAGGCCATGGCACCTTTTGCCTATACATCAATGGCCAGTTTTCATCTCAATGACAACCAGAAAAATGTAGTGCTTGAACTTATCCGTCAGTTTCCGACCGTTTCCATCATCGATGTTGGAGCGATCATCAGTCAGCTCAAAGGCATAGTGTCCCAAGTCTCTCTGGCACTCACACTCGTGCTGATATTAGTCATTATGGCCAGCGCCTTAGTGATGTTAGCGCAGACCGAAGCCGGAATGGCAACGCGTCAGCGAGAGTTGGCAATACTCAGAACATTTGGTGCTTCTGGTGGCTTATTGCGTTGGGCGACTACCCTAGAGTTTGCAATATTGGGGCTTGTCGCGGGAACGTTGGCGGTAATAGTGACAGAATTTTCTATCTGGTTATTAAAAACGCATGTGTTTGAACTGAAGGTTTATGCGCATTGGTCGTGGTGGGTAATTGCACCTATCGCCGGCGCGATGTTGGTGGCAACGCTAGGGTTGTGGCGTTGTAGGCAATTGCTACATAAATCATGTGGTGAGTTATTAAGGTTAGAATAAACAGTTTGAAAAATAGGCAAATAATTTCCTAAGGGATATTGCTATAGGGCAATATTTGTCCGCTTACAGATGTAGGTCATTTATCGTTTGGAATAAAAGAAAGGGAGCAGAAGCTCCCATCTTTTGTGACCATTTATCAGTTCCACCAGCCATTTGCTGTAACTACTTCCAGATGTTGTAGCCCTTCAGGAAGTGCGGCTTTTTTGCGTAGAGGCTTAGAAAAACCCAGCAGTTTCTTGATTGAGTTGATCATTGTATATACCTCTATGCGATAGCTGAATCTACAGGTTTCAGTTTGATATAAGGCGCGGCAGCGACATCAACAGGTTTCAGCTTGATATAAGGTGCGGCAGCAACATCAGCTGGTTTTAGTTTGATATAAGGCGCAGCAGCAACATCAACAGGTTTTAGTTTGATATAAGGTGCGGCAGCAACATCAACAGGTTTCAGTTTGATATAAGGTGCGGCAGCAACATCAA
Organism: Shewanella dokdonensis; assembly: GCF_018394335.1. Taxonomy (NCBI): domain Bacteria; kingdom Pseudomonadati; phylum Pseudomonadota; class Gammaproteobacteria; order Alteromonadales; family Shewanellaceae; genus Shewanella; species Shewanella dokdonensis. The sequence goes on along the minus strand of NZ_CP074572.1, from coordinate 238,408 downwards.
CAGGTTTCAGTTTGATATAAGGTGCGGCAGCAACATCAACAGGTTTCAGTTTGATATAAGGCGCAGCAGCAACATCAACAGGTTTTAGTTTGATATAAGGTGCAGCAGCGACATCAGCAGGTTTCAGTTTGATATATGGCGCAGCAGCGAATACAGATACACTTGTCAGAGCTAGTACGGCGGCGATTATTGCTTTCATCTCTTTATCTCTCTTTATTCAGTAAGTTACTCGGATAGCGATAGACTTCTGACGCTAGACAAGAGAGATAAAGCAGATGTCGTGCCAACTTTATTTTGACACTAAGCTCAACAATTAATTAGTGCCATCCCATTGATTAGTGGAAATTGTATTATCTTGTTTTAAATACTCTGTAAATTCATTTTCTGATATCGCCTTACTGTAAATAAATCCTTGTATTTCTTCACAATTTAGTGCTCGCAATATATTCAGTTGTGCTGCTTGTTCAACACCTTCACCCACCACAGAAAGCCCCATGTTATGGGCGATCGTAATAATCGAATCCACCATTTTGAGATCGCGATCAGATTTATCTATATCATCGACAAAGGCTTTATCGATTTTTAGGGTATGAATAGGAAAGCGTTTCAAATAAGAAAGGGACGAGTACCCCGTGCCAAAGTCATCAAGTGCGAGAGAAATCCCCATACGGGTCAGCTGCTGCATGACTTTTATGGCTTTTTCTGGTTGTTTAATTACGGTCCCTTCTGTAATTTCCAGCTCCAGATTATTTGCTGGTAATCGAGTGAGACGTAAAATTGACTCTATTCGGGTTTGTAGGTCCGGTAGCGCAAACTGCCGTGACGATAAATTGACAGCGACTCTTCCGGTAAATAATCCGTCTTCGCGCCATTTTTGAGCCGCAAAGCAGGCTTTCTTTAATACGACATCGCCAACTTCGACAATCAACCCTGTTTCTTCGGCGAGCGGGATAAACTCTACTGGAGGAATTAACCCATATTGGGGATGATTTAGCCTTACCAATGCCTCCATGCCTGCCAATTTGCCCGTGCGCAAACTTATTTTTGGCTGAAAATAGACTTCAAAGAGATCATCTTTTAGCCCTTCACGAATAAGGCTTTCTACTTCTAATTGTCGTAATGCATTGCGATTGAGAGATTCTGAATAGAACTGATATCTGTTACCTCCTGCCGATTTTGCATGATACATAGCAATATCCGCTTTTCTCAGCAGTGCTTGTTCGTTTTGTTCATCTTCAGGATAGAGTACGATGCCAATACTAACTCCTACGACCAAGTCTTCCCCTGATAGGGTGAATGGTTCATTGAAAGCTTCAATAACATCATTGGCAATGAGTGCACTGGAGCCAATATCCGGATTTTTATCTACCAGAATAGCAAATTCATCTCCGCCTAATCGGTAGAGACTGGTGTGTTTGGGAATTATGCCCGCGATACGGGAAGATACCTGGCACAGTAAATCATCGCCAACTTGATGCCCTAGTGAATCATTAATTTTCTTAAAATTGTCTAAATCAAGGATCATGAGTGTATGGTGATGATCCTTTTTAACTAGGTTTTCTAGTGTAACTTGTAGATTAGAGCGGTTTGGTAAGCCCGTTAGGAGATCATTGTTGGTCAAACGACGTAGTTCTTCTTCTTGCTGTTTTCGATGTGATATATCTGAAAAAACACCAACATAATGGGTCAATAAACCTTGCTCATCATAAATTGCATCGATAGTCAGCTCCATTAAGAAAACCGAACCATCACCGCGAATGGATTCAATTTCTGTATTCCACTGACCTTGTTGTCTTAATAGCTGTTTAATTTGTTTATTGTAGTCTGCTGAATATTTCTCAAATAATATAGGCCTGCCAATACTTTGTTCTTTGGTATAACGTGTAATGTTACAAGCCGCTTCATTTAATTCTACAAAGTTAAAGTCAGTATCGAGAATAAAGACGCCTTCTGAAATATTTTCGATAGCTCTTTCAAATAATCTTAATTGTTCTTCTGCGGTCTTAAAACTGCTGATATTTTTAATCGTGCCAGTCATGCGTAAAGCATGATCTTTATCATCACGTTCAACAATCTTGGCTCTATCAAGTATCCATAACCACTCGCCATTTTTACTTCTTACTCGGTAAGTTGCCTCGAAATGATCAGTCTCACCGTAAAAGTGGCGATTTAATGCGTCTCTAACACGTTCTTGATCTTGGGGATGAATATTGCTTTCTTCTCCTTTCTGACCAGAACGTTGACCATCACGTGGAAATTCCAAAGATCCCCAGATGTTGGAACGATATATTTTGCCTGACTCGATATCCCAGTCCCACATCTCGTCACCACTTCCCCACAACGAGAGCTTTAGTCGTTCTTCACTGAGTGCAATTTGGCGTTGTATTTCTCTTCTTCTTAGAATAATTTTTGTGATTATAAATATAACGAATGCTAATAGCAGAATATATGTTATTTTGGCGATACTAGAAAGCCACCATGGTGGTGTGATATTTATTTCTAGTTTGTTCATAATACCTTTTTCACCGGTTATAGGATTAATGGCATATACATTAAACTCATAATTGCCAGGTGAAAGATTAGTATATGTCGCTGAGTTAATATTCTTTGCAGATATCCATGTGTCTGATAATCCTTTTAAGCGATATTGATATTCTGTGTTAGATATGCCAAGTGTTGGTGAGATAAACTGTAAAGTAAATGGATATTCTGAGTACTTTAATGTAATTTTTTTTGCTTTTGAAATAGATTCTTCTAAATGAATATTGTCAATATTTTGTGGTATGTTGAATATTAACAATGATTTTATTAAAGTTTTGGGCGGTCTTTGACTTTTGATAAATTGATCCATTTTTTCTAGATCTACATAACTAATGCCTTCAATTCCACCTAAAATTAGACCTTTACCATACTTTGCAATGCTTTGAGTATTGTACTCAACTTGAGAACCATTCGTTGTAGTTATTGGAAAAGTTGTATACTCTTCTTCGTTATTATTTTGATTTTTATTAATTATTAAAATTTCATTAAGTGATGAGGCTACTATGTTATTATGAGTTTTTATAATCGAAAATATCGGTTTTTTATTAGAAAATAACAAACTATTTTCTTTAGAAGATTTATTATGTCTATAAATTCCATGCGTAGTTCCAAAGAAAATGGATTTTTCATCTGATGTGGCACAAAATACTATATCTGAGCTATAGAGTTGTTTTATTTCTTTTGGACTTTCTATATCGAAGTTGAATATTCCACCTTGAGAGGCGATTATAACTTCATTATTATAATTACTGATATCAAAAATTGGATTGTTATTATCAATTGTCAATTTATTTTCAATGTAATTTGTTTCTGGATTTATAATATATACATAACCTGATGGAGTTCCGACTATTAATTTGTTTAGTATGTTTCTTATTACTGATATAGGAGTGTTTAGTATTTTTTGTTTTTCTTTTGTATTAATGTTTAATATGAAAAGTCCATTTTTCATCCCTATATATAATTCATTATTAATCAAGGTTGAGGATTTAGCCCCATCTATTTCTGTATCCTCAACGTATTCTAGATGTAGATTTTTGTCATAAATTTTAATTTTACTTGATTGGTCTGAAATAACATAGTTTTGATTATTATTGCTCTTTATTGACCACACGGGGGAATTTAATGCTGACAATCTATTTATTATGTTGCTAGCATCTTTTATTAAAATAAAACCTTCATTTAAATTTGAAATGAAAATCGAATTTTTTAACCTTCTTGATATGAAAATGTTATTTAATTGGTTTTTGGCGCTGATCTCACCAATGAATTTAGACTCTCCATTTTCATATAATTGATAGAGAGAATTTTTTCTTATTGAATATAATTTTTCATTCCCACTAAAGATATAATCAGAATCACTATAAAATTTCTGAGTTTCATCATTCTCTATAAAAGAGATATTTTTATCGCTTAAAGTATAGATTTTATCTTTGAACTTTGTTATGAGGTTAATATTTTTTTTAATTATTTTGTTGTTCTTGATTAAATCACCATCTCTTGAAAGTAAAAATATATTATCTTTTATAGATAATGTGTTTTTTACATCAATACCTTCGCTGCTTACCTTTTTTAATAATTTTCCAGAATCATCAATAATAAATGTATCATCAGGAGTTCCAACTAAAATGTTATTTTCATAATTATCGATGTTATTTATATATTTCTTTATATTTAGACTGAGAAATTTTTCATTGGTAGCATCAAACTGATACAAATCTTCATCCGTGCCGACTAATAATATATTTTTTTTGTTATCATAAAAAACACTACGGATAAAAGAGCTTTTTAAACCAGTTTCATCATTCGCATAAAACTGTTTAAATTCTTTGCCATCAAACCGATTTAATCCATTTAATGTGCCGATCCAGATATAGCCATCGGCATCTTCAGCGACAGAAGTTACCGTACTTTGTGATAATCCGTCGGAAACGCCGTAAGTTTCAGCGTTGAGTAGGACTGGAGGCTGCGATGTTGCTTCATCAGACTCATCGGCAAGGCATGTTGCTGTCAGAAAGAAAGACGTAAAGAAGAACAGACAGAGCAACTTTGAAAGTGAATGTGCAGGATAATGTAATCTTTTATAGTGGATGCCAAGTCTCTGAAAGATAACTCTTTCAGAAAGTAAAGCGTTTGTCAAAGTTTAACATCTATGGAACATATTTTGATGTCAGCTAGCCATAGTATCATTGTGAATGATGTCGGCGATATGAAGGCTGATCGCATTGGTGTTATTTCCTTCAATACGCACTTAATCATCTGTAATGCTAAATATAGCGATGCCAATAGCCCTATCCCTTGTGGCTGTATATGAGGCGCATTTAACTGTTGAATTTTTGGGCATTGAGTTTAAATGTTCTTAAATCAGTGATGGTTTCGCCTGCAATCAGTGGTTCCTGTTGTTTATGTTGCTCACCAATGCTGAATAGCACGAGTCTATCGCTATGTTTAGTGCGCATTTTTTTCATCATAAACTTGATTAAGTCGGCCCTTGTTAATTGTTGCAATTCGGCCACAACTTGCTCTCGTTGGTCAAAACCATAATCTTTGTTACCAATGCTTACCCAATAACGCTGACCTCGCGTTTTAAGATTGGCATCGTGTTCCATAATCTGGCTGATCAGTCCTTCTTTAGTTTGCTCCCATTGCTCATTGGTAATTTGCATCACGGCATAATTAAAATCGGCGATGAATTGGTCAATGGTTTCCAACAGTTGTAATGGCCCTGCCACGGGTGACTGAACGTAGAAGATCATCCCTGGATGTCGGTTGAGTGGCAGATAACCTGTACCAACCATGTAACCCAGCTGTTTCTGTGTTCTCAGTTCATGGAAAAAGGGCGACGACATTGCATGGTTTAATAAGCTGAATAATGCCATGTATGCCGGGTCGGCTGTTTCAGACTGATAGTAAACAATAATGGCACTATCTGGATGGGTGATATCCAACTCTCGCTGCAGGGTGCCTTTACCTTGTAGGTCAACTAACTCTCGCGCAGATTCAGGGCTAGGTTTAGATACCAGTGATAGGATGTGTTGCAAGCGTTTCGCGAGCACTTTGGCTTCTTGCTCAAGCCAGTCTCCGTAAACTAGGCCTTCGAGATAGATGCGTTGATAAAAAGCGCTGATATGTTGGTTAAGGTCGTCCAATGTGCAGTCTTCCAGCGCCTCTGCCATCTTTAATGGTTCATAGCTGCGGCGCTGTAAAGTCACGGTAAGGCTGGTAAATAGCTGCGAAATCGGTTTCGCCCGAGAATTATTGTACCAACTCCGTAATAACTGGCGTTTGATGGTATTGAATTGCTGAGGGGTAAAGTTTCGGTCTTTGGCTTTATCTATCAGTAATGCTAATAGGGTTTCCTGTTTTCCGGTATAACCTGTGAGGTGTAAGGTGATGCCGCCTTGGTGGGGGTAGATGTTGTAGCTGAGTCCGGCGACTTCCGCCTGATAGGTATATTCGGTTAGATAATCCAGCAGCATCTCTACGTAGAGGCGGGTCAGTGCAGCATGCCGAACCGTCATACTGGCCTGATCTGAATCCAGTGACAGATAAAGATGCCCCTTTGGCACATTAAATTCATCATCTTTACGGTGCCAAATGCGGTAACCAGGGCCTTCTGCAACGGTTACCGGCACATTGGCGCTGGACTTCTCTGGCCTAGCAACGCTGTCGGCCACAATAAAAGGATTGGGTGCCGGTAGCTGCAACCCGGTAATCTTACCCACTTCACGCCAGCGAGCCAGACGTTGTGCCGCTATGGGGAATACGCCATAGGGGGTTTGGTACCATGCGGCTTGTTGCTGGGTATCCAGTTCTGGCGCAACCAGTTGTAAGCGCATGTTATCTGGTGTCATCAATGCCAGTAACGCATCCATATGAGACAGGTGAGCACCATCCATCCGATAATCACCATACATGATGTCTTCCGCCGGGTAGTGCTGCATATTAATGCTTAGGTGACTGGCAAGATCGAGAGGCTTGATTTGTTCCTGATGGCGAAATGCTAACTGCAAGAGATTGGCTCGCTCCCGATAACGCCACTCATCACGGCCTTCGAGACGGATTAGTCTGATATAGGAAAAACAGGCAGCGATCAGGTCATCCAAGGCATTGAGTCCGGCGTCAGTCAACTGAATGCTGATGTTGTACTCTTTGAAGTTGTAACCGTTGATCCCCCTCCGGCTGACAGATTGCTTGCCCAACCTTGCTCCTTCAGCCAGGCTAGCAAGCTGCCGGCGCCCTCGTTGCCTAGCAGGTGACTAATGTAAGTCAGAGGCTTGGTACGGTAATACGGTTCAATGGCTGGGAGGCTGAAGCTAATTGTGACGCGTTTTTGCTCTTTCAGCGGCACTATCTGTACTTGGCGAGCCAATTGCGTCGCCGAAAATAGTGGGGTGTCAGGGTAATGTTTTTGAAGTTGTTGATTGGCGATGGCACCGAAATATTTATGAGTATGAAACTCAAGTTCTTCTAACGATAAAGGGGCAACCACACACAGCGTCATCAAGTTGGCACTGTAATGTGTCTGGTAAAAAGTCAGTAATTCTTGCCGCAGGAGTTCTTCATCACCGCCCAGAGTTTCCAGATTCCCCACTGAAAATTTGGAAAACGGATGCTGTGGATTTACCGTCTCTTTCAAGACTTGATAGATTCGGCGAATGTCGTCTTTTTGCTTTAAACGGAATTCCGATTCAATGGCATGGCGTTCTCGGTCAACTAACTCACTGTTAAACATCGGCGCAATAAAAAACTGACTGAAGCGATCCATCGATTCTGGAAAAACCTGAGGCGGTACCGTGTAGAAAAATTGGTCAGTTCGGTGCCAGTCCAGGCGTTGTTATTGCCACCATTTTGATTGATAAATGACAGGAAACTACCCGCATCCGGATATTTTTCAGTGCCGAGAAAAAGCATGTGTTCAAGAAAGTGAGCCATCCCGGGACGGTTGACAGGATCATCAAAGTGGCCCACATTGACCGCCATGGATGCGGCCGCCTGGGTGGCTAGTGGATCATTGACGAGTAATACCCTGAGGCCGTTAGTCAGTTCCAGATAGCGGTAGCCGCGGTGATCGTTAGGACTGACAATGATGGATTGCATTGGGGGCAATGTGTAAGCTTCCATAGGGAACGAATCATTATATATTGATGGTCTGTGGCTTTTTTGGCAAATATCAGATACAGCTTTTCGTGCAAAGAATGCGGGAGTGTCGGTTTTTCTGCCAACAGAGATAGGGCTACAATAGACAGATAACCAGAATAATATCTTCTGTAGTGAGTGATGTATGCAGCTATATTTGATGCGCCACGGGGAAGCTGGCCACGAAGCAAAGTATGACAGGGAACGGTCATTAACAGAGTCCGGTCTCCATCATGTTGCCTTGATGAGCGAGTGGCTTAAATCAACTGGCGTCAAATTTCAGTTGGTATTGGTAAGTCCTTATCTGCGGACGCAACAGACGTGGCAGGAAGTGTCGCAACATTTTCCAGCGCCGCGTAAATGTAAGGTGCTGGACGAACTAGTGCCAGCCGCCGATCCTGAAATGGCTGCTAGGTTGGTACTGGCATATGCCGAACAGTATCAAGCTGAAAATGTCTTGGTGCTGTCGCACATGCCGTTACTTGGCTATATGGTGAGTGAATTAGTTGCTGGGGTGGAACCGCCATTGTTTGCTACATCATCAGTGGCGCTGGTGGATATTATGGGTCGCCACGCCGAATTAATGTGGCAGCAAACTGCCCATAGTATTAGTTAGTCGTACAGCGCCGTCTAAGGCGCTGTACTCTTTACGAAGAGTTAACGGCGGTGTGGGTGATCACCAATATCAACCAGCACCAGAATAGCCGCGTCGCCGCCCCATTCCCGTGGCGCTTGATGGAAGGCTTTTACTTGCGGATGTTGTGCCAGCCACATAGGCACCTGTTGTTTGAGAATGCCACTGCCATGACCGTGCATGACACTGCAACACAGCAGATGCTCACGAATACACGCTTGAATCAATGCCGCGATTTCCAGTTTTGCCTCGGTTTGCCGGTAGCCATGTAAATCTAATAAAAGCTCTGGGGTATAGTCGCCGCGTCTTAAACGCTTTAACTCCATGGCATCAACATCTTCACGACACCAACGCATGGGCCCATTTACTGGTAACAATGGCTGATAAATATCAGAAAAATAACTCGTTGCCTGCAGTTGCACTACCTTATCGGCCAACTGCTGACGAGTTTTCACCGGTGGGCGAAAATGGCGTTTGTCTTGGGGCAGGGGCGTAATGCCTTCAACGAGTTGTTGAAACTCCGCCAGCCCTTCTTTATGGGGTTCTTTGCTCATTGCCGCATTTTATTGAATTCTGTTCCTTCTGAACAGAGTTCAGTTACAATGGGACAGTTTTGAGCAAGCCGGAGTGCGATTTTGGACAAGATCTTTGTTGACGAAGCGGTCACCGAACTGAGAACCGTAGGCGACATGTTGCGCTGGGCCGTCAGTCGTTTTAATGATGCAGGCATCTATTACGGTCACGGTACTGATAATGCCTGGGATGAAGCTATTTCTTTAGTATTTCACGCATTGCACTTGCCTGATGAGATTGGTCAGCAAGTCATCCATGCCAATCTTACTAGCAGTGAAAAGCATAAAATTGTCGAACTGATTATCCGCCGGGTGCGTGAGCGCCTGCCTGTGCCTTATTTGACGCACCGCGCCACCTTTGCCGGGTTGGATTTTTATGTGGACGAACGGGTGTTGGTACCGCGTTCACCCATTGCCGAAATGATTGAAAATCGCTTCAGTCCGTGGTTATACAATAAACCGGTCAATCGAGTACTGGATTTGTGTACCGGTAGCGGCTGCATTGCTGTTGCTTGTGCTTATGCGTTTGAAGAGGCCGAAGTTGATGCTTTGGATATCAGTAATGAAGCGTTAGAAGTTGCTCAGATAAATATTGAGACGCTCGGGGTGATGGACCGGGTTTATCCGATGCAGTCCGATCTGTTTAGCGCTATTCCTCAAGGGCCGCAATACGATTTGATCGTCTCCAACCCACCTTACGTGGATGCGGTGGATCTGGCCAATATGCCGGAAGAATATCACCACGAGCCTAAGGTGGGCTTAGCGTCTGGCAACGATGGCTTGGATATTACCCGCCGTATTCTTGCAAATGCAGCGGATTATCTGACTGAAACAGGTTTGTTAGTAGTGGAAGTGGGTAACTCCATGGTGCACCTGATTGAACAGTTCCCCGATGTGCCTTTTACGTGGGTCAGTCTGGAACGTGGTGGCGACGGTGTATTTGTACTGACCAAAGATCAGTTACTGGAACAGCAGCAGACGTTTGCGCCTTGGCGTATTAACGACCAATAATACCGATTAATTCAGGAATAGGGGCAAAACAGTTAGATGTCGGGAAACAGCATAGGTCAGAATTTTGTTGTCACCAGTTTTGGCGAGAGTCACGGTCCGGCGTTGGGCTGTATCGTGGATGGTTGTCCTCCCGGGCTGGCATTGACCGAAGCCGATATGCAGCGGGATCTTGATCGGCGCCGTCCGGGAAGTTCCCGTTATACCACGGCGCGGCGGGAAGCGGATGAAGTGCAGATCCTCTCTGGCGTGTTTGAAGGGAAAACCACCGGGACTTCGATTGGCTTGCTCATCAACAATACCGATCAGCGCAGCCAGGATTACTCCAATATCAAAGATCTGTTCCGTCCCGGCCATGCGGATTACACCTATCAGCAAAAGTACGGTACTCGAGACTATCGTGGCGGTGGCCGTTCTTCGGCGCGGGAAACCGCCATGCGGGTAGCGGCCGGAGCCATTGCCAAAAAATATCTACAGCAACAGTTTGGAATAGAAATCCGCGGTTATCTGTCGCAGTTAGGCCCCATCTGTGCTGAGCAGCTCGATTGGGACGAAATCGAACGCAATGATTTTTTCTTTCCTGATGCGGGCAAGTTGACGGCGCTGGATGAATATATGCGCGAGCTGAAAAAGTCTGGTGATTCGATTGGTGCTAAAGTCAGCGTGGTGGCGACCAATGTGCCAGTTGGACTGGGCGAGCCCGTGTTTGACCGACTTGATGCCGATATCGCTCACGCCTTGATGGGCATTAATGCGGTTAAAGGGGTCGAGATTGGTGATGGGTTTGCGGTGGTAACCCAACATGGTTCTGAGCATCGGGATTTAATGTCGCCTGCGGGGTTTGAATCAAATCATGCTGGTGGTGTGTTAGGCGGTATCTCATCAGGACAGCCAATTGTGGCACATATCGCGCTAAAACCGACTTCCAGTATTAGCATTCCCGGCAAGAGTATGACGGTGCAGGGTGAACAAGTGGAGATGGTGACTAAAGGGCGCCACGATCCTTGTGTTGGCATCCGCGCGGTGCCAATTGCCGAAGCCATGCTGGCCATAGTGCTGATGGATCATCTGCTGCGTCATCGCGCACAGAATCTGGATGTTACCAGCCCGACGCCTGTACTAGGAATGCGTTAACCACCATGATGAACTTCTTTATTCCTGAGGGGCAGTTACGCTGGCTCTCAGGTTGTTATTTTTCTTTTTTGCCATTCTCGGTGCGTTAATTCCTTATCTGGGGGTATTTCTTGAACACCGGGGATTTAACGCCGCTGAAATCGGTTTTTTGATGGCGATTTTTATGGGAACGCGCATCATTGCCCCAAATATGTGGGCGATGGTGGCCGACCGTACGGGGCACCGCGCCGAGTTGGTGAAACTTGGGAGTCTCACTGCGGCAGTTGGTTATCTCAGCTTTTTCTACAACGGCGGATTTATCTACTTGGCGCTCAGCCTGACGTTTTATACCTTCTTCTGGAATGCGGTTCTGGCGCAGATGGAAGTGATTACTCTGGAAACGTTAGGGGCGCAGTCAAATCGTTATGGCAGCATCCGTAGTTTTGGCAGCGTTGGTTACATTATCTGGGTGATAGCAACCGGTGCCGTGGTCAAGTGGTTTGGCCCAGAAGCCGTATTATATGTAGGCATGACCTTATTCGCGGGGTTATTCCTCTGTTCTATGCCATTGCAAGCCAGCCGAACTGCGGCCACCACCGATGAGGTGATGCCGTTGAAGTTCACTAAGCCCATAGTGTGGTTTTTGTTGTCGGCGATGTTGTTGCAAGCTAGTGTCGGCCCGTTTTACGGCTTTTTTGTGTTGTATCTCAAACAGGTCGGTTATTCAGAGGCTACCGCTGGGGTGTTTGTGGCCATGGGCGCGATGGCGGAAATTTTCATGTTTGCCATTGCTCCTAGGTTATTGGGACGCTTTACATTACGGGCCTTGCTGATGACCGGCATGGCGGTCACTGCTATCCGTTGGTTGCTGGTGGCGTTTGTCCCCGACAATATGCTGATTTTGGCGCTCAGTCAGGTGATGCATGCGTTTACATTTGGTTTGGTACATGCTTCGTCCATTCAGTTCGTGCATCGCCACTTTGATAAACACCATCAGAGCAAAGGTCAGGCACTTTATGCCAGTATCAGTTTTGGTGTGGGCGGCGCGTTAGGTAACTGGATCAGTGGCCATATCTGGGGCGATGGCAGCAGTGCCTGGTTGGTGTGGATATTTGCCGCCGCGTGTGCGGTAGCCGCAATGCTGGTGGTGTTGATGCTGCCTCCTGAGGATCAAAACTCTCCGGCAAAACGTAAGCTGGCAATCGCGGCTTGAACTAAGGAACGCTGATGCAACGTCAATTTCGTTTGGGCCTTATCATCAATCCGTTAGCCGGGCTCGGCGGCAGTGTGGCGCTGAAGGGCAGTGATAATGTTGCTGATGAAGCGCTGCGGTTAGGGGCAACACCTAAGGCCAATGAGCGGATGGGCCAAGCATTAGCTGTGGTTAAGGACTATGCCGACAAGCTGCAGATAATTACCGCCGCCGGTGCGATGGGGCAGACGTTGGCCGAACAACTCGGTTTTGCGGTGACCTGTTGTTACCCAGCGCCTGCGCAAACTACCGCTGTTGATACCTGTGAAGCGGTAAAGCAGATATTGAGTTACCAACCAGATTTGTTGCTGTTTGCCGGTGGTGACGGTACGGCCCGCGATATTGATAGTGTGGTTGGCGATACTATTCCGGTCTTGGGTGTGCCCGCTGGCGTGAAAATTCATTCCGGTGTTTATGGTGTCACGCCACACGCTTCCGGTATGGTGCTGAAAATGCTGCTAGACGGGCAATTGGTCAGCCTGATGCAAGCCGATGTGATGGATATTGATGAGGTGGCCTTTCGTGCTGGTACTGTTCGCGCCAAGCGTTATGGTGAAATGACTGTGCCGGCTGCGCCTCGGTATATTCAGTCGGTAAAAATGGGCGGCCGAGAAGTGGATGAGCTGGTGTTAGCCGATATTGCCGCTGATGTCATCGAACAGATGGAAGATGAGCTATATATCATGGGCTCGGGCTCAACTGTTGCTGCCATTATGCAAGAGTTGGGGCTCGATAACACCTTGCTTGGCGTAGATCTTATTCAGGATAAACAGTTAATTGGCAACGATTTGACGGCTGCTGAGCTGTTGGCTGCCACCGCAGGAAAACAAGTCAAGTTGGTGATCACCCTGATCGGTGGTCAGGGACATATTCTTGGCCGAGGTAATCAGCAGTTGTCTCCGGCACTTATCCGCCAGATTGGCAGAGACAACCTCATTATTGTTGCCACCAAAACCAAGCTTAAAGCACTTGCAGGAAAACCGCTGATCGTGGATAGTGGCGACCCGGCGCTGGATGCTGAACTCAGTGGCTATTACCGAATTATTACTGGCTATCGCGATTACGTGATGTATCAGGTGGCTAACCCCGATCTTGTGGAGTAAAAACATGCTGGAAAAATATGAACAGGCACTGCAACACTGGCTGGCGGAAATTGTTGCCAACGGCGATGACGATGCATTGTTTGCTAGCGGTTATCTGCAAGGGCATTTTGCCGTGGTGTTGGCAGAATTGGAGGCTGAAACGGAGCAGGGCGCTGATGCTTTGGCAACCAAGATGAATGATTGTCTGAAACAGGCGGCAAAAGAACTGGAAGATCCTGACTATCGGCTGGTGGAGCACGCCTGGCTGGAGTTACAAGCTCGCATCGTAAGTTAGTGCGCCATCCATCCCCGGAGTCATTCGGGGATGCTGACTGCTACATGTTATAACTCTTTGCCTTTTAAGAGTTTCCGCATCCACTTGCGGTTAGCACTCAAGTGCTCAAGCTCAGAGACTGATAACGGCAGCGGCTGATGTGTAAGTTCCGCCGCCAGCATTTCAGCAGCCAGCGGCGCACTGCATAATCCACGCGAGCCCAGCGCGCCCAATACATACAATCCTTGATGTAATGGCGCCTTGGTTTTGTGCCAGAAATCAATGTTATGTATGACCTTGGCTTGTGAGTAAATAGCGTTAACATCTGGTACGGCGCCTGCCATAGGTAGGTGATCGCGGGTGACCATACGCACACCAACACGTGCTTGTTGCCCCATCTTAAGTTGGCTATGCCAAGTGGTATCAGGGTAACTTTGCTGGAGCTTCTCGAGATTTTCTTGTTGCTCGCTTTCGCTATAACTCAGTGACTGAGAATCTTTGATATAGCTGGCACCGAGACAATGGACGTGTTCCCATGCCGGCGTCAGATAACCTCTGGCGCAAAGTACCGTGTTTACCTCCGCCAGACCTGGCTGGGTTGGCACTTCGCTGACTTGCCCACGAAATCTTGTCGCCGGTAACTGTGCAGTTTGTGGGTAGTCTATTAAGGCGCTGCCATTGGCGATGATGACGCTGGTATAGGGGCCGTAGTTATTTCCCTGCGCATCACTGAGTTGCCATTTATCTGCGTTAGGCGTCAGCCTGATAATCTGGGTGTTTGCTCTTGTCTGGGCGTATCCGCATTGCTGTGCTTGCGCTAAGGCGGCTTGGGTGAATTTTTGCGGGCCAACCCACCCCGCTAGCGGATAGAAAATCCCGGGTTCGTTAACGTTAACACCTGCAACAGCATTGGCGGCATCAACGGCTAACCATTGCAAAAATTCATTATCCCAAGGGTAAGCCGCGGCTATTTTCTCCAACCTGGCGCGGCTGTGTGGATCAAAGCCCGTAAGCAGCACACCACAGAAATCATGGGGAATATCGTGACCATAGGTGACTAATTGCTCAATGCGCTGGCGACTGAACAGAAAGCCCTGTTGAAAAAAGGTGTTTAACGCATCGGCTTCCGGTATGAATTGTGGGTAAAGTGCTCCTTGCCTATTACCGCTGGCGGCCGCTCCAACATCGTTTTCGGCGTAAAATACCTGGGAGTAAATCCCGTGCTCTGCCAGCGATAAGGCCAATGATGCCCCCGCAATGCCTGCGCCGATAATGGCAACTGGCGAATCGCCGTCAAGGCCAGGCTGACAATATCTTGGATAGGGAGTGTTCTGTGTTAATGCTTCATGTCGTAGTGCCTGACGCTCAGCTAAGGCGATGTCATCATTTACTTTAGTTATCTCCGTTGATGACTGACATTGAAATCCGGCGGTAATAAAATGCGGTTTTAATGTAGCAAACTGCTCGTCCGGTAAATGGATAACACAGTTATCGCAGCTAAATCTTGCCAGTTGCCAGATGAAAGGAATGGTTGGCGTGAAAGGGGCTTGCCAGTACCACAGTGTTATCCATGGGCATGGCGCCATAATCGTCTTGAGCAAGTTTCTATGGCTGCCAAGGTAAAGATCAATTGTTATCCGGCCAGCGGCCAATAGTAATCGTTGGCACATCTCTATAGGCAATAGCGGTTGTTGCAACATTGCCTGTACTAGTGGCAAATGTTTGAATGGCTGCAATTGCTTCAGCAGTGCTTGTAAGTGCGTGTTTGCTTTATTTTCAGTATCGTCAGCGGCAAATACCAGCAGATGAAGTTTGGCTGTCGGGCGATGCCGCAACGTCTCGGTACAGTGTTGTAATAGTCGTGGTAGCGCTGCGGTGCCGCAGCCTCCTAGATAGGTTATCTCGCGGGGCGAATGGGACTGTAAAGCAGGGTTTGCGGCAATCACGGACAGATAAATCTCCTGTAACAGCACTAAGGATGTTACATAGGTTCTGAAATTGGCATTATTTTATCTATATTTATGGAAAGCTGACCACTTAAGCCTGCTAAAACAGCTAACATTGCGTCAGCAAATCGTAAGTACTGACAGTACGGAATGGATAGTTAAACATGAAAAGAGTTGTGATCACCGGTCTCGGCATTGTTTCCAGCATCGGCAATAACAAGCAGGAAGTCACTGAATCCCTACGCGCCGGTCGCAGTGGTATTACCCACTCTGCACAGTTTGAAGAGATGCAACTGCGCAGTCAGGTATGGGGCAATGTCAAACTTGATCCCAGTGAATTGATCGATCGTAAAGCCTTGCGTTTCATGGGTGATGCGGCGGCGTACGCCTATCTCGCAATGAAAGAAGCGATTGAAGACGCCAGCCTCACCGAAGCCCAATATTCAGATCCTCGCGTAGGATTGATTGTGGGAACCGGTGGCGCTTCCTCGGCTAATCAGGTGCAGGCAGCAGACACGTTGCGCAGCAAAGGCGTTAAACGTATTGGGCCTTATATTGTACCGCGGATCATGTCCAGCACAGCCAGTGCTTGTCTGGCGACACCTTATAAGATCAAAGGGATGAACTACTCCATCAGCTCGGCTTGCGCCACCAGTGCGCATTGTATTGGTCATGCCGTTGAACTGATCCAGATGGGCAAACAGGATATGGTGTTTGCCGGTGGTGCCGAAGAGATAGACTGGACCCTGACCATGGGCTTTGACGCCATGGGCGCTTTGTCTACCAAGTACAACGATACCCCGGAAAAAGCCTCCCGTACCTATGATGCAGACCGTGATGGCTTTGTCATCTCTGGTGGTGGTGGCATCGTCGTGGTGGAAGAGCTGGAACATGCGCTGGCGCGTGGTGCCAAGATTTACGCGGAAGTTGTCGGCTATGGTGCTTCTTCTGACGGTTACGACATGGTTGCGCCAAGTGGTGAAGGCGCGGCGCGTTGTATGAAAATGGCGTTAGAGACAGTTGATACACCTATCGATTACATCAACACTCACGGAACCTCAACTCCCGTAGGTGATGTGCGGGAACTGGAAGCCATTCGCGAGGTGTTCACCGACCATGTGCCGCCTATCGCGTCAACCAAGTCATTGACCGGGCATGCTTTAGGCGCTGCGGGTGCCCATGAAGCCATTTACAGTTTGCTGATGCTGCAAAATGGCTTTATTGCCCCATCAATTAACATTGATAAACTGGATGAAGCCGCAGAAGGGTTACCTATTGTGCGCGAATATCGCGATGCCAATCTGACTACCGTAATGAGCAACAGTTTCGGTTTCGGCGGTACTAACGCCACCTTGGTGATGCGTAAATATCAGGGATAATCTCAGTTTTTGTCCCAAGAAAGGAAGCTACGGCTTCCTTTTTTAATGGCTAAAAACGCGATGATCAACGGACGCTGTTGTTGAATTAAGATAAAATGAGCACTTGCTCAGTACTATGCGTTGGAAAGAAAAGACCCAATGAAGCTGGTTGTAGATGAAAATATGCCTTATGTGCCACAGCTATTTGCACATTTAGGCGAAATTGTTGCCGTGAATGGCCGTAAACTGGATGCTGCCACGGTGGCTGATGCCGATATTCTGTTAGTCCGTTCTGTCACTAAGGTTAATGAAACTTTACTGCGTGATAACCACAAACTGCAGTTTGTTGGCAGTGCTACTATTGGTACAGATCATGTCGATCTTGATTACCTCGCGGCCAGAAATATTCCTTTCAGTAACGCTCCTGGATGCAATGCTACTTCGGTCGGGGAATATGTGTTTATCGCGTTGCTGGAGTTAGCGGCTAAATACGGTACTTCACTGAAACAGCGTAAAGTTGGCATCGTCGGCGCTGGTAATACCGGAACCGCTGTCGCCAAATGCTTGAGTGCTTATGGCGTGGCAACGTTGTTGTGCGACCCACCCAAAGCGCGGCAAGGCGATAGCCGAGCTTTGTATTCACTAGAAAAACTGTTGCGGGAATGCGATGTCATTACGCTGCATGTCCCTTTGACCGAAACGGGTGTCGATGCTACCCGTCATCTGCTGGATGAGCAGCGGTTACAGGCTCTAAATCCAGGGTGTTGGTTGATCAATGCCAGCCGTGGCGAGGTCATTGATAATCAAGCTTTAATCCGGGTAAAACAGCAACGTCCAGATATGGCGCTGGTATTAGATGTCTGGGAAGGCGAACCTAACCCTATGAGTGAACTGGTCGCGTTGGCAGATATCGCTACTCCTCATATTGCCGGTTACAGTCTGGAAGGGCGGGCACGGGGCACACTGATGCTATATGCTCGGTTGCAGCAGATGCTTGGCTTGGCGCAAACCCAAACACTTGCCGATCTGTTACCGATGCGCTGGAATTCTCGTCTGGCATTGCATTCCGCGCCCTCGGAGACAGAACTGCTATCTTTATGCCGCTTCATCTACGATCTGCGAGATGATGACCGACAATTTAGGAAAATTCATCAAATTCCCGGCGAATTTGACAATATGAGAAAAATCACCGTCATCGGCGTGAATTCAGCGCGCTGGCTCTGGAAAACCTTAGTGGTTCTGGGGTAGATTGGTTGTCCGAATTAGGTTTTTCTGGAGTCCATCGGTAAATGTCGCAAGAATATAACGTTGTTGTGTTGGGTGCATCGGGTGCGGTCGGTCAGACCATGATTGAAATCCTCGAAGAGCGCAACTTTCCTGTCGCTAATCTATATCCGCTCGCCAGCAGTCGCAGTGCTGGTAATACGGTGACCTTCCACGGCAAACAGTTGGACATTATTGATGTGGAAACCTTTGATTGGAGCCAAGCTCAGATCGGTTTCTTCTCTGCCGGTGGTGATGTCTCTGCCAAATGGGCGCCGATTGCTGCCGATGCAGGGTGTGTGGTGATCGACAATACCTCGCATTTCCGTTACGAAGCGGATATTCCGTTAGTAGTGCCGGAAGTAAATCCTGGCGCTATTGCCGATTTCCGCAATCGGAATATTATTGCCAACCCGAACTGTTCAACCATTCAGATGCTGGTAGCGCTGAAGCCTATTTACGATAATTTTGGTATTTCGCGGATCAACGTGGCTACCTATCAGTCAGTATCTGGCACCGGTAAGAAGGCGATTGAGGAACTGGCACAGCAGAGTGCCAAACTGTTGTCTGGCACACCATCCGAACCCAAAGTTTACCCTAAACAGATCGCTTTTAACGTGTTGCCACATATTGATAAGTTTATGGATAATGGCTACACCAAAGAAGAGATGAAAATGGTGTGGGAAACCCGCAAAATCTTTGGTGATGACAGCATATTGGTAAATCCCACTGCCGTGCGCGTACCGGTATTTTATGGGCACTCAGAAGCTGTGCATATTGAGACGGTACAACCCACAGATGCCGCAGCAGTAAAAGCGGTGTTGCGTGATGCTCCAGGGATTGTTCTGTTCGAAGATGACGATGAATATCCGACTGCGGTAACTGAAGGTGCCGGTACTGATCCCGTATATGTTGGTCGTATTCGCAAAGATATCTCTCACGAATATGGCATTAACCTGTGGGTCGTGTCTGACAATATCCGAAAAGGTGCCGCATTGAACAGTGTTCAGATTGGCGAATTATTGATCAGAGATTATTTTTAACTGAGCGATACCGACAGATTTACGTTAAAAAGCCTGCATTCAAGCCAGGCTTTTTTGTTTTGCAAATGTGAACAGTAGCAGCTCTAACGTTTCTGGTTTATAGTAAACCCAATAAATACAATGCCTAAAGCCAGTCGTTTACGGGCGAATATCAGCGCTTGGAAGGGAATAGTTGATGAACTTTCGCACTTCATATCTCGTGGGCCTGACGGCCGCTTTTTTTGCCCTTAGCTCACCATTCGTGACCTTGCCAGCACAAGGGCAAAATCTGAAAGTGACCGGCCCAGATGGTCAAAGCAGGGAACAGCCAAGACAATATGGCCCAACTACCCCTAGAGATACCTTCTGGAGTATTGCCAATCAGGTAAGGCCCGACAACAGTGTCAGTATTTACCAAGTGATGGCAGCAATCTATGAAGCCAATCCTCACGCCTTCACCAGCAAAAACTACAATAGCCTCGAAAAGGGCATGATCCTGCTAATTCCATCCAAGGAAGTGATGCTGGCAATTCCCCGTAGTCTGGCGCAACAGCGAGCAGAACAAGACGATCATGCTTGGCAACAGCAAACCGCACCGGCGACGGTCAAACCCAGCAAACCCAAAGCTAAAAAAGTTGAACAAGCAGTAGAAACCGCCGCAGCAACGCCTGTTGTTGCCGTAGACGCGAAGCAAACCCCTGCCGCTAATTCCGCTGTAGCTGCCTTGGATGTTGATAATCTGCAAACCACCAATCTGAATCTCACTGACGAACTCAGCCGAGCTAAAGATCAGTTGCTGGCTGCTGACGATGAGAAAAAATTGCTGCAATCGCAAATCGCTGAGTTACAACAGCGTGTAACGGTACTTGAAGAGTCTCTGAAAGCCGCGCGGGTTGAGGTAGCAAAACTGCAAAATGACTTGGCGGCCAAGCAAACGGCTGACGCGGCAACTGATGCCAGCCCGGCAGAGAATAAAGATGCCACGGACGTTGTAAGTGCCCAAGCTGAAGCCGAGACTCCAACCCCCGCGAAGGAGCATGCCGCCGCAGTCGCTAAAGAAGACAATGCCGCTCAGCCTCAACCTATAGCTGAGGAACCCCTAGTCATTTCTGGCGCACCATAGTGGACAATCCGCTGTTGCTGCTCATTAGCGCATTGCTGCCGACAGGGTTACTGTTGTTTTTAGGTTGGCTGTTTTGGGGGCGTCGTAAAAAAGCGGCGGCTGAACCGATAACTGAAACGGCTAAAACTGCCGCGGCGGATGAACCGCATCTGGATATAGACGATGATGCCGCCGATTTAGAGGATGACGTCAGTGCTATTCATCTGGATGACGAAGATGTCCTTGATGAACAGTTGAAGGATTTACAGCAGTTACAACCTGAACCTGAAGGTCTGGACACTGCATTCCATGATGATATCTCTGAACATGAGATGTTTGTTGACGATAATGCCTCTGAAACGACCGATGAGCTGAGTGCCGATGATGCTCAGTCACTGGACGATTTGTGGGCTGAGGCGATGGGTGAGCAGACTGACGAACCCGATGTCTCGCTTAAAGATGATGATTTTGACTCACTGCTGGAAGGCTTAGAAGATAACGAAAGCAAGGCCGAGGCTACCAAACCCACAACCGAGGAAGTCTCACTGGCAGATACCTTGCCAGCCGATGTTTCTGCCGCCTTAGCGCAGGAGTTTGGCGAACAAGAGGACGCACCGGTTGACGGTACGGCGGCGGTTACTGATACTGCAGAGCCAGAGCCAGAGCCAGAGCCAGAGCCAGAGCCAGAGCCAGAGCCAGAGCCAGAGCCAGAGCCAGAGCCAGAGCCAGAGCCAGAGCCAGAGCCAGAGCCAGAGCCAGAGCCAGAGCCAGAGCCAGAGCCAAGCAAAGCGAAAGATGATTTCGTGATTGATTTTGACTCCGACCCCTCATTCACGGCAGTTGCTGAAAAGGAAACGAGCGCCTCACCGCAAACACAACTGGCGGCTACGGAAGATGATCTCGGTGATGAAATCGCAGCAGAACTGGGGCTAGATGACGACAGTGATGATGCCGCCGAAGCGGATGTAGATGCTTTGCTGGCGGAACTGGAATCTCCCACCCCCGCAACACGGCCTGAATCTTCGCCAGAACATGAGGCGATACAGGATGCGATAGCGGCGGAGTTACAGCCGGATCTGCCAGTTGCATCGGAAGATGATGATGCCGATGCGTTGTTGGCCGAACTGGAGCGTGATGGCAGCGAAGCGGCCGATGACGATATTGATAACTTGCTACAGAGTTCTACGCCGGTAGAAACCAAACAAGATACTGAATTGTCTGCGGAAGATAAACAGTCTACCGCGTCTGCGGATGAGGCAGATCTGGACGCATTATTAGCTGAACTCACGGAAGCCGAAAAGCAGAAACCTGTTGCCGAGAAAAAGAGTGTTAAGGAAAAAGACACTGGCTTTTTTGATGATCTGAAAGCCCCGCATACCAGTCGTGATGCTGATGACTTACCCGAACTTGCCGTGGAAGACGATGATTTAACTGACGATGAACTGCTGAAGAGTTTTGCTGATGAACAACCATCATTAGCGGAAGATGATGCTTATGACCTGCATTTCGATGAAGAGCAAGACAAGTTAACGGTAGATGAAGCGCTAGCCGCACTAGATGCTGACGAGATTGCCAAAAAACCATTGCAAGCGGTGTCAGATGCCGATCTGTCCGCATTCCAGAAAGAGAATGGTTATATCGATATCGATAAACTGCTCAATGAAGCCAGCGAAGAAACCGTGGAAGGGGATCCCTACAAGTCTGTAGATGTGGATATGGGCGATCTGGACGGGCTGGTGAATGAACAGGATTTAGTGGATGTCGACGATGAGGAAAACTCCGTCAACGCTAAGCTGGATCTGGCTCGGGCCTATATTGAAATTGATGATCGTGACGCGGCGCGGGCTCTACTCAAGGAAGTACAGGTCGATGGCAATGTACGGCAGAAAGATGAAGCCGAATCATTGTTGAAAGATATCGATTGATAGTCCGCTGACCCATAGACCCATGATGATGACGGCACCTGCAGGTGCCGTTTTTTCGCCGAGATAAACAGCACCGGCCAACAGCAACAGACATCTTCAGGATTTACAGCAGTTTCCCTTGGGGTGATGTGGTAGAATCCGCGGCCTTGGAGATGACGGAGGATATGATGCGAATTGCACTGGGCGTAGAGTATGACGGCAGTGGCTATTTTGGCTGGCAGAAGCAAGCGGAAGTGGATTCCGTTCAGGGGCAATTAGAGCGGGCGCTGTCGGTAGTTGCTAATGAAACCATTGCGTTACAGTGTGCCGGACGCACCGACGCCGGTGTGCATGCCACTGGACAAGTGGTGCACTTTGATACTGCTGCGGTGCGAAATCCAGGCGCATGGACAATGGGTGTTAATGCCAATTTGCCCGATAATATTGCGGTGCGCTGGATGAAGGAAGTTTCGCCTGAATTTCATGCGCGTTTTTCGGCAACCGCCAGACGTTACCGTTATATTATCTACAACCATAATTTGCGTCCCGGCATCATGCGCCACGGTGTTAGTCATTATCATGGTGAATTGGATGTGGAAAAGATGCACCAAGCTGCACAGTATTTGCTGGGCGAAAATGACTTTACCAGTTTCCGGGCGGTGCAATGCCAGTCAAAAACCCCGTTTCGTAATCTGCACCGTATCAGTGTCAGTCGCCAAGGCCTGTATGTGATTGTTGATGTCGAGGCGAACGCATTTTTGCACCATATGGTGCGTAATATCGTAGGGTCGTTATTAGAAGTCGGCTTGGGGAACCAACCGCTGGATTGGCTAGGACAATTGTTGGCGATGAAAGATCGGACGCAGGCCGCAGCAACAGCCAAACCGCATGGGTTGTATCTGGTACATGTGACATATCCTGCCCACTTCAACTTGCCACAAGTGCCGCCCGGGCCATTGTTCCTCGCGGGCTGAGTCAGGCGCAAGGGCTGAAATTAAGCAAGGTTAAGAGTGTGAATATGAAGTCATCTGCAACGGTTACGCCGATATCAGTGCCAGACGCATCGGCCAATCTGCCACAATGGTTGGATTATCTGCTGGCGATTCATCCACAAGAAATTGAACTGGGACTAGAGCGAGTCGCAGCAGTGGCTGCGCGGTTACAGTTACTGACGTTAGCACCAGCCAAAGTGATTACGGTCGGGGGCACTAACGGTAAGGGGACAACTTGCCGAATGCTGGAGTTGATCCTACAACAGGCTGGATATCGCGTTGGTGTTTACAGCTCGCCGCATCTGCTACGTTACAACGAGCGCGTGCGGGTCCAGGGCGTCGATGCAACTGATGCCGATTTGATTGCGGCGTTTCAACAAATTGAGCAAGCCCGTGGCGATATCTCCCTGAGTTTTTTGAGTACGGTACACTGGCGGCATTGATGCTATTCAAGCAAGCGGCGCTGGATGTCGTTATTCTAGAGGTCGGTCTGGGTGGCCGTTTGGATGCGACCAATATCATTGATGCGGATGTCAGCGTGATTACGGCTGTCGATTTGGATCATCAAGCTTTCCTCGGCAATACCCGGGAACAAGTCGGCTATGAGAAAGCGGGCATTTTTCGTGGTGGTCGCCCGGCGGTGGTGGGTGAGCCACAAATGCCTGAGACAGTGGCGCAGGTGGCTGCTGCCAAAGGCGCGTTATTGAAGCAAGTGGGCGTGGCGTTTCATTGGCAACCGCTTGATGCGCAGCATTGGTGTTTCAGTGGTGAGCGTTGGCAGTTTCGTCAATTGCCAAAACCCAGTCTGCCAGTCGCTAATGCGGCAACTGCATTAGCCGCACTAGAAGCGCTTTATGAGACGTTGCCTCTTGCCGCCATTGAACAAGGATTACAACAGGCAGCGCTGAGCGGCAGGATGGAGCATTTTTGTGAGCAACCCTTAATCCTGCTGGATGTTGCTCATAATCCTCATGCCGCACGTTATCTCGCGGAGCAACTGCGCACATTACCACAGCAAGGTAAACGCTACGCGCTTTGTGGCATGCTTAAAGATAAAGACATTCATGGGGTATTAAGTGTGTTGGCACCGCTCATTGATGAGTGGCATTTGGTCAGTTTGCATAACGAGCGGGGCGCGACGGCTGCAATGTTGCAACAGGCATTACCTAGCACCAATTGTCAGCAATATGAGACCATGACAGCGGCCTGGAACGCGTTATCTCCACGTTTGCATAACACCGATGTGGTAATTGTCTTTGGCTCCTTTTACACTGTTTCTGGATTCAAAGAAGTTGTCCAAGCTATTGGAAAGGAATAAGGATTTGTCGTCTCAATTTCACAACCGTTTGGTGGGCACCGTGGTGCTGATGGCTTTAGGGGTGATTTTTTTGCCGGATATTCTGGACGGTAAAAAACAACACCAGCAGGAGCAGTTTACTGAGATCCCTTTGCGGCCACAGACTACGACGGTTGTTGCTGCCGATAATGCCAACAATACTGTCCTGGAGGAGCCGAAATCTGCCCCCGCCGTCACAGAGCAACCGGTCGTCGAGGTGGCAACAGATAGTGGCAAAACTGCCACTCCTGCCGTATCCGCCGCGAGCAGCGTAACTCAAACAGAAAACAGTGTTTCAAAGGATGCACAAGCTGCCACTCAGACACCAGAAAAGAGTAAACAAACGCCCCCAAAAGCGACACAAGTCAGCTGGACAATTCAGCTGGGCGCATTTAGTAATGCCACCAATGTAAAGGGGCTGATCCAACGGCTGCGGACGAGCGGATATGCCGCCTACACACTGCCAGAGAAGCCGATTGATGGTAAATTGACCCGGGTTTTTGTTGGCCCAGAAGTGTCTTTGGAGCGGCTAAAAGAGCAGCAAGCGAAAGTGGAATCCTTGACCAAATTGAAAGGGAAAATTATCCAGTTTAATCCGCTGGAAAACTGAGTTAGCCACGTGCTAGTACCTCAAATATTTGCATCGCCGGGGGTGAGAATAAACTCACTCTCTGGTAGAATCCCGGCGAACTTAATTACTGCTGGACACTTCTACCCATGGTTTGGATAGATTACGCCATCATCTTTATTATTGGGCTTTCAACCCTCGTCAGTCTGATCCGCGGTTTTGCCAAGGAAGCTATGTCGCTGGTGGTTTGGTTTGCGGCATTTTTCATCGCTAGCCAGTTTTACCAAGAGCTCGCGACACATATCACCCAAATTAACGATGAGATGCTACGCAACGGGGTGGCGATTGCCATTTTGTTTGTGGTGACGCTGATTATCGGCGCGATGGTGAATTATTTGCTGGGGCAACTGGTTAATAAGACTGGACTATCCGGAACCGATCGCGTCCTTGGGGCTTGTTTCGGTATTTTACGCGGGGTGTTGATCGTCAGTGCCATTCTATTTTTTCTGGATGCTTTTACCGGTGCGCCTAACACCTCCTGGTGGAAAAGCTCACAGCTGGTGCCGGAATTTGGTGTAGTGATCCAGTGGTTCTTCAATTATATGGAGCACGCCTCCAGCTTTGTACCCAAAATATAAAAATACCGTTATCAGAATATCTTACAGCGAGGAAACTTATCCATGTGTGGTATCGTCGGAATAGTTGGCCGCTCATCGGTTAATCAAACCATTTATGATGCACTGACAGTGCTTCAGCACCGAGGCCAGGATGCGGCGGGGATAGTCACCGTTGATGGACAGGCATTTCGTTTACGCAAGGCCAACGGCTTGGTAAAAGATGTGTTTGAGCCAAAACATATGCAGCGTTTGCAAGGCAATGCCGGTATCGGCCATTGTCGTTACCCTACGGCGGGGAGTTCCAGTGCCTCAGAAGCCCAGCCTTTTTATGTTAATTCGCCTTTTGGCATCGCTTTGGCGCATAACGGCAACCTGACCAATATGCGCGAACTCAGCGAAGGGTTACTGAAAAAACGGCGGCATATTAACACCACCTCAGATTCCGAAGTGTTGTTGAACCTGTTGGCCGATGAACTGGACAAGACCGATAGCCTGAGATTGTCTGCCGACGAAGTGTTTGATGCCGTTACACGTGTCCATAGTCAAACTCGTGGTGCTTACGCCGTTACCGCCATGATTATCGGCAATGGATTGTTAGCGTTTCGCGACCCGTTTGGTATTCGGCCTCTGATCCTGGGGAAACATGAAACCGCCACAGGTATCGAATATATGGTTGCTTCTGAAAGCGTGGCGTTGGATGCCGTGGGCTTTGAAGTGATGCGCGATGTGGCTCCCGGTGAAGCGGTATATATTACGCTTGATGGCGAGCTTTATACCCGGCAGTGTGCTGAAGCGCCGGTGTACGCACCCTGTATTTTTGAATTCGTGTATTTTGCCCGTCCTGATTCCACCATTGATAAGATTTCCGTGTACGCCAGCCGTGTACATATGGGCACAAAACTCGGCGAAAAGATTAAAAAAGAATGGTATGACCATGATATCGATGTGGTTATTCCTATTCCCGAAACTTCTGTCGATGTGGCGCTGGAGATTGCCCGCTGCATGAATTTGCCATATCGCCAAGGGTTTGTGAAAAACCGTTATATTGGCCGTACCTTTATCATGCCTGGTCAGCAGCAGCGCAAGAAATCTGTGCGACGCAAGCTCAATGCAATCAACGCTGAATTCAAAGGTAAAAACGTGTTGCTGGTGGATGATTCCATCGTGCGTGGCACAACCTCTGAGCAGATTATTGAGATGGCCCGTGAAGCGGGTGCCAAGAAGGTGTATTTTGCTTCTGCGGCACCGGAAATCCGTTTCCCTAACGTATATGGTATCGATATGCCCACCTCTAATGAGCTGATCGCTTATGGCCGGGATGCGGACGAGATTGCCAAGATCATTGGCGCTGATGGCATTATCTTCCAAGGATTGCAGGATTTGATTGATGCAGTGCGCATGGAAAACCCAGATATCAAACGCTTTGAAACCTCAGTGTTTGATGGTCATTACATCACCAAAGATGTGGATCAAGCTTATCTGGATCATCTGACACAACTGCGGAATGATGACGCTAAAGCCAATCGCAACCGCGATATTGGTACTAATCTGGAACTGCATAACGTTTGCCACCCGTAAGCCAGGGTTCCAGGGTTACACAGTTAAGCCTTATTTTTAAAAAGTCCCCGTCGCCATTTAGGCTACGGGGATTTTTTTATAGCAACACTTGCGTAACTTATGTGATATAACCATCGAAATAACTCTCAACCATGTGCAGCATGTGCTAGGGATAGAATGGATTATTTTTACGCAATGTTGTTATTCGCGGTGTCATCATCGGTGACTCCTGGCCCAAATAATCTGCTGGTGATGGCGTCGGGGGTTAACTTTGGTATTCGCCGTAGTCTGCCATTGCTTAGTGGTATCTGCTTTGGTTTTACCTTGATGTTGCTGTTGGTCAGCATTGGTTTCTATCAGCTGTTTGTGTTATTCCCGTCATTACAGTGGTTGCTGAAAGCTTTTGGTTGTGTCTATCTGTTATATCTTTCTTGGTTGATTGCGCGTAGTGGTACCGTGACGGCGGCAGATGATACGGCTGACCCTTTGGGATTTATGAAAGGGTTACTGTTTCAATGGGTAAATGTTAAGGCGTGGATAGTTGCTGTGGGGGCGATTGCCGCATTTACGAGTGGCGGTGATGGCATATCACAACAGCTGCTGCTGGCTTTAGTCTTCTTGCTGGTGTCTTTCCCTTGTGTTGGCGTATGGCTGTTATTTGGAACCGTATTACAGCATTGGTTAGCAAGTGAACAACGCAGGCACTATTTCAACGGCACAATGGCGGCGTTGTTAGCGCTGTCGATCATCCCGGTACTGATGGAGCTGGCAGGATACCTGTTTCCAGCGCTTGCGGCATAAAGATGCGGCGGCTACTTAAACGCGTAGGATGGTGGTTGCTGCTTGTTTTACTGTTGAGTGCAACATTACTACTATTAGCACGTTCGCGGGATTTTCAGCTATTTGGCCAGTTAGTGTCTCATCTTGATACGCATGAACCAGTTGTGGCGCTGACTTTTGATGATGGTCCTTCGGAACAGTTCACCCCACAAGTGCTGGCAATATTGGCACGCTATCAGGTCAAGGCTACTTTTTTCGTTACTGGCCGAGAGGCGTCACAGCATAGCGCCATGGCCAAGGCCATTGTTGCCGCAGGGCACCAGTTGGGTAATCACTCATGGTCACATCCAAGGCTGGTTTTTCGCTCATATGCGGTTATCACCAATGAAATTGAGCGTACAGATATCGCGATTCGGCAAGCGGGGTATTTGGGCCCCATCTATTTTCGTCCACCATATGGCAAAAAATTACTGCTGTTACCTTGGTATCTTAAGCAACATCAGCGAGTTACTGTTACTTGGAATGTGGAAGCTGACGCTGACTTAGGTGTCGATGCTGATACCATTGCTCAGCAGGTTGTGGCACAGGTGAAACCGGGCAGCATTGTGTTACTGCATGTCATGTATGCTAGCCGTGAGGCATCAAGAGCTGCGCTACCATCCATCATCGAAGGATTACAGGCAAAAGGTTATCGATTGGTCACGATGGCTGAAATGCTACAAGACTCGCAGCCATAAAAAACGGCGCCGCAGCGCCGTTTTTCTATCAAAAGTCAGACTATTTTTGACTGGCTTCCTTGTGGAGCTTGATTACCCCGTAAGCTTGGCCTTCTGCGTGGCAGTAGTAACAAGTTTCGTCACCTGCCTTGTAGATACGACCAGCACTGGCGTTATCTTCAACCACACCACCAAACTCTCTGGCGTGACCAGCCCAATCGGCAACCTTGCTATGGCAGCCAGCACAGGTGGCTACTGTTGGCGACAGTTCTGTTACTTGACCATCGGCAGTGGCGCCTACTGTGGCTACTAACTGAGAGTTTTCTTTCTTCAGTCCAGCAAAGTCCAATTGACCAGCGTCATGACAGGCCTGGCAGTTGGCTGCTGACTGAGGATAAGTTGTCTCATCCCTTGGCGCACCCATACCTTTAACAGTACGAGTTCCTGCGTGCAGAGAATGCACCATTTCACGATAGTTGAGCGTGTTATTGGCAGTGCGGAATGACTTGATATGGTCAGCGCCCGCAGTGTGGTAAATATCGGCGCCCATATAGGCAACAGTGTCATTGTTGTGACAGCTGTTACAGCTACCATCGGTCAATGCTGTGGCACTTACTGGATTATGGCAACTGCCGCACTTATCGTTACCTGGTGCGAAGTTAGCATTGGTTGCTGCGCTGCCAGCTAAGGTATGTGCATCAACAATTCGCTGCTGCATTTCACTATCATGACATGCTTGACATTTGCTTTCGTCGGCCACAATAGCGCGGCTAGCGTTAGCTCCGGTCAAATCCAGTGCGTTAGCAGACATAACTTCAACTTGCGTGTCGGCTTCATCACTGTCGCAATTTACTGCGGTCATGGTGTTATGGTTAGCACAAACAATCATCTTGGCTTTAACTACGGCGGCGGCTGGCGTACCGAAATCAGCGGTATTGACATCGCTAATAGTGGCGGTGAGCTTGCTACCATCCATGCTAAGGGACACTTGATCGCTAGGTAGCATGCCTCTTGTAGCACTGCTGTCTTTGCTGATATCCCATAGCTTATGCTGACCGTTGTTTGCCGGACGAGTCAGTTCGTCAGGTTTACCGTTCACCACTAACCACAGTGCCTTGATGGCATTGTTTTGTGCAGGGAAGGTGTTCAACTTATTAAAGTCGATTGCCGCGGTCAGGCTGTCAGTGTCCAGCGTTACAGCGCTTAATGACATTCCATAGAGGTCTTTAATGCTGCTGCGAGTCTGAAGTAACTGATCGTGGATCAAGCTAGCGCCTTTAGGATTGTTGCTATCAGGGTGGCAACCTGCACAACTGTTGGCCCAAGCATTAGGGAACAGTTCACGGTCATGGAACAGCGATGCCGCAGTACCATTCCAAGTGTTAGGTGCCTGACTGATCTTATCCTTATGACAGCTTAAACAGCTATTGTTACCCGGGATATAGTATTGAGCTGCCTGGGTTGCCGCATCACTAATATGGCAGCTCTGACAGTCGGCAATTTCACCTGGATAATTAACACCACTGTAGTCGTGCATGCTGCCACCGTGACCGACAATCTTGTAATCGGCTTGATGGATTTTATGCACCAATGTGGCCATATCGATCGGATTTCCAGTTTCTGGATCGCCAGAGTAGGTGGTATGGCACATGACACAGCCTTCAAAGTTGAAGCGCTTGCCACCGTGCATCAGTAAACGATGTTCGGTATCGCCAAGATCGGCAGTATGGCAGCGATAGCAGCTTTGTTGTGGATCAATCAGCTGACGTCCTTCATCGGCTTTAGCAACAGCACCTGTTGCTGGCACAAAGTCGTAGGTAATGTTGATCAGTTTTTTGGTGACATCGCTGTCACTGCTTGGCAGTAATTCCAGATAGATGCGAGTCGTCGCATTGGCATCGTAACTGGTATCCAGACCTTCAAACTGTGAATAGCCATTTAGCGCTTTACTGAAAGTATAGCGATAGTGGCCGCTGCCCAGATTCTCAATACAATCCAGTTTACAGCTGGTTTCAATACTGGCCTGCCATTCAGTGGCTGCTTTGGTTCCCGCACCGCTTCCAGGTGCTACCTCATTATTGATATAGCTGATCCACTCCTTACCTTCAGCCATTTGGTCTTTGGTATTGTAATCTGCCACCGCGTCTTTGTTCGGCAGCAGCGGTTGTGGCTGGCCGAGTTTGGCAATACCAACACCTAAGGTGGCAATACTGTCAAGCTTATCCAGGCCAATTACCGCAACACCGTTGGCGTTGCTCAGATAGAAGTCCACACTGGCTTGTGTTTTATCATCTATGTTAACAGCTTCAATCTGTGCACTTAGCGTTGTGGCTTCGCTGATATCTACTCCCACATCGCTAACGGGCGGTGTGGGATCCACTGGGTTATTATCATTATCATTATCATCAGAACATCCTGCTAATATTCCAAAATTTAATGATAATAATGCCAACCATAAAATATGGGGTTTGGTCTTCATATATTCCATTCCTTGTTTAGAAAAGTGTCGGGCTCTAATAGGAATGCACTCGGGAATATACTTTATTTATTTATAGTTAGTTATGTATGTGATGGATCTCAGGTATTTGTATGGTGAGTTTTATGTAATGTCTTTGCGTTAACATATTCGGTTTTGGGAATTTATTTTTTTAACATTTAGCAAAAGTAAAAAACAAATTTGATAGCTATTGCAAAGGGCTGTTTAAAATAATGTGAAAGTTGCTAACTGTGACCTGGGTAAGGAAAAAGAACTTTTAATATCGTTAGTATTAGTCGTCGGGATATATCAGGATGCATATTTTAATTATATTTCTTTAGCTAATAAAGGGAAATAAGATGATCACCAGACGAGGAATGCTGAAAGGTAGCATGGGAGTCGCTGTTGGTACAGTATACAGCGGTACACTCATCAGCTTTTTAACAGGTTGCGGTAGCGACAATAACAATGACAATGGCGGTAAAGATGACGGCGGTCAAGTCGTTGTTATGCCAGGCGGATTAATGGTTGTAAATCCAATACTTTGTGTTGGTTGCCGCCGCTGTGAAGCCGCTTGTGGCTGGAACCATGAAGGCGATTGCGGACCAACAATTGCCCGGGTTAAAGTAGCTCATAATATGAACTACGGTCCACATGGCGTTCAATCAAATTATTATGACCAGCGTGGTGAAGGTGGTGATTTTACACTGGTACCACAAACATGCCATCAATGTAATGTCTGTATGGAAGTATGCCCACAAAAGGCTATTTCAATTAATGAAAAAACTGGCGCCAGAGAAGTGGATGAATCACTTTGCGTTGGGTGTGGTTATTGTGCAGACAAATGTCCGCAGCAAACAATTAAAGTTGTTCGCAGTAAAATGAAATCCGTTAAATGTGATCTGTGTCAGGAGATCCTAATTGTGCACAAGTATGTACTACTGGCGCAATTAAGTTTTATACCTGGGAAGAAGCTGAAGACGCATTGGATATATATAACAACTATACCGGTTTGGTCGGATAAGAGGTAAAACAAATGGCTATGAATTACGGCGGCTGGGCTGGTAAAGTTTTGTGGGTAAATTTAACCACCAGCGAAATTTGGACCGAGCCCACAGAAAAATATCTCGACTATCTTGGTGGTTCCGGTATCGGCTATAAGATCCTGTGGGATCACCATGTCGATGGACAACTGGGTACCGATCCTGAAAACGTGATTGTCTACTCTATTGGGCCTTTGACCGGTTCAGGGGTTATCTGTTCAGGGCGTATGACGGTGACTTCTCGGAGCCCAGCTACACCAGGACACCTGATCACCGATGGTCACGTTGGTGGACATATTGGCCCTGAATTCAAATACGCTGGCTATGATGCGCTGGCTGTTGTGGGCAAGGCTAATTCTCCAGTATGGATCCGTATCGAAGACGATAAAGTCAGCATCGAATCTGCTACAGCTATCTGGGGTAAAGGTACCTTTGATAGTAACGCTGAATTGAACAAATTGATGGGCCAGGATGCGCAAGTATTCTCCATCGGCCAAGCAGGTGAAAACCTGGTACCTATGTCAGGCTTCATGACTCCAGGCGGCCATGCTGCGGGTGGTCACGGTGCCGTAATGGGCTCCAAAAACCTGAAAGGTGTTGGGGTTCGTGGTACTGGTACTTGTCGTATTAAAGCGTCTCGCGATGATATGCGTGCGCTGGACGATCATATCCTGGGCATTATTGGTTCTAACAACAACAACGTTGTGCCATCTACTCCACAATCTTGGGCAGAATACTCAAGTTCCGGTAGCCGCTGGAAAGCCCGTGATGCTATCAAATGGGGTGCGGCTGATGAACCTGTTGAACTGGGTGAAGTCGCTTGGAATGAACGGAACCGTATCGGTTACCGCTGTTCAATGGCAGAAATGTATGTTGGGGTGGAATACACCAACAAATGGCTGAAGCGCATGGGCGGTTGCCATGCTTGCCCAATCCGCTGCTACTGCGAAATGAAAGTACCTGAGTTAAAGAGCCGGTTTAAATTCAAATCTGAATATATTACCAATACTTGTGGTGGCTTCATTTGGGGCAACTACTTGATGCCAACCACTTCTGGTACTGAACAGTTTGCCTTGACTGCAACTGCGGGCGCATACCTGCGTGATGATTACGGTATTTTCTCTGGTTATGGTCTGACTCACCACATGTTTAAGGTCATGAAAAAGGCCGACATATTTAAAGATCTGCTAACCCCAGAAGAATTTGCCGATGTACCATGGGAACTATGGGACAATAATGAACCAGAATTCCTTGTTGATTTGTACAAACGTGTAGCGTTCCCAGACTCATACTCACATCCAAACGGTTTGGGTAGAATGATGGGCGATCCTGTTTCCTATATTGATATTTGGAAACTGGATGGTACTAATGATGCCATTGGTAACTGGAACATTTATGCCGAACATGATGTACATCTGTTTAACCGCAGTATGCGTCATGCCCTGCACCACGCCAGTGAATGTGCTAGCCAGGTGGGTACATTGATCAACGTTATCTTTAACCGCGATCCAATGTGTCACTCTCACATCAACGTGGTTAACGGTGGTTTACCTCATGATATTCTGGCAGAAGTTTGCGCAGAAAAATTTGGTGAAGGTGCCTTTGACCCAGTGAAGTGGTATACCCCAATCAACCAAGGTAAGGTTAACTTTGCTAAATGGTGTGTGGTTAAAAACGTATTGCACGATTCATTAACTATCTGTAACTGGGTATTCCCATTGATAATTTCTCCAGATAAAGACAAGAATTATCGTGGTGACAGTACCATTGAAGCGCAGATGTACAGCTTGGTGACTGGTAATAAGGTCTCTGAAGAAGAGTTGGATATCATGGCCGAACGTACTGTGCAGTTGCACCGTGCCTTCACTGCTCTTGAAATGAACTCTACCAACCTGCGCCTTGATCATGATGTGTTGTCTGACTGGGTTTACGATGTGGATGCAGATAAGAACTTCGGTGATCAAGGTACCATCAAAATGGATCGTGATGATATCCAGAAGGCACTGGGTATGTTCTATGAATCCTGGGGTTGGGATAGTGAAACAGGTATTCCTACTCGTGCGACCCTTGAGAAGTTTGGCCTGGGTTACGCGGCTGACAAACTGGAAGCTAAAGGTTTGTTACCGGAGTAATCGACTATGCAGGATCTGGTGAAATACATCAGACTCTTTAGTCAACACGGAAAACTGGTGACCCTGCCACAAGTGGCAGCGGTCATCGGTCAGGAAGAAGAGCCTGAAGATGAAGATGTTGTTGGACAGTATATTGAGTTAGTACTGGCACCTGAATTTACGGACATCTGTATGCGGCAATCTGCTGATGAGCATTATTTCTTCTCAAGAAAACATATTGTGGAGAGTTATGCTAATCGCTGGTTAGCCATCCGACGTGGTGAAGTGTTACCAACGTTGGTGCAGCAAATCCGCGATGCCAGTTGTCGGCACAATGCGGTCGTTGAGGAGTCTATTCTGCAGTACAAGCCTTATGAGCTTGATAGCGAAGGACAGAACGCCTTGCGGGAGCAACTGGCCGCAGATCCTGAGTGTTGTGATGTGGCTTACGCCATAAATGAAAAGGGTGAAGGTTATTATTACTCCACTCGTGGTTTGAATGCTGGTTATGCCAAAGTTTTGGCAAATTACGACCCCAATGAGTGGTCGTGTTAACTGGTAGTTTTACTCATCGTTGCTATCTGCAATATCAAGGATGATCAGTCCCAGTTTTTGGCCACCCCTAACCCGGGTGGCCTTTTTTATGTACTTACGTGCTTAACGCTACTATTGCTGTAGTTTTTCGACCAAATCCAACTGTGATTGTTGTGGGTCGGTTAGGCTTTGTGTGGCACTTACGCCTTGCGGAGCAATCCACAAGAGACGATCAGATGCTTGCTGATATTGCTGCCATTCTGGTAATGAAGTGCTGTTAGGATTGGCATTTTTTGCAAAATTAACCCAGTATTGCTGCATCATATTGGCTACTTGCTGATCCTCAGCCGTAATCTTGTCGCCATATACCGCTGACAGCGTATTAAAGATAAACGGAATTTCACTAGCATGTGGTGCGCCTGCCCAGGTTGCTTGCTGATGCTGGGCGACATAACCAAAACGGTATTGCCACACGGGGGTATTTTTTCAGCAAAGGTGCGAGCCACAAAGCGTGCTGGTTCCAGCATCATTTTCTGCATGGCAACCTGGTAAGCTAGTGCATTTTTATCGGCAACATTGGCATAGGCGGTGGCGGCAGCTTCGGCTGCGCTACCAAATTGTGCCAACACTGCTGCACGATTGGTGGGCTGAGTCATTACAAACCCTAAATCTGCGCTGTTGGCCCCGACTAACAATGGCACTCTTGCAAAATCGCCCCGTTGATAGGCATCCTGCGGTTCTTTTTCTACAACTTGTCCGTCAATCATTGGACCCGAATAGGTGGCACGGTTTTGTCCCATATTCCACATATTCAGGTCGCCAGTCACTTCTGTGGCTGGCAGCGCTCGTAACGCCTGTAGTGCTGCTTTGTCTGTACCATTAATGCCATGCGCAGTGGCAAAGGCTACGCCAACCGCTTTTGCCTGTTGCCATGTCTGCTCTCCGGCAAGGCTATGACGCCCATTACCGGATTGTATAATTGCTTTTTGAAACAGATCACGACCAAACCGGCTGCTTAACAGTGCATTAATGCTGTAACCTCCGGCAGATTCACCAAACAAGGTGACATTGCGTGGGTCGCCGCCGAACTGAATGATATTGTCCTGTACCCAACGTAAGGCTTTTATCTGATCGGTCAGACCAAAATTTCCGACGAACATAGTGCCATCCATTGCCGGATGGGCAAAAAATCCCAGTCGTCCAAGTCGATAATTAAAACTGACAAAGATCACGCCAGCACGGGCAAACGCGGCACCATCATATACCGGGGAGGCACTACCACCATTAACAAAACCACCACCGTGAACCCAGACCATGACCGGGGTTGGCCCTTTAAAGTGGCTGGGACGCCAGATATTTAAAGTCAGACAGTCTTCGCTGTAGTTATCTGGCAAGGGGGCTGCGTCACCCGGTAACGGCGCTTGCATGCAGCTGGCACCGAAGCTGGTGGCTTGCCGGATACCACGCCATGCGCTGGCGGTTAACGGGCGTTGCCAGCGCAGGTCACCTACAGGGGGTTTGGCGTAGGGGATCCCTAGGAAAATATCTACGCCTTGCTGTTGCAACCCCGCAATGCGCCCAGACTGGATCTGGACGATAGGCGCAGATTGCGCATTGACGGACAATGAGCCGACTAAGCATCCTAATGCGAGACAAATTTTAAGCAGTTTCATGCAAACACCTCTGGTGGGAAAACATGGCCCACCGCCAGAAATGGATACATGATACAACAAACTCGCTGGCGGGTGGGGCGGTCTAAAAGTGTTGCTTTAGCCGCGACTCGCCAGTGCCAGCTTAATGCCTAGGGATACAAACAAGGTTCCAACCAATTTGTTGAGTAGATGGCCTAACTGTTGCCGTCCCTTCAAACGTTTACCTGCCATATCTGCCAGCACGGCTAACGATAAGCAGTAAAGCATGCTGTTAAACTCAAAAATCAGCCCGAGGAACATAAAAGCTAACGCCTTATGGTCAGCATCTTGGCTGATAAACTGTGGCACAAAAGCTAAAAAGAACAGGGCCACTTTAGGATTAAGGGCATTGGTAAAAAGCCCTGAACATAGGTTTGCCACATACTTTCACCGAGCACCATCTGCGGCTGCGTCATATCGATGTTAGAGGCCTTTGCTTTTTGTAGCAGCGCTTTTATGCCGATATAGATCAGATAAATAGCACCGATAATTTTGACAATGGTGAATGCCGTTGCTGAACTGGCAAGAATTGCCGACAGCCCCAGCGCCGCAGCCAAAATATGTACCAGTAACCCGTTGCCAATCCCCAATGCCGCCACACAACCGGCACGCCAACCACGAGAAGCACTTTTACTGATGATCAATAACGAATCTGGCCCGGGAACTAGATTCAGCAGTAAACCTGATAGCATAAATAGCGCGAGATCATGCGTTCCGAACATTTGAGTCATTTACTCCCGTGGTGATGTTGAATTCAGTGCAAACTCTACAGCTTTGGCGGCATGAATTGCGGTGGTGTCCAGTAGTGGTATATCGGTATCTTGCTGTTGCACCAATAACCCGATTTCAGTACAGCCGAGGATGACGGCTTGGGCACCGCGCTTGCCTAATTCGGCAATAATGTTGAGATAAGCCGCTTTTGAGGCAGGCAGTATTTTACCGGCACAAAGTTCCTCATAAATCACCTGATGCACTCGCTGCCGCTGCGGTGATGCAGGGATGAGCACATCAAGCCCAAATTTCTGCTGTAATCGCTCTCGATAAAATGGCTGCTCCATAGTGAAAGCCGTGCCTAGTAATCCAACGGTTTTTATGCCTTGTTGCTGTAATACCTCGCCAGTGGCATCGGCAATATGGAGTATGGGAATATTGACTGCTGCGGCAATGTCATCGGCGACTATATGCATGGTGTTGGTGCAGATGAGCAGCGCGTTGGCTCCCGCTTGTTCTATGTTGCGTGCTGCTTGGCTTAAAATACGGGCGGCTGCCTGCCAGTCACCTTGTTGTTGTAACTGCTCTATTGGTGAAAAATCAACGCTATACAGCACTAATTGCGCTGAATGCAGACCACCTAGCTTGGCATTCACCCCTTGATTGATCAATCGATAGTAGCTTTGGGTACTTTCCCAGCTCATCCCGCCGAGTAAACCTATGGTATTCATTTGCTTCCTATTTCAAGTAATGGAAACTATATCAATGAGATACAGATATTAGACAGAGTGTACATGGGCGTTATTTTTAGTAAACGATCACTGATAAATCGTTATGCAATACAGTATATAACGCTATAACAATATGTTAATGCAATGTTTTGTCTGTCTATTACCCCAGATCATTTCGGGGCATTTACGCTCTTTGGTTATTCCACAATGTTAATGCCACATCAACATAAAACATAGTGTTCCTTTGTAAAACCTTTCTGCCCGTAGCGGCATCAGTAGCTTGGTTCTGTGATGAACGATTAACTTTTTTATATTCATGAAATCAAATGAAATCTTTTGAATAGCTGCTCGCAAAATGGACGTTTTTGCGAAGCTCTGCAAAGACAGAAATCATCATTCTTTTGGTAAAATATAATATGTAATATATTTAAAAATGTTTGCAGAATGTGTGAATTTTAAGCTGTTCACACAATCTCATTTCGGTTTTTTTAACAAGAAAATCATATGCAGTTATGACCAAAGACAACGTCATTAATAACAGTAATCACTGTTTACTACGTGAGTCTAGGGGGAATGAAAATGAGTAAAGGAGCCCAATATGAGTAAAGACCATTCTCAGGAACAACCAGAATTCGACCAATATACTGCCAGTGTTTTACAAAACGGTATTTCACGGCGAACCTTTCTTA
Source organism: Shewanella dokdonensis (assembly GCF_018394335.1). Classification (NCBI taxonomy): domain Bacteria; kingdom Pseudomonadati; phylum Pseudomonadota; class Gammaproteobacteria; order Alteromonadales; family Shewanellaceae; genus Shewanella; species Shewanella dokdonensis. The sequence goes on along the minus strand of NZ_CP074572.1, from coordinate 199,646 downwards.
GTCGTATGGCCGTTGGCACCGGGGGTTTAGCGTTTGCTGGCCTGGGTATCGGGGCCGCCAGTGCTGATCCACTTGTTGTTGGGCAGACATATGCTGAGATTGGTGGGGCAACACTAGAATTTTTACCAAAACCTAAAATGATTGCTGACGCAGATATTGCGTCCACACAAACCTTTGATGTGGTGGTGGTTGGCGCCGGGGCATCTGGGGTGCCAGCGGCGTTATCTGCGCGTGAAGCCGGCGCGTCTGTGGCGTGTCTGCAAAAACAAGCTATGCCCGTTTCCCAAGGTAATACGGGGTCTGGGGTTGATCTAAAAAACAGTGATAAATCGGCTGTTGAAGCGCTGGTTAATCGCCTGATGGCGGATAATGCGCACCGTTCCCATCCTGGTCTTATCAGAAAATGGGCCTACAACTCTGGGGAAGCGGTCTCTTGGGTTATTGACCGAGCTAAAAAAGTGGCGCACAAATTGTGGATCAGGGCACTGGCCCACAACATGGCATTCACGGTATTGCTGATAAAGGCGACCGGCTGAACTTTATCACCTCTTTCTGTGGCCCTAAACCTTACACCACTGGTGATGGGATGCGAGCTTTGGCTAAAACCGCTGAAAAAGCTGGCGTTAAGTTCTTCTTTAACATGCCAGCACAACAGCTGATCCAAGAAGCCTCAGGCCGCGTTATTGGTGTTATCGCGCAGAGTCGTGACGGTAAATATCATAAATACATGGCAAAGAAAGGCGTGATCTTGTCTTCTGGGGATTACCAGAACAATAAAGCGATGTGCGACTTTTTTATCCCAGATCTGAAAAACTTTGAACGTAAACAGATGGATCGTACCGGTGACGGTTTTGCCATGGCTTACTGGGCTGGCGGTGTTATCGAACCTGTAGGTCACACTAAGATGCTGCATGACTTTGATGCGGGGCCAGCGTCAATGTGTGATATGCCATTCCTTGCGGTCAATCGTAAGGGGGAACGTTTCGTCAATGAAGCGGTAGAAATGTCATTGCTGAATAACTACTTGCGGGATGAAAAGAATGCGGGTCATTACTCTCAGGTATTTGACTCCAACTACATGACACAAGCAAAAGACTGGCCTGGTCACCTGTATTCTCCTGAAGAACTGAAAATCTATATGCCGGAAGAAGCTGGGGAGAAAAAGGTGTATTCCCCTCCATCACCAACACTTACAAGGCCAATACTTTGGAAGAACTGGCGGTGAAGTTGGAATGTGATCCTAAAACCTTTGTGGCGAGCGTTAATCGTTACAACGAACTGTGCAAAAAAGGCAAAGATGACGATTTCGGTAAGACCGCAAGTCGTATGGCGCCAGTATTGAAACCGCCATTCTACGGTATCCATCGTCGCGTACGTATTTCAGCCATCTGCTCCGGTATTTTGGTTAATGAAAACCATCAGGTATTGGATGCCGATGGTAAGAAGATCGACGGGCTATTTATTGTGGGTAACCTCGGCGGCGGCTTCTACGGTGGTGTTGACTATCCGTTAACTGTGTTTGGTTTATCGCTCGGTCGTTGCTACACCTTTGGCTATCTTGCTGGCAAATACGTCGCCAGCCTGTAGCACAGTGTTAGCAATAGGGGTGCCTAAGCATTAGGTGCGTATTACCGAATGAGAAAAATGGAAAAATCAAAATGAAGAATTTTAATTTATTCAAAATGTTGTTAGCGATTGCCTTGACTGTGTTTGCTGGAAGTTCTATGGCCAAAAGTGACGTGCTGCTGGATCAGGTTCACTTTGCTAAAGGGGTCAAATGTGCCTCTTGTCATGGCAATGCTCAACCTCGTGAAGCGGTGACCATGATGAAATGTGTGCAGTGCCATAACACTGAAAAGTTGGCTCAGAAAACCAAAGATCTGCAACCAACCAATCCACATAACAACCGCCACTTTGGTACAGAAACCAATTGTACTAACTGCCACCATGTCCATCAGAAATCTGAAAACTATTGTGTTAGTTGTCATCCACGCTTTGATTTTATCGTTCCCTAGTCATACCACGTGAATCTACAACAGCGGTAACCACAGACCATCTTAGTTAGCTGATAAGATGGTCTGTTTTTTCCTGCAACCTTGTTTTTTCCGCCATCAGTGCATGCTTTTGGGGCATCAACAAGCAAAAATTATGGATAAAAACGCTTGTTTTCAGTCCAGTGTTAATCAGCTATTGGCGATTAATCTGTTAGTTCGTAAACTAAGGTATCTCTTTGCCATAAGAAACGTTAACTGACCCATGATGCTGTTTCGCAGTCTTATCATCTTTGCGATGGTGCTTTGCTGGCAAACTGCAGATGCATCTGAATACGAGTCGCAGCCCCCATTCATCTCAGCGATAGGTTATTTTCAGGAAGACGGTGCTACGGCACTATCATTGCCTCAAGTTCAGCAAAGGTTCCAACAGGGAAAATATACAGCGGTGGCGCGTCCATTTCTCACTTTGGGCATCAACCGCCAAGCTGCTTGGATACGGCTCTCCGTCACGAATCCCTCATCGGTACCTGTGCGGCAAAGTTTGATTGCGGCGCAAACTTGGGTAGAAACAGTGGATGTTTATCTGTTGCGGCAGCGACAACTCCTCAAAAGTTGGCATGCGGGAGATGCTGGGCCTGCAAGTGAGTATTTGGTTCCAACCATAGGTTATATGTTTGATGTCGATATTCCGCCTGGTCAGAGTGAGATCTTTATTCGAGGACAGTCGCTTGACCCGCTGACGCTGCCCATCGCACTTACAGGTATTGAGCAAGCGCGTACGCAGCAGATTAAGACTCATGTTGTTATTGGCGTGATATATGGTTTTTTACTGGCGCTTATCGGTTTTAATGTCCTGTTATATATCAGCCTGAAGCAAGTCGTGGCGCTTTATTATTCCTTCTATATCGGCTGTTTTGTGGTGATGAATCTCGGCTATGAAGGCTTTGCCTTCCCTGGTTTTATCCTAATTCACCACAAATGCAAAACTACAGCACACTGTTTTTTATGGTGTTACATGGTGTCTGTGGGTTGATATTTTTAACGAGTTATCTGCAGTTAAACAAAAGTCAACCATGGTTGACTTGGACACTTAAGCTGTATGTGGCAGTGGGAATAGTCAGCAGTATTATCGCTATCTCGTTACAGATGCACCTGTTAATGGCGTGGATTGCCTTTAGCTTTGTGTCGTTGACGACCTTGATCATGATACTGGTGGCGCTGGTGAATCTTGCGCGTTCCGTGGATGCCCGTTATCTGTTACTGGCGGTCAGCTGCAGTATGTTAGGACTACTCGCCAGTGCGTTATCGGTGTGGGGAGTTATTCCTTATACCTTCTGGGGGTTCCATGGCGCTGAAGTTGGCGTGGTTTTCGAAGCGATGATCCTTGCAACTGTGTTGGCTTATCGGTTACGCAACATAGAACGCGAGCGGATTACCGCGCAGTACTTGGCAACACATGATCTGCTGACGCGGCTACATAATCGTCGCGCATTTGAGGATATTGCCGGGCAATATTTGCAGCAAGCAGAAAACCATAATAAGCCGGTAAGTTTTATAATGATGGATATTGATCATTTTAAGGCTATCAATGATAACTACGGCCACCATGTGGGCGATCAAGCACTTAATCACATCGCCGTTTTGCTGAGTCATCAGCAGCGCAAAGGCGATATCCTAGCGCGTTGGGGCGGTGAGGAGATTGCTATTCTGTTGCCTGATACCACTTTGTCTCACGCTATCCAGTATGCAGAAGAACTCCGTTCCCTTTTGGAACATAACCCGCTGACGGTTGAGAGCAAACAGATTCAGATAACCGCGAGTTTTGGGGTCGCCAGCGGTATCAATCACATGGATGGTCACCTGGACAGTTTGTTTCGAGACGCAGATAAGAGGTTGTATATCGCTAAAGCCAATGGCCGAAACCAAGTTGCACCAACCTTGGACAGTTCAATATCGGCTTGATGTTTTTAAAGCCTAGATTCAGTCATGGTTGTGGGGGATATTTTAGCTTGTGCTACCGTGATGCTAATTCGAGGCTATAAATCTCCACCGGCACCCAATTTCCCTGGCTGTCTGGGCGCTGCTCTTCAGTAAGGTGGTGCATCCCCGCGTGGCGCATAACGCATCCTGATGCCGGATTACTGCGTAGATGTACTGCGCTGATACTGGTTAAGTGATAAGTCTCTGCGGCAACACGTATTAACGCCTGTAGTGCTTCTGAACAATACCCTTGGTTACGAAATTCCCGGCCAATCCAGTAGCCAGTTTCCGCTTGTTGTTCTTGCAGTAGGGTGAGACTGATAGCACCAATGAGCGCCCCAGTATCTTGCAGCGTGATGGCCCAGGAATAACTGTCGCCACATTGTGTCTGCTGCGCTTGCAGTTCTAGCCACAAGCGCGCGTCATCTTCGCTGTAAGGGTAGGGGATATTGAGTGTGTTATCGGCTATCTCACGATCATTTGCCAGCATTGCGATGGTGGCAATATCTGAGGTCACAAAAGAGCGCAGTAATAATCTTGGGCTGATAATCGGCACTTGCTGCTTGAGTGTGAACATGCTGAATACTTCCAATCACTATGCAGTGACAACATGTAGTCGCACTTCCTTGCGACTGATGACAAACTGCAACTCTTCACATATCTCACCTTTGTACTGCGCTTCACGACTGAGTTCAAGCGTCATTCCTGCGCGGGATAACGCATGGATGCAAGCGCTATTGCGCTTATCTGTACAGGCAATAATGCGTTGTACTGGCGTAGTGGCAAACAATAACGCGATGACCCCGTTAACAACCTCGCCGCCGTATCCCTGTCCTTGCGCGTTATAAGTGATGCTGACGCCAAATTCTGCCTGCGAGAGATCGTCTGCCAGCCAGATCCCCACATCGCCTAAGAGCTGATCATCGTCCAAGCGTGCTACGGCTAATTGTTGCCAGCTATCCGCCTTAGGGAAGGTCAATGCGCGTTGTTCGGCAATAAATGTCTCACACTGGGCCAAACTGTAAGGCTGCCAGCCCTGTAATCGTGCGACACGAGGATCGCTACGATAGTGGTAAAAATGGGCAAGGTCTTCCGTGTGGAATGGACGTAGTTGCAAACGGGTTAAACGCCATGGTAAGTGATTCATTGTGAACATCGCCCCGTTAACAGAAATACTGGGTAATCCCCTTGGGGCTTGCGGGCAATACTCACATTGCGAATTTGCACGTCCACAAAACCGGCGTTACGTGCTGCGGTGGCGATTTCCTGATGTTCGAAACCGAAGTGGTGAACGCCAGTGTCATCGGTGTGAAAACTGCCATCTTCTTTATCTAAATCGGCAATGGCAATAAAGCCTCCGGCTACTACCATGCGCTGAAACTTAGCAAACATCGCCGTAATATCTTGAATGTGATGCATGGTCATGGACGAAATGATGCCATCAAATTGACCGGGGAGTTGCTCCTGTTCCAAGTTCGCTGGGATAATTTCCAGCTCGCACGGCAGCTTGGCGCGCTTTTCAGACAGTTGTTGATTCATTGAGGCTGAAATGTCCACCGCGGTAATTTTACCCACCAGTGGTGCTAGCTGCTCCAACAATAGTCCAGTGCCAGAGCCAAAATCTAGCAGGTGCATCTGTGCTGAGAGCTCTATCTGCTGGCTGATGGCCGAGGCGATATTGCCAACGTTATCAACTCGGTTGTTGTCCTGTTCATAGATGTGTGCTTTATGCGAGAAATAATCTTTACTCATGTCACCAGTTCCTGGAGCTAAAAAGGATGAGCAGCCATTGCTGCCGTTATATCAGGCATCTGTATCTTCAATCAAGGCCAGTAAATCCGTGACTCCTACATCTATTCCTGCCTGAAACAGCAAGGTGGTCAGTTGTCCTCGATGATGGGTCTGATGGTTGAAAAAATGCAGCAGTACTGCTGAGAAGGGTTTACGGTGTGGCACGCCTTTACTGTTGTGGTAGACCAGCACAGTACCTAGTTGCTGCGGCGCTAGCGTTGTCACCCAGTCGCACAATTGTTGATCCAGCCACTGTCGTTGACTTTTCAGTGCTGGTAATTCTGGATAAAGGATCTGCTCCAGCTGGGTGGGTGTTGTCAGCGCTGCTACAGCGGTTAGCTTGCCATTGCCATAGTGCTTGGCAAAACGTTGTAACCACAGAATGTCGGCCACTAAAAGATGGTTGCATGTTGCTATGATAGAACCGAAAAAAGCACCACGAGGTTGTTGTAATTGCGCGGGCGTTAGCGTTGCGGCCGCATCATATAACTTGGTGTTCATCCAGTGGTTATAGCGAGCCATCAAGCAGAAATTAGCTAACATTGACATCGGTTCTCGCGCTTCTTGGTTGTTTATCGTCTGATGTTAGCCAATATCAGACGATAAACACAGCTGCTTTTACATCAGATAATGGGTGAATTGCTGCTCGCTGGGAGCCCATGCCGCCAGTTGGCGCAATGTGTAGTCGCGGCGATTGACTATATGTACTGTGTGGTAAAACAACCGATAAATCTCATCTGCATCAGCCTGTTGGTAAGCACGGATTTTCAACATGATGTTACACGGTTATTTAGGGAGTTGAGGAAATGCGGGCAGCTTGTCGAAATGGCGCTCCCAGTGAGCTTTGCTGTCAGTAAAAATGTGCGCTTCTGGCATTATCTTTGGAACTGTATCCAAACAGCCAGCAGGCACTAACAACAATTTATTATCCATCTGTAGCGTTGGTAATGCTGAACCACAATGGCGGCAAAAACTTTTTCCATGATGACTCCCCGTTAGCCGAAAATGGCTCACTTCCTGCGCGCCACTTAACCATGTCAGTTTGGCACTGAACGAAAACAGATTGGCGGCGTGCGCGGAGCCAGTATCCTTGCGGCAACGGCTGCAATGACAGAGTAAAAATCGGTCGAACTGTCCGTCAATTTCAAAAGTGACAGCGCCACATAAACAGGAGCCTCGGGTGACAGTCATCAGCCATCCTCTATTATCGAAAGTAAAAGAATCGGAACCCAAGATTGGCTCCAACTTCTAACAAAAGCTAACGGTTGTGCAGTATACCAATAAAGCGGCAGTTGAACTCAATCTAGCACGCATGCGGGCTTTGCTTGTCAATCAATAGTAGTTAGCAATAGGGATCATGAGCGCAAGCGATGACAGTGCCATTGCCATCATGAGTAAAGCGAATGGCGGCGCATCATCGACGTAACTAAATGTGCAATCCTCAACTGTGCGTTGTTTACCATCCACAGCTAACTGGCCAACATTAATTTATTTCAATATGTTGGCGAGTCGTGTTGCGGTATAACGTGGCACCTTCATCACTTTTATCAATTGCCAGCGTTTAGGCAAAAGGAAACTTCTGCCCCTAATGCGGTAATTTTAGGTGATGTTTAGCAGGTAAATTTTCACTGTTTTTTAGCGTGTCCATTAGTTGACACCGGTCAACATTTTATGAAATGATTCCTGCGGGTCTATGCCTTTATAAGGTATAGAAAGGGAAGAAAAATCTAACAATCACAAGAGAAAGATGTACTTATTGACGATAAAAGCTAAGTAAAAGCAAAAACGTCGATAAGTTGACCTGTTTATTCACTTCAAATTGGTTGGGAACTATGTCCAAGGTAAGCAATAGAACCAAAATCGCTTCTGCGCTTGTTGGCGCGCTGGCATTAGCCAGCAGCAACTTAGTTGTTGCCGATCCTCTTGCTGATGCCCAAAAAGCAGCTGGTCAGATCCATGCTGATGCTGCGGCGTCTCAAAAGAAGATCGATAAGTATTTTGATCAGGCTCAGGATATGCTGTTTGAATATTCTAATGTCGCAGATCAACGAGAATCGCTGAAAGCCTACAATGACTATTTAGCAACGCTGGTTGCCGATCAAAATAATACCATGAAGGGCATTCAGGACGACATTAATGGCGTAGATAAACTGCGTCAGGGTGTTGTGCCTTTAATGTTCAAAATGGTAACAGCACTGGAAAAATTCGTTTCACTAGATCTTCCTTTCAGAAGCGAAGATCGTCATGAACGTGTTGAGAATCTTAAAAATCTGCTGAATAGCGCCGACGTTACTCTCGCCGAAAAATTCCGCATGATCTTAGATGCCTACAGCATTGAGCGTGATTACGGTAACTTCGTTGACGTAGAAACCGGTAAGCTGAATCTGGATGGTAAAGACGTGCTGGTTGACTTCTTCCGTTTGGGCCGCGTAGCTCTGTATGCACAGAGTTTGGACCAGAAGACTGCCTGGATGTACAACACCGCTACTAAGGGTTGGGATAAGCTGGATGACAGCTATCTGCGTGACATCACTAAAGGCATTCGTATCGCCCGTAAGCAAGGGGCTATGGATCTGTTCGCGTTACCTATTCCAGCTGCGGAGGCTGCTAAATAATGAAGAAGTTAATCACTACAGCGCTGGTTGCTGCAAGTTTCTCTCTGGTCTCTGGTATGGTAAGCGCTGCTGATGCCCCAAAAACCATTGATCAGTTGCTGCAACAAATCAAAACTGAACGTGTCGATCAGGGCAAGATTAATGCAAAGCGTGAAGCTGAGTTTCAGGCTGAACGTGGTGACAAAGCGGCTTTGTTACAGCGTGAAAAAAATGCTCTGGCTGCCGAAAAGAAACGTGGTGAAGACCTGAACAAACAGTTCACCGACAACGAGCACAAAATTGCCCAGTTGGAAGATGATCTGAAAACTGCTCAGGGTGACCTCGGTGAAATGTTCGGTGTAGTTAAAGGTGAAGCTGGCGATTTCGCTGGTAAGCTGATCAACTCTAACGTAAGTGCTCAATACCCAGGCCGTGACAAGTTCATCGCTGATTTGGGTGCGCGTAAGCAGTTGCCAAAAATTGAAGAACTGGAAAAGTTCTGGGAAGAAGAACTGTTTGAAATGAACCAGAGCGGTAAAGTGGTGAAGTTTGACGGTTCTGTCACTGATATTGACGGTAACGTTAAAACAACCTCTATTACTCGTATCGGTGCCTTCAACTTGCTGGCTAACGGTAAGTATGTCGTTTGGAATCCTAACCTGAACCTGATCCAGGAACTGTCTCAACAGCCTGAAGGTTACATGGTGAGCGCTGCTGCTGACTTCGAAAAGACAACTTCTGGAACTTCAAAGGTTTATATTGATCCAGGTCGTGGTGCTCTGTTGAACATCTTCACTCAGAAAGCTAGCCTTGAAGACCGTATCGAATCTGCAGGTATCATCGGTTACATCATCATGGGCGTTCTGGCATTAGGTCTGGTGATCGCTATCGAACGTATGATTACCCTGTCTATTACTGCCGCTAAAGTTAAATCTCAAGCTAAGCATGTCGACAAACCAGGTAATAACCCACTGGGTCGTGTACTGAAAGTTTACTTCGAAAATAAAGATATCGATGTTGAAACTCTGGAACTGAAACTTGATGAAGCGATTCTGAAAGAAACTCCAGCGTTGGAAGCGCGTATCTCTATCCTGAAAGTAATGGCCGCGATTGCACCAATGCTAGGTCTGCTCGGTACCGTAACTGGTATGATTGCAACCTTCCAGTCAATCCAGCTGTTCGGTACTGGCGATCCAAAACTGATGGCAGGTGGTATTTCTATGGCACTGGTAACTACCGTTCAGGGTCTGATTGCTGCGTTGCCACTGATGCTGGCTCATGCTTTGTGCGTAACTCGTAGTAAATCCGTTGTTCAGATTATTGAAGAACAGAGTGCTGGTCTGATCGCGATGCATGCTGAGAAGAGGGCTGACTAATGATGCTATACCTGATGGACGTTTGGGCAACCGTCAGGGGCTTCATGGCCGCCGGGGGAAATATCCTTTGGTTGGTAGCGCTTGTGCTGTTCCTTATGTGGGCATTGATGCTTGAACGTTATTGGTACGTCAATTGGGTCGCACCAAAAGTTCATAAGCAGATCATAGCCTCATGGAATGCCAGAGAGGACAGACATTCTTGGTATGCACACCGCATCCGTGAGGCCTGGGTGTCCCAGGCAACTCAAGATATTAGAGCTCGTATGCTGATTATTAATACCTTGGTAGCTATCTGCCCGATGATCGGGTTGTTAGGTACCGTAACCGGGATGGTATCAGTGTTCGATGTGATGGCAGTTCAAGGGACGAGTAATGCTCGTCTAATGGCTGCGGGGATTTCATTAGCCACTATGCCAACTATGGCGGGAATGGTGGCAGCATTGTCAGGGGTGTTTTTTAGCACTCGTCTCGATGCCAAGATGAAGATCCGCATGGAAAAGTTAAAAGACAGACTGCCTCAGCACTAGAGAGAGATTTAACATGGCACGTAAGAAGCATTCCAGTATAGACGAGGAAGCGCAGATCGATATGACCCCGATGCTAGACATCGTGTTCATTATGTTGATCTTCTTCATCGTAACTACGTCGTTTGTGAAGCCATCCGGTTTGGACTACAACAAACCTCAGGCGGCGCATGCGACTTCGAAGCCATCGGCTAACATCTTTATCGGCGTCAGCAAGACTGGCGTGATCATGATGGAAAACCGTCAGGTTGATATTGAACGGGTGTCAGCAAACGTTGAACGTATGCTGGCGGAAGCACCAGAAGCTGCGGTATTGATCCAAGCAGACAAAGAAGCCAAACATGGTTTGGTTATTCGTGTCATGGATCAGGTTAAAGCTGCTGGCATCGACAAGATCTCAGTATCTGCGGGGAAAGACTGATATGTTTAGAGCACTAGTATCTATCATTATTGGTGCTGCTGTTACATTTGGTCTGTTTTGGTTTATGGCTACTCTGGTTGGTGGCGGCGCTAAACGTGCCGACACCTCCGCTGACTCGCCGGTCATTGAGATCACAATGGATAAGCAGGACTCCCAGGCGCAGAAGAAGGTCAGAGAAACCCCTAAACCACCACCACCACCAGAGCAACCGCCTCAGATGGATGAAACGCCACCTGATAACTCATCCAACATTGATACTTCTATGAGTTTCAGTTTTGGTGCGGTTGCTTCAGGCCCTGCTAGCACTGGATTTAAGCTGGGCAATATGATGACTCGTGATGGCGATGCGACACCTATCGTGCGTATCGAAGCACAGTATCCGATTGCTGCAATGCGGGATGGTAAAGAAGGTTGGGTGCAGCTGAGTTTCACTATTACAGAAACCGGTAGTGTTGATGATGTACAAGTTATCGACGCAGATCCTAAGCGTATCTTTGACCGCGAAGCGATCCGTGCACTGAGAAAGTGGAAATACAAACCAAAGATTGTTGACGGCAAGCCCCAGAGACAACCTGGTCAGAAAGTTCAGTTGGACTTTAAGCTGAACAAGGGAGGCAACTAAGATGCATAAGGTGACAAAACTTGCTGCAGCTTTACTGCTGACTTTTTCAGGTAGTGTAGTAATGAATGCCGCAGTGGCAGCTGAAAAGTGTCCTATAGACCTTCGTCAGTCCAAAGCTGTCGGCGAATCATCTGCGCGTAAAGTCCAGAAGGCTTTTGAGTCGTACCAGGCTGGCAAACTGGATGATGCTATTGCAACATTGCTGGAAGCTGACCCACGCGGCGAGTTTGATAAAGCTTATGTCGACCGTATGCTGGGTAACTTCTACGCAGAAAAGGGCCAGATGGATAAAGCCATCAAGTTCCTGAAAGTTGCAGTAGATGCTGATGTGTTGGGCGGTGTAGATCATGCTGCGACCTTGCGGCTTTATTCTGATCTGTTGTTGCAGGAGAAAAAGTACAAGGAAGCCATTACTTATTATCGGAAATGGATAAATTTCACTTGTAAGAAAGATGCAATTGTCTATCGTCGTATGGCGATCGCTTACACTGAAATGCAGCAATGGGATAATGCGCTGAAAACCGTAAATGAAGGAATATCCGTTATGGATAAACCTGATAAGGGTCTGTATCAGCTGAAATTCCAATCACTGTTCAACCTGAAAAAATACAAAGATGCAGTTGGTGTGTTAGAGGTTATGGTACCGCTGTTCCCTGACGATAAACGTCTGTGGGTACAGTTGGCGCAGCTCTATCTGTTAACAGAAGACTATGACCGTTCTCTGGCTACCTATGAAATCGCCTATGATGGTGGTTTCTTAGAAAAATCAGAGAATATTGTCCGTCTATGTCAGCTGTTGGCTTCTAAAGGGTCACCATATCGTGGTGCCCGTATCCTCGAGAAGCACATGAAGAGTGGCTTAATACCTAAGGATGAAAAAAACCTCAGCATGCTGGCAGGTTTCTTCCATCAGGCGAAAGATCTGAAAGATGCTGCTAGCTATTATGGTCAAGCCGCGTCTATAAGTACAAGTGGAACCCTTTATCTGAAACAAGGACGGTTATTGTCATTGGATCAGAAATATAAGGAATCTATCCCCGTACTTGAGCAGGCTCTTAAGGCTGGTCTGGATAATCCAGGTGAAGCACAGTATGAACTGATGTTGTCCTATCTTAGTTTGAAACAGTACAAGGAAGCATATCGCTATGCTCAATTGGCTGCTAAAGATAAAAAGACAACCAAAAGTGCGACCAATTATATCGCCTATATCAAAGATAAGGCGCGTATTTACAAGGTCTCTTTGTAAGTTGAAAAGCCCCGTAAGGGGCTTTTTCTTGCCTATTGAAAATCATCTATATTCAGAAAGTTATAACGTTAATTCCGCGCAATGGTTAACAGTACGTCATCGGCGTCCTTGTCTCCCTTCATACAGCGGTTTTCTGCTTCAATAAAGAGCAATTCCGGTTTTATGTCCATATTGGGCAGACATAAACAAGCCGCAAGACGATAATCTAGGCCAATCCCGTGATGTTGCCGGTATTCCACTGAAAACGCCTGCAATTGATGACTTATCCTGTTGATGACCGTACGGGTTCCCATCTCATCGGTGTTAAATAAGCCCACAGCAAAGAGTTGTTGGTTGAGTCTGGCGAGCAAGTCTGTGGCTCTTAATAACGATGCTTGAATGCGGCCAGTGAAAAAATCCAGCAGATGTGGTTGATTAACCAATCCTGGTAATAATGGCGCTAAATAGAGTAACGCTAGGCTTTGCTGTTCACGTAAATGTCGATACCATTCGCGATGAAAAACTTCCATGAAATAAGTTTGGTTGTATACCCCGGTCTCTGGATCGCGAAAGCCGGAGTTGCTGAATGAATAAATCATGGAACCTCGCCCGTAAGATGGTGTTTCCAAAGTATAGTGGAGCTTTAGCGACAAGGTGTCGTATTAGGAGAATTATCATAATGAACAAAGGGGTTATGTTATCTGCAGTCGTTCTGGCGCTATTAACGACTACTGCATGTAACGCTAGTACCAAAACCATCGCCGCCTCATCATTGGTCACGGCAACACAACCACAAGCAGTAGACAAACAATATCTGGATGTTGTTGAGCAATTTTTAAAGAGTATCTGCAGCAAGAGCCTCTTTACGCCACTTTTGTTGGTGTTAACGACTATAATGCAAAGTTCGGTGGTGAGCTGACTGCACAGTATTTGCAGGACCATCATCGGCTCAATAGTCAGTATCTGGCGTTGGTCACCGCGCTTGATCGGAGCAAGTTATCGCCCCAGTTGCAGCTCAGTTATGACATGTTTATCTATGACCGGAAGATGGCGTTGGCTGGCGAACGATTCCCTAGTTACTTGATGCCAATCAGCCAGTTTTACAGCACTGTCATCACTATGGTGCAACTGGGGAGCGGTGAAAGCGCGCAACCCTTCAAAACGCCACAAGACTATGCCGACTGGCATCGGCGTGTACAAGGTTTTGTACAGTGGATGACATTGGCACAACAGCGCATGAATGAGGGCATCAATGCCAAAGTCGTGCTGCCAAAAGTGCTGGTGGAACGCATTATTCCCCAATTAGATGCTCAGTTGGTCGGTGCGCCAGAAGCTAGCATCTTTTACGCTCCGGTAACGCATTTACCTGAACATTTTTCAGATGAACAACGGGCTAAAATTGCCAAAGAATATCGCAGTATGATTGCTGATGAGTTATGCCCGGCGTTTACATCACTGCGTGATTATTTCAAGAATACCTACTTGGCTGCGGCCAGAGATTCCGCTGGATTCTGGGATTTGCCGGAGGGTAAAGCCTGGTATCAATACCTCGCCAATTATCACACAACTACCACCATGCCTGTTGCGCAGATCCATGAAATCGGTTTGCAGGAAGTTGCACGTATTCGCCAAGAGATGGATAAAGTTAGGCAACAAGTGGGCTTCCATGGCGATTTACCGGCGTTTTTTGCCTCGCTGTCAGCGGAACCGCAATATTTTTCACTACACCGGATGCGCTGATTAAGGGCTATGATGCGATTAAACAGCGGATCAACGCTGTATTGCCTCATTACTTTGCGGTAATGCCCAAAGCCGACTATGTGGTGAAACCAGTAGAAGCATTTCGCCAACAATCTGCTGCTGGAGCTTCCTATGATGCTCCGGCTGTGGATGGCAGCCGTCCAGGGATTTTCTATATCAACACTTATAATCTGCGAGCACAGCCGAAGTGGGGCATGACCACCTTATCTTTGCATGAAGCATCCCCCGGCCACCATTTTCAGATCTCTATCAAGCAGGAACTATCTGGCGTGCCGGAATTTCAGCGATTTGGCAGTTACACCGCATTTGAAGAAGGTTGGGCCCTTTACGCCGAGTATTTAGGCATTGAAATGGGCATGTTTAACGATCCCTATCAGTATTTTGGCAAACTGTCTGATGAAATGCTGCGAGCCATGCGATTAGTGGTGGATACTGGCATGCATGCTAAAGGCTGGACACGGGAACAGGCCATTCAGTACATGAAAGACAACTCACCGATGGCGGAGAGTGACATCATCGCCGAAGTAGAGCGTTACATGGCTATCCCGGGACAAGCGCTGTCTTATAAAGTCGGGCAATTGAAAATTCTGGAGTTGCGACATAAAGCCGAGCAGATGTTAGGAGATAAATTTGATCTCAAAGCATTTCATACACAGTTGCTGACTTCGGGGTCGCTACCACTGGCGGTGATGGAAGCCAAGATCAATCGCTGGATTGCGAGTCAGCAACAGGCTTGAGTGGATATAGCCGCCATTTGGCGGCAGGTTTCTCGCCGTTTACTCATAGCGGAATTGATGCTATTTGTCGGTAATTTGGTCTAGTGGGAGAGTTAACTATTGTCATCTGCAATAGCATTAAATGAGCGCGTTAGTCTGCGTTTTATGGTCGAGTCGGATTGGCCAGCCTTTTTAAGACTCAATCAGGATCAACAACTTAACCAATATATTCGCGAAGTTGATACTGAAGCGGTGTTATGGGAACGCTTCAAGCAACGTAGTAAAGGCCTGAGCGCTGGCTGTGGCGAGTGGATTTCATTGGTGGTGGAATCCACATCGGGTGATTTCCTTGGGCTTATGGGCATTTGCTTGATCGAAGAAACACTTCAACAGTGGGAAGTCGGTTATTTGATGGCCCAAGGACAACAGGGAAAAGGTTACGCTACAGCAGCATTACAATTAATGTTGCAGTGGGCAATTGGGCAACTGGATGTGCATAAATTTGTTGCCCGTTGTGTCGCGGCCAATCTGGCATCCGCGAAGGTTTTGCAAAAGTGTGGCTTTAGGCAGGAAGGTTTGCTACGCCATAACCACCGCATTTTTGGTGAATGGCTGGATGAATGCCATTTTGGCTTATTGGCTGAGGATTGTGTGGTCACTGCGCAATCGTAGTGACGGCCGATGCTCACCATTGCTATAATCGGCGGCAGTTTTTCTGATAAGGCAACCCCAGTGTCACAAATATCTGAATTTTCCCTCAGAGCGGATGAAGCGTTTATTGAGCTTTATAAACTGCTGAAAGCGGAAGGCCTAAGCGCGGACGGCGCTGAAGCTAAACATGTCATCGCCGAAGGTCTAGTAACCGTTAACGGCGAAATAGAAACCCGAAAGCGCAAAAAACTGCTGGTCGGCGATCTGGTGTCATACCAGGGCCAGCAGGTAAAAGTTGTGGCTGCGGCCTGAACGAGGATTAATGATGCAATTCCCTGATGATGATAATGGCCAAATGCTGCAAGCAATGAGCGATTCCGGCATGGATTTGAGCCGTGCGATGGCGGTAGATTTTTTCCTGGTGTTTGAAGATCAGCGTGATGCTGAATCGGCACTGGAAGACTTAACTGCCGCAGGCCACAGCGATGATGTTGAGCTCAATTTCAATGATGAAATTGAAAAGTGGGAAGTGATTGTTTCGGTAGAAATGGTACCGGAATACGACGCGATTGTTGCGAAAGAAACAGAATTAAATGATTTCGCAGCAGAATTTGATGGCATGACCGATGGCTGGGGGTTATGCAGCATCAGGATGGTGACGAATTCGCCGATGATGACGATGAGCATGAATGCGACGAGCATTGCCACCATTGAGCTGTCTAGCGTCATAAGAGCCACCACATCGGTGGCTTTTTTATGTGGTCGTTCCCTTTGCCTTTTACTGCGAAACACCGTCTAATAACGGTCTTGCCTGATACTGACAACAACTCAAGATGGAAATCGAATTTACCCTGCAATTGGCGTTAATTTTATTTTTAGTGGCGTTAGTCGCCGGTTTTATTGATTCAATCGCGGGTGGCGGTGGGTTGTTGACCATTCCTGCGCTGATGTGGGTTGGCTTATCGCCCGCAGCCGCACTGGCGACCAACAAATTACAGGCCTGCGGCGGCAGTTTTTTGCCAGCGTATATTTTGTCCGCAAAGGCATGGTGAAACTCAGTGAAATGAAGCTTGCGATCATTTGTGCACTGGTGGGCGCGGCACTTGGCACCACCTTAGTACAGATGATCGATGCCAATATTCTGAAAATGGTATTGCCATTTCTGATCCTGGCCATTGGTGGTTATTTTTTATTTTCCAAGAAAATTGCCGATAGTGACCGCGCCCGGATATTAACCCCCACGGTTTTTGCCTTTACCGTAGCCTTAGGAATTGGTGTCTATGACGGTTTTTTTGGCCCAGGAACCGGTAGCTTTTTTGCTTTAGGGTTTGTTGCCCTGGCCGGTTTTGGTATAGCCAAAGCTACGGCACATGCTAAGGTGCTGAATTTCGCCACTAATATCTCATCTCTGCTGTTTTTTGCAGTGGGCGGCAATGTTGTGTGGTTGCTGGGGCTTATTATGCTTGCAGGACAGGCATTAGGCGCAACTCTTGGCTCGCGTCTGGTGCTGACGCAAGGCACTAAAATCATTCGTCCGCTGGTGGTGACTATGTCTCTGGCAATGAGTCTTAAATTGCTGGCAGAACAGTACCATATCGGGATGTTTTGAAGTGTGCCATTAGGTTTTAAGTAACAGGAATGGCTGATGAAATTTATCCATACTTCTGACTGGCATCTCGGACGGCAACTGCATGGTGAATCGCTATTGGAGCAACAGCGCATCGCGCTGGCGCAAATCGCCGCATTAGCCGTCGAACATCAAGTAGACGCATTGATTATTGCGGGCGACATTTACGATCGCGCCATTCCGCCTGCCAGTACGGTGACATTGCTGTCCGAGTTTTTGGATGAGCTGATTGGTAAACATCAAATCCAAGTGCTGATTACCTCGGGCAACCACGATAGTGCTGAGCGTTTAGGCTTCGCCGCCAAGCAGATGCGCAGCAGTGGTTTGCATATGGTGGGCAGTTTAAGCTTGCCACTGACGCCGATAAAACTGCATGGCAAACAATCTGATGCGTGGTTTTATCCCATTTCTTACGCCGAACCGGCGGTGGTGCGTCATGCATTAGAAGATGACTCCATTAACAGCCATGAGTTGGCGATGCAGGCGCTACTTGAGCAAGTGACGCAGCATGACAGCGAAAACTTGCCCAAAGTGGTGGTGGCCCACTGCTTTTTGGACGGTAGCACTGAGTCTGAATCAGAGCGGCCACTGAGTGTCGGTGGTGCTGACCATATTTCGCCAGCGTTATTTGCGCCGTTTGATTATGTCGCGCTTGGGCATCTGCATGGGCCGCAATATCGCGGTGTTGAGCATGTGCGCTACAGCGGCTCACCACTGAAATACTCTTTTAGTGAAGCCACCCAGAAAAAATCGGTCACCTTAGTAGAATTAAACGGCGATAGCGCGCCGAGCATCGAACTACTGCCAATCAGCACTGGCCGCGATGTGCGCATTATAGAGGGCAATCTGGCCGACTTACTGCTGCAGGCGAAAGATGACCCGCACGCCGATGATTACTTGATGGTGCGCTTAAGTGACACGCACGCGCTGCTCGACCCGATGGGCAAACTGCGTAGCGCCTATCCTAACGTGTTGCACCTTGAACGCACCGGCTTAATGGCGCAGCAGCAAACTGGTGACATCGGCCGCGACCGCATCAAAAAAGGTGAACTGGAGATGTTCAGCGATTTCTTTGAGCAAGTGGCGGGGAACCCTTATCTGCCGCGCAGCAGCAACATCTGCACCAGTTGCTGGATGAACTGCACCAGGGAGAAGACGCATGAAACCGCTAGTATTGACCATGAGCGCCTTTGGCCCATTTGCCGATAGCCAAACTATCGATTTTCGCCGTTTGGGTGATAACCCACTGTTCTTGATCAACGGCCCGACCGGTGCCGGTAAAACCAGTATTTTAGACGCCATCTGTTTTGCGCTCTACGGCAAAACCACCGGTAACGAACGTGAAGCACCGCAAATGCGCTGCGATTACGCCGATGACAATTTGCTAACGGAAGTGAGCCTCGAATTTACCTTGGGCGAACGACGTTACTTGATCAAACGTGTGCCAGATCAGCAGCGGCCAAAGGCGCGTGGCGATGGATTTACCAACCAAAGCGGCGAGGCGGAGCTACAGCGACTGTACGATGATGGCCGCAGCGAAATTCTGGTTGCCAGTAAAGTGACCGAAGCGACCCAGATGATCGAGTCGTTAACCGGCTTGGATGTCGATCAATTCCGCCAAGTGATGGTGTTACCCCAAGGTAAGTTTCGTGAGTTATTGCTGGCAGACTCAAAAGCGCGCGAGAAGATTTTTAGTCAGCTATTTCAAACCAATATCTACAGCCGCATTGAAGAGCGTTTAAAGCAGCAAGCGGCGACTATCCGTAAAGATGCGCACGATCTAGAACAGAAGCGCCTTGGCATTTTAGAAGCGGCGGGCGTTGAGTCAACCGAAGCGCTGGCGCTCGCTATCAGCGAACTGACTCCGCAATTTGAACAAGCCAAAGCGCAAAAACAGCAAGCCAACGTAGCGCTAGAGCAAGCCAGCAAACAGCTAGAGCAGGGCAAACAACTCAGTGGTGAATTGGCCGAAAAAACACGGCTAGCCGCCAGCTTAGCCGAGCAGCAAGCGCGTAAAGCGGACATCGATGCTTTAAAGCAACAGTTGTCATTGGCGCAATTAGCACAGCAAGTGCTACCGGTGTATCGCCAGCAGCAACAGCGCAGCCAAGAACTCACCAGCCAGCAGCAAGCACTGTACGCGGCTGAGCAACAACTCACCCACGCCACCACGCAAAAACAGCAGGCTGATAAGCAAGCCGCGGGCATCGCTGAGTTAGATCAGCAGCTGCAACACAGTCGCAGTGAGTTGCAGCAAGCTCAGCAACTGCAACCATTGCTACAAAACTATTATCAGCAGCAACAGCAACTTAATGACGCTAATCAGCAACAGCAGCAGGCGGCAAACGCCCAGCAAGCCGCTGAGCATCAACTGCAGCAGCTCCAAACGCACAAAACCCAGTTAGCGCACACCATTGGCGAATTACAGCTGCAAGCGAATCGCCAAGCGGAACTGCAAACCCAGCAGTATCAGTTAGAGCGGCAATGCGACCAAGGGCGACAAATTCAGGAGTTACAGCGACAGCAGCAAAAATTGGCGCAACAGCTGGAGCACAAGGCACAGCAGGGTAAACAGGCTAAGGCGCAATTTGATGCCGCCGAGCAGCAACTCACTGTGTTGCGTATGCAATGGTATCAGGGGCAGGCGGCATTATTGGCGCAACAACTTGGGCCTAATACGCCGTGCCCCGTGTGTGGCAGTGCGGAGCATCCTAATCCCGCGCACAGTGAAGTCGCTATTCCGTCAGAGCAGCAGCTTGAAAGCGCGCAGCAACAGCTTGAGGCTGAGCGCCGCAAGTGCGAGCAGCTGCGCAGCGATTATCGCAGTTTACGAGAGCAGATCAGCGCGATTGATAAGCAGCTTACGCCGTTGTTCACTGCCCTAAATGCCGACAGTAGCGCCGCGCTGCCCGTGACGGAATGGCAACAGGCGTTGACACAAACGCAGCAGCAGTTAGTCAGCGCGCAGCAGGCGGCACAACAGCTGAATAAGCAGCAACAGCAGCTGGCGAACCTAGAGCAGCAGTTGGAGGTGCAACGACAACAGCTTAACAGCGTACAGCAGCAATTGGCGGAGCAGCAACGTCGCAGCAGCAGCTTGCAGGGGGCACTGATTGAAATTCAACGGCGTCTGCCAGAGCAATTGCAGCATTTGGCGGCGGACGCGGCGCTGGCGCAGTTAACTGAGCAACAGCAAGCGTTACAGCAACAGCAAGCTGCATTACAGCAACAAATACAGCAATTGCAGCAGACGCAGCAAGCTGCGGCGTCACAGTTGGCACAAGCTCAAAGCGCGCTGAGCGAGCGTCAGCAGCAGTTACGCCAAACAACCCAATACCGCGAGCAAGCGCAGCAAGAACTTGATAGTGCGTTGCAACAGGCGGGATTTAGTGACGTTAATGCATTAGTGGCGGCACAACGTGAGCCGCAGTTGCAACAACAGTTAACGCAGCAAATCGAACAGTGGCAGCAGCAATGCCATGCATTAGCAGGGCAACTTGACGCGTTGACGCAAAAACTTAAAGACGCAGTGGCACCGGAGCTGGCCGCGTTAACCACCGTGGTCGAGCAGCAACAGCAACAGCTACAGCTGGCAGATGAACAGTATCAACAACTCAATAGCCGTTTGAGTAACCTCACTAACTGCCAGCAAAAGCTCGCCAACGATGCCAAAGCGTTAGCCGCATTAGAGCAGCAATTTGCAGTGATAGGCACTTTGGCGGATGTTGCTAACGGCAACAACCAAAGCAAACTCAGTTTGCAGCGCTTTGTGCTGAGCGTATTGCTCGATGATGTGCTGCTGGAAGCCTCTGAACGCTTGGCGCGCATGAGTAAGGGGCGTTATCGGTTACTGCGTAAAGAGGAGCGCGCCAAAGGTAATCGTGCTTCTGGGCTAGATTTAGAAGTGGAAGACGCCTACAGCGGCAAAGTCCGCCCGGTGGCTACCTTAAGTGGCGGTGAGAGTTTTATGGCGGCGCTGTCATTAGCGCTTGGCCTGAGCAATGTGGTGCAAGCGTATGCCGGTGGTATCAAACTCGATACGCTGTTTATCGACGAAGGCTTTGGTAGCTTAGATCAGGATTCGCTCGAGCTAGCGATTCGGACACTCACTGATTTGCAGTCAGCCGGGCGCATGATTGGAGTGATCTCCCACGTAACCGAAATGAAGGAGCAGCTACTGACGCGAGTCGATGTGCATAAGCAGGCGCGCGGCAGTCATATTTATGTGGTTACACCGTGAGATGTCGTACAAAACCGGCGAAATTTGTATCTAATGTGACATAGGTAACACGTAGCGCTTGTATCCTGGCATTTTTTTGATATAACTTTGGCGTTTCCCTTATGTTTTAGGGGCTTTTATTGGCGGTAATGCAGGAGAGTAGTGTTGCAAACAGAGAAAATCTCATGGTTGAATTTTAACCCGGTGATGCGTTTGCAGGCGCTTCCTTCTATTCATAAAACCTTATTGTTGGCTGGCGGTTTGTTAATCGGTGCGACTATTTTATGGCCATCCAGTCAGGAATTTAGTCCACAACGTGTGCCCTTGTCGTTGGATGTGGAATCCATTCTGACGCAGCCCGCACCGATCACTGCCCCCTTAATCAAGCATCCTTCCTTTGTGCGCACCATTGAACCTGGCGATACCTTGAGCGCCTTGTTTGCTAAAGCGGGTGTGGATCAACAAACCATGTATAAAGTGCTGGAAGCCGATCTGGACGTGCTGGCATTGGATACCCTGATGCCCGGTAACCGCATCAGTTTCTGGCAGGATGAGCAAGGTAATCTCAGCAAATTGGAGTTGTACTTTAACGCTGCGCGCCAAGTGGTGTTTAGTCGTTACCCGGA
The DNA here is from genome assembly GCF_018394335.1 of Shewanella dokdonensis. Taxonomy (NCBI): domain Bacteria; kingdom Pseudomonadati; phylum Pseudomonadota; class Gammaproteobacteria; order Alteromonadales; family Shewanellaceae; genus Shewanella; species Shewanella dokdonensis. Next base: position 177,519 of record NZ_CP074572.1, on the reverse strand, counting down.
AGGTGGCTATGAAGTCAATGAGATCAATATTCCAGGTGATTGGCAAGATCGGATAATCAGCGGTGGTATTCAGGGGTCGTTTTATCGTTCTGCCGAAAAAGTCGGTTTGAGTGCTGCAGAAATCCAGCGGGTTGAAATGCTGCTGAAAGATAAGCTGAATTTTGCTCGGGATTTACGGGCGGGTGACAGTTTCTCTGTTTTACTCAATGATCAGTATGTGGCTGGGGAATCTACCGGCGTCAGCCGTATCCTCGGTGTCAGCATCAATATGGGGCGTAGCCATGTTACGGCGTTCCAGAACAGTGATGGCAACTTTTATGACGAGAACGGCCAGAGTCTGGTGCGAGCCTTCCAACGTTTTCCGTTATTGAAACAATATCGTGTCAGTTCTGCTTTTAACCCACATCGGCACCATCCGGTCACTGGCCGTATCGCTCCCCATAACGGCACTGACTTCGCGACACCTGTTGGCACCAAAGTGGTTGCCACCGGGGATGGTGTGGTCACCTTGGTGACGAATCATCCTTATGCCGGTAAATACATAGTGATTGAGCACGATAGCAAATACACCACCCGTTATCTGCATCTGTCAAAAGCGCTGGTGCACAAAGGTCAGCGTGTCAGCCGTGGCGATGTTATTGCCTTGTCAGGCGCCACCGGGCGCATTACCGGGCCGCACTTGCATTACGAATTTCATATCAATGGTCATGCCGTCAATCCTATGACTGCAAAAATCCCTATGGCCGGACATCTGGCGGGGAGCGAGAAACATTCGTTTGAACAACTGGTGGCTTCCCGTAAACATATGATGAATCTTGGTTGAGCGGCACCGATCGATTGTCCAACAAGGCTGCCTCATTGGTGGCCTTTGTTATTGCTGGCGCTAGAGAATATTAGCTGCGGCCGCAGTAGGGTTAACGGCCATCGCGGTTATGACGCAGTCAGGTATGGATCGAGTCCGGCATCTGCCAGCATCAGATACAGCCGTAATTCAAATTCCAGCTGGTGGTAATCTGGCTCCATGTGGCAGCAGAGTTGATAGAAGGCTTTGTTATGTTCTTTCTCTTTTAAATGCGCCAATTCATGCACGACCAGCATTCGCAGAAAGGCTTCTGGTACCTGTTTTAGCCGGGAAGAGATACGGATTTCATTTTTGGTTTTGACTTTATTACCTTGGCGTCTGGCGGCGTATGTATGCAGACCTAATGCTTGATGGCTCAAGGTGATTTTGTCGTCGAAACAAACTTTTGCCAATGGTGCAGACTGCCGTAGATAGCGATTTTTTAAGGCAATAGTGAAGTCATAGAGCGCACGATCAGCGCGGATTTGATGTATTTCGGGATGGCGTTTTAACAAAAACTGCGCAAGCTGGCCCTGCTGGTGCAACGCCGAGACTTTGGCGCGCACCTCATCGCTGTAATGGGCCAGATAATCGATAGCCATCAGTCTTTGGCAAAACGCTTCTGGGTTAGATAGGCATAGGCGGCTTCAAACGCTAGCTGCTGGAATTTACGCAGTTCCAAAGCGGCAAAGTCTACCAGCGGCGGATTACGTTTGTTTTGGTCTCGGATGACTTGTGGGGTGAGCATGGTGACCGGCGTTTTTCCTAACTGGATAGCGCTTTCCAACTTAAAGCTAACCGCACTGCCGGCAAACTTGCCTTTGTAGTGGCGGGCGATCAGCACCACTTCATCCACCTGATAGTCTTCCAGCAGCTTGTGAAAGGCAAAGTGAAATTCACGAATGGCTTCCAGATCTGCCGGATCTGTCAAGGTGAATGAGTGACGACGGCATTCAGGGACGTTATAGCTGTCACCTTTATAGCTCAGCAAACAGATGACAGCTTCGCTGCCTTTTAATTCAACACCACAAACTCGCATAAATATCCTTGCATTGATTGTCGGCTTATCGCCGCATTACTCTTCTGATTCGTCAGTATTTGTTGGCTGTACCGGTAGCGATTTTCGGCGCATTGGTGTATCCCCAGCATCTACTGCTGTTAGGAAACGCTTATCGCGAGCCTGCGGGTTACGCCGCTTTTTAGCTAGGGTATCCGGTTTGGCGGTAGCTTTGCTGGCAACACGACGTTTGTGCTGTGGCCGTTTCGGCGCCAGCCCTGTAAATGTTGGTTCCAATCCCGCTATCACGGCAGTTTCTGGTGCTTGTGCCAGAAATGCGATCACGCGGGTATAAGCCACCCAGTCTTTGGGACCCACCAGTGATATCGCATCGCCTTTAGCGCCAGCGCGCCCGGTGCGGCCAATACGATGCACATATTCTTCAGCAAACTTGGGCATATCGAAGTTGATCACTAACGATACGTTAAGCAGATCCAGTCCACGGGAAGCTACATCTGTGGTGACCAGAATTTGCTGCTGACCACGGCTGAACTGATCCATAATCTGATTACGTTGCGCTTGTTTCAGTTCGCCACTGAGTGCTGTTGCCGAGTAGCCTTGTTGATTCAGTTTAGTCGCCAATCTATCGGTATCATCACGAGTGGCGGTAAAAATCATAATCTGTTTGTGTGACCCGGTTTTGAGCAGTGCCAACAGCAGCGCTTCTTTATGATCCAGATGGTCACAAAGATATACGCGCTGATGAATATCCTGGTGGGTCTCGTGACTGGAGCCAATGGCGACATGTTCAGGCGTATTCAGTAATTCTGCCGCCAGTTCGTGAATATCATCGTGATCCAGCGTGGCTGAAAACATCAAGGTCTGCCGCCGACGGTGATTGGCTGCCTGATGAATTGCCCGCAATTGCGATGCAAATCCCAAGTCTAACATCCGATCGGCTTCATCGAGGATCAGCAGTTCCAAACCATTAAGGTAAAGATGATGTTGTTGCAGATGATCTGCAATACGGCCCGGTGTTGCCACTATGATATGAGGATTTTTGGCCAGCGCCTTGGCCTGATCATTGAAATTCTCGCCCCCAGAATACTGACCGCTTTGTACTGGGTGTTGGCTACCAATAGCCGTAGCTGGCTGTACACCTGATTGGCCAATTCACGGGTAGGCAACAGGATCAATACGCGCGGGTCTTGTTTGCTGAGCGCTCGGGTAGACATCAGCCTTTGCAATGCCGGCAGCAGAAACGCCAGGGTTTTCCCTGAGCCGGTTTTGGATGACGCCATCAGATCACGTCCTGCCAGCGCCACCGGAATAGCGCTTGCCTGGATCTCAGTCGGCTGATCAATTCCCAGATGTTTCAGGGATTGCAGCAGGCGTTTATCCAACGAAAAATCGGAAAATTGCAAAGGTTGTCTCCATAAAATTCAGCGGGCGCATATTATAACGGTTTTTATGGTATTGGGCAGTTTTCATGTGCGTTCTCCTGGAATTTTCTGCTGTCTATGTCGATATGCTTGAGTTTGTTTTTATCGCCCCGATAGAATGGATGTAAATGTTACCTTGGATAAGTCATTGCCAAAGGGGAGAAACACAGAGATGGAAAACGGTTCACCCATCATAGGTATTGCGCTGGGCAGTGGGGCCGCTAAAGGTTGGGCTCATATTGGTGTGCTCAAAGGCTTGGCCGGTATGGGGATCTATCCACAAAAGATTGCTGGTTGTTCTGTTGGCGCGCTGGTTGGGGCAGCATATGCCAATAACCGGCTGGACGAGCTGGAAGAGTGGGTGTGCAGTTTCTCCAGTTGGGACGTCCTTGGCTTGATGGATATCAGTTGGCGCCGTGGCGGACTTATCAGTGGCGATAAAGTGTTTGATGCCATTCAAAGTCGGATTGGCGATTTATTGATTGAAGATTTGAAGAAACCTTTCATCGCCGTTGCTACGGATCTGTATTCTGGGCAAGAGGTATGGTTTCGTAATGGCGATTTGCGGCAGGCGGTGCGCGCTTCCTGCTCAATGCCGGGCTTTATGTCACCCGTCCGCCAAGGAAAACGTTGGTTGGTGGATGGCGCCGTGGTGAATCCTATTCCGGTGTCGGTTGCTAGGGCAATGGGCTGCCAGGTGGTCATCGGTGTTGATTTGCATGGGCACCGCCGTGAAAAACTGCAAGTCTTGCCTGTGAATGTACAGAGTAATAAAGCGCTGCAAGAAGAGGTGATCACGACCGCCATGAAAGCTGGCAATCATAATGAGTCAGGATTTATGGATCTGTTGGCCAAAGGGAAGGACTATATCGCTGGCCTGACCAATAAATTCTCACTGGGAAATAAAACCGAACCCGGCATGTTGGCTGTGATGTCGCAATCGATGGATATCTTGGAACAGCGCCATAAACGTGCGCGATTAGTGGGCGATCCGCCAGATATCTGTGTGCTGCCCAAGGTATCGGATATCGGCACCATGGAGTTTCATCGTGCTGCCGAGGCCATTGCCGCTGGCGAAAATGCGGTGAAGCAGTCAGCTCATCTGATTGATGCGGTATTAGGCGAGTGCTAAAGCGTTATACCATGGCACAACAGTCAGTTAAGAAGGCTGACTGTTGTGTTTTTTATCACATATATTTCGTCTTTTTTGCGTCACTATCGCTGACTGTCCCCTTGGTCAAGTAGCAATTGGTCACAATCGGCGGGCCTCAACAACAATTTTTATCAAGTCGCGAAAGCCATCCTTTTACATGATCCAGATCAATATCTCCCTAGGCGTTTTGTAGCCTAATCTTACCACATGTAGTGTTTAGCTAAAAAATGAGCACTATATATGGTGATAACAACGAGAAAATGGAGTGAAAATCATGCCAGTAGTGATAAAGAGGGATGGGTGCCGTACTCAGTTCGATGAAAATAGAATCCGTGATGCGGTGCTGGCAGCCTCGACGCACTGTGGTATTAACGATGTTGACTATGCAGCAACTGTTGCGGCAGTTGTCTCTGCGGCAGTAAAAGAGAAACAGGACGTTGCTATTCAGGAATTGCAGGATCGGGTTGAAAACCTGCTGATGGATGGCCCCTATAAAGCTGTTGCCCGAGCTTATATCGAATACCGTCACGACCGTGACATCTGCCGTGAAACCGGCAGTAAACTGAGTCTAGAAATCCGCGGACTGGTGGAACAGACCAATACTTCGCTGCTTAACGAAAACGCTAATAAAGACGCGAAGGTCATTCCAACCCAGCGCGACTTGCTGGCCGGGATTGTGGCCAAACACTATGCCAAACATCATATTCTGCCAAAAGATGTGGTTGACGCTCATGAACGCGGTGAAATCCATTATCACGACCTGGACTATGCGCCTTTCTTCCCTATGTTCAACTGTATGTTGATCGATCTGGGCGGCATGCTGAACCACGGTTTCAAGATGGGCAATGCGGAAATTGAAACCCCTAAATCCATCTCTACAGCTACCGCGGTGACGGCACAGATTATTGCTCAGGTGGCTAGTCATATTTATGGTGGTACTACCATCAATCGCATTGATGAAGTACTGGCACCATTTGTGACAAAAAGTTATGAAAAACATATGGATGTTGCGCAGCAGTGGGGCATCGAAAATGCGGCTGCCTACGCGGAAGAACGCACCGAGAAAGAGTGTCACGATGCTTTCCAGTCTTTGGAATATGAAGTCAACACACTACACACCGCTAACGGTCAGACACCTTTTGTGACCTTAGGGTTTGGTTTGGGTACTAGCTGGCAGTCACGTTTAATCCAACAGTCAATCCTGAAAATTCGGATGGAAGGCTTAGGCAAGAATCATAAGACTGCAGTATTCCCGAAACTGGTATTTGCCATCCGCGATGGTGTCAATCATAAGCCCGGCGACTGCAACTATGATGTAAAACAGTTAGCGCTGCGTTGCTCTACGCTGCGGATGTATCCAGATATCCTGAACTACGACGAAGTGGTGCGGGTGACCGGATCCTTCAAAACGCCTATGGGATGTCGCAGTTTTCTTGGTGCTTACGAACAGGATGGTCAGTTGCAGCATGAAGGCCGCAATAACCTCGGCGTGGTCAGCCTTAATCTGCCGCGTATTGCTCTGGAAGCGAAAGGCGATGAAAAGGCCTTTTATCGGATCCTGGATCAACGGCTGGCGATTGCCCGCAAAGCGCTGGATACCCGTATTGAACGCTTGAAAAATGTCAAAGCACGGGTAGCTCCAATCCTGTATATGGAAGGTGCCTGTGGTGTGCGTTTGAAGGCAGATGACAACATCGCCGATATCTTCAAGAATGGCCGCGCCTCTATTTCACTGGGTTATATCGGGGTTCATGAAGCGATCAACGCGCTCTATGGCACTGAAACCCACGTTTATGACAGTGAACAGTTGCGGCAGAAGGCGGTAAACATCGTCGCTTATCTGAAAGCGGCTACCGTGCGCTGGAAAGAGGAAACTGGCTATGGTTTCAGCTTGTATGCCACTCCTAGTGAAAACCTCTGTAACCGTTTTGCTAAGTTGGATGCCAAAGAATTTGGATTGGTGCCTGGGGTAACTGACAAGGGATACTACACCAACAGTTTTCATCTGGATGTGGAAAAGTCCGTTAACCCTTACGATAAAATCGACTTTGAACAGCCTTATCCTGAAGTCTCTAACGGCGGTTTCATCTGTTATGGTGAATACCCGAACATGCAGCATAACAAGGAAGCGCTGGAAAATGTTTGGGACTACAGTTACAGCCGCGTTCCCTACTATGGCACCAATACGCCAATAGATGAATGCTACGACTGTGGCTTTACTGGTGAATTCAGTTGTACCAGTAAAGGCTTTGTATGTCCTAAGTGCGGTAATCATGATCCTGCCCGAGTTTCGGTTATCCGCCGCGTATGTGGTTACTTGGGGAGCCCAGATGCCCGTCCGTTTAACCAAGGGAAACAGGAAGAAGTTAAACGCCGCGTTAAACATCTCTGAGTCGGCACAGGTGCGCCCGTTGGGGCGCACTAGAGGGCAACTATCATGAATTATCATCGTTATTATCAGGTTGATGTAATTAATGGGCCAGGGACGCGCTGTACGCTGTTTGTGGCTGGCTGTGAACATCAATGTCGCGGCTGTTATAACCAGTCCACATGGGATCCACGCTCCGGTCATCTGTTTGATCAGTCAATGGAAGATCAGATTATTAAAGACTTAAACGATAGCCGTATTCATCGTCGCGGCTTGTCTTTGTCTGGTGGCGATCCGTTATTCCCCGGCAATGTTCCGGCAGTGCTGCAGTTAGTGAAACGGGTTCGGCAAGAGTGTGCAGGTAAGGATATCTGGCTGTGGACGGGTTACAAACTCGGCGAATTATCGGCGGCACAACGGGCGGTTCTGCCATATATCGACGTGTTGATAGACGGTAAGTTTGAACAGTCTCTGGCTGATCCATCACTCTTGTATCGTGGTTCCAGCAACCAGATAGTGCATCATCTGCACGAACATCCGTGAGCATTCTGAGTTTAATCGGTTATATCGAACAATAAACTTCATTTTTTGCGTCTGCAAAACACTGCCGCTGTTGCCGGAAGTTGCTATACTGCCGAGCCAGCAGATTCAGTTAACGGTCATCACCTGGCAGTGTTATCTCGGCTATTACGCGCCCTGGGCGCCAGGTATTCCGATCCGTCGTGAAACAGCCTAAAATGGCCCGCCTGAATCAATGTATTGTAAGTCTCATCAACGAGAGACATTAACCGTCTCATGAACTGAGCGCAGTAGTTAAGGTTAATCCATGTCAATTAAATATATCGCCACTGCCAAGTTGCCCACTCCTTGGGGCATTTTCGCCATGCACGGCTTTGAAGACAGCGAGACCGGCAAAGAACATGTGGCGTTGACCTTTGGTGAACTGAATGCCGATGAACCCATGCTCGGACGTATTCATTCCGAATGCCTGACAGGCGATGCACTCTTTAGCCTACGTTGTGACTGTGGTTTTCAATTGCAGACCGCTATGCAAAATATTGCGGCCGAAGGTCGAGGTTTTATTTTGTATTTACGCCAAGAAGGGCGTGGTATTGGTCTGCTGAACAAAATCCGTGCCTATGCGTTGCAGGATCTCGGAGCCAATACCGTTGAAGCCAATGAGCAACTCGGGTTTCCGGCGGATATGCGCAAGTACGATATGATTGCCCCTATGCTGGAAAAAATTGGTGTGCATAGAGTGCGACTGATGACCAACAACCCCGAAAAATGAAAGCGATGCAAGATATCGGGGTAGAAGTCGTAGAACGTGTGCCATTGCAGGTCGGTAAAAACCGTTATAACGAGTTTTATCTGAAAACCAAGTCACACGAATTAGGCCATTTAATCCCAGATTCCTATTTTGAGGAACACCAGGATTAACTGCGGTTGCATCATAAAAAAACAGGCCACTTCGGCCTGTTTTTTTATGGATAGATCAACGTTGAAGCCACTGCTAAAAACCACCCATGATAAACGGGGAGTTGTTGGCGGCTTCGCGTTGGGAGAAGGTTACCGCGAGTCCCGAATGCGGCTTTTATGTAGCGGTGACGCGAATCTAATGACTATCACTGCAGCACATTACGGTGTTAATTCACAAACGGCTGGTAAAAAAGCGGTAAAACTGTCGCTGTCTCAGGTGTTAGCGTCCCACAAATTACTGTCGCAGAATGGCGAGCTATTTATAAAACGCTAATGTCATTAAGTTTTTTCGCTTGCTAATTGCAGAATATGCCGACGGTTATCGATAATTTCTGCGTTCCCCGCGTTAACGATTGCGCTCTTTAGGCTAATTCGTCAGAGTTTTTAGCACTGAGCGGATGCACCTAGGTTATTCCCTTATCCCTCGAAATATCAGGCAAGACTGCTGTATGCCAATACCATTAATCGTCATTCGGGAGCTGTGATGAATCATAAGCAATGGGCGCTACTGGGAACTCTGGGTTTCGCGCTGATAACCTCGGCGGCGCAAGCGGCCACGACACTGATCACCAATGTGAAAGGTTACACATTGGATGACAAGGGAAGCTTGCTGCAATTTCAGCAAGCGTTAATTGCGGACGGCAAAATAGCGGCGTTGGATCCTCGCTCGGTGCCACGGGATGCAATAAAGGTTGATGGTAAACAGCAAGTGATGTTGCCTGGCTTAATTGATGCCCACGGACATCTGCTGATGTTGGGCGCTTCGCTGCTACAAGTGGATGTGCGGGATAGTGCCAGTGCTGCTGCGGCGGCTCAGCGGGTGGCGGCATATGCGGCAACACATCCACAACAACCCTGGTTAACGGGGAGTGGTTGGAATCAGGAGTTATGGGCCGATAGGCAGTTTCCGACCGCTAAAATGCTGGACCAAGCCATGCGTGAGCGTCCGGTAGTGTTGTCCCGGGTGGATGGGCATGCCGTATGGCTGAACAGTAAAGCGTTGACCGCTACCGGGATCGACCGCAATACCCCCAATCCAGCTGGCGGACAGATTGTCAGAGATGCCGCGGGCAATGCGACCGGCGTGCTGGTAGATAACGCCATGGAACTGGTCAATCAAGTGATGCCTAAAGATGGGCCAAAACAGTTTCAGTTGATGTTGGATGCTGCGGCGCCGCATCTGTTGTCCTTGGGGATCACCGCTATGCAGGATGCGGGCATAGGTCATGATGTTTATGACTTCTACTTGGCGCGAGCGGTTGCCAAGCAGTTGCCGCTGCGTATCTATGCCATGGTGGCGGCAACCGACCCAGATCTGCCCAAGCTGTTGGCCAATGGCCCGATATATAGCGCCGATGATTCTCTGGTGATCCGCAGCGTTAAAGTCTTCGCTGATGGTGCGTTAGGCAGTCGCGGTGCAGCGATGTTGGCACCCTATCACGATGCACCACATCAGCAAGGGTTGATGGTGACTGAGCCTGAACAGTTCAAGCCGCTGTTTAATCAGATCATCGGGGCTGGGTTTCAGTTGAATATCCATGCCATTGGCGATCGTGCTAATCACTTGGCATTGCAACAGTTTGCTGACACCTTTGCCACCATTGGTGGTCGCGAGTTGCGTAACCGAGTTGAACATGCGCAGGTGATTGCCCCTGACGATCTGGCGAAATTTGCCCAACTCGGGATCTTACCCTCAATGCAGCCCACCCATGCTACCAGTGACATGAATATGGCCGAGGCCCGTCTCGGTAAAGCGCGCATGGTTGGCGCTTATGCTTGGCATACGCTGTTGCAAAGTGGGGTACATATGCCGCTAGGTTCAGATTTTCCGGTGGAGCTGGCTAACCCCTTTTACGGTTTACATGCAGCGGTTACACGTCAGGATCGTAACAACCAACCGCTAAATGGCTGGTATCCAGAGCAGAAAATGACGCGGTTGCAGGCGTTTAAAGGGTTTACTGAAGATGCCGCCTATGGCGCGCATATGGAGCACAAAATTGGCAGCTTAACTCCGGGCAAATGGGCGGATTTTATTCTGGTGGATCAAGACATTTTTACCGTGCCGGAAAGTGATATCTGGAAAACCCAAGTGTTATCCACTTGGATAGCGGGTGAGCGGGTGTACCAGAAAAACTGAGGCTGGTGGTTGCTGGGCTGACCTAGGCTCGCAGCGCTGTTAACGCTGTTTTATGCAGTGCATGCAGAAACACCGTTAACCAACGGCGGGTTAGGGGAGCAAACAGGATTTACCTGATGACCGCAGTGAGACGCCCATCGCTGACGATGGGCGTTTTGCGTTGCGCGGATTAATAACCCACAGCGCCACTATTGGCGTAGCGTGGATCAGATGCACCGTAACGGCCATCATCGCTAACCATAATGGTCTGGGTGCTGCCCATCGCGGGTTTAACACTGATCGTGTAACCCATCTGTTGCAGCAGGCGGATGGTGTCCAGATTCAGGCTTTTTCTACACGGATTTCATCCGGCAGCCATTGATGATGTATCCGTGGCGCAGCGGTGGCTTCGGCGATATTCATATGATGATCAATCACATTCATGACGATTTGCAGCACGGTAGTGATAATGCGGGCGCCGCCAGGGCTACCTGTCACCATAAACAGTTGGCCATCTTTGGTAATAATGGTGGGGGTCATCGAACTTAGCGGCCGTTTCTTGGCGGCCACGGCATTGGCATCACCGCCCACCAAACCATAACCGTTGGGAACGCCGGGCTTGGCCGAAAAATCATCCATTTCGTTATTGAGCAGGATCCCCGTACCTTTGGCGACTAGACCATTACCGTAGCTAAAATTAAGCGTGTAGGTGTTGGAAACCGCATTACCCCATTGGTCGACGACCGAAAAATGGGTGGTCTGGTCGCTTTCATAGGGCGCTAACTTGCCAGGTGCGATATCACTGGAAGGCACCACCTTGTCTGGGGTAATTCGCTCGGCAATCGCTTTGGCATAGGCTTTACTGGTAAGCGCGGCAACGGGCACGTTTACAAATGCCGGGTCGCCCAGATATTCACTGCGATCGGCATAAGCCTGTTTCATCGCTTCAGCCATCAGGTGAATTGTCGCGGCACTGTTGTGTCCCAATTCGCCAATCGGAAAGTTTTCCAGAATATTCAAAATTTCAATCAGATGGATGCCACCAGAAGAGGGTGGCGGCATGGAGATCACCTGATAGCCGCGGTAGTTGCCGCTAACTGGCGTGCGCTCGTACACTTGATACTGCTGCAAATCGGCCAAGCTCATCACGCCACCGGCTTGTTGAATGGCCGTCACCAGCTTTTCTGCCGTTTCTCCTTGGTAGAAACCCGCTACGCCTTTTTCTGCAATTAACGCCAGCGAATGCGCTAATTCTGGCTGTTTAAACCATTCGCCCGGCGCGTAGTTGCTGCCATCGGCTTTGTAAAAAATCGCTCGGGAACTGGGCCATTGGCTGATGTAGTCTTTTAGTTCTGTCAGCGATTCGGCCAAGTCCGGTGTTACCGCGTAACCTTCTTTGGCCAGTTTAATCGCTGGCGCTAATAACTGCTGCCGACTCATGGTGCCATATTTTTTGCGCGCCAGTTCCATGCCCATCACGGTGCCGGGAACGCCAACCGCGAGCCCGTGTTCCTGACTGAGTTTGGGATCGGCATTGCCATGTTTATCCAGAAAAATATCCCGATGCGCTTTAAGCGGGGCAACTTCGCGGTAGTCGATGGCGATATCTTTATTGCTGTTGGCGAGGTGGATCAGCATAAAACCGCCACCACCGATATTGCCAGCTTCTGGGAAGGTCACCGCTAAGGCGTAAGCGGTGGCAATGGCAGCGTCTACCGCATTACCGCCTTGCTTCAGAATATCGACCCCCACTTGTGATGCCAGCGCTTCCTGACTGGCCACCATCCCCTGTTTGGCCCACACTGGGCGGGCGGTGGCCATGCCGCTGTATATAGAAATATCCTGCGCCGCGATGGCCGCAGGCGAAATCACTCCGCTGACTAAGCTGGAAACCAGCGTTATGGTAAATAACAGCGCTTGGCGCCAACGAGGTTTTAATCGTTGCACTTGCAATCCCTTCTTGGTCGTTATAGATCATGAAAAGCAATGTGCCGAGTACAGTCGCTTAAAGCAATCTCTGTTAACAAAAAAGGAACATAATTGCCAAAATCAGTATGGGAATGCCAATTTATTGAGGATATTTCCAAGGTTCCTGCAATCGAGTGGGATGCTTGTATGGCCTCGACGAATCCATTTACGCGTCATGCGTTTCTGTGGGCGTTGGAACAGAGTGGCAGTGTGGGGGGCGACAGTGGCTGGCGGCCATATCATCTACTGCTTTACCGTCAGCAGCAGTTAGTGGCCGTGATGCCGTTATATCAAAAGTCAGACTCCTGGGGCGAATATGTATTCGACTGGGCGTGGGCCGATGCCTATCAGCGCTACGGGGTGGCCTATTATCCTAAGCTGGTCAGCGCCATTCCGTTTACCCCGGTAACGGGTAATCGTTTGGCGATCCATCCGCAAGCGAAACCCTATGCAGAAGCGATATACCAGCAGGTCAGTGGTATTTTAAAACAGCAACTACAGCAGTTTTCCTCCTGGCACGGGCTATTCCTGGAGGCGTCCGAGTGCCAGCAATGGCAAAGCCGCGCGGAACTTACCTTACTAAGGCGTGAAGGCTGTCAGTTTCACTGGTTTAATCGCGATTATGCGAGTTTTGACGACTTTCTGGCTGCGCTGACGTCCCGTAAACGTAAACAGATCCTCAAAGAACGCGCCAAGGTGCAGCATCTGCATTACCACTGGTTTGCCGGGGATGCAATTGCTAACGAACTGTGGCAGCGCTTCTATTACTGTTATCAGATGACCTATCTCAAACGCTCCGGTCATGGCGGTTATCTGTCTGGTGATTTCTTTCTCAAGTTGGGGCGCTTACTGGCAGACAATGTGCGTCTATTGCTGGTGTGCCGCGATAATGAACCGCCGGAGCAAGCGTTTGCTGCGGCGCTATATCTGGCGGATGAGCAGCAACATGTGCTTTATGGCCGTTACTGGGGCACGTTGCAGGAACTGGACGGGTTACACTTTGAAGCCTGTTACTACCAGGGCCTTGAGTATGCTATCCGTCATGGCTTTAGCTGTTTTAACGCGGGGCGCAAGGGGAGCATAAAGTGCTCCGTGGCTTTGAACCCGTTATGACCCAGTCATTACATGCCATTGCGGCGGCCGAATTTCAGCATGCCATTGAGCATTTTTGTGCAGAAGAACGGCAACACAATCAGCAATATGTTGCGACCATGCGACAGGCGTTACCATTCAAGCATAGTGACTGATTAATCCGCCACTATCAGCAGTGTTTGGTAATCTAGGTGGTGCAACATTTCCCGTAGGATCAACAGTGCCGCATAGGCGTGCTTACCTGTTGGCAGGTTGTCAGTCGCGCTGGCGCGGCCCATCGACAACCAAGCATAGCGTGTGAACAGGGCTTCAACTTGTTCGCGACTGAATTCCGCCACTCCGTCAGTGACATTGAAAATTGCCGCGTGCAGCTGATCGGCACTGATCAGTTTTCTTCCGGCGCTTTTCAGCACCAGATTGCGCATCAGCTCATCTTCAATACAGTTGATGGCATGATCCAGCTCTGGCTCACCAGGAATATCATGCTGGAAAAAATCGCTGGCAATTTGCTCAACACCGATGTGAATGTCATGGGACAAAATGCCAAATTCTATCTCTTTTGATTGTGGCTGCGGCAGCGGCACAAATGTGCAGGCATGACGCCCCAGATGCACCAACATGCTTTCCTCTTGGGGTAACTGATGTTGGATTGCGGCAAGTTGTGATGCTAAATCCTGCTCTTCGACCGTATACATATATTCAATCTTTTCAATGTGGATGATGCGCTGAGTGTCACTGATAGCGCGGATGGCTAGATCATGAAACCTATGGGCAACAAAAGCCAGCATAAAAACAGCATCAGTTGGCAGCGCTAGCGTGATATTGAGGAGTATTACGCTAATTTCAATTGCAAATGTAAAATTAGAGTAATCGTTTACATTAATTAAATTTATTAAAAATCAATAATATGAAATATACATTAACTGTTTTTAGACTTTTGTATAGTAAACGTTTACCTTATGCTGCTGTAGATTTGTCTTCGGTGTGGACCTCTGCACAATATTTACAAGTAAAAGCACCGTGCTTGGCGCGATTGGGGATTTCTTGCCAAGTATTTGATTTTTATTAATAAGAACTATTGCCTGCCTAAGAAGGGGTAAAAATGAAACGACAATTCAAGTTGAGCTTGACCGCGTTCGCGATCGCTCAATGCTTGTCTTTGGCATCTGCACAAGCACAGGAAACCCAAGAACAACAAGACACCACCAAGAACGCTCAGAAGGCGCAGCCTACAGACGCGAACAAACAGCAGGATATTGAAGTTCTGACTGTTCAAGGTTTCGGTGCCACCTTGCAGCGCTCGCTGCAAAACAAGAAGCTGGCAGACTCGACAGTAGAAGTCATCTCTGTCGATGATATTGGTCAGTTACCTGATGTGACCATTACCGATACATTGGCGCGGCTACCGGGGATAGCTGCCGAACGTGATCGTGGTAATGCCAGTACCATCTCTATCCGCGGTCTGGGTGAACGGCTCAATCTGGCGACCATGAATGGCCGTGAAATTGTCAGTGGCGAGCCAAGTCGTAGCGTGCGTTTTGAACAGTTCCCTGCGGAACTTATCAATGCGGTAGAGGTATATAAAAGTCCGCTGGCCAGCAATATCGAAGGGGGCATTGCTGGGTTGGTGAACATGAAGTTTGTTAACCCTTTGGATAAAGATAAACGGCAGGTAAATTTGAGCGGGCATGTGATGGACTACCCGCTTGCTGATGATATTCCTACGGCTGACAGTGACGGTTATCGTACTAGTTTCAGTTATGTTGACCCGATTACGGATAAATTCGGTGTGGCCTTTGGTGTCGCCTATCAGGATCAGCCTTCCATTCAGCGTGATGTAACATCTTGGTCATACAACAAAAGTCCGGCAGAGCAGGGCGATGTGAACGGTGACGGTGTTACCGAAGCTGCCCCTTGGGGCGCTCAGACGGCGACCAAGGGGGCACCAACAAGCGTATTGGTGCCATGACAGTGTTGCAGTGGCTGCCCACCGATCGCCTACAACTGAAATATGATCTGTTTTACTCCAAGTTTGATATTAAAGAACGTGAAGACCAATTATGGTTTGATGGTTGGGGTAACTGGGCCGGAAGCAATGACTGGAACTATCAGAATGCCAGCAATCCAGCGCAAATTGTTACCAAAGCCGATGGCAGTGAACAGATTGTTGCGGGCGGTATGTTATTTGGTGGCAGTCATACTGCCAACAACTCCACT
Organism: Shewanella dokdonensis; assembly: GCF_018394335.1. Taxonomy (NCBI): domain Bacteria; kingdom Pseudomonadati; phylum Pseudomonadota; class Gammaproteobacteria; order Alteromonadales; family Shewanellaceae; genus Shewanella; species Shewanella dokdonensis. The sequence continues at coordinate 161,846 of NZ_CP074572.1, read as the reverse complement.
TGGTTCCAGAAAAACGAGCTGGTCAGCACTGGCCTGAATGCCGAATGGCAGGGCGATGACTGGACTATTGTTGCGGATATCGGTTATTCCCAGGCCACCATTAAATCCAAGTGGGTCAATATTTCTTCCTCATACGACAATGCTGATGCGACCCTCAATGGTATGGATTACAGCTGGGATACCCGCGGCGAGAAATTAGCTATCGGTTCCGCTTATGACATTGGCAATACCGCAGACTATCACATGGATTATCTGCAAGTTAACAGCGACCGCGACCTGAAAGACGATATGGTTAATGCTCGCTTGGATTTTTCGCGCATCGTCGATTTCGGCATCATTGACAAGGTTAGCTTTGGTGGTCGTTGGGCTGATCGTGAGAAAGATAATGATGTGGTGAGTTGGCAGCAATCAGTTCTCGACACCAACGCTGTTGTTGATGCTGGTACTTACAGTATGGGTAGCGGTTACAACGTGCCAGTTATGTACACCATGAAAAACTGGTCACAAGTTGTGGATAGTGCTTTTGGTGGTATCGACAGCCGCAATGACCATGAAAAGCTCACCAGCGATTATCTGGATAACTGGAACGTTAAAGAAACCAATAATGCCCTGTATTTGATGTTTGGGCTGAGTGGTGAGCTGGGTTATATCCCCTATACCGGTAACATTGGCGTGCGTTATGTGCGAACAGAATCCACGTCCAGCGGTTTTGACCAAGTGCCTAACACCGAATCGGTTGTACCTGTCTCTTATGACAATGATTATGATGAGATCCTGCCTTCATTAAACCTGCGTTTTAGTATTACCGAAGATTCGCAGATCCGTTTGGGGCTGTCTCGCGCCATGTCGCGGCCACCGCTGGTGGAGATGCGTTCAGGATTGGGATTGAACCAATCTAACACGGTCAACACCGCCTCTAAAGGTAACCCACTGCTGAAGCCCTTTATCGCCAATCAAGTCGATTTAGGCTACGAGTATTATTTTGCTGAAGACGCTGCTTTTACGGTGCAGTTGTTCTTTAAAGATCTGAAAACGCATATCGGTGAATCTACCAGTACCATTAACGTGGGTGGGGATGATTATCAGCTCAGTTCCCCTATCAATGGTGACGGCGGGCAAATTCGTGGTTTTGAAGTGCTGTATCAACAAGCCTTTACCATGCTGCCTGAACCTTTCGATGGCTTAGGTATCTACGCTAACTACAGCTATACCAACAGCAACGTCAAGGAGTTCCAGCCAAGCAACAATCCATTGCCGCTGGCAGGCTTGTCGAAAAATGTGGGTAACCTGACGCTGTGGTACTCAAAATATAATGTGGATGCCAAGGTGTCGTACAACTACCGCAGTGAATATACCCGTGTCGGCAGTTGGGACCCTTCAGAGCTTTACACCATAGGCTCGGAAGCAACGGTGGATGCCAGCATCTCCTACCAATTGACTGAAAACTTCAAAGTGATGTTGCAAGGGCAAAACCTGACCAACGAAGCATCAACTTCCTACTTTGATAATGACCCTTCTCGTCCTCGCGGATATGCAGAATGGGGTCGGCGTTATTTGCTTGGCTTCCAATTGAGCATGTAACCACTCTTAGCAGCACTTGCGTGAGTAAGTGCTGCTGCTTTCCGTGAAGCATCTTTATGTTTTTAAATAATGAGTATGGGTAAGAGGGATTTCCAGGGTGCGATTGAGCAAACAACTATCAGCCGTTTTTATCAGTACATTTATTCTTAGTGCCTCGCTTAAGCCGAGAAGTTGAAACATCGGCTTCAGCGACTCCAAACGTCCAGGTGGCCGAGAGTAAAGTCATCAACTTCAATCAACAGTGGCTATTCAAAAAATCCAGTGATGACAAGCCATTAGCGCAACTCACTGCGCCGTGGGAAAAGGTACGCTTACCCCATACCCCAAGGATTGAGCCCGCCGTAGTGGATGACCAATGGCAAGGCATTGCTTGGTATCAAAAAACGTTTGAGGCTGCGCCTGCCTGGATGAATAAAGTGGTACTGATCCGCTTTGAGGCCGCTATGAATCAGGCAGATGTTTGGCTGAATGGTCAAAAAGTGGGTAGTCATCTTGGCGGTTACCTGCCATTTACCCTGGATTTAAGTCATGCATTACAACCCGGCACTAACACATTATTAGTGCGGCTAGACAATCGTGATAACCCCATTACTGGCCCTAAGCCTTTGCATCTGCTCGACTTTAACACCTATGGTGGCCTCTATCGCGGCGTATCGTTGCAGATAAAAGATAAGTTAATGATCACCGACGAAATGCTGGCGCAGCAAGTGGCGGGAGGCGGTGTGTTTGTGACTTATCCGCAGGTTTCCGCACAGCACGCCACGGTGGCGGTGAAAACCCAACTGCAAAACCAGTATGCCGATAATAAAACCCTGCAATTGACCCAGACCTTGTTGTGGCAAGGGCAAACCGTTGCCCGTTCCACGCAGCAATATCAATTGGCCGCAGGGAAAACCGCTGAATTCACCCAGCAGATGACAGTGACCACACCTCAGCTGTGGAGTCCACAAGCGCCTAATTTATATACCCTGCAAACGGCATTGTTCAGTGGTGAGCAACTGCTTGAACAGCAACAACGGCAGATAGGCATTCGCAGTTTTACCTTTAATGCCAAACATCAATTGTTAATCAATGGCAAGCCCGCGTTTCTGCGTGGCGTGAACCGCCATCAGGAATATCCGTTTGTTGGCTACGCATTATCCGCCGAGGCGGATTACCGGGATGCGGTCAAAATTAAGCAAGCAGGTTTCGATTATGTGCGCTTGTCACATTACCCTCATTCTCCGGCATTTATGGCGGCGGCAGATAAGCTGGGGCTAGTGCTGCTGGACGCAGTGTTAGGTTGGCAATATTACAATCCTGATCCGGCATTTTCTGATCATGTGGTCAAAAGTTGCCACGATCTTATTCGTCGTGACCGTAATCACCCGAGTGTGGTGGCGTGGGAATGCTCGCTCAATGAAACCGAAATGCCCGCGCAACTGATTGCACGTCTGCATGACGCAGTGCATCAGGAGTTCCCAGGCAGCTATTCGGCGGGCTGGGCCAAGGGCTATGACATTTTCTTGCAAGCGCGGCAACATCGGCAGTTGCACTATGAAACACCCACCCAACCTTATGCAGTGTCAGAATACGGTGACTGGGAATATTACGCGCAGAACGCTGGGTTTAACCAAGACAGTTGGGGCGATCTTAAAGAGGAAGAACGCAGCAGCCGTCAACTGCTTAACAGCGGTGAGAAACGGTTATTACAGCAAGCGCTCAATCTTGAAGAAGCCCATAACGACAACTATAACGTCCCGGCGTTTGCTGATGGCTATTGGGTGATGTTCGACTATAACCGTGGTTATATCGGTGATTTAGAAGCCTCTGGCATCATGAGCCTGTATCGCCAGCCCAAATACAGCTACTACTTTTTTGCCAGTCAGCGCGATGCCACTGAAGTTAGCCCATTATTCCAGAGCGGGCCAATGGTGCATATTGCCAGTGAGTGGCAGCCTGACTCCAGTCACGATGTGCGGGTCTTTAGTAATGCCGATGAAGTCGCTTTGTATCTGAATGGTCAGTTGATTGCTAAGCAAACGCCTACCCGCGATAACTATTCAACGAACTTGCCGCATCCACCGTTTATTTTCCATCTAGGCCAATTTACACCTGGGACGCTGCGTGCCGAGGCCATCATTGCTGGCAAAGTGGTGGCGACCCATCAGGTAACAACGCCCGGTAAAGTGGCGGCTATCAGTCTGCATCTGGATACTAGCGGTGTGGCTCCCGCAACGGGCGTTAACGATGTGCTGTTTGTTTATGCTCAACTGCAGGATAAAGATGGGCATCCGTTGTGGGCTAACGATGTCGCATTACAAGCCAGCGTTAGCGGGGATGTCGAACTGCTGAATCAACGTCCGATAGTGACTTCTATGGGGCAGGGGGCGCTGCTGATCCGTATCGGTGACAGTCTCAAGCCAGGCGCAAGTGACGGTAACGGCCGCAGGCTTACCTGCCGCGACGTTATCACTCGAGCAGGCGGCACGATAATGAGAGTGCTGGTCACTGGCGGTGCCGGTTATATTGGTACTCACACTTGCGTTGCCTTGCTGCAAGCCGGGCACCAGGTGGTGGTGCTGGATAATTTCAGTAACAGTCAGCCGCAGGCGTTAGCGCGAGTACAACAGATTTGCGCTCAGACATTGCCCCTGTATCGGGGTGATGTGGGAGATGCCGCGCTGCTGCAACAGATTTTTGCGGAGCAGCAGATTGATGCCGTCATGCACTTTGCCGGTGCTAAGGCGGTTGGCGAGTCGGTGGCTCAGCCACTGTTTTACTACCGCAATAATGTGACCGCTAGCCTGACGCTGATTGAGGCCATGAGCGCGGCAGGCGTGACCACCTTAGTTTTCAGCTCTTCGGCCACAGTTTATGGCGATCCACATCAGGTACCGATTGTTGAAGATTTTCCGTTGGCGCCGACGAATCCTTATGGTCGCAGCAAGTTGATGGTGGAACAGATAATCCGCGATCACTGTACAGCAACCCATGCAACGCATGGATTTAATGGTATTATCCTGCGTTATTTTAATCCGGTGGGGGCGCATCCCAGCGGTTTGATTGGTGAAGATCCCCACGGTATTCCCAATAATCTGATGCCGTTTATTGCCCAGGTAGCTGTAGGGCGTCGTCGTGAGTTATCCGTCTTCGGCGATGATTATCCAACGCTCGATGGTACCGGTGTGCGCGATTACATCCATGTGTGTGATTTAGCCGAAGGCCATGTGCGGGCATTAGAGCAACTGCATGGCCGCCAGGGCTGCCATGTGTTTAATCTTGGAACTGGGAGTGGCATCTCGGTGTTGCAGATGGTGCAGGCCTATGCCGCCGCGAGTGGTTGCGACATCCCCTATCGTATAGTTGCGCGACGAGCCGGTGATGTGGCGCAGTGTTTTGCCGATGCTAGCCTCGCCCAAGAGGTGCTGGGCTGGCAGGCAAGTCGGAAGTTAACCGATATGGTGGCCTCCAGTTGGCGGTGGCAGTCAACTAATCCGCACGGTTATAGCAGTACAACAGTTTGACAGGAATTGAGGTTTGTATGTCAGAGTTTGATGTAAAAGATCATCCCCATCGTCGTTATAATCCGCTCACAGGGGATTGGGTGTTGGTTTCACCGCACCGCGCAAAACGACCATGGCAGGGACAGGTTGAAGCGCCAGAAACGGCGGATATTCCACATTATGACAGTAGCTGTTTTTTGTGCCCGGGTAACAAACGTATCACGGGTGACATTAATCCGGCCTACAGCAAGCCCTACGTGTTTACCAATGACTTTGCCGCGCTGCATCAAGATACACCGGCTGCGAGCCGCGATGATGACGGGCTGTTTGTGTTGAAATCTGAACGTGGCACCAGCCGGGTGGTGTGTTATTCGCCAGATCACAGCCTGACGATGCCAGAGTTGTCTGACGAACAGTTGACCGCGGTGATCCAGGAATGGATCCAGCAGTATCGAGAATTGTCGCAGCATTATAACTGGGTGCAGGTGTTTGAAAACAAAGGAGCGATTAACGGTTGTTCTAATCCGCATCCCCACGGACAGATCTGGGCCAGTTCTTCGGTGCCGACCTTACCAACCAGAACCGATGCGGCGCAGCAGCAATATCTGGCGCAGCACGGTAAAAATCTGCTGTTGACCTATGTTGAGCGTGAACTTGCCGATGGCGCGCGTACCGTGGTGCAAAATGAGCACTGGCTAGTGGTGGTGCCTTATTGGGCTTCCTGGCCGTTTGAAACACTGCTGTTGCCTAAAGCTCATGTGACGCGTATGGAAGAGTTGTCAGCATCACAACAAGCGGCGCTGGCTGATATTCTCAAGCAGATCACTATCCGTTATGACAATCTGTTCCAGTGTGTATTCCCTTATTCCATGGGCTGGCATGTGGCGCCTTATACCCAGCAATATCAAGACGCTGCGGCGCGGGCGCACTGGCAACTTCACTGCCATTTCTATCCACCACTATTGCGTTCAGCCACTGTGAAAAAATTCATGGTGGGGTACGAGATGATGGCTGAAACCCAGCGTGATATGACCCCTGAACAGGCGGCCGAACGTTTACGGCAACAATCCCCCATACATTATAAATCTGCACAAAAAGGTGACGCATGAGTCTTACAGTCGCTGAGCTACATCAGCTGTTTTCATCACAATTTACGGCGACTGCCGATTACCATTTTCGCGCTCCCGGCCGGGTCAACTTGATTGGTGAGCATACCGACTATAACGATGGTTTCGTGTTGCCCTGTGCCATTAACTTCGACACGCACGTACTGGCGCGTAAGAACGGTCTCAATGTTATCCGCGTTGTAGCGGCCGATTATGATAATCAGCTGGATGAAATCCCGTTAGCCACCGCGATTGCACATCACGCTGACTATCAATGGGCAAACTATGTCCGCGGAGTTGTGCAGAGTTTGCAACGTCAGAATATCAGCTTAGTGGGCTGCGATCTGGCCATCAGCGGCAATGTGCCGCAGGGCGCTGGTCTCAGTTCCTCCGCCGCGCTGGAAGTCGCGTTGGGATTGACCTTCACCACGCTGGCCGAACAGCCGATGAGCTTGAGTCAAATTGCGCTCACTGGGCAGCAGGCCGAGAACCATTTTGTGGGTTGTAACAGCGGCATCATGGATCAGTTGATCTCGGCGCAAGGGCAGGCGGGTAATGCGGTGCTGATTGATTGTCGTTCGCTGGAGTGCCATGCCGTTGCCATGCCGCAAGAGCTGGCCGTTGTCATCATCAACTCCAACGTTAAACGCGGTTTGGTGGGCAGTGAATACAACACTCGCCGTGCGCAGTGTGAAGCTGGCGCCGCACACTATGGGGTTAAGGCGCTGCGCGACCTAGATACTGCTGCCATTAGCAATATCTTTGATGAACTGGATGAGGTGACCGCGCGCCGTGTTCGCCACGTGGTGACCGAAAATGCCCGGACATTGGCGGCAGCTAAGGCGCTGGCCAGTGATGATATTAGTACGCTTAGCCAGTTGATGGCGCAATCTCATGCGTCAATGCGTGATGATTTTGCCATCACAGTTCCACCGATTGATTATCTGGTGTCGCTGGTCGATAGCATTATCGGTAACCGCGGCGGCGTGCGTATGACTGGCGGCGGTTTCGGTGGTTGTGTGGTGGCGTTGGTGCCACACGATTTGGTTGCCGAAGTCAAAGCGCAGATCGCGGCCAACTATCCTGAGCACAGCGGTTTAGTGGCTGATGTGTTTGTCTGTCAGCCATCGGCCGGTGCCGAGATTGTTGCCCAACCTTAAAGACGCCAAGGAGAACGCTGTATGTTGTTAGCCCCATTGGATTTTGCCATTTTGGCGGCCTACGTGGTCATTCTGCTTGGATTGGCTTGGTGGGTGTCGCGGGACAAGCCCGGACACGATAAAAATACTAACGATTATTTTTTGGCAAGCAACAGTCTGCCCTGGTGGGCCATTGGTGCCTCGTTGGTGGCCTCGAATATTTCCGCCGAACAAGTGATTGGCATGTCCGGTTCTGGTTATGCAATTGGCCTAGCTATTGCCTCTTATGAATGGATGGGCGCGCTGACGCTGATTATCGTTGGGGCTTGGTTCCTGCCAATTTTCCTCAAGCGTAAAATTTACACCATGCCGCAGTTTTTGCTGCATCGTTACGATAATCGGGTGCGACTCACCATGGCGCTATTCTGGATGGCGGTGTATGTGTTCGTTAACCTGACGGCGGTGCTGTGGCTCGGCGCCTTGGCCATCAATACGCTGACCGGGCTGAACATTAGTGCCAGTCTGGTATTGCTGGCGGTGCTATCTCTGGCTTATTCACTGTATGGTGGCCTGAAAGTAGTGGCGCTGACCGATATCATCCAGGTGTTGTTGCTGGTCGCGGGGGGACTGTTCCTGTCTTATGTCTCGCTGCAGATGGTCAGTGATGGACAGGGAGTCATCGCAGGTTTTGATATTCTGATGACTAAACTGCCCGAAAAGTTCGACATGATCCTTACACCTGATAGTCCCAACTATGCCAGTTTGCCGGGAATCTCAGTGTTGATTGGCGGGCTGTGGGTCATGAACCTGTCTTACTGGGGCTTCAACCAATACATTATTCAGCGGGCGCTAGCAGCAAAAGACTTGAAAGAAGCGCGCAAGGGCATTGCCTTTGCTGCCTTCCTTAAGCTGCTGATGCCAGTGCTGGTGGTATTACCGGGGATTGCGGCGGTGTTGCTGTTGCCGCCACTCGACCGACCCGATCAGGCGTATCCACAATTGATGGGACTGATGCCGGTTGGCTTGAAAGGGCTGATTTTTGCAGCGTTGGTGGCCGCTATTCTCTCGAGTTTAGCGTCTATGACCAACAGTATTTCTACCATCTTTACCATGGATTTGTATGCGCAGGTGCGCCGTCACCGAACTCAGCATCACTATGTCAAAGTGGGCCGTATTGCCAGCGTGGTGGCGCTGCTGATTGCCTTGGTAACCGCGCAGCCATTACTGGGTAAATCAGAACAAGCGTTCCAGTTTATTCAGGAATTTACCGGATTCTTCACCCCGGGATTGTGGTGTTGTTTGTGCTCGGCATGTTCTGGAAAAAAGCGACTGCCAATGGTGCCTTGGCGGCGGCTATCGGCTCGGCGGTGTTATCGGCAGCGGCTAAGTTTTGGCTGCCAGATGTGCCGTTTATGGACCGGGTAGGTTATGTGTTCCTTTGCTGTTTAGTGCTGGCAGTGGTGATTTCGCTGCTGGAAGGCAAAGGTAAAGACCATGAGCACAGTATTCCGTTACACGATATCGACTTCACAACTCACGCGAGTTACCGCATCTGTGCGGTAGTGATCAGTCTGATCCTTATTGGCTTCTATACAACTTGGTGGTGAACATGATGCTGACAGTGACCTTCCGACAATCGCTAGTGGCTATTAGCGCCACTTTACTGGCTGCCGTAACCTCGCCACTGTTGGCGCAAACAACGCCGCTGAGCGTTAGCGTTAAAGACGGCGTGATGCAATGGCAAGACGGCTCGCAAGTGGCGCTATTTGGCGTGAACTATGCCATGCCGTTTGCCTATGGTTACCGCTCGGTGGAACAGTTAGGACTGGACCCGAAAACGGTGATTGATATGGATGTCGCCCATATTGCGCGCATGGGGCTGGATGCCTATCGGATCCATGTATGGGACCGGCTTATCAGTGATAAGCAAGGGGATCTGCTGGATAACGAGCAATTACGCTTGTTTGATTATCTGCAGCAGCAATTGGCACTGCATGGTATCAAAACCATTATTACGCCCATTGCTTGGTGGGGCTCGGGCTATCCAGCCCCTGATCCCCAAGAGCCTGGGTTTTCTGCCGATTATGGCAAAACGGAAATGAACCAGGATCCGCAAGCCATTGCCGCCACCAAAAATTATCTGCGGCAGTTGCTGACCCATAAAAATGCTTATACCGGTAAGACGTTGGCGACGGATGACAACGTTATTGCTTTTGAACTGTTCAACGAACCCAAACATGCTCAATCACCAGCAAAAAGTGCCGCTTATGTGGAGCAACTGCTGGCTACCGTGCGGGGTTGGGCGTCACGAAACCGCTGTTCTACAACATCAGTGAACAGGGGCCTAACCAAGCATTTGCCAGTGCCCTGTGTAACAGTTCGGTGGATGGAATATCCTATCAGTGGTATCCCACCGGCTTGGTGAAAAACTCGGCACTACACAGCAATATGCTGCCATCAGTGGCACATTATACCGACCCGTTTAAGCAGATTGCGGCCTGTCAGCGTAAAGCCAAAATGGTGTATGAGTTTGATGCGGCGGATGTTACCAAAAGTGTGATGTATCCGGCGATGGCGCGCAGCTTCCGTGAGGCGGGTTTTCAGTGGGCAACCCAGTTTGCTTATGATTCAGCAGCGTTGGCGCAGAGTAATTCTGAATACAATACCCATTATCTGAATCTGCTGTACACCCCGGCGAAAGCCATCAGCTTTATGATTGCCGCTGAAGAGTTTCGCCGCTTACCGTTGGGATACCGCGCGGCGGAGTATCCGGCTAGCAATCACTTTGATCATACGCTACTGGATTATCAGGCCGACCTCAGTTTATATGATGACGGCCGCCGTTATTATTACTCCAACAATACCCAACAGGCACCGGCGGATACGGCTCAGTTACAGCATATTGCTGGGGTCGGCAGTTCGCCCCTCGTGACTTACCGTGGTAATGGCGCGTATTTCCTCGATAAACAGCAAGATGGCGTATGGCGACTGGAAGTTTACCCTGATTTATTGCAGTTGCAGGACCCGCATCAGCCACCGAGTTTGCAGCGCGAAGTGGGCAGGTTATATCTGCATCAGCGGCCAATGACACTCACATTAGCGGATCTGGGGACAAGCTTTGCGATTAAAGGGATCAACGCTGGTAATCACTATGCCGCTAATGCCGAGCACGGTCAGATAACGGTAACCCCAGGAGTCTACCTGTTAGGGCGCACAGCAGCGCTAGTCAATAATGCCAAGCAAACCGATGCGACGTATTACTTGCCAACCATTCCAGCGCCTGAACTCGCCTTGGTACATCAGCCGCAACGTCAGCGCAATTTAGGCGATAAACTCAGTTTTACGGCACACATTGCTGGGAAGTCGCCGCAATATCAAGTGACTCTATACCTGCGTTATCAGGGATATAAGGACTTTACCGCCTTACCCATGACGGCGGTCAATGCTGATACTTATCAACTGAGCTTGCCTGACACCGCCGCATGGCAACAGCCAGGAATTCTGGAATATGCCATTAGTGTTAGCGATGGTCAGCAGCAGCTTACCTGGCCGGGCGCCAAAGCTGGTACTCCCGCTGATTGGGATTATGTCGATGCCGGTTACTGGCATACCTTGCTGACACCCAAAGGTACGCCAGTGACATTGTTGGCACCAGCAACGGATCGCGCAGGCTATTACACTCCTAAAAATGCTGTGTCCTGGCCTGCAACTGCGGCAACGGTTGAAGGTGCCACGTTAAAATTATCGGTGGAACAACAAGCCATCAGCACTGGCGGCACCTTGTTGCGGCTGGATCTGGCGAACGATAATCAGCTCAGTGACCGCGATTTGAGTGGTTACAATGCGCTGGCTTTAAGGATCCGTTCACTGGGTAAAGATGACCGTTTGCAGTTTGGTATTATCGGCAACGATGGCTTGGCTTGGGGTACAGATTTCCCTGTATCTAACCAGTGGAAAACCTTGGTGTTACCGCTAGATAAGCTCAAACCGGTAGGCACTTTGCTCGGCCAGGCTTTTCCTACCTTTATGCCAGTTACCGCTGGGCCGTTTGCGGCTCAAACTGCATTGACACTTAATGCCATTGAAGGCTTGCAGTTGGCGTTGCCACCTTTAGGCGCACATCAAACCATGCAGCAACGTGGTATTGAGATTGCCGAAGTGGCATTGATACATATGTAAAAGTGTATTGACTGCGACAGGGTACACTAAAGGCTGACTGGCACCATCAACGGGGCAGGGTATAATCCTTGCCAGCGTTGATAGTCGTAAGGAGACGATGGTTGGTTGACAGTGTTTTCAAGGGGTTAACCCAGCAAAAACTGGCACTTGGTGCCGGTTTTTTCGCCATGCTGTTTGCCAATCAGAGTGTTCAGGTATTAGCAATCCCATTTTATCAGATGCAGCTAGGGGTGGATCCTTTCCTATTAAGTTTGGCGCTGGCGTTGCCGGTGATTGCCGGCACACTGATAACCCCTGGATTGGTTATGTCAGCGACCACTGGCACGGGCGTACTGGTAAGCGGCGGCCGCTGATCATGGCCGGCAGTTTATTGAGTGCACTGTTATTCGGCTGCATTTGGATGGTGCCAACCCATTGGCCGATGTTGTGGCAGCTCAGTTATTTTGCGCTGTTTTATCTGTTGTTTTCGTTAGCGGCGGCGCTGGTTGCCGTACCGACTATCAGCCTGAGCTACGAGATCAGCCATGATGAGTCGCAACGTGCCGCTATCATGGCGGTAAACACCTATTTTATTAAACTGGCATCGGTGCTGTATCAATGGTTATTTCCATTAGCCAGCTTAGCGATATTTGGTTCAGTTGTATTGGGGATCCGTTGGGTCGGCTGGGGCGTAGCGCTGTTACTCATAGGTTTTATGGGCGCGTTACCCGCCCTGTTTTGCCGAGGAACCGCCAACACCACTATTAGCCATACGGCACCAGGTAAGCCTGGCTTTACTGAAAGCCTACAGCAGTTATTACACCATAAACCGCTGATGTTGCTGATGGCTATCTGTCTATTACAGCTTGGTGGTAGCGTATTTGCCGCCAGTATGGATTATTACCTGTTGGTGTATTTCGTCAGTCATGGCGATATTGCACAGGGGCTTACTGGAAAGGTGTGCTGTCTAGCGCTTATGCGTTGACCGGGTTTGCCAGTGTGCCTTTGGTTAACTGGTTACGCGCTCGTTGTGGTGCCGTCAATGCGTTGGGATGGGTGTTAGCGCTGACGCTGCTTGGCGGTATTGCCAAATGGTTTTTGTTTGTCCCTGAAATAGGGTTCTGGATAGTGCTGGATGCGCTGTTATGCACCAGTGTTTGGACTGCCATGACCACCTTAATTCCGGCGCTGAATGCCGGACTGAGCGATGTAGAAACTCAGCTGCGTGGTCGTCCCACCGCTGGCATGTTCGCTTCGATATACAACTCTGCTACCTCGCTGGCCAGTATTCTGGCGTTGCTGGCCTCAGGCGCCACCTTAAATGTAATCGGTTTTGATGCTACCGCTGGTGGGGCGCAGAGCACCCACAGCATCACTGCAATGCGCTGGATCTTAACGGGTGGTACTGTGTTATTCGGTATCTTATCCTTGTGGTGTTTACACAAGTATCACATTGGTTTAAAAGATAAACTTGCTTTATTTGAAGCAAAGGACTGACAAGAGAGACGTTATGGTGACCATCAAAGATGTTGCCCAGATCGCCGGAGTTTCAACCGCGACCGTATCGCGGGTCATTCACAATGGCGCTCAGGTTGGCGAGGCCTGCCGTGCCCGAGTGAAAAAGTCATTGCGGAATTGGGCTATCAACCCAATGCCAATGCTCAAGCGTTGGTGAGCAAGACCACCAATACCATAGGCGTGGTGACACCTCGTCTGTCTATGTCCTTCTTCGGTACCTTGGCAAGTGGTGTTGAAAACGCAGTAAGAGAGAACGGTTACAAGCTGTTGATGGCCAACTCCTTATATGAAACGCGCTCCGAGCTGGATGCTATCCAGTCACTGCGGCAACACAACTGTCAGGCGATTATTCTACACAGTGAATATTCTGACGAGGCGACACTGATCCGTCTGGCCGAAGAGATCCCTGGGCTGGTGCTGGTTAACCGCTATATTTCGCAGATAGCCAACCGTTGTGTCTGGCTGGATAACATTCGCGGCGGACAATGGGTGACGGAATATCTGTTGTCCAAAGGCCATAGGCAATTTGCGGCCATTACCAGTATCTATCAGAACCGAGATCCGGCAGAACGCCTTAAAGGCAGCCGTCAGGCATTATTGGAGCAGGGGCTGTCATTGCCTCCAGAATGGGTGGCAGAAGGAACCGCTAACATGGAAGGCGGAGCGCAGGCCGTGAAGGAATTATTGGCGCGTGGGCTGCCGTTCACGGCCTTATTGGCCTATAACGATTTGATGGCTATCGGTGCCATTCATGCACTGTTTGCAGCGGGGATCCGGGTGCCAGAAGATGTGTCTGTGGTGGGATTTGATGATTTGCCCGTGGCTCGTGCCTGTCGGCCAAGACTCACGACCATGCATTACCCCATTGAAGAGATGGCCTCGTATGCAGTGAATTTGGCAATCAAACTCAGTAATCCCGACTATAAACCCGTAGGGCAAACCCATCTGTTTATGCCGCAACTGGTAGAACGGGACTCGGTTGCCTGTGTAAACAGATAAACGCTGGGGGCTGATTGATGGCACAGTGCTGTTCTGGCGTTGTGCCAGCAAACTAAAGCAACTATCGATAGTTAACCTCATTCCAGCATCCCACCAAAACATTGCACCCTCATTATTAGCTATGGCATACGCTAAAACTTGAAATCGCCACTATACTGCCCTGACTGCCACAGCTCTGACTCTCTGAGTCTTAACAACGGCAGTTCAGTATTAGGACAATCGAGCGGTTTGAACAGAGGATGTTAGCAAATGGCAAAAATAATCTTACTTTTCATCGTTATGGTGATGATCACCTTCCTGCAAGCGTGTGCCACGAATATCGTTTATAGCGATAAAGATCGGCAAATGGGAGAAATCCCTCCTGAACAAGGACTTAGTATATTTATTGACCGTAATGGAGAACTTTATCCGCCACCATCATTAGCGATGGGCAATAGCATGTTTACCTCTCAAAGAGAAACGACGGCAACACTGCAAGCCTATTTTGTACAAGCTTCAAATAGCGCTGACTGGGAAGCCCTACTATCGGAACTTAATATCACCAACACCGCTAACTTTTCCGATCTTTGGCCCATTGTCCAGCAACAGCTGTTTACCCGAGTTACTGACGCCATTTCTCAGGGTTCAGAGCATGGCAAGCGGAAAATCGTTTTTCTCGTGCACGGTTACAATAATGAATTCATGGATGCTGAGTGTTGGTATAGCTTAGTCGAGCAAGACATTGCGAAACGGGCGAGTGTGCATGGGGAGAGCCGTCCTTACTTTATACGCGTGTATTGGGATGGTCTTAGCCAAGCACTGCCGGTTAGTATCTGGACCAAGGCGCAATGGAATGGCCCCATTACTGGGCTTGCGTTACGCCGTATCTTGTATGGCCTTGAAGGCAAGTTGTCGAAAGAGACCCAAATCGCCATGCTCAGCCATAGCACGGGAGCATTAGTTGTCGCCAATGCTGTGGGGGATGGTTCCGCATCGTTAGAATGTAAAGCAAATTTCCAAGCGCATTGTCCTGCCATTCGTGATATGGCATCTATTCCAACATTAGTTTCAACTGTTCGTTTGGGCGTTCTAATCCCTGCTGCAAGCCCAGATACATTTGACTGTTTTAAGGATAAACAAAAGCTACCACAAGCCATCATCTTGGGTCTTAATCAACAAGATTTTCCAACTAACAAAGTCTTCGGTTGTATATGGTTGGGAACAACTTGTATGAATGTGTACCCGGAATATACCTGTAGTAAATTACAAAAGACATTCGCCAACTCACCAGTAGAGTACGCTGTTTTTGAATTTAGTAACTCCTCTCACAATGAAAATCAGCAATTAATTTTTTGGGAAACGCACAGCGTTAAAGACCAAATGCAACGCGATATGTGGCCAGCTTTCATTGAACGTGTGATATTCCCAGGTGCAAATGTTAACTCTAATCATCCAGTGCAGTGTGAACAGCAACCTGTGGAGATATGATATCGATAGTCATCGCCAGACCTGTTGCAGCGCTCTTGGGAAGCTCAGCTTCGACTGTGTAACACGTTCCGCCGCATGAAAGCCAGAGGCAAAGAGCACAACAAGGTGGTAACGGCGGTTGCCCGTGAGTTACTGGGATTTATCTGGGATGTCGGGCAGCGATTTAACCCGGAGAGTCACTCAGTGGGCTAAGCGGTAAAGCAGGTAAAAGTTGCAACCTGAATGAGAGCGATTGGCGGCAGCGGTGTAAGCAACCCTCGACGGCGTTAAGCGATATCAACTCGCGTCCCTAGACAGAGGCAAGGCTCCAACGGCGTAAACAAGTCATGCGGATAACCAACCCCGCGACTTTTATTGGCAATGAAGAGAGCAAGGTCAACCGCCGAAACTGATTTGCCAAAGATCACTCATTCAGGTTCTTTCTGGCCAGACAAGGCTTCTGGACAAGAAAGCTATGTACCTATTGACAGAGGGAATCATATCAACGCCCGCATAAGAGGCGACAAAACTTAGCGGCGATTTAGGGTTAAACTTGCGAAGCACCAAAACTAAATCGCCGCGTAGTTTTGGTGTCCATGCCCAACTTGTTGGGCCTTTATGCGATTGTTAGCTGTGCTGCGTAAACAACAGCGCACAATGATATAAAAGCATTATCGGTAGAAGTAATACCGCCACACTACGAATTGGTATTGCATTAAAAATTAACAGAGGGTTCTCTCTCAGAAATGCTGCTGGTGGCACGAACAAGGGGTATTGTTCAAATTTAATTACCAGATTGAACAATGCTTTTCCTGTAGTGGTCGCGTAATGCTGAATGATTGCGAAATACAGTATACCTGCCCAAAGTATCCCTACGACCTCAACAAGAAGAGCAACAACTTCTAGCACAAAAGGCAGAAGGATTGGGCCGGACATAATTATGACTAGGTACTTTAGATACTTCAGTTTCACTTTATTAAAAATCCTTTTTGTACAGCTAACGCCGCCAACACGGGCCGAGTGACAGCGAGGTCCAGCACAATGCGGATTTTTGCATTGGGCGTTTGTGTTTGGCCTTGTTATGTTTCACGGCGTTGGACCCCAATTGACATATACATAAGATAAGCCCCGAAACCAAAAATAGGTACGCCAGCAAAAAGACGACCAATTACTGCCAGTAGCGATAAAACCGATGTTTCTTGAAATAGCATGTAGACAAGAACAAGGTCTAAACCAACGCCCATGACAGCCGCAACCAAACCGAAAACAAACAAAGTTGGTGAATATACTTTGAACTTCCGGTCGTCATTACTCAACTGCTGCTTACACTGAACGTTATCTTTGACTGCTAAAATATACCAAGGTAGGCCGACGTAAATGAAAGATATAAGTCCGGCCCAGCGATAGTCGCCAATTCCCGGCATAAATAGGATTGCCACACTGACGATGATTAATATTGCTGGCTTTCTAGTTCTTGGCATTAAACCTCTCGGAAACATAACGCCGCATTAAGGTGTGAGCAGCGCTTGGCTATACTTGAGCGAAGCGAAAGCGCCAAGCGTTGCGAATCACTCTTAAATGCTTTGTTATAACTCTTTTACAAGACAGTATGTAGTGTGGCCTTTTGGATAATCGGGCAGCTCACCAAAAACTTTGTACCCACGTTTTTCATAGAACGGTTTAGCCTGAAAGCTAAGAGTTTCCGTACGTATGTATTGAAAGCCTTTTTCTTTAGCAAAATTTTCTGCGGCGTCCATAAGCTTATTTCCTACACCTTTACCTCGAGTTTCCACTGAGAGCCAGAGCAGCTCAAGAATGCAATAATTCCAGAAACCTGTTGCTCTAATACCACCTAGAACTTTACCATTTTCATCTTTCGCAAATGCCGCAAATTTTGTATCAGGCTCGAATACAACTTCATCTGGCATATGTTGTTGATTAAACGCCTGAATACCTTTACTGATTACTTCAAGGTCATTCTTATTAGGATTATCTGTTACTTCAATATTCATTTTTCATCTATACCACGGAGAGTTATAACAGTGTATTAGACGACAAAATGTCGTGTTTAATTCCGACATTTTGTCCAAATTCGTGAATTTACATAAAGAGATATTACTGACATTCTTTTGATAAATAAAAATATTTTCATTTTTTGAACAATCTTTCGTACGTCAAAATACCCCGAAATGTCTAAAATTTGCCCATTTTGCGACATCTGGATACTACTGTTTATAAATACAGTATCGGAGGTCGCTATGACATCACCATTTTTACAAGCATTTGCCGAACATATGACCACGCGTCGATATGCCAAACGAACAGTGCAAGGCTACCAGTATTGGGTCGCGGCCTTTATTCGATATCACCAGATGCGGCATTCTAGTGGGTTACATAATGCGGAAGTCGAACAATTTCTATCCTACTTAGCCAATGAGCGAAATATGGCGGTTAAATCTCAGGCCACTGCGCTGAATGCATTGGTGTACCTGTACCGAGATTTTTTAAATAAGCCATTGTCATTGCAACTCGCATTTGTCAAAAGCACTCGCCAGATGAAATTACCCACGGTATTGACGAAATCTGAGATCAGCCTCTTGTTGCAGCAGGTTGCCCCCAACACAAGTTATGTATTTCGCTGCTGTATGGCAGTGGCCTGCGGCTGATGGAGGCCGTAAGACTGCGTGTAAAGGATATCGATCTGGATTATCAATGTATCCGCATTTGGAACAGTAAAGGTGGTAAACATCGCACGGTAACCTTGCCCCAAAGCCAGTTATCGTCCTTAAAGCAACAGATTGAAACTGTGGATCAGTATTTACAACACGACATCATTCATCGAGATTGGGCCGGCGTATGGATGCCACACCGTTTGCTCGATAAATACCCAAGTCAGAGTCGCTCACTTGCTTGGCAGTATCTATCCCTTCAGCAAAATTAGCGGTAGATCCAGAGTCTGGACTCGTCCGACGCCATCATATTAATGAAAAACAGATACAACGCACCATATCTGCCACGGCTAAACGAGTGGGTATTCAGAAACATGTTTCGCCACACACATTGCGGCACTCTTTTGCCACACATTTACTGGAGTCGGGAGCAGACATCCGTACTGTACAAGAACAGCTCGGTCATGTTGATATTCGAACTACGCAGATTTACACCCATGTTTTATCGCGAGGAGCTAACAGTGTGAAAGCCCGTTAGATCGGCTATAACTCAATTATTAACATAGGGTTATGGTATAGCTACCGCACGGGTGAGATATTGTAATATCCATCCTTGGTGTTTGTATTCGTTGGCATCCTTTACCTATCATTAACAATTTACTGCAGATAGCGGGAGTGAACAAGTGGCAACAATGACAAGGTGGAAAGTTGATAATATAAATCAGGGCCGCGATGGCAACATTGCCATAACGCTGGCCACTGGTTAAGTCAGTCAGTGGCGTACTGTTGGCGAAGGGAATACGTTATATCAGTTACGCCATGGTTATTGGGTGTTACTCATCAAGCATACCTCTAGCGCGTAGAATCGCGGTTTTAAAATCTTCCACATAATCTTTTTGAATGCCTGGAATGGGTTGGTGTGTGTCGGTGTTGCGCATTTTGAGTTGGTAAATAAGTACGTCATCGGGGAGATCGCGTAATTCACCAGTAAATCCCGCCTCGTTGGCCAGCAGTTGTAAGAACTGTAGCAAATTTAAATTAGGGTCTTTCTGCCAAGCGGGATTGAGCATCTCAAGTAGTTCATTAATACGGTGGCAGCTCATAGCGTCATCTCCTCGTAGCCAATTAATTTGAGCTTATCAGCCGCCTATCTCGTTGCAAAGTCTTGGCAGAATTTTGATGTTGTAAATACTGGATGCGCGGGCTATCGAGCTCGGTCTTAATAAAGGCCGCATAGTGGTATGGCGGGTGCATACCACTATGCGACATCGCGCTGATAAATCAGTTGGATAATGCCTCGTGATAACGGGCAAATGCGGCTTCTAAATCAGCGATGAGATCTTCGGTATCTTCCAGACCAATATGCAGCCGGAACATAGGTTTACTGCTGTCCCAATGGGTCACTGTGCGAATTTTATCAACACCAAACTCGGCAACGATCAGGCTTTCATAGCCGCCCCAGGAAAAGCCCATTTTGAAATGCTGCATCCCTTCGACAAAAGCCTTCATCGCTTGGCGGTTTCCGGTTTTCAATACAAACGAAAACAGGCCGTTACTGCCGAGATAGTCACGTTTGAAAAACTCATGACCAGGGCAGGAGGGAAAAGCGGGGTGGCGGATATGGTCAACCTCTGGACGAGTTTCCAACCAGTGAGCAATCTCCAGCGCATTTTTCTCTTGTTGCGCCATGCGCACGCCTAATGTCCGCAGGCCACGCAGTGCTAGGTAGGCATCGTCTGCGGAGACACACTGGCCAAGCAGGTAGCTGTTTTCCCGTAGCTGTTCCCAATGCTGTTCATTAGCGGTGGCGGTCCCCATCATGACATCTGAATGGCCGACAATATATTTGGTGGCAGCTTGAATCGAGATATCAACGCCTAATTCAAACGGGCGGCAATTGATGGGCGATGACCAGGTGTTATCCAGCATAGCAACCAGCCCATGTTGATGGGCTATTTGGCATAACGTTGGCACATCCTGCACTTCCATGGTGATAGAACCGGGAGATTCCAGATACAGCACTTTTGTGTTCGGGCGGATAAGGTTAGCGATTTCAGCGCCAATCATCGGGTCGTAGTAGGTGGTTTCAATGCCCAATCCTGCCAACAGTTTGTCGCAGAGGTCGCGGGTTGGTTCATAAGCACTGTCAACCATCAGCAGATGGTCACCACTTTTCAGGAAGGATAACAGTGCGCCACTGATGGCCGCTGCACCGGAAGGGTAGAGCGCGGTACCAACACCGCCTTCGAGTTCCGCAATGGCTGCTTGCAGGGCAAAGTGGGTGTCTGTGCCTCTGCGGCCATAAAACAATTCACCTTTACCTCTGCCAGCAGTGGCCTTGGCAAGGTGTTCCAGACTATCAAAAACAACGGTTGAGGCGCGGACGACAGGCGGGTTAATCACACCTTTGGTCCATTTTTTGTCCCGGCCTAGGGACACAATTTTAGTAGCTCTTTTCATTATCGGACTCTTGCACGGCTCGGCATTCTGCATTATCAGTAGTTTCCCCACATTCAGGGGAATAGGCATCTTAACACTGAATGGCCAACTGAGAAGTCCTGCTTGCCTGAGAGTTGTTCATGTTAGCCTGGCAGTGGCAAGGTTAAGGTGAACATGACGCCGGAACCATCACCCAGATTGGACGCCTTGATGGTGCCACCATGAAATGCCGCAATCAGCCGCGCAATATACAACCCCAGCCCCAGATGCGGTTTTTCTTGGGTGCCGGCGGGGCGCACTGACACCATGGATTCAAAGATTTGCTCACTCATGTTTTCTGGCAACAGCGGCCCTTTGTTTTCAACGGTGAGAATGGCCTGCTTTGCCTGGGTGCGCAGCACCAGATTGATAGGCGTTTCTGGGGTGTGAAATTCCAACGCGTTGCTGATGAGTTTATCCAGTAACTGCGCAATATATTCCGGGACACCCAACATCATCAGCGGCTCGTCTGGCTGCTTTAAGGTGAAGTGTTTCTGCGGATACGTCATCTGATAACCCGCGACACAGCCACTGACAACTTTGGTTAACGGGAACTGATCGGCATCGCTGTTATTGAGCGATTCTTCAAGTCGGGTGGCTTCACTCATATTGGCAAGGATCAACGACAGCCGTTTTACCCCTTCTTGTGCTCGGTCAACATATTTCATCGCCTCACTGTCAATGGGTTGCAGACTGAGATGTTCCAGTGAACTGCGCACCACCGCCACTGGTGTGCGTAGCTCATGCGATAGCCGTGATGACATATGTTCCAGATAATGGGTGTATTGCCCAAGCCGCGACACAATATTGGCAAAGCTGCGCGAGAGATCGCCAATTTCATCGCGTACCGCTGAGGGGGAATGGTATCGCGCACGCGTCCCTGGCTATCAATGGCTTTTTCAGCCTGATCCCTGAGTTTGCGAATGCGGCTGGAAATGCTAGAAGCAAAAAAGAACAGTGACAGGGTGCCAACACTCATCACAATCAAAATCACGTTAAACAGTTTTTCCAGTGCGCGGTTACGCAAGGTGCGAATGCCGTGAGTGGTTTCTTCCGCTACCACAGCCCCCATCACTTTGTTATCAATCCAGATAGGGCTGGCGGCGGATAACACTACTGCTTTGCTGTCGGGCGTTAAACGCCAAGTGGATGCCAATTTGCCCGCCAATGCTTGTTGGATATGGCTGCCTTGCAGCTCGGTGGAATCCTGCAATGAATCGATAAAATCATTGGGTGGGCGGGTCAATATTTTGTAGTAAATGGGATTGAGATAGGTTTTTTGCAGGCGACTCCAGAAGGTTTCCGGTTCATCGTCTACTTCGCCCCAAACACCATTACTGTTGCGGATATCGCCTGACTTTGCCAGCACGCGGCCGTGGGTATCAACTACCCAAATGCGTGAGCTGTTATGGCTCATGCCTTTGATAATATTTTCGATTTCTGGCGAAGGTACTAACACAGTGCCGAGTTTATCAACGCTGTCTGTGGCCGAGGTGCCAACAATCGCTTCTAGCTTGCGAGTCTTGCTGTCATTGACATCGTGAATGGCAAATCCCAGTTTGCTGCCCACCATCTCTAGCGGCATACGCAGTTCGATGTTGTAACCCTGCTCAGTTTTACGCCACTGCCCTTGGATACGGTTTTCTGGTGTGGCGGGGGCGCTGAGGCTAGCATCGGCAGGCAGTTCATAACTGCTGAGCCAACCATCTTTCATGTTCGCCACCACGTAACGATGAAAACTGCCATCCTGTGCCTGGGTGGCAATATCCAAATAATCATTACGATCAACCGCTAAGCTATTACGACCACGGTAAACCACATGCGGGTCGTTGACCTCAAAAAAGCCATAAAGATAGCCACTGTACTTGCCTACCATATGGCGGAATGACAGCTTGGAGCTGCTGTTCTGCGCCAGAAATAAACGGTAACCGTCACCATATTCCATGGACTTACTGCGATATGCTTCCCAGTCGTCCAGCTTGCCGTCCAGTTGAATTGGCCCTTGCAACGGGTAGGCGTAAAGATCGCGGCCTTTTTCTACTTGTTTCAGGAAACTCGCCTGTGAATCAAACAGTTTTGGGCGTTCGTGCAAGGCGGTAGCTAACGCTTGAGTGGTGCCTTCGAGGGTTTTTTCCTGACCGTGACGCAGATATTTTTCCATCTCCCAGACGTACTGATAACCGAGCCAAGGCAGACCTAACAGAAATAACGACAGCACCAGAGTTTTGCTGCGCAGCCCAATGGGCGGATGATAAATCGGCAGCTTCACGCGTGACTATCCCAACGATAACCCATGCCATATACCGTATCGATGCAGTCAAATTCCGCATCGAGCGCCAGAAATTTCTTGCGGATACGTTTAACGTGGGAGGTGATGGTACTGTCATCCACATAGATTTTGGCTTCCTGCATCAGGTCGCCACGGCTGCGCACATGGCCGGGATGTTTTGCCAGTGCATGTACCATCCAGAACTCGGTTACGGTAAGTTCAAGCGGGACATTTTTCCAACACACCTGAATGCGGTTGGCATCTATCGACAAGTGTCCGCGCTCCATCAAGGATTCACTCTGATTGCTGTTATCGGCTAACTCACTGCGCCGAAACAGCGCCGCTAAACGCGCCAACAAATGCGGAAAACTCACATCTTTGCTGAGATAGTCATCCGCGCCGAGTCGCAGCCCGCAAACCGTATCAAAGTCACTGTCGCGCGCCGTCAGAAAAATAATTGGCAGCGTACCGGACATTGCCCGCAGCGCCTGACACAGGGTAAAACCACCATCAATTTCATGTTCCAGCCCAATATCAATAATGGCCAGATCTGGCAGCCGGGTATTGAATGCCTGCATCGCCTCAGCGCGGTTCGCATAACCTTGCACGCTGTAGCCCTGATTTTGTAATACATCTTTATAGTTCTCGCGGATAGCGGCTTCATCTTCCACGATGGCGATGCGTTTCATGGGCACTGTCATCTCTTGTTCTCAATAATTAGCCGTGACTATACAACAATTTGCCCGATAAAAAAGCGTGCAAAGGCAAATGCCATTTTGTTGCCACAATTGATCGCAGAACTGCCATTTTTGCTCCCTTTAACGGCCATTTCACCCAGGTTTAATGTCTCCATCGACACCACAACAAGTTAACGTTTACAACAAGGAAACCGTGAAATGAAACAGCATATTATCTCTGCGTTAGTGATCTCTTCTCTGATGGTAATGCCGGCAATGGCACAGCAGCGCCAGGACAATCAAACCGAAGCCGCCGTAGGTTTCGGCAGCGGTATGCTTTTAGGGGCCGTGGTCGGCGGTCCGGTGGGGGCGATTGTGGGTGCCTTCAGTGGCAGTCTGGTGGGTAAAAGTGTGGGGGATGACAAATACATCAAAGCCCAGCAACAGACATTAGATGCACAGACACAGCAAATTACCGCGCTTAATCAGCAACAGCAGTCGTTGCAGCAGTTACAAACACAATATGCCGAGGCGCAGCGGCAACTCAACACCTTACAAGCGGCTCGTGCCTCCAAGCTGGAAGAATTGACCGTGGGGATGAATGTACAGTTTCGTACCGGCACGGCTGAGATTGAACCGCATTTTGCGACACAGCTGAAAGATATCGCTTACGCCATGAACTTAGCCCCGAACTGACATTGGATCTTTCTGGCTATGCCGATCGTCGGGGCTCAGCCGAATTCAACCAGCAATTATCAGAGCAGCGCGTCCAAGCCGTACGTGATTTTCTGATCCAGCAAGGCGTGCAAGGTGACAGACTTACCGCGAGTGCTTATGGTGCCAGCGCGCCATTAAGCCAGAACGAAAGTCTGGAAGGCGACTTCTTTGATCGCCGGGTGACTCTGCGTCTGCAAAGTCCTGATGCAGCGCTGGCCGCCAACAATCAGCAGTAAGCCGAGGATACGCCAATGAAAAAGGAATTTTCCGCCGCCTTGGCCGGAACTGCTCGCCGCGATGAAACCCTCGCCGAAGGAACTCTGTCCAGCAGTCAGGCGTTGCTGCCTGACTGGCTGTTCGGCCTGATGCAAGGGGGCGGCTTGTTACTGTTAGCGGTATTGCTGTTCAACCTGCTAGCTTCGGTATCTGCCGTGGCATCCACACAGACACCAGAAGATATGGTGCTTAATCCCGAGTGGCCGGGCACAGGTACACTGGAGTGGCAGAGTGACAATGCCACTCATATTGCGCCGGCGTTGCAAACCGATGTGAATATGCAGGTATCTGGGCTGACCAACCGAGTTACCGTCACCCAACATTACACCAATCACAGTGAACAGTGGCTCAATGGCCGCTACCTGTTCCCATTGCCAGAAAACTCGGCGGTGGACAGCTTGCAGATGAAAATTGGTGAGCGGCTGATAGAAGGGCAGATCAAACCCAAAAAAGAGGCGCGACAGCTCTATGAACAGGCGAAAGCTGACGGCAAGCGCGCCAGCTTGCTGAGCCAGCAGCGGCCAAATCTGTTTACCGCGGAAGTGGCAAATCTGGGGCCAGGACAAATGCTGGAGATCCGGTTTAGTTATCAGCAGACGCTGGATTATCGTGATGGTCAATTCAGTCTGAGATTTCCTATGACCCTGACGCCGCGCTACATTCCAGCTTCTATGCTGGCATCGGCAACGCAATTGCAAGATGCTTTATCACTGCAAACACCAATGCTGGATAGCCATGCACTGAAGCAGGAGCAAGCCAGTAGCAATCGTACCCGTATTAGCATCGCGCTGGATGCCGGTTTGCCCTTGGCCGCGGTGAGCTGCTCTAGCCATCAGATCCAACAACAGCCACAGCCTGATGGCAGTGTGGCCGTTACCTTGGTAAATACCTTGCCGGATCGGGACTTTGTCCTTAACTGGCAACCACAAGCGGCAGTGGTTCCCGAAGCCGCGCTATATAGCCAACTTGGGCTGAGCCATAACGAGAATATGGATAAAAATGCGGCGCCAGATAGCAGCCGTTACAGCCTGTTGATGATGATGCCGCCAGCCGTGAAACCGCAGACCGATAACCCACGGGAATTGATATTGGTGATTGATACTTCCGGGTCAATGTCTGGGGATGCGATGGCACAAGCCAAGAGCGCGGTGCTGTACGCGCTGTCAGGCCTTAAACCGCAGGATAGTTTTAACATTCTGGCGTTCAGCTCCGAGGTACAACAATTGGCAGCGCAAGCTTTGCCTGTGACCGCGCACAATATTGGCCGGGCACAGCAGTTTGTGCGCAGTTTGGAGGCCAATGGCGGCACGGAAATGGCCAAAGCACTGCAACAGGCGTTGCCATTTACTGGTGATACTGGAGCGAATGGCTCCGCAGAGGCGTTACGGCAAGTGATCTTTATGACCGATGGCGCCGTGGGTAATGAAAATGACCTGTTTACCATGATCCGTGACCGTCTGGGCAATAGCCGCTTATTCACTATCGGCATCGGCAGCGCTCCCAACAGCCATTTTATGCGGCGAGCCGCAGAATTGGGGCGAGGCACCTTCACTTATATTGGCAATATGCACGAAGTGGAGCAAAAACGGTGGCATTGCTCAACAAAATTGCGGCGCCAACACTCACCGATGTGCAACTGCATTACCGCGATGGCACGGTGCCGGACTATTGGCCAGCACATATTCCCGATCTGTATATGGGCGAACCTATGGTGATCAGCCTGCGTGAACGCAGTACTGAGCAAAAGACATTGATAGTTTCCGGCACCCTGCAAGGGCAGTTTTGGCAGCAACAACTGTTACTGCCAGCCGATACCCATAAACGCGGATTGGATTTGCTGTGGGCCAGACAACAGATAGCCTCATTGGAAATGGCGCGCAACAGTGAAAATGCTGAGCGTACCGCGAAGCAGGTAACGGCATTGGCACTGAAATACCATTTGGTCAGCAGTTACACCAGCCTAGTGGCGGTCGATGTAACGCCCGTCAACACAGATCCTCAACATAATGCCAATGGCGAAGTTGCTAATGTTAATCCTGCGGGGTGGCAAGCTCCGGGGCGTATGCCACAAACCGCTACCAACAGCCGTTTGCTGCTGTTATTAGGCACCTTGATGCTGGCGGCGGCGCTGGGGCTTTGGCGCTGGCGGCAACGACTGCTAGTCGTGGAGCGCTGTTAATGATTTTTATCAGTGCTCCACAACAGCGCTTTGTCGGCAACTGGTCAGCCGGAGTTAAGCCACTGTGCGTCAGTCTGGCAATGATACTGCTGTTGTTGTCAGGACTGATTTTGGTAGCGAAAGGAGGATATATGCAGGCTAAAGCAATGTTTGCCCAGTACCTGATTGAGGAAGCCTGGAACAAAAGTCTGCAAGACAGACAACCACATAAACCCTGGTTTTGGGCCGACACCCATCCCGTTGGCAAATTGTGGATTGGTGATAACCCGCCATTATATGTATTGGCCGGAGCCAGTGGCCGCAATCTGGCCTTTGGCCCGGCGCAGATGATGAGTAGTGCCAAACCGGGCGAGTTGGGCAATACCGTGATTGCCGGGCATCGTGATACTCATTTCGCGGTGTTGGCCTATGCTAGGCGCGGGCAGACAGTGCGCTTGCAGACGATGGACGGTGCCACACACTTTTACCGCATTCGAGCGACCCGCATTGTGCATCAATCACAAACCCAATGGTTGGAAAACAGTGATGAATCATTGCTCACCTTGGTGACCTGTTACCCATTTAATGCGTTATCAGGCGGTGCGGAATTACGATTTCTGGTGGAAGCTGAAGAAATTGCACCACTGCAACGGTCAGCCTGAAACTACCCGCGCCAGGCAGGTTTACGGCGATTAACATTGCGCTAATCATCAGGAATGTGCTTGATGAGCTAGTCATCAGTCTAGCTTTCCGGTATTTTGCCGTTTTACTTCCTGCGCCAGAATTGGCGTTTACGTTGTAGGCTATAAACGGTTAATGACTGAAAACAGCTCTTTTGATGACATCCGTCCCTATCAAGATGGTGAAGTGTCTGCTGCTCTGGCGCGTATTCTGCAAAGTCATGAACTCCGGCGCACCCTGGCGCGCTGGCGGTTTCCACGCTTGAGCCACTTGGCTCCTTGGCTCACAGACTGGTTGGTGAACCAGCATCTGCATCATCAACTTGGTACCTTGCAAACGGTGGCGGATGTCCAACAGGTGGTGGTCGCTTATATGCAGCGGATGATGGCGACAACCGTGACCGAGCTGAGTTTTTCTGGCTTGGATAAATTGGCGGCAGATAAAGCCTATCTGTTTATCAGCAATCATCGCGACATTGCGCTGGACCCGGCGTTTATCAATATGGCGTTATTCGCCCATGGACAGCAGACAGTACGCATCGCTATTGGTGATAACCTGCTGACTAAAGACTATGTGGCGGATTTAATGCGCTTAAACAAAAGCTTTATCGTCAAGCGTTCAGCCACAAGCCCACGAGAAAAACTCAAAGCCTCAAAACATCTGTCGGCGTTTATTCAACACTCATTGCAGCAAGAACACAGTCATGTGTGGCTGGCGCAACGTGAAGGCCGGGCCAAAGACGGTAACGACGGTACTAACGCTGCGATTATCTCAATGCTGGCGTTGAATCGGCCGAAAACCCAGGAATATGCGGATTATATTCGCGAACTGAATATTGTGCCGGTGGCAATCTCGTATGAGTGGGACCCTTGTGATGCAGCCAAAACGCAAGAGCTGTTCAGCTTGCGCCAGACCGGGGAATATCGCAAACAGACCCATGAGGATATTGCTAGCATCGCCGCGGGGATTGCAGGCTTTAAAGGTCATGTGCATCTGGCCTTTGGCGAACCGTTGACGGCTGACTACGGCAATGCTGAGGCGGTGGCTGCCGAGATAGATCGGCAGATTTGGCAAAATTATCGACTGTATCCCAGTAACTTGCTGGCATATCAGCAACTCACTGGGTCAGATGATATAGCGAAGCACATGAGTGAGGTTGAGTTAGCGGACTGTCAGCAACAGCGGGCGCTATTCCAGCAGCGGTTGCAGTCAATTGCCAGTGCCCAGCAGGATATTTTCTTGGCGATGTATGCCAATCCAGTATTGAACAAAACGGGTGAGGCGTCACCCGTCATCTTGCATGAACAGCAGACCGCCGCCGAAGCTACGCACCCGTCAGTTTAATTCACTTGATACCCGCTAGCCGTTTATGGGCATCACCCGGTTACGGCCTAAGCGCTTGGCTTCATACAAGAGTTGATCTGTGCGTTCAATCAGGCTGGCAGTCGAGTCTTTCGGCTGCCATTCGCTGACCCCGAAGCTGGCGCTGATATTGCCAACACTGGCGTGTTGTTTTCTATCACGCACCGTGACTTTTTCCAGCGAGCGGCGCATTGATTCTGCTAACTGTCTGGCGATGCGCTGCTGACTTTTGGGCACAATAACGGCAAATTCTTCACCACCAAAGCGGTACAGTTTAATGCCATCACGACAACTATCTTGCATCCGCTTGGACACCGCTTTTAATACTTGATCGCCCAACACATGGCCGTAGGTGTCGTTAAAATCTTTGAAATGATCGATATCACTGAGGATCAAGCAAGTGCCTTCCGGTGACTGTTGCAGTAACGCATGCAGATCTAGGTTAAAGGCGCGGCGGTTAAAGCAGCCAGTTAGCGCATCGTACATTACATCATGTTCAGCGGTTGACAACCGTTGCCGTAGCGCCTCAATTTCCTGTTGGGCTTTATCCAATTGCCGGGTGAAGTAGGTGGTACTGTTGATAATATCATCTGAGTCTTGTACCAGCCCTCGAACCATATCCATCACCTGTTCCAGACTGAAGGATTCTTGTTCCAACAGACTCAACTTACCAAAGTTTGCTTCCAGCTTATTGCGAAAGGAGTCCGTATCAATGCTGGTATCGCGTAGCGATTGCGACAGTTCCGTGGTCATGGCTTCCATATTCTGTCGCAAATTGTGGACGTTAAGATCTTTGGGATCACCTAGATGTTGCTGATATAGCACTTCTGCTGTGGTTGGCGGGCAGGTTTGATACTGCGATATGACTTCATCAAGCTGGGCGTTGAGCTGGGAATTTTGCTCGCTGACATAGGTGTACCACAGCGCATAGTTAGTGGGCGTAGTGGGTATCTGATATTTCAGCATCAACGGCAGTGCTTTTTTCAGATATTGTGCCGCTTGCTGCAGTAGTGATTGGGTCATGGGTGTTGCCGTGGTCTGTTATAGCAATATGTTAATATGTCGCGAGCAACTTGTTACAATTTAACAGAGTGTTGCTCAAGCTGACGATTGTCGGCAGCATATTCGCTGTTACAATGAAAATCCAACAGAAAAATCTCAGAAGTAAGGAATAAGCTGTGAAACCCTCATATTTGGTCGGTTTGCTGGGCATCTTATGGTTGCCTATGGTCAATGCCGGCCCTTTCCATTTTGATGAGTCCACTTATCGGCAAGATGTTAAAACCTTAGCCAGTGATAAATTTGAAGGTCGCGGTCCGTTGTCAGAAGGCGAGAAACTGACGATTAATTATCTGGAAAAATCGTTCCGCGACATGGGGCTTAAGCCCGGGTTTGGTGATAGCTACGTGCAAGATGTGCCGATGGCGAAGATCACCGCAGATCAGCAGATGCAACTGCATATCGGCAAGCTGACCTTCAGCAATGGTCAAGATTTTACCGCACGCACCGAGCAGGTCGTGCCACAGGTGCAGTTAGTTAACAGTGATGTCGTGTTTGTGGGCTATGGCATTAATGCGCCGGAATATGGCTGGAATGACTACGCTGGCGTTGATGTCAAAGGTAAAACGGTTATTGTGCTGGTGAATGACCCAGGGTTTGCAACACAGAACCCCAAGGTGTTTAAAGGCAACGCTATGACCTACTATGGCCGCTGGACGTATAAGTATGAAGAAGCCGCACGGCAAGGCGCTAAAGCAGTGTTCATTGTGCATGAAACCGCGCCAGCAGCCTATGGCTGGAATGTGGTGGAAAGCAGCAACACTAACAGCAAATACACCTTGGTTGACGACAATAACAACTTGTCTCATGTCGGCGTTATGGGTTGGATCCAGCACCAGGTGGCGCAGCAGATCTTTCATGCCGCGGGGCTGGATTATGAGCAGTTAAAACTGACGGCTGTGCACCCAGGCTTCAAAGCGGTGGCGCTACCCTTGCAAGCCAATCTGACCATAAACAACCATATTGAACGAGCCACATCGCATAACGTCGCGGGATTATTACCGGGGACAACACAGGCGGATGAATGGCTAGTGATGCATGCCCATTGGGATCACTTGGGCAAGGCCATGGTCGATGGTAAAGAAGCCATCTACCATGGCGCGGTTGATAACGCTTCAGGGGTGGCTGGCGTATTGGCTTTAGCTCGCCACTTTAAAGGCTTGAAGGGCAAAGCCGCACCTAAACGCTCCATTCTGTTTGCTAACTTTACCGCCGAAGAAAATGGCTTATTGGGCGCGCAGTATTTTGCCGAGCACCCACCGGTTCCTACCAAAAAGCTGGTGGCATTGCTTAACATCGATGGTATGAATGTCGGCAAACCTACGGACTATGTGCTGCGCTACGGCGATGGTGTTTCTGAGCTGGAACACTATCTGGCGGATGCGGCTAAAGCCCAAGGGCGTGCAGTGAGAGCCGATCCTAGACCTCAAAATGGTTTGATGTTCCGTTCTGATCATTTTGCTTTGGCTAAGGAAGGCGTACCGGGATTGCTGTTTCTGAGCCTCGGTGATACCGACCCAGATTATATTGCCCATAAATATCATCAGCCCGCCGACCGTTATGATCCGCAGTGGAACTTGGGTGGTGTGGCGCAGGATTTAAGCTTAATGAGCGATATTCTCAACAAACTGGCAAACAGCCATGACTGGCCTAAATGGCTCGAAGATTCCGATTTTAAAAAGCGTCGGGCGCAAGACGGTCTGTGAGCAGTTGCAAATACAGTGATGCAATAACAAGGGAGGCATAAAGCCTCCCTTAATTCTTCGCCGTTATGAGTCAAGATCAGGCTTTTTCTTCCGCCTTGGGCTCTTCGTCTTCGTCCGCAATATCGCTATCTAAGACATCCAGATAAGCATCGGCTTCCGATGGCCTAACCAGATTGGTGCCAACAACGGCATAGAACGGTCGCCCCAATGCCAGCGTGGTGTACTTTATCCAGAGTTTTTCCAGCGGGCTGGTTGCTGCTTGTAATCCTTTGATAACCTCAACAAAGCGTTGTTCATCACTGGTGCGTGGCAACAGGCTGCCTGCGGCCAGTGCTTGCATGGCAACGCCATGGGCCTCAAGCAACTCGGCTTCTTTTTGGGTAAAATCCCCACAGCGCCGAAAGCCCTTGGGAAAGTTAGCATCATCATAGAAACGGCGTGTCGCGGTAAAACTCACAGCATTATCCTGCGGCACTGAAGAAGATGAAGAAGTCGTGGTTAACATGGTCATATCCTTGCAAAATTACCTGTGTCAGAGATTTGCAAGCAGAGTATTGGCTAGTATGATTGATTTATAAATCAAAAAATTTGTCTTGTTTGATAAAGAATTTTTATGGACACCGACCTGCTTAAAACTTTCCTGGAAGTCTCTCACACGCGTCATTTCGGTAAAGCGGCCGAAAATCTCTATCTGACCCGTAGTGCGGTTTCCTTTCGGGTAAAACAACTGGAAATGATCTTGGGCGTTGAACTGTTTGAACGGCAACGGAACAACATTCAGCCCACTCCCGCCGGAGAGCGCATGTTAGTCCATGCCGAAGCGGTGTTACTGGCTTGGGAGCGCGCTAAACAGGATGTATCGCTCAGTCAGGTGCAATCGGTGCAGCTCGCCATTGGTGCCGCGCCCAATATCTGGGACGCTTACCTACAAGATTATCTGCAAGGCTTGCATAAAGGTCTTTCCGGGGTGGCGTTGCGCACTGAAGTGCAGAACCAGTCAGTGATGACCCGGCAACTGATGGAGCGAACCCTTGATCTGGCGATTTCATTTGATCCGCCAAAGTTGGAAGAATTTGAGCTATTACCCGTGGGTGAAGTGGTATTGGGGCTGGTCAGTAATGTCGTGGTTGATTCATTAGCGGCGGTGCGAAAACTGCAATACATTAAGGTTGACTGGGGAACGGCTTTTAATATTCAGCATGCACGTGATTTTACTGAGTTGCCGCTGCCAGTATTGCACACTGGCTCGGCCAGAATCGCACTGGATTTTTTGTTGAATAACGGCGGCAGTGCCTTCTTGCCACAGAAAATGGTGCAACCTTTTATTGATAAAGGCCAACTGCACTGGGTGCCAGCCACTGACACCATCAGCCGCAATGTTTATGTTTCTTATCTGACCAGCAATGACCGTCTGCCACAGATCCTACAGGCGGTAAACTACTTGAAAGCACAGGCCTGAAATAAGCGTTACATGGCAGCTTTCAGCAAGGGCCACAAGATAACCAGCCAAGTGATACCGCACAGACACAAGCTCATAAATACTGCGGCAGAGGCAATGTCCTTGGCTTGACCACTGAGTGGGTGATATTCATCACCGATACGATCAACCACCGCTTCTATGGCGGAATTCAGCAGCTCAACGATCAGCACAATAAACACTGTCAGGATCAGCCATAACTTTTCCACGGCAGGTATGTTCACCCACAAGGCAAACGGCAACATGAGCAGTGCTAGAATAGCCTCCTGACGGAAGGCTGCTTCATGCACCCATGCAGATCTAAGTCCCTGCATGGAAAAACCGGTGGCGCGAAAAATACGCTTAATTCCGTGGTTATTAGCTGGTTTCATAATCTCAACATAGGCCCAGATAAGGAAGAAAAAACCGCAATCACAGTCAGTTACTGAGTGGCGGTAAAAAAGCCGCGACAGTATACCATCAGTTACCTTAAGGGAAAGTGTCAGCGGTGATTTGTCCCCATGACGATTTAATGCGCTAGACTGAAACAACACCTATTCAGGCAGGGAGGCCAGAAATGCGGTTATTCACATTCGCTAGTAAACTCATCGGGTTATTTGGCGTGATCGCCGGATGGCTTGTTATCTCACCGGTCGCCGCCACAACTATTCCAGCACCGGAACTCGCTAAAATCTGGCAATCACAGCATGCAATAGATGCGTTTTTAGTCAGTGAAAAACTCGATGGCGTGAGAGCACGCTGGGATGGGAAACGGTTACTGAGCCGCTCAGGGTTGGCAATTGATGCCCCAGCTTGGTTTACCGCCGGATTGCCAGAACAGCCGTTAGAAGGTGAGTTATGGGGTGGTTACGGCAGTTTCGATGCCGTTTCTGCCGCAGCCAGAAGCCAGGGTAACGATGAGGCTTGGCGCGTCATTAAACTGTATCTGTTTGATGCGCCGACTATTGCTGGTGGTTTTGCCGAGCGTTACCAACAGTTTGCCAGCTTTGACAACCTGACTCCTTATCTGAAAGTCATCCCACAACGTGAGGTTACTGATAATGCTGCATTACAACGCTGGCTAAAAGCTGTATTGGCTCAAGGAGGCGAAGGCTTAATGTTGCACCGCCGTAATGCCATTTACACCAGTGGCCGCAGTGATAATGTATTTAAGCTCAAAGCGGTGCTGGATGACGAAGCGCAGGTCTTGGCGATTTTACCGGGCAAGGGCAAATATCAGGGCATGATGGGGGCGCTGTTGGTCGAGACGGCGTTAGGCGTGCAATTTCGTATTGGCAGCGGTTTTAGCGATGCGCAGCGAGCCAATCCTCCAGCCATTGGCAGTTGGATCACCTTTGCTTATTCCGGCATGACAAGCAAAGGTAAACCTAGGTTTGCCAGATTCCTTCGAGTAAGGTCTGACTATCAATTGAGCCATGACGCAGTGCCTGTTCCTGAGGCGCATGCGCCAGGATCACAAACTATCCCTATAACCGAAACTGAGCCTTTATGAGCGTAAACCACGGGGTGGGGCTGATACAGCACAGAAGGACTGTAGTTAGGCGTTGAATTTGTGAGCAACTCAAACAGCAATCCCGTGCTAGTGCTGGCCGAAAACAGAGATTAAAGCACGTGATTTAACTCAGCAGGATGTGGGGACAATGGCCAGCGTCATTCCGCGAAATACGATGGCACAGACTCTATCCCAAAATGGCGCAAAAATAAACTCTTGCCTCACCCAATGCAAAACGGCCTGATGTGGTGCGAGACGCCACTTGGGCGTTATGCGGTGGTGATGATTGAGCCTATGGCGCGTAGTGTCAGTGGCGTTTGCCAGAATGCTTACGTTTTTGTTCAGCGCGGCGCGCTTCTTTTCGGCTTCTTTAAGCGCTAGCATTTCAGCGACTTCGACCTTCTCTTTTTCGGCCATGGCTGGGGTTTCTAGCGACAATAAGCCAATTTTCCCAGCGCGGTATTCATGCAACAACAATTCTGATGCTTTATGCAGATCCAGATAACCGCCAGAGCGCAGTGCACCACGACGGCGACCAATCTCTTCTAGCAGTTCAATATCGGTTGGTGGCAGTTCATCCAGCTTATAACGTTCTTTGATCTGTTCTGGGTAGGCTTCCAGGAAATAACCGGCGGCAAACATGGCAACATCGTCATATTCAATCGCGGTATCTTTAATGGCTCCCGTGACGGCCAGACGGTAACCAGAGGCTTCATTGTCTACTTTCGGCCACAAGATCCCCGGCGTGTCGGACAGCACTATGCCGTTTTTCAGATTGATGCGCTGTTGGCCTTTGGTCACGGCGGGTTCGTTCCCGGTTTTTGCTACAACTCGGCCAGCCAGTGTATTGATGATGGTGGATTTGCCTACATTGGGAATGCCCATGATCATGGTGCGGATGTCACGTACATTCCCTTCGGCTTGTGGCACTAGTTTACGGCACAGATCTGGTAGCGCTTTTAAGGCTCCGGGCTGCAAGGTGGTTGAGATGGCTTGAGCCTTAACGCCTTGTTCCTGTTCCAGATATTCAATCCATTGGGCGGTAACAAGTGGATCGGCTAAATCGGCTTTGTTCAGCAATTTAATACAAGGCCGGTCACCACGCAGCTTGGCCACCATAGGGTTTTCACTGCTGTAGGGGATGCGGGCATCCAACACTTCGATCACCAGATCGATTTGTGGCATTGCTTCTTCAATCTCTTTGCGGGCTTTGTGCATGTGCCCTGGATACCATTGAACCGCCATTGCTTATTCCTGCTGAATCTGAAAAGTCGCGTATTGTACCATCCTGTTTAGCAAAAGCGCCCGCAGGCTTTGGTCATCGCCCCTTAGATAACGCCGAGTTCGCGCAGACGTTCCAGCAGATAGCTGTCAGCGGTATAGCGTTGTGACAGCACTACTTCTGGCCGAGGATGCAGGAATAGTGGCAGTGAAATGCGCGATTTTGCCATGTTGGCACCTTCGGGATTGATCACTCTATGGGTGGTAGATGGGAAATAACCGCCGGAGGCTTCCTGTAACATGTCACCGATATTGATGATGATATTGCCAAAGTCGCTGGGCACATCCAGCCATTCACCTTCCAGCGATTTTACCTGTAGTCCAGGCTCATTGGCGGCGGGCAGTACCGTCAGTAGGTTGATATCTTCATGGGCTGCCGCGCGGATAGCGCCTGTTGTTTCATTACCTGTCATTGGCGGGTAATGCAGCACTCGTAACAGGGTTTTCTGGCTGTTCTTGATCATCTGTGACAGCGGTTCACTGTAATTGGCGGCAACCTCTGTTGGCGAATAACGCTCAACCCAATCCAACAGTTGTGCGGCAAAGGCATTGGCCTGTTGGTAATACTCCA
This sequence comes from Shewanella dokdonensis, assembly GCF_018394335.1. Classification (NCBI taxonomy): domain Bacteria; kingdom Pseudomonadati; phylum Pseudomonadota; class Gammaproteobacteria; order Alteromonadales; family Shewanellaceae; genus Shewanella; species Shewanella dokdonensis. Next base: position 125,541 of record NZ_CP074572.1, on the reverse strand, counting down.
GAATGTTGTTTTTCAGCGCTGGTGGGAGTTGGCCCCAAGGGTAAACATGAAAAAACTCTTTAATGTCTTTAACACTGTAACCTTTGGCCGTTTCTGATACGCGTGATGGAAAGAAACCGTCCTGGGTTGCCGGGTTAAAGAGATATTGCTCTTTGGCTGGTGAGAGAAAAATGCCTGCCACTCCTGATAAATCGTTTGCACCAGTTGTTGCGAAATCGGGTGGTTGCTCAGCACCCCAAAACCTGTGTGGCGCAGTGACTTAACAAAGCGTTGCGGTGCATCTGCTGCACGAAAGTCTATCGTTTCTAATTTCATCTGTTTCTTGCCCGCGTATATCAGATAAGGTCATCCCGCCAGTGTACTAAGATGGAATGCGCTACTTATGGCGATACTTGTTGAAGTTTTAGTCCGGCGGCAGTTTGGCCGCAAGTCTACCTTGATGTTGTAACAGCAGCAACGTAAAGTGATCGGGATCACAAGCTGAATGCCGCGGCTTAGGTGTTATCAGTGCTGGCGGCGCTGAGCAATACAGGAGTAATTCCATGAAAACCATGCTACCTTTAGATGACTTTGAACGTTATGTCATTGAAGATAAAGGTACTGAGCGACCTTTTAGTGGGCAGTATTATCAGCACGCGGCGCCTGGTCGCTATCTGTGCCGTAAGTGTGGTGCGCCTTTGTATCTGTCTGAACATAAATTTCAGGCGCATTGTGGCTGGCCCGCGTTCGATGATGAGCTCCCCGGCGCCGTTGCCAGAAAAACCGATGCCGATGGTCAACGTACCGAAATTTTGTGTGCTAACTGTGGCGCTCACCTTGGGCATGTATTTGCGGGTGAATATCTGACACCGAAGAATTTACGTCATTGTGTCAACTCGGTATCTATGGTGTTTGAAGCTGCCGAAGATCCCGTGACGGTAGCACCGGCTACCGCTGTGGCAACCTTTGGTGGCGGTTGTTTTTGGTGTACAGAAGCGGTGTTCAAGTCGCTGCGAGGGGTTTTGCAGGTGACCCCAGGTTACGCTGGCGGCGAGGCAAGTACGGCGCATTACCGCCGCGTGTGTAACGGCGATACCGGACATGCTGAAGTAGTGCAGCTAGTGTATGACCCGGCGCAGATCAGCTATGAGCAGTTACTGGAAGTCTTTTTGCCGCCCATGACCCGACCACGCTGAATCGACAGGGAAATGATGTGGGCACCCAGTATCGCTCGGTGATTTTTGCTCATGATGCGCAGCAGATTGCCACCGCGGATGCTGTTATTAAAGCGTTGGCTCAAAGTGGTGAATATCGCGCAGGTATTGTGACCGAACTCAGTGCTTACCAAGCATTTTATCCGGCAGAAGTGGAGCACTTGGACTATTACGCTGGGCATCAGCAGCAACCCTATTGTTCGCTAGTCATCGGCCCGAAACTGGAAAAAATTTGCCACTATTTTGCGGACTGGCAAAAAAACACTGAGCAAAAATAGTGATGCAATGGTGCTGACAGGGGACGAATGTCCCCTGAATTGTTTGTGGTATCAGGCGAGCTGATCATCCGCAACCCGATAATGGGGGTCGGTTAGCAGATCTATTTCCACCATATCACCAGCCTGCTGCAACAGTTTGGTGCAATCTCCAGACAGGTGTTGTAGATGCAACCGCTTGCCAAGCTTAAGATAGCGCTCGGCTAAGGTATCAATAGCTTCCAGTGCTGAATGATCACAGACCCGAGCATTACGAAAGTCGATAACCACCTCATCCCGATCCGCATTGGCATCAAACAGCTCTAAAAAAGAAGCGGTTGAGCCGAAAAATAATGGGCCTTTGAGCTGATAGCAGGTTCGGCCGTCATTGGTTTCGGTACGACTCGCGTGTATCTGTTTGGCATGCTCCCAAGCAAACACCAGCGCCGACACTATGACGCCAATAAATACCGCGATTGCCAAATCGGTAAATACTGTGACCACAGTGACCAGCACAATCACAAACGCATCAGTTTTTGGCACTTTGCGCATCATCTTAAAACTTGCCCACTCAAAAGTGCCAAGTACCACCATGAACATCACGCCGACCAGTGCTGCCAGCGGGATCATCTCGATAAAACTGGCAGCAAACAGGATAAAACACAACAGCGTAATCGCCGCAGTCATGCCAGATAACCGGCCGCGACCGCCGGAATTGATGTTGATCATCGATTGACCAATCATGGCGCAACCGCCCATTGCACCAAACAAGCCGCTGAGCACATTGCCGGTGCCTTGGCCGAGACACTCGCGGTTGCCTTGACCGCGGGTTTGCGTCATTTCATCAACAACTGTCAGAGTTAACAGCGATTCGATTAGACCTACCGCCGCTAAAATAGCGGAATAAGGCAGGATAATGTAAAGCGTATCCCAACTGAGCGGTACTGCGGGAAGGGCAAATGTAGGCAAGGTGCCAGCGATAGTTGCTGTCGCATCGCCACTCATGTTTTGCAGGTAATCAACTACGGTGCGGGTATCCAGTTCCAGACCTGCTACCAGCGCGGTTATCACCAGAATGGCGACTAACGATGATGGTACAGCGTTGGTCAGCTTGGGCAGAAAATGGATGATCGCCATTGTCAGTAGTACCAGTGCCAGCATAATCAATAACGCTGGCTGCGATAACCAGTGCATGTTTCCATCTGCGCCTTTGGTTTGAAACTGTCCGAGTTGCGCCAGAAATATCACAATTGCCAGCCCATTCACAAAACCTATCATCACCGGGGTGGGGACAATACGGATGAATTTACCTAGACGGAACAAGCCGGCAGCAAGCTGTAATACCCCGGCCAGAACGACTGCGGCAAATAGATACTGTATCCCATGACTGTCAACTAACGCTGTCATCACTACCGCCATTGCGCCTGTCGCGCCGGAAATCATGCCGGGGCGGCCGCCCAAAACGGCAGTGACTAATCCCATAATAAACGCGGCGTACAGGCCAACCATAGGCGCTACATGGGCGACAAAAGCAAAGGCAACCGCTTCTGGCACTAAGGCGAGTGCCACTGTTAGTCCTGAAAGGATGTCTGCGCGCGGGCTACCACCTTGGGCGCGGATAAGATCAAACATGTGGCGGGTATTCCTCGTCACTTAAAAACAAAGCCGCGCATACTAACAGAGAATGGTGACCGGAAAAAGTGTGAGATACCTCAAAAGAAAAGCCATGCACTCAGGCATGGCTTTGCTATCAGAGGCGACTGGCTATTCAGGTTTTGCCATATCCGAAGTCGCCGCGTTACCGGTGCTGTGTTTAGGTGTTACCTGAGTATCTTCGGCCTGATATTCATGGCCGTGAGGGACTTCCACCTTAGCTCTGGCTTCAACTTGTGGCTTGGACATGCTAGCCCCTACCATGGAACTGAAGCGACTCACAGGTGCGGAAATCGCTTCAGCGACCTGAACAGGCTCCGCTGCTGCTTCTTCCACGTGAGCGGCGGCAACTTTCACTGACTTAGGTGTTGCTGCAGTTGGTTTTGACATTGGAGCTGAGGCTGCGCTGCTGGCGTGAACCACTGCGGCGGCTTCTGTAAGCTGCGCTTCTTCAGTAGTGACGACTTCATCCACTTCTTGAACTACTGGCGCTTCAGCTACTGCTGGCGCAGCGGTAGTTTCTGCGATTGCAGTTTCCACTACTTCTGTTGTTTGAGCAACATTGGCTGTAGCTTCCTCGGCCTTAACTTCTGCCGCCGGAACCGCTTGCGGTTCTGCGGCAACTACTGCTGGGGCTTCAGTCATATCAACGGCTTTGGTTGCAGGCTCGGTAACTGTTTCGGCCGCAACAACAGCCGCAGTTGCTGTCTCATCGGTGACAGACGCTTGCGGTGGCACGGCATCGGCAACCGGGGCTGACTCAGTGGCAACGGCATTGGCAGCATTGTCAGTGGCTTCTGTCGCAACGGCGGCTGGCTGTTCACTTCCCAGTTCCAAGGCAATTTGCTGTTGCACTGGCGCGTCAGCAACACTCTCTTCTGTTGTTACAACGTCATTGTTTGTGTTGTCTTTGTGCTCATCACGACGACGGCGTTGATGCGGCGCGTAGATGTCGAGGACTACGACGGCTGCGGCGTTGACCATCACGCTTGCTGTTGTCTTGAGCCTCAGCATCACTGCCTTCAACCGCAGGATTGGCTTCATCTGTGCTGGTGGTTTCAACCGCACTGGCTTCAACTTCTGGGGCAGCAACAGTGGTATCAGCAGCGGCAACTTCAGCGGTTGTGGCTTGTGCTGCCATAGTGGTAGTCGCTGCGACTTCAGTGCTTTCTTCTCCCGACAATGGGGATTCAGAAACACTGTCGAGCACTTTATCTGTCGATGCCGATGCCGATGCTTTAGCTTCTGGCTTGCGGCTGCGACGTGCTGGCTTTTCGTCAACGCTGGTTACTGGCAGCGCTGCTGCAGTTTCTACATTTGTCTCAGATTGTTCCGCATTCGCTTTTACAGCGGCGACAGCCACCTCATCTGCGGGTTGCTTTTCGATACGCACTTTGCGGCGCAGATCTCGACGCTGGCGACGTTCACGCACAACTTCTTGGATCGGCTCTTCTGCTACTTCAGCTTTAGCCGACTTATTGCGTGTATTGTCGTCTTTGTCCTTCGTTTCTTTGGCTTTGCTTGTGTCCGCTTTGTCGGTGCGGCTATTCTTCGCCGGACGTTTGCGTGCAGGTTTATCGGTCTTATTGCCATCTGCCGCAGTGGTAACTGGGGATTCTTCCTGCTCTTTGTCTTTTGCTTGCGCAGGTCTACGACGGCGATTATTACGATCGTTGTTACGGGATGACTGGCGACGCTTATTATCATCCTGACGCTTATCGTTTTTCGCTTTATCAGCGGTTGTGTCTTCGGTTTCCGATGACGCAAAAATGGCCGCCAGTTTTTTGAGTAAACGGCTCAGTAACCCTGGTTTAGCTGGTTCAACCGCGGCTTTGGCTGGTGCGGCTTTAGGGGCTGGGGTGGTGATCACGGGCGCAGCCGGTGTTGCAAAACCGCTGAGGGCTGGCTGTGGTGCCACAGCTCGTTCCAGCTTACGCGGTTCATATAGCTGTGATTCCGGCACATCAACACGTTTATAGCTGGCTTCGTCGATTTCATCATCATCACGATGGCGCACCACTCGGTAATCCGGGGTGGTCATGTTGGGATCTGGGATGATATACACTTCGACATCATGCCGTTCTTCGGTGATGCGAATCGCTTTACGTTTTTCGTTCAGCAGGAAGGCGGCAACATCGACTGGCACCACGGCTTCAATCTGCGTGGTGTTGTCTTTTATCGCTTCTTCTTCAATCAGTCGCAGAATAGACAAGGCTAAGGATTCAGTACCGCGGATAGTGCCCTGACCATGACAACGTGGACAGATATGAGCCGCTGATTCTTCCAATGATGGACGCAAGCGCTGACGGGACATTTCCATCAACCCGAAGCGACTGATACGCGCCAACTGGATACGGGCACGATCATGTTGCACGGCATCACGCAGACGGTTTTCAACTTCACGTTGATGGCGAACTGGCGTCATATCAATAAAGTCGATAACGATCAGACCACCAAGGTCACGCAGACGTAACTGGCGGGCAATTTCATCGGCGGCTTCGAGGTTGGTGTTCAGTGCCGTTTCTTCGATATCGCCACCTTTGGTTGCACGGGCGGAGTTGATATCAATAGAGGTTAAGGCTTCTGTTGGGTCGATAACGATGGAACCACCAGAAGGGAGTCGCACTTCACGCTGGAAGGCGGATTCAATCTGTGACTCAATTTGATAATGGGTAAACAGCGGGACTTCGGCTTTATACAGCTTTACGCGTTCAACAAAGTCTGGACGAACCAAAGCTACATGTTCTTTGGCACGTTCAAATACTTTTGGATGGTCAATCAGAATTTCACCAACTTCGCGCCGCAGATAATCGCGGATGGCGCGTACGATAACGTTACTTTCTTGGTGAATAAGGAAAGGTGCCGGACGACTAGCAGCGGCATCCTGAATCGCGGCCCAGTGCTGCAACAGAATTTTCAGATCCCACTGTAGTTCGGGTGCGGCCTTGCCAACACCCGCAGTGCGCACAATCAGGCCCATGCCATCTGGTACTTCCAGCTCTGACATGGCTTCTTTCAGTTCGGTGCGTTCATCACCTTCGATACGCCGTGAAATACCACCAGCGCGAGGGTTGTTAGGCATCAGTACCAGATAAGAACCCGCCAAGCTGATAAAGGTGGTGAGTGCGGCCCCTTTGTTGCCACGCTCTTCTTTATCGATTTGGACAATAACTTCTTGGCCTTCGCTGATCACCTCTTTAATGCTGGGGCGACCTTGGAATGAATAACCTTTGGGAAAGTATTCGCGGGCAATCTCTTTTAATGGCAAAAAGCCATGACGCTCAACACCGTAATCAACAAATGCGGCTTCCAGAGAGGGTTCAACGCGGGTAATTTTACCTTTGTAAATATTGGCTTTTTTCTGTTCGTGACCGGGACTTTCAATGTCCAGATCATACAACTGCTGCCCATCAACGAGGGCAACGCGCAACTCTTCAGACTGAGTTGCATTAATAAGCATCCTTTTCATGATGACGTCATTCTTCTCAATGGGTCATCAAACATCACATCGGCACTGCATTACGGGCCTCGGGTATAATTACCAATGCCTCACGGCAAAGTCCCAGGCAAGGAGGTGCGCATTGCTGTTAGACGCAGTCGCTGCGTGTCGCATCCTATTTATGGCTTATTTTTCAATGATTACAAAAACAAGGAATTCGTTGTAAAACATCAACCAACCCCATAAATTCTTTATATTCTGTCCAGTAATGCCAATTTCGCACGTTGTCGTTTGATAACTGGTTAATGATAATATTCTTTAAAATTGCTGGTGCTTGTATGAAGAGAACCCAAAATACTTGTTCTTTGTTGGTTTGACTGTAAAAGCGCTATTTATCTAAAAAGCTTTTAACAACAGCCTGCAAATCAATGAGATGCTACCAAAATTTGTAAGGTTAACTTCTGTTTGACCAGAAAGTGAACAATGAGTTAGTTAGCCTCTCGGGCGGGCTAAGTCACCATTCGCTGCTGAAATATAGCCGAAATGAAAAATTAGAGCAATCAAATAGCAGCACATCATGTACAATGAGGCGCTTTCTTTTTTCGCGCATGAGTTATGAATAATCCAGAATCCATCACCAGACAGGTGCAGTTGCTGACCATTGACGAAGACAATGCGGGCCAGCGTATTGATAATTTTCTGTTATCAAAACTAAAAGGTGTACCTAAGAGTATGATTTATCGCATCGTCCGTAAGGGCGAGGTGCGGGTCAATAAAAAACGTATTAAACCGGAATTCAAATTGGAGATTGGCGATGAAGTGCGCATCCCGCCAGTCAGAGTCAGTGAAGAGAATCCGCGTCAAGCACCTTCCGCCAATTTACATCGGGTATCGCAACTGGAAGCGCGCATTCTTTTCGAAGACAAACACATTTTGGTGTTGAATAAGCCCGCTGGTATTGCTGTGCATGGTGGCAGTGGTGTCGATTATGGCGTGATTGAAGCCTTGCGTTCATTGCGGCCGCAACAGAAGTTTCTGGAATTGGTGCATCGGCTCGACAAGGAAACCTCCGGGGTATTGTTGGTTGCCAAAAAGCGTAGCGCATTAAGACATCTGCATGATCAGCTACGCAATAAGCAGATGCAGAAGGATTACCTAGCGTTAGTTCGTGGCGAGTGGCAAAGCCATGATCGCATGGTAAAAGCGCCGCTATTGAAAATTACCTTGCCATCTGGCGAACGTATTGTGCGGGTAAACAGCGAAGGTAAACCGTCAGAAACCCACTTCCGTATTATGCAACGTTATGAGGGAGCTACGCTGGTTAAAGCCAGTCCGGTGACCGGGCGAACCCATCAGATCCGCGTTCATTGTCAGTACGTTGGTCACCCGATTGCCTGTGATGAGAAATACAGCGAGCAGAAATTTGACGACAGCATGCGGGCGTTAGGATTGAATCGCCTGTTTTTGCATGCAGCACAACTGCGATTTATCCATCCAGAAACTGAAGTGACTACCGAAATCCAGGCGCCTCTGGATGATGAACTGCAAACGCTGTTGAACAAACTTACTCGGGTGTAACCTGGTAAGCGATTTTGAGCGGTATTGATGAAACATTACGATCTGATTATTTTTGACTGGGATGGCACGCTGATGGATTCCATCGGCCGTATTCTGGCGTGCTTGCGCAATGTTGCCAGCGATATGGGCTTGCTGGAGCCGTCCGAAGCCGCGCAGCGGGATATTATCGGTATGTCGTTGGCGCAGGCGATGCAGACACTCTTCCCAGGAAGACCCGCGCAGGAATATCCCTTAATGCAGCAGAGTTACCGCAACAGTTATCAGCGCCAAGCGCATGTTGCCACACCTTTGTATGCAGGGATTACTGAACTGCTGACACAATTGCAGCAGCAACATTATCAGTTAGCGGTTGCCACGGGTAAATCACGTCCTGGATTGGATCGCTCTTTACAGCAGACAGGGTTGGATCGTTTCTTTCAACTGAGTCGTTGTGCCGATGAAGCTCACAGCAAACCGCATCCAGATATGTTGCAGCAGATACTCGCACATACTGGTGTAAGCGCAGCGCGGGCGTTGATGGTGGGTGATTCAGTATTGGATCTGCAGATGGCAAATGCCGCTGGCGTGGCCGCCGTTGGTGTCAGTTACGGTGCCCATAGTCGCGAACAACTACAGTTACACCGCCCCAAAGCCATTATCAGTGAACCGTTAGCATTGTTATCTGTGTTAACCGCCTGAGCGGCTAACCGAGCACATCTATCCCTTTATTGGCTAACAGGCGGGTGAGGGCAATCAAGGGCAACCCGATCAAACTATTGGGATCGTCGCCTTGTAACCGTTCAAACAACGCGATGCCCAAACCTTCACACATAAAACTGCCAGCACAGGATAGCGGCTGCTCACGGGCAACGTAGTTGGCAATCTGTGTTGCTGTTAACTGGCGGAAATGCACGGTAAAAGGTTCGAGAGTGACTTCTGCTTCCGCGGTATTGGCATCATACAGTGCCAGCCCGGTATAAAAGGTGATGGCCTTGCCTGATGCTTGTGTTAGTTGCTCGCAGGCTTTGGCTGCTGTATGTGGCTTGCCAATAATCTTACCCTCAATGACGGCTACCTGATCGGAACCTATACTGAGCGAACCAGGATACAACTTGCCACCAGCCATCGCTTTCGCCAACGCTAGACGTTGTACCAGCGCCTGCGCCGATTCATCTGCCCGCGGTGTTTCGTCAACCTGTGGCGCACAGGTAACAAAAGTCAGCCCTAGTTTTTGCAAAAGCGCTTGCCGAAATCGGGAGGTTGAAGCCAAGACCAGTGTTCTGGCAGGAATTACTGCATTGCTTGTAGGCACGGTTTACCTTAAATCAAATCGGTGTCGGCGATATTGTCGGTATTGTTATCCTCGTTTGGCAAGCAGTGATTTTGACTCATATGCCGCCGTTTGCTGCTATTTTATGCGTGTGCCGCTTGTACAGCTGCCACTGCTTGAGTAAAATTTTCCTCCGTCAATTTCGAGCATGCGGATGCCAAGCCAGTTAAGGCGTATTTTCTTCGCGTTAACGCTATATTTCCTTTGACTCCGCGGGCTCCAAACTATAAGATGCGCGCCTGCTTATGCAAACAGTAAAGATACCGGTTTCAATTGATCCAATTCGCGCCGCTACCAGTCGCCTGAATTATCAGGGGATAGTGTCTGGGAAAGTGCTGAAAAGATTGAACGAATTATGTGCCGGCGACTGTTCCGATGTGGCAGTGTCACTTGAGTGTGGTGTCGATTTACAGGGGATAGTCTACCTGAAAGGGAAGGCTGTGACGGAGCTCACTCTGTTATGTCAACGTTGCATGACACTGTTTACCACGGAGGTTACGGTCGAATTTTGCTTTAGTCCATGTCGGACACAGGCAGAAATCGATGAGCTCCCGGAAACGTACGATCCTATTGAGTGTGATGAAATTGGCGAAGTTCGTCTTCATGCGATGATTGAAGATGAATTAATCCTGGCTGTGCCATTGGTGCCGTCTCATGATGTGGCTTCATGTCATGCTGGTTCCAACGATATGGCCGTCGGCGAGATTGCAGACGCTCAACAAGAACGTCCGAATCCGTTTGCAGTGTTAGAAAAACTGAAGAGCAAGTAATCCAGGAGACAGATCAATGGCTGTTCAACAGAACAAAAAATCCCGTTCAAAACGTGGTATGCGTCGTTCACATGACGCTCTGAGCACTGCTCAGCTGGCAGTAGATGCAACCACTGGCGAAGTGCATCTTCGTCACAATGTCACTGCTGACGGTTTCTACCGTGGCAAAAAGGTAATCAACAAATAATTTGTTGATTGTCCTATGACAGATCTGACGCTTGCGTTGGATGCAATGGGTGGTGATCACGGCCCCCGTGTTACAGTGCCTGCCGCTGTGCAGGCACTTAGAATATATCCAAATCTAAAGTTGATTCTGGTTGGCGATGAAAACCAGATCGCGTCCTTGCTGTCTCAAATCGAGACAGAAATTACCTCTCGTATTGATATTCTTCATGCCCCAGAAATAGTCGCCATGGGGGATAAGCCCGCATTTGCTTTGCGCTGCCGTAAACAGAGTTCAATGCGTTATGCGCTTGATTTAGTCAAGGAGCATCGGGCGGATGCCTGTGTTAGTGCCGGTAATACTGGGGCGCTGATGGCCATGGCCAAAGTGGTGTTAAAAACGCTGTCAGGCATTGATCGACCCGCATTAGTGAGTTGCCTGCCAACCGTCAATCACAATCCCGTTTATCTGCTTGATCTCGGTGCCAATGTTTCCTGTGATGCTGAAACCCTGTTCCAGTTTGCGGTTATGGGCTCAGTGTTGTGTGAAGCGGTGACCAAAAAACAGCATCCGTCGGTGGCCTTGTTGAATGTGGGTAGCGAAGAGATCAAAGGCAATGGGCAGGTGCAGCAAGCGGCACAATTATTAACACATACGCCGCAAATCAATTATCAGGGTTTTATTGAAGGTAATGAGATCTACTGCGGTAATGTCGATGTGATTGTTTGCGATGGCTTTGTGGGTAACATTACGCTAAAAACTTCTGAGGGTATTGCCCGTCTGTTACTGCATCAACTGCGGCAGGGACTGACTCAGGGATTTTTCATTCCTGCTGTCAAAGATGTTGGCTCCCAGTATTCAATCGGTTTTGCGCCAGATGAACCCCGACCACTATAACGGTGCAAGTCTGATAGGATTGCGCGGAATAGTGGTTAAGAGCCATGGCAACGCAGATGAAACTGCTTTTCTTCAAGCTATTTGCCTGGCGGTAACCGAAGCTACGCGTCGACTCCCTGAGATGATAGAACAACGTCTCGAGTCGATACTTTTAGACATCAATAGCTGATTTCTCCTATGCATACAAAAATTCTTGGGACTGGCAGTTATCTGCCGGCGCAGGTGCGTAGCAATCAGGATCTGGAAAAAATGGTGGAAACCAGTGACCAGTGGATTGTTGAACGCACAGGTATTTCAGAGCGCCGTATTGCTGCCGGTGACGAAACTGTGGCAACTATGGGTTATAGCGCTGCGGTCATGGCCATTGAAATGGCCGGTATTGACGCCAGTGAAATCGATTTGATTATTTGTGGCACGACCAGTGCCTCTAATGCCTTTCCCGCCGCAGCCTGCGAAATTCAGGCCATGCTGGGGATTAAGCCGGTGCCAGCGTTTGACGTTGCAGCTGCTTGCTCAGGTTTTATTTACGCCTTATCTATTGCCGATCAGTTCATCAAAGCGGGGACCGCGCGCAAGGTGTTGGTTATCGGTTCAGATGTCTTGTCGCGGTTATGCCAGCCGGAAGATCGCAGCACGATTATTCTGTTTGGTGATGGTGCCGGAGCTGTCGTCCTCGGGGCCAGTGAGCAACCTGGGGTGATTGCTACCCACTTATTTGCTGACGGTAGCCAGGGCGACTTGCTGAAATGCTCGTTTCCTCCGCGTGCTGGAGAGACGTCAGAAGCCGTTGGTTTTATGACCATGAAGGGCAATGATGTATTCAAAGTGGCGGTCACACAGTTATCACATGTTGTGACGGAAACCTTGCGTCTTAACAAGGTTGATAAAGCCGACATTGACTGGTTAGTTCCACATCAGGCCAATTTACGCATTATCACAGCAACCGCCAGAAAGTTAGATATGACCATGGACAAGGTGGTCGTTACTCTTAATAAACATGGCAATACGTCTGCGGCATCTGTGCCTATCGCTTTGGATGAAGCGGTGCGTGATGGCCGTATCCAACGTGGGCAGTTGTTGCTGCTAGAAGCCTTCGGCGCAGGTTTTGCGTGGGGCAGTGCTTTGGTGCGTTTTTAATTTCTGATAGCTAAACCCAATAGGGCAACCCGTCTACTTGAGTATGGGTTGCCGTCTATAATCAACCTGTTTTTAACTCAAAAGGTCAATAAATATGAACAGCGTTGCTTTTGTTTTCCCCGGGCAAGGTTCTCAAACCGTGGGAATGCTGGCCGATTTGCCAGAGCAATACCCAGTAGTGGCAGACACCTTTGCCGAAGCCAGCGAAGCGCTGGGTTATGATTTATGGCAGCTGGTACAGCAAGGACCAGCTGAAACTCTGAACGAGACTGATAAAACACAGCCGGCGTTGCTGACCGCATCTGTTGCACTATATCGCGTCTATTTGGCAAGCGGTAAAGCGCTACCACAAGTGATGGCTGGTCACAGTCTCGGTGAATATTCAGCACTGGTTTGTGCTGGGGTTCTTCCGTTTAAAGATGCTGTAAAACTGGTGGAATTACGTGGGCAATTAATGCAGCAGGCAGTTCCGGCTGGTACGGGTGCCATGTATGCGATTATTGGGTTAGCTAACGAGACAATTGCCAGCATTTGTGCCGATTGCGCACAAGGCGCGGTTGTCAGCCCAGTTAACTTTAATAGCCCAGGGCAGGTTGTTATTGCCGGAGAAAAACACGCCGTTGAACGGGCCGCCGCCGCTTGTAAAGAAGCGGGTGCTAAGATGACTGTTGCTTTGCCCGTGAGTGTTCCATCGCATTGTGCACTAATGAAACCTGCGGCCGAGAAACTCGCTGACGCACTAGCCAACGTGACCTTTTCGCTACCCACCGTTAAGGTTATCAATAACGTTGATGTGGCTTGTCCACACGATGCCAGCGCTATCAAAGATGCGTTGGTGCGGCAGTTGTATAATCCGGTACGTTGGACCGAAACCGTAGAGAAAATGGCGGCTGATGGTATCACTGAACTGGTCGAAATGGGGCCAGGAAAAGTGTTGACGGGTCTAACTAAACGTATCAATAAGTCGTTAGCTGCCCAGGCGGTTAACACCGCGGCATCGCTCGCTGCGCTGACGGAATAAAGGAGTTATCCATGAGTATTGCCATTGATTTATCAGGCAAAATCGCATTAGTCACCGGGGCCAGTCGGGGCATAGGTAAGGCAATTGCCACCACATTGGTCGAAGCTGGCGCAACCGTTATTGGCACCGCTACCAGTAATGGCGGCGCTGCGGCAATTAGTGCCTATCTTGGCGATAACGGCTACGGATTAGTGCTGAACGTCACAGATCCGCAATCTGTTGCAGATTTATTTGCATCGATCAAAGAAAAAACTGGCGAGATTGATATTCTGGTAAACAACGCTGGTATCACTCGTGACAATTTATTGATGCGAATGAAAGATGAAGAATGGCAGTCTATTATTGATACCAACCTTACATCACTTTTCCGGTTGTCTAAGCCTGTTTTGCGGGCAATGATGAAAAAACGCCATGGTCGCATTATCAGTATTGGTTCCGTGGTTGGGACAATGGGTAACGCTGGTCAGGTAAATTACGCAGCAGCAAAAGCGGGTTTGATCGGATTTACCAAATCTCTTGCTAAAGAGGTTGCGTCCCGTCAAATTACCGTTAATGCTATTGCTCCTGGTTTTATCCAGACTGACATGACGGATGAACTGACAGAAGAACAGCAAAAAGCCATCATGTCCCAGGTGCCGATGGAGCGTTTGGGGGGCCCAAGAAATTGCCAATGCCGTATTATTCTTGGCCTCTGATGCTGCCGCTTACATTACAGGGGAAACCTTGCATGTAAACGGTGGGATGTATATGGTTTAATGGCGATTGCAGGGAACTGTCGCAAATTGGGTGGTGACCTGCGGTAATTGGGGCCTTAAATCGTGGTTAGACCACGAAAACGGGGCTTGCAATGTTGGTCAAATCTAATAAACTACTCGCAATCTTACGCAAGTGCGTAATTTGAATAGGAAAGAAAACTAATGAGCAACATCGAAGAACGTGTAAAGAAAATCATTGTAGAGCAACTGGGCGTTAAAGAAGAAGACGTTAAGCCAGCAGCTTCTTTTGTTGACGATCTCGGTGCAGATTCTCTGGACACCGTCGAATTGGTTATGGCTCTAGAAGAAGAGTTTGATACCGAAATTCCTGATGAGGAAGCTGAGAAAATCACCACTGTTCAGGCAGCGATTGATTACGTTTCCAAGAATCAGTAATACTGAATTCCTGAAAACAGGCGGCTAATATGCCGCCTGTTTTTGTTTACACCTTTATTCCGTAAATTGGCGTGTGATAAAACAGGGCTCTTTGAGTAAAAACCCGTTCAAAGGTGTAAAATCACATCTCTTTCTTCAATTCGTTCGCTAAAGAAAGGTGACTACCGTGACAAAACGTCGAGTCGTCATTACTGGCCTAGGGCTAGTAACTCCCCTGGGTAATACCGTAGACAGCAGCTGGCAAGCACTACTGGCTGGCAAAAGTGGCATAGCGCCCATCACCAAGTTTGATGCCAGCGCATTTGCATCCCGTATCAGTGGCTCAGTGAAAGATTTTGATGCGGAGCAATACATCTCTAAAAAAGATGCCCGTAAGATGGACTTGTTCATGCAGTACGGCATGGCCGCAGGTATCCAAGCCTTTGAAGATGCTGGTTTGGATATGGAAAAAGAAGATCCTACCCGAGTGGGTACTGCCATTGGTGCCGGAATGGGTGGCATGGGGCTGATAGAGCAGAACCACACTGCTTATATGGAAGGTGGGCCGCGGAAGATTTCACCATTTTTCGTGCCAAGCACCATTATCAATATGATTGCGGGTCACCTGTCTATCAAGTACGGCATGACCGGCCCTAATTTTGCCATCACGACGGCTTGTACTACCGGGGTACATAACATTGGTTTTGCCGCGCGCACTATTGCTTATGGTGATGCCGATGTGATGCTGGCCGGAGGTGCAGAAGATGTAACCTGTCCACTGGGCGTTGGTGGCTTTTCTGCGGCCAAAGCGCTCTCTACCCGCAATGATGATCCTACCGCTGCCAGCCGTCCTTGGGATAAAGACCGCGACGGATTTGTTATCGGCGATGGTGCTGGCATTGTGGTGCTGGAAGAGTATGAACATGCCAAAGCGCGTGGCGCGAAAATTTATGCAGAAATCAATGGCTTTGGTATGAGCAGTGATGCATTCCATATGACATCGCCACCCGCTGACGGTGCCGGTGCCGCACTGGCAATGGTCAATGCGGTTAAGGATGCAGGTATCGCGCTGGCACAGATTGGCTATATTAATGCGCACGGTACTTCAACTCCCGCTGGTGATAAAGCAGAAGCCGCCGCAGTTAAGTCAGTGTTCGGTGAACAGGCTTATAAGGTGATGGTCAGCTCTACCAAATCCATGACCGGACATCTGCTCGGTGCCGCTGGTGCGGTGGAAACCATTTTCACTGCGTTAGCGCTGAAAGAGCAGGTGGTGCCACCCACAATCAATCTGGATAATCCAGATGAAGGTTGCGACTTGGATTTTGTACCGCACACAGCGCGTCAAACACAATTGGAATACGCTTTATGTAACTCTTTTGGCTTCGGCGGCACTAACGGTTCGCTACTGTTGAAACGGGTGTAATAAAGTTGTGGTATAAGAGAGCGCCTTTCGGCGCTTTTTTTATCGCTGTCTGATTAGATTGTCGATTACTAATGCAATAGAGCAGCGCGTTTGCATTAACAATTTTCTAATGTGTATTTTTCGAATACACTCAACTGCAGATGTTAACCGGAGGCTGTGATAACAGCGAGAGGAGCATAATGGCGGGTTTAGATAGAGAGATTACCCTGAGATTTCTGGCAGAGCCAACAGATGTGAATTTTGGTGGGAAAGTGCACGGTGGTGCGGTTATGAAATGGATTGACCTTGCAGCTTATGCCTGTGCTGCCGGGTGGAGCGGCAAATACTGCATTACTGCTTATGCCGGTGGCATTCGTTTTGTGCGGCCAATCCTGGTGGGTAATATGGTTGAAGTCTGTGCCAAGGTTATTTATACCGGTCGTACGTCCATGCATATTGGCCTAGAAGTTAAAGCCTGCGATCCCAAATTCTGCCAGCGTGAGACAACCACTCATTGTATTGTGATCATGGTTGCTGTTGATGAGGATGGACAACCAACGCCGGTACCTGAATGGGTACCAGTCACTCAGCGAGACATTGAGTTACGTGACTCCGCGATGAAACTGATGGAGATGCGTAAAAAAATCGGTGCCGAGATGGAAGCGCATATCCACCCCTAACTATGTGTGCCAGCATCTTTATCTATAAAGGTGAGCATGGCACAATGCCAAGCAATTACTGACGAAATCATTGCGGACAATAACTGTGTTATTGTCCATTTACTGCTTATCGTTCATAAAGTTAAGGAAGTCTAATGGCCAAGGTTGCATTTTTAGGTATGGGGGTTATGGGATATCCCATGGCGGGCCATCTGCTCAAACATGGGCATGAGGTCACGGTTTACAACAGGACAGTCGCCAAGGCTCAAGCTTGGGTGAGTGAGTACGGTGGCCGTTGTTGTGCCACGCCGAAAGAAGCGGCAGAAGGGCAAGATATTGTCTTTGCTTGTGTGGGTAATGACGATGATTTACGTCAGGTCGTTGCGGGTGAAAATGGTGCCCTTCATGGCATGGCTGCCGGTGCGGTGTTTGTCGATCACACTACCGCTTCAGCCGATGTCACGCGCGAATTAGCGGCATTATTGGCAACAAAAGGGATCGCCTTCTTGGATGCGCCTGTGTCTGGTGGTCAAGCGGGGGCAGAAAATGGCGTGCTAACCGTAATGGTTGGTGGCGATGCGAATGTTTTTGCAGCAGTAAAACCCGTAATGGCAGCCTATTCCCGCAGTGCTGAGTTGTTGGGGGATACCGGTTCTGGGCAGCTTGCTAAAATGGTTAACCAAATCTGTATCGCTGGCATAGTTCAAGGTTTGGCTGAAGCTTTGAGCTTTGCCAAAAATGCCGGTCTAGATGGCGAGAAAGTGGTCGAAGTGATCAGTAAAGGTGCCGCTCAGAGTTGGCAGATGGAGAACCGCTATAAAACCATGCTCAAAGGTGAGTATGATTTCGGTTTTGCGGTGGATTGGATGCGCAAGGATCTGGGGATAGCCCTCAATGAGGCCCGCCGTAATGGTTCTACTTTGCCGTTAACAGCGCTGGTTGACCAGTTTTACGCTGAAGTACAGACCATGGGCGGCAGCCGCTGGGATACATCTAGTCTGATGGCGCGTCAGCAAAAATCTCAAGGTAAATAACCGACCCAGCTAGCGGAGTCAGAGAATTGCTGCTAAAAAGGACTGCCGAATCAGCAGTCCTTTTACATTTACCCCCAAATTACCGTATCGATAGGAGGTATTACAGCGGTGATACTACAACATGCTCCAGTTCAACATTAGCTACTGCATGTAGTGCATCTAAACTCATATCGACTAAGGAAAGTTTGCCTGCCGATGATTCTAACAACATGGCGCGTTTGATATCGCTAAAGTCGCGATTGTGGCGTACCAGACTGGCAAGTGCCATTTGCATTGGCATCATGGACGGGTTGAAAGCGGCATTCTCTGCGTAGCGGCCACAGAAAGTAACACCATCGGTCATTTCTAGTACCACTGCACTATGACTATGGCTGTAAGGCGCATAGCTCAAGCTGGCATGATCCAAGGCTTCAATTACCATGGGATCACTACTTTCCAGTAATAATTCAGTTTGTTGCTTGGTCAGCAAAGGTAAGTCAATGCCTAAGTCTTTAGGGCCAAAACCATAGGGCAAGTAGTGCGCGAGTGGTGCTGTTGGTTGTGTTGGCAAATGGATGCGGATGCTGCTGCCTGCAACCAGCTCATTCATGAATTGACGACAATGACCGCAAGGACTGGCATTTACCCAGATATCCGTGACTTGTGCTTCACCACTTAACCAGGCATGGCTGATAGCATTCTGTTCGGCATGTACCGAGTGACACAGTGCCTCTCCTGCCAATTCCAGGTTCGCTCCCATGTACACTGCACCACTTTGGCCTTTAGCGATAGCGCCTACATAAAAATCACTGATGGGCGCCACTGACATGGCTGCGGCAATGGGGAGCAGAGTGCTAAGCAGTTGTGATTCATCCAGACCGCTAGCATGTTGCAGATGGGCAAGCTGCTGCGCATCAAAATGGCCCGCAAAGGCATCGCCTAGCATAGGTACCAGTGCGCTGCTTAAAGATTGCGGCAAACTGTTCAGGCCGCTGATAAATCTATTTTGCATCCGTCTTTCCTATTGGTGAGCGGACATGGGATCATGCAGCTAAAGCGATTGTAGGTAAAGCACCAAAGCCTTCAGTAATTGCTGTTTGCTTTCATTTGCAGCAGTTTCTTCCAATAGATTTTCCAGCCTGAGGACATAATCGGGATCGCTAAGCCGTTGTTTACAAAACTCCTTCCAGCGCAGACTTTCTTGATAATCCAGTAGAGCCGGGTAGTTACGTGCCCGATAACGGAATAGCATTTCTGGCAATCTAGCATCATCAAATTGCAACTCAAGGGCCGCTAGATTCTGTGGTGCAGTATTGCGAATTATCTCCATTTTGTTGCGATCGGCGTCGGAGAAAAATCCACCGCTATACAACATACGGTCAGGGTCGGTAATTGTGGTTGCGTGGTCGATTTCATACAGGGCAACCAGCTTTTGCCGTACTTCTGCTGATTGCCGTAGCTTACGGAACTGCTCGCGCGCAAATGCCTTGTCAATGCCTAAGGTTGCGGCTCGGTCATCACTAAGAGTTTTGGCGGGGGCAATGAAAGGGCATTTGTTCAGATGGATCAGTTTTATTGGGATCGGCAGTTCATCTTCGGCCAGATCTTCTCTGGCGGTATACATACGTTGATAAATATCATTCACCTCCAGTTCCAGCAGTGGGGTGATATCCATGTTGAGATTAATACAGATAACCGCATTACGGTTGACCGGATGGTAAGCAACCGGCGCAATTAGCGTGGTACAGCCTTGAGCCGCCGGGATTTTTGAACTGACATGCACCAGCGGCGTCATCGTCAGCACATCTATCTGATCGGCGACGGTTTGCTTTTTCCGTAGGCCAAAGTAGTAATCAAATAATCGTGGCTGATGTTCGCGGATTAATCTTGCCAAGGCGATGGTGGCGTACACATCCGACATCGCATCATGGGCCTTTTCATGTCCCAGACCGTTAGCCAGTGTCAAATGCTCCAGTTTGAAACTTGGACTACCATCTTCTCTTTCTGGCCAGTTGATACCGTCAGGCCGCAAAGCGTAGCATGCACGAACTAAGTCAATGATATCCCAGCGAGAATTACCGTTACGCCATTCGCGGGCATAGGGATCAATAAAGTTACGGTAAAAGCCGTAGCGGGTAACTTCATCGTCAAAACGCAAAGAGTTGTAGCCCGCAACACAAGTGTTGGCAACACTGAAAATATTGTTGATGCGTGCCATAAACTCGGTTTCTAGCATTCCTTCGCTATTAACGAGTTGCGGTGTTATGCCGGTAATAAGAATGGCTTCTGGGGCGGGCAAGTAATCTGTCGCCAAGCGACAGTAGAAAGTATCCGGTTCGCCAACAATATTGAGCTCCAAGTCGGTACGAATACCTGCAAACTGGGCTGGCCTGTCACGAGATGGATCGGCACCAAATGTTTCATAATCGTGCCAGTAAATTGTGGCCGGTTCGTTATCTTTCATTGCTATTTAAATCCTTTAATTTTTCGACTATCACTATGTATTTATTAATTTTATTTCGTTACTAGTATTTCCAATCATTGCGCCCATTGTAGCCTACATTCCTGCGTGGTGTGTACCTTTGCGTGACATATACGCGCTAGGGGCGTAAATCTGCTCATGAATAGGTACACTGCCAATTTAACTGTCCTTATCTGGCTCACAGTTTCGAGCGATAAATGCCAAACCATATTTCGGCGAATTGGAGCTGTCTGACCGTGATGGTTTGAGCATCCGTTCCCATTTGGTGCCACCACATGGCAGTCCCGATTTCGGATTGATGGTAGCCTCGTCTAACCTTGGCGCGCCATCCGTATCTCAAATTATCTGCGTTCAGAGCGCTAATCGCTGAACTGGATAACGCAATCGCCAATGGCTTTGGCTCTCTACAGGCAACAACACAAGTGCTGTACCGAGACAGCCACAGAACTGCTGCAAGCAATTGATAGAACCCCGCCATAGCGCATTAAAGCCAGATTCTGTGGCAATTTATCGTGCTGTGTTCATCTTCACCAGCTTAAAGCGTTTGAGAACAGACCAATAAAGGATATCACGCTTGATGAATGGATAGCTGCTTTTGATAAAAAGCTGTGGTTAGTCATGATGACTGCTTTGGTTCGAGCCATGCTTACAATGTTGTTGCAGATATGATGTTAAACGTTGTAGTTGGCGTTTAGCCATAAGCAAGCGGTGGTACGGCAGTTAATTGCATAAAAAATCCGATGACAGATAGCCATCGGATCTGGAACAGTTCAGCGAGATAATTGAGTTATCTTGCTGAACTCGTTGATATTGTTCGCTGCTAAGCCGTTAACATCTAGCGCTTAAGTTAGCCGAAGGTACCACTGACATACTTACGGGTACGATCATGTACCGGACTCTGAAACACCTGCTTGGTTTCACCAAATTCAATCAGTTCTCCAAGATACATAAATGCGGTGAAGTCAGAGATACGGGCGGCTTGCTGCATGTTATGGGTGACAATCACTATGGTGTAATCTTTTCGCAGCTCAGTGATGAGATCTTCAATCCCTTGGGTTGCGATAGGATCTAACGCTGAAGTGGGTTCATCCATCAGGATCACATCGGGCTTAAGCGCTATGGTTCGGGCAATGCACAAGCGTTGCTGTTGGCCGCCAGAGAGCCCTGAGGCATCGCTATGCAGTTTGTCTTTTACTTCATTCCACAATTGCGCCTGCTGTAACGCTTCTTTCACCCGATGATCCATATCTTTCTTGGACAGCCGCTCATACAGCTTGATCCCAAAGGCGATGTTGTCATAAATGCTCATTGGGAACGGTGTCGGCTTCTGAAATACCATGCCGATTTTGGCACGCAGATCGTTCAGGTCGACTTTCCGGTCCAATACTGAGAGTTCGCCAAGCGTGACATTGCCTTCAGCATACTGATGTGGATACAGCTCGTAAATGCGATTGAGACAACGCAACAGCGTGGATTTACCGCAGCCGGACGGGCCAATCATTGCCGTGACGCGATGCTGATAGATCGGCATGCTGACATCAAACAACACCTGCTTGTCCTTGCCGTAGTAAAAATTTAGATCCTTGATATCCATCCGCTGTACCAGCGGCTTCACCTGTTGGGGTTGTTGATAATCTTTTAATTGCGCGACCAGACTCATCACGACCTCCGTTTTTTCAACTGGGGCAGTACCCGAGAAATAATGTTCAAAAACAAAATAGCCATGGTGATCAGCAGTGCGCCTGACCAGGCCAGTTGGTTCCAGGAGTCATAGGGACTCATTGCAAATTGGTAAATCGTGACCGGTAAGTTCGCCATTGGCTCGTTCGGATTCACGGTCATAAAGCTGGAGTTAAGTGCGGTAAATAGCAGTGGGGCGGTTTCGCCGCTGATACGGGCCACCGATAACAGAATGCCTGTGATAATGCCGGTGCTGACCGCGCGGTAACTCAGTTTAACGGTGACTTTCCACCGTGGGGTGCCAAGACCAGCACCTGCTTCACGTAACGTGATAGGCACCAGTTTTAGCATTTCTTCTGTGGTACTGATAATGACGGGCAGCGCGATGATAGCCAGTGAGATAGCACCAGCCCAGCCTGAAAAATGCCCCATGAACACGACCACTAGCTCATATACAAATAAGCCGATAAGGATTGACGGCGCGCTCATCAACATGCCATTGAGAAAGCGAATAGTATCGGCAGTTTTAGAGTTCTGACCATACTCAGCCAGCCAAGTGCCCGCGAGAATGCCAACCGGCGCGGCAATGACAATACCTAGCGATGTCATAATGATGCTGCCGACAATCGCATTGGCCAGTCCACCTTCACCGCCAGGACCTGGGGTAACTTCGGTAAACAGCTGCCAATTCATGCCCGCCATGCCCTTCTGGAACAGGGTAAACAGGATAATCACTAAGATCCCCAGCCCTATCAGAGTGGCCAATAGACACATGGCCCGGAACAACTGATTCTTAAACTTGCGGATCATTTGGCTTTCCTCCGCAACAGTACCCGGGCAGAACCCATCACGATAAAGGTGATCATAAACAGCACCAGACCTAGTCCAATCAAGGCTGAAATATGCATGTCTCCGGTCGCTTCGTTGAATTGTTCAGCAATCGTGGCAGAGATAGAGGTGGCTGGCATGAACAGGCTAGAATCAATGCTCTGGGCACCACCTATCACAAAGGTAATTGCCATGGTTTCCCCTAGTGCGCGCCCAAGCGCCAGAATCAAGGCACCAAAAATGGGGCCTTTGATGGCGGGGAGCAGCACTTTTATGATGACTTCAAATTGGGTGGCACCAATACCATAAGTTGCTTCGCGTAATACTTTGGGGACAGTTGACAGCGCTTCTTTGATTAATGATGTCAGGATCGGCAAAATCATGAATGCCAAGATGATCCCTGAAGTCAACAGACCCACGCCCATCGGTGGGCCACTAAACAGTGGACCAATGAGCGGTAATTCAGACAGATGTTCTGCAGCCCACACCTGAAATCCTTCAGAAAACCAGGGTGCAAATACAAACAAACCCCACATACCGTAAATGATGCTGGGGACTGCCGCTAACAGTTCAATGGCGATAGACAGCGGGCGGGATAACCAAACGGGGCAAAGTTCAGACAGGAAAATCGCCACTCCTAGACCAACCGGGAGTGCTAGAAACACGGCAATGATAGAAGAAACCAGGGTGCCATACAGTGCGTTGGCGGCACCAAACTCTTTGGTCACTGGATTCCATTCACTGCTGAAGAAAAAGCCTATACCAAAGTTTTCCAGCGCGGGCCAAGCGCCAATACATAACGACAGCAGGATGGCAAACATCAGCACAGAAATCAGTCCCGCGCTGGTGAGGCAAGCGCGGCGGAATAGATCGTCACCTTGCCATGAAAATGCTCTTAACGATATTGCAGTCATAAAGTCACAACTTTTTCAGAAATGGCTAAGCCCCCGCCAGAGGCGAGGGCCTGATTTGGGCAATTCTTAGTAAACAGCTTTGCCACCTGCTGTTTTGATATCGCTGTGCCACATGGTTTCTACCATCTTCACAACGTTATCTGGCATTGGTACGTATTCCAGCTCAGAGGCCAGAGCGTCACCATTTGCATAGCTCCATTCGAAGAATTTCAGCACTTCTTTGGCAGTGGCTTCATTTGCCTGAGACTTGTGCATCAGGATGAAGGTTGCGGCTGTCATCGGCCATGAAGCAGCACCTGGCTGGTCGTTCAGGATCAGTTTGAAGCCAGGAGCGTTAGCCCAGTCAGCGTTAGCGGCTGCGGCCTGGAACGCTTCCATTGTTGGCAATACATATTTGCCGTCTTTGTTTTTCATCTGGGTATAAGCCAGATCGTTGGTTTTAGCGTAAGCATATTCAACGTAACCGATAGAACCTTTGGTACGTTTTACGAAGTTGGCGACACCCGCATTGCCTTTACCGCCCAACTGATGGGCTTCTTGTGGCCAAGCAACTTCTTTATCAACGCCTACTTTTGATTTCCAGTCGCTGCTAACGCGTGCCAGATAATCAGTGAAGTTGTAAGTAGTACCAGAACCGTCTGAACGGTGTACTGTGTAGATAGGAGTGTGTGGCAGTTTCACGCCGCTGTTCAGCTCGGCAATCGCCTTGTCATCCCAGCTTTTTACTTTACCCAGATAGATATCTGCCAGCAGTTCGCCAGACAGTTTCAGTTCACCAGCCTTAACGCCAGGCAGGTTAACCACAGCTACGATTGAACCCATCACGGCAGGGAACTGTACCAAACCTTCTTTGTCCAGTTTGTCCTTGCTCAGTGGTGCATCAGAAGCACCGAAGTCCACAGTCTTGGCGATAATCTGTTTAATACCACCACCAGAACCAATGGCCTGATAGTTCAACTTAACACCGGTTTCCTTATTGTATTGCTCTGCCCACTTAGCATAGACAGGGTATGGGAAGGTAGCACCGGCACCGTTGATAACAGTATCTGCATATACAGAAGCTGATGCGGCAATGGTACAACCTAACAGGGCGCCTTTAAGCAAGTTGTTCATATAGCAATCCTAAAAAGTGACTTTCCGTCGTTTGGTTAATTGACGGTGCAATTTTTAACATTGCTAAATGACAGCTATGTGACAACCGGAAATATTTTAGGATTTTGCGCTGCAGAAATGACCAAAGCCCCGGGAGAGGCTTTGGCTAAATGGCATGATGTAAAAAATAAATACTATACTTTCATTGATTTATCGCCGCGAGCCAGACCTACAATGCCTGAGCGGGAAACTTCTACCACTTTAGTCGTCTCCGCTAACGATTGCACAAACGCATCGAGTTTTTCGCTGGTGCCTGTCATCTGAATGGTGTACAGGGTTGGGGTGACATCAACAATTTGACCACGAAAAATATCCGCGGTGCGTTTGACTTCATCGCGGGTATCGCCGATGGCTTTGACCTTGATTAACGCTAGCTCTCGTTCCACATAACTGGATTCAGTGATATTGGATACTTTAAGCACATCAATCAGTTTGTGCAGTTGCTTCTCAATCTGTTCCAGAATCGACTCATCGGCAAATACGGTTACAGTCAAGCGTGACAAGGTGGCATCATCCGTTGGCGCCACGGTTAAGGTTTCAATGTTGTAACCACGTTGGGAAAACAGGCCAACAACCCGCGATAAAGCGCCCGGCTGGTTCTCCATCAATACAGAAATAATTCGGCGTTTCATCAGCATTTCTCCGTTTTGCTCAACCACATGTCACTCATTGCTCCACCACGGATCTGCATTGGGTAGACGTGCTCAGTTTCATCGACACTGATATCCACAAAGACCAGTTTATCGGTCATTGCCAGGGCTTCGGCTAATTTCCCTTCTAGGTCGGCAGGGTTGCTGATAGTCATGCCTACATGACCATAGGCCTCGGCAATTTTGGCAAAATTAGGCACTGAGTCCATGTAAGATTGAGAATGACGCCCGGCATAGATGATGTCTTGCCACTGCTTAACCATTCCCAGAAAACGGTTGTTAAGGTTGATGATTTTTACCGGAACCCCATACTGCAATGCCGTAGAAAGTTCCTGAATGTTCATTTGAATTGAACCATCGCCAGTGACACACACAACTGTTTCATCCGGCAACGCCATTTTAACGCCCATCGCCGCAGGTAGGCCAAAGCCCATGGTGCCAAGTCCACCGGAGTTGATCCAACGTCGCGGTTTATCAAACGGATAATAAAGTGCGGCAAACATTTGGTGCTGGCCTACATCGGACGCCACATAAGCATTGCCGTGGGTGAGCTGGTATAACACTTCTACCACTTGTTGTGGTTTGATGCGTTCAGTCGATTTCTGGTAGGTCAAGCAATGGCGTTCGCGCCAACCATTGAGTTGTTGCCACCAGTTTTCCAGCGCGCTTGTGTCCTGTTCTGGGAATAATTCTGGTTCCCGCAACAGTTCCAGCATCTCGTCCAATACGCTATCGGCAGAGCCCACAATTGGAATGTCAGCATGCACTGTCTTGGAGATAGAAGAGGGATCAATATCAATGTGCATTACGGTGGCATTGGGGCAATACTTGGCAACGTTATTGGTGGTGCGATCATCAAAGCGCACACCAATGCCAAAGATCAGATCGCTGTTGTGCATCGCCATATTGGCTTCATACACTCCATGCATGCCCAGCATGCCTAAATTCTGTGGATGACTTCCTGGAAAAGCACCTAACCCCATCAGTGTATTGACTACTGGCAAATGCAGTTTTTCAGCCAGCTTACGCAGTTGCGGCGCACATTCGGCGATAATGGCGCCACCGCCCACGTACAACACGGGTTTTTCGCTTCCAGCAGTGCTTGTAAGCCTCGGCGGATCTGTCCTTTATGGCCTGAAATAGTTGGGTTATACGAACGTAATTTAACGCTCTTAGGATACTGGTATTCATATTTTACTGCCGGATTCAGGCAATCTTTTGGCAGATCTACTACCACAGGCCCTGGGCGGCCACTGGCGGCAATGTAAAACGCCTTTTTGATAATATTTGGGATTTCCTGAGGATCGGTCACCAGAAAACTGTGTTTCACCACTGGCCGTGAGATGCCAATCATGTCGCATTCTTGGAATGCATCATTCCCAATCAGGTTGCTTGGCACTTGGCCTGAAAGTACCACCAGTGGTACTGAGTCCATGTAAGCGGTGGCAATCCCTGTAATAGCGTTGGTGGCACCGGGGCCTGATGTGACTAGCACCACCCCAACTTTGCCCGTGGCACGTGCATAGCCATCAGCCATATGCACCGCGGCCTGTTCATGGCGTACCAGAATATGTTCAATATCGGATTTTTCGTGTAGGGCGTCGTAGATGTCTAGCACTGAGCCACCGGGGTAGCCGAAGATATGTTTAACGCCTTCATCGATCAGTGAACGCACGATCATGCTGGCGCCAGAAAGCATCTCCATAGTATTTCCTTAAAAAACAAGATACCGTTACGGTAAACAGTAACTTTTACAGCGACGGTAATCGCTCTAACAATCGGCAAGGAGGGTAATCCTCGCCACCTGGTAACCCGGCCGTTGCGGCTTTCCACCTTGTAAGGTAGGGGGTTTGTCCTGATGGACAGAAATTCATCATATTGAAAAAAGTGAATTTGCAAGCCGAGTATGGATACATTTTGACAACATGAAAGATTTTCAGCTGTCTCAAGGATAACGTCAGCCATAAAAACGGCCACTCGTTGGTGGCCGTATGGCGTCCGATGGATGGTCGGGTTAAGAAATGCGTGGTGACGTGAGCGTTCCAGGCCGGGTGAACAACAAGCAGATCCCCACCAGCAGAATTGCTGTCAGCATAAGCGCTGCAAAGGGAACGGCCGTTCCTGTATAAAACAATGCCAGAATGGGGCCCGCCAGTGCGCCAACGCCAAAACGCAAGGTGCCGATAACGGCGGTTGCCGTCCCCGTCTCCTGTTTAAATTTCATCAGCACTATGGCGTCAGAGTTCACCGACATAATACCAAGCGAGCCCATCACTGGCGCCAGCGTAATAACGGTCCAGTAATATTCCATGCCTAGCAAGTTGACCACGACCAAGGCGACAGCCGATATCACTCCGGTAAGGGTGGCTACTGCCAACATACGTTTGGGGCCGTAACGCACAACAACACGAGAATTGATGATATTGGCGAGTGCCAGCGCGCCCACGTTGCCACTGAACAAAATGGCAAACAGGGACTTATCCAGATGAAACACTTCCATATAAACAAATGGCGATGCGGTGAGGTAACAGAAAAATGCCAAAGAACATAGCAAGCCACTGCTAAGGTAAGGTTTCACGCCATGGCGTGTCAGCACCACGGCATAGTTGCCAAAAAAGAGCGGGTACTGTGCGGTGCGTCTTTCGCATCCGATGGCAATTTAAGTTTAAGGCTGACCAATACCAGCAACAGTCCTGCGTAAGTGGCGAGGATGAAAAAGATCAACGGCCATTGACCGAACCCCAGAATAAGGCTGCCAATACTGGGCGCCAGCAAGGGCGCCAGCATCATGATCAAACTGACATAAGACATGCCTTTGGCCGTGTTGTCGCCATAGAGTTCTTTAATGTAGCCAGGTATCACAACTGTTGCCGCGGCACCGATAAACGCCTGCACAAAACGCAGCACCATGAACAGTTTGAGTGAGGGCGACAGTGCCAAACCGATACAGCACAATAAGAAACCACTGAGCCCGGCAATCACCAGCGGGCGGCGCCCGATGCGATCTGCCAGCGGGCCAAACGTCAACATGCCGATAGCATATCCAGCCAGATAAACACTCAAGGATTGTTGCACTGTCGTGACATCTGAATGAAAGCTATCTGCAATAATTGACATGGCGGGCAGATACATATCGATGGTGAGCGGCGTAATCGCCATAATGGCCGCCAGCATCGGTAGGAGCAAAAACAACGGTGGCAAACCAGGCGCTGTTGTCGGAGAAGAAGCTGTTGCGCTCAAAGGAACCTCAGGAAAATTTCAATTCAGCATGGGCAAAATCGCGGGATGACATGGTAAAGCCTCTGCCGCTGTCTGCCAACCGATAACAGTGTTACAAAATACATCGCTGACAACTTTCCCATAAGTTTGTCACCGCCCGTTAATATTTCTGCCTTATCTCTGTCATCAAAGCACTTTAGCGTGTTGCTGATTTGTAACAAACATGGATGACATAATGAAACTGCAACACTCTCTGATTTCCTTGTCGCTGACTCTAGCGCTGGCCGCTTGCGGCAGTGGTGATGACGGTAAAGATGGCAACAATGGTGCCAATGGCAGCAATGGGCTGAACAGTCTGGTGAAAGTCACCGAACTCATGCCGGGTAATGCCTCTTGTCCTTATGGTGGACAGCAGATTGATACCGGGCTGGACAATAATAGTAACGGTACCTTAGAAACGGATGAAATCACCGCCACCCAGCAGTTGTGTAAAAATAGCGGCGACACCCTGAAAATGGAGTTAATGGCGCGTCATGTCAGTGGTGTCTATGGGCTGAGTGCTGCCGAAATTGTTGACTACGATGCTGTTGCCGCCAAGGTGTTAGTGGTAAACGCCCGCAGTGGCAAAGTGGATATTCTGGATGCTTCAGGGCTGGCAAGCACCGCGGCCGTTAGCGGTGATGCTGCCTTGGCACTGGATAACTTACCGCTACTGAATGAACTGGATGTGGCGGCAGATATTGGGCTGGAACGCTTAGGCGGTGTGAACAGTCTGGCATTGCACGGCGATTTATTAGCCGTTGCCATTGAACGTGCGGATGTGAATGGCAATAAGAACCAGGATAAGGGCTATATTGCCTTTTATCGTCGTGGCGATAGCGGCTACAGTTACCTGAGTGCTGTCGAAGTCGGCGCTTTGCCTGATAACGTGGTCTTCAGCCCTGATGGTAACTGGGTTCTGGTGGCCGATGAAGGAGAACCCGCTGCCGATTACAGCGTTGATCCTGAAGGCTCGGTGGCCATTATCAAAATCAGTGATGGCGTTCCAGCAAGCAGCGCGACCTTAGTCACCTTTACTGATTTCAACGTTGGTGGCAGCCGTGCCGCCGAAGTCAGCCAAGAGATTAAAATCAATGGCCCTGGTTCATCGGTAGCACAGGATCTGGAACCGGAATATATCGCCGTTAGTGCCGATTCAAAAACCGCCTGGGTCAGTTTGCAGGAAAATAATGCTTTGGCACGGATAGATATCGCGGCTGCCTCAGTGGAAAAACTGATCGCCTTAGGTGCCAAGGATTACGGTTTGGCAGAAAACGCCATTGATGCCAGTGATAAAGATGACGGTGTTAACATCCGCAGTTATGAAGGCGTTTATGGCCTTTATCAACCAGACACAGTTGCCAGTTATCAATGGCATGGTGCTAATTTTGTGGTGATGGCCAACGAAGGTGATGCCCGCGATTATGCGGCGTTTTCTGAAGAAGCCCGCGCTGCGGATCTGTTACTCGACCCGAACAATCCACAAGTCGCCGCGGCTGCGGATAAAACCTTGTTGGGACGCCTGAAAGTGACCACCTCCATGGGGGATGAAAATGGCGATGGTGCGTACGAAAAACTGTATTCATTTGGTGGTCGTTCATTCTCAATTCGAGATGCGGACGGGCGTATAGTGTTTGACTCTGCCAGTGACTTTGAACGCATTACTGCCGCCGTGCTTGGCGATAATTTCAACAACAATAACGATGAAAACAAAGGTGATAGCCGTAGTGACGATAAAGGGCCAGAGCCAGAAGCGCTGGCGCTCGGTCAGGTTGGCGACAAGGTTTATGCGTTTGTCGGGTTGGAACGTACCGGTGGCATCATGATTTATGACATCACCAATCCATTTGCGGTCAGCTTTGTTGATTATGTGGTAAACCGCGATTTCAGTACCGATTTTTCTGTCGATACCGATACCGGTGAATATCAGGGCAATATTCAGTTGGCCGGAGATCTCGGCCCAGAAGGGATGAAGTTTGTGCCCGCCGACAAGAGCCCATTTGGGACACCTATGTTGGTCATTGGTAATGAAGTTAGTGGTACTACTGTGGTCTACCGTTTGCGTTAGCAACCTATGTATCGCGGTAAATAGGGCTGGCAGTGCTGGCCCTGTTTGCTTTAAATCGTTGTTATTTTCATCAAATGCACTTTCGATACTCGCAACCGCGCAATTTCCATGTCATAACTTGTGAAAGCACAATTCTCCTTATTTGTTGACGGGAGCGACATGGATAGCAAGGTCACCTTTTCCGCCATCACCCAAGATTCCCGGTTTTCAGCATGGTTCCCTGGCCTAGCGGGATTACTGCAATATCAGCGCGACTGGCTGAAAGATGATTTGCGGGCCGCGCTGTCGGTAACGGCGGTTGCTTTGCCGGTTGCTATTGCTTATGCGCAGTTGACTGGCGTGAATGCCGTGGCAGGTTTGTATGCCTGTATCTTGCCAATGCTGGCTTACGCGCTATTTGGCACCTCAAAACAATTGATTGTGGGGCCGGATGCCGCCACCTGTGCGGTGATTGCCGCAGTGGTTACGCCACTTGCCGGTGGTGACCCAGTGCGACAGTGGCAGTTGGTGATGACCATGACGTTGCTGACCGGCTTCTGGTGTTTGCTCGCATCGCGTTTCAGTTTTGGGGTGCTGGCCGAGTTTCTCTCAAAACCTATCCTTATCGGTCTGCTCAACGGTGTCGCTATCACCATTATTGTTGGGCAGGCGGCGAATATTTGCGGTTTTACTTATACCGATCGTTATTTGCTGGAACGTTTATATCATGGCCTTGAATATCTGCGGTTAACACATCTGCCAACGCTAGGCGTAGCGCTGATCACCTTAGGTATCTTTTTGCTCAGTCGCTGGTTAAAGCCGCAATGGCCCTCCGCCATGATCGCCATTGTTGGGGCTACGCTATTGTCTTGGTTTATCAATGTTGCGCACTATGGTGTTGATATTGTAGGGGAAACTAAAGGTGGTTTGCCGGAGTTTCAAAGTCCGGTGTTTGACTTAGGATTGATCCGTGAGTTAGTCATGCCGGCACTTAACTTGGCGATGGTCAGTTTTATCAGCATGATGCTGACGGCGCGAAGTTTTGCCGCAAAAAATGGCTATGATATTGATGCTGATAAAGAATTTCGGGCACTCGGCATTGCCAATATGGTGTCGGCCATCTCCCAAGGTTTTGCTATCAGTGGCGCAGATTCACGTACCGCCGTGAACGATGCCAACGGGGGTAAAAGTCAGCTGGTTTCGGTGTTTAGTGCATTGATGATCTTGCTGGTGGTGCTGTTTTTTACTGCGCCACTACAATTTATTCCTGCGCCGGCATTGGGCATTGTGCTGGTAATTGCGTCACTGTCGTTGATTGATTTTCATGCCATATGGAGCCTGCGTAAGCGCGATAATGGTGCCTTTACTCTGGCAACCATTACATTATTGGCCGTGCTGTTTATTGGCATCATCCCAGGCATTACGCTGGCGGTATTACTCGGCTTGTTTCAATTTATTCGGTTGGTGATGCGCCCAAATGATCAACTGCTGGGGATCAGCCAGAAAGGGATCCTGCGTAGCTTAGACAAGACCGATAAAGCCAAGCCCATCCCCGGTATTCTGATCTATCGGTTTAATTCCCCCTTAACATATTTCAATGCTGTCTACTTTAAACGTCAGTTATTGCACCGCATCACCGAGCAGGAAACGCCAGTGGAATGTGTCGTAGTGGATGCGGTGAGCTGTTTTAGTCATATGGATATCAGCGTGATGTCGATGATCGATGAGTTGCAAAAGCAGCTGCGTAAACAAGGTGTTAACTTGATTTTGGCGGGGCGAAAACGCCAGTTGTTGAAATGGTGTGAGATGGCCGGCATCAAAACCGGCGGGGAAGGGCGCCTGACTATCCGTTCTGACCTGACCATGGCCGTGCGTATGCACCAGAATTACAAACTGGCATTACAACAAGGAATTGCACCACAACTGCGCAGATCAGAAGACCCAGATCAGGCGCTGACTCATGCAATCCTGTAGTTATTCCTCACAGAAGAGTTCACTGGGGAGAAACCCCTGAACAGCATAATAGCCAATAGGGCCAAAGATGAGGCTGATGACAACCCAGTGATAACGGCGGTTGAGGCTTAATCGCAGACGGCTAGTGTATGCTCTCCAAGCAAATAACAGGTTGAGCACTAGCAGTAACCCGGCTCCCAGCAAGATGGCGATATCCATAAAATGCGTTCCCTTTTGTAATTTAAACGCAAACGAGATATTTCCCGTTACAACAGCGTATTGCCTGCAACTTCCCTTCACCGGTACAACTCACACCGATAACTACAGCTCAAGTTTTGCCATACTTTAAAAAAGATGGAGTTGATTTAAAACAAATTCGTGTATTTTTTATGTCAGACTGTGACTCAGGTGTTACGGATATTCTCAAATTCAGGAGGTTTAGTGCTATAAACAAGCGCTGCTTTATTCAGCGGGAACATATTTCTAGCCGCGATTTGGTATGCATAATGGTTTATACAAGAGATAAAACGGTATCGCTCGTACATTTAATCAATGCATAGATTTCGGTGAAGAAGTGCTTCCTCCAGACGGATAAACGCACTGTTTCCCATTGATAAGGGTTAAGTTATTTGGGTGACGCATGGCAAGTCATAATGAAAGGACCTCCTGCAATGTTTATGCTGTCGCCCTCATATATAGAGCAATATCATTTGGTGATTAGGTCATTAGCCAAAAACAGCCGTATTGATCTTGGCTAACAACATTAAAAGCTTGTTCAATGGTGGTTACTTGGCTTTCTGGTTTATAACTGTGCCACTTGAGATCACGGCGCATCCAGTAAAGTTTCCAAACACCTTGGCTTCGGACAAAGGTAGACTTGGCAATATCCAAGCTTTGGTATTCCTCTGGATTGTTCCAAACTGGCTGAATTTCAAAGATATATACTGACTGATTTTCCAGACGCCAACCAAGATCTAGTTTGCTTCTGATATTGAGTGGCGGCCGATGTTTTGCTAGGAATGCTGCCCCAGCTTTTTCTATCTTTTTAATTTCAAATTCACTTAACGCCATAAATTTTCCAAATTATAGAGACAATGCCTTGAACTATGACTGAGTTGGAGCATACGGGCAAATCGCACCATTGTCCGTGTCATTACAGTATCTCATGCTTTCGTTATCATGAACGAAAGATATCGCTACGGCATTTGGCGCTAGCGACAGGTTGAAAAATAATCACTAAAACCAATCATTAAAAACCGGCCCAGCCATGCAAACGTGAAATAATGCTGCCAGGGATGGTCGGACGGTTCGGCTATTTATCAGTGAGCGTTTTAGCTATTAATATATGGCTGCCTAATATTAATTTTTAAATTTAATCATTGAATAATGATAAATGTTATTTAATAGATATTGACCGCGCGGATGATATATAGGTGATATTACTTTCGGCCAATTTCAATTGAGTCTTTATCTTGGTTAATGATTTTTAGTTCTGTTCCACGAATAGCAACTGCTATAGCACTACGGATGCTCATGTTTCCTTTCACCGGATTTGGCTTCACGTTTCCCACATCGGATAAATCAGCTTTAATAAAACAGCCAGTCGCATGAGATAACTGCTGTGCTACCTCGTCAAATCTTGAAAAATCAATATCATATGAAGATACCTTGTCACAATGCCCATTAACGCTATTCAACTGGTTTGGCGTTGTTGCACAACCTACAAGCAATATTGCTGATAACACACTAATAAAACCCTTCAAAATGTCTTACTCCTGTAAAATGTAAATACAATGCTAATAGCTAAAGTAATGCTTTGTATTTGAACCTTATGATATCGACTGCTTAAAGTCTATAGCGTAATTGAAAAATGAATCAATGATACATAGTTTTATGTTGGTAGACGATATGTGAGTTTTAATTAACATCATACGATATAAATTTTTAAAGCTGGGCTACTCAATTTATAAATGTGCTTAGTGCAGTATATTCTCAATTTGCTTCAAATATGACAATAAAACCGTATATGGAATAAAACTGTTGCAATTTAAGGCTAAGGCAGCTATTTGAAAATTTATTGCTAAGGAAGATGTTTTTAGTGATAAAAGCGTCGCAACATTGCGGAATTAATTCATTAAATTCCAGTGAAATCATAGAGTTTAATGGGTTTATCGCGGCACTGAGAGCGCGTTGCCGGCATTTACCGGCAACGACGGAAGGTTAAAGTGCTATATCTGCGATATTTGAGCTAGGAAGTACGAAGCTGTTATCGGGTTCAGGCACGTTAGTGACTGTTGCCCGTCCTTGACGCCGCAGTTGTAGCAACTGACTGGTGTAAGCGAGCTCCTGTTCCGTGGCTGTGACATCGCCATCTAAGCGAGTGCCATAAGATGGGATGATTTGTTGTAACTTGCTACGCCAAGCCATGCTGGCAACTCTGTCAGGAAAGACTTTTTCCAGTAATTGCAACATGATAGGCGCCGCTGTCGATGCTCCTGGCGACGCGCCTAACAGTGCGGCAATGGTCCCCAGCTCATCGCTGACGACTTCAGTTCCTAGTCGTAATACGCCGCCCTTGTGTGGATCACGTTTGATGATTTGCACCCGCTGTCCGGCGGTCCATAACTTCCAGTCGGCCTTGACGGCATCTGGATAGTATTGTTGCAGCGCGCTATAACGATCGTTTTCAGATAAACGCACCTGACTGATCAGATATTTCACCAAATCAAAGTTATCCAGGCCAACGCGGATCATCGGCATCAGATTCGATGTATTGGTGGATTTTAGTAGATCCAGCAGTGAACCATTTTTTAAAAACGGGTTGAGAAGGTGGCGAAAGGCCCAAATAACAGCACCTTTTTACCTTCCAGTACTCGGGTGTCCAAGTGGGGCACAGACATGGGCGGAGCCCCCACTTCGGCACGGCCATAGACCTTGGCTGAGTGCAAGTTCACGACCGCTTCGTTTTCGGTAACAAGGAACTGACCGCCTACAGGAAAACCTGCATAATCTTTGGCTTGTGGAATGCCGGATTTTTGTAATAGCCGCAACGCAGCACCACCAGCACCAATAAACACGAAACGAGCCCGGATCTTGCGTTTGTTGCTGTGATCTTTGGTATCGGCAACAGTTACCGTCCAACTGTTATCACTATTACGTTCGAGATCGCGTACTTCAGTGTTGAGTTGCAAACTGAAGTTAGGTTTTTCTGTAGCGAACCAATCAGTTGGCGGGTGATTTCGCCAAAGTTAACATCGGTGCCGTTGTCAGTACGGGTGGCCGCAACTTTCTGCTCAGGATCGCGGCCTTCCATTACCAGCGGTGTCCACTGGCGGATCTGCTCATGATCCTCGGAATACTCCATTCCTGAAAACAGGGTGCTGGCTTGTAATGCTTGGTAACGTGCCCGCAGAAAATTCACATTGGCATCGCCCCAGACAAAACTGATATGGGGTTCGCTATTGATGAATTTATGTGGTTCACATAGCACATTCTGGCTGACCTGATAGGCCCAGAACTGGCGTGAAATCTGGAAAGCCTCATTGATGTCGATGGCTTTCTGGATATCGACACTACCATCCGCTTGTTGTGGTGTGTAATTCAGTTCCATCAGCGCGGAGTGCCCGGTACCCGCATTATTCCAGCCATTGGAACTCTCTTTTGCTACGCCATCAAGGCGCTCGATCATGGTCATTGACCAATCAGGTTCCAGAGTCTGCAAAAAGGTACCCAAAGTGGCACTCATGATGCCGCCGCCGATAAGCAATACATCGACGGGGTCTCCTCATTGGCATTTACCTTGAGGGGGCTCCGGAACTTACCAAAGGGGTAAGCAACATTACGGCAATCTATCTCATACGTCCAAGATTAGGTGGCCGAATTTTTTACCTTTCGAAAGTTTCTGTCAAGATGCGGAAAAATAGAATAACTCTCTAGAGTTACACATAAAAATCAGTCGTTGTTGGGTAAAATAGCGGCAAATTAGATGGGTTTTTGAGAGTGAAAAAGCCCTCTTGATGTAAGACATTCTCAAGCTATTTCTATGCATGAAAACTGCATCTTAATTAGCGTAAATACACTAACTTAATAAGTGATTTGGATCACTTTTTTGATTGGTTTTTAGCGCTATGTCATGGTTGTAAATGGATACTTTCAGTGCTTTTGTGGCGATGTAGGTGGAGTTCTTGCGGTTGCTTATTTTTTGGTCTATTGGTCTTACCAAAACATTTACAAATATTTACAAATTTAATGAGAAAAATTTGGCATTTTAGCTATTGCATGTTCTTATTTCACATAGGATGAATATAACGGGTCTTCAGGACCAACAGGGACGTCGTATTATGCAATGGTTAGCGAGATTTATTGTGGCTGGAGCACTGGTGGTGGCTTTGTTGTTTACCATGAGTGTGTCTGAGACGCCTTCATCAATACATCATCAGACCGATCCTCAATTGCTTTCAGCGCTAGAGCGGCAACGTGCTCTTTATATACAGTTAATTGGTATGTTTCGGCAGGATGTCCCATTATCCTCAATAAATCCGCAGTTTATGGATCCTGACCGCACAGTAGATACTGGGCGCTGGCAGCAATATCGGCAATTATTCTCGTTATTGTCTCTTGACGGTGGCATGCGTGGTTGGGGCAAGGGCGGCATTATGTTTATCAGTTCCGTGTTTCCGATGGCGGAAGGTAGCAGCACTAAAGGATATGTGTATCATCCACAGAATCCGTTACCACTTTATGCGGACTTAGATAAGGCGGCTGCGCAGCTCTCTCCCAATACGGTGGCGTACCATAAAATAGATGATGACTGGTATCTGTTTTATTTGAAAAGTAACTGAGGTGAGTGACATTACTCTTGACTATCAGAGATGGTGACCATTGCTAATGGTAAAGAGAATAGACCATTTGATTGTATAAAATCGTTGTGGAGACAATTTTGCAAGTATCAAGTACGGAAACCATTGCAGGTTATCGAGTGACCCAGACGTTAGGCGTTGTGACTGGCAATGTGGTGCGAAGCAAACACATTGGCCGCGATATTATGGCAGGTTTGAAAACGATTATTGGCGGCGAGATAGCCGGTTACACTGAAATGCTGGCAGAGGCACGTGAGGTCGCCACCCAGCGTATGCTTGTGCAAGCAGAGCAGTTGGGGGCTGATGCCGTAGTTAACCTGCGTTTTACCACTAGCGCGATCGCCCAAGGCATGTCGGAAATGCTGGCGTATGGCACTGCGGTAAAACTTGGGATAGAAGTTTGAGGCTAATCTTATCGGAGGTGTTGTGACTGTGATATCTCACCGGTAAGCGCGGTGGGTTTAGCACGGCATTCCCGGCATTATCCGCAAGCGTTAAGCAATCAATAATCGCTAATAGTGACAGCCCGCCAATAAACCACAGTGCAAGCCTGAAATCGGCGGCCGTTGCCATGGCGCTGCTGCTCCCATGTAGCATAGCGGCTATGGCTAGGGCCAAGGCTCCTGCCGCAATACCTGTCCCAATATTCATTTGCACAAAAACAGCTTGCAGTGTGTTGGCGTCGCGCATCTGCGTTTGGGGAACGTCAGCAAATCCCAGCGTATTCATGGCTGTAAAATGCATAGAGCGGTTCATACCACTGATAAACAGCACCAGTATCATCAGCCATTCTGGGGTATCTTTAGTAAACATCGCCATAGCGGCAAAGCCCGCGGATACTAGCAGACCATTGATGATCAGTACGTTTTTAAAACCGTAGTGGTTGATGATCCAACTGGTAAATGTCTTCATACATAAGTTGCCTGCAAACAACCACAGCAGCAAAGTCCCGGCTTTTACAGCACTAAAACCGAACCCCAACTGAAACATCAAGGGCAACAGAAAGGGGCGGAAGCGATCGCAATACGGAATAACGAACCCCC
The DNA here is from genome assembly GCF_018394335.1 of Shewanella dokdonensis. NCBI lineage: Bacteria > Pseudomonadati > Pseudomonadota > Gammaproteobacteria > Alteromonadales > Shewanellaceae > Shewanella > Shewanella dokdonensis. Next base: position 87,054 of record NZ_CP074572.1, on the reverse strand, counting down.
ACGACAGATACTCTGAAGGTTTTAATTGCCAGTGGCGTAAGATTGAATAGCGGTTGGCGGCAATGTCGTAAATGATAAGCTGTCAGCAGCAACAACAGACTTCCGCTAACTATTAGCATGAGTGCCCAACGGGTACTGATGTCATCGCGACTCGCGGTTTCAATCCCGGCCATAAACAAGCCAAAGCCCAAACCACTCAATAAGAATCCTGTCGTGTCAAAGGTTGTGACGGCGCTTCTTAGTGCCGGAATTAAGTACCATGCAGCCACTAATGCTATCAGCCCCAATGGCAGATTGAGTAAGAAAATCCAGTGCCAGCTCCAGTGTGTGGCAATCCACCCGCCCAATACTGGTCCCAGTAAAGGAGCCACTAAGGCAGGCCAGGTCAGAATGGCGATTGCCTGTATCATTTGCTGTTTTGGAGTGCTTTTAAGAACTACTAAGCGCCCTACGGGAACCATCATGGCACCACCAATCCCTTGCAGGACACGGGCTAGCGTGAATTGGGTGAGGCTTTGGCAAGCAGCACATAACAAGGATGCTAAGGTAAAGATAGCGATAGCCAACATGAAAATACGCCTGGCACCGAAGCGATCTGCCGCCCAACCGCTGACAGGAATGAACACTGTCAGCGCAACCAAATAGGCAGAGACACCAAGTGAAAGATGGGCGGCTGCGGTGCCGAAATCCCCGCGATAGCGGGGAGTGCGGTGGTAATGACGGTAGCGTCCAGCATCTCCATAAACATGGTGCCAGCCACCAATAACGCGGTGGCCACGCGCTGGTCAAGGGTGGGCAAGGTTAGTCACCCGCTTTTGTCAACTTGCTCAATTCTGCTGGTGATAATTTCAGTGCTATCGCTTTGGCAAAACTGGCAACATGGCTAGCTTTGGTCGCGCTAGCAATAGGGGCGGTTACTCCCTCAGCCGCAATTAGCCAGGCGAGGGCAACTTCGGCAGGTGTGGCGTTGTGTTGTGCCGAGACTTCATCCAGCGCAGTCAAGATACGGGTGCCTTTTGCATTCATATACTTGCTTATGCCACTGCCGCGAGCGCTTTTGCTTAAATCGGCTTCGCTGCGATATTTGCCAGACAAAAAGCCTGACGCCAAACTGAAATAGGTGACCACTCCCAGATTTTTACGGACACATAATTTCTGTAATGCACCCTCAAAACCTGCGCGGTCATACAAGTTATATTCTGGCTGTAACACCTGATAGGCAGGAAGATGTTGTTTTTCTGCCACATCCAGCGCTGCTTGTAACTGTTCTGCATTCAGATTGGATGCGCCAATTGCGCGAATTTTTCCGGCGTTAAGCAGTTTATCGTAAGCGGTTAATGTTTCGGCATAGCCAACTTCTGGATCTGGCCAGTGAGAAAAATACAAGTCAATGTAGTCTGTTTGCAGGCGTTGTAGTGAATCTTCAACCGCTTGAGCAATCCACTTGGCCGACAAACCTTTATGACCTGGTTGTCCCATATCGGAACCTACCTTAGTGAAGAGTTTCACTTTGTCGCGCATCCCCGGCCTGGCTTTCAACCAACGACCTATGATGGTTTCTGATTCTCCACCTTTATTGTTAGGTGCCCAAGCCGAATAAACGTCTGCGGTATCAATGGCATCAAAACCCGCATCAACGAAGGCATCAAGAATCGCAAAACTGGTTTTTTCATCGAGCGTCCAGCCAAATACATTGCCACCAAATACCAGTGGGACAATATTAAAATCGGTAGTGCCTAATGCTGTTGTTTCCATGGTTTTTCTCCTTTATATCAATCTATGTGAAGGGTTCCAGATGTTCCACAGATGGAACGCGTCATAAACATGCCCGTTTTATGAAGAGCCGCTGGCCTTATTGATGACTTGAAATGACAGCTCAATCGCCACGAGCTAAAGCACCGGATCACCTGTTAGTGACTGGTTAGTCGAAATCGTGAGTTGATGTTTGCTGTTATCAGCGGCTTTGGCCTGTTCATTATCTCCTTAATGGCTCAATCGGCGACACTCACCGAACCTAATCCGTAAATTGCGTCGTCGGAGCCGTTGGTGTGCTGATATGCGTTGCCATCAGGCATCGCCGCTGCCTGCTAATGACTCTCGGGGTGATTTGACCGGCAGATAGGCGGCGTACGGATGTCTGCATATCATGGTAAATCTTAGTGGCATGTGTCGCAGCGCACTGTGAATGCGGCTTACACACAAGCGCTGCACGCTATAGTATCACTCGCTGTCATTTGTTGCTGCGGCAAATAGTGAATGCAACAGCGCAACTACCGACAGACCACGTCTGCCCATTGTTGCTGACTTAGCGGAGATAATAAGCTTAACAACATTGCCGATATCACCGCAAAAGTCTCCGCCAAATGCTTGGGTTAAGTGTCAATCGTTGGCCTATTGTTGTCTGCCACACCACTGAGGTTATGCCATCACTGAAGCGTGATCGTTGCTCTCGCATTGAGTAACCCGCAGTTTGCCTAACCATCATGGCATTAGCGGTACCCTAGGTTCTTAGACAATATCGTCAACAACACCGCCATCCACCCGCAAGGCCGCACCGCTGGTAGCCGAGGCTTGAGTTGAACAAACATAAACCACCATGTTGGCGACTTCTTCAACACTGGCTGCGCGTTGAATAATAGAGCTAGGACGATGGCTCATCACAAACTCTTTGGCTAGTGTAGCTATCGATTTTCCGGTACGGGCCACTTCATCTGCCATGATGGCTTCAAAGCCATCAGAAATAGTCGGGCCTGGAAGCACACTATTTACGGTGACGCCACTGCCCGCTAGCCGCTTTGCCAGACCTCGTGCTAATGCCAGTTGGGCGGTTTTTGATACCCCATAATGCACCATATCGGCTGGAATATTCAGCGCCGATTCAGAGGAGATAAACACCACTCGCCCCCAGCCTTGCTGTTGCATGGCTGGCAGATACGCCCGCGACAAACGGATGCCAGACATCACATTGGTTTGCCAGTACCGCTCCCAAGTATCATCACTGGTCTCGAAAAATCCTCCGGCCCATATATCCCGGCATTATTGACGAGAATATCGACTTTAGGTACCTGCGATAGCAAGTGACTACAACCTGCTTCATCAGAAATATCCGCCGCAGCAGTGATAATTTTGGCGCTCGGCAGCCATTGTAATAAGCGTTCTTTGGCAGCGCTTACCGACTTTTCACTGCGACCATTGAGCACAATCGTGGCACCGCTGGCTGCTAGTTCCTTTGCTATAGCAAAGCCAATGCCGCCACTGGATGCGGTAACCAAAGCAGTTTTTCCGTCTAATCTGATATCCATGTTTCCCTCGCTGATTAAATTTAGCTGTAGGTGCTGCTAACCTGATATTAGCCATTGCAGAACGGTGAGCAGGTTAATGAAAAGGCTACTCCTTGCTGGTACTTCCATACAAATTAAGCCCATTGCTGGTGTTGATAGCGTCTACTTTACCAAAAGCATTGTCCCCAGAAAGTAGAGCGTTTATCCCAAAACAGCTACGCCCAAGGATTGTTTGGTCTTCTGCGCTTATGTTGTGTTACAGCCCTATAGCTGTTGCGGTGATTGACTTGAACGCCTACTGAATAGTTGATGATTTCTAGGGTTAAGTAACATCCCATAATCACTATACCGATACGAACAGTCAGATGTTGAAAAATATTGAGGCTAGCTTTATTTTCTGAATTAAAAATTAAGAGTGAATAATAAGTCACGGGACAATTAAATTTAATTAATCATAGTAGGTATAAATACTGGTTTTTTGTATGTATTTTGTTTTTAAAATATTGTTTTTCCTAGCGACAAAATAAAATTCTCTATGGAATATTGAATTATTAACAATTTCAAAACAATTTATCATTCTCATTTTAATAAATATAATTTCATCTATTTCAGTATGTTGAGTGCCTATGGTGCTGTTTCTGTCGTACTGTTCGTTGTTATGGCTCGTATACTCAGTTGTTGTGATGTGTCGGATATTGCTAGTTCAACCTTTCGTTTTAATGAAACAATAAGTATCACTATTTGAGATAAATGAAAATTTATCTTGTTATTCACTAAATGGCTGGATCTAATAAATATTCAGGAGTAAGGTTAATCACGATTGTAATGGCGGCGAAGGTATCGTCGTTATTCTCCGTATAATACGGATATGGATCAGGAGGTTTTATTTATGAGTTATGCAACCGTTAACCCTTACACCGGTGAACTGGTAAAAAATTCCCAGATGCAACAGATGCTCAGGTTGAACAGGCTCTGACTGATGCGCACGCTGCATTTTTGCAATGGCGCGAAACATCTTTTGCTCATCGCGGTGAGATCCTGCAACGTGCCGCTAACATTCTGCGTGACAACAAGCGTAAATATGCCGAATTACTGACACTGGAAATGGGTAAGGTGATTGGTGAAGCTGAGGCTGAAGTCGAGTTGTCAGCTCAAATCATTGAATACTATGTCAAGAATGCTGGGAAATTGTTGGCACCAGAAAAACTGCCCGTTGCCGATCCTGCCGAAGGCAACGCAACTTTAGTACATGAACCTTTGGGAACCATTTTGGCTATTGAGCCTTGGAACTTCCCTTATTATCAGATCGCCCGTATTTTGGCGCCGCAGTTGTCTGCGGGTAATACGGTCATTCTGAAACACGCATCAAATGTGCCACAGGCTGCGGCAGCGTTTGAAAGTCTGATGCGTGATGCTGGCTTACCTCATGGAGCCTTCCAAAATCTGTATGCTACCCGTTCTCAGATTGAAAAAATCATCAATGATCCGCGGGTACATGGTGTGGCATTGACCGGGTCAGAAGGTGCCGGTGCCGTGGTTGCCGCGCAAGCGGGTAAGGCGATGAAAAAATCTACCCTGGAACTTGGCGGTGCCGATGCATTCGTGGTGTTAGAAGATGCCGATATGCCAAAAACTGTGAAATGGGCAGTGTTTGGCCGTCACTGGAACGGTGGGCAGGTGTGTGTATCGTCTAAACGTATGATTATTGTTGATAAAGTGTATGACCAGTTCTTGAGTCAATACACCGAAGGCGTTGCCGCACTGAAAGCAGGTAATCCGCTGGATGCAACTACAACCTTGGCACCTTTGTCATCACAGTCAGCTGCTGATGAAGTGAAAGAGAAAATTCGGCAGGCGGTGGCTCATGGGGCTACTGCAACAGAAGTTGGTCCAAAAGTGCCTGCCACAGGTGCCTTTGTGCAGCCGACTATTTTGACGAATGTTACACCTGATAATCCTGCGTATTATTGGGAATTCTTTGGCCCTGTCTCTATGATCCTGCGCGCTAAAGATGAAGATGATGCAGTCCGCATTGCTAATGATTCGCCATTTGGCTTAGGCGGTTCAGTGTTTACTTCTGATTTGAAACGCGGTGAAAAGGTTGCCCATCGTATCTCTACCGGGATGGTGTTTGTGAACCATCCAACTATGGTGAAGGCTGATTTGCCATTTGGTGGTATCCGGAACTCAGGTTATGGCCGTGAGTTATTAGGACTCGGTTTGAAAGAGTTCGTTAACCACAAATTGGTGGATGTTGTCGATATCGATGCTCCATTTTAGCACCGTTTGATCTTGCAGAAGGGTGGCGTGATGCCACCCTTTTTATGCTTATTTGGTGCAGAAGCGATTGTCTGCGGTAGTTATCTGTTTAGCGTGTTCAAACCAGCCAAACCTTGCGCCTTGGCGTTGATCAAACTCTCCTACGTAGGGCTTGATGTCGAGCACGGGGGTTCCGTCCAGCAGATCCAAGTTGCGAATGTTTAACATGTTGTTGTCTATGGATAATAATTCGACAACGGAGAGGCCAATAGGATTGGGACGCCGCGGTGAGCGAGTGGCAAAAAGCCCTCGCTGGTTATCGTCCAGGTAAGGTGTCACCTTCATCTGAAAGCCACTGCACTGATGCAGATGACATAACAGTACAATGTGAGAAAACCCCTGTAGATCAGCTAAACCTTCGATATATTCAGGCAGTAGTTCAATCCGTCCTTCAGCATTATTGGCTCTGGATGGTTGCACTGGGGTGCCGGCTTGTTGTTGAAACGGGCTGTGAATTATACCTATGGGTGAGTACTCAATTTTCATCCAAAATCATTCCTGTTAAAGCGGGAGTAGAGCAAGGGGCATCATCGGCGCAATTAGGTTAGGGAACAAGCGACTACATCACAACTTGCCTGTTAGCCTTAATCTAATGCCAGCCACAGCCCAAGTATCATCATCAACAGCGCTGAGATGCGATTCATCCAGCGCAGATGATTGCCTTTGTTGAGGAACAGCCGCAGTCCTTTACCTCCGCTAGCGTAGGCCAGCAGACAACTGAACTCTGTCACCATGATGATGCCCACCAGCGCTAAGAGTTGAGGCGCCATCGCCATGTGGCTATCAATGAACGGAGGTAATAACGAAATCATAAATGCCCATCCTTTTGGATTGGCAATGGCGGTAATAAATCCCTGAGATATCAGTGCATAAGGCCGAATATCTGGCAATATCTTAGCCACACCTACAGCGGTTTTTGCATGCCACAGATTGAAACCTATCCAGACAAGATATGCCCCACCCAGATATTTTAGTCCCTGAAACAGCTGTGGATGCTGCAACATCAATGTCGCAACGCCCAGCGTAGAGGCAATAGCCACCAAGGCTACTCCCGTCAGTTCTCCTAACATCATCCATAAGGTGCGGCGAACGCCTATGCTCATACCCAGTGTCATCGCGAGTGTCATACACATTCCTGGGGTGGCAGAAACCAGTAAAAATGTCGGAATAAAAGCCGCGAGTAGGGAGTAACTTTGCATTTGTTGCCAGCGCATAAATTCGAGAAGACGCTAGTCTAAACCGGTTGTTCGTGGAAACAAGTTGTGATGGCGTTTGTTCATGGGAGTTTGAAATATTAGCAATAATTAATGGTTGTTTTTAAAGAACCCGCAAAATCGTCATTGCCACCATTGACATTTTATGTCATAAAAATAGCCCAAGTTGATGCTGTGACCCATTTAAGGCTTGCCTGACAAAACATGAGGAACGAAAAATGAGCAAACGTTGCCATGAAGTAGATTACGAGATCATTGGCGAAAGTATGCAATTGGTTGAGGTAGAACTGGATCCCGGTGAAACCGTGATTGCTGAAGCTGGTGCGATGACTTATATGGAAGAGGGGATCAGTTTTGAAGCGCGGATGGGGATGGCTCAGAACCGGAATCCGGTTTCTTTGGTAAGTTGATGGGTGCCGGGAAACGGGTACTGACTGGCGAAAGCCTGTTCATGACCCATTTTACGAACACGGGATATGGCAAGCGACGAGTATCATTTGCGGCTCCTTATCCTGGAACAATTCTGGCGATCGATCTGGAGCAAATCGGTGGCGAGTTAATCCTGCAGAAAGATAGTTTCCTTGCCGCAGCTTTGGGGACTAACGTCAGTATGAAATTCAACCGCAAACTCGGTGCTGGCTTTTTTGGTGGAGAAGGTTTTATTTTACAAAGTCTTAAAGGTGATGGAATGGCATTTATTCACGCCGGAGGCACCTTGATCCGTAAAGAGTTGCAAGGGAGACCCTGCGGGTGGATACCGGCTGTCTGGTGGGATTTACCCCAGGGATTGACTATGATATCCAGCGCGCAGGTTCATTAAAGTCTATGTTGTTTGGTGGGGAAGGTTTATTCCTGGCCACATTACAAGGGCATGGCACCGTGTGGTTGCAGAGTCTGCCGTTCTCGCGCATGGCTGACCGGATAATTGCCCATGCACCGTCTATGGGCGGTTCGGATCGCGGTGAAGGATCCGTATTGGGTGGTATTGGTCGGATGTTTGATGGTCGTTAATCGGCGCTATTTTACCAAAGCACCGTACATTGCGGTGCTTTTGGCGATAAGAATTGAGCACATCAATGTGCCAGAATTTCAATAATTTGCCGAGTTTTCTCATGTAAACGAAACAGTGTGCCTTCAATACTGACAGTGATGAGTCCATCACGATCAAGTGGCACCACCACTTTGGCTCGGCCATATATGTCATTATCGAGAATATCGCCTTTGTGATAGCGTTTCTGCCATCCCGGTGGTAATGGTTTACCTTGCTGTACCTTTTTTGCAGTCCTGGTGGTAAATCATGATGCGGGTCGGCACTCACCGTGAATGGACTCATTAATAGCCCGAGCAGTATGGCGCCAGTGGCGGATGTTATAAGTGTCGATTTCATTTTTTATCCCTCATTGCAATTATATTTTGCCATGTATAGACACAGATAGACTGAAGCGCAGGTGATTATCTTTATGGTGGCTTCGGCGCGCATGGTCTGTGCCATTAGCATGTGAAACCAGTAATGACAGTACCGATTAACCATTAGTTAGATACAGTTACTGGTTGCCGTAACAAACCGCGATATGGCTGTTATGCAGCATAGATTTTGCTGACAGAGGCGACAAATTATTTTCGATAGTTTGTTAGTAAATTGTTTCTTATGTTACCTCTGTGTTCAGTAAAAACGCCGCTAAGCGACGTTTTTACTGGATTAAGCTATTGGGCAAATGGCTGTGGTTTTGGTGTCTCTGCAGTCGATGGTGGCAGTATGGGTAAAACTATTTGCGGTTGATCGCCCGTTAGGGTTTTTAAAAAGGCAACGACTTGAGCGGTTTCTTCGGTAGAAAATTTCTGTCCCAGCTGCACATCTGACATCGTATTAACCGCTTCAGCTAAAGACCAGACGCTACCATCATGAAAGTAAGGGTAGGTCAGTTCAATGTTTCGCAGTGTGGGCACTTTGAATACCATCTTATCCGCTTCTTTACCGGTAACTGCTTTACGGCCTTCAGCCGGATTATTGGTATGAAATGGTTTTATTAAACCCATTTTCATATACATAGTACCGCCGACGGCGGGGCCATTATGGCAGACAGCACAACCGCGACTCTTAAATATTTCATAGCCTGCTTTAGCGTCAGCAGAGATAGCTTGTTGATCGCCTGTCAAATACTTATCAAACGGGCTGTTGGGGGTAACCAGTGTCTTTTCAAAAGCGGCAATAGCATCAGTGATGGTGTTAATGTCAATCTTGTCGGCGCCGTACACTTTGGCAAACCGTTCACGATAAGCTGGCATCGAGGCCACGGTAGTTACCGCCAGTTCATGGGTAAATCCCATCTCTTTAGGATTGGCAATTGGGCCACCAGCTTGTTCTTGTAAATCTTTAGCCCGACCGTCCCAAAATTGTGCCAGCATGAAGTCAGCATTGAGTACCGTAGGCGCGTTAATAGGGCCTTGTTGCCAGCGATCACCGATAGACGTTGGCAGTGCATCTACACCACCGGTGGAAAGGTTATGGCAAGAGTTACATGAGATAAAACCGGACTTAGATAGTCGGGGTTCAAAATATAACATTTTGCCCAACTCAACTTTTTCAGGTTCAGTGATCTTTATCGGCTGAATGGTCTCTATGGGTTCAGCGGCGTTGGCCCAGTGACTGCCAATGGTTGCAGATAACGCCAGCATCAATGCTTGATATTTCATTTATGGCTCCCTTTAATATTCCTTATTAACTGTAAGGATATTGAGCATCATAAAGCCTAACGCCCCATGACGGAAGTGTAAAATAACCGATAAATTAAAAATAATTCCTTAACTATCAATAAATTAATCTATTTTTAAGGTTGTGGTTACATCTAAGGTTATGGCCTCCCATAAATGCGAGGCCAGCAAGAGGTTAATGCAGCGTCACGACTGTTTTACCAATCGGGGTGAGACTCAATAGTGCTAGTTTCAGGTGTTGTATCCCGAAAGGAATACCTATGATGGTAATAAAACAACCTAATGCATGGGCGATATGACCTATCGCCAGCCAAATACCAAATAAAACAAACCAGATAACATTACCAATGAATCCCAGCGGGCCAGTACCTATATCTTCACGTCCATACAGTTGCTCTCGGCTGACGTGCTCCTGACCAAATGGCCAAAACGTCATCTCTCCGATAACAAAACAGGCGCGCCCAAAAGGAATTCCAATAATGCTGATGAAACAGAGCAATCCTGCCAGCCACCAGGCCAATCCCATCACCAAGCCACCCAGCAAAAACCAGGCGATATTAAAGAGAAGACGCAAAACAGCCATTTAGTGCTCCTGTGATAATGCTTCCGCGTTATTCTCTCGTAAGCGATATTTGTGCCAAAAGATAATCTATTGAATATAAATGAGTTATTTTTATTATCTGGGTGTGGTTTAGCTGATTTGACCAGTTAATGGTTATTTTACTTGGTACTGTGATGGCTGGCATTTTACAATCGAGTCTCCAGACAACTCTTACCGTCCCTATGTTGATAGCGCCTTCTTTGTTGGCACAAACCCCCGTGCAATCTTTTGAATTTGGTGGGTATCACTTTTATCTGAAACGGGATGATCTGTTGCATCCACAGTTCAGCGGCAATAAAGCACGTAAATTTCGTTATTTCCTAGAACAGGAGTTGCCCGATATTCAACTGTTGGTTGGTTATGGTTCGGCACAGGCGAATTCTCTGTACTCAATGGCCACCTTAGCAGCGTTAAAAGGCTGGCATTTGCAGTTCTATGTGGATCATTTGCCACAGTGGTTACAACAATCGCCCGTGGGCAACTATCAGGCAGCATTGGCGCTGGGAGCCGACATTATTGCCGTTGGAGGCAAAGAAAAATACGGCATAACGGTCGAGCAATATCTGCGCGAATCCATTTTACCCACATTATCAGCGGCGCTGTATGTGCCGGAAGGCGGGCGTTGTCAAGCGGCTGAATATGGTGTCAGGCAGTTAGCACAAGAAATCCATGAATGGGCAATTAATCAAAAGATTGCGGGTCTAAAATTATTTTTACCATCAGGAACTGGCACCACCGCGTTATACCTGTCCAAGTATTTTTATGAGAATAAAATCGATATCGAAGTATTAACCTGTGCGGTTGTGGGGGCGACAACTATCTGCGCCAACAATTTGCAATGCTGTGTAATGATGAACTTTGCTATCCGAGGATCATCAGTTCCCCTAAAAATATCATTTTGGCAAACTCTATCCTGAGTTTTATCAAATATGGCAACAGTTAGCTAAGGCGGGGGTGACATTTGAATTACTATACGATCCGTTAGCCTGGTTATTATTGCTGAATTATAAACAGCAATATCCGCAGCAAACGATTATGTACATTCATCAGGGGGACTGTTAGGCAATGAATCAATGTTGCCAAGATATAGGCGAAAATTTAATGAAACGTAAACTTAAACCAATTTGTTGCGATGTAATATCTTGAAAGTTCTCTGGGCTAACTGCTGTAAATTTTTTAAGTCTGCCAACGTGGGCTGTTGCTGCTCGACTAGAGACTCCCAATAACTCACTTCAGTATCCAGTAATTCCAGCATTTTCTTGGAACACCCACGACAATCGCCCCCACAAATAGTGGTTTGTGGCAGATTGAAGGGGATTTTCGTCCTAATCTCATGCAGCATTAATAACATTGCATCGTGGCAGTTAGGTTTGGTCAACGTATATTTCCCAGCATATTACAGGACTGCCGCTAGTATAACGCCAAGGGTCAGTATTGCCGATAATAATGATGGTAAATGAGGATATTCCCATTTGGCCAGGCAGTCATCCGATATCGGATACAGCCTTAACCAAATGTGATATTGCCCGATTGCTGATCTTCTGTTTTATCAGTCCAATCTTGGAAAGGTATTCGGTATTTGAGAGGATTTTTTTACCGAACGGGCGATAAAGCAAGTTTACTTGTTGGTGCTTACCAGCCATTTCATAAATGAGATGACTTCACTGTGTTTTGAAAAAGTTTGTTTTTTCTTGCCTTTACTGTCAGTGAAGGCGATTGAATTTTTATTTATGGAAATAGAATCTACAGGGAAGTTAACTGTGATTTCATGTCCGTCTACTTTGTATGACATAGGCCACACTCCTTTTCTACTTTAAGCCTTTTGGGCTTTTTAAATTTAACTATAAGAATATCCTTAGCTTTTTAGCGAAAGAACTCATTGCCTGACAAAACACTGTAATCACCTTTTTTAAAAAATACAAGCGCCCTGGCACCAATATCGGACTTTGTAACTTTTCAGTGACATCACAATGCTTGTTAAAACCCGCATACTTCACCATAGGTTTATGACAGCCATATGATAACTGTGCATAGACAATCCGTTTTTAAGTCAGGTCAGCAAAATAAAGGTAATGCCTTTAATTGGGCTGTCACAACAGCATAAGATATATAGGAACTAGCACAGCAAAATTCAAGTGCCGAGCGCAGAGGAATTTATGAAACTTAACCCGTTGGAACGCTATGTGGTACGCCATCCTGCAAGGCAGTGGTTGCAAAGGCAACTGGAGCAGCCTCTGTTGTTGGGGCTGTTTAATCATAATCTACCCGCCGTGGAGCATGCGCTGGAGATCGGTTGCGGCTTTGGTCAGGGTATTTCGCTTATTCGTGAAGGTTTCGGGGCCGGAACCGTTACGGCAGTGGATTTGGATGACGAAATGCTGAAATATTGTGCCGCGCGTTATCAGGACAAGTCCTGGCTGACGTTACTCCAGGCTGATGCCACCCGTTTACCTTTCGCCGCCGAGAGTTTTGAATTAGTGTGTGATTTTGCAGTGTTTCATCATGTGCTAGATTGGCAAGCCGCCGTGGCGGAGGTTTTCCGGGTGCTACGCCCTGGGGGCGCATTTGTCATCGAAGAGTTGTACCGTGCCGCTATTTGTAACCCGCTGAGTCGCCGGTTGTTTGAACATCCCCAGCAGAACCGTTTTAACCATGCGGAATTACATGACTGTTTGCGCGCTTGCGGATTTGAGCTTGCGAAAAGCCGCCATTTGTGGGGACTCGCTGGCATAACGCTGGCAACCAAACCCGCAGGAAGTTTTAAACAAAATTAATCGGTTGGCGTTAGCTCGGGAGTTTGTGGCACCCAGATAAGCTGTTGCGGATCAATACCTAGCAGCTCGGTTTGTTTGATGAAACTTTGCCGGACGTCCTTAGTGACTTGGCGTTGGCGAGACAAAAGCCATAAGTAACTATTATCTGGTCCCATAACAATGGCATTCTGGTACAGGCCATTTTGTGGTTGTGAGGGTAACAACGCATGTATCTGGTAAGCGCCATAGAAGGGTCTGAAAAAACTGACGCGGAGCCGCCCTTGATCTCGACCCTCCATAAAATAGGCGATACCGTTAGCGCTTTGCCACTGTTGGGTTTTAGGGTTATAACCTTGATTTAGAACGCGGATTGCCGCTCCATCTTGGCGATAACTGGCTTGTACATGGGTTAAATCGCGCTCAAAACTGTGGTCAAGCCTGGCAATTTCATACCAGGTGCCTAAATAAGCATTTGCCTGAAACTGGCTGACAACTGGGATCTTCTGCTCGATGATGGTGCAACCACTGAGCAGTAGGCACAGTAATCCCAGCCATAGTATAGGTTTAGTCATCGAAGTGAGACTCCTGCGTATTTTTAGCTCTAAGAGTTGTGCAACATTATGTCGCATAAGAAAATTTGCTCTAGTTCATGCAGAGCGTTTCATTATGTCGTTATAATAGCCGCCTATCCTATATATTCAATGCTAGTGGGCAGGAAACATCAGTTATGGCAAATATTCTGGAATCAGTGGATCAACACACGCAGTTGGTGGGTGAAAACCGTCTGGAGCTACTGTTATTCCGTATCAATTCGATGCAACTTTTTGCCATTAACGTCTTTAAAGTGAAAGAAGTGGTTAAATTGCCACGGTTATCGCAGATGCCAGGGAGCCATCCCTGTATTTGCGGTGTTGCCAATATTCGTGGCACCTCTATTCCGGTGATCAATCTGCGCCAAGCCATAGGCTTTAAACCTATGGCGCAGGATGCCGATACCAATCTGATCATTACCGAATATAACCGCAGTGTGCAGGGATTTCTGGTCGGTAAGGTTGAGCATATCGTTAACATGAACTGGAACGAAGTCATGCCGCCACCACAGAATGCCGGACACAACCATTATTTGACCGCCATTACTAAGGTACAACAGCAAGAACGTACCGAGTTGGTGTCGATTATTGATGTTGAGAAAGTCTTGGCGGAAATTATCCACTACGACGTGCGTCTTGATGAATCCATGCTGGATGAAACCCTGCTGCAACAGATGCACGGCCGTAAAGTCTTGATTGTTGATGATTCACCCACTGCGCGGCATCAGGTGCGCGACACCTTGGGACAGATTGGACTGGAAGTGATTGAGGCTTGTGATGGGCAACAGGCGCTGGATCTGCTGCGTGGTTGGTGTGATCAAGGTCGGCAACCAACAGATGAGATCCTGATGATGATTACCGATGCCGAAATGCCCAAAATAGATGGTTATCGATTAACCCATGAAGTCCGTAACGACAAACGGATGGATAGCTTGTTTATTGTGCTGAATACTTCATTAAGCGGCAGCTTTAATAAAGCTATGGTACAAAAGGTAGGGTGTGACCGCTTTATCTCTAAGTTTCAACCAGATTTATTGGTGGAAACTGTGCAAGAGCGGATGCGTCAACTCGCCGCTGACTGATCCTGTAGCAGCTCTCTGATAACGCGGCGTTTAGTGGCCGCATCAGAAACGAGGTGCAATCGCGCTAGGCGAATAGCGTAACCAAAGCGCTGTTTGCCAACAATGGCCGCGATACCGCTGAGGAAACTTTTGTCTAACGCCATGACTTTGCCATAATGCTCAATCGCGGCAAACACTGAGCTATAGCTGATGCCGTCAAAGTTAAAACGTGTATCCGGCAATGTTTCTGCGAGCGGAACGCCATCAAGCACCAGCGGCCAACCCGCAAAATTAATGCGATCTCGAGCCACTTCGTACATAAACCAGGCGCTACGTTGGAAACTCTGTAAGGTTTTGCAGGTAAAGTCAGCTTGTGCTAGTTCGTCTTTCGTCCAGTTGAGGCCGATTGCCAAGTGCTTAGCATAACGGCGCATCAGCCCATCTTTCACCGCGGTACGGCATTCATAGATGGAGGTTAACGGCTGAAATTTTGCCAAATCACGGCATTCTTTACAGGCAGGAATGGTCAGCGAAGGATGGCGGGCGTGAGTGGGCGCATGGTACTCAAACAATAAGTTACAAGGTTCGCCACAAAACCAGCAGTGGTGGCGAACCTCAAAGGGAATATCAACGAGCGCCAGTGTCATCAGTCTTCGTCAGCTTCAACATCTGCCAACAGTTGTCCAATCTCAAAGGCTTCCAACTCTTCACAGTCATCATCGCTGCGCCAGTCAATCCCAACCAGTACATCATCCTGATTCAGGTCGTCGACCCAAAACTCTAGAAAGTCATCCACACTGATAGCCGCGGGCACAAAGTTGCTCCAGTCCTCAGTACAGTGACTCTGGGCCAATGTTGCCTCTGACCACAATGGCATCACATCGGCATCTTCATATTCTCCAGAATCGCATACCAACCACTCTTCATTACTGGGATCTTGTAACCCCCAGAGTTGCAGCGACTCACTTACATTAGCAATAAAGCGTTGTACTACCGGACTGACTTCATTCATGACTAGGGTTCCCCTAATAGATTATGGCGGCCATTATACGTTATCGTCAGCGCCATCCAAGGAGTTCTTAGCGTTACCGCGCAATCGCTCAAAATTCAGCTAATTGGTAGGCGATCTTTATCATAGGGCTTAAAAAACGCCGCACCTCTGGGTAGGATGTAACTGTATCCAGCGGCAGCAAGGAGTCTGTTTGTGGTGAAAGTGATGATATGGTTATCCTTATTGTGGGTCGTGCCGGCCTGTGCCAGTTCTTCTGCTGTGGACATTGATACCGCAGCGGCCAAGGTTGCGGCCGATTTTCCGCAATGCATCGTGACATTTGCAGATAAGGCTCGCAGTGAAGGGGTTTCCGAAAACACCATCAAAACTCACTTGCAGAAGCTACAGTTTGTCCGGCGAGTGATTGAACTTGATCGCCAGCAACCTGAGTTTACCCAAACCTTTGCGGGTTACTTTAATCAGCGGGTAACTGATTGGCGGGTGACTAAAGGGCGGCAACTGCTGGCTGAACATCGGCCGTTTCTACATCAATTGCAGCAAAAGTATGGGGTTCCGCCACAGTACTTATTGGCGTTCTGGGGCATGGAAACCAATTTTGGTGGGTATAAAGGCAAGATGCCCGTACTGGACTCATTAGCCACCTTGGCTTGTGATCATCGCCGTAGCGAATTTTTTACTCACGAGCTGATAACCGCCTTAAAACTTAGTCAGCGTTATGGCTTCCCCGCAGCAGAAATGCAAGGTTCGTGGGCCGGGGCAATGGGGCATACCCAATTTATGCCCAGTGCTTATGCCAGTTATGCGGTAGATGCCGATGGCGATGGCAAAGCGGATTTGTGGAATAGTATTGACGATGCGTTGGCCTCGGCCGCCAATTTTTTACAGCACTTAGGCTGGCAACGTAATGAGCGCTGGGGAAGGGAAGTCAGGTTACCTGCGGGATTTGATTACCAAAGGTTGGGTGACAAGCTGTCATTGGCTAAATGGCAGCAACTGGGAGTAACTGATGCCAATGGTCAACCGTTACCGCAAGCCGAGATGCAGGCAATCTTGTATCTGCCTGCCGGGCATGCCGGGCCAGCATTCCTGGGGTATGACAACTTTGAGGTGATTAAGCGCTGGAATCGTTCCGATTTCTACGCCATCAGCGTTGGGCATCTGGCAGACCGCATTGTGGGGGCTAACAAACTGCTCAAAACGCCGCCGGAGCAACCGCGCTTGAGTCATCAGCAGATTAAGGCGCTGCAACAACGCCTCAATGAACTGGGGTTCGATACCGGTAAGCCAGACGGTATTCTCGGCAGCAACTCGCGCAACAGTTTGCAAGCGTACCAAGCGAGCAAAGGGCTGGTGGCTGACGGTTTCCTGATCAACAAACCTTTAAGGCGTTAGGACTCAACTAGCTGCTAATCAAAATGATTGCCTAAAAATTATCTTTTGGTTAACGTGATGCTTATCTTTTTGTCGGTGAAGAGAAGCATCATGGAACCATTACAAGCCTTGAGTCATGGACAGCGTCAGCGACTGGCGTTTATTGATTTCTGTCTGCAATATTTCGGGCAGATCAGTCGGCAGGATCTGATTGAAAAATTTGCCACTGGATTGGCCGCCGCCACCCGCGATTTCAGCCTGTATCGAGAATTGGCTCCAGACAATATGAAGCTGGTGCATCCGTCACGACATTACCAACGGCAACCCGGTTTTAAGGCACTGTTTCAACACGATGCTGAGGCGATATTAACTGGGTTGGCTCGTGGTTTTGGCGACGGTTTGTCGCAGCCGTTGGTGCCAAGTCAGGTATGTGTGGATGCGGTACGGTTAATTCACCCAGATACGGAGATTATCGCCGCCTTGATGCGGGCCATTCAGCAGGGCGAGGCGCTAGAGATGCAGTATGTTTCGACCTCTTCGGGCGATAGTCAACGGCAGCTAGTGCCGCATGCGCTGGTAAATAATGGCCAGCGTTGGCATGTGCGTGCGTTTGATAGACAGTCGCAGCAGTTTACTGATTTTGTGGTCACCCGTATCAAAGCGTTGCAGCCTTGTGTTGATGCGCCCAAAACAGCAGAGCAACCCGCCGCCGACAGTGCCTGGTTACAAGCGGTCGAATTAGTCCTGATCCCGCATCCTGGACTAAAACATCCTGAGGCAATCATGCTGGATTATCGGATGCAAGATGGTGAATTGCACCTTAGTAGCAATGCCGCGCTGGCCGGATATCTGTTGCGGGCTTGGAGTGTTGATTGTTCGGCCAAATACCAACTCAGTTCTGGGGTTTGCCAGCTGGCCCTGAAGAACCTAGACGTGTTATCCCAGATTGAACATCTGGCAATCGTACCCGGAGCCGGACATTAAGCGCGGGTCAAATAGTGGTGATGGCAAAGAGCATCTGGTAAGCTGCGGCAAAATTTAGTGTTGGCGGTATTGAGGATTATTCATGAGTATTACCAAGGACAAAGTTGTGCAGTTTAATTACACCCTAAAAGATGAACAGGGTAACGTCATTGAGAGCAATGAAGGGCAGGCTCCCATCGCGTATCTGCATGGACACAATAATATGATGCCCGGGGTGGAAAAAGCCTTAGAAGGCAAAGAAACTGGCGCGACATTTACGGTAACACTGCCCGCGGCTGAAACCTATGGTGAACGTCTTGCGGACGCTGAACAGCGGATCTCGGTAAAACATCTGCAAGGTGCCAAAGTATGGAAACCTGGAATGATCGCTGTGGTCAATACCGAGCATGGGCAACGCCAGGTGACTGTGCTTAAGGTGGGGAAATTCATGGCAACGGTAGATACTAACCATCCGCTGGCTGGTCGGGAACTCACGTTCGATCTGGAAGTAAAAGATGTCCGTGACGCCAGTGCCGAAGAAGTGGCACATAGTCACGCACATGGTGATGGCGGTCATCACCATTAAGTCTGGAACTTTCGCCGTTCACATAAAGTAAAGCCCGTCACCGAGACGGGCTTTATGTTTCTTGCCATTAACACTACTGAAATAGCGGCGCAATGCTATTAATCGTCAATGGATGGTAAGCTTTGCTCGCTTGAGCGAATACCTCGGCTGCCCAGGCTTTTTCTGAGGATTTAGCCAGTTTTTCATAGAGTGGCAACACTAAACGCAAGCGACCAATGCGTTGCAGATATTGGCCTAACGCTGGCTTCACCGCAAAATCGTCATAATCCAGCGCGAGAGAGAACCAAGCGAAGGCGATTTCATCATTGCCGGTGTTGCTAAAATTAAACTGTTTATCCAGTGCTTGGAGCTGGGCGTTTGTCAACGGCTGTTTGCTGGTTGGCGATGGCATCTGCTTTAGAAAATGCAGCCACTGCTGGGCATTCCATTGCTGGGTTGCGAGTTGTGCTAATGGTGTCCCGTCTAACCACGCTGCT
The DNA here is from genome assembly GCF_018394335.1 of Shewanella dokdonensis. NCBI lineage: Bacteria > Pseudomonadati > Pseudomonadota > Gammaproteobacteria > Alteromonadales > Shewanellaceae > Shewanella > Shewanella dokdonensis. Next base: position 68,115 of record NZ_CP074572.1, on the reverse strand, counting down.
CTAGCAGCATCCACCACCTTGAAGGCGTCTGACTTGGGAACTGGGCTAAACTCGGGTAAGCCTGGTTCGTATAGCCAGGTATGGATTTGCTGTTGGCTGACAACATTGGGATAGAGCGCCAGCAAATGCTGTTGCAGGTACTGCTCAAAACTGGCGGTATCGATACTGCCAAAGGCAAAGTGGGCGAAGTATTGTTTTACGAAAGTATCGAAATGCTTGCGGCCAAATTTTTGTTCCAGAAAGACCAAGAACAGTTGCCCTTTGGTATAGGGAATGCCGCTGAAAGCAGTATCGGGGTCGCTGCCGTTGAGATCCGCGTGCAGTGCCGTCAGCGCTTTGGGCAGCGTTGGCAACTCTTTTTGCAGTTCCCCATAAGCGATAGCGAGTTCCATCTGTGCCCGTTCGCGCCCATACAGATCTTCCACCACCCGGTTTTCAACGTAACTGGTAAAACCTTCATTGAGCCATAGATCCTGCCAACTAGCGTTGGTGACTAGATTCCCTGACCAAGAGTGCGCCAGTTCGTGGGCAATAACGCTGACCAGACTGCGATCTCCGGCAATGACGGTGGGCGTAATAAAGGACAATTTCGGGTTTTCCATACCACCAAAGGGAAAACTGGGCGGCAGAATTAGCAAATCGTAACGTCCCCAACGATAACGGCCATAACGTTGCTCGACCGTGCTGATCATTTTGGGAGTATCAGCAAATTCATATTGAGCTTGTGATAATTGCTCGGGTTCCGCCCAAACCCCTGAGCGGGCATCAAACGCCGCAAAGGTGAGATGACCCGCGGCGATTGCAATCAAGTATGAAGGAATCGCCTGTGGCATCTCAAAGCGGGTCACAGTGTCGCTGACAGGGTGACGGTCAGCGCTCATCAGCACGGTCAACCCTTCCGGTGCGGTAACTGTGGCACTGTAACTGGCGCGAATTGCGGGTGTGTCCTGTAGTGGCAACCAACTCCGTGCGTGAATGGCTTCATTTTGGCTGAACAGAAATGGTTGCTTTTTCCCGAGTGTCTGGGCCGCGGTTAACCATTGCAGCCCACTGGCGTTCGTGGCACTGGCATGGCTGATCCGCACCTGGAGCGGATTGAGCTTACCTGTGGCGATGGTGAGCTTTTGGCCCAGCACTGGGTCTTTTGCTGCTAGCGTAAAAGCAAGCGGTTGCCAGCGACCTTGTGGGGCAAGTCCCTCCACCTTAGTGATGGTGAGATCGCGACTGTCCAATATCAGCGGGGCATCTAGGTTAGACCAATGCAGTGTCAGCGTGGTTACGCCCCGGATCTGCTGCTGCTTAAAATCGAGCGTGAGTTGCAGATCGATATGTTGAGTCTGTACATCTTGGGTATTGGCATAACTGAAACTGTCAGTAACCGCGTGGGCCAAAGGCGTGAGCAACAGCGCCAACATGAGAGCGAAGCGTCGCAGAAAAAGTATTAACAAAAGCAGATTCCTTTAACATAAACCAGATACAGATAGCCTTGGTGCGTTAGTGGCATATCTGTTATTCCTAAAAATCGGCCATTATAATGCCGAGCAACTGCCTAAGCAGCTAAATGTCAGCGGTATCATGCAACATTCGCTGGGTGATCTGGATGTCAAAAATGTAAGGAACTGTCACAGTGAAGCTGAATATTTCCGGCGGGTACTTGTTAGTTAATCCCCGTGAACTGCAAGTGCGGCTGCAATCCTCCCAAGTTGTCATGACCGTTTTAGCAGAAGATATCCGTTTGCTGGCATCGGCAAGATTACTGCTAGCCGATGCCGGAGCCGTGCGCTGGCAACTGCCGCTAGATAGTGATGAGCAGTTACAGCAACTGGTTGAATTTTATGGCATCACCCCCGAGTAAACTCAATTACTCCAGTCGCTGGCGCTGATGCGGTAACGAAAAATCTTGCTCAGGGCCTTTGGGCACTATGCGGGTCGGGTTAATTTCTGCGTGGCTGTAGTAGTAATGTTGTTTGATATGTTCAAAATTTACCGTGGCAGCAATGCCTGGCTGTTGGTAAAGGTCGCGCACATAAGCTGACAGTTGCGGATAATCCGCCAAGCGCTGACGGTTAGTCTTGAAATGCCCATGGTATACCGCATCAAAGCGGATCAAGGTGGTAAATAACCGCCAATCGGCTTCGGTAAGCTGGTTTCCCGCCAGATAGCGTTGTGCCGATAAGCGCTGTTCTAGCCAGTCGAGGGTATTAAACACATCGTCAAAGGCTTGTTCGTAAGCTTTTTGGCTGGTGGCAAACCCCGCCCGATACACGCCGTTATTGATATTGTGATAAATGCGTTCATTCAGCACATCTATCTCCGCTCTCAAGGCTTGGGGATAATAATCTTGCGTGTTACCCGTCAGTGCATTAAATGCACTGTTGAACATGCGGATAATATCAGCGGATTCATTACTGACGATGGTATTTTGCTGTTTGTCCCACAGCACTGGCACTGTCACTCGTCCGGAATAATCTGCTGCGGCTTGCAGATAGAGTTGATAGAGATAGTCTTTGCCGTACAGCGGGTCTGCCTCTGCGCCCTGGATGTGAAAAGCCTCGGGACTTTGTCTGGGGCCTGCAAACTCCCAGCCGTTTTGCAGCATGTGGGGCTCAACGACCGTGATGGCAATCAGCGGTTGTAACTCCTTCAACGCTCGAAAAATCAGTGTGCGATGCGCCCAAGGACAGGCCAGCGAAACATACAGATGATAACGTCCAGCTTCTGCTTTAAAGCCGCTATTGCCCGTTGGGCCAGCACTGCCATCAGCGGTCACCCAATGGCGAAAGCGCGCGGCTTCGCGTTCGAATTTTCCGTCAGATTTGCCCGTGTCATACCACTGATCTACCCAATGGCCCTGCTGTAGTAATCCCATCGCTAACCCCTGTGCACCACCTCATGTGTTAAGTGTATTGACGATATTGTCTGATATAAAGCCGTAAAATTTGCCTGTTTTATTCTAAATACTAGAAAGAATAACCATTGAACTTAGCCATGCTTGCCCTGTAATTGAATAAAAAATGGGCAATCAAGTAATTCCTCCTTGAAATTGGTTTCGATAGCCTCATTTAGTAAGTGTCAACGATGAAACCTCATCTGTGACACCGACCGCGCCATTGGGCGGTCACTGTAAACCGGGTGCGAATGGTTCGGCCCGCGAATTTAATTACATATTGCTTACGAGGATATGACTATGCGTAACTATGATTTGACTCCCCTTTACCGCAGCGCTATTGGTTTTGATCGTCTTGCCCGTCTAGCTGAACTGGCCGCCAACAATAATGGCAATGCTGGTTATCCCCCTTATAACATCGAGCTACTGGGCGAAAACCATTACCGCATCACCATGGCCGTTGCCGGGTTCGCGATGAACGAGCTGGAGATCACCAGCGAAGGTGAAAAACTGCTGATAAAAGGTATCAAGAATACTGAACAGCCAGAGCGCCAGTACCTGTATCAAGGCATTGCTGAACGAGGGTTTGAACGAACCTTCCAGCTCGCAGACTTTGTTACTGTGGAAGGGGCTCATCTGGAAAATGGTCTGCTGAATATCGATCTGGTTCGAGAAATACCAGAAGCGATGAAACCACGTAAGATTGAAATTGGCTCCAATGACAGCAAAGTGTTGGAAGGTGAAACCGCCCAAACTGCCGCTCAGCCAGTAGCCTAATACTGCCAAGCGTCTCAATCTGAAGCACAAGCCAGTCCCTAGGACTGGCTTTGTGTTTTTGAAGGTGTTATTGATTGCCTATTGACGTAGAACAAGAGAATCCCATGGAACAGTTGCTTTGTTATAAAACCTTGCCGATATGGCATAAAGACACAGTACCAGATGCTTTTAAACAGCAGCATAACACTCAGCCCGGCACTTGGGCCCAGCTTAACATTCGCCAAGGTCAGCTCACATTTGAACTGCTCACTGAATCGGGTGAGGTGAGTGAATCACATCAGTTTGATGTTACCCGGCAGCCGCCAATGATTGCCCCGCAGCAGTGGCACCGGATTGCGTCGACCTCAGACGATATTGAATGCCAGTTGAGTTTTTCTGTGCACCTGAGGAGTATTACCTCAAAAAACAGTACGACCTGAGCAAAACCCATTCGGAAGTGGTGGCGGCCATGCCACATTTGCGTATCGGTAAAGCATTGGATCTGGGATGTGGACACGGACGCAACAGTTTGTATTTGCATCTGCAAGGGTTTGATGTGACCGGTTATGATCGTAATGGCGAGAGTATCGCGTATCTGCAGCAGTTGATTGCTGATGAACAGTTAAGTGGTATCCGTGCCAGCCAGCAGGATCTGACTGAATTGCAGATCCAAGGGGCATTTGATTTCATTCTATCCACAGTCGTATTGATGTTTTTACCGCCAGCAACTGTGCCGGGCTTAATCGCGCAGATGCAGCAACATACGCTGCCAGGTGGTGTTAACTTGATTGTGTCAGCCATGGATACTGAGGACTTCCCGTGTACGGTAGGCTTCCCTTTTACTTTCAAAGCTAATGAGTTACTTAACTATTATGCTGGCTGGGATATCATTAAATACAACGAGAATGTGGGTGAGTTACACAAACGCGATGAGCAGGGCAACTATATCAAGTTACGCTTTGCCACGTTATTAGCTCGTAAACCACAAGAGTAAGGCTCGATAACTAAAAAACCCGCCGATGTTGGCGGGTTTGTTTTTAGCCGAGAGGATATTACTGCTGGTTTTCCAAATCGCCGAACTGGCCGACAAACAGTGGTGATGACAGATAACGTTCTGCTGCGGATGGCAAAATAGCCACAATAGTCTTGTTTTTGAACTCTGGCAGTTCCGCTAGACGAACGGCGGCAACCACTGCGGCACCTGAAGAAATCCCGACCAAAATCCCTTCTTCTTTCATCAGCCGATGCGCCATGGCAATAGCATCTTCAGAAGTAACGGTTTCTACCCGGTCAATCAGTTCCAGATCCAGGTTGCCAGGAATAAAGCCAGCCCCTATGCCCTGAATTTTATGTGGCCCTGGTTGTACAGGTTCGCCTGCCAGTGTTTGAGTGATCACTGGCGACTCTGCGGGTTCTACGGCAACAGATGTAATTGCTTTGCCTTGGGTCTTTTTGATATAGCGGCTGATACCTGTGATAGTACCGCCAGTACCCACACCGGCAATCACGACATCGACTTTACCATCGGTATCATTCCAGATTTCTGGGCCGGTGGTTTTTTCATGAATTTCTGGGTTCGCTGGATTAGAGAACTGTTGCAGAATAATGTACTTATCTGGATCGGTCAGGCGAATTTCTTCGGCTTTTTCAATGGCACCTTTCATGCCTTTAGCGCCTTCGGTCAGTACCAGATTGGCACCCAGGGCTTTCAGCAGTTTACGGCGTTCCAGACTCATGGTGTTAGGCATGGTCAAGGTTAGTTTGTAACCACGCGCCGCCGCTACATAAGCCAAAGCGATACCGGTATTACCAGAGGTCGGTTCAATCAGTTCTTTATCTTTGGTGAGCAAACCTTTCTTTTCAGCATCCCAAATCATGTTGGCGCCGATACGGCATTTGACGCTGAAACTCGGATTGCGTGACTCAACTTTGGCCAGAATGTTGCCAGTGCCGATGCGGTTGAGGCGTACCAATGGGGTATTACCGATTGTGTAAGAGTTGTCTTGGAAGATTTTGCTCATAGCTTTATTAGCTCCTTTAATTGCACTCACCAAGCATAAGTCCCTTTATATCAAAGAGAAGTGAATCTTTGTTATTCATTATTCACTTTAGTTATTACATGATGTCGTAATGTAAGGGGATTACAGAAAAATATCGCTACTTAAAACGCGATAGAAAATAACGTATTTCGCTTGAGTATAGGCCACCGCAGACAAAAATGTCCGCCGTAGCGGACATCTGTTCAGACATGTGACAACTTATTCCGGTGCAATTTGCGGATTGCGGTAAGCGTCGCGATAACGTTCTACCCACATGGCGGTTGCACCGCAGATGGCAACGGGCATGACGATAAAGTTTAATACCGGGATCATCGAAAACAGCGTCACTGCTACGCCAAAACCAACGCTGGTGCCTTTGGTTTGTTGTAAGGCAAATTTCATGTCGTGAAATGGCACTTTATGGTTATCAAAGGGGTAATCACAGTATTGAATCGCCATCATCCAAGCACTGAAGAAGAACCAGATCACGGGAAACAAGGTTTGCCCTGCAACCGGCACAAAAAACAGCAACAACACTATGATGGCGCGCGGCAAGTAGTATTTAAGTTTTTGCCACTCGCGGCTAAAAATACGTGGCAGATCTTTTAGCAAATCCAAAGCGCCCCCAGTGTTAAGCGGTTTACCCGTTAACAGTTGCTCGGTTTTTTCGGCTAACAAGCCATTGAAGGGCGCCGAAATCCAGTTCATCACCGAGCTGAAAATAAAGGATAGCAATACCAGCAAGGTAACCACGGCTAATGGCCAGAGGATCACGTTCAGCCAACTGAGATAATCAGGCAGATGGTTTTGGATCCAAGCAAACATCACATCCAGTTGCTGCACCGCAAAATAGATAGCGACGCCAAAGAGCACCAAGTTCACTAGCAAAGGGATCAACACAAAGCGCCGTAATCCCGGACGCTTTATGAGATTAAAACCATCAATAAAGTAACTGATGCCACTTTTTTCAGCGTGAGTGACGATGGCATAATGGAACTCCTGAAAAAGCACTACGTTCTATGGCAGATTTTGAGTAACCGGGCGCACGAAAACAAGTAAAAATCTTGGATAAGTACATAAAAAGCGTTACAAAATGCATGCTGCTTTGTTAAAGTGAGTGAACTTTTCAAAGACGTTAACATTCATCAGCGTCGATAGATATCTGCGTTATTTTTCAATCGATTGGCATCGGAAATAGATGAGACTCAAACAGATAAAACTTGCGGGCTTTAAATCGTTTGTCGATGCCACCAAAATTCCTTTTTGCAGCCGCTGACCGCGGTCATTGGCCCTAATGGTTGCGGTAAATCCAATGTGATTGACGCCGTGCGCTGGGTATTGGGGGAAAGTTCTGCCAAAAATTTACGGGGAGATTCCTGGGCCGATGTGATTTTTAACGGCTCTAATGCCCGTAAACCGGTATCCGTGGCCAGTGTAGAGCTGGTGTTCGACAATACCGAAGGCCGTATCGGCGGCGCTTATGCTAGTTATGATGAATTGGCGGTGCGGCGGCAGGTTTCGCGTGATGGGGAAAATCTGTATTACCTCAACGGTCAGAAATGTCGCCGCAAAGATATTACCGACATCTTCATGGGCACCGGCCTTGGCCCGCGCAGCTATGCCATTATCGGCCAGGGCACCATTTCGCGGCTGATTGAATGTAAGCCGCAGGAGTTGCGGATATTTATTGAAGAAGCGGCGGGGATTTCCCGTTATAAAGAACGCCGCCGCGATACCGAAAACCGCATCCGCCACACTCGGGAAAATTTAGACCGTCTCGGCGATATTCGCGCCGAGCTGGGCAAACATCTGGAAAAACTGACCATCCAAGCGCAGGCCGCGAAGCGTTACCGTGAATACAAGCAGCAGGAGCGCACTTTGCACGCGCAATTGCTGGTGATGCGCTATCTGGAATTGCACCAATTGGCAGAAGCGGAAAATAGCGAAATCGCCCGCTTGGAAACCGAACAACTGCGCTTGCAGACAGTGGCAGAACATCTGGGGCTACAGCTCACCGAGTTAAAACTGCAACAAGATGATCTCGAGGATGTCGAACAGCGGCAGGTGGCGGATTATTATCAATCCAACACCGACATCGCCAAGACGGAACAGCAGATCAAATTCCTGCGCGAGCAAGATCAGCATCTGGCTAAGGAACTGGCGCGGATAACAACACAGCAGCAACAGGTGCAAGAGCAGTTGCGAGTCGTCACCGAAAAAGAGCAGCAGTTACAGGCATCGCTCGCAACATTGCAACCCGCTCAGGAGCAATTGGATGAAACTCACTGGGAGCTTAACGGCCAATTAGAAACGCTGGAAGAGCAACTGCAGCAAGCCAGTGAAAAATCCCGTCAGGCCACCGCCGCCTTGAGTGAATTACGGCATCAGCAGGAACTGGCCGCTACCCGCGAGCAACACCTGAAACAGCGCTTAGAACAAGACCGGCAACAATTACAGCGGCTTACTGAGCGGCTGGCAGGTGACTCCATCGATGATGATGCCGATAAACAATCGTTGGAGTTTCAGCTAGCTACGGCGCAAACACAGCTAGTGCAATTGCAGCAGCAATACTCACTATTGCAACAACAACAAACCGAGGCACAAAGTTGCCTGCAACAGCGGCAGCAAGCCGTACAGGAACAACGACAACAACTGTCAGCCTTGCAGACGCGCCATCAAATGTTAGGCCAATGGCTGGCGGCGCAGCAGCCGCAAGCGGATGTTGGTGACTTGCCGCAACTGTGGCAGGAAATCACAATTGCCACAGGCTGGGAACCAACGGTTGAGCAATGGCTGAATCCGTTGCTAGCTAAAGCCATTGCAGAGATGCGTTGTGAGCAGGGCTTTAGACGCATTGAGCCGCAGCGTTGGGGGCCGGTGACGGCGCCGGTGAATCTCAGCCCTTGGTTGGCCCAGGTGCACTGGGCTGATACCGCGGCTGATGCGCAAAAGCTGCAAACAGCACTACCAGCAGCAGCGGTCATTCTCTGTGCTGAAGGTTCCGTATGGGGTCGAGATTTTTGCTGGCTGTTGCAGGGAAATCAGGATTCGCTGGTTGCCATGGCGGCCGAGCAGGACAAACTCGCCGCCATGATCACCGAGGCGGAACAACAACTGGTTACCGCGGAAGAAGTGGCACAGCGGGCGCAGCAATCTGCCCGTGCGGCGGTGACGGCGTTAGAACAAGGACAGCAACAGTTACAACAGCAGCAATTGCAGCAGGCAAAAGCCCAGATGGTGCTGGATAACGCATTGGCGAGAACACAGCAGCAGGCACAGCAGCGCCAGCAACTACTGGATGACAAAAACGCGCTGACTGATCGCATTGCCAACGTTGAGCTAGATCTGGAAGCCCTGATTGAAAGTCAGTTCGCGGCTGATGATGAACTTTATCAGCGTCAAGGTGACGATCGGCTGTTTAGTGAACAAGCCTCGGCGCTAACGTCGCAACGGATCGCCTTGAAAAGCCGACTCGGTGACATTGAACGGCAGTTGCGCGATGCCAATCGGCAACTGAATGAACAGCAAACCGCGCTGGCCTTGGTGCAGCAGCAAGCGGCTCAGCAACAGGCGCAACAGCAACAGTTGCAGCAACAACTGCTGGAGTTGCAGCAAAATCGCCAGCCCGAAAGTGTTGATGGCGATGCCATCGCTGTGCTGGAGCAACAACTCGCGCAATTATTGCGGCAGCAGCAGCAACAGCATCAGTCATTAGAGCAGACCCGCGCCCGGATTGCCGATTTACAAAAACAGTCTGAAAGTCTCTCTTTAAAGCAAAAACAACAGCTTGCAGAGGCTGAACACTTGACTCAGTCTATCAGCACGTTAAAGTTACGTCGCGAAGGGTTGAAAGGGCAAGCCGAGAGTCAATTGGCACAGTTGCAGGAGCAGCAGATCCAGTTATCTGCGATTGCCGATAATTTGCCAGCGGAAGCTGCCACCGACAAATTGCCAGGCTGAGCTTGACGCCGTGCGTAATCGTATCAGCCGCTTGGGCGCCATCAACTTGGCAGCCATTGACGAATTCGAACAGCAAAAAGAGCGCAAGACTTATCTGGATGAACAGGATAAGGATTTAAATCAGGCGCTGGCGAGTTTGGAAGAAGCCATACGGCGCATTGATCGTGAAACACGTAGTCGCTTTAAAACGACCTTTGAGCAAGTGAATAATGGCCTAGGTGAGTTGTTCCCCAAAGTGTTTGGCGGCGGCAGTGCTTATCTGGCGTTAACGGATGATGATTTACTCGAAACCGGTGTCACCATCATGGCGCGGCCACCGGGGAAAAAGAACAGCACAATCCACTTACTTTCCGGTGGAGAAAAGGCGTTGACCGCTTTATCATTGGTGTTTGCTATATTCAGGCTCAATCCGGCGCCATTTTGTATGCTGGATGAAGTAGATGCACCACTGGATGATGCTAATGTGGACCGCTTTTGCAGGTTGCTGCAGGAGATGTCACAAAATGTACAGTTTATCTATATCAGCCATAACAAAATTACCATGGAAATGGCCGATCAGCTGATAGGGGTAACTATGCATGAGCCTGGCGTATCGCGTATTGTCGCGGTCAATATTGAAGAAGCAGTGGCCATGGCCGATGCAGGATAACAACAGGAATAACAGGTAACCAATGGAATATTTTCGACTGGTATTGGCTGTCTTGGCTGCAATAGCCATCATTGCCGTTTTGGTCCACGGGTTCTGGTCTATTCGCAAACAGCAAGCCAAGCCTTTGAAAGAAAAACCGATGACAGATGTCTATCGGGAAGCGGCTGCCCGCAGAGATCAGGAAGGGTTTGACGCCGATGGTATTGGCGAAGTCAGAGTTCGTAAGACCTCTCCGGATGATAAGCCCCCAAAACTAAAATCTAACCGGATACGGCCGGAAAACCACAAGTTCAAACCCTTGGCTGACGAACAAGAGCCGATATCGTTAGTCGAAACTGATGACGACGATATTGCAGATGATTTTGAATTGTCGGCTTCGGCTGAGCGTTCCCGTAAAAGCAATAAAGCGTCACGGCAAGAGCCGTTGCTGGGCGACGAAGAGCTCTATGAAGAAGAGTTGCAGATGGAACTTGGGCTGGCTGATGAGCATGCGCCCACTGCAACAGCGGATTTCAGCGATACCGCTGAGCCAGCCAAAGCGGCAGCCGTGCCTGCATCTGCCACACCCGCGCAAGATGCTGCCGTTGAACCCCGTGATGTGCTGGTGCTGCATGTGGTGGCCAGGCCTGGCAAAACCCTTAGCGGTGCCGAGTTACTGCCTTGTTTGCTCGCACTGAATTTCAAATATGGTGATATGCAGATTTTTCATCGCCATGAAGATCATGCCGGACACGGCAAAGTGTTGTTCTCATTAGCCAATATGGTGAAACCTGGGGTGTTCGATCCCGATGATATGGAACAATTTACCACTCATGGCGTGGTGTTGTTCATGACGCTGCCTTGCGCGTCAGATCCGGTGATGAGCTTTTCCATTATGCTCAATTCTGCATCACAACTGGCGGATGATCTGGATGCCTTACTGCTGGACGGCCAGCGCAATCCATGGCAATTGTCCACCAAGAAAGAATACTTGGAACGTATTAAAGCGAATGGTTAATAGCCGTTAGTTGGCTCCTTCGGCGCATAACGCCATGATAAATACTTGCGATACAGGCCGCTGATGCGGCCTTTATTTTCAGCGGACTTTTTTATGCAACTCACCAACGAACAAGAAATTGATCAACTGATCCGTGAGATCAACGAACATAATATCCGTTACTACGTGGATGATAATCCGTCCATTCCCGATGTTGAATATGACCGTTTAATGCGGCGGTTACAGTCTTTAGAAGCCGCCAATCCGCATCTGTTGCGCGCCGATTCTCCCAGTCGCCGCGTTGGCGGTGCCGCGTTGGCAAAATTTGAACAGGTGACCCATCTTAAGCCCATGCTGAGCTTGGATAACGTGTTTGACGATACGGAATTTTCAGCCTTCCATAAACGCGTCAGTGAGCGTGTGGGTGACGTGCAGTATTGCTGTGAGCCAAAACTGGACGGGTTGGCCGTCAGTATTCTTTATCGTGATGGCATGCTGGTGCGGGCGGCAACCCGTGGCGATGGCGCTGTGGGGGAAGATATCACCGAAAACGTACGTACCATCAAGTCGATTCCACTTACCTTGCGTGGAACAGGCTATCCGCCACTGCTGGAAGTTCGCGGTGAAGTGTTCATGCCGCGGGCAGCGTTTGATGCACTTAACGAGCGCGCGCGGGTGCGTAATGAAAAGGTGTTTGTTAATCCGCGTAATGCGGCGGCGGGCAGTTTGCGACAACTGGATAGTAAGATCACTGCGTCACGGTCACTGGCGTTTTATGCCTACGCCTTAGGGGTTGTTGAACCTGAAGGCTTTGCCATGGCCGATACCCATCGCGGTCAATTGGCGCAATTGCAGCAGTGGGGTTTACCGGTAAGCAGTGAAATTAAATTGGCTGATTCTCTGGCGGAAGTAGAAGCCTATTACCAGCAGATCATGACACGGCGACCAACCCTGGCTTTCGATATCGATGGTGTGGTGTTCAAGGTCAACAGTATCGCGGCGCAGCAGACCTTAGGCTTTGTCGCACGCGCGCCTCGTTGGGCCATTGCTTATAAATTCCCGGCACAGGAAGAGATGACAGTGCTGGAAGGCGTAGATTTTCAGGTGGGGCGTACTGGTGCAGTAACGCCGGTAGCGCGCTTGAAACCCGTGTTTGTTGGCGGTGTTACTGTGTCTAATGCCACCTTGCATAATGCCGATGAAATCGAGCGTTTGGGCGTAAAAGTTGGCGATACCGTGATTATTCGCCGCGCGGGTGATGTGATCCCGCAAGTGGTCGCGGTTGTGCTAGAAAAGCGTCCCGCCGATGCTGAGCCAATCCTGTTCCCGCACGACTGTCCGGTATGTGGCTCGCTGGTGGAACGCATTGAAGGCGAAGCGGTTGCCCGTTGTAGTGGCGGCTTGGTCTGTAAAGCACAGCGTAAAGAGTCGATCAAACACTTTGCTTCACGTAAAGCGATGGATATCGATGGGCTTGGCGATAAAATCGTTGAGCAACTGATCGATAAAGAGTTGATAGCCAGCCCAGCCGATCTATTCCGGCTCAGCGTTTCTACCTTGGCATCATTGGAACGCATGGGCATTAAATCGGCGGAAAACCTTAAAGCTGCACTGGTGGCTGCCAAGTCTACAACCTTGCCCAAATTCCTTTATTCCTTGGGGATCCGTGAAGTAGGGGAAGCCACCGCAGCCAACCTAGCCAACCATTTTAAAACCTTAGATGCATTGCGGCAGGCAAGCGTTGAACAGTTAATGGCGGTGGAAGATGTGGGTAATGTAGTGGCGCAGCACGTCGTGCATTTTTGCGCAGCCGCATAACCAGCAGGTGATTGACGCCTTGTTGGGGGATATTGGTATCCATTGGCCTGCTATTGAAACGCCCGATGAAGATACCCAACCTTTGAAAGGCCAAACATGGGTTTTGACGGGCACTCTGACACAATTTAGTCGCAGTGATGCCAAAGCCAAGCTGGAAGCGCTCGGTGCCAAAGTAGCTGGCAGTGTCTCTAAAAATACCACCTGCGTGGTTGCTGGCGAGGCCGCCGGTTCTAAGTTGGCAAAAGCCAGCGAGTTAGGGGTTCGGGTGATAGATGAGCAACAGCTATTAACACTGCTCAATGGTTGATGTGCATTTTTACGTGTTGGACTTGAAAAGGCTTAAGATAGCGCCATGTTATCTGTTCCTGCCCCCGACTTTGCGGAATTATGATGTTCAACATTGAGGATGTTCACTGGCTTGATGATCACGGACACGTGCGGCCGCCATTAATGCTGTATCTGCTATTGTTATTTCTAGCTCGCGGCTGGGCGATCTTTGTCATGTCATTAACCATCGCCAGCGATCGTGCTGAATTGGTGAAGCTGTTTTATCCAGAGAAAGTCGATTTTTTAACGGCGTTGGCGGCCGGTAGTGGCGCCGTGCTGGTGTTTTGCCTGACCATTGCAGAACGCCGCCGTAAGCCGTTATGGTGCCGTGGCGTTTTTAGTGCCATCCGGATGTTATTGGCGGCCTTGCTAGGATTAGAGGCGGTGCTACTGTTCACGCGCTTGAGTCACGCACATTTTCTGTTTGAGTGGCCGATGGCGCTAGATGGTTTATTGCTGTTCTGGTCAGCGCTGTACTTACATCGCTCTCGGCATCTCAAAGCCTATGTTGCTGATTGGCAACCGTCGGTTGAAACCGCGAATAAGTAGCGGCATTTTTATACAAAAGTTCTGTGATATCATATTTTTATTGTGAAATTCTTCCTTATTCAGGCGCTTGAACTATAGTTGTAAAATTCGTGCAATATTGGCCTGTTCAAGCGCAACACGTTACATGCAGCAATAGGGGAGTCTCACGTGGCAAAAACCGAAGAGATCCATCTGCCGGTATCGCAGTTGCAGAAGGGGATTACGGTCAAGTTACCACTGTCATGGATGGATCATCCCTTTCTGTTCAATAAAATTGAGATCAGCTCTGATGCTCAGATTAAGATGATCCAGCAGTTGGGCGTGTCTTATGTCATCTTGCTGTCGGGAACCCCCAAGACCGCATCCCCACAGACACAAGCCGTGCGCAAGTCTAAGAACACCAATGCCGAAATGTCCGAACAGGAAAAACTGGCACGCAAACATATTCGCCAGAGTCAGAACCAGTTTATCGGCACGATTAATGGGATCCGGGGCGCGTTTGGCAAAATAGCCAGTGATCCAGAAGGGGCAAGCCGAGAAACTTCGGTGTTGGTGGAAACCATGCTTGAGCAGCTCTATGGCGCGGAGCAGGTAAAGTTGGCCCTGGTAACTTCTGGTGAACCCCAGGCGACCCCAACTATGCACGGAGTTTCGGTGGCCGCGTTATCAATGATGATAGCTAAAGGGCTACAACTGCCCAAACCGCAGATACGTACGCTGGCAACCGGTGCGTTATTGCACGATATTGGCAAACTCAGGGTTCCTGAAGTGATCCGTAATAAACGTGGTGCCTTGACGGAGCCAGAAAAGAATTTTATCGCCATGCACCCTCAATATGGTTGTGAACTGCTCAGACGTAGCGGTATGTTCAATGCCGATGTCCTCGATATCGTGCTGCATCATCATGAATTTATTGATGGCAGTGGTTTTCCCGATGGCTTAACCGCTGAACAACTCAGTATCACTACCCAGATAGTATCGCTCGTGAATGACTACGATAGCCTGCTATGGCGCGAAGAGATGGTATCGCCACAGCTCGCCTTAGGATATCTTTTCAAGACCCGAGCTGCCCAACACAGTGAAACCTTAATCCAGGCGCTGGTAAAAGTGCTTGGTATCTATCCACCAGGGACGCTGGTGAAATTAACCGATGATTCGTTGGCAAAGGTGGTGGTGACCAGCGATGATGTTAAACATCCGCAGGTCTGGAGCTGTCAGCGTGATGGCAGTAAAGGTCGTTATCGCTTTTTGCAACAAGAAGAGAATAGCGTAGACAGCGTGCTGAAGCTTGATGAACTCAGCGAAGGTGCGCGCAAAACCCTACGTCCCGGCGCGGGGATCAGTTTTTATTTTTGTCAGCAGTGATAGTGGTGCAGGATAGTGACCACACAATATAAAAATAAACAGGAGACAGACTTGAAACATATTGCTGTATTTGGCTGTGGCTGGTTTGGTTGGCCGCTAGCAAAAGCGCTGCAACAGGCGGGATTTGCTGTGACTGGCAGTAAAACAACAGCAGAAGGCGCAGCGACTTTAACCGCTACCGGTATTCGTGGGGTGGTGTTGGCGTTGCAAGCCAAGGTGCCGCTGCCCAGCCAATTATTAGAGGAATGTGACGCCTTAGTGGTCAATATTCCACCGGGGTTGAGGCGCGGGGATAATGATTACTTAGGCAAGCTGGCGCAACTGGTGGCCTTGGTGAAAGAAAGCGCCGTGCAACGGCTGGTGTTTGTCAGCAGTACCAGTGCTTATCAACAGCAACAGGGGCTTTTGACCGAAACCGATCTGCTCCCAGCTACTGAAGGGGGAAGTGCGGTGTTGCAACAGGCCGAACAGATGTTCCAACAGTTGGCATCGCCTCAACGGACAGTAACCATAGTACGCTTTGCCGGTTTGGTTGGGCCGGGACGGCATCCAGGGAGATTTATGGCCGGCCGCACCGGGTTGACGGGCGCCTCGCAAGCCGTAAATCTAGTGCATCTTGCTGATTGTATTGCTGCGGTGATGACTATTCTGGAGGCGCCGACTCCGGCCGCAGTTTATAACCTGTGCGCACCTTTAGTGGCAGACAAACAGACATTTTATGGTCTGGCGGCCCAACAGTTGGGATTAGCGTTACCACAATTTGTTGAGGAGCCCGCCACCGCAGGCAAACGCATCGATGGTTCATTTATTTGCCGGGATCTTGGTTTTAGTTATCGATATACTGACGCCAACTCACTGCTGCAAGCATGTAGCAGTAGCATTTAGTTGATAGGTTATCTAACGAGGGGGAACAATGCTGTTTTCATCTATGGCCAAAATCACGGCAGCGGTACTGCTGTTGAGCGCCACGCTTATCCCGGCCGCTGCGGCAGAATACCAAGAAGGCCAAGATTATATTACGGTGACCGGTATTCCAGAGGCCACTAAACCTGTGGTCAGGGAGTTTTTTCGTACAACTGCCCTCATTGCTATCATCAGGATCCGCTTATCGAAAAAACGGCGCAACTGCTTAAGGGAAAAGTCGCCTTAGTGCGAACTCCGGTTGGCGCCCATCGTCCAGCGTGGATCTTGAGTCAGCAAGCCTATTATTTGGCTCAGAAATTTAAAATTGTGAATCAAGTACATAGCAAAATTTTTGCACGGATCCACGAACAACATCAGCCCTTTAGCACCGAGGCCGATCTTGAGGCCTTTTTTGTGGAGCAGGGGATTGATAAAACCGTATTGCAAAAGACCATAGGCTCTGCCGATGCCAAACTGGCGCTAGAAAACTATGAAGCGCAGACGCAACTGGCGCAGATCCGCGGTGTACCGTCTTTATTGGTCAATGGAAAGTACTTGATTAAAGCGTCAGTATCAGATGCACAAGCGCTATCAGAACTGATCCTTTATCTCGCCAATAAACCCGATTAATCACAATTATCTCTGCACTATGACCGGCTTTTGCCGGTCTTTTTTGTCTTTTTCAACGTGTTCGCTGTTCGACATTGGTCTAACTCTACGACTAAATTCTTATCAATCATTTTTTTCTAATTTTTTTTACCATATGATTTATATATGATTTCTAACTGTGTTAAACAGTTGTAGCACGTTGGTTAGACTAAGGTCTTGATTGTGAGCCAAGTCGCGGTTGCTAGATTAAATGTGACTTAATAACGATTAGTAATGGGGAGTCGCACATGGGCTTTGAAAATAACGAAAAGGCACTTAGCTACTGGCGTGAGAACTTGCGTCTGGTGCTGGGACTGCTGGCTGTCTGGTTCGTCGTGTCCTATGGTTGCGGAATTTTGTTTGCAGATGTGCTGAACAATATTCACTTCATGGGGTTCAAACTGGGCTTCTGGTTTGCGCAGCAAGGTTCCATTTATGTGTTCGTGGCGCTGATTTTTATCTACGCCTTCAAAGCGAACGCCTTAGATAAAAAATATAACGTACACGAAGACTAAGGGGAGCAGACTATGGATGTTCAAGCACTGACATTTCTGATTGTAGGGTTGTCGTTCGCGCTCTACATTGGTATTGCCATCTGGTCCAGAGCCGGCTCTACCAAAGATTTTTATGTTGCTGGTGGTGGGGTCCCACCAGTGATGAACGGTATGGCCACTGCGGCAGACTGGATGTCTGCGGCGTCATTTATCTCAATGGCGGGGATCATCTCGTTTGTGGGATATGACGGCAGTGTTTACTTGATGGGCTGGACTGGCGGTTATGTACTGCTGGCGCTGTGTATTGCGCCTTACTTGAGAAAGTTTGGTAAATTTACCGTCCCAGATTTTATCGGGGAACGTTATTACTCGCAGACCGCGCGCGTGGTGGCTGTGGTGTGTGCCATCTTCATCTGTTTTACCTATATTGCCGGGCAGATGCGTGGTGTTGGGGTGGTATTCTCCCGCTTCCTCGAAGTGGATGTGGATACCGGCGTTTATATCGGTATGGCGGTGGTATTTTTCTACGCTGTGTTAGGTGGTATGAAAGGTATTACTTACACTCAGGTAGCCCAATACTGCGTACTGATCTTTGCCTTCATGGTACCCGCTATCTTCATCTCGGTGATGATGACCGGCCATGTATTGCCACAGATTGGTTTTGGTTCCACCGTAGTGGATGCCGCGGGTAATGATACCGGCGTCTATCTACTGCAAAAACTAGATGGCCTATCCACGCAACTTGGCTTCAACGAATATACCGAAGGTGCCAAGAGTACTATCGATGTGTTTGCGATTACTGCCGCGCTGATGGTGGGAACTGCTGGTTTGCCACATGTAATCGTGCGTTTCTTTACTGTACCTAAAGTTAAGGATGCGCGTACCAGTACCGGTTGGGCATTGGTATTTATTGCCATTCTTTACACCACAGTACCTGCGTTGTCTGTATTCTCCCGCGTCAACATGATTGAAACTATCAATGGTGCTGATGGGCAGGGGTTGCACATGCCACCGCGCCCTCTTGGATCAAGAACTGGGAACAAACGGGGCTTATCAAGTGGAATGATAAAAATGGTGACGGCAAGATGTACTACGCCAAAGGCAAAATCACCGATCCACAAAGTGCTAATGAGATGGATGTTGACCGCGACATCATGGTGTTAGCCACACCAGAAATCGCTAATCTGCCTGGCATGGGTGATTGCATTGGTCGCTGCTGGGGCTTGGCAGCCGCATTGTCTACCTCAGCGGGATTGTTGTTGGTGATTTCGACTTCAATATCTCATGATCTGCTGAAAAAGAACTTCATGCCGGATATTTCTGACAAGAAGGAGTTGATGTTCGCTCGTATGGCCGCCGCCGTGGGGATTGTGATTGCCGGTTACTTCGGTATTAATCCACCAGGATTTGTGGCAGCTGTGGTGGCGTTTGCCTTCGGTCTTGCGGCAGCATCATTATTCCCGGCTATTATCATGGGGATTTTCTCCAAGTCGATGAATAAAGAAGGTGCGATAGCGGGCATGGTCTTAGGGTTAGGCTTTACCGCTTCCTATATCATCTACTTTAAATTTGTTAATCCGGCAGCCAACGTATCGGACAATTGGTTATTCGGGATCTCGCCAGAAGGTATCGGCATGATCGGCATGATAATCAACTTTGTGGTGGCAACTGTTGTCAGCAAACTCACCGCAGCAGTCCCGGACGAAGTGCAGCAGATGGTAGAGTCCATCCGCTTCCCTAAAGGGGCTGGTGGCGCGCAAAGTCACTGATAACGCAATAATAAAAAAGGTGCTTCGGCACCTTTTTTATTAGACCAAAGACAGATGGCTGTCTGCTGTAACAGCAGCCATTATTAAACGATTGATAACTCGGCTGACGCATCCTATGGACGAAAGTGAACTGTTGCCCATTCGTAATTTCCTGGCCGAAATTGCCCCGTTTAATGAATTGCCTAGCGAACTGCTGGAGGAGTGTTGCCGCAGCCTTAGTATCGGCTACTACAGTAAAATGTCAGGTGCCGTACCGCTGAGTTCTGAAAATCCTATGCTGTACATTGTGCGCAGTGGTGCCTTTGAAGTGCGTAATGCCGAGGGCGAATTAGTGGATAGGCTGGGGGCCGGAGACTACTTTGGTTTCCCATCGTTAATGTCAGGTGAATCTATCAGTAATAAAGTGCTGATCTTAGAAGATGGGTTGGTATATCACCTGACATTAGCCCTGTTTGACAAGTTACGAGCAGGCAGCCGGGCGTTTGACCGCTTTTTTAACCGGGCCTATGCCAAGCGTTTACGGCACCAAGATGCACAACACCAGCGCGAATTACTAACCGCTAATCGTATCAGCAGTTTGATGGTAATGGCTCCGGTGAGTGTTGATCATCATACCCCCGTCAGTGATGCCGCCAAGCTGATGCGCCAGCACCGCGTTTCTTCAGCATTGGTGGTCAATAATCAGCAGTTGGTCGGAATACTAACTGACAGAGACTTACGCAATCGGGTTTTGGCCGAGGAGCTTGGCGGCCATGTGCCAGTGTCTCAAGCCATGACTTCGGCACCGGTAACCATTGATGCAAATGCCTTGGTATTTGAAGCAATGTTGCAGATGAGCCAGCATAATATCCACCATTTACCCGTATTGGATAATGGTCAGCCAGTGGGGATGGTAACCAGTACCGATATTATCCGCAGTCAATCTTCACAACCCATACTCTTGATTGGTGAAATAGAGCGACAACAGGATGTTGCCAGTCTGATCCACGTCAGTAAGCAGATCCCATTGTTATTGCAAAATCTTATCAGTGCTGATGCGCGGGCGGAGGAAATTGGCCGTATTCTGACCAGTGTTACGGACGCATTGACCCGACGGCTGATCCAGTTGAATCAAGCGTTGCTGGGAGAGCCACCAATCGCATTTTGCTGGTTAGCGTTCGGAAGCCAAGGTCGCCAGGATCAGATGGCTTGCTCAGATCAGGACAATGGCCTGTTACTGGCAGAAGAACCAGACTCATCGGCTACCGCTTACTTTGATGCACTGACACACGCCGTGTGCAGTGGGCTTAATGACTGTGGTTATGTGTTCTGTCCCGGCGATATTATGGCGCAAAATCCTGCGTGGCGAATGTCATTGGAAAACTGGCAGCAGAAGTTTTCTAACTGGGTGAATACGCCCGATCCAAAGGCGTTAATGCATGCCAGTATTTTCTTTGATATGCGTTGTGTCTTCGGCCCAGCCCCGCTGTTTGCGGCATTGCAAGACAAAGTCCTGGCCGATACCCAGGATAATGACATTTTCCTGGCGGCGTTAACGGGGAATGCGTTAAGCGAGTCACCTCCTCTGGGGTTCTTTCGGCAATTTGTGCTGGAACGTGATGGCTCTGAGGAGAAGGGCATAGATCTTAAGCATCGGGGCAGCGTCTTGATCAACGACATCGCGCGCGTATATGCGCTGTCGAGTGGCCTAAAAGAAGTCAACACGGCAAAACGTATTCGGGTGTTGATTGCTAACGGCATTCTTACGCGCAAAGACGGACTTAATCTGGCCGATGCACTGGAGTTTATTGCGCATATGCGACTGGCGAACCAAGGCCGCCAATATGAGAATCGTGAAGCGCTCAGTAATTATCTCAGGCCTCAGGCATTATCGTCGCTGATGCGGCATCAGTTACGAGATGCTTTTAAGGTGGTTCATGATGCCCAAGCAGCGCTAAAGCTTAAATTTATGCGGAGCTTCTGATATGAGCTTGTGGCAACAGCTATCTCTGGCGTGGCGAGCGCAGGGCGCTTCTCCACTGTTACGGGAATACTATCAGAGCTTGCGCCCCTTACTGCAACAGTCGCTGGCTGACGTGCCATTAATCGCGATTGATATGGAAATGACGGGGCTGAACCCGCAGCAAAACCAGATTATTTCGGTAGGGCTAGTGCCATTAACACAACGGCAATTACCACTAGCAATGGCTGCACATCAGTTGGTGGGGATCAGTGGCAGTGTCGGCCAAAGTGCCATCATCCACGGTATTGTCGATCGCCATTTACAGGAACAATCGTTGGAGCAACAGCAGTTATTGCCTTGGCTATTGCGGCAGGTCATGGGCAAGTTAATGATCTTCCATCATGCCCCGTTGGATCTGGCATTTTTATCCACATTAATGCAGCGAACCAACGGTACAAGCATGCGTTTCCCGGTGGTAGACACCTTACAAATTGAACGCCGCCGCTTGTTACGTGAATGTCATATACTACCTCAGGGATGTCTGCGGCTGGGTGCCTGTCGGCAACGCTATCATCTACCTGTTTATGCAGCACATAATGCCTTGATGGATGCCATTGCTTGCGGTGAACTGTTCTTAGCACAAACCGCTTCAATCAACCCAGATGTCGCGGTTGCTGAATTTTTATGGTGGCCATAGCAAACTCTGTCAGCAAGCGGGTTAGGCAAAAATAAAGCCCTGTTAGATGCACAGGGCTTTATTTTCAGATCATCAATTTAACCGTTACCGTTAATCGCGATGGCAAAAGTAATTAACGGCTTTTTGGATCAGCTGTAACCCGGTTTGGTCACACGGCGGCAGCGTTGCATCCGAGGTCTTTAGCGGTGTGGTGCGTTCGCCCCATTGCAGCAATAACGCCGCACTGGTAAGGCCGGCACCAAAAGCACAGGACAGAATGTGTTGTCCAGGCTGGATCATCCCCTTAGCCAGCGCATCGCAGATTGCAATCGGAATAGTGGCTGCTGAGGTATTACCGTACTCAGCGATATTCACAAAAGCCTTTTCTGGCGGGATCTTCATTTTATGCACTAAGGTATCGATGATACGTTCATTCGCCTGATGTGGAATGACCCAATCAACATCATCTTTCTCAATACCGCACTTATCCAGTACTTTGGCACTGAGGGTGCTCATACCATGAATGGCGCGTTTGAAGATCTCTTTGCCATCAAACTGGATATAGAAATCCAGAGATTCAGCAACATAACGATCCATCGATGTCCCAAAACTGGCCTTCAGAATTTCACGGCCTTCGGGATCGTTATTCAACTCATACCCTAATACGCCGCCAGCAACATCAGAAGCTTCGAGCACCACTGCGCCAGCACCATCACCGAAAAGCACCGCAGTTTCGCGGCGTGACCAGTCGATGTAAAAACTCAGGCGTTCAGCCCCACGACCAAAATTTTCTGGCACTGACCGCTTTTTATTTGTGCGGTCGCCAAGCCCATACCATACAAAAAGCCACTACAAGCAGCATTGATATCAAAGGCTGCACAGTTGGCACCAATATTGGCCTGCACGGTAGATGCAATGTTGGGAATTAAGGTATCAGGACTGGCGGTTGCCAGGATAATCATGTCAAGCTCGCTGCCATCTATGCCTGCTGCGGCCAGCGCATGTTTGGCGGCGACAGTTGCCATCTCTGATGTATTGACATGGCTGATATGGCGGCGGCTGATCCCAGTTCTGGGTTTAATCCATTCATCGGAAGTCTCCATGAAGGTCGCCAGATCATCATTGCTCAGAATGGCTGGTGGTACACATTTGCCCCAACCGGTAATAGTTGCATACTGCATGGAAAATCTCTCGTTAAGAAATCACCCGAGACGGTTCTTTCAATTGGCTATTCACTTATCGGCTTAACTGCAGCGTCGGCGCTATCGCATAAGGCTGCAGAGAGATGTTTAGCGTCCAGAAGTTTGGTGTTATGTGCTACTCATTTGAATAACAACGATAGCTAGACGGCTCATCGCAATAATGGCGGCATACAATATCCACCATAATGGCTTTGGCTAAGGTTACCCCTAGTCAGCATATAAATAAAGCATGGGGTAGCGGGAAATGGCGCCAGAATGTGGGCCATGATGGTTTTTAGCGATAATCTAGCTAAATCACTTATCTGCTTTGCCAGTGAAATCCACCGATGCTTTTTCTCCCACGCAATGGAATAATATAGCTAACAGAATAGTGGGAGAGCACTAGCGTGAATAAAGCGGTATTTTTGGATCGGGATGGTGTGATTAATGTCGATCATGGTTACGTCCACCAAATCGATGATTTTCAGTATATAGATGGCGTGTTTGACGCTTGTCTGTCACTGAAACAGCAAGGGTATAAACTCGTGGTCATCACCAATCAGGCTGGCATCGCCCGCGGTCTGTATACCGAAGATCAATTCAACCAACTAACCGAGTGGATGGATTGGAACTTTGCTGATAAGGGCGTCGATTTGGACGGCATTTATTATTGTCCTCATCATCCCGAAAAAGGCATTGGCGAATATAAACAGGATTGCGATTGTCGTAAGCCAAAGCCTGGTATGATTTTAAGTGCCGAACGGTTTTTGAAATTGGATCTGGCCGCCAGTGTACTGGTTGGTGATAAAGCGGATGATATGCGGGCAGCAAAGGCCGCAGGGATCCCTGTTCGTATCTTGGTTCGTAGTGGCAAAGAAGTCACCGCAGAAGCGATAGCCGAGGCCACTGTCGTGCTGGATTCAATCGCAGATGTGCCAGGTTATCTTACAAAATTGGATAATTAATATGGCGTTTGTCTGAAATCTAAGCATTTACGCTGCTATCGGTAAAATTGGGCGATTTAGGTGTTGCACAAAAAATCGATTCCCTATAATGCGCATCCACTGACCGACGAAACGGTTCAGAATAAGTCGCTGACACAAGCTGATTTGTGAAGCGGCTTTTTCTTCGCTCTTTAACAAAATATCAAGCAATCTGTGTGGGCACTCGCAGTGAATGAATCACAAAACGATTTAAAACTCACTGAAGAGTGTTCGAAATAGAACAGTCATTCATTAGAGTCAAAAACTTTTAATTGAAGAGTTTGATCATGGCTCAGATTGAACGCTGGCGGCAGGCCTAACACATGCAAGTCGAGCGGTAACATGAACTAGCTTGCTAGTTTGATGACGAGCGGCGGACGGGTGAGTAATGCCTGGGAATTTGCCCATTCGAGGGGGATAACAGTTGGAAACGACTGCTAATACCGCATACGCCCTAAGGGGAAAGCAGGGGAACTTAGGTCCTTGCGCGAATGGATAAGCCCAGGTGGGATTAGCTAGTTGGTGAGGTAAGGGCTCACCAAGGCGACGATCTCTAGCTGGTCTGAGAGGATGATCAGCCACACTGGAACTGAGACACGGTCCAGACTCCTACGGGAGGCAGCAGTGGGGAATATTGCACAATGGGGAAACCCTGATGCAGCCATGCCGCGTGTGTGAAGAAGGCCTTCGGGTTGTAAAGCACTTTCAGTCAGGAGGAAGGGTGTTGAGTTAATACCTCAGCACATTGACGTTACTGACAGAAGAAGCACCGGCTAACTCCGTGCCAGCAGCCGCGGTAATACGGAGGGTGCGAGCGTTAATCGGAATTACTGGGCGTAAAGCGTGCGCAGGCGGTTTGTTAAGCGAGATGTGAAAGCCCCGGGCTCAACCTGGGAATCGCATTTCGAACTGGCAAGCTAGAGTCTCGTAGAGGGGGTAGAATTCCAGGTGTAGCGGTGAAATGCGTAGAGATCTGGAGGAATACCGGTGGCGAAGGCGGCCCCCTGGACGAAGACTGACGCTCAGGCACGAAAGCGTGGGGAGCAAACAGGATTAGATACCCTGGTAGTCCACGCCGTAAACGATGTCTACTCGGAGTTTGGTGTCTTGAACACTGGGCTCTCAAGCTAACGCATTAAGTAGACCGCCTGGGGAGTACGGCCGCAAGGTTAAAACTCAAATGAATTGACGGGGGCCCGCACAAGCGGTGGAGCATGTGGTTTAATTCGATGCAACGCGAAGAACCTTACCTACTCTTGACATCCAGAGAACTTTCCAGAGATGGATTGGTGCCTTCGGGAACTCTGAGACAGGTGCTGCATGGCTGTCGTCAGCTCGTGTTGTGAAATGTTGGGTTAAGTCCCGCAACGAGCGCAACCCTTATCCTTACTTGCCAGCGGGTAATGCCGGGAACTGTAGGGAGACTGCCGGTGATAAACCGGAGGAAGGTGGGGACGACGTCAAGTCATCATGGCCCTTACGAGTAGGGCTACACACGTGCTACAATGGACAGTACAGAGGGAAGCAAAGCGGCGACGTGGAGCGGAACCCAAAAAGCTGTTCGTAGTCCGGATTGGAGTCTGCAACTCGACTCCATGAAGTCGGAATCGCTAGTAATCGTGGATCAGAATGCCACGGTGAATACGTTCCCGGGCCTTGTACACACCGCCCGTCACACCATGGGAGTGGTTTGCAAAAGAAGTAGCTAGCTTAACCTTAGGGGGGCGGTTACCACTTTGTGGATCATGACTGGGGTGAAGTCGTAACAAGGTAGCCCTAGGGGAACCTGGGGCTGGATCACCTCCTTACCTAAACGATGAAGTTTGTTGTGAGTGTTCACACAGATTGCTTGATAGACGAAGAGCGAAAACAGTAAGTTGTGGGTCTGTAGCTCAGGTGGTTAGAGCGTACGCCTGATAAGCGTAAGGTCGGTGGTTCGAGTCCACTCAGACCCACCAATCTCGTTGATGCTGCGTTGTATCGGTCGTCGTTTACGCGCAGTAAACGTCCTCCCGATACGCCTTGCCTGAACGAGATTACCCTTACAAGATAACGCAGAGATTTTTGCTTAAATCAAGGCGTGCAACTGACGAGCGAGGGCACATACATCAGTATGTAACCGAACGAGGATAGGCCGCACAACGACGAGTTAAGGGAAAATAGCAAGTTAGAAATGGGGCTATAGCTCAGCTGGGAGAGCACCTGCTTTGCACGCAGGGGGTCTGCGGTTCGATCCCGCATAGCTCCACCATTTTCTAGTGAGACTGTTTTCGTTTTATGGTCATGGAAATGCCAAAGATAAGTGAACAATTTATCTTTGGCTTTTTAAGCCCGTTCTTTAACAATTTGGAAAGCTGATAGTAGAGATTAAATAGCGATATTTAATCGAAATGAGTTCTCAAAATACTTCAATCAAGTGTTTTGTGATTCTAGTGTTTCAGCGATGAAACACATCAAGGCGAAAGAAAAACCAATATGGGTCGTTGATACGATTCGGTAGAGGAAACTCATCCGGGTTGTATGGTTAAGCGACTAAGCGTATACGGTGGATGCCTTGGCAGTCAGAGGCGATGAAGGACGTGTTAATCTGCGAAAAGCTGTGGTGAGGTGATAAAACCCGTTGAGCCACAGATATCCGAATGGGGCAACCCAGTTGCATAAGCAACTATCTGTATGTGAATACATAGCATGCAGAGGCGAACCGGGAGAACTGAAACATCTAAGTACCCCGAGGAAAAGAAATCAACCGAGATTCCCCTAGTAGCGGCGAGCGAACGGGGAGTAGCCCTTAAGTCATTGGGGTGTTAGTGGAAGGTGTTGGAAAGCACCACGGTACAGGGTGATAGTCCCGTACACGACAGCTAACCGATGATGAAAACGAGTAAGGCGACACACGTGGTATGTTGTCTGAAGATGGGGGGACCATCCTCCAAGGCTAAATACTCCTGACTGACCGATAGCGAACCAGTACCGTGAGGGAAAGGCGAAAAGAACCCCAGTGAGGGGAGTGAAATAGAACCTGAAACCGTATACGTACAAGCAGTGGGAGCGGTTCTTGAGACCGTGACTGCGTACCTTTTGTATAATGGGTCAGCGACTTACATTTAGTAGCGAGGTTAAGCGAATAGCGGAGCCGTAGGGAAACCGAGTGTTAACTGCGCGAATAGTTGCTAGGTGTAGACCCGAACCCCGGTGATCTAGCCATGGGCAGGTTGAAGATTGAGTAACATCAATTGGAGGACCGAACACACGTCTGTTGAAAAAGACGGTGATGACCTGTGGCTGGGGGTGAAAGGCCAATCAAACCGGGAGATATCTGGTTCTCCTCGAAAGCTATTTAGGTAGCGCCTCGAGCGAATACCATTGGGGGTAGAGCACTGTTAAGACTAGGGGTCATCCCGACTTACCAACTCTTTGCAAACTCCGAATACCAATGAGTACTACTCGGGAGACAGACGGCGGGTGCTAACGTCCGTCGTCAAAAGGGAAACAACCCAGACCGTCAGCTAAGGTCCCAAAGTAATTGCTAAGTGGGAAACGATGTGGGAAGGCTTAGACAGCTAGGATGTTGGCTTAGAAGCAGCCATCATTTAAAGAAAGCGTAATAGCTCACTAGTCGAGTCGGCCTGCGCGGAAGATGTAACGGGGCTAAGCAATTCACCGAAGCTACGGGTTCATCCTATGGATGAGCGGTAGAGGAGCGTTCTGTAAGCGGATGAAGGTGAAGGGGTAACCCACACTGGACGTATCAGAAGTGCGAATGCTGACATGAGTAACGATAATGGGGGTGAAAAACCTCCACGCCGAAAGACCAAGGGTTCCTGTCCAACGTTAATCGGGGCAGGGTGAGTCGACCCCTAAGGCGAGGCCGAAAGGCGTAGTCGATGGGAAACGGGTTAATATTCCCGTACTGCTGCTAACTGCGATGGAGAGACGGAGAAGGCTAGGCCAGCGCGGCGTCGGTCGTCCGCGTTTAAGGCTGTAGGTAGTGTGCTTAGGCAAATCCGGGCACATAATACTGAGGGCTGATGACGAGTCACTAAGGTGATGAAGTGGTTAATGCCAAGCTTCCAGGAAAATCTTCTAAGCTTCAGGTTAGCAGGAATCGTACCCCAAACCGACACAGGTGGTCGGGTAGAGAATACCAAGGCGCTTGAGAGAACTCGGCTGAAGGAACTAGGCAAAATGGTACCGTAACTTCGGGAGAAGGTACGCTGCTGTTGGTGGAGGGACTTGCTCCCCGAGCTGACGGCAGTCGCAGATACCAGCTGGCTGCAACTGTTTATCAAAAACACAGCACTGTGCGAACTCGCAAGAGGAAGTATACGGTGTGACGCCTGCCCGGTGCCGGAAGGTTAATTGATTGGGTCATCTTAGGAGAAGCTCATGATCGAAGCCCCGGTAAACGGCGGCCGTAACTATAACGGTCCTAAGGTAGCGAAATTCCTTGTCGGGTAAGTTCCGACCTGCACGAATGGCGTAATGATGGCCAGGCTGTCTCCAGCCGAGACTCAGTGAAGTTGAAATTGCGGTGAAGATGCCGTATACCCGCGGCTAGACGGAAAGACCCCGTGAACCTTTACTATAGCTTGGCACTGAACATTGACCCTGCATGTGTAGGATAGGTGGGAGACTATGAAATTGGGACGCCAGTCCTGATGGAGTCGACCTTGAAATACCACCCTTGCAGTGTTGATGTTCTAACCTGGGTCCCTGAACGGGATTAGGGACAGTGCCTGGTGGGTAGTTTGACTGGGGCGGTCTCCTCCTAAAGCGTAACGGAGGAGCACGAAGGTTGGCTAAGTACGGTCGGACATCGTACGGTTAGTGTAATGGCACAAGCCAGCTTAACTGCGAGACAGACACGTCGAGCAGGTGCGAAAGCAGGTCATAGTGATCCGGTGGTTCTGAATGGAAGGGCCATCGCTCAACGGATAAAAGGTACTCCGGGGATAACAGGCTGATACCGCCCAAGAGTTCATATCGACGGCGGTGTTTGGCACCTCGATGTCGGCTCATCACATCCTGGGGCTGAAGTCGGTCCCAAGGGTATGGCTGTTCGCCATTTAAAGTGGTACGCGAGCTGGGTTCAGAACGTCGTGAGACAGTTCGGTCCCTATCTGCCGTGGGCGTTGGAAGATTGAGGGGGTTGCTCCTAGTACGAGAGGACCGGAGTGAACGAACCGCTGGTGTTCGGGTTGTCATGCCAATGGCATTGCCCGGTAGCTATGTTCGGAATTGATAAACGCTGAAAGCATCTAAGCGTGAAGCGAGCCCCGAGATGAGTCTTCCCTTGGACATAAGTCCACTAAAGAGCCGTTCGAGACCAGGACGTAGATAGGCAGGGTGTGTAAGCGTTGTGAGGCGTTTAGCTAACCTGTACTAATGACTCGAGAGGCTTAACCATACAACCCAGATGGGTTTTACTGAAAACATTCCAGATGTTTTCTAGCACTTCCTCCTTCCTTGGAGGTCGTGAATACCTTGAATGAATTGCAGGGCTTGATTGAAGTAAGAGAACCACTACTGAAACATGTAACGAGGCTTGGTGTCAGGCTAACAAAGCGTGACAGCAGACAAGATAAGGTCGCTTAGCTCAGCTGGGAGAGCACCTGCCTTACAAGCAGGGGGTCACTGGTTCGAACCCAGTAGCGACCACCAATATCGAAGCAACAGCTTTCCAAATGAATGTGTTAATGACGCAGGGAATTGTTTGGCTGACAAAGCCGTGACGAGTGAAGGACGGAGTGTACAAAAGTACATGAGTACTGGAGCGAGGAAACAATACCGTAAGACGAACAATTAACCAGTAAGAATTTGCTTGGTGACAATAGCATTGTGGTCCCACCTGACTCCATCCCGAACTCAGAAGTGAAACACAATCGCGCCGATGGTAGTGTGGGGTCTCCCCATGTGAGAGTAGGTCATCGCCAAGCGCCTATTTAAAGCGAAGGCCTCAGTGAATACTGAGGCCTTTTTGCTTTTCACTGCTAACTGTTTTGTCTGAGTCTTATCTTTTGTGTTTAATAGCGCACTGTTATCATTATTAATTTTGTAAAATGGCATCGCAGACTTATAACAGAAAACACTGGATCTTATTATGCTGACCAAACTTCTGCTAACTGTTCTAGTCGTGGTATTCGCATGGCGGATGCTGGCAGCTAAGCGCAATATTAATGTCAATGACAAGGTGTATCGTAAGCAGCCTGGCAGTAAGATCCGTAATTACTTGTTTTCATTTGTCCTCATTGCACTCGCATTGCTTGGCGGTGGATTCATGGCATGGCAGTGGTTTGATGGTTACACTGTGGTGAAAGTCACCCTAGTTTCACCGACAGAGGCCCGTAGAGATGTTTATCAAGTGAGAAAAAAGACATTTCTACCAATGAGTTAATTACGACTGATGGACTAAGGATCCGTTTGTCACGCGATGAACGTTTGGTGATTGATGATAAGTGAAGCAGTCATGTGCAGAGGGTACTGTTCATTCACTTGTTATCAGGTAAACTAGCTGCATTTTTTGCCGAAGTGATTGTTCGGCAGGCAAGTTCTTCAGGAGGGCATGATGATTACCGCCTATATCTACCAGCATCAACAGCTAAAAATAGTAGAGCTTTCACCTGATGAGAGTATTCCAGAAGACACGCTTTGGCTTGATCTGTTCCGCCCCGATGATGATGAGCGAGATTGGTTAGCACGTTTTTCTGTTGAAGAAGTCCCTGATGAGGAAGACATCAACGAAATTGAAGCGTCTGCGCGTTTTTATCAAAATAGCGATGGTTTGCATATTAACTCCTTGTTTCCGCAACGGGTGGGGCAGGATGTCCGTGGCGTCAACGTTTCCTTTAACTTACGCAGTAATTTCCTGCTGACTATCCGTGAAGAAGATGTTGGTCTGATCCGTTTGTTGCGTAACTATCTACGGTTAGGGCGGATTGAAGTTGTTACCCCTCAAAGCCTATTTTTAGAGTTGTTTAATCTTAAAGTTGAGTATCTTTCTGACCTTATCGAAGACGTATACACAGTTTTGGAGAATGTCAGCGAGCAGGTGTTTGAAAGTGCTGAACTGGATGATGTCTTCAAGATGATCACCTTACAGGAAGATTCTAATGGCAAAATCCGGTTGAGTTTGCTGGATACACAACGCTCATTACGCTATATGCAGAAATACTATCGCCGTGAACTGAGTGAGGATGAACTCAAAGACATGCGCGAAATGTTGTCGGATATTGAATCTCTGATGCCACACAGCCAGTTCATTTTCGATAAGTTAAATTTCTTGCTGGATGCCGCCATGGGCTTTAGTGGTTTACAACAGAATAAAATCATTAAAATCTTCTCGGTTGCCGCCGTGGTGTTCCTGCCGCCTACTGTTATTGCTAGTAGCTATGGTATGAACTTTAAGCATATGCCAGAGCTGGATTGGTACGTGGGATATCCGATGGCCATTATTATGATGTTAGCCAGTGCCGCCGGAACTTATCTGTTTTTCCGGCGCAAAGGCTGGTTGTGATCAGACCGATTTTCGTTTTAGTGGGATGATCTCAGCTTTCTGGCGCCGATAGCTTTCTGGGTTTTCCAGGACGCTGGCTAGTGCTGAGAATTTATTGCGCATCATGCGGATGGTGATGAGACAACGGTGGTAAGGATTACTACAGCGTGCTAGTCGTTGTTTCAGGTGGTCGTTAATCGTCCGCAGTTGTTCTTTATTGCTGTCGGATTCAGCAATCAGCTCGTTGCTCAATGTTTGCTGTAAATTATCAAGCTTGTCTGGCTGGTGTTGAGCCAGCCACATTAATGTGTCGAAATCTGGTAATTCTGTCATCCTGTCTCTCCAAGTAACACCGTCCATGGCAATGACCCGCTAAGCGCTAACAGATCCTCTTAAGACAAGATTAGTTCAGATTGTGGTAAAAAGTTAAATCATAACCTTCAGGAAAATGCTTCAGTGGGTGTTTTCACTGCCAAAGTAATAGCTGATCCTTTCTCTGGGATTAAGATATTTATAGATATTTTCAGCCAGAGAAGCCGGTGGCAGACAGCGCACTATGCTTAGTCCTTCGGCCTCAAGATCTACAATTGGTGCCTGATCTTTAGGTACCATGGGATCATATACAAGGATCCGCGGCAGTAAGAGTTTATCAAGATTTACCGACATCACTAGGCCAAACTGGCCAGAGGATAGTTCTACGACCGTGCCGGGAGGATATATGCCCAGCATTTTAATCATTTTGCCCACGTATTCTTGATTGTATTTGCCCTTAGAATGTTTATACAGATAGCCAAGCGCAGCATATGGCGTTCTGGCTTGCTGTTGTGGCGTGGGATGACACAGCGCATCGTAAAAATTGACGACCGCTACTAGTTGGGTTGGCTCGCTCAGTTGTGCGGCTTTGAGCCCCCTTGGAGTGCCGCTACCGTCCAGATGTTCGTGGTGATTGGTGACGATCTCGGCGGATGCGGTCGGAAAATCCTGCGCCAGTTTCAGTAGTTCATTGCCTAAAATAGGATGTTGATTGTAGAGATTCTGCTCTGGTGTGGTCAGTGGCTCTTGCTTACGCATGAGTTGGCTGGGCAACTTTAATTTGCCTATATCATGGAAGAGAGCCCCAAGCCCTACCGCTTCGATTTCTGCCCGTTCCCAGCCAAGCTCTTTGGCGAGCAACATAGATAAAACTGCAACGTTAAGGGAATGAAAATAAATTCCGTCACTCTTGTCTTGATCCGACATCAGGTGCAATACCAGATTATCGGAGGCGAGTAGTTCTTGAGTGATATCGGCTACCAACTCTTTGGCTTCATCTACAGCATTTAGTGGTCGATTGCGCAGTTTACCAATCAGGTTGCGCATGCGAGCCAGAGAGCGAGAAAAGTGCTCTTCAGTCTTTTGTAAATCTCTGCGCATACGTTGCAATATTTCAATGCGTTCTTTCTTATATTGCGCCATCTGGCCCTGCAATTGTTCTAGGTCTTGTGTAGATTGCGCTTGAACATCAGAGGCTTGTTGGGCGTCTAATGGTTCGGCATCGCTGCGGGCAAGATCGACATAAACAGCATCAATCCCCAGTTTCTTGATCAACTCAATCTGCGCTTGCTGTTTGAGTTTGAAACTGCTGAACAAAAAGGGATGGTCTTTCCATGACACTGGTAATCTCACATAATTGCCAACTTGCAATTGTTGGACTGACACAAAAAGGCTTTTACCCATAAGACAACTACTGTTTGGTTACCTGTCAAACGTTTGGAGGTGAGCTATATTACAAAAAATTAACGTTATAGCCAGCGTATATTGCATGGAATGCACAAGCAGCTACATAAAACCGAGTAGAGTATAGCCGATTGTCGCTACATGAATTATGGCATGTTTTGTAGGGAAACCGGCGTTGCCGAGATCAAGTATTTTTAATGCAGTATTTCTTACTGATATTGGCATCACTGGCGATGTAGACGCCAGCAAAACGAGGCAGCAGTTAGGTTTATACAGCTGAGCTAGAACTATTATCTGCCAGAGTAAAAAGTGCGGTAGTTGGATCAGTTTAGGGGGATGTTGATGCGAAAACAGGCACCTTCTAACATTGAATCTTCAATTGTCAGTGTGCCACCATAACTGTTGACGATTTCATTACATACTGCGAGCCCAATCCCTTGCCCAGGGGATTGGGTATCTGCTCGAACACCTCGCTCGATAATCTTCTGCTTGAGGTTATCTTCAACACCTGGGCCATCGTCTTCAACTAATAATTCAAAACTATTCTTGTCCATGCTAGCGTTTACCTGTACTTCACTGATACACAGGCGGAAGGCATTCTCCATTAAGTTACCGCATAGTTCCATTAAATCACCTTGATCCCCGGGAAGGCAAGCGCTTCGGGAATATTGGCGACAAACCGGACTTTTTATCCTGATAAACCTTAAACAGCATCTGTGACAACTGATCTATCAGTGGCTTAACTGGCGTGCGTACCTGTTTTAACCCTTTGCGGCCTAACATTGCCCGTTTTAGTTGGTACTTGACCAGTAAATCCATTTGGCTGACTTGATCCATAATCCTTTCACAGATGGCTTGGCGATCAAGGGTAGCATCGTCAGTAATTGCATGAACTGCTGCAAGCCGGGTCTTCAAACTATGGGCCAAATCGTTCATGGCGTTTTGATAACGTTGCTGTTGAGAGCTAGATTGCAGCAGCAATTGGTTGAGTGCTTGCGTCACGCCTTCTAGTTCCACCGGATAGCCCGCGGACAGTGATTTAGTCTTGCCTTTAATAATGGCTTGTAACTCTGAGCGCATTCTGGCTAAGGGTTGCATCCCCCAATATGCGGCACTGATGAGCAATAACAGAGCGAGGGTTAACACTAATGCCAAACGAATATAGGTGCGTTTGGCAAACTTACTGGCCTCCTGCTCAATCTTCTCCGCATCCTTTAGCACTAATAGGTTGTAGTGGACGCTAGCAATATCTACCGATAACAGATAGGCAAAATAAGCGCGTTTATCCGCCATGTTGAGATAGTAGGGCGGAACACCGTTACGGATAGCATCAAAGCGCTCACAGATATCGAATAAGCCACGGTCAACGGCAAGCGATGAAGTCCACACCTGTTTGAAGCTACTATCACAGGATGCCATGACATAGCGTTCCTGCTTGTTATTTTCTTCAAGCCAGGCACTGGTATCAGGGATCAGATCATGCTCACGTAGTTCTGCGGCGACCTGTGGGATCTCAGCAATAAGTTGGGCCGTTTCTTCGTTATAGCTGTTCTGTGCATGTAAGGTATTGACCATCCAGGCCAACCCAAAGCCCACTAACGCAATAATTGACAATGATGTCAAAAACATACGAGTGAGCAGGCGCTTTTTAGGTTTAATGCTTAGTTGCATGGAAGATTGAACTTGTAGCCTTGACCACGAATCGTGATGATGGGGTTTTCAATACCGTCACGGGTCAGTTTTTTCGCAGTCGGCTCACCATTACTTCAATAGTATTTGGGTCGCCCTCTTTATCGCCATAAATCACATCCAGCAAACGTTGTTTGGCAACAACTTCGTGATTATGACGCATTAAATACTCTAATATCTGATATTCGAAAGCGGTGATGTCCATGAGTTCTTCACCCATCATTACCTGCTTGGCGGCAAGATCTAAAGCCAGCTCTCCGCTTTGGATCACTGGTTTTACAAAGCCAGCACTACGGCGGACGAGGGCATCAAGCCTAGCGACCAGTTCCTCTTTCTGAAAGGGTTTTACCAGATAATCATCGGCACCAGCATTCAGCCCTTCAACTTTGTCCTGCCAGTTAACCCGCGCGGTAAGGATTAACACTGGCGCTTTAAGTTCAGCTTCGCGCAAATGTTTAATCAGGGAGATACCATCTTGATCGGGTAAGCCTAAATCGATTATCGCAACATCAATGGGATAATTGGTCGCCTGGTAGAATCCCTCTTTAGCCGTTCCCGCAACCTGAACTTGATTGCCCAGCTCACTTAGCTGTACTTTCAGGTGATGGGACAGTAAAGGATCGTCTTCAACTACCAGTATTCTCATAACGTCCATTTCCTTCGTTGTGTTAAATGCGCAGTGTGACACTCACTGCAACACTGATTGATGGCAACAAGTGTACTGCAAAATTACTTAACCTAGGCTGACACAATTAGCGTCATTCAATATGTCGTACGATACAATAAACTGCAACGACACATATTCTGTTATCTACTCGCAATAGCTGCCGATTTCGCCGCCATTACGCTTATCCATGCTAGCTGTAATCACTTACAAAACAGCCATTATAAAACAGATAGCTACAGATAAATCCAGCATATTAGTTTCCACCTCAGTGCTGGTTATTCTGCACGCATCAGTGACAATTGGTGACTTTTAAGCTGGTAAATTTGTGGTATCGTAACTCGTTGTAACTTAGACCTAGGTAAAACAACTCATTAATAAATGACCTAGCCAGACGATTGTATCCAGCAAGATACGACCTGAATTCCAATTGCTACATAGTTGAGATGGAGCCCGCTGTGAAAGGACAAATCATTCGAGAAGAGAAAGTACTTAAGACGATTGAACCAGGGTTCGAAGTAGAGCGCCGAGTGGCATTTCTTAAAGCCAAGCTGAAAGAAGCAAGATGTAAGGCGCTGGTACTGGGAATTAGTGGCGGGGTGGACTCGTCAACAGCTGGTCGTTTGTGTCAGCTCGCGGTTGAATCACTTAATCAGGAAAGCAATAGCGACGAATATCGATTTGTGGCAATGCGCTTACCCTATCAGGAGCAGCGTGACGAGGATGAAGCGCAACAGGCATTGTCATTTATTAAGCCAACTCATCAAGTTACAGTGAATATCCATGATGGTGTTGAAGGCATTCATCACCAAGTGCTCTCTGGGCTGGAAGTTTCTTCTATCCTCGAACCAGACGATGCCAAAGTTGATTTTGTTAAAGGCAATGTCAAAGCGCGGATGCGTATGATTGCGCAATATGAAGTCGCTGGTATTGTGGGAGGATTAGTGGTGGGAACCGACCATAGTGCAGAGAATGTGACCGGTTTCTACACTAAGTGGGGGGACGGTGCTTGTGACATTGCACCACTGTTTGGCTTGAATAAACGGCAGGTAAGACAGTTAGCTTCATTTTTGGGTGCCCCCGAATCGCTAGTCAACAAGACACCTACTGCGGATCTTGAATCTAACCGTCCAGGGTTGGAAGATGAAGTCGCATTGGGGCTGACTTACGAGCAGATTGACGATTTCCTGGAAGGGAAGGATGTTGCCCCGGAAGCGGAAGAACGTATTATCAATATCTATAAAGCAACGCAGCATAAACGCCAGCCCATTCCGACCATTTACGATTAATAGCCCTTGTGTAACTGCCGTCTGTAGCGATGGCAGTTACGCGTTCGAAACGCCACTTATCGCCTGCCTTAATAAAGCAATCATACGATCAGGAAACTGACGATAGTCGAGGTAGGGGACCAACCATGTCTTGGCATTGAGCTGTTGCAGTTTCGGTTCCAATAGCAGTGGTGTTGCTTTAAGCGTACTGACGTTGAGCATGTCACTGGCGGCTTTGCCGCTGATGAGTTGAATGCCGTCAACCGGCTGTTGTGCACTCGGCTCTGTGCATAAACACAATTTCCATAGCAAATCTGAATATAGAAAGTGTCGCCAATCTTCATCAGGGCTAAAAATCTTTGCCGCAATTACCATGATTTTACGCCAGTGATTGGAATTGGCGCTGATTAACGTTTCCACCGCATCGGATTGTTGCCAAGACCAATGATCCGGAATGATAGGCGAGTGCGGCAAATATATCAGATTCTGTGCTGCTGGATTGCCTATGTGCATGAAAAACCTCATTAAGATGTTAAAGTAAGTGGTGGTATGCTGGATGATAATCTTTTTGGTTCACTCACTAGCTCGTGATGTTTGTTTTTCATTGGAACCAGCAACTTCACAAAACCGCAAAAATCTCTCTTATGCTACCAACATCAGACTAAGCTCTATCAGAGGAGCAAAGTATTGAAATGGAGCATTCATTATGAAGCGTAACATCAAGTACGGTTTGATGGCTAAAGGTTGTAAAGTCCCGCTGGGTTACTTTCTGAACGGTTTTTTCTATGACCGTGCCGCTAATCATGGCGCCGCCCAAGGATTCGTTGACGAACAGGGATTTTTTTACATCTCAACCAACGGCTACTACCATCGAAGCGGTAGACCGACCGCTAAAATTGAAGGGCTGACTTACATCCGCCTTGCTGATGTTGCCGAATTCGATTTAGTGATGTTTGACGCTTGATTGGTCGTACAAAAACTCACCCGCCATTGAAAGATTGTTTCCCCAGCAATAAAAGCCATCTGTTTTTCGACAGATGGCAATCTTTATGCGTCCTTGAGTGAGAACCGCCAACAGCAGAAACCTAGCTTGAACATCTTATATAACAGACAACTTCAGGCCCGTTTTGCATTTTAGAAGCAATAAGGGTGGCCTGAACTCGCTCTCCGTGGTTGAAGTGGCACCTCAAGGATGAGCTTTTATTCATCAAAAATGTGTCGCTTGATGACCAGCTCGGTGCTCACCGGCTACCACAGATGGATATTATACCTAACAACTCCGGCGGCTTTGGGAATGTGGAAAAGCGGCCAAAGTGTTCGATGCCAAT
Source organism: Shewanella dokdonensis (assembly GCF_018394335.1). Lineage (NCBI taxonomy): Bacteria > Pseudomonadati > Pseudomonadota > Gammaproteobacteria > Alteromonadales > Shewanellaceae > Shewanella > Shewanella dokdonensis. Next base: position 30,057 of record NZ_CP074572.1, on the reverse strand, counting down.
GGACTTGAGCCTCTGCCAGAGCCTGCGCAGCATTAACGGCTGGGCGAGCGAGCAGAACATCCGGCGGTTGCCATAATCATTGACTATCTCGCTAGGTATCCACCATCTATGGGGTATACGCTGCCCGTACAGAATGATGACTTTTCTGACAGAAGGAACATAACAAATTCTGCTACTTCGCTCATTTTGGCCAGCCTTTCCATGGGGTGACTATTGGCGAAGCTCCTTAATATGTCGTCAGGAAGCTCATTTACGCGTGAAGTGCCCACATATCCCGGTGCCACGGCGTTAATTCTGACACCTTTACCCGCAAACTCTAAGGCCGCAGATCTGGTTAAGCCAATAACGCCATGCTTTGCGGCTGTGTAAGGTGCGAGTCCGGCGATCCCCACCAATCCATTTACGGCTGACAAATTAACAATGGCACCGCCACCGGACTTTAACATTTCCGGTATCTCATATTTCATACAGTAAAAAACACTGCTCAATGAGTTAGTGATGACGTTTTCCCAGTTGTTTTGCGTTTGTTCCGTTACATTTTTATTGTGTTCCCCGGTAGTTCCAGCATTGTTAACCGCATAATCGAGTCTGCCGAAATGGCTTACTGCATCATGTATTAACTGGCAAACTTGCCCCGGTTTTGCAACATCACACCCGATACCTAAGGCTGTTTGCCCATCAGGTGATAATGAACGTGCCTTTTGCTGGGCTTTTTGCAATGACCTAGATGCAATGATTACTTTGGCACCATGTTGATGTAGCTGCTCTGCAATTGCTTCACCTATGCCAGTAGTGCTCCCTGTTACTAATGCTACTTTCCCTTGAAAATTCATATTGTCCCCGTAAAACTTCTTAGCTTGTGGTTACTGAAGTATGCGAAAGGGGCGTGACAGTTTCTGTCAGTATTCGTAGCTGAGCCTTTCCCAACAACACCGGCGGCTTTGGGGATGTAGAAAAAGCCGCCAAGGTGTTCGACGCCAACGAACTCGAGTGCATCCGCCAGAACCTGCTCAGCATCAACGACTGGGCTGGGGAAGAAATTATCCGGTTTAAGGCGTTTAGTTTGGCGACGTCAGTCAGTGATTAAGCACTCGGCAAACGCTGGTGCAGGGCGGTGCCAGCGTGTAGCCATTAATTGTCTCAAAGTGATTTAAAAAATTGTCTGTGGAATAGTCAAAAACAGGCTTTCTGGCCAGAATTTTCATCCATATAGCTCAAATGTTGCAATGTCTTGCGATGCCTAAAGCTGGACAGGCATACAGTCATATTCAAATGATGACGATATTGGACAATTTTTATCCTGCCCTTGTGCGCATTTTCACATTTCAGCCAAAATAAATAGGCTTAAAATCAGTCACCTATAAATTCCACGGAATAGATAATAGGTTTGGAAAACGCGCATGCGCGTTTTACCGGATCGTGTATTTGAAAAGAAGGTGATAAGTTCATTACATACAGATAGTTAACTGTGCGCGTTTTCACTGGTCCAACAAGGTAAACGCGCACGCGTACTAATAAAATAATGAAATGGACACCCCTCCTATACTGAGAAAGTCAGTTTAAAAGGAGACCGCTATGAGTGATATTTATACAATCGGAATTGATTTAGCCAAGTCAGTTTTTCAATTATGTGCGTTTGATAAGGCAGGGAAAAAACTAGTAAATAGAGCCTTAAGAAGAAATCAAGTCATTAAGTTTTTAAGCAATATAGCCCCTTGTCTTATAGGAATGGAAGCCTGTGCCAGTTCTCATTATTGGGCTCGAGAAATAAGGAAGCTAGGCCATGAAGTCAGGCTCATGCCACCTCAGTATGTAAAGCCTTACGTAAAGACAAATAAGAACGATATGGCTGATGCTGAAGCGATTTGTGAAGCTGTTCGCCGACCAACGATGCGATTTGTTTCCGTTAAAAGTGAAGAGCAACAAGCTTTATTGTTACTTCATCGAGAAAGAGAAGGCGTAATCAGAGACCGTACCGCATTAATCAATAGAATCAGGGCAAGCCTTCAAGAATTTGGTGTTAGTGTTCCTGCAGGAAGATTTCAGCTAAGAAAATGGTTTAGAGAAGGTTTTAGTTTGGTAGAGTATCAGTTGCCAAAGCTGCTGGTTGGGCACATTAAATTAATGCAAAAACGTTTAAGAGAGCTTGAACAGTATGCGGAATATTTGGATAAGCAGATAGATCTCGCGAGTGAAGTCAGTGATGAGTGTCAGAAGGTCAGGGGTATCCCTGGTATTGGTCGCCTAACCTCATCCGCATTAGTTGCCAGTATTGGTGATGCAAAAGCGTTTTCATCAGGGCGCCAGTTATCCGCTTGGATGGGATTAGTGCCAAGTCAGCACTCTAGTGGAGGTAAGTCACTGCTGCTAGGTATCAGTAAGCGAGGAGATACCTACTTAAGACGTATGTTTATCCATGGTGCTAGAGCAGTGATGAGACATTTGAAAGAAGGAAAACCGTTCTTTGGATGGGTAACCTCGTTGCTCAAGAGAATGCATAAAAATAAAGTGATTGTAGCGTTAGCTAATAAACTGGTTCGTATCTCTTGGGCTGTATTGGCCAAAGAAGAAAATTTTAGCGTAGAACGAACCTATTAAGTGAAAAGTACATCCAGTTTTGCTAAGTGAAAGCAAGTGATGACAATACAGGTTAGACCGTGACTTGGAAATTCTGAGCCTAACATCGTTTCTTAGAAAACGATAAAATGATTAGAGCCAAGTCAGCGAAGTTCATCGGGGATCAAGAGCAAGTCTCTTACAAGGAATCCGAATAGATGGCTGCAAAACCACATTTGTTATCGTCTGATTTCTCTTGCAAAAAACGGGGTGTTCATAGATGTTAGGTTCACTTGAGTTGTTCTTCGCAAGTCTTAGGGGAAAGCATGAAGTCTCGCGAGTTACATACAACGCCCGTTGTTGTGGTCAGCAATTATCGTGTCGCACCACTCTCGAGCGGAAAATATCTCCATTCATTTACGCCAGAGTCCACGAGCACACCGTATCAGTTCATTGCAAATCAGGAGGCGCTCCTTGAAGAGGGCGAGAGATACAGCTTCGGGTACACCATCGACAATGGAATCAACTGGGTCGACACATCGGCAATAACTAAGGCGGAAAGCGTAGACCCGGATGCAAGCTTCTACGTGGCACGCCTTCTCGGAGAGGAACTTCGAGAAGTGGAGACACGTAAGTCGGATGAACGCGTAACGCATACTTCCCAAGATGGATATTATTTAGGCAAGAAATACGCCTGGCGAATATATGGAATGGCAATTCCCAGGGATGTATTTGATCTCTACCTGGAGCACATCGGCCATCCACAGGTGCCTTGTTTTACAGAAGGGAGTCGTTCCGTCGCTTACCTTGAGGATGGGCTAGCTTCTGCAATGGAAAATTTGCGCAAATCCTTGGTAAAGGTCGCGAACAACAGATTCAAATCACCACTGGTTCCCCAGAAGAAATGGTTTCAGGTCAAGGGAATCTCTGCGATCACTGATAAGAAGTGAACCTAACAACTAATTCAAGCCGACGCCGCTTTGCGGCGCGGCTTAATTAACGCGTTAGACAAAAAGAAGGGAGCCATGAAGGAAGGTGACTCAGATAACCCATTATTGGACGCTCTGAAGAATTCGATGCAAGAGGTAGAGAAGAAATCCGCTGAGCATGAAAAGCTAAGAGCATCCGAAGAATATCAATCAGAACTCGGTTTTTTGAGACAAACGGTTAGAGATCTTATTTATACGCTTAGGCTATGCGAGTTTGCTGCGTCAAGATGGCAGGATTTTGGAAAAAATATCTACTGCCAAGACACTTTGACGACATAGTTGAGGCGGCTTTGACGGCACAGTTGGCGGTGGAAAATGGAGCATTGAACCCTGCACGCCGAGAACTACGGTACATGTTAGAAGTGGCTGTCAACGTTGCCTATGTTGATGAAATTCGAGCAAAAGATTCTTTTGATGAGAGAGTTGCTTTTTATAGGGGAAAAAAGTAAATAAAAGCAACGTTGACCACGTTTTTGAACTTCCACTTCGGTTGTTCGGCGAACAGAAGAATAATTTTGCAACTAGTGTTCGTTCGGCTTGGGTTAGGGCTTCCAACTACGTTCATCTGACCAAAAGAAGAATCGACGAGAAACTACGCTTGAGGGAACAGGGCATATCTTTAGGTATGGAAACCATTGATATGCTTAGAGATATCGTATCTGAGGTCAACGAGGTATGTAGTATCGTTGTTGCTTTAACATTTGAAACTATCGGTCCTTCTTTTACAGGTGACCTGCTCGTAGATTCCCTAGATGAGCAGGATGAATGGGCATTCCATGCTAATCGCTACATCGCTTTAATCGATTCCCATTTTGACTATAAGCATGAGCGTCAAGGGAGGCTCGAGGAAATACACCAGAGAAGGGAAAACCGGATTAAGTATCGGGTGTAAGCCGGCATTGTCTAACCATAGCGTCAGCGGGACCGGATTTTCGCTGGCGCTCCAAGCCGGCCTGTTACGCTGGCGTTAAGCCATAGAAATTCTTATCCGAAATTCACTTGATACTGCCGACGTCTTGACATGCTTTTGTCCAAAGAGTATTTGCATATAGCAGCTTCGGCTGGTTTCTTTTTGTCTGAATTTTACCCCAGCCAACCCCCAGCGAGCGCGCTCGACCCCACGCCGCGCCTGCGCGCTTTATCGAATGAAAAGAACGCAGCAACGCAAACAGGTAATCCCGCGCCAGCACTGGTGGCAAGAAGGGATTCACTCTCTAGAAAAACTACGCAAAACAACGCAATAATTGAGTAAGTGATCAATATATTCACATTTGCCGAGTCTGATTTTAGGTTGGACATCGGAAAAGGGTAATTTTAGTAACCACCCTCAAAATATGGGGTTAATACTATGATTTTAAAAGAGTTAATAGGTTACCTTTTAAAGGTAATATAAGGTAATAAATATTACCTTTTGTTGCTAACTGACTGATATTTAATGCTTTAATTTGTATCGAAAATGACTCCAATAAAGGGTAACCAGATTACCTTTTAGTTACCCTTTTAGTTACCTTTTAAAATTCTATAATTGTATGAAATTGTTGATGTTTTTAAAAATATTACCAAGATTACCTTTTTCCGAAGGTACCCCTGACTTGCATCTTTAAATAGATAGACGAGGTAAAACTCTTATCTCTGCATTGGTAATAACTATTCAGTTTGCTCATGGGGCTACACGGCCAGATGTGGTTTAAGCAGGGGCTGGAACGGGGACGGATCACGCCATTTTTGCATCATTTTGATGTTAGGTTTTGCGCCGATTTTGCGCCAGTTTTGCGCAGTGAGCCTAACAACAAAAAAGCCTAGCGATAATTGCTAGGCTTTTCAGTAAGTTATTTGGTCGGTATGAGAGGATTCGAACCTCCGACCCCTGACACCCCATTAAGCGAAGCGTTTCAGTAATAACAAACTGATTTTGTTTAATTTCGATGGATATGCTAATTAATTTTGTAAATCGATTTTGGGCTAAGTATGGCTCAATGAAATCAAAGAGTTACAATAGAGTTTTGCGCGTAGTTTTTCGGTAGCTAAGTTATCCTCAATGGTTATCTCTGAGGGGCTGAGGAAGCTATAGGAAAACAATAATTTTTAACCGGCGACTCCATGATTACAAAGAAATTTAATAGTAGGAAAGAATTATCAAAGTGGCTGAGACATGTATCGGGAATCTTGTTGTTATCTGTTAGCTACACGAAAGATGTGTCAACTATTATTGTTAATACTCAGTCTCCACGTTTTGTGGCTGAAGCGATGGATGTACGACCATTTCCTAAAGGTCAGTATTTAGTGAAATATGAATACATAGAACATAAAGAAAATAGCCAGCAACCTGATGATATCCCATATATGGAGAGCGTATGGGGGTTGGCCTATGATGCAAATCTTTTTGATTGTTCAAAAATCCTACAGCGTTCTAAATTGATTTATGAAATGGCTGATTTTGAGTATTGCATATCTACAGACAGAGATTCGGGAGCTTATCGGATAACATCCCTCTTGGCTAAAAAGCCGGAAAACCCTCTCGATTTAGAGAAGTTACTTGCTGTTATGAAAAAATATACCGAAGTATATTCGATTGGAAGAAAAGGTGATCACATGAACGAAATGAACACCTTTTTCCGTGGTAAGCAGTTAGCATAAATCATCCCGCCTTAATCTCTGCAAACGGTACATGTACCCAGTCCACATGGTCTTGCGTATAGATCTTGGTGCTTTTGGCATCGGTGTGCGCCATGCGTGACTGGGGATCAATGCCCATTTCACTAAACAGGTGTGCAGCTAACGCGCGGATCTCATGGAAAGTAGGGCGTTGCTCTAGCGTTAGATGGTTACAACAGCCAACCTCGTCACGAACTTTTGAAAAGCCACGGCTGATGTAGTCTGGTGTTAGCTGTGAAATGTGTTTAACTTTTTTACTCAATGGATTACTGCATTTAGTCGGTAACCGGTGCACCACGTAATCACTGATTAATCGGTCGCGGCTGCGGTCAATAATGTTCTTCAATGCTTGCCCAATGGGTATCGCTACGTGAGACGCTTCTTTCTGCTTCACTTTTTGCCGGTGAATATACAAGGTGCCGTAGACCAGCCCGGCTGGCGTCATTTTGGGCTCATTAAACCACATACAGCCGCAACTGCGACTGCCCGGTTTGGCTATCTTGTATTTGATACGAGAGATCTCAAGGCGTGCATGAGTTGTCTGCAGCGATAGATCCATGGCTGTTTGCAACCAAAGTGGGGCTGCGGCATGGATCTGGCGGTACCACTCCAGTTTAAGCCGCTGGCGTTTTTTCGGTTCAAGTCGACGCTTTTTCTTCTTGGCCGCCAGATTATCTGGCATTAAGCCTTCATCAACGGCATAGCTAAATAGCTTTTGTAGCCAGCTAATCTTGCGGTTCTGCACATTGGGGCTGGCATCGCCGTGCCATTGGTTAATGTAGTCGGTGATGTGCTTCAGGTTGATCTGGCTACCAGGGATCTCGGCAAAAAATGCGATGGCTCGCTGGGCATCGTTCTGCATGGTTTTCATAAAATCATCAGAAGGTTGCTCTTCCCGGATGATCCGCTCTAGTAATTTAGGAACATGCACCGCAAAAGGTTGCGATAACATTGGGTCGCCATAAAGTAGGCTCTCAACAGTAATGCCAATTTGCGGTCTGGCAACTAGGTTGTACTCGCGTGTAATAGCTACTGCCGTATCACGGTCAGCCCCCAAAGACTTGTATTTACCGTTAATCAGCTTAATACGATAGGTACCATAGCGCGCATCATAATAAAGATGTTCGGGCAACGAATGCGTTTTGCGTGTAGTTCTTGGTCTAGCTGCCATTATTCCCTCAACAACAGTGATACAGCCGCAGCAATATGTGATTCAACACCCGCTTTCTCTGTGTCAAATACATAGGTAGTTCTGCCAATGATACGGCCAGCGATAACACCTTCCTCAACCCATTTTTTTATGGTACCTGGGCTAGGTTCCGAGCCTGGAGCAAATTCACGTGCGGCCCATACTTTCGATTTCATCAACCTTGCCATAAAGCCTCCTACGCCACACAGCTCGAAACATGCACGTTATGAAAGCGATAGCTATGTTGGATTAGTCTCACAATCCCTTTAGCCAACGTCAACTCACCATTACCTAGCGCCTGCCAATAAATACACTCCAGTTTACCAAGGCAACTGGCAATCAACAGGGCATCTTTATCACTCAGTAACTCGGCCATTAACTCACGTTTAGCCGCCCGCATGTGTCGGCATAAGTGTTTAAATGTCGGTGTCATTTCAGGCTCCTATTTAGGTTGCTCAAACACCCAACACTTCACCGAAGTGGGGCGTAAACTCAATGGATGAGTTCGGTTAAAGTCAGTATTCACGGCACTGTTAACCGTTCTTACTCCTATAAACTTGTGGCTGCGGCAGCTCTTGAGTAACCGTTTGAGATCAGCCAACGGCGGGGTACGTTGCCGCCGGTTCTCGGCTTCCTCCACAAAATGGTTTAGGTTGATAGCAATCAGCGCTTGATCCCGGCTGTGGTTGACTCTGGCATCCGTATCGGATTCCAGGTAATCCACAACATCCCAAAATTCCTGCACCAGCGGGTGATCGGCATTAATGGCAAGTTGTCTGTCGAGCGCCAATTTATATATCAGCTCTCGAGTTTGCTTTATCTGTTCGTCATGGATATCCAGCACTAGACGCATGGCGTCCATCAATGCACAAAGCTGCGCATGATTTTTGATGATACGGACATTCTTAATCTCACCGCGCGATGCCAACCACTGCTCGTGGTTAGTCACTTCACTGTTGAATGTGTGCAGCACTTTTGCCTCAGCCAGAGCACATTTGAGAATGAAACCAGAAACGTTTTCGGTTGGGATCCGCTCAAGCCATTGTGCAGCTTCCTTGGTTTGTTGGTTATGGCCATTGCGGTCGGTACCTATTTGCACAATACGTTGCAGAATCGCCTCGCTGGCATTTACCTCGGCATTTTGTGCAATCACCACCGCTCCGCGAAACGGTGGTTCATAGGTCTCATTACCGGAGTTCTTTAAACCACGAATACGGGCGCCACGGCCGTTATACAGCGTTTTCAGCTCGTCAAAATCAAAGCCTTTCTGCTTGGCATCTTTATCATTGCCTCGATCGCCTTCAATCAGCACCACCGGCATGTTGGACACTTGGGCAAAGTTACGTGCGCGGCCAGCAACGGTTGCTTTGTTGGGGTCAAAGCCTTCATAGTCGCTGCGCCCGGCCAGCTTCCACAAGAATTCGATCAGTGTGGATTTTCCGGTACCAGGCTCACCATAGATCTCCAAAAATGGATAGCTCTTATGCTCATGGCGGATCTGCTCGGCATAGAAACTGCCAAACCAGAATGACAATGCCACCAGTCCTTTGGGACCAAAAGCTGTCCATAAATGGCGGAACCATTCTTGATTAAGCTGCTTGAAGTCGGTATTCAGGCTGAACGCACCCGCGCTGTTGAGTGATTTAACCGACAGCTTGCCAATGTCAAAAAGTCTTCTTCATTGAGCTGGTATAGCCTGCCATCCTTTACGGCCACATCGGCATACACATAACAGCCGTGTTCCTTGCTGTAACCAATGAAGTCGCAGGTTTCTACGCGCTTGATGTTGTATAGCTGATGGCTCAACAAGCGATCCAACTGCTGGGTGTTGCCGTGGTAAACCGCTCCTGGTGCAATACTTAGCAACCGTTTTTTGAATTCGCCGGCACCACTTAACTGACTGCCAGAAAAGGTGTTTTTAACACTGGCTTCATCATGTGGAAAATCCACTCTAAAGTAATACCAACTTTCATCTGTCACTTTGTTTTCCTGAAAATACAGCGCCTGGGGATAGCACCACGCCAGTTCCTGTACGCTGCCAGCTTCTTGCAGCGCCCGTTCGCGCAGTTCTTCATCCGTCAGTTCTTCGCCGTCACGGTCAGCCGCGTCTGCTACTTGCTGCATAGCTTTACTAAAACGATCTAAATCCAACTTGAACCAGTAAAGGCAACTGTTAAAGCCAAACGGAAACTCCTTGGTGCCTTTGCGTTGGTGAATAAGTAATGCTTTGGCATTCGCGGTCGGGGCAATCAGCAGTTTCCCTAAATACCGGTATTCCTCCCGGTCTTTAGCTGTCAGCCGTTCCCGCTGGTGCAGTTCGTTCCAATCGAGTTTTACCCGGCCTTTAGGTGGCTGTGCCGCACAGGCGCGCCAACCAAGCTCCCTGGCACGCTTTACAAATTTACGGGTAAACATTTCACCCGCTTTGCCATCATCCAAGGCAAATATCAGCGTTGGGCGGGTGTTTGCAGGTAAACGCAGTGCCAGTTCTTCCAGTGCTTTATCGGGGAAGTTGTTGCAACTCATTAGCGCGCCTGCCTGCTGGTCGTTTTGCAGCAGGGCAATGGCATCAAATATCCCTTCTGTCAGCCATAGCTCTTTAAGCAGCGCTAACTGTTCAATGGTCAAGGTCGGCGGCAACCACCAGTGGCCCTGGTAACTTCCTACAAAGTTGGCTTTTTGCTTGCCAAAGCGTTCAGGTTTATCAATAAACCGTTCCCAACTGGCACCACATGGCAAGGTAAAACGCACGGTGGCTGTGCCAATATCTTTCTTGCCATCATAGTAACTGCCTTGGCTATACCAGCCTTTCAGAGGCTCAATATCAAAGCCCCGGCCGTGTTCCAGGTAAGCATCAGCCGCAGCGTTAGGGTTGCTAATCTGCTGGCCGTTATGATCTGTTTTGTTGACAGGAAAACGCTCTGACCAGCTATTGAATAAATCCGGGTAAAGCTCCTTGATATGGAACACTTCACCGCACTTATTCAACCGGCCACAGCGCAGTAACCAAGGATTATCGGCTTGCGTGTAGAGTTCACGTTTCCTGCAAGCAGGGCAGATGCCCTGCTGCAAGTGTTTACCATCCTTACTTATCTTGAAGTCAAATTCCTGCAACAGCCGCGGGGTAACATCACGCAGCAGTTCGGGATACATCATGACAGTATGCCCCCTGTTAGCTGCTCAATTACTCGAGCATCCTGCTCTAGCTGAGTTTGCATAACCTCAAGCAGATGCCCCATGGCATTGGCATTAATCTGATGCTGTGGTGGGCACATTTTTAGCAGTTCTTTGATGGCCCCCAAGGCCGCCAAATCGGAGTCCAGCCTTGCGCCTGCTGCATCAATTGCTAGCTTCATTGGTTGCCTCCTTCAACACCAATGCTGCCGCCGCAACGGCAACGTCCCATTCCATGGTGTTAACGGGATCAGGCCAATCCTCTGGGCAACGTCTGTGCATTTCACATACTTGCAGCATTGCCAATGTATCTGCCAACGCAGCACCTAAACGGCTACAGTGGTGTTTAAGGTTTTCAACGGCGGTTATTGCGGGCAAGTTGCCCAGCAAAAAGTGCTGCTGTAAGCGGAATGTCTGTAACGCATTGGCCTCGGCAATTTGTGTCAGTTTTTGCTCGATGGGTAATGGCGCAGTCACCTCGCAACCAAGTTCTTCCGGTGTCGCCAGGTGAATATCTACCACCAAGGTGGTTTCTCGATTTAAGGCGGTATTTTCTAATGCCAGTTCAGCCGCCCGATCAGAGCAACTTGCCCCATAAACGCACTGTTCCAGTTTGCCGGTTTCCCTGTCGCGCAAAGTGCAGACAAATTTTTTGATAGGCTTGTTGGACCAGTACAGTGCGGCATTAAATTCTGGTGTTAGGCCCGTAACGGTTTGCTTCATGCTGCCACCTCCCCGAAGAGTCGGAACAGCGGGGAGACCGCTTCAATAGCGGCTGCTTCATTCATCCGGGCAAACACCGCATTGGCTTGTTCATAGCCTGCTTCGGTATCAGTAAAACTCAGTGCAACGTCACTTACGCCTAAGCCTGTGGGCTTGGCATAGCAGTAAACCGCTGGTGCACCGGTATCATCGTTCTGGCGCATAACGACAATCTGGCCAAAGCACTGGGTGTAAAACACTTTGCAAAAGGTGTTCATTGCGCATCCTCCAAGGCTTTTAGGGCAGGGAACATACGCTGCAGCGCAATTTGCTCCTGCTCGTTGATGATCAACTGCATCAGCAATTGCCGATCCTTATCAGCGGCACATAACACATAACCGGAACTGGAGCGTTGCAACCAGGCAAGATCGATGAATACGCGGCAGTAAGCAGCGCTTGGCTTATGGAAGAACAGCAGGGTGTTTGGGTCGCCGATGTTGCGGGTGATGCGCCAGAGATCTTTTGTCATGATCTGGTCAACCTTACCGGCCATATGTCGCAGTAACCACAAAGTGAGATAGCAATCAGCATGGGCGCGATGTGGCCTTTCGCCTTTGGGTAATTCAATCCCTCTGGCGGCGTCAACTAACCGATGGCGTTTATAGGCATTACGGGCTTCGTCCCAAATGCCTGCATGTTGTGAATATGCCGCCATGGCACAGGCTGTGCGGGTATTGTGTAGTGCAACATCTTCATGGCCTAAGCCACAAGCTTTCGCGCTTTGCTCGAGTAATCGGTAGTCATAAGGTTGGTTGTAAGCCACCAAAGTTTTACCGCTGATGATCTGATTAATCTCTGGGAGTAGTTGGTCAAAGGCGGGGGCGTTCTTCACCATTTCATTGGTAATGCCATGAATGGCAATCACGTCATCCGGTATCTGCTGTTGCGGTTTTACCAACGTATCAAGCAGTGTTTCGCCACGGTGATTGAGTATGCAGATCTCGCATATTTCGGCGGTGTCACCAAGGCCAGTGGTTTCGGTATCAAGCACTAGGCATTCATCAGCCAACCATTGTTGTGCCAATTCAAATGCCAAAGATTGCTGAGGAACAAACGGATAGCTCATAACGCACCTCCGGTGGCATTGCGGCTGACAAACACCAGTGGCAGGCCGGGGAGTTGTGCGCGGGCAGCGGCTTCGCTGCTGGCAACGGCAGAAATGGTACGGATACGCGAAAGGTGCGCGAGTTTTTGGTCGCGATAGGCGATAAGAAATGTAAATAGCATGATGGCTACCTTCTCAGAGTGTTTCGAGAAGGCGGATCGGGTAGCCGCAAAGCAGCGCCACACTCTGGGAGGGCGCGTTGGGGGCGTTTTCTTTGGCTCCCGATCCATGCCCCCAAATACCGCATAAAGCGTTGGGATATACCTGCGCTTTACGCAGGTATATGGGAGATGGTTTTCGCGTTGTCCAGAGTGTGTCACAACTTGCGGTTGCTTAATCCGCCAGTTCTGTTCCTTGCTTAAGGGAACAACTGGAATTATTGCATCGGATCTTTGAGGCTGCAATAGAAAAGTTTTGAATATATTCACAATCTTTACCTGAAAAATTTGAACAGCAGCTTTTTGAACGCTGATGTTTGTAAAGTGATTTCCGAAAATTTCTTTACTTTTTGTACGCCAGTGACATACTTACCCCAAAGTACGCCATTGACTTAGTTTTGTTGCCCATGCTGTTTATTGAAACGGAGTTCTTCACCCGTCAGGTGAAAGAATTGATGCCCGACGATATGTACCGAGAGTTGCAGCAATACCTGGCTGATAACCCCGAAGCGGGGCCAGTAATCCAAGGTACTGGTGGTTTGAGAAAACTGCGTTGGCAAATGCCCGGGCGTGGTAAACGGGGTGGGGTAAGGGTGATTTATTACCATGTTGAGCTGTTAAGCCACATTCGGTTACTGATGATGTACCCGAAAAACGAACAGGAAGATTTAACGGCTGAACAGAAAAAACTGCTAAAAGCGATCGTTGAGAGGTGGTGATATGAACGATGCACTGTTTGAAGAACTGCTGGCTAGCGTGCAGCAGATGGACGAAATTGTAAAAGGCGAACGCGAACCTTCCCGCGAGGCGGTTGTTATGGCGGTTAAGGTCAAGAGTATTCGCGAAAAAACTAATCTCACTCAGAGCAAATTTGCCAAGTTGATTGACGTGAATATTGGCACTCTGCGCAATTGGGAGCAGGGGCGCCGCGAACCAACAGGCCCAGCTAAAACCTTGCTCAGATTGATTGAGCGTGATCCTGAGCATGTACTTAGAGCGCTTAACTGACATTAACAATTTCATCTTATCGCCCCGCTATCATGTGGGGCTTTTGTTTGCCCGTATAAGCGCTGTGCGCAGCGGCTCATAGGGAGCGCAGTTTTACCGGGGTAAAGTTCTGCCGGTGGCACTACCATCCGTTGTACTTCTTCTATCGCTACAAACGACATACCGCAGGGCTTATCACCCTCAATATTGCCGCACACATACAAGCGTTCGCGGGTGTGGTCGCTCATTTGTTTGGTACGCCGTAAAAAAGCTCTGGCACCGCAGTTGGGGCAATACATCCCATTGCCATTACCTTTGCTCATGCAGCCTCCTGGAGTTGTTCTGCCTGGATGGCGTTAATGATGTGTACCGCGTTGTCGTGCCAGAGTTGGCCGTTGCCGGTCATGAACTTAAACAGGGAGTTGTAGTTAAGCTGATGCGCCTCTGCAAAGGCCCGCAGCTTGCCCCGTTGCCGATGTAGCTGCAGTAGATGCTGGCGGATCTGTTGAGTGGTCATAAGTTAAAATTGGATATAATCACAATAGTGTGAATATATTCTAATTTTTGTATCGGTTCAATGCTTGATCTTGATCTGAGATGTGACGGATTTACCCGAATTTACAGTTAGATGGCAGATAAGGTGCGTTTGTTAGGATAATTGTGTATAAAATGGAATATATTCAAACTGTGTCGCTATCAGACACAAGAGCGTAAACAGGAACGCACAATGATCATTGATATTGTCGCTAAAAATATGGATGTGTTGCTTGGCAATACCAAGATGCGGGAACTGGTTGAACAGGCTCAGCGCCAGGGCATCCAGATTGATTACTCATACTTCATCGCCATGCGCAAAGGTACCGCTAACCCCTCCATCGAAAAACTAGAAAATGCCTGTAAAGTGCTGCAGATGCTGCCCAATCGTGCCTGGATCGAACCCTGGATGTTGGCTGTGCCGGACTATTTCAGCCGATTTGACCGTGATGCGCTTAAGCATGGTCACGTTGATGCCGATGGATTTGACGCGATGATGCGCGAAATACTTGTGACTGGTCACCGTTTACAGTTTTTCCCCATCAGTGAAGAGCAATTCGACCGTGTACTAGAACTCGCCCGTTATGTGTTTGAAACCAAGATGGGGAGAAGCAACTGAACCTGCCAGAGCAGAAGGCAGGGAATGAGTGATAAGTAGCAAAATCTTAATTCTAAGATAAGGAGATCTAGAGGTGTTAGAGTGGCTTGCAAACCCATTAAATTCTTTATTGGTCACTGTAATTTTGACAATATTTATGGCGTTTATTTCATCACCAATCAATAGGGCTGGTGATAGGTTCATTTATTGGCTTCTTGGATTTGTTCGCAGAAAAAGAATAGCTTGGCGATTTCGTTATAATAGGAAATTATCAAGGCAGTATCGTAACGATGCATACGTTACTCATGCAATTGTTAGAACATATACGTTACTAATTTTGTTCTTAGGTTGTTTTTCTATTATAGGGCTACATGTCTTATCTAATAGTTTCTTAAAGCAAGTTGCTTCGATCCCTGATGTTAATAATTTCATTTACTCTCCTGTATATGCCTTGGAGCTTATCTGGATTATTCAACGTGAAAAAATGAGAACCTTAATTGAACTGAGATATAGAAATAGCAGGAGGGGAACTATAAATGAGACTATACGTTGTAGATAAATCTAATAATGAGAAAACTTATCTTAAGCAAGTCGCTGATGATAGAAAGGCACTGACGGAGATTGCCAAGTCAGAAAGAATTAGAGTGAAGGATAAGGTTTACTCAATCAGAGAAGTCATGGCTGAAGCCGATAATAAGTCTGCCCCTGCTATGGCACTAGGTAGTGTCGTTGGTGTTTTAGGTGGCGTCCCTGGTGTAATTATAGGTGGAATTATTGGCGGATTACTTGGAAAGAGTTCTGATGACTCAGACCGAGAACGGGCTGAACGATTCAATAGGAGTTGAGCTAAGATGCTAAAGCGATTTCATTTAAAAACAGTTATCACATTTATTTGCTTAGTAATTTTAGCAGCACTATATATACGGTATCAGAAACAATGCAATTTAGGAATTAGGGAAGCTCTTGAATGGCAACATTTGAACATATCATTGTGGTTAGGATGTTTCATTTGTTTTGCTATTCATTTTTTATCATCTAAAGATAATGACCAATCTAACTATCAGGGGTTATTTATAAAAATTTTGGAGTTTTTGCAGATAGTGCGTTTGCAGCGATTACTTTTGGTTTGGCATCTACAACATCAGCTGCAATTTTAAAAGGTGTTTATGTTCAACAGTTTTTTGGTGATGTTATTTATTTCAACTACTTTGGGACAGTGGATATCTATTCAATGCTAGTAGTATGTAGCTTTCTATTTGGGTATTCAATTTGGGGTTGTGTCAAGGTTCTTTATAGTGCGATGTTAAATAGCAATGCCGAGAAAATTGAGCCTGTATATTGAATAATGGATTTTCTTTAGTATCAAAGGTTACCAAATCATGTGGTTCATAACGACAACTCATACCATCCCCAAGTTCTATCGCCTTGATGGCGTTATCACTGAACCCGCCATTAACTGGGTTTATGCTTGGACAGAGGGGAATCTGCATTATCAGTCTACCCAACCGCATATCGGCGATCCTACTCAGGCGCTTGAGGCGTTGAATGTTGTAGGTGTAACTGGCTTTAGCACCAAAGCCGAAGCGCGGGACGTGGCAAAAGGCTTTGGAATAAAAATCTGGAAGTGTTTGTCAATCTCCGAACCTAAGCCCGCGAAAGTCAAAGCCGTCAGTTTTGCAGAATTGAAAGAGCGCGCGTTTCAGGATCCTGAGGTACGGGAGGCATACGATGCTCTAACTGAGTTGGATAAGCTAAATACAGCTTCAACGAAGCGTTAGTTATTGTCATTCCCGACGGTACTGACATCTGCATGCAAGGTAAATTCTAGCACCACATGTCCTTTGGACTGGGTAGTGTTTACTGGCACTACTACTTTTTTCAGCTGTTCTGGTGCTAGTTTAATAGCATCCCAGTGCTCCTGCTGGGGGCTTGGTTAACCACAAATGTTTCAAGTACTGCATTATTTGCATTGGTATCCAGCGCGCGAACAATACCGTGTTTAGGTAAGCCGGCGTACCATAGCCTTGCACCAAAGATGGTTTGGTTTTTATCACTATATACGGCACCGTAGTGGCTGGCTAAAAAACGATATGCAAGGGAACTGATGCCATATTTCTGAAAGTCATCTTCTACAAATACACCAGAGATTTGCGGACCATTTAGTGGTGGTGTGATGGCAAAAAATATCTGTCCAAAGCGGTTGCCTGTTCGGAGGTATACTTTGGGCCCAACGCTAGTGTATATATCAAAGGGATCTTGATTGTTATTAAATGCATCAGTGCACAGAAGTTCTGCATGATCTATATCTGCGGGGATCATCTCTGTGAATACGACATAACCAGTGCCAGCGAGAACCTCAAGCAATGAAAACTGTACAAAAATGGGATCGCCTATATCTGCACCCACCACAATCCCTTGTTGTCTCAGCAGTTCTGCGTAGTCGTGTGGGTCATTATCTAACGTTTTAGAGTAGGATGATGAGATTAGTGAAGGCACAAAAAAAGCTCCATTTTTAATGATGGAGCTTATTATATCATCGTTAACAATGTTTTTTCGATTATGCCATTAGCCGATGGCAATGTTGCTGATTCAGCACAGGCAAGTGAGTCAGAATTGTGTCTTTCACTCTTGAAGCCATGGCTATAGACAGCTCAGGTGCGGAGAAGGAAAACTTTTCACGCTGATTATTAAACTGAGCTTCTGCCAAAATGCGAACAGCAAACGGCTTCTGTTCAACTTCTGCTGAGTCAACCACAATGTAACGAATAAACTTATCGCCTTTGCTAAGGCAACGCACCTGAAGTTCCCCGAATCCCTGAGCTTCAGGTACAACATTAGCGACAAGGTCACTATCTATGACTGTCTGTATGTTGCGGGTTTTCATGGGAGTTCCTCAATGCTTATACAACGAAATATGCAACAAAGTGCACATATACATAACTATGTACAACATTGCTTACATGCACACTATATGTACAAAATTGCTTATATGCAATAAAAGTTGTTAGTTAACTAACATGTCAGGCGTTGTGAGTTAACAGACAACTTAGGTTAGAACAATCTAAATAAACTCAATTTGTCTAAACTATTTTCTCCACTATATCACGTGAAGTTGTTGTTTGTGTTGGCTAGGTTGGGTAGCCAACTGGCAATACTCCCCATAGGCTTGCAGTTCCTGCCGCCATAGGTTGTATGCTTCGATCTTTTGATAGTTGTTGGTCATCTTTTCAATTTCCAGCAACTGCATACAAAGATAATGTGCTCGTGCCTGGTGCTGATGCGAGTTGCGGTGTGGTCGATGCAGACTGAACCAAAGGATCAGCACTGCCGCCAGTAAATTGAAAGTTCCGGTAATAAAAATAAACGCCGTCAACATCCGTTTGCTTCCTCGTGCTTTAACTCCCTGTATAACCAACCAATGGCATACAGCAAAACGCCAATATTCATGGCGGGAACCAGCACTTGATAGACTGGCCCCAAGAGATCGGTTTGCACTGCCATACGGTCGGTGTAGCGCGTGAGCTGTACCGCAATCATGGCAAGGGCCGTGTAACTGACAGTTTTGGCTAGGTGATCTGGCTGGAGATGATGCTGTAAGTGCCATGCACCGATTGCGATAACAGTTAGGCTGTTGATCACCATCCAGCACAGATACCATAAGTGCCGTTGCAGCGATTCATCAAGGAAATGGAGTAAAGGGATTAGCGAGTCCATGGCAACGCCCATAACTACCCACATTGTCATGGCACTACGGCCAGAGCGCGGCGCGTTACGCCAGAAGGCAATCACAAGCCATGTCATGCAAGCCATCCAAAACCTAGGCTCCAGCCACGTGATGAATGCTGCCATTGATCATTCCTCCAGTGTGGATTGCCCGGGTTCCTGACCCCAACCGCTACCCATTGTGGTCATCTTTTGCGGCTCTTTGCCCCAGCCACTGCCTTGAGTTTGCGCAAGGGCTTTTGCTTCGGAAGACAGTGTCACCGTGTCGCTTGTATCTGCTTTTACGGCGTCCTGCTTGGTGTTGTCGGTCTGTTCCTTGTGGTTCGTATCAGTTGACTGAATGGTTGAGGCTAGTTGAGAGGTACTACTGATTTGCATCATCGACTCCTAGGTAAGATTTGCGATACCGCACACTGGACAATCAACTCCCGGTTTGGGAATATGAATCAATTTTTTACCTAAATGGTTGTATTTAGGTAAATTTTCAACGTGATTTTTATCCAGTGGTGGAAATTCATTATTCCATCGAATGGGTGAAAGTCAAACGCTATTCAGGGAAATTATGACGAGTTTTGGTACTCGATTGCGTGAAGAGCGCGAACGCCTTGGCTATAACCAAACAGACTTCGGTGATATTGGCGGAGTAAGAAAGAACGCTCAGAGCAATTATGAGCAAGGAGAACGCCAGCCAGATGCTGAGTACCTGCAGAAGATCCAAGCGATTGGCGTTGATGTGCATTACCTGCTCACCGGTGAACGGCGGGAGAGCGATGGGATGATTAAAGAATTGTTACAGCGATGGCATCAGCTTAGCGCCGTGCAACGTGAAATTGTAATATCTCTTTTTAAAGAACTTACCAAGGATAGTGAGAATGCCAGATAAGAAAGTTGAAGTTGGGGCTATCAACATAACGATTCAACCACATACTCCGGAAAAATATATACAACTGTTTAAAGAAGCTGTTCGTTTGAAAAGGCCAATAAAACTCCGGGGTGATAGGCACGCTTTACTTGCTAA
This sequence comes from Shewanella dokdonensis, assembly GCF_018394335.1. Classification (NCBI taxonomy): domain Bacteria; kingdom Pseudomonadati; phylum Pseudomonadota; class Gammaproteobacteria; order Alteromonadales; family Shewanellaceae; genus Shewanella; species Shewanella dokdonensis. The sequence continues at coordinate 10,609 of NZ_CP074572.1, read as the reverse complement.
CATGTATAAAATTCGCGATGACCAAGAAGATAACGGACCCATTACTGGCGATATTTACTGCTTTACTTCCATTGATGTTGATGGCGATTGGTTCAATACAGACACTGGTAAGTTAGCCGAAGATGAACTGCTAGAAGGTATAGACATACCAGAAAATTTGAAACCAAATGGAGCCAGATTTACCTACATATTTTACCCACAAGAACATTTGTTGTTCTATGAAGCGTATTATAACCAAAAGAGTCTTGGCGCCGTCACCGCCCAAAAATTTTTACATACATTGTTTAATCAAAAATCACTACAGGACAAATACGGTGTAGTGGATGTTACTCATATCCCTGAAAAAGAGCAGTTAGAAAAAGCTCTTATGATTCCATTCAAAGAAATGGTCGAAATGACATTTACTAGGCCTAATCCTGATAATCTTGAAGAAGCTGAAGCCAATTTTTTAAATCGCATGGATAAACTAAATGTGGCTAAGTTGGAGCAATCGTATAAGGCGGTTAAGGGGATGGCCATTGAAATGGATCCAGATATGATTCAGGATGCAAAAATATCCGCTAGGAATGGTACTCTTATGATTAAGGGCAAAGATGAAGCGTCTAAGCCTGTTAAGTTTTCGACAGTGGATCATCCATTACGCCATATTGAATACTATGATCCTAAGCAGCAAATTACATTTGACGTTTTAGTTGGTATTTCTCAAAGACTAAAGGACGTCATTAAAAGATGGCTTGAATGATGGGAAAAACCAACATTTTTAGTAGGTATTGGATAGCATATGGCGGTTTTAGAGCCTTGTTTACTAGTTCCTATTTTTGGATCTCAATCGTCCTTACAGCAGTTCTATTCCCTCATTGGACAAAGCCTAACTGGTGGAATGATGTACTTTCAATTATGCCAAGTGTGCTAGGCTTTTCACTTGGTGGGTTCGCTATGTGGATGGCTATTGGTGATGATGATTTCAGAAAGCTAATTGCCGGTTCCGAGATGAATCAGCCTAACCAAAACAGTAACGAAGAAAATGGCAAAGTATCTTCTTACATGCAAGTTAACTCAGCTTTTGTTCACTTCATATTGTTACAAATGCTAGCCATATTTTGTGCTGTATTAGCGAAAGCGTATTATTTCCCGTTACCAAAAGATCATTGGTTGTTAGGAATTTTTGGTCATGATTTCTATAAACTATGCTTAGTTGGTGATTTTATTGGTTATTTTATTTTTGTTTATTCTCTGATGTCTGCGGTGGCTGCAACTATGGCCATATTTCGTGTGTCTTCTTGGTATGATATGTACAGAACAAACGAGTTGAATAAAAGCAATGAAAATGAAGCTAATAAGTGATTATTCGTTTTTGACCTCAAATTCCAACTGACTCGTATAACCTGAGTCTCTGACCTCGTGCCGCACATTGACCAGCAGCCAGCCGAGCTGGTCAATCTCCTGTTTGAAGCCTGATACCGTCACAGGACATTCGGGAAACAGTGTCGGATCTCCTTTTGCAAGCGTTAACTGCAGACGCGCTACCCCGCGCTGAAGTTTGTCCCATTCTGCCCGGGCGGCACGTTTGGCGTTCTCTTTGCTGGCATAGATGTGGCGCAGGATTTTCACATTGTCGTCATCACCAATCAGCACCTGTTTGTCATCCTTGGCTGATTGTCGTTTGGCAGTGAGGCTCTGGCGTTTCGCGCCTTTGGTGTCCTGCCAGTAGGCAATCACCCCAGAATAACTTTCGCGGTCGGCCACGTTAAAGCTGTGACGGTCGCCGCTGCTGCGGGTAATGGTGCTGATCGGGAGCGGTTGCCCGCTGCCGCTTTGCGCCTGTCCGGCTTTGATAAACAGCAGGTTGTCGGCTTTGACGGTCGCGATGGCATCAAACTGCTGCGCCAGCCGGGTGAGAAAGCCCGCATCGGATTCGCTGGCCTGGTCAATATGGTCAATCAGTTCGCTGGCAAGGGCCTGGGTTACCACCGCTTTGAGCGTATGACGGTTGGCGATGGTATCCACCAGAGTTTGCACGGTGACGCCATGCCAGCTTTGCTCCTGCAGCTTTTGCAGACTGCCACGCAGATTGGCGGCATTGCCGCGCAGGGTAAGCACATCTGGGGGACCGCTGTGGCTGATTTCATCAATGGTGTAGCGGCCTTTATTCACCAGTCCTTCCCCTTGCCAGCCCAGCAGTACCTGCATGCTGGCGCCTTTGCGGGGTAACTGCAGTTGGCCGTCACTGTCATCCAGTTGCAGCTCCAGGGTGTCCGCCTCAAAACCCCGTTTGTCTTCCAGTGTCAGGCTGATCAGCCGTGGCCGGAGTTTGCTGCTGATGTCCTTGCCATCCACCACAATACGGTAATCCGGCTGCATTACAGGTTCCTCAAATCGCGCAGCAGGTTAATGCTGCTGGTCAGTTGCAGCAGACCGGGCAGGTCCTGCTCGTCCACCCGTTTTAACTCGATGGAAAACTCAATCTTGCGCGGCGCGCCATCATCAAAGAAGGCGCTGCGGCTGCGACTGATTTTCTCAATGACGTAATGACCATAGACCTTGCCGGTGCCATCAATCAGCGGGTAGGGCGCGCCCTTGTCGGCCATCTTCACCAGTAACCCCAGTGTGAGGTCGTTGCCGGTAATTTCCGGTACCAGTACCCCGCTGAGCGTCAGGGTTTCATCGCCGGGCCCCAGGAACTGGCTGACTGGTCTGGCGTTGACCCGGGCATTACTGGGGTGGCGCCACAGCATGGTCTGCTCGGTGCTCTGAAACGGCACGGTTTTACGGCTAAACACAAAATACCCCAGGGTCATCATCATGGTGGTTACTCCAAATCCTGCAGGCAACTGCGAAGGCGTGCCTGCTGTTGTTGTTCTCGGCGGTCCAGCTCTTGACGCAATAGCGTCAGGATGGCCTGGTTATCCATGCCGAGTTGCGTCTGAATAGTGATAGGCGCATTGATGCCGGCATCGATGTAAACCGCTGCCGGTTGGCGTTGTCGCGGGTTGACTCCCCGCGCGTGGGTCAGCGGTGGTGTTTCTTGTGCGCCGGGTGTGGGCAGTTCTGTCTCGTTGGCGGTTGCCAGCATCGGTGTGCCGGCAAGACCGAGCGATAGCGTGGTGGCCTTGAGGGTTTTACTGAGACTTGCCACCGACTGCAGCGGGGTGTCGCTCGAGCGCTCAAGCCCCAGCGATAAACCCTGCATGGTGTAATCACCAATGGCGGCAAATACCCGGCTCGGCGAGTGAATGCCCAGCAGGCTTTTCACCCAATCTACCGAGCCGTTGATAATGTTGCCCAGAGAATCCTTGAGGCCGGTAAACTTGCCCTGGATGCCGACGATCAGCCCATCCATGATAAGGCCGCCCAAGGTGCTGAACTGCTGCGGCAAGCTGCCCAGAAAGGCCTTGATGTCAGCAAAGTGACTGGTAATAAAGCCCATGGGTGACCAGCTAAACACCTGCTTGATAATATTCCAGCCGGCCACGAATCCAGGCTTGATAGCATCCCAGAACTGCAGCAGGTATTGTTTAACACTGTCCCAGTGGGTGACTAACAGATAGCCAGCGGTCACCAGCCCCGCAATCCCCAGCACTATCCAGCCAAACGGCGTGGTGAGTAGCGCCAGCGACAGACTCCGTATCCCCAGCAGCAAGCCCTTGAACAGTCCGGTGACCAGTCCCAGCCCACGGCCAAGGGCGGGCAGTGACTTGATGCCCAGCACGCTGGCGCTGTAGCTCAGCATGGCAAAAGGACCGATTAAGCCGGCTATCATTACCGCCAGCCCGCCGCCGGCCGCAGCCAGGGTGGAGATAGCCAGTGCGCCTTTGAGCAGGCCGCTCGCCAGTGCCGGGTTGGCTTTTACCCAGCCGCCGATGGCGCGCACCACGTCGGTAATGTCCCGGACAAGACCGCGGAGGTTATCGCTATCGCCTTCAAACAACTGGATACGCACATTATCCACGGCGGAATAGAGCGTATCTAAATCGCCTTTGATGTTATCGGTCATTACCTGGGACATCTGTTTGGCTACGCCCCGGCTTTCGGTGGCAAGCTGCCGGGCATACTTGGCAAAGCCCTGACTGCCGGCCTGACCTATCAGTTCATTCATGCCGCTGGCGGCTTCTTCACCAAACAGGGTCTTGTAGATGCTCAGACGGTCAGCGGAGCCCATCTTTTCAGTGGCCTTGGCAACATCGGTCATCACCGTGATGATGTTGCGCATATTGCCCTTGGCGTCTTTGGTGTTGACGCCTAGTTCCTCAAACAGTGCCTTGGCCTGTTTGGTAGGACCGGCCAGACGGTTGAGCATGGCGCGCAGTGCGGTACCGGAGTTGGATGCCTGGATGCCGATGTTACCGAGCAGGCCCGCCGCGGCGGCCGCTTCGGAAAGCTTCATGCCCGCCGTTTGTGCAATCGGCCCCATGTACTTCATGGTTTCGGCCAGCATCTCCAAGTCCACGTTAGAGGTGGTCATGGTCAGTGCCAGCACATCGGCCACCTGGGTCATCTCACTGGCTGGCAGCTTGAATGCGGACAGGATGTTAGAGCTGATATCGGCGGTGCGGGCCAGGTCAATATCGCCCGCTTTGGACAAATCGAGCATGGACGGCATGGCCGCCCGGATGCTCTCAGGGGTAAAGCCAGCCATGGCGAGAAACGCCTGACCGCGGGACACATCGGTGGCGGTAAAACTGGTATCAGCTCCCAGTTGCCGGGCCGCTGGCGCAGCGCTTTAAGCTGCGGGCTGTTGGCATCCAGGCGGGTGAGCGCCTGTACCTTGGACTGGGCGGTCTGGTATTCCACTCCAGGCGCCAGCAGCGCGCTCCGGCATATAAGCCGCGCCACCGGTTGCTATGGCTGCGGCACCTTTGCCGGCGAGGGTTGAGGCAACGGCTCGGCTGTTGGTCAGTTGCTGGCGCGCAGCGTTAAGCTTTTCTGCTGGGCAGAAAGCTGCGCTAACCGGTCTTTTTGTTGCTTGAGCTGGTCATTGGCGCGTGCCAGTGACGCGGAGAGTTCCCGCTGATAGCGGCTTAAGTGACGGGTATCAATGCCCGCTTCACGCAGGGCAGTGCGCTGCCGCTGCTGTGAAATCGCCAGCTGTTGCTGCTGGGTCTTGAGCCGTACCGCTTCACGCTGCGCCGCGGCATAACTGCGGGTCAGGGTCTTGCTCGGCGCAGTGCTGGCTTTCATCTCCTGCGCTAGCCGGGCCATCTGGTCCCGCGCGTCTTTAAGCTGTACCGAGGTCATGCCTAACTGCTTGGCGGTGTTGCGATAGCCTTGTACCTGTCGGGTCTGCTGCTCCAACTGCTTTACCTTGGCACGGGTTTCCTTGAATGCTTGCTGGGTGTTGAGCCCGGCGCCGCGCATCTTTTTCAGTGGCGCGGTGACCTTGTCAACGGCGGCTAAAATCACCTGGAGCTGTAATCTATTCATCGGCATTCTCAGCGCTATTCACTCGGTTCCAGCGGCTCACCGCCAGGGTGTGCCAGTGCTGCAGTTCATCCAGGGTAAAGGCCGCCATTTCGCTCGGCGGCCAGTGAAAGATGATGGCGATATCCGCCATCAGGTCATCTACGCATCCGGGGAGCTGGGTTCCCGCAGCTGCTTCGGCAACAAAAAATTGGCGACAGCGCCCCTAACAGCAGCAAGTCTTCGGGCTCCAACTGGCGCGCTTCGTCTTTGGTGAGCATCGGACTGGAGATACGTGGCAGCAGTACCGTGAGGGAATTGACATCCATGTTGAGAATGTCATTGAGGTTTAGGCCGCGCAGTTCACCGGCTTTGGGTTTGCGCAGGGTAATGTCGGTGATCTGTGTATCACCGCGTTGGATAGGGTTATCGAGCGTGACGGTTTCAGTGCTCATGGGATTTCCTCAAAGGTAAACGCTAAAAATCCCCATGCCCAAGGTGGGCACGGGTCGGAACAATCAGAGGCCAATGGCTTTGCGGTGCTCGGCCATGCGGTCAACACCATCCGGGCCGATTTCAATCATGTTGATGACATCGATTTCATGCAGCACCTGACCATCCAGCACCTCTTTGTAATAGGTGCAGCTCATGCTGGCTTTGGAGGTGCTGTTCTCGCCATTCTTGAAGGTGCCACGGTCAATCTCCTTGAAGCGGCCGCGGCAGACGATTTCAACGGTGGATACCTCGCCCGTGTCATCGCGCTGGAATGACCCGGCAAAGCGCAGCGGTACGCCATCAATCTTGCTGGCTCCCTGGCGCTTGGTGATGGCTTCACTGTAGCCAGCGAACACAAACTCGATATCCAGGGCTGCATCATCCAGCCCCATGTCGATATTGGCGGCACCGGGCATACCGCCACCGCGATAGGGGTCAAACTTGCGGGTCAGCTTGGCCGGGGTGAATTCTTCTGCTTCACCGACCCAGCTTTCGCCATCAATAAACACGTTGAGGTGTTTTAACTTACGGGGTAATGCCATGGGAATTCCTTATGCCGCTGCCACGGCGGCAGCAAAATCGGCCAGATAGGTGTCAGTAATGCGCTGCTGGAAGGTCAAATCTTCCAATGGCGGTACCGGCGTGTAGTCATAATCGATATACAGCTTGCCCGCCTTGAGGGTAGCAGCTTCGTTGAGGTCCTCGTTGTACCAGGCAGTGCCGTCAACAATATAGCCCTGGCCCTTGAGTTCGCGGAACTTGGCATTGATACCTTCGATAATGTCTTTCACCAGTGTGGGGGTCAGCGGTTTATCAATGGCCCACAGGTGTGCATCGGCCACGGTGTCGGCCAGTACCTGTGCGGTGCGGGTGTAGTTTTCAAAGGCAAACAGCGGATCTTCGGTGCAGGTGCGTGAACCCCAGAAGCGAAAGCCGTCCTGCCGGATGAGAGTGGTGATATCGTGACTGTTGAGGTACCCGGCATCGGTATCCGGGTCCTGCAAGTCCCAGAATACCTGCTTGGAAATACCGGTGACGTTCGGCACCGTGACGTTGGATAGCGTCTTGTGCCAGCCCACAGTCTTATCAATGTAAGCGCGTAAGCCCAGGGCATAAGCGGTTGCCGGCACAGCACTGCTTTGTGCGGTATCGGTGTTGAATTCGATAAACTCCGGCCAAATGAGCATCAGTTCGCGGTCGCCAAAATTCTCGCGGTAAGCGGCCACCGCTTCTTTGGTGGCGCAGTCATGCGCATAGGCATACACAAAGGCGCGCAGTTTCTTGGCAACGGCACACAAGGCGGTGGTGACTGGCAGGGTATCGAGTCCCGGCACCCCCAGAATACGGGGTTTCACGCCAAGTTGTGACTGCGCGGCCAGCAGCGCCTGTATGCCGGTGTACTGGCCGTCTTCGGTGACGGTACCAATCACGTTGGCAGAGGTTTCGGCGTCATCGGCACCACTGGCAACCCGCACTACGACCACCATGGTATTGACCACATTGGTGATGGCCGTCAGGGTTTGTTTCAAGGTGCCGGTTTTACCGGCCTTGCCAATGGCATTTTTCGGGGTGGTCAGCAGCACCGGTTGGTTCAGCGGGAATTGGTCAACATCAGCGTCATCGCCAGTGGCGACAATCCCAATCACCGAAGTCGCAACAGTTCGGATGGTGCGGGTGCCTTCGTTGATTTCAACGACACGCACACCATGGTGGTAATCAGACATAAAGTGGGCTCCATGAGGTTTGCAAACTCAGCATTAGCAGCGTTAGCTTGCAAACCCATCAGGAGCCAGGCAAAGGCTTGAGGGGTGACTCTCGCGGGGTAATGGACGGCGTTAACTCACCGTGTATTTGTAGCCATAAATGCGGTGTACCTTGGCGTTTTCCGAGGTGGTGACAAAGGTCTGGTTGTTGCTGCTGAAATAGCCCCGGAAGCGAATGCCATCAGACTGTAGCAGCACACATCCAGTCCCAGCGACCTCACCGCATTGAGCATGTCGGTGGGCAGAAAGCTCATGGCTGCATAGGAGCTGTCATCACCGCCGGCAATTACCACCAATCCATCAAAACTGGAGTACGGCGCGGACAGGGTGAAGTTCCCCTGTGCAACGGCAGAACCTAACAGCAGGGTAAAGGTCATCTTGCCGGTGTGGCTATGGGCCGAGGGTGTGAAACTTGACGGTTTACTGCTGACTTCATTCCAGGACGGCCAGCGACTGGCGGTGGCGGGAATACCGGACACCTGACTCCAGCTGTGGCTGTGCGAGGAGGCTGCGGCCCCACATCGGCGGCCGTCAGGGAGATATCGGCAGTCAAGGCTTTGCCGTTCACCTTGCGGGCGGTCGGTACATAGTCGTGCGTGTGGGCCGCCGGTGGGAAAGTGGCGGGCTTGCTGCTCACTTCATTCCAGGCGGGCCAGCGGCTGGCGGTCACCGGGATATTGGCTACCTGACTCCAACTGTGGCTGTGTGTGGCGGGGGCGGCACCGACTTCTGCATAGCTGGGCTTGTGTCCGGTGTGGTAGATCTCGTTAAACTGGCCCCAGGTGCTGGCGTCATACGCCTGCTGTCTGAAGCCGATGCGACCCGCGCCCGATTTGTCCATGCACAGCAGGTTGGACACCTTTACATCGGTGCCGCTGTAAGCTGAGATCCACAGGCAATCACTCCAGCTTATACCTGGAACGCCCCCAGACCGTTACTGCCATTGCCCAGCATCTGGTAGCGCAGTTTGCCCGAGCCAAAGAAGGACGGCGCCGCCAAGCCCGGAGATATAGTTGTTACCACCCAATTCCGTGTGGCTGTGCCCAGATGGGGAAAGCTGGCAGGCTTGCTGCTCACTTCACTCCAGGACGGCCAGCGACTGGCGGTGGCCGGAATACCAGACACCTGACTCCAGCTGTGGCTGTGTGTGGTGGGCGCAGCACCCACATCGGCGGCATTCAGTGACACATGGCCGGTACGGCCATTCACCGAAGAGACCGCATCGGTGTTATCCACCTTGTCCCATTGGCTGCCATTGGAAATGAGCCAGTCGCCTAGCTCGAAGGTAAGGCCAAACTGACTGCCGGCCACTTTGACAATGTAGTAATCGCCTTTCTTGGCGGGCACGCTGGGCAGTGTCGGCACGTTGTTGGCTGCATCCCACACGCCTTTGTATTCGACCTGACCTAATACTGAATCGTTGATCTGATTGAGCGGGATTTTGGCATTGGCATCCAGGGTTGCCACGCCGCCAGCGACCCCGCGACTGGCCTGCTGCACATAGCGGGCATCGAGCTGGCTGTTATTGCGCACCTGCTCGTTACCGGTGCCAGCATAGCGATAGCCGGCCACTGCATGATTGCCCCAATGCCAGGCGGCATTCCAGTGGGCCACGTCGTCCAGGCCGCTGTCAGCAAACCGCAGGTTAATCATCTGGGTCACGCGCGCACTGTGGACGGCCAGGTGGCGGTCATCCAGTGGTGAGCTGTCCTGTGTCAGTTGCAGCAGCCCCGGTACGGATTCTGTGCCCGGTGGCAGCATGAAGCTGGTATCGCCGGTGATGTTGATAAGCGCAGCATCGGCAGCGTCTAGCTTGATATCCACCGCCAGCAAGGCCACGGCGCTCGGGGTTTTCTCCAGAATGACTTCCGGCTGTGAATACACCGCGAACAGGGTGTCATCATCGCTATAGAGGCCAAAGGCGATTAACTGGTAAGCATCATTAGATTCATCGCGGATGGTCACATGCAGCGTGTCATCATCGACCAGTTCGCCAGCAAATGTGTCCAGGCGTTTGATCTCCTTTGGCAGCGTTGTGACGTCGGGGGTGGCGTCAAAGGCGGTTTCACTCAGACTAATCGCGGTAATGGTGATGGCGTTGGTGCCGGTATTCTGGGCGTTGATAAGGGCGGCGCGGCCCGCCGCGGTGATGGTGAGGTTCATACAGCTAACTCCAAGCGGGTGTAATTGGCGGCGCGCACCGCGCCGGCCAGCGATAAACGGGTGTCGGCAGTCAATGAAGCCTGGACCGTCATGTATGAGCGCGCCGGTTTCACCCGCGTCACTTCATCAATGATGTCCTGCTGAAACTGGGCAGTAATACTGGCGCCGTCCATTTCTGGGGCGTTAATGGTGATATCAAAGTGATGGGGCGCGCCTTCACGGCTTTCCCGCAGTGCCAGGGCGGCACCAAAGGACTCCACCACGGTACGCACTGATTGGGCAGTGCCCTGTCGGCGTTTGGTTTCAATAGCACTGCGCAGGATGCTGCGGCGCACGGACTCCGGCCAGTAGGACTTCCAGGTGGTCACCCCAAGAGACCAGGCCAGCCAGGGCAGCAAGGCTACCGGGCAGGTGTCGGGGTTCCATATCTCCCGCAGCGGGGTTGGCAGTTCGGTGGCGCGCAGCAACACGGTTTCCAGATGGCGCTCAAGCGCAGTGGCATTGGGCGGTAATAGCGAATGACTCATTGCGCGATACCTCCATAGACCACCTGAATGTCGTCACAGAAGGCGGCCTGGTTGATACTACAATGCACATCCGCGGTGGGTGACCGCAGCTCAACCCGCTGCACACCGCCCACATGCAGCGCTGCATATAACCCGGACAGGGTGACACTGCGCCCGAGGCGGCGGTTATCATTGATGTAGGCTTTTACTGCCGTAATGGCGGACGATACCACCACCGTAGGATCGGGACCTGCAAATAGAGCTGCGCGTCCACGCGGTAATTCA